>CAVVYE010000017.1:0-38274 GCA_963752455.1 uncultured Thermoleophilaceae bacterium
CGGTCCTTGATGCTGTGCCGCTTGTCGAAGGCGTCCTTGCCTCGCGCCACGGCGATCTCCACCTTCGCGCGCGACCCCGAGAAGTACACGCGGGTGGGCACGATCGTGAGCCCGCGCTCCGAGGTCTTGCCGATCAGGCGCTCGATCTCCTTGCGGTGGAGCAGGAGCTTGCGCGGCCGCTCCGGCTCGTGGTTCTCCCGGCCCGCGTGCTTGTACGGGGCCACGTGCATGTTCTGGATCCACACCTCGCCGTCGCGCACCTCCGCGTAGGCGTCCTTCAGCTGCACGCCCCCGTTGCGCATGGACTTCACCTCGGAGCCCTGGAGCTCGATCCCGGCCTCGAGCCGCTCGTCCAGGTGGTAGCGGAAGCTGGCCTGGCGATTCGTGGCCACGTCGCCCGGGGCCGCCTTGCGCTTGCCCTTCTTGGCCATGGCTACTTCTTCGTCTGCGTGTAACCGATCTTCCGGAGGAAGCGGTCCACACGGGCGATGTACGCCGAGTCCACATCGCCCCGCTTCAGCGCGCGGAAGAGGGTCTTGCGGGCCGCGCCCCGCTCCCCGAGCCGGTAGCGGTCCGCGGCGTAGGCGGCCAGCACCCCTCGCAGGTTCACGTCGCGCCCGCGCTGCTTCCGGTAGAGGCGCAGCGCGCTGCGCGCGTCGGCCCGCAGCACACCCCGGAAGGAGGTGGTCACGTCCACGAGCTTGCCCTGCCGCAGGCGGAAGATCCGCACCGGGAGGTAGGACTCGGCGTACGAGGCGTAGCGGTAGGCGAAGCGGGCATCGGCGCTGTAGAACTCGAACTGCCCGTCCCTGCCGAGGTCGCGCAGCCGGTAGCCGGCGTCGGCCCAGTCGTGGCGCTTGACCGAGTAGGTGCCCGACCCCTCGACGAACGAGTAGACGGTGGAGAACTCGCAGCAGTGGGCGCCGCCGGTGAAGAGATCCACGATCACGTCCGGCTCACGGTCCCCGTTCACGTCCCGCACCGCGATCGAGTCCGTGCCGGCCGTGCGGTTGGCGGGCACCACGCCGCACGCCTTGCCCTTGCATCCGGTGCGAACGGCGCGGTCGAGGACCTTCTTCCCGTCGCGCTCGATCGTCACGTGGAACTTGGAGTAGTCCCTGCCCTTGCGCTCGTAGCTGAGCTTGGCGGTGACCGTGCCCGAGGTGGCGGTCTCGGTCACGGGAGCGGCGGCCGCCGGAGCGGCCAGCACGAGCGCGATGAGGATGGCTCCTGCGAAGCGCATCAGGCGGCGACTATAGGGGCTAGATCCACGCGGCCGCGCGGCGAATCCACCCGCTCCACGCTCACCTCGATCGGATCTCCGAGCCTCAGGGCCCGGCCCGCCCCCTGCGAGACCAGCGCCGTGCCCTGCTCGTTCAGCGACCACCAGTCGCGCATCTGGCGAACCCCCAGGAAGCCCTCGAAGCCCTCCTCGCCGAAGCGGATGAAGGCGCCCTTCTCGATCAGCCCCACCACCTCGCCCTCGAACGCGGGCGGCTCCTCAGGGCCGGCCTCGGCCAGCCGGCGCTCGAGCAGGAACGCCAGCACCACGTCGTCGGCCGTGCGCTCGATCTTCATCGCCTCGCGCTCGAGCGCCGAGGTGTGCACCCCGAGATCGGGCAGCTCGGATGCCGGCGTGGCCGCGTCGTCTATGCCGAGCCCCTGCAGCAGGGCGCGGTGCGCCACCACGTCCGGGTAGCGGCGGATCGGCGAGGTGAAGTGGGTGTAGCGCGCGCTGCCGAGCCCGGCGTGCCCAAGGTTGCGCGGCGAGTAGTAGGCCTGCTTGAGCGCCCGCAGGACGAGCGTGCCGATGGCCCGGCGGTCGGGCGCGTCGCGGGCCACGATCCGCGACATCTCCGTGGCCGCGTCGGCGGCCTGCTGCGGCGTCATGTTGCGGGGCAGGGCCGGCGTGGGGATGTCGAGGCTGGCGAGCTGGTCGGCCAGGAACTCCACGGAGCGCGGCTCGGGGCGCTCGTGCACCCGGTAGAGGGTGGGCAGCTTGCGGTCCTCCAGGTATCCGGCCACCTGCTCGTTGGCCAGCACCATCAGCGCCTCGATCATCCCGTGGGACTCCGTCTGCTGCTTCGTTGCGGACGCCGGTGACGTGGCCCTCGGAGTCGAACTCGAAGGTCGGCTCGGGGTTGGAGATCGAGAGCGAGTCGCGTCCTGCGTGCAGGGCCCGGGCCGCCTCGCGCGCCACCTCCAGAGGCGCCGCCCAGGGCTCGGCCGCGCGGGCCTGGCCCGCGAACACCTCGTCCACCTGGCCGTAGGTGAGCCGGGCGTCGCTGCGGATCCGCGACCGGTGGAACACGGTCTTCACCACGTTCGCGCCCTCCATCTCCATCTCCACGGTCACCGCCAGCTTCTCCTCGCCCGGCCGCAGCGACGAGGCCCTGTTCGAGAGGGCCTCCGGCAGCATCGGCTCCACCGCTCCGGGCACGTAGACGGAGGTGGCCCGGCGCATGGCCTCGCGGTCCAGCGCTCCGCCCGGCCGCAGGTAGGCCGTGACGTCGGCGATGTGCACCCACACCCGCATTCGGCCGTTCTCCCGCCGGGCCGAGATGGCGTCGTCGAAGTCCTGGGCGTCGTCGGGATCGATGGTGAAGGTGGGCAGCGCCGTGAGGTCCACGCGCGCGTCGGCCGCGTAGGGCTCCTCCACCGCGGCCTCGGCCTCCAGCGTGGGCCTGCGGCCGTAGTTCCGGTGCAGGCCGCGATCGAGCATCAGCCCCTCCACCACGTCGCGGGCCCGGTCGGGGCGCCCCAGCACCCTCACCACCCGCGCCCCGCGCTTGCCCGTGCCCACCAGCACCAGATCCCCGGGTCCGGCCGGCCCGCGCTCCACCGCGGTCCGGGGGCCGCGCCCGAACAGCGGCTCGGCCACCAGGAAGCGGCCGCGCTTCTCGAGCACGGCCACCAGCGGCTGGTCCGGCGGGCGGCGGTCGGGCTGGCGGCCGGACCGGCTCGCCTGGGCCGCGCTCACGGGGTCTGGCCGAGCACGGTGTCGAGGGCGATGGGCAGCGCCTCGTCCCTCTTGGTGCGCGGATTGTCCCTGGCCCGCACGGCGGGCTTGATGCCCTTCTTCGTGATCGTCTCGCCGTCCGGCAGGTAGTAGTTGGCCACGGTCAGGTCCAGGAGGCCTCCGTTGGAGAGCTCCATCATCTCCTGAACCAATCCCTTCCCGTACGTGGTGGTGCCCACCACCGTCGCGCGATCGCGGTCGCGCAGCGCGCCGGTCACGATCTCGGAGGCGCTGGCGCTGCCGCCGTCCACGAGCACCACCACCGGGATCTTCTTGCTGATGGCGCCGCCCACCGCGTCCTCGGTGCGCTCGCTGCGCGAGCGGCCCCGGACGGACACGATCTTGCCGTCCTCGATGAAGATGCTGGCCACGAGCACGCCCTCGGAGAGCAGGCCGCCGCCGTTGCCGCGCAGGTCGAGCACGATCGCCTCGGCGCCCTGCTTCAGCACGCGATCCACCTGGCGGCGAAGGAAGCCGTGGGCCCCCGAGCTGAACCCGGTGAGGCGCACCACGCCCACCTTGCGCCCGTTCCTCGTGACCACGCGGCCCTCGGCCACCGGTATCTCGATGCGCTCGCGCTTGACCCGAACCGTCCGCTTGTCGCCCGTGCCGCCCGACACCACGCCGAGGCTCACCGAGGTGCCCGAGGGACCCTTGATGCGAGCGACGGACACGTCGCTGCTGAGCCCGGCGATGGAGCGGCCGTCCACGTCCACGATCAGGTCGTCCTTCACGATCCCCGCGCGCTCGGCCGGGGAGGAGCCGAACACGCGCAGGACGCGGAGGCCGCGCGCGGCCTCCTCCACGTTCATGCCCACCCCCTCGAACTCTCCGTGCACGTCGTCCTGGAAGCGCTTGGCCTGCTCCGGCGTGAGGTAGTGCGAGAACTGGTCTCCCAGGGATTCCACGATCCCGTTGAGCGAGCCGTTCTCGAGCTTTGCCTTGTCGACCTTCCGGTAGAAGTTGTCCTGGATCGAGTCGGTCACCTCGGCCCGCAGGGCGCGATCGTCGTCCACCAGAGCGTCGCGCACGGGCCCGGGCAGGTTCTCGGGATGCCCGCCCAGCCAGATGCCTCCGGCGAGGACGGCGATGACGACTGCGATCAGGGCAACGGAGCGGGATCCCACGGCAACGAGTGAGGGTAGTGAGAGGTATCAGTCGATAAAGTCGATCGGGTTACTGAAGTACCGGTCCAGGAGGCCGCAATGCTCCACCCCCAGCTCGCGTGGTACCTCGCCGGCCCGGCCCTGGGACTCTGCGTGGTCGCATGCCGTCTGCTGTTCAACGGGCGACTGGGTGTGACCGGCGGCTACTCCGAGATCGTCGATCGGGTGAGGACCCGCGAACCGCGCCTCGACTGGCGGGCCTGGCTCCTGATCGGAGTCCTCCTCGGCGGCACGACGTTCGCCCTTGCCGCCGGCGGACCGGACTTCCACGGCTATGGCTGGCTCACCGAGAACCTGACCGGCTCCGCCCGGCTCGCCATCGCGCCGATCCTGGTGGTGTCCGGCGTGCTCATCGGGTACGGGGCCAAGCTCGCCGGCGGCTGCACCTCCGGCAACGGACTCAGTGGAACCGCGATGCTCTCGCCCGCGGCCCTGGCCGCCACGGGCACCTTCTTCGCCACGGCCATCGTGGTGAGCTTCGTGACCGAGGCGCTGGTGTGATGTCGGTGCGCGTCGCCGCCCTCTGCGTGGGCCTCGTATTCGGCATCGTGCTCTCCTGGAGCGGCATGACCAGCCCGGAGGTGATCCGGGGAGCCCTGCTGTTCGAGGAGTCCTACCTGTTCCTGTTCTTCGCCTCGGCGGTGGCCGTCGGGACGCTGGGGCTGGCACTGCTGCGCCGCTCCGGCGCGCGGGCCGTGCTCACCGGTGCTCCGATCGGCTGGGCGCCCGAGCGGCCCGCTCGCCGGCACATCGCCGGGAGCATCGTGTTCGGCGTCGGGTGGGGCGTGTCCGACGCCTGCCCGGGTCCGGTGGCCACGCAGGTCGGGCAGGGCATCGCGTGGGGTCTGTGCACGCTCGCCGGCGTGCTGGTGGGCGTGTACCTCTTCCAGCGTCGCAACGAGGAGACGGAGCCCGCCGAGGATCCGTCCCGGGCGATCCCCGGGCTCGTCACGAGCGGCTAGACGCGCAGGAAGCGGCGGAGGGTGATGCCGCTGCCGATGGCGGAGACCGTGATGCAGGCCACCATCAGCAGCACCACGAGCAGCGGGAAGTCGATCGTGTCCGGCGCGGCCAGCAGCGCGAAGCGGTCGGACAGCGGATCGATGAACGTCTCCTTGGCGATCGTCAGGAGCAGCACCGCGAGCAGCCCGCCGAAGAAGCCGACGATCACGCCCTCGATCACGAACGGCCAGCGGATGAACCAGTTGGTGGCGCCCACGAGCTTCATCACCTCGACCTCGCGCCGGCGGGCGAACACCGACAGGCGGATCGTGTTGGCGATGAGCGCGATGGAGGCGAAGAGCAGCAGGGCGGCCAGTCCGGCGGTGAGGGCCTTGACCAGCCCGGTGGCCGAGAGGATCTTGTTCGTGTCCTCCTCGCGGTTGCGCACCTCGTCGATGGCCTCGAAGCGAGGCTTGCCCCCGGGTTGGAGCGCGGCCACGATGCCCTCCAGCCGATCCGGGTCGTCCGGGGTGACGCGGAAGGAGGCGGGGAGCGGGTTGGCTCCCAGAAGCTCGGCGCCGGCGTCGAACGCACCCGGGTTCTTCTCCTTGGCGTTCGCGAGCGCCTCGGACTTCGAGATGTACTCCACGGACTTCACGCCCTCGGTGGCCTCGAGCTCGCGCTTCAACTCGCTCTGCTGGGCCTGGGTGGCCGAGTCCTTCACGTAGACGTCGGCCACGACGCGGCTGCGCACCTCGTTGGCCGTCCCCGTGGTGGCCTGCACGATCGGGATGAAGACCCCGAGCACGAGCGCGGTGAGCAGCACCGTGAGCAGCGCGGCCAGGGCGGGCGCGGAACTGCGGCGCAGGCCGCGAAGCGCCTCGCGGAGGAAGAAGGCGGCCTGCATGCCTAGTTCGGGTGCCCCTCGTCGCCCACGCCCAGCTCACCGCGCAGGCGCACGGCGAACTCGGTGGTGGACTCGTCCGGGCGGTAGAGGCCGGAGAGCTCGTCGCGGATGATGCGCCCCTCGCGGAGCTCGATCACCCGGCGCCGCATCTTGTCCACCATCTCCTTGTCGTGAGTGGCCACGATCACGGTGGTGCCGGTGCGGTTGATCCGGTAGATCAGCTGCATGATCCCGATGGAGGTCTCGGGGTCGAGGTTGCCGGTGGGCTCGTCGGCGAGCACCAGCGGCGGGTGGTTCACGAAGGCGCGGGCGATCGACACGCGCTGCTGCTCGCCGCCCGACAGCTCGTCGGGGAAGTTGTGGAGCTTGGTGGACAGGCCCACGAGCCGGAGGATGTCCGGCACCTTGCGCCGGATCTCCTGGCGGCTCTCGCCGATCACCTGGAGCGAGTAGGCCACGTTGTCGTAGATGGTCCGGTTCGGCAGGAGCTTGTAGTCCTGGAACACGACCCCGAGGTTCCGGCGCAGGTAGGGCACGCGCGAGCGCGGAATCCCGCTCAGCTCACGGCCCGCGATCGAGATCTCGCCCCGGCTGGCCTCCAGCTCCATGAGCAGCAGGCGGATGCAGGTGGACTTGCCGCAGCCCGTGGGTCCGACGAGGAACACGAACTCGCCGCGGCCGATGCGCATCGAGGCGCCGTCGAGGCCCGACGGAGCCGCCGTCGTAGACCTTGCTGACGTTCTTGAACTCGACAACGGGAACGTCGGCGCCACGGGGTTGCCGGTGCGCCCCCGGTTGCGCCGTTTGGGTGTGAATGGAATCCATCCCGAACAGGATTCTTAGCGAAAAGCCCTGCTTAGAGCCGCCGGTGCAACCGTTGGTGCACCTCATCGTACTGCCCGGCCATCCGGGCTTCTTCACGCGCCATCTGGTGAAGAGGTTGCCCCCGCCCTCGGCGAGCGACACCAGCTCGAGCTGGGCCGGCTCCACCAGCTCGCGGCCGGCCACGATCGTCAGCGCCGCGGCGCCGCCCACGCACCTTCGGGTCGAGCGTGAGGAACAGCTCGTCCACCAGGTCGGCGGCGAACAGGAACGAGTTGAGCGTGGGGCCGCCCTCGCACAGGATCGAGCGCACGCCGTGCTCGCTCCGGAGGCGAGCCAGCAGCAGCGGGAGGTCGTCCCCCACCCGCTCGTAGACCACCTGCTCGCCGGCGCCGGGCACCTCGCCGTCGTCGCCGGTGGCCACCACCACACGCTGATGGGCCTCCCCGAACAGGGGCAGGTCGGGCGGGAGGTTGAGCCGCCCCGACACCACCACCGCCACCGCCTCGCGCTCGAGCCCCTCGGCCTCGCGCTTGTCGCGCAGCTCGTCCGTCTTGACCATCACGCCGTAGCGCTCGGCCCGGGCCGTGCCCGCACCCACCATCACGGCGTCGGCCTGCGTGCGCAGGTGGTGGAAGAGCTCCCGGTCGAGGTCCGAGGAGAGGCCCTGGGTGCGCCAGTCGATGGCCGCCTTGCCGTCGAGCGTGGACACCATGTTCAGCACCAGGTAGGGGCGGTCCGGAGGGGCCTGGCCGGAAAGCCGCAGGCCGGAGGCCAGGTCGGCGGGCGACGTGGCTCGGGATTCGGGATAGAGGAGGCGCACGGAGGGCAACCTAGTTGGAGCGCAGCACGCAGTAGGCCGGGAACTCGAAGTTCGCCGAGTTCAGCCCCCGGCCCGCCCGGTAGATGCCGCCGTCGGAGGGCCGCTCCATCACGAAGGCGTTCTCCACGCCGCAGCACTCGCCGCGCTGGCTCACCCGGGCGCGGCGAGCCACCACCTGGAGCAGCCCCGCGGCCGCCCGGCGGCCGCGGGCGTCGGTCCGGAAGCGCGAGCTCGCCCCGCGGTTTCGCACCACCCACCTCGGGTGCAGCACCGTGCGCTTGTCGCCCTTGCAGTAGGAGCGCCAGCCGGCCGGGTCGTGCGGGCCGCAGGCGAAGGGCTTGTTGAACACGATCCGCTCGGGGTCGGCGGGATCGAACTGGGTGATGGCGTTGTCGATCGCGAACCCGGGCCAGGCGCGGAACACCCCGCCCACGTTCACCGCCGTGGACCACTCCTCGTAGACCGAGCGGCAGTCGCGGGTCGGGCAGGAGCCGCATCCGCGCCCTCCGCGCCGCGCCGGGGCAGTTGGCCACCGCGGCTCCGAAGTCGGCCATCACGCGGGTGTGGGCCAGCAGCCGGCGGCCCCGGAAGAGCCAGGTCTCGAGCGAGTGGAAGCGCACCGTGCCCCGGCGGGGCGAGCCCGAGCCCTGGTGGAGCACGGTCATCCACGAAAGGCCCTTGCGGTCGTCGTTCACCACGAAGACCTTGAAGCCGGCGTGCGGCTCGTCGCTGCCCGCGTAGGCGCCGATCGGACCCAGCGCGGGCATGCCCGGTGCGCCGGAACATGCGGAAGGCACGCGGATTGGAGCCGTGCTCGTGCCCGAAGGCGCAGTGGTAGACGGGATCGATGGGCGGATGCCACGTGGGCCAGGTGCGCCCGCCGCGGGTGACGGTGTGGCGGTCATGGACCCAGGCCGCGCACATGGGCGTGCCGTCGGGGGCGGCGGCCCTCGTGTGGTCCACCGGGTCGGGCGCGGCCGCCACGGCGCCGCTCGGCGCGAGCAGGCAGAGCACGATCGGAATGGTCAGGAGCGAGCGGCGCAAGCACGACAGGGTGGCAGGCGGCTAGGGTCTCCCCCGTGAAGCGACTGGCCCTCGCCCTGCTGCTCCTCGCGCTCGCCGTGCCCGCGAGCGCCTCGGCACTTCCGAGCCGGTACATCCTGCCCGGCCCGAAGGTGTTCCCCGAGGGCGTGACCACCCAGCCGGGCACCGACAACTTCTTCGTCTCCTCCACCGGGAACGGCGCCATCTACCGGGGCACGCTCGGCCGCGCCAAGACCAAGGTGTTCCTGGCGCCCGGCCTCAACGGACGGGCGTTCGCCACCGGCCTCAAGGCCACGCGCGACCGGCTGGTGGTGGCCGGCTCGGTCACCGGCTACATCTTCATCTACGACCTGCCCCGCGGGAAGCTGGTGCGCCGCCTCTCCACCGGCTCGGGCGGGCTCATCAACGACGTGACGCTCGCCCCGAACGGGGACGCCTACTTCACCGACTCCCAGCGCGGCCTGCTGTTCCGGGTCCCGGCCCGGCTGGTGCGCAAGCGCTCCACCGCCACGAAGGCGCTGAAGCCCTTCGCCACGCTGGTCACGAATCCCGCCGTGGGCACCTACGCCAACGGCATCGTGTCCGCGGGGCGGCGCTACCTGCTGGTGGTGAGCCTCGGCACGGGCAGGCTGGTGCGCGTGGACGTGAAGACGCGCGCCGTCCGCGAGGTGGACCTGGGTGGCAACCTGATCACCATCGGTGACGGCATGATCCGCTCCGGGCGCACGCTCTACGCGGTGAACACGGGCAGCCAGGTGGCCAAGTACACCCTCAGCCGGAACTGGCTGAGGGCGACCCTCAGGCGCCAGGTGAAGGCGCCGAGCTTCCTCTTCCCCACCACCGTGGCCATCGCCGGCAAGCGGCTGCTGGTGGTGAACTCGCAGTTCGACAAGCGCAACGGCGGCACGCCCGTGCTGCCCTTCACCGTCTCCGCGATACCGCTGCCCTAGGCGTTGATGGCCACCATGCGCTCGATGGGCACGCGCGCCCGCGCGGCCACGTCGGGATCCACGCTCACCTGAGGGCTCAGGTCGCGCAGCGCGTCCCGGAGCTTCGGCAGCGTGATCATCTTCATGTAGCGGCAGCTGGCGGCGCGGTTGGCCGGGATGAAGCTCTTGCCCGGGTTCTCCTGCTCGAGCGGGTAGAGCATTCCCGTCTCGGTGGCCACGATGAACTCCTCGGCGTCGGAGTTGCGGGCGAAGTCGAGCATTCCGCCGGTGGAGAGCATGTGGGTGTGCTCGGCGTCCACGTCCCCGGAGGCCACGTACTCCATGACCTGGGTGGTGCACCCGCATTCCGGATGGATGAGGAACTCGGCATCGGGATGCTCCTCGCGCACGTCCGTGATGTCCGCGGGCCGGATGCCGGCGTGCACGTGGCACTCGCCGTCCCAGACCTGCATCCGCCGGCCCGTGACGCGCTCCACATAGGCGCCCAGCCACATGTCCGGGCCGAAGAGGATCTCCGTGTCCTCCCCGTGCTCGCGCCAGATGTGCTCCACCACCTGCACGGCGTTCGAGGAGGTGCAGCAGTAGTCGGTCTCCGCCTTCACCTCGGCGGTGGTGTTCACGTACATCACCACCAGCGCCCCGGGGTGCTCGGCCTTCCAGGCTCGGAGCTGATCGGCGGTGATCGAGTCGGCCAGCGAGCAGCCGGCATCGAGGTCCGGCAGCAGCACCGTCTTGTCCGGGCTCAGGATGGAGGCCGTCTCGGCCATGAAGTGCACGCCGCAGAAGGCGATCACGTCGGCCTCGGTGTCCGCCGCCCGGCGTGAGAGGCCGAGCGAGTCGCCCACGAAGTCGGCCACGTCCTGGATCTCGGGCACCTGGTAGTTGTGGGCCAGGATCACCGCGTTCCGCTCCTCGGCCAGCGCCCGGACCTCGCTCTTCAGCGCCGGAATGTTCTCGAGCGTCAGCGGTGTGCCCGCGCCGGGAATCGTGTGGGACTGCATGTTTCGAACCTCGCTCGGTGTCGAAATGAAGCCCCGCCCCAGAGGAGGACGCGACCACCGTTAAGTCTAGAGCGCCCGGAGGTCCTTGAGGAGGAGGCTCACGTCGAGCGCGGGAGCGGAGTGGGTGAGCGCCCCCACGCTGATCCAGTCCACGCCCGTCTCCGCCACCTCGCGCACCGTCTCGAGGGTCACTCCGCCCGAGGCCTCCGTGTCCGCCCGCCCGGCCACCAACTCCACGGCCGAGCGCAGACCGGCGGGGTCCATGTTGTCCAGGAGCAGGCGCGAGGCCCCCGCGGCCAGGGCCTCCTCCACCTCGCCGAGGGTGGAGCACTCCACCTCCACGGCCACGCCCTCCGGCGCGCCGGCCAGGGCCAGCCGGGTGGCCTCCCCCACCCCGCCGGCCAGCGCCGAGTGGTTCTCCTTGATGAGCACGGCGTCGTAGAGGCCGCGGCGATGATTGGTGGCCCCGCCCGCGCGCACGGCGTCCTTCTCCAGGTCACGCAGCCCCGGTGTGGTCTTGCGGGTGTCGAGGATGCGCGCGCCGGTGCCGTCCACCGCCCGCACGAACCGGGCCGCGAGGGTGGCCACGCCGCCCAGGCGGCCGAGGAAGTTGAGCGCGGTGCGCTCGGCGGTGAGGATCGAGCCCGCCGGACCGGTGACCTCGGCCAGCGGCCCCGGCTCGCGCCAGCCCTCTCCTCCACCCAGCACGATGAACTCGAGTGCGGGATCAACCCGGAGGAACACCTCGCGGGCCACGTCCAGCCCGGCGGGGACGCCGGCCGCGCGCTGCTCGATCACGGCCGTGGCCCGCGCGTCGGCGGGCACCACCAGCCGCGTGGTCAGGTCGCCGGCGCCGACGTCCTCGGCCAGCGCGATGTCGATCACGTCGGGCACGGATGAGGAGGGCTAGGTGCGCGCCAGCACGCGGCCGCGATCGATGCCGGCGGCGGCGTACGCGTCGGCCTCGTCCAGCGTCTCGCGCTCCAGCAGGGCCAGGGCCAGCGCATCCAGGCGCTCGCGGTGCTCGCTGATCACGACGCGGGTGTTCTCCAGCTCCTCGTCCACGATGCGCCGCACCTCGGCGTCGATCAGCTCCTGTGTGGCGGTCGACACCGGCTCGGACCCCGGGAGCAGCGGGCTCACACCGTCCGAGGGCACCGCGGTGATGAAGCCCACCTTGTCGCTCATGCCCCAGCGGGTGACCATGCCGCGCGCGATCCGCGTGACCTGCTGGATGTCCGACTCCGCCCCGGTGGTGGTCTCGCCGAACACCTCCTGCTCCGCCACCCGCCCGCCCACCGACACCCGGATCTTCGCCCGCAGCTCGTCCTCGGTGTAGTTGAAGCGGTCGTCCTCGGGGGTGGAGAGGGTGACGCCGAGCGCCTGGCCGCGGGGAATGATCGAGACCTTGCGCACCGGGTCGGCCCCGGGGGTGAGCATGCCCACGATCGCGTGGCCTCCCTCGTGGTAGGCGATGCGGCGGCGGTCTGCCTCGCTCAGCACGAGCTTGCGGGCGGCGCCGAGCACGATCTTCTCCAGTGCATCGGTGAAGTCCTCACGCTGCGCCTTCTCGTGGAGGCGCCGGGCGGCCAGGAGCGCCGCCTCGTTGGCGAGGTTGGCCAGGTCGGCACCCACCATGCCCGGGGTGCTCTGGGCGAGGCGCGCCAGGTCCACGTCGTCGGCCAGAGGCACCGAGCGCGTGTGCACGCGCAGGATCAGCTCGCGCCCCTTGGCGTCCGGGGGCTGGACGGCGACGCGGCGGTCGAAGCGGCCGGGACGCAGGAGCGCGGGGTCGAGCACGTCCGGGCGGTTGGTGGCGCCCAGAACGATCACCCCGACGCCCGGGTCGAAGCCGTCCATCTCGGTGAGGATCTGGTTCAGCGTCTGCTCGCGCTCGTCGTGGCCGCCCATGATCCCGCCGCCTCCCCGGGCGCGGCCGATGGCGTCCAGCTCGTCGATGAACACGATCGCCGGGGCGGCCTCCTCGGCCTGCTTGAAGAGGTCACGCACGCGCGAGGCGCCCACGCCCACGATGGCCTCGATGAACTCGGACGCCGACGCCGAGAAGAACGGCACCCGGGCCTCGCCGGCCACCGCCCGTGCCAGCAGCGTCTTGCCGGTGCCCGGAGGGCCGGAGAGCAGCACCCCGCGCGGGATCCGGGCGCCGAGCCGGGCGTACTTCTCGGGCTCGCGCAGGAAGTCCACGATCTCCACGAGCTCGTTCTTGGCGTCGTCGATTCCGGCCACGTCGTCGAAGTTGATGTGCTGCTCGGAGCTCTCCACCCGCTTGGCGCGCGAGCGGCCGAACTGGCCGAGCACCCCTCCCCCGCCCGCGCCGCCCGCGGCCCGGCGCATGAAGAAGATGAACAGGCCGACCAGCAGGATGGTGGGGCCGAAGCTGAAGAGGATCGTCTCGAGCAGGGACCGGTCGCCGGGCGGTGAGGCGTTCACCACCACCTCCTGCTCCTCCAGCTCGCGCGAGAGCGCGTTGTCGTTGGCGAACGTGGGGACCTCGGTCTTGAAGTCCTTCGCCGTGTTGTCCTTGTACTTCACCTCCTTCTTGAACTCGCCGCTGATGGTGTCGCCCTCGGACGAGATCTCCTTCACGTTCCCGGCCTTCACCTGCGTCAGGAAGGTCGGCGTGTAGGGCACCCGGATCCGCTCCTTGGCGGGAGCGAAGACCTGGACGATGGCCCAGTTCACGAGGAAGAGGACGGCCAGGATGGTGATGAAGCGCCGCGGGCTGAACGGCAGCATCGGCTGCTTCTTGGGCGGCTCGCCCCGCCCGTCGGGCGCCGGCTGCACGCGCCAGCCCGGCTTCTTGCCATCCCCCTGGGGCGGAACGGGGTTGCGCGGATCCGAGCCGCGGGCCTCGTCGGGCATGGCCCGGATGCTAGTGCGCCCCGGGGTACGTCAGGCCCGGCGGCTCAGACCTCGATCCGGTCCGTCGGCGCCCCCGGGGCGTAGGGCTCGTCCCGGACGCCGGCCCGCCCCGCGGCGCTGGCGCGGCGCCCGGCCGCGGGAATCAGCTCGCTCACGGCGCCCAGGCCGATCGGCGGCATGTTGTTGTAGACGCTGTCGTAGGCGCCCGCGGGCACCAGGTAGGTCTCGTGCCAGATGCCCACGTCGCCGCTCGACCCCACGCGCTTGTTGAACTCGACCCACGCGGGCCAGTGGGCGCCGTCCTTACTTCGCGCATACGCCTCGAGCTGCTCGAAGGAGCGCCAGTACTGCACCACCATCGGCCGGCGTGGACTCCCCATGTAGAGATTCGCCCCCAGGAAGCCCGACTCGGGCCTGCCCTCCAGCTCCCGCAGCATCCTGCGGCATCGCGACGAAGACCGGGAGCCACGTCCGCACCTTGAGCAGCTTGTTGATCCGCATCCCGATGAGGAACACGACGAAGTCGCCCTCGATCGAGGCGGTCACGCGCTTGTCGATGACGCCCTGACCCATCACGCCTCCGGGAAACGGTACGTGGTCTGGCCGTGCGGGTCCTTGGCGAACGCGAACACCTTGGCCGGCTCGATGCGGAAGACGAGGGCGTCGCCGCCGCCCTCCGACAGGAACACGCCGTCACCCACCTCGAAGCGCCACACCTCGCCGTACTTCCCCACGTAGGAGTCGGACAGCCGTTGCAGGGCGTCGCGCTCGATCAGGCGGACCGCGGTGCCCTCGACCACGACGTCGAGGCCCTTCGCCCAGGAGTTGTTCCCGGTCGTGAGTGCCACGTCGGTGCTGTGTTCGAGGTTGTGGGCCTTCTGCTCGCGCACTCCGGTGCAGAAGTGCACCGCCCCGTCCTCGAACACTCCGATGAGCGGAGTCACGTGCGGCCGGCCGTCGGAGCGAACGGTGGTGAGCCAGTAGAGCTCGGCCTCGTCGAGCACCCCCGCCACCTCGGACCACGGAGTCGGGATCGGCCTGGTCGTCGCTGAACCGGTTGTCGATCTGAGCGGTCGGATCCGGCGTCATGGGTCACGGACCTCCTGGATTCGGGTAATCGGTGTTCTTGCGATCATCCGAGCATGCCACCGCTTCGCGCGAAGGAGCGTGCGCAGCTCCCCGACAGCGCGTTCGCGTACATCGACTCGAACGGCCGGCGCCGCCTGCCGATCAACGACGCGTCGCACGTCCGGAACGCCCTCGCGCGGTTCGGCCAGGTGGCGTTCGAGGACGAGGCCGCCCGCGACACGGCCCGCAACCGGCTGCTGCGGGCGGCCAAGAAGCACGGGATCATGCCCATCGGCTTCATCAGCGCCCAGCTGCAGCCGCAGCGGAAGTTGCCCCGAGGCGACCTCACCTTCCTGCTCACCGATATCGAGGGCTCGACCGACCTGCTGGCGCGTCTGGACGACCACTACGCCGACCTGCTCGCCGACGTCCGCCGCCGCGTGGGCGCCGCGGTGCGCCAGGCGTGCGGCCACGTGGTGTCCGCCCGCGGCGACGACGTGTTCGCGGTGTTCGAACATGCCCCCGAGGCACTGGAGGGCGCGCTGGGGATCCAGCGGGCCATGGCCACCGGTGGCTGGCCGGACGACGCCGACGTGCGGCTTCGGATCGGTCTCCATCGCGGGCGCCCCTCGCTCACGGAGACCGGCTACGTGGGCATCTCGGTGCACGCCGCCGCGCGCATCTGCTTCGCCGCGCACGGCGGCCAGATCGTCCTGTCCTCCGCCGTTCGCACCGCGGTCGCGGAGTCGCTGCCGGACGGCGTCAGCCTGAAGAGCCTCGGCACCTGGCGGTTCCGCGGCATCCCCGACCCGGTGGCCATGTCCCAGGTGGAGGCGGCGGACCTGCTCAGCGACTTCCCGCCCCTGCGATCGGCCGTCCGCGCCGAGTAGCCCGGGCGCCGCCTACGGCGTCATCACGACGCGACCGAAGGCCTGGCGGCTCTCGATGAACGCGTGCGCGGCCGCGGCCTCGGCGAGCGGGAAGGTCCGGGCGATCTCGACCCGTAGCTCGCCTGCGGCCACCCGCCCGAGGAGGTCGCCGATCATGGCGTGGACTCGCGGGTACTCGGCCAGCATCGCCCCACCGAGGAAGACCCCGCGGAGGGTGTTGTTCTGGGCCCACAGCTGCTGCGCCTCGACGCTGGAGCCGCCGCGGCCCGCCACGCCCACGCTCACGAGCGTCCCGCGGTAGGCGAGGGCGCCGATGCTGTCGGCCAGGTTCTGCCCGCCCACGGAGTCGAGGATCACGTCGGCGCCGCGCCCGTCGGTGAGCTCGCGGGTGCGCTCGACGAAGTTCTCGCTCGAGTAGTTGATCCCGTGGTCGAGACCGAAGTCCTTCAGGCGCTCGAGCTTCTCGTCGCTGGACGCGGTGGAGATCACGGTGGCGCCGGCCTGCTTGGCCAGCTGGATCGCGGCCATCCCGACGCCTCCCGCCCCGGCGTGGATCAGGGCCGTCTGCCCCTCCTCGAGGTGGCCCGCGGTGAACAGGCACTCCTGGGCGGTGCCCAGCGCCACCGGGACGCCCGCGGCGCGAGCGGCGTCCAATCCATCGGGGATCGGCCAGGTGGTCATCGCCGGAACCACCCGCCTGGCGGCGTGCGATCCCGCCATGCTCAGGGTCACGACCCGGGTCTCCGACCGCGCGGTCCTCCACGCCGGCGCCGACCTCCGCCACCGTGCCCGCGGCGAGGTACCCGACGATGTGCGGGACCGACGGCGGCGGTGAGACGGCGCGGGCCAGCAGGTCCCCGCCCTCGATGCTGATCGCCTCCACGTCGATGAGCACGCAACCGTCCGGGCACTCGGGATCGGGCACGTCCTCGTAGCGCAGGACGTCGGGAGGCCCGTTCTCGTAGATCACCGCGGCCTTCATGGGCGCGACTCTAATCGCCATGCACAGGCGGGTACGGATAACCGCACCTCGATTGACCGGGAGGCCGTACTGGTCAAAACGGGGCAGCTGGCGCAGAGTGTGTGCCGATGAATTGGGCGCTCGTCCGCGGTCATAGGTAAATCAGGGCCTCGATGACAAACGAAGGGAAGTACCCACCGATGACGCGTCGCCTCACCCGTCTCGCCGACATCGCCTACCGCCGCCGCGGCCGCATGGTCCTCGCCTGGATCGTCGCCGCGGTGGTGATCATCGGCGTGGGCTCCTCGCTGGCGGGCGAGTTCGAGGCCGACTACGACACGCCCGGATCCGAGTCCAAGGCGGCGAGCGACCTCACCGAGCAGCGCTTCGCCGGCTACTCGGGCCAGGAGATCTACGTCGTCTGGAAGGACCCCGCCGGCGCGCGGAGTCCCGCCGCCCAGAAGCGCCTCGACGCCTTCTTCGCCCAGGCCGAGAAGGTCGAGCACATCGCGACGCACGCTCCGATCCGGGTCTCGCAGGGACGGCACGATCGGCTCGACCACCCTCCCCTGACGGTTCCCGGCTGGGAGGTCAAGAAGGAGGACGGCGAGAAGCTGATCGACGCCGCCGAGGGGAACAGCGGCGGCGGCACTCCAGATCAAGCTCGGCGGGGACCCGATCTACGCCGCTCAGGAGGCGTCGAGCCCCGAGGGGATCGGCTTCCTCGGCGCGGCGATCGTCCTGCTGATCGCCTTCGGCTCGGTGGTGGCGGCCGGCCTGCCGCTCGTGATCGCCCTCGTCGGCCTCGGCATCTCCTCCGGCGGCCTGATCGTGCTGCTGGCGAACGTCGTCGACGTTCCCGACTGGACCACGGCGGTCTCGGGCCTGATCGGGATCGGCGTGGGCATCGACTACTCGCTGCTCGTCCTCACCCGCTTCCGCTCGGCGATGCACGACGGCAAGGACCGCCACGACGCCGTGGTGGAGGCCGTGACCACGGCCGGACGCAGCGTGATCATCGCCGGCGCGACCGTGGTGATCGCCGTGCTCGGGCTCGCCCTCACCGGCCTGCCCTACATGTACGGCGTGGCCCTCTCGGCCTCCATCGCGGTGCTGGTGGTGATGCTGGCCTCGGTCACGCTGCTGCCGGCGCTCCTCTCGTTCCTCGGCCCGCGGGTCGACCGCCTGCGGATCCCGTTCCTCGGCCGCAGCCTCAACAAGCCCGAGGGCAACGGCGAGTCGCCCGCGGCGCGCTGGAGCCACGCCGTGCAGCGGCGGCCCTGGACCGCCGCGATCGCCGGCACGGCGCTGCTGCTCGCGCTGGCGGCGCCCGCGCTCGGCATGCGCCTCGGCTTCCCCGACGCCGGCAACGACCCGCCCGACACCATGACCCGCCAGGCCTACGACCTGAACACCGAGGGATTCGGACCGGGCACCAACGGCCCGCTGGTGATCGCCGCCGAGATGCCGGGCGCGGGCGCGCAGCCGGACATGGACGCCCTCGCCGACCGGCTGCGCAACGAGCCCGGGGTGGCCTTCGTGGCGCCGCCCCGGATCAACGCCAGCAGCGACGCGGCGATCGTCACCGTGATCCCGAGGGGCTCGCCCCAGGACGAGGAGACCTCGGACCTGGTGAACCGGCTGCGCGACGACGTGCTGCCCGATCAGCTGGCCGGCACCGGCATCACGGCCGAGGTGGGCGGCGTGACCGCCGCGCTGGAGGACCAGAGCGACTACATCCTGGGCCGCATGCCGCTGTTCATCATCGGAGTGGTCGGTCTCTCGTTCCTGCTGCTGCTCGTGGCGTTCCACTCACCGCTGATCTCGCTGAAGGCGGGGATCATGAACCTGCTCTCGGTGAGCGCCGCCTACGGCGTGATGACGATCGTGGCGAAGGGCGGGACGATCGGCGGGCTGATCGGAATCGACCACGAGGTGCCGATCGCGCCCGTTCATGCCGGTGATGATGTTCGCGATCCTCTTCGGCCTCTCGATGGACTACGAGGTGTTCCTGATCTCGCGGATCCGCGAGGAGTACCTGAAGGACGGCGACACCCGGCGGGCGGTGGCCGACGGCCTGGCCAAGACCGCCCGGGTGATCACCGCGGCCGCCGCGATCATGGTGGTGGTCTTCCTCGCCTTCCTGGCGGCGCCGGACACCTTCCTGAAGCTGTTCGGGATCGGGCTGGCCTCGGCGATCTTCCTCGACGCCACCGTCGTGCGGATGGTGCTGGTACCCGCCGTGATGCAGCTCCTGGGCCACTGGAACTGGTGGATCCCGGATTGGCTGGAGAGCAGGCTGCCCTCGCTCGACGTGGAGGCCCGCCCGGTGGGCGCGGAGGGCCGGGCCTAGGGGTCCGGACTCTCCGGCACGTCCACGGCGTGCTCCTCGAGCGCGTCGAGGGGCACGATCTTCAGGGCTCGTTCGTGCGTTGAGGCCAGCACCACGTAGGCGGCCGCGCCGTCCTCGTGGGCCCGCAGCCAGTTCGCCGCGGTCACGCACCAGCGGTCGCCGGGCACGAGCCCGGGGAAGTCGAATTGGGGCACCGGGGTGGTGAGGTCGTTGCCGATGCGGCGCTGGTGCTCGAGGAACTCCGCGGTCACCACCGCGCAGATCGTGTGGCTCCCCAGGTCCTGCACCCCGCTTCGGCAGCACCCGTCCCGGTAGAAGCCGGTGACAGGATCAGTGCCGCAGGGCTGAAGCTCTCCCCCGAAGACGTTCCGATCGTTCACCCGGACCAGTATCGCGACCATGAGGAACTCCGAGATCGCCGATCGCCTGGACGCCTTCGCGTCGGTGCTCGAGCTCGGCGACGCCAACCCGTACACCGCCCGCGCCTACCGCCGCGCCGCGGAGACGATCCGCGGCTCCGCGACCCCGGTGGACGAGCTCGTGCGGACGGGCCGCGTGCGGGAGCTGCGCGGAATCGGCTCGGGGATCGAGACGCGGCTGCGCGAGCTGGTGGAGACGGGTGAGATCGCCGAGCTGGCCGAGCTCGAACGCGACCTCGCGCCGGATCTGGTGGGCCTGGGCCGCTACCTCGGTCTCGGCGCCAAGCGCTCGGTGGAGCTGGCGCGGGCGCTCGGCGTGCGCACCGCGGACGAGCTTCGCGCGGCGGCGGCCGCCGGCCGGCTGCGGAGCGTGCCGGGGATCGGGCCCAAGACCGAGGCCCAGCTCATCGAGGCGCTCGCCCGCGAGGCCGAGCCGCGACCCCGGCGCGGGCTCACCCTCAACCGCGCGTGGGAGCTGGTGGGCGGCGTGGCCGTGGCGCTCGACGGCGAGGTGGCCGGCGACGTGCGGCGATGGCGCGACTCCTGCGAGCAGCTTGCGGTGGTGCGTGCCGCGACCGAGCCGGCGCGCCGTGCTCGCCCGGTTCGCCGCGCTGCCGCAGATCGTGGCGGTGGTGGAGCAGGAGGAACGGCGCGCGGTGGGGGTCACGGTCGAGGGCGTGCCGCTCGAGCTCGTGGTTCCCGAGCCCGAGCGATTCGGGACCGCGCTCGTGCGCGCAACGGGATCGCCCGCGTACGTGGACGCGCTCGAACCGCTGCCCGACGCGCCGGACGAGCCCGCGCTGTACCGGGCGCTCGACATCCCCTGGTGTCCGCCGGAGCTGCGCGAGGAGCCGTTTCGCGGAGAGCCGCCGGCGCTGGTGGAGCTGGGGGACATCCGCGGCGACCTGCACATGCACACCACGTGGTCCGACGGACGGGCGAGCGTCGAGGAGATGGGCCGTGGCGCCATCGCGCGCGGATACGAGTACATCGCGATCTGCGACCACACCCCCGCGGTGGGCGCGGTGCGCGGACTCACCGCGGACGACGTGCGCCGCCAGGCCGAGGAGATCGCCGCGGCCAACGAGGTGCTGGCGCCGTTCCGCGTCCTGCGCGGGACCGAGTGCGACATCCTCCCCGACGGGCGGCTCGATCTACCCGACGACGTGCTCGCGGAGCTGGACTGGGTCCAGGCCAGCGTGCACGGCGGGCAGCGGATGCCGCGGGCGGAGATGACGAAGCGGGTGGAGCACGCGCTGCGCAATCCGTACGTGAGCTGCCTCAGCCATCCGAAGGGCCGGATCATCAACCGCCGGCCGGAGAACGCCCTGGACCTGGAGCGCGTGTACGAGGTGGCGCTCGAGGAGGGCGTCGCGCTCGAGGTGAACGGGCTGCCCGACCGGCTCGACCTCCGCGGCGAGCACGTGCGGGACGCGCTGAGGGCCGGCGTGGAGATCGTGTGCTCGACCGACTCGCACTCGGTGCGCGGGCTGGGGAACATGGAGCTCTCGGTGAGGACCGCGCGGCGCGGCTGGGCGACGGCCGCGCAGGTGGTGAACACGCGACCGCTGTCGTCGATCCTCGACGGGTAGCATCGGCGGGTCATGACTGAGAGCGCTTCGCAGCTGATCGACGGAGAATCGAGGAGCTGGGCGACTGGCGGGGCGAGATGCTCGGCCGGCTCCGTGCCCTGGTCAAGGAAGCCGATCCCGAGGTCGTCGAGGAGTGGAAGTGGCGAGGGGTTCCGGTGTGGTCGCACGACGGAATCATCTGCACCGGCGAGACCTACAAGAGCGTCGTGAAGATGACCTTCGCCAAGGGGGCGTCTCTGGAGGATCCCTCGGGCCTCTTCAACTCCAGTCTCGAGGGGAACACGAGGCGTGCCATCGACTTCCACGAGGGCGAGGAGATAGACGGGGAGGCGCTGAAGGCTCTCGTTCGCGCCGCCGTGGCGCTGAACGAGTCCAAGGCCAAGACTGAGCTAGATCTGGGCGCTGACCAGCACGACGGTCAGCGCCACGAGCAGCACCCCGCCGATGGTGAAGGCCGCCACCAGCCGGAACTCCAGCGGCGAGTGGACGCCGTCGAGGATCGAGCGCTCCAGCTGGCGCTGGCGGCGGGCGCCGAACACCAGCATCCCCACGGCCAGCGCCGCGTACCCGCACCCCAGCAGCACGTAGGGCCAGGGCGCGACGTCGAGCAGCTCCGGGGCGAAGCGCCCGACGGCCAGGGCACCGGCGGTCGCGGCCAGCGCGGTGCGCCACCACGCCAGCCAGGTGCGCTCGGCCGCCATGGAGGTCCGCTGCCACACATCGACCTCGGCTCGGTGGCCGGATCGGGCTCGGCCATGCGCGGAGCTTGACAGAGCGCCGCGAGGGTGCGGACCATGCCGCGCATGGCCTACGACGAGGATCTCGCCAACCGCATCCGTGAGCTGATCGCCGCCGAGCCCGAGGTGACCGAGAAGCGGATGTTCGGCGGTCTCGCGTTCCTCATCGGCGGCAACATGGCGGTGGCGGCCAGCGGTCAGGGCGGCCTCATGGTGCGCGTCGACCCCGAGGACACCGACGCCCTCGTGGCCAAGCCCCACGCCCGGCCGTTCGAGATGCGCGGCCGGGCGATGCGGGGATGGCTACGGGTGGACGCCGAGGGCGTGCGGACCAAGCGCCAGCTGGAACCCTGGGTGAAGCGCGGCGTGAACTACGCGCGCTCGCTTCCTCCGAAACGCGACGGCTAGCGCACCCGCGCCATGGAATTCGTGGCCGCCCTCGCGGCTGCCCGGCCCGTGGCGTTGCGCGCGTAGACCGTGAACTGCGTGGTCGTCACGTTTCCCTGATCCACATACGTCACCGTCTCGTACGGTCCCACGCGGAGGGTGCGGCTTGAGCGGGCGCCGCCCGGGACGGTCTTGTCTCCGGTGTTGATGTCGGTCGCGTCGGTGTGCGCGTAGAGCGCCGACAGTGCGTTGCGGGACCTCTGGTCGACTTCGGAGACGCTGGGGGCGACCGGCTGCATGATGCTCGCCGGAAGGCGATCGTCGTGCGCCAGCCCGAGGGCGTGGCCGATCTCGTGCTTGATCACGTTCTCGTTCTGGAGGTCCGTGCCTCTCACCGCGTAGAACTCGTTGATGAAGAACGTGGGGTTGGGGACCATCGTATTCGGGGGATTCTGGAAGAAGATGTGCCCGTTGGCGGTGAACGAGGCGTAGGTGGCCTGCCCGTAGATCCCGTTGTCTCCAGCGTTCTGGCTGAAGGCGCGGACCTCCTGGGTGGCCGCGTTGCACGCAACCTGGCGGACGAGCATGCGTCCCGCCACGTTGAACTGGGGCAGCTCGACGTAGCCGTTCAGCACGCCTGGTTCCTGGATCAAGAGGGTCGAGCTGATGCAATTCCCGACGTCCACGTGACGCTCGGTCGAGGTGTCGGACCAGTGGACGATCACGCCGTTGTTCCGCGTCGACGGCATGACCGAAGGGGTCGGTGCGCCGTCATCCAAACCGGCCCCCAGGTGCCCAGATCCGCCCGCCCGTCACCGCTGGTGTCACGCCCCGCGCAGAACGGGCCCTGGAATCCCGCGGCATCGTCGCTGTAGTCCACGTATGCGCAGGCCTGCGCCTGGTAGTTCACCTGCGGCTGGAGCTCGATCTTGGTGGAGGACTCGAGCGCGGCCACGGGCCCCGCCCCCGGTGGGATGTCCCCATAGGCCTTGGTCACGTCGGTGTCGGCGCCCGCGGGGACGATGGCGCTCGGCGTGGTTATGCCCGCAAGCGCGGCCTTGAAGAAGAAGCGGCAGGCCCGAACCGAGTGCCCCCCGAAGGTGCTCGCGCAGCTCGCGTCGCGTGCCGTGAGGCCCACGCGCGTGTGCCCCGTGTCGCTGATGGTGTGGAACGCCGAGGGATTGGCGGCGCTGATGGTGTTGGTGAGCACGTCGGCCTGGCGCATGGAGCACGCGCCGAGGACCAGGGAGCACAACGAGAGCAGGGCGATGCAGGCACGTCGACGCGAGCGCATGGAGCCTTTCGGTGCTCGGATCGAGGGGCCAGAACTCAGTGCTCACCGAGCGTTGACGCGAACCTACACCAGCTCCGAGCCGGAGATCAATCCGCCGGTTGACGTACCGCCACCCCGGCCCGCCGGTTCAGCTCCGCCCGCACGAACTCGTCCAGGTCGCCGTCCAGCACGCCCTGCGCGTTGCCCACCTCCACGTTCGTGCGGTGGTCCTTCACCATCGTGTACGGCTGCAGCACGTAGGAGCGGATCTGGGAGCCCCAGCCCACGTCCTGGGCCTCGCCGCGCTCCTTGGCGATCGCCTCCTGGCGCTTTCGCTCCTCCAGCTCGATCAGCTTCGCGCGCAGCACCGTCATCGCCGAGTTCTTGTTGGCCGACTGGGAGCGCTCGTTCTGGCACTGCACCACGATCCCGCTCGGGCGATGGGTGATGCGCACGGCCGAGTCGGTCTTGTTCACGTGCTGGCCGCCGGCGCCGGACGCCCGGTAGGTGTCGATCTGGATGTCGTCGGGCTCGATCTCCACCTCGCCCGTGTCCTCCATGAGCGGCGCCACCTCCAGGCCGGCGAACGCGGTGTGGCGGCGTGACTGGGCGTCGAAGGGCGAGATGCGCACCAGCCGGTGCACCCCCTTCTCGGCCGAGAACAGGCCGTAGGCGTTCTCGCCGCGGGCGATGAAGGTGGCCGACTTGATGCCGGCCTCCTCCCCCGGGGAGACCTCCACCAGCTCGGTCTTCATCCCGCGGCGCTCGGCCCAGCGCATCTCGGTGCGGAGCAGCATCTCGGCCCAGTCCTGGGAGTCCGTGCCCCCGGCCCCGGCGTTCACGGTGACCACGGCGTCGCCGCCGTCGTACTCGCCCGCGAACAGCCGCGCCTCCTCGAGCTCGGCCAGCCGCGAGCGCACCGACGCGAGCTGCTCCTCCAGCTCAGCGGCGATCGACTCGTCCTCCTCCGCCAGCTCCTCGAGCGTGTCCAGGTCGCCGATGTCCCGCTCCAGCGAGCGGAACGACTCGAGCCGGCGGGCCACGGAGGCGTGCTCGGCCGAGACCCTGGCCGCGCGCTCCTGGTCGTCCCAGAAGCCACCCTCCTGCATCTGGCCCTCCAGGGCCTGGACGCGTTCTTCTAGTGAAGCGGGGTCAAAGATAGTCCGCGAGCAGCGCAAGCTGGCCGCGGAGGCCATCGGCGCCGGCGCCTCACGCCGCACCGTGGCACTTCTTGAACTTCTTGCCCGAGCCGCACCAGCAGGGATCGTTCCGGCCCGACCCGCTCGTGCTCGTCCAGGACGCGCGTCTCCACCACGGGCGGGGGCTCGATCTCCGACTCCGCGGCGAACTCGGCCGCCTGGGCCACGCCCGCGGGCACGACGCCTCCGGCGCTCTGCGCCGCGGCGGCGAGCGCGCTCGGCTGGTCGGCGGCGGTGCCGCCCGCGTAGCTGAGGCGCTGGCGCGCTCGCCGGTGTTCGACGTGTTGGAGGCCGCTCCCCATCGCGCCCGCCGCCGTTCTGCGGCTGCTGGTCGGGCTGGACCTCCACCTCGACGTTGAACACGTAGCGGGCGAACTCGTCCCAGATGTTGTTCATGAGCCCCGTGAACATGTCGAAGCCCTCGTTCTTGTAGGCCACGAGCGGGTCGATCTGGGCGAACCCGCGCAGGTGGATGCCCTCGCGCAGGTAGTCCATGTCGTGGAGGTGCTCGCGCCAGCGCTCGTCGATGATCTGGAGCAGCATGAAGCGCTCGAGCGCCCGCATGAGCTCGCTGCCGAGCTCCTCCTCGCGGTCGTTGTAGGCGTCCACCACGTCCTCGCGCAGCTTCTCGATCAGGGTCGCGCGGGTCTCGCGCTCCTCCACGTCCTCGCGCTCGTAGGAGACGTCGTAGATCTGGCCGAGCTGCTCGAGCAGGGCGTCGAGCTCCCACTGCTCCTGGTACTCGCCCTCGAGGTACTCGTCGCAGATCCGCTCCATCGCCTCGGCGATCTGAGTGCGCGCGATCTCCGACATGTCCTCGCCCTCGAGGATGCGGTCGCGGTACTCGTAGACGATCTCGCGCTGCTGGTTCATCACGTCGTCGTACTCGAGGACGCGCTTGCGGATCAGGAAGTTCTGCTCCTCGACCTTGCGCTGAGCTCCCTCGATCTGCTTGGAGAGCATCTTGTGCTCGATCGGCAGCTCGTTGCCGTCGTCGTCCTTCTGGGCGAGGAACTTGTTGTCGAGGATGCGGTAGATCCGGTCGCCGGCGAACAGGCGCACCAGGTCGTCCTCGGCCGAGAGGTAGAAGAGCGACTCGCCCGGGTCCCCCTGGCGTCCGGAGCGGCCGCGCAGCTGGTTGTCGATGCGCCGCGACTCGTGGCGCTCGGTGCCGCAGATGAAGAGGCCGCCGGCCTCCATCACCCGCGCGCGCTCCTCCTGGACCTGGGCCTCCATCTTGGGATAGAGCTCGTCCCAGGCCGCGTCCCAATCGTCGCTGTCGGGCACGATGCCGCGCTTGACCAGCTCGGTCTGGGTGAGGTGCTCCTCGTTGCCGCCCAGCTTGATGTCCACGCCTCGGCCGGCCATGTTGGTGGCGATCGTGACCGCGCCCGGGCGGCCCGCCTCGGCGATGGTCTCGCCCTCGCGCTCCGCGTGCTCGGGCTTCGCGTTCAGCACCGTGTGCTTGATCCCGCGCTTCTGCAGCTCCGCGGACAGGTGCTCCGAGACCTCGACGGAGATCGTGCCCACGAGCACGGGCTGGCCGGTGGCGTGGCGCCCCGCGATCTCGTTGGCCACCGCGGCCCACTTGCCTTCCTTGGTCTTGTAGATCAGGTCGTTGCGGTCCTGGCGGACCATCGGCCGGTTGGTGGGGACCTCCACCACCTGAAGGTCGTAGATCTTCATGAACTCGGTGGCCTCGGTGAGGGCCGTGCCGGTCATGCCGCCGAGCTTGTCGTAGCGGCGGAAGTAGTTCTGGTAGGTGATGGTGGCGACCGTCTGGTTCTCCTCCTGGATCGCCACGTCCTCCTTGGCCTCCACGGCCTGGTGCAGCCCCTCCGACCACCGGCGCCCCTCCAGGATCCGGCCGGTGAACTCGTCGATGATCTTCACCTCGCCGTCGATCACCGCGTAGTCCACGTCGCGCTTGTAGAGCGACTCCGCCTTCAGCGCCTGCTGGAGGTGGTTGACCATGTTCCCGTGCTCGGCCCGGTAGAGGTTGCCGACGCCGAGGTAGCGCTCGGCCTTGGCCACGCCCCGCTCGGTGACGGACACCGTCTTGTGCTTCTCGTCGGGCTCGAAGTCGAAGTCGGCCTCGCACTCCTTGGACTTGGCCTCGATGCCCTCGGGCTTCTTGCCCGGCTCCATCGTCTTGGCCAGCGCCGCGAACTTGTAATAGAGGTCGGCGGCCTGCTCGGGCTGGCCGGAGATGATCAGCGGGGTGCGCGCCTCGTCGATGAGGATGTTGTCCACCTCGTCGACGATCGCGAAGCCGTGTCCGCGCTGGGCCTTGTGCTCGATCTCCACGGCGAGGTTGTCGCGCAGGTAGTCGAAGCCGAACTCGGAGTTGGTGCCGTACACGACGTCGCGGGAGTAGGCCTCCTGCTTGTCGATCTCGTTCAGCCCCGACTGGATGATCCCGACGGTCACGCCCAGCAGCTCGTAGATCGGCGTCATCCACAGGGCGTCGCGGCGGGCCAGGTAGTCGTTGACCGTGACCAGGTGGATGCCCTTGCCCTCGGCCGGGTAGCCCTTCTCGTCGCGCGAGGCCAGGGCGTTGAGCACCACGGGCAGGGTGGCGGTGAGCGTCTTGCCCTCGCCCGTCTTCATCTCGGCGATGGACCCGTCGTGGAGCACCATGCCGCCGATCAGCTGAACGTCGAAATGGCGCTGCCCGATGGTGCGCTTGCCCGCCTCGCGGGTGAGCGCGAACGACTCGTACAGGAGGTCGTCGAGCGACTCCCCCTCCAGGTGGCGCTCACGCAGCGCGGAGTAGCGAGCCCGCAGCTCGTCGTCGGACTCGAGCTCCAGCTCGGACTCGAAGTCGTTGATACGCGCGACGTTCTTCTCGAAGGTCTTGAACTTCTTCGACTCTCCGACGCGTAGCGCGCGGTCCAGAATGGTCATGTTGAAGACGGTAGCAAGGGGAACGGGGCGCTCTGGAGCGGTTTTCAGGCGGTGCTGGGCTCCTGCCCGGCACTCGCTCGATCGCGGCGCGAGCGCCGCTTGTCCCGATGCTTCTTCACCTGGCGGGCCAAGTCCTCCGCGACGAGGTTGATCGAATGCACCATGTCGGTGGAGCGCTTGGTGCACCTGAGCGTTGCCCCCTTCACGTGCAGAGTGGCCTCGGCGATCTGGGACTCCTTGATCGACGGGTTGCTCTCCTCGCGCAATTCGATCTCCACGTCCGCCAGCGGCGACACCTGGCGCGCGACCTTCGCGAGCTTCTTCTCGACGCGGGCCCTGACCTCGTCGTCCACCACTACGTCGTGGCGGCCCTTGACCTGGATGCGCATCGTGCCTCCTCGAATCGGCGATTTGGAGAGCTGGACTCGATGGTAGTGGCCGGTCCCGGCAGACGGAAGGGGTGTGCGCTCACCGGCCGGGAGTCCGGGCGTAGGCCACGGCGACGACCTCCCCGCAACCCGCCGCCCGTAGCGCCGCGGCGCACCCGGCGAGCGTGGCGCCGGTGGTGATCACGTCGTCCACGAGCACCGCGCGGTGCGGCGCGCGAACGCCCTGCCGCACGCTCACCGACCCGTGAAGGGCGCGCTCCCGCTCCCCCGGTCCCGGCCGACCTGCGACTCGGCGCCGCCGCCGCGGCTGAGCACCGGGGCCACCGGCAGGCCGGTGCGCCGCGCCACCGCCCGCGCGAGCACCTCGGCCTGGTTGAAGCCGCGCCCACGGGCCCGGCGGGGATGGAGGGGCACGGGCACGAGGGCCGAGCCCGGCGCCAGGAGACCCTCCGGCGCACCGGCCACCATCGCCGCCGCCATGGCCGGGGCCACGCCCAGGGCGGCCCTGAACTTCAGCGCCCGCACGAGCTGCCGGGCCGGGCCCTCGTAGGCCACCGCCGCGAACGCCGCCACGCCGGAGGCCGGCAGCGCCTCCGGGCCGAGGCGCGTGAGCGTGCCCGAGCAGACCCGGCAGAGCGGGCCGGCGCGGCCGGCCGGGCCACGGCAGCCCCAGCACAGCGGCGGCGCCAGGAGCGATACGAGCCGGAGGGGCACGGCCGGAGCCTGGCGCGCCGCGCGTTACCCGTGGGCACGCCGCTGACACAATCGCGTACGTGCCGGGTTACGAAGGAGCGACGCACCCCCAGCTCCACTGGCTGCCCGATCCCGCCGTGCTGGCTCCGCTGGCCCTGCTGGCGGGCATCTACGTGTGGCGGTTCCGGGAAGCCCGCCGCGAGGCCGGGGGCCGCGGGGCCGGGCCTCTCCAGGCCCTGGCCTTCGCCGGGGCGATGCTGGCGCTGCTGGCGGCGCTCGCCTCCCCGATCGACGGGCTGGGCGACGACTACCTCTTCTCCGCCCACATGGTCCAGCACGTCCTGCTCGGGGACATCGCTCCGCTGCTGCTGCTGCTCTCGCTCTCGCGGGTGATCATGCGCCCCGCGACGCGGCGCCTCCAGCGGGTGGAGCGCGCGCTCGGCCCCCTCGCCAGCCCGGCCGCCTTCATCGTGCTCTGGCTGGGCCTCATGTACATGTGGCACATCCCCGCCCTCTACGACGCGGCCGTGGAGTCCCCCGCGCTCCACCTGCTCGAGCACGCCTGCTTCTTCACCGCGGGCCTCGCTCTGTGGTGGCCGCTGATCCAGCCCGTGCCCATGCGCAGGCGCCTGACGGGAATGCAGCCGATCGCCTACATCGCGTCGGCCAAGGCCGGGCTGGCGGCCCTGGGGCTGCTGCTCACCTGGAGCAGCACCGCCCTCTACCCCTACTACGAGCAGACGCCGCGGATCTGGGGCCTCTCCCCCGTGGACGACCAGAACGTGGGCGGCGTGATCATGATGGTCGAGCAGTCGTTCACGCTCGTCCTGGTCCTGGTGTTCCTGTTCGTGCGGATGCTGACCCGCTCGGAGGCCGAGGAGGTGCGGCGCGAGCGCCTGGAGGAGCGGGCCGGAACGCTCTGATGACATGGTCCGGTGCTCGCCCGACCGACGCTCGGGCTGCGCTCCTCCCTTGCCGTCAGCCCTCGAGGACGGCGCCGTCCTCCACCGTGCGCGGGCCCTCCACCCGGACGCGGCCCCGCACCGTCACGTCCGCCCCGAAGGTCACGTCGCCCTCCACCTCGAGCCGCTCGCACTCGACCAGGGACGGGCGCGCCGGACGGGAAGTGGCGCTCCATGTCCGCCAGCAGCTTGTACTGCTTCGAGTCGAGGTCGATCAGCGGCGGCTGCCCGTTGCGCTCCGGGGCCAGCTCCACCCGCGGCCCCTCGCTCATCACGTAGGCGTCCGAGCGCAGCGCGAGCAGGTCGCTCGGTGGCCTTCACGGGAACGAAGCGGCTCCGGGGCACCCGCACCGCGCCCGCGCCCTCGAACACGTCGATGGCCGCCCCCATCGCGGTCTCGAGCTGCACCACCGCGGGCGACGACGAGTCCTTCGGGTCCACGGTCTTGCGGTTCACGATCATCGGAAGCTCGACCACGCCTCCGCTCTCGCCGAGCACGCCGGCCAGCGCGCGCAGGTTCACCCAGATCGTGTTGGTGTTGAAGTACCGGTGGCGACTCACGTCCTGGAACGAGTCCACATCCTCGTCCGGGGTCTGGGCGATCTCCCGCAGCACCAGCCCTCCCCCCGGGCGCCGGGCGAGGTGGCCTCCCTTGCGGTCCGACAGCGTGCGGTCGGCGGCCTCCATGAGGAAGGGCATGCCCTCGCTCGCGAACCAGGTCGAGGATGCGCAGGTCCAGGGTGGCCCCGAGGTTGTCCGAGTTGGACACGAAGGCGTACTCGAAGCCGCGCTCGAGAAGCGCATCGAGCATGCCCGAGCCGGACAGGGAGGGGTACAGGTCCCCGTGTCCGGGCGGGGCCCATTCGAGCTTCGGGTCGGCCGGCCAGCCGGCGGGCTCGAGGCCCTCCTCCAGCAGCTTCGGCACCTTCCCCTGGGGAAAGTCGAGCGGCAGACCCTCCAGGGCGAGGTCCGGGTAGCGCTCCAGGGCGGCGAGCGAGTCCTCGCGGGTGGCGAAGCTGTTCATGAGCACGAGCGGCACGGGCGCGCCGGCACGCTCGCGGAGGCCGAGCACCTGGCGGGCGATGATGTCGAGGAAGGTCAGGCCGTCCTTCACCTCGAGCAGCGACTTGGCCTGGGTCATGCCCATCGAGGTGCCGAGGCCGCCGTTCAGCTTGATCACCACGGCGCGGCGCAGCGCCTCCTCGGCCCCGGCCGGGTCGTCCGGCAGCTCCTCGGCGTCCGGCAGCTCGTCCACCGGTTCGATCTCGGCCTCGGACAGCACCCCGCGCTCGCCCGCGCCCAGGCGCGAGAGGTGGCGGGCGAATGTCTCGACGGCCACTTCGGGCAGGCCCTCGGCTCTCATCTTCTCCACGGCGGCGTTCATGGGCGCGATCCTATTTGCCTCAAGCAACCGGGCGCGCGGTCGATAAAGGGTTCACCAGAGGAGGAGCCATGCCCGTCTCAGCCACGGACCCGATCACGGCCGCCGGGCTTGCCGGAGTTCGCCGTATGTCGTTCGCCGCCGTGGATGCGGCCGATCCCGGGGTGATCTTCCGGTCCCTCGCGGCCGAGCTGTTCGGGGTGTTCGGCATCGACTCGGTGCACATCTGCCGCATGGCCGAGGGCGACACCCTGGGCCGCGGCACGGTGTACGAGCCTCTGCCCGACGGCACCGCGCGCGAACGCGACGAGTACATGGTGCCCTTCGACCGGCCCAGCGGCGTGCACCACGTGCTGGCCACCGGCGCGCCCCTGAACGTGTCCGACGCCCGCAGCTCCGAGGTGGTGTCCCGCGAGCTGAGCGAGCGCTTCAACGTGGCGAGCATGCTCTACGTGCCGCTCACCTACGAGCGCGGCGTGCGGGCCGTGGTGCTGCTGATCAGCGAGTCGCCCCGCCGCTTCGGCGGCGAGGAGGTGGACCTGGTCCACACGATGGCCAACCACGCCGCGGGCGGGCTGGCCGCCCTTGACCTGCGCGACCGGCTGGCCTCCCAGGTGGAGACCCAGGCGGCCATCGCCCGCGCCGCACGCACTCTGAACGAGACACTCGAGCGGCCCGAGGTGCTGGACACCCTCTGCCGCGAGGTGGTGGTGGCCCTGGGCGCCGATCTCAGCGGCGTGTACCTGGGCGACGCCGACGAGGGCGGGCTGGCGGTGGCCGCACACGGCCTGACCGGCGAGTCGGACTGGTTCGGGTACCGGATCGCCCCCGGCGAGGGCGTGGCCGGACAGGCGCTGGTGAGCGGCGAGCCCGTGGTGTCGAACGACTATCAGGACGAGGTGGACGTGCCCGGCGTGAACGTGATGCGCTCCGTGCGCACCGCCGTGGCCGTGCCCATGTTCTGGAACGGTGCGCTTCGGGGGGCTCTCTCGGTGGCCTTCTTCTCGGTCCGGCGGATCGAGGCCGAGGACCTCTCCACGCTTCAGGCCATCGCCAGCCTCGCCGCCGTGGCCTGCGGCAAGGCCGAGGCCTTCGAGGCGGCCCGGGCGGCGGCGCGCACCGACTCGCTCACCGGCCTGCTGAACCACGGCGCGATCCAGGTGCGCACCGCGGAGGAGATCTGGCGCGCCCGGCGGAGCGGGATGGGCCTCACGTGCCTGCTCGCCGATCTGGACAATTTCAAGCCCATCAACGATCGCCACGGGCACCTTGTGGGGGACGAGATCCTGAAGCGGGTGGCCACGGCGCTGGACGCGGAGTTCCGGCCCTACGACGGTGTGGCCCGCTACGGGGGCGACGAGTTCGTGTTGCTGCTGCCCGACACCGACGAGGAGGGCGGCCTGCTCGCGGCCGAGCGCCTGCGCACCTGCGTGGCGCACACGGGGCAGGCCTTCGGGGACCTCGGCATGCCGGTGACCGCCTCCGTGGGCATCGCCCAGTGGGCCGAGCCGCTCACGGCCGGAGAGCTCCTGGACCGCGCCGACCGCGCGCTGCTTCTGGCCAAGCGGCGGGGCAAGGACTCGCTGGTGGTGGCCAGCGCGCACGCGGAGCTCGAGCTGGCGGGGCTGGAGACGGGAAGCGCGCCGTCGCAGCTCATGAACTCCTTCTGGAACATGGTGGCCCGCTGCGACCAGCCCAGCGAGGTGCTGGACGTCCTTCCCTCCTTCGTCCGGCGGGAGCTGGCGCTGGAGGAGGTGGCGTTCTACCAGCGCGACGGCATGAGCAGCCTGACTCGCGTGGCCGGCATTCGCGCGCCGGGGGATCCGTCCCAGGCCGCCTTCCGGCCGGTGCTCGTGGCGCCCGTGGAGGAGCTGTCCCGGCGCCTGCGCGGCGGCTCGATCGCCCGCTCCTCGCTGGCCGAGCTGCGCCGCGCGCTCGGGATCGAGGCACCGGAGGGTGACCACACGGACCCACAGGGATCGTTCGCGGCCGTGACCGTGGCGCGAGCGGGCGAGCTCCACGGCGTGCTCCTCCTCCGCCACTCGGGCACCGAGTTCCCGCGCACCTGCGTGCGCCTCACCGAGATGGTGGTGGGCCAGGCCGTGACCGTGCTGCTGGGCCAGTCCGACGGCGGCACCCGCAACGCCGTGGCCGCGCTGGCCGCGGCCATCGACGCGCGCGACAACTACACCCTCTCCCACTCCCGCGACGTGGTGGACCTGGCCTGCGCCGTGGCCGGCCGCCTCGGACTCTCCCGTTCCGAGACCGCCAACGTTCGCGACGGCGCGATGCTCCACGACGTGGGGAAGGTGGCCATCCCCAACGAGATCCTCTACAAGAACGGGCCGCTCGACGACAGCGAGTGGGACGTGATGCGCCAGCACCCGGTGATCGGCGAGCGCATCCTCCTCCGCACCCCGGAGCTCACCGCCATCGCTCCCCTCGTGCGCCACGAGCACGAGCGCTGGGACGGGCTGGGGTACCCGGACGGACTCGCCGGCCGCGATATCCCGGCGGGCAGCCGCATCATCTTCGCCTGCGACGCGTACAACGCGATGATCACGGAACGCCCGTACCGCGAGCCGATGTCGCACGAGGAGGCGCTCGACGAGCTCCGGCGGGGCTCGGGCACCCAGTTCGATCCGGATGTGGTTACCGCGCTTCTCGAGGTGCTGGCCCTCCGGCCGGCGCCGGCGCCGGCGGCAGAGGCGGCGGCGCGCTAGCGTGCCGCGGGTGGGCGATCTCGACATCAGGGTGGCCGCCGAGAGCGACCTGCCCGAGCTGCTCCCGCTGCTGCGCGGCTACTGCGACTTCTACGAGGTCACGCCCTCGGACGAGGAGCTGCTGGACATGTCCCGTGCGCTGATCGCCGGCCCGGACCGCGAGGGGATTCAGCTGATCGCACGCGACGCGTCCGGCGGCGCGGTGGGCTTCGCCACGATCCTCTGGACGTGGTCGACGCTCAGCGCCTCACGGATCGGCGTGATGAACGACCTGTTCGTGGCCGAGGGCGCTCGCGGCTCGGGCGCCGCCGACGCTCTGATCGGCGCGTGCGCCGAGCGCGTCCGGGCCCACGGCGGCACGGACCTCGAGTGGATGACCGCTCACGACAACAGTCGCGCCCAGGCGGTGTACGAGCGCGTGGGCGGGAAGCGCGACGAGCGCTGGCTCAGCTACTCGCTGGGCGTGTCGCCCGGCGAGTAGCCGCCGGTCAGGCGATCGGGGCGCGGCCGGTCCAGGCGCTGAGGTACGCCTCCTGCTCCGGCGTGAGCACGTCGATGGCCACCCCGAGCGACTCGAGCTTCAGCCGGGCGATCTCGTCGTCGATGTCCCGGGGCACGTCCAGCACCCGGTTGTCGAGCGAGTCGCCGGACAGGACCAGGTGCTCGACCCCGAGGGCGAGGTTGGCGAAGCTCAGGTCCATCGCGGCGGAGGGATGGCCCTGTCCCGCGGCCAGGTTCACCACGCGGCCCTGGGCGAGCAGGTTGAGCCGCTTCCCTCCAAGGTCGTACTGCTGCACCAGCGGCAGCACATCCCGCACCCGCCCCTCGGCCAGCTTGGCCAGCGCGTCCAGGTCGATCTCCACGTCGAAGTGCCCGGCGTTGGCCAGCACCGCGCCGTCCTTCATGCGCTCGAAGTGCTCGCGGCCGAGCACCGCACGAGAGCCGGTCACGGTCACGAACAGCTCCCCGCGCTCGGCCGCCTCCAGCGCGGGCATCACCTCGTAGCCCTCCATGCGCGCCTCCAGGGCGCGCACCGGATCCACCTCGCACACGATCACGGCGGCACCGGCGCCCCGGGCCCGCTGGGCTATCCCGCGGCCCGTGGCTCCGTAGCCGAGCAGCACCAGGGCGCGCCCGGCCAGCAGCAGGTTCGTGGCCCGCAGGATCCCGTCGAGTGCGGACTGCCCGGTTCCGTGGCGGTCGTTGAACGTGCGCTCGGTGCGCGACTCGTTCACGGCCAGCACCGGACAGCGCAGGCGGCCCTCGTCCTCGAGGCGCCGCAGGCGGAGCAGTCCCGTGGTGGTCTCCTCCGCCCCGCCGAGAAGGCCGTCGGCCTCGCCCCGCTCGTGGAGCGCCACCAGAAGGTCGGCGCCGTCGTCCAGCGTCACGCCCGGGCCCCAGCCGGCCAGCGCGGAGACGTGCTCGGCGTAGGCCGCCGCGTCCTCGCCGCGGCGCGCCTGCACCGGCACCCCTGCGTCCACGAGCGCCGCCGCCACCTCGTCCTGCGTCGTGAGCGGATTGGCGGAGCAGAGTGCGGTGACGGCCCCGCCCGCGGTGAGCGCCCGCATCAGGTTGGCCGTCTCCGCGGTGACGTGCAGGCAGGCGGCCACCTTCACGCCGTCGAGCGGGCGCTCCTGCTCCAGGCGCCGGCGGATGGAGCGCAGGACGGGCATCTGCCCCTCCGCCCAGTCGATCCGGGCCGCCCCCGAGGAGGCGAGACCCGGATCGGTGATATCTGAAGAAAGCATGGTGCGGTCGCTCGCGCCGATCAGCCGATCGGGCGGCGCTCCTCCCACGGTGTGGCTAGTAGCGGTAGTGATCGCTCTTGTACGGGCCCTCGACCGGCACGCCGATGTAGGCGGCCTGGTCGGGCGTGAGCTTGGTGAGCTTCGCCCCGAGAGCGTCGAGGTGCGCGCGGGCCACCTTCTCGTCGAGGTGCTTCGGCAGCACGTACACCTTCTTCTCGTACTCGTCGTTCTTCGAGAACAGCTCGACCTGGGCGATCGTCTGGTTCGTGAAGGAGTTCGACATCACGAAGCTCGGGTGCCCGGTGGCGTTCCCGAGGTTCAGCAGCCGGCCCTCGGAGAGCACGATGATCGAGTGGCCGTCGGAGAAGCGCCACTCGTCCACCTGCGGCTTGATGTTCACGCGCTCCACGCCGTCGAGGCGGGCGAGCCCGGCCATGTCGATCTCGTTGTCGAAGTGGCCGATGTTGCCCACGATCGCCTGGTGCTTCATGCGCGACATGTGGTCCGCGGTGATGATGTCCTTGTTGCCCGTGGCGGTGACGAAGATGTCCACCTCGCTCACCACGTCGTCGAGCGTGACCACCTGGAAGCCGTCCATCGATGCCTGCAGGGCGCAGATCGGATCGATCTCCGCCACCAGCACGCGCGCGCCCTGGCCGCGGAGCGACTGCGTGCAGCCCTTGCCCACGTCGCCGTAGCCGAGGATGAGCGCGGTCTTGCCGGCGATCATCACGTCGGTGCCGCGGTTGATCCCGTCGATCAGCGAGTGGCGGCAGCCGTAGAGGTTGTCGAACTTCGACTTCGTGACCGAGTCGTTCACGTTGATCGCGGGGAACAGGAGCGTGCCCGCCTCCTGCATCTCGTAGAGACGGTGGACGCCGGTGGTGGTCTCCTCGGTGACGCCCTTCACGGCCTCGCCGACACGGGTCCACTTCTGCGGGTCCGTCTCGAGCGAGCGCTGGAGCAGCGTGAGGAAGACCTGGAACTCCTCGGACTCGGCCTGAGCGGGATCCGGCACGGCGCCGGCCTTCTCGTACTCGGTGCCCTTGTGCACGAGCATCGTCGCGTCGCCGCCGTCGTCGAGGATCATGTTCGGGCCCTCGCCGTCGGGCCAGGTGAGCGCCTGCTCGGTGCACCACCAGTACTCCTCGAGCGTCTCGCCCTTCCAGGCGAACACGGGCACCCCGGCCTCGGCGATGGCCGCCGCGGCGTGGTCCTGCGTGGAGAAGATGTTGCAGCTGGCCCAGCGCACGTCGGCGCCGAGGGCCGTGAGCGTCTCGATCAGCACCGCCGTCTGCACGGTCATGTGGAGCGAGCCCATGATGCGGGCGCCGGCGAGCGGCTGAGCCGCGCCGTACTCCTCGCGCATCGCCATCAGGCCGGGCATCTCGTGCTCGGCGAGGTGGATCTCCTTGCGGCCGAACTCGGCCAGCGAGATGTCCGCGACCTTGTAGTCGGCGGTGGCGGGGGTCTGAGCGATTGTCATGCGGCGGTCTCCGTGAGTCGGGTGGTTTCGGGTTCGATCAGGCGTTGGTGCTTCTGCTGCTCCCAGCTGAGCCAGTCGTTCGGGGCCACGCCCTCCGGCTTCTCGGGGCGCGCCTCGAACCACTGCTCCACCGCGGCGCGAAGCTCCTCGTGCGAGCGCAGGCGCTCGGCGAAGGCCACGTCCGACAGTGCGCAGTCGAACCGCCCGAGCAGCTCCCGGAGGGTGCGCAGGCGCTGAAGCTCCTCAGGCCCGAAGAGGCGGTAGCCCGAGGACGAGCGCGAGAGCTCGATGAGCCCCGCGTTCTCTATGTAGCGAAGCATTCGCGGGGACCAGCCCGTGGTCTCCGCCGCCTCGTGGATCGTGAGTCCCTCCATCGCGGAGGAACCTTACCACGATCGTGTCAAGGTTTGCCGAGGCGAGCCTTGATCCGGTCCAGGGCCTCGATGGGCGAGGGATCGCGCCCGGCCAGCACCGCCGCGTACACGCTCACGAGGTCCCCAAGAAGCACGAGCGAGAGGATCCGCTCGGTCCGGCTCTCGCCCCGAGAGGTCACGCGCAGCGCCCGCGCGCCTCCGCGCTCCACCTCCTCGGCGGTGAGGTCGATCCGCTCCCGCACACGCGGGTGCTGGTCCGAGTCCTCGAGGAACACGCCGCTGAAGGGGGCCAGCTCGCCGCCGAGGCCCCACGCGCAGACCTGGTTGTGGCTCGCCTCGGGAAGCTCCGACGGGAAGGCCGGCGCCTTCGGCGTTCTCGTTCAGCTGGGTGACCCAGCGGCGGGCGAGAGCCGCGGTGGGGCCGCTGCCGTGGACCACGGGCACCGTTCCCACGAGGTCCGCGGCCAGCGCCTTGGCGTCGGAGCCGGGCTCCGAGTCGGGCCCCCAGGCCTCCACGAGGCGCTCGAGCAGCCCGGTGGCGTCCTCCACCTCCGCGCGCACGTCGGTCGCGGCGCCGCAGGCGTGTGCGCACTCGAGCGCGCCGACCAGCATGTAGAGGACGGCGGCGCGTGGCTGCATCCCGGCCGGAATGCCGATCACCGGAACCCCATCGGCGCGGGCCAGCTCGGCGAGCTTCCCGCCCGTGGTGAGCACCACGCGCTGGGCGCCCACGGCGCCCGCGGCCTCGAAGCAGGCGAGCGTCTCCTCCGTGTTGCCGGAGTAGCTGGCGCACAGCACCAGCGTGTCGGGCGGCGTCCAGGGCTCGAGGCCGTAGTCGTGGACGGCGCGGATCGGGCGGGTGGCGCGGTCCCCGAGGGCGGCCACCGCCAGGTCGCCGCCGATTCCCGAGCCCCCCATTCCGCACACGACGAGTCCACCGGCCAGGTCCAGGCGCGGGACGTTCGCCGACTGCGCACGCCAGAGGGCATCCGGAAGTTGAAGCGGCTGAGCCAGGACGTCGTCCAGCATGCCGGTGGGGTCCACGGCGGCGATGGCCGTGCGGGACAGCGGGTCGGAGGTCATGCCGCCGGCGCCGCCAGGATCTGGCCGGGGGCCACGGTTCCGCCGGCCTCCACCTCGACGCCGGGATCCAGGCGTGCGCCCTCCCCCACCGT
>CAVVYE010000018.1:0-132731 GCA_963752455.1 uncultured Thermoleophilaceae bacterium
CCACCTTCACCGTGCCGGGCCCCACCAGGTCGTCCGGATACTGATCGGCGGCCACGAAGTTGTGGGTGAAGTGGATCGCCGTGGACAGCACCAGCGGCCAACAGGATCAGGCCCCTCAGGAGCTCCACCCGTGCCTTCGGATCGGTCAGGGGCGACATTCTCCGGACTCCTCTCGCGTTACTTGATAGATCGCTCTAGCGACATGCTACCGTATCCTCCACGACGAGGGAGGACCGATGCCCGCCGACACCAGAGACCGCATCCTCGAGACCACCGCCGAGCTGTTCCGCCGCTACGGCTACACCGGGACCGGCCTGAAGCAGATCGTCGCCGAGCGCGAACGCCCCGTTCGGCTCGCTCTACCACTTCTTCCCCGGCGGGAAGGAGCAGCTCGGCGTCGAGGTCGATCCGCCGGTCGGGCGACATGTACGGCGAGCTGTTCGAGCGTCTTCACGGCCAGGCGGCCGACGTCGGCGACCGGCGGTCGCGGACTTCTTCGCCGGCGCCGCCGAGACGCTGCGTGCAGACGGACTACGCCGACGCCTGCCCGATCGCCACCATCGCCCTCGAGGTGGCCAGCACGAGCGAGCCGCTCAGGAGGGCCACGCCGAGTGTTCGAGAGCTGGATCGGCGGCGGCCACGGAGCGCTTCGCCGCCGCCGGGATCGCCGAGCCGAGCGCGCGGCGCCTGGCGATTCAGATGCTCTGCTGCCCTGGAGGGCGCCTTCGTGCTCAGCCGGGCCATGCGCAGCACCGAGCCGCTGGAGGCCGCGGGCGAGAGCGCCGTGGGCGCGATCCACGCCGTGCTCGCCTCCCGTCTGTAGATTCGCGCCCTTGGCCAGGACACAGTTCTTCGGCGCGGCGAGCCTCGACGGCTTCATCGCGACCCCCGACGGCGGCATCGACTGGCTTCGCTCCTACGACGACGCCGGACGCGACCTCTACGAGGATTTCATCGCCGGGGTCGGGGCGCTGGCCATGGGGGCGGCCACCTACGACTCCCTGCTCGAGCAGCTCGGATCGGCGGCGTGGCCCTACGAGGAGCAGCCCACATGGGTGTTCACCCACCGCCGGCTGGAGGCGCCCGAGGGAGCGGACGTGAGGTTCGTGGAGGGACCGGTGTCCGAGGCTCACGCCGAGATGCGTGCCGCGGCCGGCGACGCGCAACGTATGGGTGGTGGGCGGCGGCGACCTGCTCAGCCAGTTCGTGGACGCGGGGCTGGTGCACGACTCGGGCTCACCGTGGTGCCGGTGGTGCTGGGCGCGGGTGTCCCGCTGTTCCCGAGGGCGGTGCGCGGCGCCCTGGAGCTCACCGGTACGTCCCAGGTGGGCGGGGGCCTCGTCGAGCTCCGCTACGCGCGGCCGGCTCCGACTAGCACTCCGGCGCCAGCACGCTTGCGCCTCTGGCGAACCGGCGGAATCGCCGATACCTTGGGTACGAGGCTTCGAAAGGACTCGGACCCACCTTGCAGGACCCAGGGCAGGACGCCACGCACATCAACGTGCGCGCGATATTCGTCGCGCTCACCTTCATCACCGTGCTCGTCGCGAGCGCGCTCGTGGCCGTGTCCGCGGGCGCAGCCACCACACCCGAGACCGCGATCGACGGCGGACCGTCCGGCACCTACCGCTCGGGCACCGCTGCAGTTCTCGCTCTCCTCGCCGTCCCCGGGCGCCCACTTCGAGTGCCGGCTGGACTCGGGTGCGTGGTCGGCGTGCTCCGCCAATCCGGCCTTCGACGTGGCCAACGGCTCTCACAAGCTCGAGGTCCGGGCCACCTTGGGCAATCAGACCGATCCCACCCCGGCCGAGCGCACGTGGTGGGCCGACGCCACCGTTCAGAACGGAAACTTCGAGACGGCGGGCGACGGGTGGCTCCAGCAGGGCTACGTCATTCCGGGCTGGAAGACCGACAGCAGCAACACCACCCTGTCCGTCGTGAGCGGCGGTGCCGGGGGCGAGAAGGCCGGCCGCGCCACGGCGGTGGGCGCCGGCTCGCTGTCGACGCGGGTGGCCCCGCGGCCGGTGAACGCGGCTGCCGCCGGTACGCAGTTCACCGCATCCGGCATGGTGAGAAGCGCCCCCGGCGCGCGCGTGTGCCTGCGGGTGCGCGAGTGGTCGCCCGCCGATGCCCCCGCACCCACCCCTCCCGAGACCCAGACTCCGCCTCAGAGCGTCCTCGGCGCGGCCGAGTCGTGCGTGAACGCCACGTCGTCCTGGCAGGCCTTCGCGGCGGTCGACTACACGACCACCGGGGCGGGGAGCGAGATCGACGTGTACGCCTACCGCTCCACCACCGCGTCGGCCGGCGACTGGTTCGAGCTCGACACGATCGCGCTCCGGGACACCGATCCGCTGGCCGTGCCCCCGACGCCCGAGGTCACGGGCGACCCGGTGCTGCTCGGCCTCGGGGACATCGCCTCCTGCTGGTCCGCGGGCGACGAGGCCACTGCCCGGCTCCTCGACTCCACCCCCGGCGTGATCGGCATCGTGGGCGACACCGAGCAGAACAACGGCACCACTCCGGAGTTCAACGGGCTGCTACGACTCGACCTGGGGGCGCCACAACGCCCGCAGCCGGCCGGCCGTGGGCGACCACGAGTACCGCGTGGCGGACGCCACCGGGTACTTCGACTACTTCGGGAGCCGGGCCGGGCCGCGCCTGAAGGGGTGGTACAGCTACGACCTCGGCGCCTGGCACATCGTGGTCCTGAACAGCAACTGCGACCAGATCGGTGGCTGCGGCCCCGGCTCCGAGCAGTACGAGTGGCTCCAGCAGGATCTGCACGAGAACGCCGGGGATTGCGTCGGCGCCTACGTGCACCACCCGCGCTGGAGCGCCGGAGCGCTGCACGGCAACCAGACCCGGGTGGCCCCCTTCTGGGACGTCCTGTACGAGTACAGCGCCGAGTTCGTGTACGGCGGGAACGACCACACCTACCAGCGCTTCGCGCCTCAGACCCCGGCGGGCCAGGTGGACCAGGAGAAGGGGCTGCGCCAGTTCGTGCTCGGCACCGGCGGCACGCAGCACTACCCGCTCGGCGCGCCGAAGCCCAACACCGAGGTGCAGCACACGGGCGCCTTCGGCGTCATGCGCTTCACGCTCCACGCGAACAGCTACGACTGGCGCTTCCTCTCGCAGGCCGGACGCAGCTTCACCGACTCCGGCTCCACCCAGTGCTCGCCGCTGATGGTGGACAACAGGGCACCGGACACCACGATCTCCTCGGCCCCGGCCGCCGTGACCGGCGCCGACACCTCGGTGAACTTCACCTCCACCGAGCCCGGCTCAACCTTCGAGTGCCGGCTCGACGGGGCATCGCAATGGACCGCCTGCACCTCGCCGCGCGCCCTCGGTGGGCTGGCCTCCGGGTCCCACACCTTCCGGGTGCGCGCCCAGGATGCCGCGGGGAACACGGACGCGACGCCCGCCGAGCACACCTGGACCGTGGACGCGGACCCGCCGGGCACGACGATCGAGTCGGGGCCGTCCGGCCTCGTGGCGAGCGACGAGGCCACCTTCGCGCTGAGCGCCAGCGAGGGCGGTTCCACCTTTGAGTGTCAGGTCGACGAGTGCCGCCCAGTGGACGGCCTGCGCCTCGCCGCGCACCCTCACCGCGCTCGCCCAGGGATCCCACAGCTTCCGCGCCCGCGCCCGCGACGCCGTGGGCAACGTGGACGCGACACCCGCCGAGCGCACCTGGACCGTGGACACCCAGGCGCCCACCACCACGATCGGGACGGGACCCTCGGGCACGGTGGCGTCCGCCTCCGCCACCTTCACGTTCAGCTCCTCCGAGGCCGGCACGCTCGAGTGCCGCCTCGACGGCGTCGGTGCGTGGACCACCTGCTCGTCACCCCGCACCCTGACGGGGCTGGGACAGGGATCGCACACCTTCGCCATCCGGGCCCGCGACGCCGCCGGAAACGTGGACGCCACACCGGCCGAGCGCACGTGGGTCGTGGACACCCAGGCTCCCGAGACCTCGATCGATTCCGGGCCGCCTGCTCTCGCCGCCAGCGAATCGGCCACGCTCGCGTTCTCCGCCACCGAGGGCGGCTCGACCTTCGAGTGCCGCCTCGACGGCGCCGCCCAGTGGACCACGTGCACCTCACCGCGCGCGCTCACCGGCCTCGGCGAGGGATCGCACACGTTCCAGGTCCGTGCGAAGGACGCCGTGGGCAACGTGGACTCCACGCCGGCCGAGCGCAATTGGACCGTGGACACCCAGGCGCCCACCACCACGGTCGACTCGGGGCCCGTCGGGCACGGTGGCCTCAGCGTCGGCCACCCTCACGTTCAGCTCCTCCGAGCCCGGGACGCTCGAGTGCCGCCTCGACGGCGCCGCCCAGTGGACCACGTGCACCTCGCCGCGCACCCTCACCGGCCTCGGCCAGGGATCACACACCTTCGCCGTGCGCGGCCGTGACACCGCCGGGAACGTGGACGCCACGCCCGCCGAGCGCACCTGGGTGGTGGACACCGACGATCCCGAGACGTCGATCGAGTCGGGGCCGTCCGGCCTGGTGGCGAGCGACGAGGCAACCTTCGTCCTGGGCGCCACCGAGGACGGCTCGACCTTCGAGTGCCAGCTCGACGGCGCCGCCCAGTGGACCACGTGCACCTCGCCGCGCACCCTCACCGGCCTCGGCCAGGGATCACACACCCTGCGGGCCCGGGCCCGCGACGCCGTGGGCAACGTGGACCCCACACCGGCCGAGCGCACCTGGACCGTGGACACGCACGCGCCCGACACGGCCATCGACTCGGGCCCGTCCGGGCTCGAGCGGAGCGCCAGCGCGCGCCTCACCCTCACATCCACCGAGGCGGGCTCGACGTTCGAGTGCCGGCTGGACTCGGGCGACTGGGAGGCCTGCACGCCGACGGTGGACCTCGATGAGCTGGGCGATGGGGAGCACGTCCTGCGAGCGCGGAGCCGGGACGGCGCCGGCAACGCGGATCCCACACCGGCCGAGCGCACCTGGAGCGTGGACACCGCGGCCCCCGAGATCTCGTTCGAATCCGGACCCACGACCGGCACGCGCTCCACCCGTGCGACCTTCGTCTTCTCCGCCGTGGGCGGGTCCGCGTTCGAATGCCGCCTCGACGACGGCGACTGGAGCACGTGCGCCTCTCCGCTCGAGCTCACGGGGCTGGCCGTGGGCCACCACGTGCTGCGGGTGCGGGCCACCGACCCCGCCGGCAACGTGAACCCCACCGGCGCCGCATGGGCCTGGACGATCGCCGCGACCCCACCGCCTCCGAAGGACCCCGCCCCGCCGAAGCCGCCGGTCTCACCGGAGTCGCCCTCACCCACCCCCGAGCGCTCCTTCGACGCGCGAGCTGGCCGCGGCCCTCCGCGGCGACGTGAAGGACACGGCGCGGGTGCTGCGCCGGACCGGCCGGGGCGCGCTCGTCCGACGCCGTGGCCTTACCGTGAGGCGCCTTGACGCCGCCGCGGCCGGCCGCTTCTCGCTGACGCTTCGCCGGGGGAACGCGGTGGTGGGCCGCGGCCGGCGCACCGTGACCCGTTCCGGCCGCCACGCCGTGAGGTTGAGGCTGACCCGAGCCGGCGTGAGGGCGCTGGTACGCGGCGGCCGTCACCGGTTGACGCTCCAGATCGCCTTCCGCGACGCGGCCGGGCGTACCGTGCGCAGAAGCGCGCGACTGCTGCTGCGGGGCTAGCTGCTAGCAATAGCCGCCGTGGCCCGCGGAGGAGAGCGTGTCCTCTCCGAGAGGGAGCTGAACCGGGCGGTTCTCGGCCGCCAGCTGCTCCTGGAGCGCCGCCGCGTGGCGCTGCCCGCGGCGCTCGAGCGGGTCGGCGGGATCCAGGCGCAGTACGCGCCGTCGATGTACATCGGGCTGTGGTCGCGGCTCGCGGACCTCGGCGCGAGACGCTGACGCGCGCCCTGGAGCGCAGAACGGTGGTGCAGGCCACGCTGATGCGGATGACGATCCACCTGGTGTCGCGGGCGGACTACTGGCCGCTCACGGACGCGGTGCGGGACGAGCGCCGCGTGCGCTGGCTGCGCGGGCGAGAGAGGACCGGGCCCACCGAGAAGGAGGTGGACCGCGCCGCGGCGCGCGATCCGCGCGCGCCTGGAGGAGGGCCCCGCGGGACGCGCCGAGCTGCTCGAGCTGGTCGGGGGCGACCCGCGGCTGTTCAACGGCGCCACGCTGTGGCTCGACGTGGTGAGGGTGCCTCCGTCCGGCACCTGGGAGCGCCGGCGCGCGGACATCTACGCCCTGGCCGAGAGCTGGCTCGGGCGCGAGCGCGCGGAGGACCCGGCGGAGCACCTGTGGTGCGCTACCTGCGGGCCTTCGGCCCCGCCCCGGTCACCGACATGGCCGACTGGGCCGGGCTCACCGCGGGAGCGTGAAGCCGGTGGTCGAGAGACTCGGGCTGCGCCGCTTCCGCGACGAGCAGGACCGCGTGCTGCTCGACCTGCCGCGGGGCGCGCTGCCGGATCCGTCCACTCCCGCGCCCGTGCGCTTTCTGCCCACCTGGGACGCCACCCTGCTCGTGCACGTCCGCCGCGCGGGGATCCTCCCCGAGCGCTTTCGGCCGCTGGTGTTCAGCACGAAGACGCCCCAGTCGAAGCCGTCGTTCACCGTGGACGGCGCGGTGGCCGGCAGCTGGCGGGAGGAGAAGGGCAGGGTGAGGATCGAGCCGTTCGAGCCGCTGCCGCGGGCCGCCCGTCGCGAGGTGGAGGAGGAGGCGCGCCGCCTGGAGGCGTTCCTCGCCTGAGGGACGGGACAGCCGCCTGCCGGGCGCGGCACAATTGGAGCTCATGAGCGAGTCCCCCGAGGAGCTCACCCGGCTCGCCTACGAGCGCTACAGCGCCGGCGACATGACGGGATGCTCGAGCTGTTCGACCCCGAGGTGGAGGTGTTCGTGGCGCCGCCGAACTTCGAGAGCGGCACCTACCGCGGCCACGAGGAGTACCGCGCCCTGCTGGAGCGCTGGGGCGCGGTCTGGGACGAGATGCGCGTGGAGCCGCGCGGCCTGAGACGGCGGGCGGCTGGGTGCTCGCCGTGCGTGGAGTACATCGGGCTCGGGCAGCGGGTCGTCGGTGGAGGTGACCCAGCCCTCCTGGGAGCTCTCCCACTGGCCCGAGGGCCTGCTGCCGCTACGAGGTCTACTGGGACGAGGCCGAGGGCCTGGCCGCCTTCGCCGAGGCACGCGCCGCCCGGCTAGCGCGTGCCCGCCGCGCGCGCTCGCGCTGGTGCTCGTGGCGGCGGGCGCCCACGCCGGCTGGAACCTGCTGGCCAAGACGGCTCCCGGCGGCGGCGTGGCGTTCGTGTGGCTGGCGTCGGTGCTCGGGGCGGCGATGCTCACGCCGCCCGCGCTCGTGCTCGTGGCCGGCGCCCCGCCGGGCACGGCCGCCGTGGCCTTCATGGCCGGCAGCGGGCTGATCCACGCCGTCTACTTCGCCTGCCTCCAGCGCGGCTACCGCGACGGCGACCTGTCGCTGGTCTACCCGGTGGCACGCGGGAGCGGGCCGGTGCTCGCCACCGCCGGCGCGGTGGTCGCTGCTGGGCGAGCGACCCGAGCGCGCTGGCGCTGGCCGGCGGCGCCGTGGTGGTGGCGGCGATCCTCTCGCTGGCCGCTCCCGCGGTCCGCGCCGGAGCGCCGGGCACCGGCTGGGCGCTCGCCACCGGCCTGACGATCGCGGCCTACACGCTCTGGGACAAGCACGCGGTGGACGGCGCTCGACGCCTCGCCCGATCGTGTACTTCTGGGCCACCGAGATGGGCGTGGCGCTGATGCTCGTCGCCGTTCGTCGCTCAGCGCGGCCGGATGCGGTGCGGCCGGGCGCTGGCGGGTCGATCGCCGGCTCGGCGCTGGGCGTGGCGCTGCTCTCGGGGTTCGCGTACATCCTCGTGCTCTACGCGCTCACGCTCGGCGCCGTGAGCTACGTGGCGCCCGCGCGCGAGTCAGCGTGCTGGTGGGCACCGCGCTGGGCGTGGGCGTGCTGCGCGAGGGCGACCCGCGGCGGCGGCTCGGCGTGCGCGGCGGCGATCGTGGTGGGAATCGCGTCGCGCTGGCGCTGCGGGCTGAGAGCATCGGCTGCCTAGCGCCGTGACGGCCCGCCGGTAGCGGCGCACCGACAGGAAGCCGAACACCACGATCAGGCCCGAGCGACCAGATCACCGCCATGTACACGTCGTTGTTGGCGGGGGCGCCGATCCAGAGGGCGCGGATCGCGTCCACCACGGTGGTGATGGGGTTCGACCTCGGCGAACGTCTGGAGCCAACTCGGGCATCGAGTCCACGGGCACGAAGGCCGACGAGGCGAAGGTGAGCGGGAAGACGGCGATGAAGCCGAGCGCCTGGGCCGACTCCGCCGACGAGGCGCTGAGCCCGAGGAACGCGAACACCCAGGAGAACGCGTAGCCGAAGAGCAGCAGCAGGGCCACGCCGCGCCAGGATCTCGGGCACGCTGCTGTCGAACGAGAAGCCCGCGAGCACGCCCACCACGAGCATCACGACCAGCGAGATGATGTTGGTGGCCACGTCGGCCAGCGTGCGCCCGGCCAGCACGGCGGAGCGCGCCATCGGCAGCGAGCGGAAGCGGTCGATGAGCCCCTTCTTCAGGTCCTCGGCCAGCCCCAGGGCGGTGACGAAGCCCCCGAAGGCCATGGTCTGCACGATGATCCCCGGCATCAGGAAGTCCACGTAGTCGTAGCCCGGAGTGCTGATCGCCCCGCCGAAGACGTACACGAACAGCAGCACGAACATGATCGGCTGGACCGTGAAGGAGATGCAGCAGGTCGGGCGCGCGGGGGATGCGCAGCAGGTTGCGCCGGGCCAGCACCACGGTGTCCGACAGCGCCTCGGCGGCCGCGCTCACGTGCTCACCTCCTCCAGCTCGCGCTCCCTCGGCCTCCTCCTCGTCCTGCTCGGCGGCGTGGCCGGTGAGCACGAGGAACACGTCGTCGAGCGTGGGGCGCCGCACCGCGAGGTCGGCGATCGCCACCCCGGCGTCGTCGAGCTCCGCGAACCGCCTCGGCGATCACGCCGCTGCGGCGCGGGAAGGTCATCCGCACCACCGGCTCGTCCACCTCGGGCGGGTCGCAGCTCGTGGACGCGAGCGCCTCCACCGCCCGGGCGGCCTGCGAGGGATCCTCGAGGGTCACCTCCAGGCGCTCGCCGCCGACCCGTGCCTTGAGCTCGTCCGGGGTGCCCTCGGCGATCACCTTGCCGCTGGTCGATCACGGCGATGTTGGTCCGCCAGCCGGTCGGCCTCGTCGAGCGTCTGGGTGGTGAGCAGCACGGTGGTGCCCGACGCCACGCGGCGCTCGATCGTCTCGAGCAGCTTGTTGCGGCTGCGGGGGTCGAGCCCGGTGGTGGGCTCGTCGAGGAACAGGACGGACGGGTCGGCCACCAGCGAGGCGCCGAGGTCGAGGCGCCTGCGCATGCCGCCGGAGTAGGTGCGCACCAGCCGGTCGGCCGCCTCGTCCAGCTCGAAGCTGTCGAGCAGCTCGTGCGCCCGCTCGCGGGCCCGGGCGCGGCCCAGGTGGTACAGCCGGCCCACCATCTCGAGGTTCTCGAAGCCGGTGAGGTTCTCGTCCACGGCGGCGTACTGCCCGGCCAGGCCGATGTGCCGCCGGAGCTCGGGCGCCTGGCTCACCACGTCGAACCCCGCCACCCGGGCGCTGCCCGAGTCGGGGCGCAGCAGGGTGGTGAGAACGCGCACGGCCGTGGTCTTGCCCGCACCGTTCGGGCCGAGCAGCCCGAGCACCGTGCCGGTCGGCGACTCGAGGTCCACGCCCCGGAGCGCCTCGACGCTCCCGTACGACACGTGGAGGTTCTCCGCCTGGATCGCGAGGTCGTCAGACACGATCGTTCAAGCTAGCGATCGGCGCGCGCGCGGGGCGCCGGCCGAGGGTTGCCGGCGCCCCGTGGCGCTAGGCGCGGGCGAGGCCCGGCCGGAGCATCGCCCGCATGCGCGCGCGGATGCCCCGGGGGCTGTCCGCGTCGTGCCGCCGCAGCTGCGCGCGGCGGAGCTCCAGCAGGGCCACCAGCTCGGCCGTGGGCTCGAACGGATCGGCGATCGGCCGGCCCGAGCCGAGCGGCAGCGCGGCCAGGATCCTGGTGCCGGACTCGGCCACGAGGGCCGGGCCATGAGGCCGCGACGCGCTGTCGAGCTGGGCCAGCCGCGCGAGCGCGCGCTCGTCCTCGCTCACCGCGTACCGGACCGTCACGTGCGGGCTGTTCATCTGGGGCGTGTCGGACGTGAAGCGAAACACGTGCGGCCTCCTTCCAAAGAGGTGGGTTGCGTGTATGACCTACAGGAGCTATCGTACGACCTCAGAGGCGCCATACAATGTCCTACAAACTTGACTTGTCTGACCTGAAGCGCGATGCCGCCGTCTCGCTGACGCAGCAGCTCGTGGATCGCTTCGTGGAGGCCATCGAGTCGGGCGACCTCCCTCCCGGCGAGAAGCTGGCCCCCACGCGGGAGCTGGCGGCGGAGGTGGGCGTCAACCACCTGACCGCCGCGCGCGTGTACCGCAAGCTGGCGGAGCTCGGATACGTCACGGCCAGAGTGGGCCGGGGAACCTTCGTCCGCTCGCTGGCGCCCGCCGGGCAGCTCCGAGCTGGGCGACGACTGGCAGGTCTACGCGCTGCCCGAGCGCGAGCTGGCCTACCCGGAGCAGGTCCTGGCCGACGCCTTCTCGGTGGCCGACGAGCCGGGGATGCTCTCGCTGGCCACGGGCTGGCCGAACCCCCGCACCTACCCCACCGCCGAGCTCGGGAAGATCGCGGCGGAGGTGTTCGCCGAGGAGGGCGACGCGACGCTCTCCTTCCTGCCCGCGGAGGGCCTCTACTCGCTGCGCGAGCAGCTGGCGAAGCGGGGGCGGCGGCTCGGGTTCGCCACCGATCCGGACGAGATCGTGGTGACCTCCGGAGCCCAGCAGGGACTGCGGCTCGCCGTGGAGGCCGTGCTCCAGCCGGGCGACGTGGCCGTGACCGAGTCGCCGACGTTCATCGGGGCCCTGGCGGCCCTGCGCGCGTCCGGGGCCCGCGTGATCGGGCTCCCCGTGGATGAGGACGGCCTCGACGTGGACGGCCTCGAGCGGATGCTGGCCCGGCACGAGGTGAAGCTCGTGTCGCTCCAGCCGGCGTGCCAGAACCCCACCGGCCGCGACCTCTCGCCCGAGCGGGCGCGCCGCCTGGCGGAGCTCGCGGTGGAGCGGAACTTCTTCGTGCTCGAGGACCAGGTGTACGCGGACACGCGCATCGACGGTGAGCGCCGCCCGAGCCTGCGCGAGCTGGCGCCCGCTCACGTGATCCACGTGAACTCGCTGTCGAAGGTGATCGGTCCCGGCCTGCGCGTCGGCTGGCTGGCCGCCCGCGGGCCGATCCGCGAGCGCATGGTGATGGCCAAGCTCCTGAGCGACTTCCACACCCCCACGCTCACCCAGCACATGGCGTCCCGCTGGCTCGCGTCAGGCGCTCACGACCGCCACGTCAAGCGCAGCCTGCCCTTCTACCGCGAGCGGCGCGACGCGATGCTCGCGGCCCTGGAGCGCCACCTGCCCGGCGAGCACCGGGTGATCGAGCCCAGGGGCGGCCACCACGTGTGGGCCACCCTCACCCGCCCGCTCGACGAGCGCGCCCTCTACTCGGAGGCGGCCCGGCACGGCGTGACCTTCACGCCGGGCGGAGCGGTCACGGCCGAGCGCCGCTCCCAGACCGGCCTGCGCCTCTCCTACCCGCTGCTCGATCCCGAGGAGCTGGACGAGGCCGTGAGGCGGCTGGCGCGGGCCATGCGCGAGGTCCGCCGGCGCACGCGGCACTCCATGGCCGCGCCGATCTCCTAGAGCCGGACGGGCTACTGGCCGCCGGTGCGGCGCCAGACGTCGGCGAGGTGGCGCAGCTCGCCGCGGGACAGCTGGCTGAGGAAGCGCTTGCGGACTCCGTCCAGGTGCGTCACGCGGGCCCGGTCGAACAGCGAGCGGCCGCGCGGTGTGATCACGGCGTAGGCGCCCCGGCCGTCCTTCTCGCAGCTCTCCCGCCGGAGAAGCCCCTGGCGCTCGAGCCGGTCCACCAGGCGCGTGAGCCCGCTGCGGCTGAGCAGCACCGAGTCCGCCAGCTCGGACATGCGCAGGCGCCCGTCGGGCGAGTCGGCGAGGAAGAGGAGCACCTCATACGAGGTGAGCTGGATGCCATGGGCGCTGACCAGCTCCATGTCCAGCTCCTTCGTGAGCCGGGCGTGCGCGCGCAGCATCCCCCGCCAGGCCGAGAGCTCCTCGGGGTCCAGCAGTCGCGCATGGCGGGACGGCACGGCCGTCTGTTCGCTTGTGTCCAACACCGGAACCCTTCGTCGAAGCCGCTCGAGTCTATCCGCGGCCGAGGCCTGCGCGCGAAGCTCCCATCCGGCGCCCCGGGCACCCGTCCGGGGTATCCTCACGCGGTCATGGTGGAGGCCCGCACACGCCAGTTCCGCTTCGACGGGAACCGGCTGGCCTACGACGATTACGGGGCCGGCGAGAAGGTCGTGCTGCTCCTCCCGCCGCTGCTGTTCTCCCGTCGGATCCATCGCCCGCTGGCCGAAGCGCTGGCCGACCGCGGGCATCGCGTGCTCTGCCTCGACCTGCTCGGCCACGGGGACTCGGACCGCCCGCCGGAGATGGGCCACTACTCCATGCCGCTGTTCGGCCGCCAGGCGCTGGCGCTGCTCGACGAGCTGGACGTGCCGCGCGCGGTGGTGGGCGGACCGTCGCTCGGCGCGAACGCGGCGCTCGAGGTCGCCTCGGCCGCGCCCGAGCGCGTGCGCGGCCTGCTGATCCAGATGCCGGTGCTGGACAACGCCCTGCTCGGCTGCGCCCTGGCCTTCACCCCGCTGCTCGTGGGCCTCACCTTCGGCGCCCCGGTGGTCGCGCCTGACCGGGCGCGGCCTGCGGCTCGTGCCCCGCGGCATCTCCCACCTCGGCGACTCGATGCTCGACTGGATGAGCCAGGACCCGAAGCCGTCGGCCTCCGTGCTCCAGGGCCTCTTCTTCGGACGGGTGGCGCCGCCGGCCGAGGAGCGCCGGCGCATGCGGCAGCCGACGCTGGTGATCGGTCACCGCCGCGACCCCGTGCACCCGTTCTCGGACTCGGACGCGCTGGTGCGCGAGATGCCGAACGCCCGCATCGTGGAGGCCACATCGATCCAGGAGCTGTGGACCAAGCCCGAGCGCCTGACGGGCAAGATCGTGCCGTTCATCGAACAGTGCTTCCGTGGCCGCAAGGCGGCCAAGCCGAGAAGGCCCAGCGGCGCCGCCTCCCGGCGGGCGTCGAGCGGTCGACGGTCGGCCTAGTCACTACGCTTCTCCGCCGTGGCGAGTAGACGGGAGCAGAAGGAGGCGCTGCGCCGCGAGCGCGAGGAGCGCGAGCGGCAGGCCAAGGCGGCCAAGGCGCGCAAGCGCCTGGTGGGCTACGGAGCGGGCGGGGCACTGGTGCTCGCGGCCGTCGTGGTGGCGGTGCTGCTCCTGGCCGGCGGCGACGACTCGGGGGCCAGCAGCAACGTCCTTCCCGACGGCGGCAGCGTGCCGAAGCAGTCCGAGTTCGATCTCACCGCCGCGGCCAAGGAGGCGGGCTGCGAGCTCCGGGACGTGAAGGCCAACGGGGTGGCCGACCACACCCAGGATCCCAAGGAGCGGGTGAAGTACGACTCGAACCCGCCCACCAACGGCCGCCACTTCATCGTCCCCGCCGACGACGGCGAGTACAGCGAGGCCCCCACCGACGAGCAGCTGGTGCACAACCTCGAGCACGGCCGCGTGATCATCTGGTTCAAGCCGAGCCTGCCCAGGAACGAGCGCGCCGACCTCAGCGCCCTCTTCAACGAGGACACCTACCAGATGGTGCTCGTGCCCCGGAGCAACATGCCCTACCAGGTGGCGGCCAGCGCCTGGAACGGCGAGCCGGCTCCGAGCGGCGTGGGACGGCTGCTCACCTGCGACAAGACGAGCGACGGCATGTGGGACGCCCTGCGCGCCTTCCGCGACGAGCACCGCTCGAACGGCCCAGAGCCGATCCCTTAAACCTCGCTGCGGTGCTTCGCGCGATCACCGATCGCGCTCCGCTCCTCGCGGCGCCGGGACGAGGTGACAGCAGGGCTCTGTTGCACAGCGCCCTGGTGCATGAGATCGCCCAGCCCGCAACCGGGCGCCTGACAACGTGTTCGACCAGCAGTGAAGGTGCTCATCACAGCGGGCGCGCTGGCCTGTGCGCTCATCGTCGTCCTCGTTGCGCCGGCGCTGTCCGCCGGGCGCTGGGAGCCGGATCCGGTGGACTTCGAGCTTGCGCCCGCCCAGCCCGCGGCGGCCACCGCGGCCGGTGGCCCGGTGCGGTCCCGGCCGCTCACCGCGCCGGCCCGCTTCAACCTGCTGGGCCTTCGCTGGCGGGGTCGCTCCGAGCCTCGCGTGGCCCTGCGCGTCCGCCGCGACGGCCGGCGCTGGTCGCGCTGGCAGCGGGTGGAGGCCCACGCGGACCACAACCCGGACCGTGGGACGGGCGAGCGCTCGGTGGCCGCCTCCGACCCCGTGTGGGTGGGCGAGGCCGACCAGGTGCAGTACCGGATGAGCCGCCGAGTCCCGGGTCTCCGGATCCACTTCGTGAACGTGGAGGGCACGGCCACCCCGGGTGACCGGGTGCGCACCGCGCTCCGGCGCGCGGCGAACACGGCGGTGAGCACGGTGGCCGCGGGCGGTGACCGGGGGCTCGGCGAACGCCCAGGTGCCGACCACCGAGCCGCCGATCGTGCACCGCCGCGACTGGGGCGCGAGCAAATGCCCGCCGCGGGCGGCGCCCGACTACGGCACCGTGCGCGCCGCGTACGTCCACCACACCGTCTCCCTGAACGACTACACGCCGGAGGAGGCCCCCTCGATCGTCCTGGCCATCTGCCGGTACCACCGCAACTCGAACGGGTGGAACGACATCGGCTACCAGGCGCTGGTGGACAAGTACGGCACGCTCTACGAGGGACGCGCCGGCGGCCTCAACCGGGCCGTGCTCGGTGCCCAGGCCCAGGGGTTCAACGCCGAGAGCACCGGCATCGCCAGCATCGGCGACAACACCTCGCAGCCGCTCCCGGACGTGGCCATGGAGTCACTCGCGTCCTACCTGCGCTGGAAGCTCTCCCTGCACGGCGTGCCGCTCTCGGGGCACGTGACGCTCACGAGCGCGGGCGGGGCGTCGAGCAGGTACGCGGCGGGGCGCCACGTGCGCGTTCCGCGCGTGCTCGGCCACCGCGACACGAACAGCACGGCCTGCCCGGGCTCGGCCCTCTACGCCCAGCTCGGCGACCTGAGAGCCCGCGTGGCCACCGGCGTGTCGCCGCCCGGCTTCCCCACGCTCACCTCCGCGGCGCTCTCCGCCACCCGCACCGACCTACGGGGGGAGCGTCGGGGTGAGCGGGACGCTGACCTCGGACGCGGGCCAGCCGCTTGCCGGCCTGCCGGTGAAGCTCCAGGTGCTGCGCGGCGAGCGCTGGCGCACCCTCTCGGACCTGACCACCGACGCCGCGGGCGCATGGGCCGCCACCGTGGTGCCGCGGGGCACGCGGCTGCTGCGCGCCATCTACCCGGGATCGCCGGCCTGGCGCCCGAGCTACAGCGCCGAGCTGCTGCTGCGAGTGGCCCCCGTGGTGACCCTCGGCCGGACCGCGGCCACGGGCATCCGCGGCCGCCGCTTCCGGGTGAGCGGCCGGGTGACCCCGAGCAAGGCGATCGTCTACCAGGTGCTCCAGCAGAGGATCCGGGGCTCCTACCGGCGCGTGGGGGTCCGCCCGGTGCGGGTGCGGGCAGGCCGCTTCCGCAGCTCGTTCGTCCCGGGCTTCACCGGCCCCTACCGCGTGTACGTGGTGGCCCGTGCCGACGCCGCCACCGACCGGGCCCGCTCCAAGCTCCGCGTGGTCCGCGTGGCCCGGCGCTGAGGCTGCAGGAGCGCAGCCCGATCGGTGATCGGGCGAGCACCGCACCATGTCGTCCACCAGCCCTGGCGCAGGCTGTCCGAGTAGAGCCCGTGCCCGGTGAGCAGGAGCCGGGCGGTGCGCAGCAGGATGCGGAGGTCGAGGAGCAGCGAGCGGTGCTCCACGTACCACACGTCCAGCTCGATCCGGTCGGGCCAGGGGAGCGACGCCCGGCCGTTCACCTGGGCCCAGCCGGTGATGCCGGGCTTGACCTCGAGCCGCCGGCGCTGGCGGTCGGTGTAGGCATCCACCTGGGCCTGGACGGTGGGGCGAGGCCCCACGATCGCCATCTCCCCGCGCAGGACGTTCACCAGGTTCGGCAGCTCGTCGAGCGAGAAGCGGCGCAGCACGCGGCCGCTGCGCGTGATGCGGGTGTCGCCCTCCAGCACCCAGATCCCGGCGCCCATGGCCTCGGCCCCCGCGACCATGGTGCGCAGCTTCCAGAGCTCGAACGGCACTCCCCCCCGACCCACGCGCCGCTGGCGGTACACCACCGGTCCCCGGCTCTCCAGCCGGATCAGGATCGCGGCCACCAGGAGCACCGGCGAGGCCACCGCGAGCAGCAGGGCGGCCAGCACCACGTCCAGCGCACGGGTCACGGCGCATTACCGTTGCGGCGGCTGCGCATGCGGATCCTCTACCTCCATCAGTTCTTCATCACACGCGCGGGCGTGGGCGGCACGCGCTCCTACGAGTTCGCGCGCCGGTTCGTCGAGCGTGGCCACGCCGTGCGGATGGTAACCGCGGCCCCGGGCCGCAGGGACGTGGAGGGCATCGAGGTGGTGGGCGCGCGCGGCGGGTACTCGGACTACGTGAGCGCCACGCACACCTCGTACCCGAGGCGGATGCTCGCGTTCGCGCGCTTCGCCCTCGGCGCCTCGCGGGAGGCACTGCGGGGGCCGCGGCCGGACGTGGTGTACGCCACCTCTCCGCCGCTGACCATCGCGCTCCCCGCCCTGCTGGCCGCCGCCCGGCACCGCGCGCCGCTGGTGTTCGAGGTGCGGGACCTGTGGCCGGAGGCGCCGATCCAGATGGGCGCGCTCCGCAATCCCCTGGCCCAGCGCCTCGCACGGGCGCTCGAGCGCTTCGTGTACCGCCGCAGCGCCCGGGTGATCGCGCTCTCGCCCGGGATCCGCGACGGGGTGATCGCCGCGGGCGTGGCCCCGGAGCGCGTGGCGCTGGTGCCGAACGCCTCGGACCTCGAGCTCTTCTCCCCCGGCCTCGACCGGGCCGCCGAGCGCCGCCGCCTGGGTCTCGGCGACGAGTTCGTGTGCAGCTACTTCGGCACCCTGGGCGAGGCCAACGACCTGTCCCAGGTGGTGCGCGCCGCCCCCCTCACCCCCGGGGTGACCTTCGTGCTGCTGGGCGACGGGAAGCGGCGGGAGGGGCTGCGCAGAGAGGCCGAGCGCCTGGGGGCGGCCAACGTCGTGTTCCTGGATCCGGTGCCCGACAAGGCGGCCGTGGCCCGGCTGGCCGCGGCGTCGGACGCCTGCCTCACGATCTTCAAGGACGTGCCCGTCCTGGCCACCAACTCGCCCAACAAGCTCTTCGACACCTTCGCGGCCGGCCGGGCCGCCATCGTGAACCAGCCGGGCTGGATGCAGCGGCTGGTGGAGGAGAACGAGGCGGGCGTGTTCGTGCGGCCCGGGGACGCCGAGGACCTGGCCGAGAAGGTGGCCTGGCTGCGCGACCACCCGGGCGAGGTGGAGCGCTACGGGCGCAACGCGCGGCTGCTGGCGGAACGGGAGTTCGGTCGCGACGAGCTGGCCGGGCGGGCGCTGGCGGTCCTCCGGGAGGCGGCGTCGTGACCCTGCTCTCGTACTGCGTGGTGAACACCGACGGCCGGGAGCACCTGATGGCCTGCCTGGACGCGATCGCGCGCCACCATCCCCCCGGGATGGAGCACGAGGTGCTGGTGCTCGACAACGCGTCCGACGACGGCTCCGGCGACGCGGTTCGCGCTCGGGGCGGCGACGTGCGGCTGATCGAGCTCGAGCGCCGGGAGGGCAAGGCCGCCGCCGACTCGCGCCTGCTGCGCGAGGCCGCCGGGCGCTACTGCCTGCTGCTGAACGAGGACTCGGAGGTGGAGGCCGGGTGCGCGCAGGCCCTGGTGGACGCGCTCGAGGCGGACCCCTGCGCGGCGGTGGCCGGGGCCCAGCTCCTGACCGGCGACGGCGTGCCCACCGCCTGCGCCTGGCGCCTGCCCGACGCGGGCTGGGCGCTGGCCGCGGCCGTGTTCCTCCACCGCCCCTACGCCGTGCAGAGCCGCGGGCGCTCGGTGCGCGCGGTGGGCTGGGTCCAGTCCAGCGCCATGCTCGTGCGGAGGGATGCCGCGGCCGGAGTGGGATGGCTCGATCCCGGGTTCTTCGTGTACTCCGACGAGACCGACTTCTGCAAGCGGCTCCACGACGCCGCCTGGCGCATCCTCTTCGTGCCCACCGCCCGCGCGGTCCACCATGACCAGCTGTCCACCGACGCCGGGGCCATGAGCCGGCGGATCGTGGAGTTCCACCGCGGGCGCGACCGCTATCTGCGCCGTCACGTCTCGCCCGTCACGCGGCTGCTGTGGAAGGCATGCTGGACCTGGGCGTACCTGGTGCGGGCGGCCGCGGCGCGGGTGGTGCCCGGCGAGGATCCGCTGCGCTACGTGCTCCATGCGCGGCAGCAGCTCCGGCCCGGGCGGGGCGAGGGACTGAGGGAGGCGGCCGAGGCGCGCAACCGCCTCCGCGACGCCGCCGCGGCGGGCGCGACCGCCCACTGAGCGCCGCCGGGCGGCGGTGCATCTACGCTGTCCGCGCCGATGGAGCACGCGGACCTCGCCCAACTCGCAGCGGTCTGCGGTGCCCTCGGGTCCGCGCTCGTGCTGCTGGCACGTGGCCGCGTGGCCCTCCTCGCGGGCCTGGGGATCCTCGCCGTGGCCGAGGCGGGACTGGCCGCCGCGCTCGGGAACGACGGCCTCGACAAGCTCGGCAGCGGCGCCGGTGCCGCCGCGGCCGTGGCCGGAATGGCGGTGGTGGGTGCCGCCGCATGGTTCCTCGCCCGCAGGCCTGCGCTCGTACCCGTGCTGGTGCTCCTGGCCGCGCCCTTCCGGCCGCCGCTCGCGTTCGACAGCTCCAACACCCTCTTCGTCTCCGTGGCCACCGACGGCCGCCTGGGCCGGCTGCTGCCGCTCTACTTCGTGCTGGCCGCCGCCGGAGCCGCGCTGGCCCTGCGCACGCTTCGCGGCGCCGAGGTGCGGCCGCTGCCGCGCGCGCTGGCCCTTCCCGCGGCCGCGTTCTTCGCCTACGCCTTCCTCTCGCTGCTCTGGGCGGACGACCTGGAGGCGGGCGCGAACCTGCTCACGTTCTTCACCCTTCCGTTTGCCGCGCTGCTGGCGATCGTGGCCCGGGCCGAGTTCCCCGACCGCACTCCGCGGGACCTGGCGATCGCGGGCATCGGCCTGGCCTCGCTCTTCGCCGCGGTGGGCATCTGGCAGGCCATCACGCACGACCTCTTCTTCTACGCGCCCAACCTCGCCGTCTCGAACGCGAACACGGACTTCTTCCGCGTCACCTCGCTGTTCGGCGACCCGAGCCTGTACGGCCGCCACGTGATCCTGGGCGTCGGCCTGGTCCTGGTGCTGCTGGCCACCGGGCGGTCACGACCGTGGCCCCTCATCGCCACGCTGGTGCTGATGTGGGTGGGCCTGGTGTTCTCCTACTCGCAGTCGAGCATGGTGGCGCTGATGCTGGTGACGCTGGCGCTGGCGCTGGTCACGGGCGACCGCCGGGTGCGGGTGGCCGTGGGCGGCGTGGCCGCGGCGGCCATCCTGGTGGCGCTCGCGTTCGCGGCCGTGAAGGTGGCGGACGGCGAGTCGGTGAACAGGATCACGAGTGACCGCACCGACCGCGTGCAGGACGCGTCCCGGGTGATCGAGGAGCAGCCGATCCACGGCGTGGGCATCGGCGGTCAGGCGCGGGCCAGCCGGCGGCTCGCCAACAGCGACCGTCCCACGGCCAACTTCGTGTCCCACACCACGCCGCTCACCGTGGCCGCCGAGCTCGGGGCGGTGGGCCTCGTCCTCTACGCCTGGCTGCTGGCGGGCGGCGTCGTGGTGATCCTCTCCGTGTACCGGTCCCACGAGGCGCTCGGACTGGCCCTGGGCGCCTCGTTCCTGGCCCTCTTCGTGCACGCCCTCTTCTACAGCGGCTTCCTCGAGGACCCGATCACGTGGCTGGTCCTGGCCGTGGCCGCGGGATGGTCGATGCGGCCCGGCCCCGCCGGCGCCGACGCCCGGACCCGGTCCCGCGTTCGGGTGGAGGCGCGCACGGCGTGAGCTCCCAGGCCGAACCCACGGGCGAGCGCCTCGGGCGCCTGGAGGCGCTGGCGCTGCTGGCGCTGCTGCTGGCGATCGTGGCCGTGACGCTCCCCGAGCTGGGCTCGGACCCCTGGCGCTTCCGTCCCGGCACCGTGGACCCGTCCGGGCCGCTGGCTCCGCTGGTGCGCGCCGCCGGGGAGGAGTGGGACGTGGGCATCGCGCGGGCCGCGGCCTTCCTGGCCGCGCTCCTGTGCGGCGCGGCCTCGCTCACGCTGCTGCGCGACCGCACCTGGCCGCGCTGGGCCGGCGTGGGGATCGTGCTCGCGGTGGCCGTGCTGCTCTCGGCGCCGTCCGTGGCGCTCCAGCTCGGGCTGCGCGACTCCACCGCGCCGTGGTTCTTCACCAACGACTCGACCTACCAGATCGAGGTGGGCGGAGACCTGCTGCTGGACGGCGAGAACCCCTACGGCCACGACTACCGGCGGTCGGGCCTGGAGCGCTTCTACACCCGCGACGGGAGTGCCTCGGAGCGTGTTCGCGAGCGCGAGGTGGCGCTGCGCCACTTCGCCTACTTCCCCGGCGCTCTGCTCAGCGCGGCCCCATGGCGCCTGCTCCCGGAGCCGCTCGACGACTACCGCCTGCTGGTGCTGCTGGCCACGCCTGGCCACCCTCGGCGCGGCCATGCTCTTCAGGGCGCCGCTCGTCTGGCGACTGGCGATCGGAGCCGTCCTGGTGTGCAACCCGATCGCCGTTCGCTCGGCCTGGTTCGGCCAGAACGACGCTCCCAGCCTGCTGCTCCTCGTGCTCGCGTTCGCGCTCGTGACGCGGCGGCGCCTCGGGTGGGCCGCGGCCAGCCTGGCCGGCGCGGTCCTGCTGAAGCAGTTCTCGCTCGTGGCGGTGCCGTTCGTCGCGCTCATGATGGTCCGAGGCGGGGCCGGGAAGGCCGAGCTCAAGCGGGCGGCGGCGGTGTTCGGCGGCGTGTTCGCGGCGGGGGTGCTGCCCTTCCTGATCATCGATCCCGGGGCCTTCTACGACGACACCATCCGCTACGGCGCGGGCACCTACCGGATCGTGGGCTACGGGCTGTCGGCGATCCTGATCCGGCTCGGGGTGCTGGACGATCGCAACGGGTCCTACCCCTTCGGGCTCGTGGCCCTGCTCACCTGGGTGCCGCTGACCGTGTGGCTCCTGCTCGTGCAGCGCCGCTCCGAGGAGCTGTGGATCGGGGCGCTCGGCTTCTCGGTCTCGATCCTGTGGCTGATGTTCATCGGCCGGACCTTCAACAACTACTACCTCGAGTGGCCGATGACGGGGGCGGCTATCGCTGTTCTGATTGCTGTCTCTCTGCCCTGGCCCGCGCCCGCGCCCGCTTCCGCTCCCGAGCCGCGCTCTTCTCCTCGAACGCGAACTGCTGGGCCCGACCCGTGACGTAGACGCGGTCCTCGTCGGCCACCACGGGGTTGGCGTACTTGCCCCCGGGGAAGCGCCAGACCTCCCGGCCGTTCGACGCCCGGACCGCGTACGTGCCGTCCGGGCCGTGCTTCACCGACCTCTGCGCCTCCGAGCCGCAGCTCGAGCAGGTGGCGTAGTACACGAGCCCGCTCATGACCGTGGGGGCGGCGTGCACCGCCGCCGGAGTGTCGATCTGCCAGTCGGTGTCCCCGGTGGCCGCGTCCAGCGCGTAGAGCTTCCCGTCGTAGGTGCCCACGAACACGCGGCGCTTCCACACGGCGGCGGCCCCGTAGATGTACGTGCCCAGCGGACGCGCCCAGAGCAGCTTGCCGCTGCGCGCCCCGTACACGTACATCGTGCCGTCGGTGTTGCCGATGTAGACCCGCCCGTAGGCGACCGTCGGGGTGGCGTAGAAGAACTCCCGCGCGCCGCCGAACTTGGAGCCGGACTGAGCGCTCCAGCGCAGCTTCCCGGTGCGGGCGTTGAGCGCGTAGAGCGTGCCCGCGTCGGAGGCGATGTAGATCGTGCGCTTCCAGTACGCGGCCCCGGTGTTCACCTGCTCGTCCCCCTGGAAGCTCCACACCCGCCGGCCGGTGTCGGCGTTCACGGCGTAGACGTTGTGGTCCCAGGAGCCGAAGTAGAGGCGCCCGCCGCGGAGCAGCGGCGACGACTCGATCGGCGCGCCGGTGAACTTCCACTTCGTGCGGCCGGTGGCGGCGTTCCAGGCGATCAGGAAGCCGCTGGCACCCGGGCGGCCCTGCGGACAGGGCACGAAGTCCATGTAGGCCTGGTACACGACCTTCTGCCCGATCGTGGGCGAGGACGCGGCGCAGCGCTTGGTGCTCTTGCGCCACCGCACGCGGCCCGTCTTGGCGTTCAGCGCGAAGAACAGGCCCTTCTGCTGGGCGAGGTACACGTGGCCGAACCCCACCGTGGGCGGGAACTCGAGCGAGTCGTGAGCGTCGATCGACCAGACCCGGCGGTAGGGCGGCCGGTGGTCGTAGGGGGAGATGTGCGAGCGCGCGACGTCGTAGCCGTACGTGGGCCACGGGCGCGGGTTGTCCTTCTTCGGCGGCGGCTTGGGCTCGGGGGCGGCGTCGGTGACGAACTCCTCGCTCGCGGAGCCGCGCTTCTCGGTGGGCTGGTTCTCGTTGTGGACGTACACCGCGGCCGCCACTCCAAGAGCGAGCACGACAACGGCGACGCCGGCCAGTAGTCGACGCCTTCTGCGCATCTAGGCCGAAGGATGGCAAAGGGCTCAGCCGGTCCCGTCAACCGATACCGGGCGAGGAGCGCAGCCCGATCGTCGATCGGGCGAGCACCGGAGCCATGTCATTCCTCCGACAGGAGGCTCCAGATGCGCTTCGTCACGTCCTGCACCTCGGTGCTCAGCTCGCGACTCGTTCAGCTCGCGCGTCCACTGAGGGGTTCCGGTTCTGAGCACCAGGCCGTCGCCGCGCCGGAAGGCCACCAGGGCGGGCTGGTCGGGCTCCCGCCCCGCGGCCACCACCATCGTGCTGCCGGTCGGGAGGGCCACGGAGCGCTCGAAGAGGGTGAACTCGCCGATCAGGCTGCTGAGGCCGTCGAAGAGCCCGAGCTCGTCCTGAGACACGCTGAGCGGCGCCGCGCCGGTGCGCACCAGCTCCGTTCGCTCGCCGAAGACGTTCGCCGGACGGGGCGGCGAGGGATCGGCGAGCACGTCGCCGTCGAGCCGGGCGGTGCGGCGCAGCGCGTCCGCGCCGAAGGACGCCACCTGCCCACCGCCCTCCACGTATTCGCGCAGCCGCCCTCCGAGCGAGGCCGGAATCCACACGGCGCTGCCCGCGATCGGCCACACCGGGAGCGTTGCCGAGCGCCGGACCCTCCCCGCGTGCCAGCGAGAGGTCGGTGGTGAGGTCGTAGGCGAGATGGGCGCGATCGAGGTAGCGGAGCAGCGGCGAGGCCTCCCGGACCAGCCCGGCGGGCAGCGCCCCGCCGGCGAACTCCCGGTCCAGCCGGACGCGGCGCGCGGACGGGAAGGTGTCGGCGAAGCCGTCCAGGTCGTCGTCCAACGGGTTCAGGGCCTGCCAGGTGACCACCGGCAGCACCACGAGCGGCCGGGAGCGGCGAGCCGCCCTGCGACCGGGCAGGCCCGCCACCGCCACCGGCCACACGGCCCGGCGGTCCCCGGCCCGGACCCGGATCACGTACACGCCGGTGCGCGCGTCCCTCGGGATCCGGACGCGGAAGCGCCCACCGATGCGCTCGCCCCGCTTCACCGGCCTGGGCGTGCCCAGGCGGGACAGGGCGAACTCGAACGAGCGGTCGAAGGGACCGACCTCCAGGCGGGCCAGACCGCCGGCGGGCACCACCGACAGCGGGCCGCGGAGCGTCAGCGGCCTGACCGACACCCCCGTTCCGGGCCGGGCGACGCGCGCGCGTGGGCACCTCGGCGGGCGAGGTGGTCTCGTTGCCGGCGTGGTCGCGCACGCGGACGGTGAAGGCGTAGTTGCCCGGAGCGGCGGGGCGCCCATCGCGCACCCGGCCGTCCCACACCGCCGAGCGCCCCTTGCCCCGGAAGCGCAGCACCACGCGCGGCGGGCCGTCGCCGGTGCGGAACACGCGAAACTCCGGGGCCTGGTTCGGCGGCCCGGCATAGCGCAGCTCCACCCGCGGGCGCTGGCCGGGCTCACCGGGCGCGATCACGCCCGGGCTGGCGGAGACCAGGCGGACGCGGGGAGGCCGCGTGTCCACCGTGATCTCCTTGATCGAATCGATCACGCGGCCCTCGTCCCGGCGCACGACCCGCATCCGGTACACCCCGTCGGGCACCCGGCGACCGTCGTCGTCCCGCCCGTTCCACCAGTAGCGGTGCTTCACGGACTTCTTCTTCGACCCGGCCAGCTCACGGTCGTCCACGAGCCGGCGGACCTCGTTGCCCTCGGCGTCCATGACCGCGAAGCGGATCCGGGCGCGCTCGGTGAGATCGAACCCGAGCCGCGCGCGGTCGCGCACGCCGTCGCCGTTGGGCGAGAAGCGCTTCGGCTCCGCGGCGAAGCGGACCACGAGCGGGAACTCGCTCTTCAGCTGCTGCGTAACGAGGAAGGCGGCAATCGTCGCCACAACGAGCAGGGCGAATACCGCCCTGACCAGGGGCCGGGTCATGGCGCGAGAAACCTAGAGGACAGAATGTCGGCCATGCGGGTTCAGATCATCGACCCCTCGGGCGACGTCGCCCCGTACGACCACGCGCTGGCCGCCGCGCTGGGCGCTCGCGGGGCCGACGTGGAGCTCGTCACGTCGCGCTTCGTTCACGGTCCGGCGGCCGAACCGCGGGGCTACTCCGTGCGCCACGACTACTACCGCCTGGCCACCCGCCTGGCCGCCGGTGCGCCCCGGCGGCGCCGGGCCCTGCGGCTGGCCGGCCACGTGCCGGGCACGCTCCGGGCGCGCTCGCGCGAACGTGAGGTGGACGTGCGCCATCACCAGTGGTTCCCGCTTCCGCGGCTCGACTCGCTGCTGCTCGGACCGGCGCGGCCGCGGGTCATGACGCTGCACAACGTCCTGCGGGCCGAGCGCCTGGAGCGCCGGCTGCTGGACCGCATGGACGCCGTGGTGGTGCACACCCGCGCGGGAGCGCGGGAGCTGAACGCCCGGCACGCGGTGCCCGAGGAGCGGATCCGGGTGATCCCGCACGGCGCCTTCGAGCACCTGACCGACCAGCCGGGCGAGCTGCCGCTGCCGCCCGACCTCGCCGCGGTGGAGGGACCGGTCGTGCTGTGCTTCGGCGTCGTGCGGCCCTACAAGGGAGTGGACGTGCTGCTCGAGGCCTTCCGCGACGTGGCCGCCGAGCTGTGGGTGGTGGGCCGTCCGCTGGGCGAGTCGATGGAACGGCTGCGGCGCCTGGCGCCGCCCGGCCGGGTCCGCTTCCTGCCCCGATACGTGAGCGATCTCGAGCTGCCGGCCTTCTTCCGGCGGGCGGACCTGCTGGTGCTGCCGCACCGGCGGGTGGACGTGTCCGGGGTGCTCTTCGCCGGCCTGGCCTTCGGCAAGCCGATGGTGCTCTCGGACGTGGGTGGGTTCCGCGACGTGGTGGAGCCCCACGGGGCGGGCCGGCTGGTGCCGCCGGAGGATCCGGAGGCGCTGGGCGCCGCCATCTCCGAGCTTCTGGCCGACCCGGTGGCCCGGGCGGAGCTGGGTGAGCGGGCACGCGCCGCGGCCACCGGGCCCTACTCCTGGGACCGCGTGGCGGGGATGACCCTGGAGCTGTACGAGGATGTGCTCCGGTGAGGGCGATCTATCATGGCCAAGAGCAAGCGCTCGGCCGCCCGGGCGCTGGCGTGGCTCGTGGAGCGCGGCTGCGAGGTGCCCGCCGTGGTGGCCTCGGAGCCGGACGCGTGGACCGTGCCCGAGCAGCGCGTGGACCTGGTGGCGCGGGACCACGGCCTGGAGCTCATCTCGGAGCCGGAGCTCTACGAGCGCGCGGAGGCCGGGGCGCTCGGAGAGGTGGACATGGTGGTGTCGTTCCTCTTCTGGAACCGGATCAGGGAGCCGCTGATCTCCCTCGGGAGCGTGGGCTGCCTCAACTTCCACCCGGCGCCGCTGCCCGACTTCCGGGGGCTCGGGGGCTACAACGTGGCCATCCTCGAGGGGCTGCCGGAATGGGGCGTGTCCTCTCATTTCGTGGACGAGCACTTCGACACCGGTGATCTGGTGGACGTGGAGCGCTTCCCCGTGGACCAGGAGGCGGAGACCGCCCTCTCGCTCGACCTGAAGAGCCAGGATCGCCTGCTCGCGATGTTCAAGCGGGTGATGGAGCGGGCGCATCGCCGGCGAGGAGCTTCCCCGCACCCCTCAGGGCGAGGGGCGCTACGTGAATCGCGCGCAGCTGGAGGCGCTCCGGCGCGTGACCGCGGGAGATGACGTGGAGCGCAAGGTACGCGCCTTCTGGTACCCGCCCTGGCCGGGCGCGGTGGTGGAGGTCGGCGGCCGCGATCTGACGCTTGTGAGCGACGCCCTGCTGAGCGAGCTGGCCACGGCCTACCGGAGCGCCGGGCACATCCCGTAGCGGGCACCGGGGCGCCCGGCCCCGAGTACTCTTTTCCCCTATGAGTGCCGTGGCCTGCGCCGCATGTGGGATCGAGAATCCGGCGGATGCGCGGTTCTGCATGAGCTGCGGAAATGCGCTGGCGCGCACCTGCCCCGAGCTGCGGCACGCCGGCCCCCGCGGAGGCGCGGTTCTGCATGAGCTGCGGGAGCGCGCTCGACGGGACGCCGGCCCCCGCGCCGGCGGCGCCGGCCGCACCCGAGCAGCCGCCGGAGGAGCGCCGCCAGGTCACCGTGCTGTTCGCCGACCTCTCCGGCTACACGGCGGTGGCCGAGCGCATGGACCCGGAGGCCGTGAAGAAGCTCGTGGACGGGGCGCTGATGAGGCTGGGCGCCGAGGTGGAGCGCTACGGCGGCACGGTGGACAAGTACATCGGGGACAACGTGATGGCCCTCTTCGGGGCGCCGCTCGCGCACGAGGACGACGCCGAGCGGGCGGTGCGGGCCGGACTCGGCATGCAGGCGGCGATGGCGGAGGTGAACGCCGGGCTCCCCCCGGGCGTGAGCTTCGAGCTGCGCGTGGGCATCAACACCGGGGAGGTGCTGGCCGGCGCCGTGGGTGAGAGCTACACGGTGACGGGAGACACCGTGAACGTGGCCTCCCGCCTCCAGAGCGCCGCCCGGCCCGGGAGCGTGACCGTGGGCTTCAGGACCATGCGGGCCACCAGCGACGCGGTGGAGTACGCGGCCCTCGACCCGCTGCACCTGAAGGGCAAGGCGGAGCCGGTGATGGCCTGGGAGGCCGAGCGGGTCACGGCCGTTCACGCCGTCCGCCGCCTGTCGTCCGCCCAGGAGTCGCCCCTGGTGGGCCGGGACAACGAGGTCGACCACGCTCCAGACGCTCTACGAGCGGGCGGTGCGCGAGGGCGCGCCGCACCTGGTGACGCTGGTGGGCGAGGCCGGGGTGGGCAAGTCCCGGCTCCTGCGCGAGTTCGAGCAGCATGATGGGCGAGCATCCGACCAAGCCCTCCTTCCGCACCGGGCGCTGCCTCCCCTACGGCGCGGGCATCGTGTTCTGGGCACTGGGCGAGGTGCTGCGCGCCGAGTGCGGGATCGTGGACAGCGACTCCGCCGACGACGCCTGGCGCAAGCTGTCCACCTACGTGGCCGGCCTGTTCGGGGACGAGGCCAAGCCGCTCGGGCGAGCCGGGCGAGCGGGAGGCGGCGCTGATCGGGCGGCTGCTCGGCATCGAGGTGCCGCCCGACCTGGTGCCCTCGGAGAAGGATCCCGAGCGGCTGCGCGAGGCCTTCTTCTCCGCCCTGCGCTCGGGCATCGAGGCCCGCGCGCGGCGGCAGCCGCTGATCATCGCCTTCGAGGACATCCACTGGGCGGACGACGGCATGCTCGACGCCATCGAGCACCTGGCGCAGTGGGTGCGCGCGCCGCTGATCCTGGTGTGCCTGGCCCGCGACGAGCTGCTCGACCGCCGTCCCGGATGGGGTGGCGGGCGGCGCTCCGCCACTCAGCTCCTGCTGGACCCGCTGGCCGCGGAGGACACCCGGGCCCTGGTGTCGTCGCTGATCCCGGACGGCGACGAGGTGGTGCTCCGCGTGGTGGAGCGCTCCGGAGGCAACCCGCTGTTCGCGGAGGAGATGGCCCGGCGGATCGCCGAGGACGGCAGCCACGCCGGCGAGCTGCCCGACACGGTGCAGGCCGTGCTGGCCGCGCGCCTGGACGCGCTCGAGCCCTTCGAGCGGCGCGTGGTGCAGCAGGCGGCGGTGGTGGGCCGGACCTTCTGGGAGGCCTCGCTGATGCCGCTGGCCCAGGCGGAGGGCCGCGAGCTGGGACGCACGCTCACCACGCTCCAGGAGAAGGACATCCTCGCCCCCGGCGCGGAGGGCCGCCTGGCCGGGGAGCGCGAGCTGGCCTTCAAGCACGTGCTCATCCGCGACGTGGCCTACGGGACGCTCACCAAGGCCGTGCGCTCGCGCAAGCACTTCGAGGTGGGCGCCTTCATCGAGGAGCGGGCGGGCGACCGCACCGACGAGGTGGTGGCCCTCCTGGCCGAGCACTACGGCCGCGCCGCGTCGCTCGGGCCGTGAGGGCGTCCCTGGCGGAGGAGGAGCTGCGCCCGATGCGCGAGCGCGCCGTGCGCTTCCTCGAGGAGGCGGGCGACGCCGGCGCGCTGCTCTACTCGAACCGCGAGGCGGCGAGCCACTACCGGCACGCCCGCGAGGTGGGGGCGGACGGCGAGCGGGCGACGTGCTGGTCCGCGTGGGCGAGAAGCTCGGCGACGTGTCCCTGCGCCTCGGGCGCGTGGACGAGGCGATCGAGGTGTGGCAGGACTGCCTGGACTGGCACCGCGGGCAGGAGGACCTCGACCGCGTGGCCGACCTCCACCGCAAGATCGGCGCGGCCCTGTCCCACAAGGGCGAGCGCAAGGGGGCGATCGAGCACTACCAGCGCGGGCATCAACCTGCTGAAGGACGGGCCCCCGCGGCTCGAGCTGGTGCGCCTGTACGAGGAGGCCGCGTGGCTCTACCTCCACACCGGGGACAACATGCTGGCCATCTACGCGTCCGAGAAGGCGCTGCGGCTGGCCGAGAAGCTGGGCGAGACGCGCGCCGCCAGCCGCGCCCACGGGATCTTCGGCCGCGTGTTCGGGCGCATCGGCGACACGGCCAAGGCGCGCGAGAACCTGGAGCGCGCGGTGGAGCTGGCACGCGGCTCCGACGACGGCGAGACGATCATCGCCCTCTGCGCCTACGGGCGGCACCTGGAGATCTCGGAGGCCGACGCGCCCGGCGCGCGCGGGGCCTACGACGAGGCGCTGGAGCTGGCGGAGCAGGTGGGCATGCTGCCCGCGCAGGTGGAGCTGCACGCCTGGATCGCCCAGCTGTCCGCGTACTGCGCCGACTGGGAGAGCGTGGAGCGCTCCACCGAGGCCAGCGCCGACCTCGCCGAGCGCGAGGGGCTGGTGGGCAAGCTGTCCCTCCCCTACGCCCTCCGCGGCCTCCTGCGCTGGCGCGAGGGCAGGCTGGACGAGGCCGCCGTGCTCTTCCAGCGCTCACACGAGATGGCGGAGCAGGTGGGCTGGTCGGAGATCTCGTTCCAGGCCCTGTTCGGGCTGGCGCTGGCCCTGCGGGACTCCGGCGACTACACCAGCGCCACGGACACCCTCGACCGCGCGATCGACCTCTGCGAGCGCGCCGGCCTCCTGGCCCAGTCGATCCACGCCACCGCCGCCCGCGCCGTGGTGCTGGCGCTGGCTCATCGCCCCGAGGCGGCCCGCGAGGCCGCGCGCGAGGCGGCTCAGCTGGCCGAGCGGATGCACTACCCGATCGGGCGCGCCGCGGCCCTGGAGGCCCGGGGGCTCTCGGACGAGGACCCGTCCGCCGCCGAGGCGCTCCTGGCCGACGCGGCCACGGCCTGGCAGGAGCTCGACCGCCCGCTGGAGTCCGCCCGCTGCCGGCTGCTGGCGGGCCAGCGCCTGCTGGGCTCGGACCCGGAGCGGGCCCGCGAGCTGCTCGAGACCGCCGCCGCCGAGACCGAGGCGCTGGGCGTGCCGCACCTGGCCCAGCGCGCCCGCGCGCTGGTGCCCGGCTAGGCGAGGGCACCGCGCCTCGGCGAGCACCGGTCGAAGAAGCCTGCGGACGAAGGGGTGCGTGTCCTTCTGGGACGCGAGCAACGTGCCGCTGTGGTCCGAGTCGTAGGCCTTGAAGGTGAGCGGCTGGCGATTGGCCCGCAGCACGCGGACGTACGGAATCGTCAGGCCGTAGGGCACGTCGGCGTCGTTGCGGCCGTGGCCCATGAAGAACGGCCGGTCGAACCCGCGCTCGGGCATCGCCATGTAGCGCGTGACGGTTGACGAGAACCTGGGCAGCGCGCTCACGGGACCCGTGAACAGGCGACCGAAGTCCACGTCCTCCAGCTTCTCCTCGAAGTCGAAGACGCAGTCCTTCTCCGCGAGCGCGAGGTACCTGCGGCCGCTCGCGGTGAGGATGCCGTTCATGCCGAGCTCGGGATACACACGGCGCAGGCTCGCGAAGGTGTACGCGAGATACGCGTTCGTGCCCGCCGCGAGCACGGGGAAGCCCGGGCTGATGGCCTTCGACCACGTTCTCGATGTAGGCCGGGGTGCCGGTGCCCACCGCCCCGCGGTAGTCGAGCCCGGCCCCGCCGAACGCGGTGGCGTACCGAGCGGTGTAGATGGCCGCGCCGGCACCCTGCGACTGGCCGATCACGACCCACCTGCGCGCCAGCCGCTTCGCCGCCGGCAGGCGCCGGCCCGCATAGGCGCGGGCCGCCTTCACGATGTCCACGATGTTGTGCGCCTCGGATCGCCCGTTGAGGTAGGCGGGCAGGCCGGGAGTGCCGAGGCCGGCGTAGTCGCTCGCCACGACCGCGTAGCCCTCCCGCATCCAGTTGGCCAGGTACGGGCGGTCGCGGCGAGGGAGGGCCGGGCCGACCCGCGAGGGCGCACAGGCGTCCCCGAGCCCGGACGTGCCGTGCGCCCAGGACACGACGGGCCAGCCCCGCCGCGGAGCCCGGCCCTTGGGCAGGAACAGCGTCCCCGTGCTCAGCGCACGCCTGCCGCGCGCGTCGCTGGTCACGTAGGTGAGCTTGAAGGCCCGGGACGTGGTGCCGGGGATCCAGAGTCCGTGACGCAGCGGCGCCGCCTTGACCACGGTTCCGGGCGTGCGCTCCCGCGCGAGAGCGGCGTTCGGGACCAGGAGCCCGCCGAGGCCTGCGGCCAGAGCGGCGGTCCCAACGGCTGCCACCAACCTGTGGCGCATCTACTGCGTGAGGTCTGAGCCGGCGATGACGACCACGCTCGCGTCGCCCGCGAGCGCCTGGGTGTCGGGATCGATCGCCTCGCGCTGGGGGATCTTCAGCCGCCGCCCGACCGCGGTGGCCTCGCGCTGGTGGCCCTTGGCGTAGAGCACCACGGACTCGGCCCGCTGCTGCTCCTGGTCGGAGCTGTTGGCCACCGTGCCCAGGTCGAAGCCGGAGTTCTCCACCTCGTCTCCGATGTTCGCGGCGAGGCCGGGCACGAGCGTGCCGTTCAGCACCGCCACGGTGACGCTCGACGGATCCACCGGCTGGCGCCGGGCTTCGGCATCCCCGTCGTCCCCACCCGAGCCGGACGCGGAGGAGGAGCCGCGGTCGCCGCCCGAGGGCTCGTCGTCCTTCGTGAGCTGGGAGATGCCGAACGCGGCGCCTCCGCCAACCACCAGCACCCCGGCCACCATCAGCGCGGCCAGGCGCGGGCCCGACAGCGAGGTGCGCGCCGTGGCCGCCGGCGCGGGCCGGACGGGCGCGCGGGAGGACGGAAGGATCTCGGGTGGCGCCGCCGGAGGGAACGCGGGGCGGCGGAGCCGAGCGCTCGGGTAGCCGGGGCGAGGACGACGGCGGGGGCGGCGTGACCGGCGTCCGGCTCTGGGCCGCCGGGCGTGGCCGCCCCGGCGCCGGCCGCCGGCGGGGACTTGGTGGCGGCCGCCGTGGCCGCCGCGATCGGCGGCACCGCCTCGTTCTCCTCGGTCGAGTCGCGGTTGCCTCCCGCGGCGGGGGTGGACTGGACTCGGGTGGGCGCACCCGCCGCCTGGGCCGCCGGGGTGGCGGCGGCCGGCCGGCCCTCGGCCGCTCCCGCGGCGACCGGTGGCGGGGGCCTCGGTGGCCGGGGCCTCCTCGGTGTCGCTCTCGGCGGGGCTCTCGCCGGTGTCCGTCTCGTCGTCCTGGTCCGCCTTCTGCGCCTGCGGCGCCCTGCTGTCCCTGGCCCGCGGGCGTGGCCGGACCGGGGCCGGCCGACGGCGGTGGCCGTGGCGGGCTTCGCGCCCGCCGCGGAGGCCATGGCGGGCACGCCGACGGCGGGGCTCCGGGCACGGGCGGGGGTGCGGACTGTCCGCCCTGGCCCGCCTGAGCGGGTGCGGGGTGGGCTGCCCCGGAGCGGGGGCTCCCTGCCCCGGACTGGGCGCGGCCTGGCCGGGGGTGGGGGCGGCCTGGCCCGGGACGGCCGGCTTCAGCTGGGGTTGGGCCACTACGCGCTGGGCCACGGACGCGGGGACGGGCTGACCCGCCTCGGCCCGCTCCGGCGCCCGCCCCGCCCACTCGCGCAGGCGCTTGACGTCACGCGCCTGAGAGAAATAGAGGACGGACAGCACCGCCAGGCCCACGACGGCAGCGAGCCCGGCGTAGGAGCCGATCTGCTCGATGATGTGCATGGAGGAGGAAGGAACCTTAGTAGCAGCCAGGGCGGGATCCGCCCCAGGGCCCGAGCGTCAGAGCGTGGACTCGGAGCCGCCGGCCACCAGGGCGCGCTCCGATGCCAGCTCGGCCACCGCTCCGGCCAGGCCCGCGGCGTCCCCGCCGTAGACCAGCTCCTCGATGCGGGCGAAGGCCGTCTCCACCCACTCGGGGTCCATCGAGGGCCTCACCGCGGAGACGATCTTCTCCGCCGGAGTGGGCTGGGGGCGCTCGCCGGGGTTGAACAGCTCCTCGTGGATCTTCTCCCCCGGGCGCCGGCCCACCGTCTCGATGCCGATGTCCACGTCCGGCTCGAGCCCGGCCAGGCGGATCATGTTGCGGGCCAGGTCGATGATCTTCACCGGGTCGCCCATCTCGAGCACGAAGATCTGCCCGCCCACGGCCAGGTCCCCGGAGCGGATGATCAGCTGCACCGCCTCGGGGATGGTCATGAAGTAGCGGCTCATCTTCTCGTCCGTGACCGTGACCGGGCCGCCCTGGGCGATCTGGCGGCGGAAGATGGGCACGACGGATCCCGAGGAGCCGAGGACGTTGCCGAAGCGCACGGCGGCGTAGCGCGTGCCCTTGTAGCGGTTCTGCGCCGCCTCCACCGCCCACTCGGCCAGCGCCTTGGACGCTCCCATCACCGTGGCGGGGCTCACCGCCTTGTCCGTGGACACGAGCACGAAGCGCTCCACGCCGGCCTCGCCGGCGGCGGCGGCCACGATGCGGGTGGCCACGGCGTTGTTGCGCACGGCCTCCACCGGGTTCTCCTCCATCAGCGGCACGTGCTTGTAGGCGGCGGCGTGGAAGACCACCGACGGCCCCTGCTCGTCGAACACCTCGCGCATGCGGGTGGCGTCCTTGCAGTCCGCCAGCACCGCGGTGAGCCGGCCGAAGTGGCGCTCCTCCTCGAGCTCGCGGCGGATCTCGAACAGGGCGTTCTCGGAGTTCTCGAGCAGCACGAGGCGGCTGGGCTGGACGCGCGCGATCTGCCGCGAGAGCTCCGCGCCGATCGACCCGCCGGCCCCGGTGACGAGCACGACGCGGCCGCTCAGGTACGCGCCCACCCGGTCGATCTCCACGCGCACCGGCTCGCGGCCGAGCACGTCCTCGACCTGCACCTCGCGCACCTGGCGCATGAGGTTCACGCCGCCGGAGAGGAGCTCGAAGGTCGTGGGCAGCGTCCGCACGGGGATGCTGCGCTCCCGGCAGGCCGTGACCACCGCCTGGCGCATCGTGCCCGGAGCCGAGGGGATGGCGATGATCACCTCGTCCGGCTTCACGTCGTCCAGCACGCGCGGAAGCTCCGAGGTGGTGCCGAGCACCTTGTGGCCGGCCACGCGCATGCCGCGCTTGCGCGGGTCGTCGTCCAGGAACCCCACGGCCGCCGAGCGCAGCCCGGGATTGCGCCGCAGCTCGAACGCCACCTGCTGGCCGCCGTTGCCCGCCCCCACGATCAGCACCTCGCGGGCGGAGCGCTCGAACAGCGGGCCGCGGAGCGGGCGCTCCACCAGGCCGCGCCAGAGGAAGCGCGAGCCGGTGATGAACGCCAGCGTGAGCAGGAAGTCGAGTGCGATCACCCCGCGCGGCGGGTCGGCGCGGGCGAGGGAGAGGAGGAACAGCGCCGCGATCAGGACCACGGTGGCCACCACCACCGCCTTCACGATCGCCTCCACGTCCTTCTGGTCGACGAACCGCCAGAGCTTCGAGTAGAGGCCGAAGAGCGCGAAGACCACGAGCTTCATCGCCACGACGAACACGATCGTGTTCTGGAGGAGATCCTCGTAGCGGTGCGGGATCCCCTCGTCGAAGCGCAGGACGTAGGAGAGGTAGTAGGCCAGCGCGATCAGGCCAACGTCCACCCCGATCTGCCCTACGCGCCTGAGGTTGACGGAGGAGCGGATGGTTCTCATGAGGTTCGGGTCGCCGAGAGCAGAAGTGTGACGAGTTCGCGCGGGTCCCGCCGCTCGCGCAACGCCGCCCTGCCGTTCGCGGCGCCCGAGGTCGATCTCGGAGGCGTCGCTGAGGCGGCGCAGGCGGCCGTCCGCGAGGAGCCGCTCGTCCACCGCGCCGAGCCGCCCCTCGAACGTCGTGTACACCGGCGTGCCGAGCGCCACCGCCTCGCGATTCATCGTCCCACCGGCGGAGATCACGAGATCCGCGTAGGCCACGAGGCTCTGGGCATCCACAGCGCGCTCGGGCACCACGAAGTCTTCGACGGCGGCGAGCTCCCGCCTCTGCTCCGGGGTGCGCGGCAGCACCACGGCCTGCACCCGCTCCTCCCGCAGCCGGTCGAGCACCCGCGCCGAAGAGAGGGTTCTCGAAGCGGTGGTAGAGCGACACGTCGGGTGGGGTGCGCACCACCACGAGCGGCCGGTCGCGGTCGAGCGAGAGCTCGCGCAGCACGGCCTCGTCCGGCTCGAAGTCCGCGAGGTAGTACTCCTCCTTGAGACCCGCGTAGGGCCGCAGCTTCCCGCGCGCCCCGTAGCGGTAGAGCCGCTCCGGCGGGATCGCGTCGGGCACCACCACCGCTCGCGCCAGCCGGCAGTTCACGTTGTGCTGGGCCACCGCGAACTCGTAGTCGAAGGCGGTGGCGCTGGGGATGCGCAGCAGGCGCGAGGCCACGGTCACGTCGTTCGAGCCGTGCCCCATGGACACGTCGAAGCGCCGCCCGCGGGCCCAGCGCGTGAGGGCCAGGCTGCGGGAGAGGAGGCCGGCGGCCTTGCCTCCGCGGCCGCCGCCGCGGTGGTGGCCGATGGCCGTGTGCTCGATCCCGAAGCGCTCGCACAGCTCCAGCGTCTGGGCGAAATCGCGCGCGGTGACCTCCACCTCGTGCCCGTCGGCCCGCATCGCGGCGATCAGCGGGCGCATGACGAGGACGTGGGGGCTGTTGGTCAGATCGACCCAGACACGCACGGGAGAGAGAGGTTCTTACTGGCGGGACGGCCAACGGGTCCAGCTACCCTAGTTCGCTCTTATGCCGCTGATCGCGTCGATCACGGATCCCATCGTCAACGCCGCAGTGGACGTCGTGGACGCTTTGGGGCTGCCGGGAGTCTTCCTGCTGATGGTGCTGGAGAGCGCCTGCATACCCGTGCCCAGCGAGGCCACGATGCTGTTCGCCGGCTTCAACGTCTCGAACGGCGAGTACAGCCTCTGGGCGGCGGTGGCGGTGGGCTCGCTGGCCAACCTGGTGGGGTCGTGGATCGCCTACTGGGTGGGATACGCCGGCCGCGTGGACATCCTCGAGAAGCACGGCAAGAAGCTCCACATCAAGAAGAGCCACCTGGAGTGGGCCGACCGCTGGTTCGAGCGCCATGGCGACGCCACGGTGTTCTTCACCCGCATGCTCCCCATCATCCGGACCTTCATCTCCCTCCCCGCCGGAGTGGCGCGCATGCCCTTCTGGCGCTTCAGCCTGCTCACCCTGGCCGGGTGTGTGCCGTGGGTGCTGATGCTCACGTTCACCGGCAAGCAGGCCGGGCGACAACTGGGAGGACTGGAAGGACAACCTGCACTACGTGGACTACGTCGTGGCCGCGCTCATCGTCGGGCGGGATCGGGTACCTGCTCCTCCGCGCCCGGCGCCGGCGGCGTGCGGGCCCGGCGGCCACCGAGACGACCTGAGCGCACGCCCGCCCCTCCGCGAGGCGGTGGCCCTCGGGCTGCTCCAGGGGGTCACGGAGCTGGTGCCGGTGTCCAGCTCGGCGCACCTGTCCGTGGTGCCCCGGGTGCTCGGCTTCACCTATCCCCGGCTCGGGGACGCCGAGCGGAAGTCGTTCGAGGTGGCCCTCCACGCCGGGATCGGCGCCGGTGCTGGCCGCCGCCGCGCTGCGCTCGGGCCCGCCGCCCCCGCTCGGAGAGCTGGCCCTCACCGTGCTCCCCGCGGCCGCTGGCCGGGCTCGTGCTCGAGCGGCCGATCGAGCGCAGGCTGGGCGGGCCGCTCGGCGGTGGGCCTGGCCCAGGTCGCCGCGGGCGTGGCCCTGCTGGCCGCCGATCGCCGGGCCGGGGTGCGCGACGGTGCCGGACCGGGGCGGATCACCTCGCCGTGGGAGTGGCCCAGGCCGCGGCACTTGTGCCCGGGGTCTCCCGCGCCGGGCGCGGCGCTCACGGCGGGCGCGCATGCGCGGGCTCTCCCGCCCGGCGGCGCTCACGCTCGCGCTCCAGGCCGCCCTGCCGGTCACCGCCGGGCGCCGATCGCGCTGAAGGGCACCCGCATGGCGCGGGAGGGCATCCCCGAGGGGGCCGGCGCCGGCGATGCTGGGCGGCGCGCTGGCCTCGCTGGCGTCGGCGGCCGCGGGCCAGGGGGTGCTCCGCTGGGTGCGCGACACGCGCTCGTACGCGCCGCTGGCCGCCTACCGGGTGGCCTTCGGCGCTCGCTGCCGCGGCCGTGGGCGGGAAGCACCACGGACGAAAGATCCCTGGTGCTGGCGCCCTTTCCCCCCTACAGTGAGTCGAGGCGGGGGCTAGGCACGAACGCTCGAACCCTTGTCCTCCAGCATCCTTCCCACTTCCGCACAGCGCCGAGAGCCCAACGGCTGGACCGAGCGCGCGTCCGCGCGCCTGGTCGAGGACATCCGCGCGCTCCTGCGGGTGGACGGCGTCGCGTTCGTGACCGTGGACGAGGATCAGGGCCACATGTCGCGGGCCGCCGGGTGGTTCGCCATCCCCGAGCTGGACGAGGCGCTCCAGCCCACGGCCACGCGCGACGCTCGACCACAGCCGGCCCGGCCTCGTGGAGGCCGCGCTGGGCCGCGGACGCCCCCTGCTCCTGCCGCGCGTGGAGGCCTGGGAGGCCGCTCCGGACCTTCTGGCCGACCTGATGGACGCGCTCGGCGAGGAGCGCGCCACCGAGGTCTGGCGCTCCTTCCGGGCCGCATCGGTGATCGCCTGGCGCATGCGCACGGCCATCGGGCGCCCGCTCGGCGTGATCCTGCTCGCCTCGCTCGACCCCTCCGCGCCGCTCGGCGCGGACGACCTGCGCGGCGTCGAGGTGGTGACCGACCTGACGGCCATGGCCATGGAGGGCGCCTCCCTGCTCGAGACCGAGGCCCGCCGCGCCCGGGACGAGCTGCGCCTGAAGCGTGCCGCCGAGGCGGTGTCGGGATCGCTCGAGGCCGAGGAGGTGCACCGCCGGGTGGTGGACCACGCCGCCAGCGTGACCGGTGCCAGCAAGGCGCTCCTCACCCGCCTGGACTCCCGGGCCCGGGAGCTGCGGGTGGTGGCCAGCGTGGACTTCTCCCTGGGCGAGGAGGGCGGCCGGCTGTCCCTGGACGGGGGAGCGGTGGGCCAGGTGGCGCGCACCCGCGAGCGCCGTGCTCCTGCGCCGCGCCGACGCCGAGGGCGCGGACGACCGCATGATGCGCGCCGAGGGAATCGGCTGCTTCATGCACGCTCCGCTCGAGCTCGGGCCCCGCCTCTACGGCGTGCTGAGCGTGGCCCACGAGGACCCGGACCGCTTTGCGAGCGAGGACCTCGAGCTGCTGGTGCAGCTGGCCCGCTCCTCCACCGCCGCCATCGCCAACGCCATCGACTTCGAGCGCGAGCGGCGCATCGCCCGCGCGCTGACGCTCGGGTTCGTGCCCGAGTCCCTGCCCGAGCTGCCCGGGCTACGAGACGGGGCTGCTCTACTCCCCCGCCGCGGGCGAGCCCACCGGCGGCGACATCTACGGGATCTGGCGGCTGCCGGACGGGGACGTGGCCCTGCTCGTCGGCGACGTGGCGGGCAAGGGCGTGGAGACGGCGGCGCTCAGCGCGATGGTGCGCTTCTTCGTGGAGGCGCGCAGCTGGGACGAGACCTCCCCGGCCGCGGTGCTGGCCCAGGCCAACGCGATGCTCGGCGGGCGCCTGCCGGCCGACAGCTTCGTCACCGCCTTCATGGGAGTCCTCTCCGAGGGCTCGCTGCGCTACGCCAACGCCGGTCATCTCCCGCCGCTGCTGGTGGCGGACGGGGAGGCCCGCAGCCTCGACGGCGCCGGCGCTGCCGCTCGGGCGTGGGCGGCTCCACGCGCTACGAGGAGGCCGAGCTGGCCCTCCCCCACGGCGAGCTCCTCTTCGCCTACACGGACGGGCTGATCGAGGCCCGCCGCTCGGGCGAGCTGTTCGGCCACGACCGCCTGGCCCGCCTGGTGGCGGACGCCGCGGCGGAGCACGCCCCGGCGGACCTCGTGCAGGCGGTTCACGGCGAGATCGCGGGCTGGGCCGGCGGCCTGACCGACGACGCCGTGGCGCTCGCGCTCCGACGCCGTCCCTAGGGAGCGAGCGCAGCCCGATCGCAGCGAGGAGCGCAGCCCGATCGGTGATCGGGCGAGCACCGCGAGCCATTCCATCCGCTTGAATGGCCCCGATGCCTGAGGGGGCCTACGCGCGCGCCGGCGTGGACCAGAACCGCTCCGCCGATGCGGTGGGGGCGCTGGTGGCCGCCCTGTCGCGGATCGACACCGGGCGCGAGTCGCGCGTGGCGCTGCGCTCGGGGCACTACGCCAACGTGCTGCGGCTCGACGACCGGCGGGGCCTCGCCCTCTCCTCCGACGGCGTGGGCACCAAGGTGATCGTGTGCGAGCAGATGCGGCGGTTCGACACCGTGGGCATCGACCTCGTGGCGATGAACGCCAACGACATCATCTGCGTGGGGGCCGAGCCGATCGCGCTGCTGGACTACGTGGCCGTGGAGACCGCCGACCCCGAGGCGCTCGGGCAGATCGGCGAGGGCCTGCGCCGCGGGGCGGAGCTGGCCGGGATCGAGATCCCCGGCGGCGAGCTGGCGGTGCTCCCCGAGCTGATCCGCGGGCATCCCTCACCGCACGGCTTCGACCTGGCCGGCTTCTGCGTGGGCCTGGTGGACCTGGACGAGATCGTGACCGGGGACGCCATCGAGGCCGGGGACGCCGTGGTGGGCATCCCCTCCAGCGGCATCCACTCCAACGGCCTGACGCTGGCCCGGTCGGCCCTTCCCGACCTGGACGAGCGCCCGCCCGAGCTGGGCGGCGCCAGCGTGGGCGAGACGCTGCTCGAGCCCACGGTGATCTACGTGCGGGCCGTGCGGGAGCTGCTGGCCTCGGACGTGGAGGTGCGCGGCCTCGCCCACATCACCGGGGAGGGCTTCCTCAACCTGCTGCGCCTGGAGGCCGAGGTGGGCTACCGCCTCGACTCGCTGCCGCAGCCGCCGCCGGTTTTCGACCTGATCGCGGAGCGGGGGCCGGTGGCTCCCGCGGAGCTCTACGAGGTGTTCAACATGGGCGTGGGCTTCTGCTGCGTGGTGCCCGACGCCTCGGCCCCGCAGGCCGTGGAGCTGCTCTCCCGCCACCACGCCGGCGCCACCGTGATCGGCCACACCACCGCCGAGGCGGGGCTGGTGGAGCTGCCGGAGCAGGGTCTCGTGGGACGCCGCGAGGGCGGCCTCCAGCCCGCCCGGCCTAGGGACGGAGCCAGGCCTAGCCGGCTCCCAGAGCGGGCCCGTGAGCACGCGGATGGGGCGAACCCGCCCCTCCGCCGCCAGGCGCCAGAGCTCGGCCGAGGCGGACTGCTCGGAGAGGTCGCACACCGCCTCCACCTCCACGGTGGCCATCCGCCCGAAGCGCCTCAGCGCGGTGAGCGGGTCGGGCCGCGGCGCGGGGTCCGGGGTGGCGCCCGCGGCCAGGGCGGCGTCGCGCCACGTCTCGTAGGACGCGTCGCCCAGGACCCAGCCGCGCTCTCCCGCCTCGCCGTCGAACCTGATCGCCGGGAACACGAACCGCTCGCCGCCCTGCCCCTCCTTCACCCCGCCGAGCTCCCGGACCTCGTCCGGCGGGGACCTGCGTCTCCTCCAGGTCCGCCCCGAAGGCCTCCACGATGGCGTTCGACGCCAGGTCGATCCGGAAGCGCTTCACGTCGAGGCCCGTCTCGCGCGCGGTGTCCACCAGCGCCTCGGTGGTGTCGAGCTTCCGGCGCAGGCACAGAAGGCCCTCGCGCACGCGCGCGCAGATAGCGCTCCTCCGCCTCCGGGCCCTGCTCCGCCGCCGCCTTCACGGCCATGCCCGCCGGGTAGGTGCTCCGGATCGGCCCCTCCGACCACAGGCGGGGATCGATCGGCATGCGCGTCTGCGCCGCCCGCTCCAGCCAGTGGAGGAGCAGGGTCTCGTAGATCCGGCCCGCCTCGAGGCCCGCATCCGCGTCCGAGTAGCCCGCCTCGTAGTCTCGTGCCAATCCGCCCATCACGTAGGTGAATGACAGGTTCTTGCCGAACTCCACCATCAGAGCCCGCCTCATCGGCTCGGCCCCCCAGGACGCCGAACAGGCGGGGTCGGTGTAGTAGCGGACGCGTACAGCCATCGAGAAGCGGAAACTAGATGACGGTGACTGACACTCACATTGGAGATCGGTACCGGCTCGGCGAGAAGGTCGGGTCCGGAGGGATGTCGAGCGTGTACCGCGCCTTCGACCCGACGCTCGAGCGCTGGGTGGCCATCAAGGTGATGCACCGGGACATCACGAGCGACCCGGACCAGCTCGAGCGCTTCCGGCGCGAGGCCCGCGCCGTGGCCCAGCTGAACCATCCCCACGTGGTGACCGTGATCGACGCCGGGGAGGACGACGGCACCCCCTACATCGTGCTCGAGTACGTGGAGGGCGAGACCCTGAAGGACCGCATCCGGCGAATGGGCCGCCTGCCGGTGTCCGAGGCCGTGGCCTACGCCATCGAGATCGGCCGCGCGCTCTCGTGCGCCCACGCCAACCGCCTGGTGCACCGCGACATCAAGCCCCAGAACGTCCTGATCGCCGCGCGACGGGCGGGCCAAGGTCACCGACTTCGGCATCGCCCGCTCGCTGGAGGTGCAGGGCCTGACCGCCGCCGGGCGCGTGCTGGGCACCACCGACTACGTGTCTCCCGAGCAGGCCCTGGGCCACGACGTGACCCAGCAGTCGGACGTCTACTCGCTCGGGATCGTGCTCTACGAGATGCTCACCGGCGAGCCGCCCTTCAGGGCCGACACCCAGGTGGCGGTGGCCATGAAGCACGTGCGGGAGCCGCTGCCCGACGTGCAGAGCCTGCGCCCCGAGATCTCGGCCGCGCTGGCCTCCGTGGTGGACAGGGCCACGGCCAAGGAGACGCGCAACCGCTACGCCACGGCGGACGACATGGTGCACGACCTGGAGGAGGTGCTGGGGATCGAGGCCGCGCGCGCGGGCGAGGCCACCGGCGAGGCCACCACGATCCTCCGCTCGCTCCCGGGCGACACGGCCGACTTCGCCCCGGAGCGGCTTCGCCGCCCGCGCCGGACGCTCGTGCTGGGCGTGGCCGCCATAGCGCTCGTGGCCGGCGCCATCGCCTTCGGCGTCACCCGGACGGAGAAGGGCGCCGGCGGCTCGGTCACGCCGGGCTCGGGCCGCCTGAGCGAGGTGCGCCTGGGGCAGAACGCGGCCAGCGACTACGACCCCGAGGGCGACGACGGCGAGGAGTACCCGAGCGCGGCGCGCTTCGCCATCGACGGCATCCGCCCCACCAACTGGGAGACCGAGACCTACCAGGGCGGCCAGTGGCCCGGCGGCAAGAGCGGGGTGGGCCTGTACGTGGACGCCGACCGCGCGATCCGCGCCCGCCGTCTCGACCTCGTGAGCTCCACGCCGGGCTTCAAGGCGGCGATCTACGGGTCGGCCAGCGGCGTGCCCCCCTCCATCGACGGCTGGACCCGGCTCACCCCGCCGGCCACCGTGGGCGAGGAGAAGAGCTTCACCCTCGGCCGCGACGGGCGCCGCTACCGCTACTACCTGGTGTGGATCACGGAGCTGCCGGAGTCGGGCAAGGCCCGGATCCAGGAACTCGGCCTGAAGCGCTGACGTCTAGTAGCGGTACTGCGCGCTCCTCTGTCGTGCCGCTCCACCCCCAGCCGCACCAGCCGGTCCAGCAACTCCGGGTACGAGATCCCGTCCGCCTCGAGCAGCTTGGCGTAGACGCTCGTGGCCGTGAACCCCGGGATCGTGTTCAGCTCGTTCACCAGCACGCGGCCGTCCTCCACGAAGAAGTCCACGCGGGCCATGCCCGAGCAGCCGATGATGCCGAACACCTCCAGCGCGAGGCGGCGAACGGTCTCGAGCGCCTCCTCGGGCAGGCGGGCGGGCACGATCAGCTCCATCCCGCCCGATCCGTACTTGGCCTCGTAGTCGTACCAGCCGGCCTCCGCGTGGAGCACGATCTCGCCGGGCCGCGAGGCGATCGGGTCGCGGTGCCCGAGCACCGAGCACTCCACCTCGGCCCCCTCCACGAGACGCTCCACCAGCACCACCGGATCGTGCTCGAAGGCGCGCTCGAGGGCCGCGTCGAGCTCCACCTCGGACCACGCCTTCGCGATCCCCACGGACGAGCCGAGCCGGGCGGGCTTCACGAACAGGGGCGGGGCCAGCGCTCCGAGGTCGAGCGGGCGGCCGTGCCGGGCCACCGCGTACTCCACCTGCGGCACCCCGTGGGCGGCGAGCAGGTCCTTGAAGATCGACTTGTCCATGGCCAGCGCGGACGCGGCCACCCCCGCTCCCACGTAGGGAACGTCGAGCAGCTCCAGCAGTCCCTGAACGGTGCCGTCCTCGCCGAACGGCCCGTGAAGCGCCGGGAACACGGCGTCCGCGCCGGCCAGGCCGCCTCCGGGCTCGAGCGCCAGCGGGCTCGCCCTCGAGCATCCAGCGCCCGTCGCGCTCGCAGGAGGACCTCCACCGGCTCGTGTCCCGCCTCGGCCAGGCCCGCGCGCACGGACTCGGCGGAGCTGAGCGACACCTCGTGCTCGCTCGAGCGGCCGCCGCCCAGCACGGCGACCCTCACGGAGAGGCCGGCGCCTGGTTCTCGAGACCCTCGGTGGCGTTGAACACGCCCACGTAGATCACCACCGAGCTGCCCTTGTCCAGCTCGCCGGAGGCGGGTGCCTGCTCCACCACGAGGCCGTCCTCGGCCTGATCGATGGTCGGCCGCTCGCGCCGGTCGGCCTTCAGCCCGGCTGCCTTCAGCTCCGACACCGCGTCCGATGGTCCGAGGCCCACCACGTCGGGCACCTCGACCTGCTCGGGGCCGGTGGACACGGTGATCGTGATCCGCGACCCGGAGTCCACCTCCGTGCCCGCGGCCGGGTCCTGCGACACCACCTCGTCGCTGGGCTTGTCCGAGGGCTCCTCGCGCACCGAGACCTTGAGCCCCTCGGCGGTGAGGGTGTCCTCGGCCGAGCCGCGGGACAGCCCGGTCACGTCGGGGACCTCCACCTGCTCGGGACCGCTGCTCACCTTGAGCGTCACCCGGCTCCCCCGCTCCACCGACGTGCCCTGTCGCGGGAAGGTGCGGATGGCGGTGCCGTCCGGGCACGCTGTCGGAGGCTTCCGCGCTCACGGTCACGTCGAAGCCCGCCTTCTCCAGGGTTTTGATGGCCTGGGAGCGCGTCTGGCCCTCCACCGAGGGCACCAGGGCGTTGCCGGGGCCGTTCGAGACCACGAGCGTGACGGTGGAGCCCTCGTCCGCCTCATCGCCCGCGTTGGGGTCCTGATCCACCACCTGATCCAGGTCGGCGGGGCTCTTGACCCGCTCGGTGGCCACCTCGAAGCCCGCGCGCTCGAGCTGCTGGCGAGCCTGGATCAGCTGCTTGCCCACCACACGCGGCACCTCCTTCTTGTCGGCGGAGAGAATGCCGCTCACGGCCAGGAAGCCGAGCAGCGCGAGCAGCGCCAGGGCCAGGATCCCGATCGTGAACCACGGCCAGCGACGCTCCTTCTCGGGCTCGCGCGGGGGGCGGGGAGTCTCCGTTGGAGGCCCCGGCCAGGATCACCGGCGCGGCCGCGAACTCCGCCGTGTCGCGCGGGGCGCCGGCCCCGGAGGCGATCTGGTCACGCGCGGTGCTGAGCGCGGCCGCGAACTCCTCGGCCGTCTGCCAGCGCTGGGCCGGGTCCTTGGCCAGCGCCGCCATCACCACCGACTCCAGCGTGGGGTGCACGTCAGGGCGCAGTTGCGAGATCGGCGTCGGCGGCTCCGAGAGGTGCTTGAGCGCCACGGCCACGGCGCTGTCCCCCTCGAACGGGACACGGCCCGGTGAGCATCTCGTAGAGCATCACGCCGATCGAGTAGATATCGGACGTGCCGCCCACGGCGTGACCCTGGGCCTGCTCGGGCGAGAGGTACTGGGCCGTGCCCATGATCGAGCCGGTCTCGGTCATCTCCGATGCCCCGGCCCGGGCGATCCCGAAGTCGGTGACCTTGGCCTGCCAAGCGTCGTCCACGATCACGTTGTGGGGCTTGAAGTCCCGGTGGATCACCTGATGGCGGTGGGCGAAGCCGGCGGCCGCCAGGATCTGGAGGCCCAGGTCGATCACCGTCTCCTGCGGCAGCGGCGCCTGGGTGTTCACGATCTCCTTCAGCGTCCGCCCCGGCAGGTGCTCCATCGCGATGTAGTAGGTGCCGTCGTGCTCACCGCGGTCGAACACGCCCACCACGTGCGGGTGCTGCAGGCCGGCCGCGGACTTGGCCTCCCGGCGGAAGCGCTCCACGAACTCCTGGTCCTGGGCGAAGCGCCGGTGCAGAACCTTCAGCGCCACCTCGCGCCCGAGGTGGGTGTCCTCGGCCCGGTAGACGTCGGCCATGCCGCCCGATCCGATGCGCCCCATGATCCGGTAGCGGCCGTCGACCAGCGTGTTGTCGGCCACCTCCGTCATCAGTCGAGCAGGGACTCCAGCACCTGGCGGGCGATCGGCGCGGCCACCGTGCCGCCCTCCCCCGTGGTGCGCTCGAGGGTCACGGCCACCGCCATCTTGGGGTTGTCGGCCGGGGCGAAGGCGATGAACCAGGGCTGCGTGAACTCGCGGTTGGCGCCCACCTCGGCCGTGCCGCTCTTGCCCGCCACATCGATGCCGGCGAGAGCGGCCTGCGTGCCCGTGCCCTCCCTCACGACCTGTCCCATCATCTCTGTGAGCGATTTCGCCGTGCTCTCCTTCATCACCTGCGACTGCAGGTCCGGTTCCACGCGCTCGCTCACCCGTCCGTCACTGGCGCACCACGCGGTCGGTGAGCCGTGGCTTCATCAGCCGGCCGCCGTTGGCCACCGTGGCCGCCACCTCCGCCATCTGGATCGGGGTGGCCCGGATCTCGCCCTCGAGGCCGCCCTGCCCGATGGCCACGCGCCCGACGTCGAAGCCGCCGTCCGCCCCCACGAGGTTCCCGCGGGCGTCGCGCACGCCGCTGGCGATCATCTCGTCGTCGGGATAGTCGAGCTTCGGGTCCTCGTAGAAGCCGTAGCGCTCCATGTACTCGAGCAGGGTGGAGCGGCCCACCCGCTCGCCGATCTGGGCGAACACGGTGTTCACGGAGTTGGTGAGCGCGTCGGTGACCGTGATGGGACCGAAGTCGGTGCCGCCGAAGTTCGACAGCGGGGCGCCGCTGACCGTACGCGGCGACGAGCCGTCGATGATCGTGTCCGGCGTGACCTTCCCGGTGTCGAGGGCCGCCGTGGCCGTCACCACCTTGAACGTGGAGCCCGGCGGGTAGGCCTCCTGGGTGGTGCGGTTGAGCACGGGCTTGTTCGGGTCCCGGTTCAGCCGCGAGGACTCCTCGGGGTACCGGTTGTGGTCGTAGGCCGGCACGGAGGCCATCACCCGCACCTTGCCGGTGGCGGGCTCGATCGCCACCACGGCGCCCTTGCGGCCCTGGAGGGCGGCGATCGCCGTGCGCTGGCCGTCCACGTCGAGGTTGGTGACCACGTCCGAGCCCTCGCGCTCGCGGTCCTCGAGGCCGGAGAGGATCGTCTCGAACTCGTCCTCCTTGCCGGCCAGGTCGTCGTTGCGCGAGCGCTCCAGCCCGCGGCGGCCGTAGAGGAGGAACGAGTAGCCCACGGCGTGCGCGAACAGCCCGTCCTCCGGGTAGACGCGCGAGTACGTGCGGTCCTCGCCACGGCCATGGGGCACGCTGCGGGCCAGGACGGTGCGGCCGTCGCTGGCGAAGATGCGCCCGCGCGGGGTGCGCTGCTCCTGGAGCAGGGGCCGGCGGTTGTTGGCGTTGTCCTCGAGGCCGGCCGCCTCGAACACCGTCCAGCGGGACGTGAAGACCACCAGGAGCGCGAACAGCACCGTGACGAGGCCGAAGAGCTGGACGATCTGGCGGTTCAAACCAGTCCCCCCCTGTCGGATCCGGTCGGCCCGGGCGTGGTCCGACACCACCAGGAGGAGGGCCAGCAGCACCATGTTCGCCACGATGGAGCTGCCCCCGTACGACACGAAGGGCAGCGTCACGCCGGTGAGCGGGATCACGCGTGTCACGCCTCCCACGATGACGAACACCTGAAGCGCGAATACCGCGGTGAGCCCGGTGGCCAGGAGCTTCGAGAATCCGTCGCCCGCGAGCATCGCCGTCTTGAAGCCGCGGTGGGTGAAGAGGAGGTAGGCGCCCAGCAGGCCGGCGGCGCCGAACAGGCCGGCCTCGTTGGTGATCACCGCGTAGATCAGGTCGGTGTGCGGCGCGGGGAGGAGCGGCTGGCCGCCGGGGGACGTGAGCATGGCGCGGCCGAAGCCCTCGCCGAACAGCCCCCCGTCCGCCTGGGCGAAGAGCGATTGGGCGATCTGGTACCCCTGGCAGTTCACGAACTCGGTGACCTGGCCGCCGGCCGAGTGGCACACCACCTCCTTCGTGGAGAAGGTGTCGAGCCACGTCTCCACGCGGTCGTGGACGTGCGAGACGTTGCTCGCGAAGAACGCCGCGCCGCCCAGGAACATGCTCGCCCCCACGCTCACCAGCGACAGGCGCCCGGTGGCCACGTACACGAGCGCGAGGAAGCCGCCGAAGAACATCAGCGAGCTGCCGAGGTCGCGGATGACGATCAGCATCAGCATCGCGAGCCCCCAGACCAGCAGCAGCGGGCCGAAGTGCTTGAGCGACGGGCGCTCGCGAATCACGGCCACCAGCGACGCCACGAACACCACGAGCAGGATCGTGGCCAGCAGGCTCGGCTGGAAGACCAGGATCGCCAGCAGCGTCAGCACCGTCGGGATCCCGTAGAGCATGGCCTGGCGCTTCCCGGGGAGCGGCCGCAGGCGCGGGCGCACGAGGATGTCGCCCGTCTCGCGCAGGTAGCTCGCGAGGAAGATGATGATCCCGAGCTTCGCGAACTCGGCCGGCTGGAACTGGATCGAGCCGAGCTTGATGGCCAGGAAGGCGCCGTTCACCTGCTCCCCGATTCCCGGGAGCCGGGGCATGGCCAGCAGGGCGATCGACGCCGCGGCGATCGTGTAGCGGTAGCGCTCGAGCACGTGGTGGTCGCGCAGGAGCACGATCGTGCCCGCGAAGAACACGAGCCCGACCACGAACCACTGCGCCTGCTCCCGCGCCAGGTCGGTGTCGATCCGATAGACCTCCACGAGGCCCACAGCGGCCAGCAGCGCCACCAGCGGGAACATGTAGGGGTCGGCGTCCGGGAGCCGCGCACGGATGAACAGGTGGGCGATCACGCACAGGCCGAGGAACACGGCGCCGTAGGTGATGGTGGCGTCGCTCACGTCCTCCGAGCGCGTGGCCAGCACCGCGGCGAAGCCACAGGCCACGAGCAGCGACACGGGCAGAAGCCCGAGCAGCTCCCTCGATCGGGCTGACATCAGCCCGTGCCCGGGTCGAGCCGGCCGCGCTCCACCTGGCGCACCAGGTCCACCGCGTCCTCGCGGCTGCGCCAGGAGTGGTCGAGCACGGGGCCCCTGCGCGACGCGGGTATGGCCCGGGCCGGCACGCCGCTGGCGTACTCCTGCTTGTAGAGGTCGATTCCGAGCGGCAGCTCGTAGGGGACGCCGCGGTAGACGGTGACCAGCCCGCCGTCGTTCGTGGCCACGAAGTAGACCTGGCGGCTGAGGGCGTAGAGCCCGACGCCCACGCCGACGAGCAGGGCAAGCGCCACCACGAGCCGGGCCAGCCCGCGGGCTCGCGAACCGCGGGACCGGGGCCGGGGCTTCGGGGCGGGCGTGCGGTCGGGGGGGCGCACGACCGTGGAGTCGGCGGGCGCGCCCGCCAGGCGCCGGGCCACGGACGATTGGGGAGGAGCGTCCTCGGAGACGCTCCGCGGGGGTCTGGGTGGGCGCGTCGGGGCCGGCCGCGGCGGCCTCCTGCAGCTCGTCCGCGTGCATCGTTCCGGCGATGGTGTCCTGGGCGCCCGGGCCCGGCGTCGTCGGACGACGTCCTCCTCCTCGCCCTCGCCGTCGTCTCCCATGCGGAACAGGACGACGGTGATGTTGTCCCGGCCGCCGCTCTGGTTGGCGGCGCGAACCAGCGCCTCGGCCGTCTCCTCGAGACGTCGTGGGCGCCCGCAGGAGGGCGCCCAGCTCCTCGTCGCCCACCATGCTCGTCAGCCCGTCGGAGCAGATCAGGAAGAGGTCCCCGTCCTTCCCGGTCACGGTGTAGGTGTCCACCTCCACGCGCGGCTCGGGCCCGAGCGCCCGCGTGATGATCGAACGCTGGGGGTGGTTCTCGGCCGCCTCCGCGGTGATCTGGCCGGTCCGCTCGAGCTCGGCCACCAGCGAGTGGTCGCGGGTGATCTGCTCGAGCTGCCCGTCGCGCATCAGGTAGGCCCGGCTGTCGCCGACGTGGCCCAGGCTCACCTCGCCGCCCGTGACCTTGGCCGCCGTGAGCGTCGTGCCCATGCCGCGGTGCGCCTCGTCGCTCGACGCCAGCTCGTAGATGCGGCGGTTGGCCTCCTGGAGGATCCCCGTGAGCTCCGCCTCCGGGGGCTCGTCGGTGGGGCCGGTCTCCTCGAACACGCCCGCGGCCAGTGCCGACGCGACCTCCCCGGCGCGCGCGCCGCCCATGCCGTCGGCGACGCCGAAGAACGGCGGCGAGAGCACGGGCGTGTCCTCGTTGGCGCTGCGCTGGCGGCCGACGTCGGTGCGCCCGGCCTGTTCGACGATCCGGATGGCCATGGCGCTACTCCCGGTAGCGGTACTCGGTGTCGCCGATGCGAATCACATCGGCCATCTTGAGGCGTTCGGCGGTCTTCAACTGCCGGCCGTTCAGATAGGTGCCGTTCGTGGAGGCCATGTCCTCCACGTACATGTACTCCCCGCGGAGGAAGATCCGGGCGTGGGCGGACGACGCGAACGGGTCGTCGATGTGGATGTCGGCGTCGTCGGAGCGGCCCATCGTGGCCCCCTCGCGGATGTCGAACGTCGTGCCCGGCTCGAAGCCCATCGCCGCCACCACCTCGAGCGTGGGGTCCACCCCGCCGGCGAACTGGGTGGGCGCCGGCTTCCGGCGCAGGCCCGGCACCTCCGGGGGCTGGGCCGCCGGCGCGCCCGCGCTCTCGTAGCGCGAGAGGTCGCGCATCGAGCTGCGCGCCACCCACAGGAGGAAGAGGTAGAGCACGGCCAGGAAGCCGAACTTGAGCGCGACCGCGAGCGGCTCGTCCACTGGCGCCTACTCGAGCTCGAAGGTCAGGTCGGTCACGCCGATCGTGATGCGGTCGCCCGACCGCAGCGGCGAGCGCTCCACCCGCCGGCCGTTGACCTTCACGCCGTTCGTGGAGCCGAGGTCCGCCACCATCCACCCATCCTCCTCGCGGCGGAGCTCCAGGTGGCGGCGTGACACGTTCGCGTCGCTCACCACCACGTCGCAGTCGCGGCTGCGGCCCACCACCACGCGCCGGCCGCTGAGCACGCTTCGGCGGCCGTCGCCCACGAGCAGCGGCTGGCGGCGGTCGTCCTTGGGCTCGAGCAGGTGAGAGTCGCCCGCGGGCGTGTAGACCATCGTGTGCCCGAAGTCGCCGGCCGACGGCGCGGCCTCGGCCAGCGGGCTCCTCCTCCTCGGGCGGCGACAGCAGCTGCGCCTGGATGCCGAACTCGCCGAGCTCGAGGCGCTCGTCGGTGTGGAACTCGACCTGAGGGCGGCTGGTGAGGGCGAGCCGCTCCTGGCGGGAGTGCTCGAGCAGGTAGTCGGACAGCTCCTTGCGCAACGCGGGCTCGTAGCTCGCGAACTGCTCGCGGTCCGCCGGCGAGAGGAACACGCGGTAGTGATTGGGCACGTACACGCGCGAGACGGAGACCATCTGGTTCTCCTCCATCTCCTTGGCCAGCTTGTGGGCCAGCTCCACCGGCTGGACATTGGTCTTGAAGGCGCGCCCGAAGGCACCCTCCACCAGGCCGCCGAGCTTCGCTTCGAGATTGCGCAGCACGCTCATTCCGTTGGCAGGGTAGCCCTATGAGGTGGTGACCGGCTGGGCCCGCCAGCGCTCGACCGGGGGTGAGGTCTGGGACACGGCCACCGCCGCCAGAGCCCCCACGAGGGCCCCGGCCACCGCGCCGCGAGCCTGCTCGAGTGCCGCGGTACCCCCGAGGAGATCGCCGATCGCGGCCATGGACGCCACGAGCGCGATGCTCCAGGCGGCCGCGGCCACGAGGTCGGCCGCCAGCCAGCGGCCGCGGAGCACGTACGGGAGCACCGCCGCCAGGATGGCCCAGGCCGCGAGCGTGAGGACCATGGGCGACGTGACGATCTGGGCCACCACGTCGCCGGCGGCGCTGGTGGCGGACCCCTCGAACCCCGCCCGGCCGGGCACCCCGTCGGGGGTCCCGAAGAGGTAGGCGTCGCCGGTGAGCGCCTCCGCCGCCATCAGCCAGGCGCCGCCGGCCGCGGCCAGCCCGGCGCGGCGCCACGGGGTGGGAGCCAGCGCGGCCAGCCCCACGAAGGCCGGTCCCAGGCCGATCGTCCCGAGGAGCGGGGCGATCACCGGGAGCGACCACAGGAGGCCGGCCCGCGGCAGGCACAGGGGCACCGCCAACATGGCGGCGGCCACGAGCAGGGCGGTGCCCGGCCGGTCCGCCGCGGTGGCCAGCCACGCGCAGACCACGAGGCCGGAGGCGGCCCACCCCACCCGCGGGAGAAGGGCCGTGGCCACGGCGGCCGCCGCGCCGAAGGTCAGGGGGGATTGGGGCGCGTCCGTGCCCAGCGTGCCGAGCGCGGCCGCCACGATGGTCCCGGCGGCCACGCCGGCGAACACCCTCGACGCCACCCGGCCGGCCAGTGCGCGGACGCTGCCCGAGCGGACGGCGCCGGCGGCCGAGCACGCCGAGCCCGGCGGTGGAGTCGGCGTGCAGGTCCTCGGCCAGCGCGGCGAGCGCCGCCACGTCGCGGGTGTCGAGCGCGGGATCCCGGCGGCGGCCGAAGCGGCGGCGGCGGCGAGCCGCGGGGATGCCCACGCGCTGCAGCGTGGCCGGCTCCTCGAGCCCGCCCTCCTCGTCCAGCTCGCGCTCGGCCTCGACCAGTCCCGCCCGCAGCTGCGCCGGGCTCGGCCGCTCCGCCGGATCCACGGCCAGCGCGTCGTCCACGAGGTCGCAGAGCTCGGGCGGAAGGTCGCGGCGGCGGCCGGCGAGCGGGGGTAGCGGGTTGCCGAGCCTGCGCGCAGTGGCGGCCAGGCCGCCCGGCGCGCACGGGATTGGTCCCCGTCCAGGCCTCGTAGAGGGTGAGGGCCAGCGAGTACACGTCGCTCGCCGGGGTCACGCGCGGCGCCCTCCGCCTGCTCGGGCGCCATGTACGCGAGCGTGCCCACCACGTCGCCGGTGTGGGTGAGGCGCTCGCCGCTCGTCAGGTGGGCCACGCCGAAGTCCGCCAGCTTGGCGAAGCCGACCCCCACCGCGGGCTCGGCCACGACCATCACGTTCTGGGGCTTCACGTCGCGATGGATCACCCCGCGCGCGTGGGCGTGCTCCAGCGCGTCGCAGAGCACCGCCCCGATGCGGGCCACGTCGCGGTCCGCCACCGCGCCCGCCTGCAGCAGCTCGGCCAGCGTTCGCCCGCGGACCAGCTCGGACACCAGGTAGACCTCGTGCTCGTCGGAGGCCAGCTCGTAGACGGCCACGATTCCGGGGTGGTTGAGGCGGGCCGCGGCGCGGGCCTCGCGCTCGGCCCTCTCGCCGCTTCCCTGCTCGATCGGGATGACCTTGACGGCCACCTCGCGCTCCAGCTTCTCGTCCCACGCGCGCCACACCACGCCGAAGCCGCCGGCCCCCAGGCGGCGCTCCAGCCGGTAGCGCCCCAGAACCAGCCGGGCATCGGCGAGGCGCTCAGTGGCCTCTGGACCCTGCATGGGCAGGGTGCGGCTCTCGTGGGCCGCGCTGCTCTCGGGACGTCTCATCTCGGATTCGTGTTCGGTCCGCGACCGGCGCGTCCTGCCCCCCGGTCATACTCCCACACCACCCGGGGGAGCTTCGCCCCTGGGAAATCCCGGAGGTACGACCCTGTCCTTCCTCGACGAACCGGACGAGCCAGCGACGCGCCCCCGACGCCGGTCAGGCGGCGGTGCTGCGACCGACCGCCAGACCATGATGGTCCGCCGGACCATAGCCGCGGGCGGCGGCGTGCTGGTGCTGATCCTGCTGGTACTGCTGCTGCGGGCCTGCCTGGACAGCCGCACCGACCGCGCGGTCGAGGACTACGCGGACGGCGCTGCGGCCCTGGTGCGGGACTCCAATGGGCAGAGCCAGGCCCTCTTCAAGCTGCTGCAGGGCTCGGGCGGGCCCGATCAGGCCGTGGACGCCCAGAACACCGTGAACGGGTTCCGCGTCCAGTCCGCCCAGCTCGTGGACCGGGCCCGCGACCTCGACGTGCCCGGGGACGCGTCCAGCGCCCAGCGCTACCTCCTGGAGACGCTCGAGTTTCGCCGCGACGGGCTGGCACGCATCTCCACCGCGCTGCCCGACGCCCTGGGCGACGAGTCCCGGCGCCAGGGCTCCGAGGGCGTGGCTCGCCAGATGCAGGTCTTCCTGGCCAGCGACGTGATCTACGCGGGGCGCTTCAAGCCCGCTCTGGTCAAGGTTCTGAACGACCGCGACGTGAACGGGGTGACGGTGCCCGACAGCACGTTCATCCCGGACATCAAGTGGCTCGACCCGACGGTGGTGGCCGACGCCATCGCCGGCGTCCGCTCCGGCGAGGGCGCGAGCGACGAGGCCACCGGTGGGCTTCACGGGAACGGCCTGGTGGGCGTCAGCCTCGGCGGCGTGGCCCTGACCCCGGGCGGGTCGGCCACGGTCCCGCTCTCCTCCGACGTGACCTTCGAGGTCCAGGTGGCCAACCAGGGCGAGAACACCGAGACCGACGTGGAGGTGCAGGTCAGCGTGGGCGAGGGCAGCGACGCCATCGACCTCACGGGCACGATCGACACCATCGCCGCCGGGGAGACGAAGTCGGTGTCGATCCCGCTGGAGGAGCAGCCTCCCACCGGGCAGAACGTGGCGATCGAGGTCGACGTCAAGCCCGTGCCGGGCGAGCAGAAGACCGACAACAACACGCAGACCTACAGCGTGATCTTCACGCGGTAGGCCGCGCTACGCTCAGCCCGTGGACGACCTGACCACGACGCAGGGAATCGTCGCGCTCGCCGCGGCGGGCGTGGCCGTGATCGCCCTCCTCTGGACCATCTTCAACTCGTTCCGGCTGCGGCGTCTCCGGGCCGGCGCAGCGGATGGTCCTGGGAGACGGGCGCGGCGACCTGGTGGCACACGCCGCGGGGCTGCAGGAGGCATTCGTGCAGCTCCGCGACTGGCTCGAGGAGACCGCCACCCGGCTCGACGAGCGCATGAACACCGCCGAGGAGCGCATCGACGGGTCGGTGGCCTACACGTCCCTGGTGCGCTACGACGCCTACAACGAGATGTCGGGCCGGCAGTCGAGCAGCGTGGCCTTCCTGGACTCCCGCCGCACCGGCGTGGTGGTCCCGTCGATCGCCCACCGCGACCAGGCGCGCGTGTACGTGAAGCAGCTCCACCAGGGCAGCTCCGAGGTGGAGCTCTCGCCCGAGGAGCAGGAGGCCGTGGACAACGCCATGGCCGGCGCCCCCGCCGGCGCCTGATGCGCGTCGGCTACCTCGGCCCGGCGGGCACCTACAGCGAGGAGGCGCTCCGGGCGTCCGCACCGGCGGGCGTGGAGGAGGTGCCCTGCGCCAGCGTCTACGAGACCGTCATGGCCGTCCACGACGGAACGGTGGACCGCGCCGTGGTGCCGATCGAGAACGCGCTCGAGGGCGGCGTGGCGGCCACGCTCGACGCCCTCGCGGGCGACGCCGGTGACGTGCGCATCGCCGCGGAGGTGGTGCACCCGATCCACCACTGCCTGGTGGCGGCCACCGAGATGGCGATCGAGGACGTGACCCGCGTGGTGTCCCACCCGCAGGCGAGCGCCCAGTGCGCGCGCTTCCTTCGCGAGCGCCTCGGCCACGCCGAGCGCGCGGGGGCGCCCTCCACGGCGGACGCGGTGCTCACGGTGAGCCGCGAGAACGGCCGCTCGGCCGCGCTGGCCTCCCGCCTGGCCGCCGAGCTGTACGACTGCCGGGTGCTGGCCGAGAACGTGGAGGACCGCGCGGACAACGTGACCCGCTTCGTGTGGCTCGCCCCCGCCGACGTGGCCGTGGACCCGGGCGAGCACGCCAAGACCTCGTTCGTCTTCTGGGGCGCCGGGGACGAGTCCCCGGGTTGGCTGGTGGAGGTCCTGCGCCAGTTCGCGGACCGCGGGGTGAACATGACCCGGATCGAATCGAGGCCTCGCAGGGTGCGTCTCGGCCACTACATGTTCTTCGCCGATGTGGAGGGAGCGGCGGACCGCCCGCCGGTGAGCGAGGCCCTGGCCGCGCTCCGGGAGCGGGTGGAGGAGATCCGGGTTCTGGGCTCGTATCCCAGCGCTACCGGCGAACCGAACTGACCGTCTGGCTAGACTGGCCGGACCGTGGCGGCCCGCGCGGAACCCCTGCTCACAGCCGAGGCGGGTGACTCGGAACCCGGTCCTGCGCTCGCGCTGGCGGGCCCCGGTCGGCCTGTGCAGCGCGGTACCTCCTCCGGCCGGGTGCTGGTCCTCAATGCTTCCTTCGAACCGATCAACGTATGCACGGTCAGGCGCGCCGCCGTGCTGATCCTGAAGAACCGAGCCGAGGTGCTCGAGCACGGTGAGTGGGCGCTTCACGCCGAGAGCCTCACGCTCGCGCGCCCGGTGGTCATCCGCCTGTTGGCCTACGTGCGGATTCCGCGTGACGCCCACCGGCGCAAGATCACCCGCCGCGCGGTGTTCGCGCGGGACCGCTGGACGTGCCAGTACTGCGGCCACGAGCGCGGCAACCTCACGGTGGACCACGTGATCCCGCGCTCCAAGGGCGGCTCGTCCAACTGGGAGAACATCGTCACCTGCTGTGCGCCCTGCAACCGCCGCAAGGGTGACCGGCTGCCCGTGCAGGCGAACATGGTGCCCGCGCGGCGCCCCAAGGCCCCCGGCCCCACGGTCTTCATCCACGTGGCCACCCCCAAGATCCCCACCGCCTGGGAGCAGTACCTGGTGGCCGCCTGATGGCCGGGCCGCTCCGCAATCTCCGGGACCTCGCCCGGAAGGCCGCGAACCGCGAGCGCCCAGCGGGCCGACCCCCGGTGGACCTGCGGCCCGGCGTGTCCGCGCCTCCGCCGCCGACCGGCGGGGGTAACGGCGCCCAGCGCTCCCCGGTCCCCGCGGCCCCGGCGTCGGTGCAGCCCTCACCCGCCCCCCCGGGCGTGCCGCCCGCCGGATCGGCGTGGCCCGGCGCCTCGCCCGCCGTTGCTCCACGCCCGCCCGCGCCGAGGCAGGAGGCGACGGTGCCTCCGCCGCCCGCCGTCCACTCCCCCGTCACGCGGTGGCACCACGCCGCCAAAGCGACCGGCCGATGACGACTCCGCGCCCGGCCACCCAGGCACAGCTGAAGAGCCTGCGACGCTGGCTTCTGGTCGCGGCGGCATGGGCCACCGCCGCCACCGTGATCGCCGTGCTCGCGTTCCTCGCGGCCAACACCGACGAGGAGCAGCGCCTTGCCGAGAACAACGCTGAGCTGCGGCAGATCCAGCGCAATATCGCGAAGCGGGTGGCCACGGTCCGCCAGGAGCTGAACGGCCTGCCTGACTCGAGCGCGATGACGGGCCTGGACGCGCGCATCAGACGCCTGGACCGCGTGACGGCTCGCACGCGACAGGAGCGTCAACGCACGGCGGCGAACAGCTCGCACCGCTCACCACGAAGATCGCCGCTCTCGAGCAGTCCCTCAAGTTCATCCAGGCCGCCGAGAAGTCCGGTGCCGGCGGCGGCAGCGCGCGGACGGACGCCGCCGCCCTAGCCGCTGGCTCGCGCCTCCGGAACGGCTGAGGGGCGCCCGTGAGCGCCCCTCAGTTCTGACTTCTGGACTTGAATCGGTGGCTTCTACTGCGGCCGGAGGGACCACTCCCGGCCTCTGCCACCGACGGTGTCCCGGTTTGGACTCCGTCAGACGGCGTCCAGAACCCGGTCTAACGGCCGGGCACCTCCAGGGTCCCGAAAATTCTATGACTCAAGTTAGGACCACCTCCTTTCCCTGGTCCAGCCATTGAAGCAGACCGCGGAGTCGAGGTGATTCAGACGAGGTCGGCGCACCGGCATTCGGCGCCGAACTTCGGGGAGGAGCGCAGCACCGCACCCACGTCCTCAGTCTCGGTGTCCTCGTCGTCGTCGGAGCCCTCGGCCTCGAGCTCGTCGGTCCCCTCGAGATCGCCCTCCGGCAGAGGCGCGCCGATGGCGGGGTCCACCGTCAGAGCGGCGTCCTCGGCCTCGGTCAGGGGGCCCTCCAGGCCGCCGGTCACCGCGGCGGCGGTGTCGGCGGTGCTCTCCATGACGAGTGCCACGGCGCTCACCTGGTCGTCCTCTCTCAGGTTCATCAGGCGAACGCCCTGAGCGGGGCGGCCCTGCTTCGAGATCCCCTTCACCCCGGTGCGCTGCACCATGCCGTTCTGCGAGATGAAGACGAGGTCGTGGTGTTCGCGCACGATCAGCGCGCCGGCGAGCATGCCCTTCTTCTTCGTGAGCCCGATCGTCTTGACGCCCATGGTGCCGCGGCCCTTGACCGGGTACTCCTCGATGTCGGTCCGCTTGCCGTACCCGGCCTCGGTGACCACGAGCAGCTCCGTGTCCGGGCGCACCACGTCCATGGCCAGGACGTAGTTGTCGCCCCGGCTGACGTTCATGCCGCGCACGCCGGCGGTGTCGCGGCCCATCGGGCGGGCCTCGCGCTCGTTGAAGCGGGAGGCCTGGCCGGAGCGGGCGACCATGATGATGTCGTCGTCGCCGTTGGTGCGGTTCACGGCCACGAGCTCGTCGTCGTCCCGGATGTTGATGGCGATGATGCCGTCGGCCTTGATCGGCGTGTTGTAGGCCAGGAACTCGGTCTTCTTGATCTGCCCCTTGCGGGTGGCGAAGACGAGGTACTTGTCCTCGGTGAAGTCGCGGGTGGCCTGCACGGCGCGGACCTGCTCGCCCTCGCGCAGGGGAAGCAGGTTCACGAGCGCCCGCCCCTTGGCCGTGCGCGACGCCTCGGGGAGCTCGTAGACCTTCTGCCGGTAGACCTTGCCCCGGTTCGTGAAGAAGAGGAGGTAGTCGTGCGTCGAGCACACGAACAGGTGCTCGATGTAGTCCTCGTCCTTCATGTCCATGCCCATGACGCCCATCCCGCCGCGCTTCTGCTGGCGGTAGGTGGCGAGCGGCAGGGACTTGATGTAGCCCGAGCGGGTGATCGAGATCACCATCTGCTGGTCGGCGATCAGGTCCTCGATGTCGATCTCGTCCTCGGAGTGCGTGATCTCGGTGCGCCGATCGTCGCCGAAGCGGTCCTTGATCTCCGTGAGCTCCTCGGTGATCAGCGCCATCACGCGGGCCTCGTCGCCGAGGATGTCCCGCAGCTCCTTGATGCGCTCGAGCGTGTCCGCGTGCTCCTGCTTGACCTTGTCGGCCTCGAGGGCGGTGAGCCGCTGGAGGCGGAGATCGAGAATGGCCTGCGCCTGGATGCGTGAGAGCTCGAAGGTCTCCATCAGGCCGTCGCGGGCCGCGTCGGGATCGCGCGACGCGCGGATGAGCGCGATCACCTCGTCGAGCTTGCCGATCGCGACGAGGAGGCCCTCCAGGATGTGCAGGCGAGCCTCGCGCTCGCGGAGCTCGTGCTGTGTCCGGCGGACCACCACGTCGCGCTGGTGGTCGACGTAGTTCTTGATCAGCGGGAGCAGGCCGAGCGTGCGCGGCACGTTGTCGACGAGCGCCACCATGTTCACGCCGAAGGTGTTCTGGAGGGTCGTGTACTTGTAGAGGTTGTTCAGCACGACCTTCGGGAATGGCGTCGCGCTTCAGCTCGATGACGAGCCGGATGCCGGACTTGTCGGACTCGTCGCGGAGGTCGGAGATCTCCTTGAGCCGGCCGTTGTTGACCTGCTCCGCGATCTTCTTGATCAGGCCGCTGCCGTCGTTGCGGCCGTCGCCCTTGGACACCTGGTAGGGCAGCTCGGTGACGATGATCGCCTCCTTGCCCTGGCGCAGCGGCTCGATGTGCGCGCGCCCGCGGACCACCACCCGGCCGCGGCCGGTCTCATAGGCGTCCTTGATCCCGCTGTACCCGACGATGATCCCGCCCGTGGGGAAGTCGGGTCCCTTGACGTGCCGCATCAGGCCCTGCACGTCGATGTCCGGGTTCTCGATGTACGCGATGCACGCGTCGATGGACTCCCGCAGGTTGTGCGGCGGGATGTTCGTGGCCATCCCGACGGCGATCCCGGACGCGCCGTTCACGAGCAGGTTCGGGAACCTGGCCGGCAGGACGAGGGGCTCCTGGCGGGACTCGTCGTAGTTCGGGACGAAGTCCACCGTGTCCGCGTCGATGTCGCGGAGCATCTCGGTGGCCAGGCGGGCGAGCCGGGCCTCCGTGTACCGCATGGCCGCGGCGGGGTCGTTGTCGATCGACCCGAAGTTCCCCTGCGGGTCGATCAGCGGATACCGCATGGCGAAGTCCTGGCCGAGCCGCACCAGGGTGTCGTAGATCGCCGAGTCGCCGTGGGGGTGGTAGTCCCCCATCACGCGGCCCACGACGTTCGCGCACTTGCGGTGGGCGCGGTTCGGCTGGAGGCCGGCCTCGTTCATCGCGAACAGGACGCGCCGGTGTACGGGCTTCAGGCCGTCGCGCACGTCCGGCAGCGCCCGGCCGACGATCACGCTCATCGCGTAATCGAGGTACGACGAGCGCATCTCCTCCTCGAGCCCGCGGGGCTCGACGTTGCCGCCGGTCAGCTGCTCAATCGACATCAGGAACTACTCCGATCAGACGTCAAGGTTGGTCACTTCTCTCGCGTGCGCCTCGATGAACTCCCGCCGGGGCTCCACGGCATCCCCCATCAGCATCGAGAACATCTGGTCGGCGGCGCTGGCGTCGTCGACCGTGACCAGCTGGAGGGTGCGGCGCTCGGGATCCATGGTGGTGTCGAACAGCTGGTCGGCGTTCATCTCGCCGAGACCCTTGAAGCGCTGCAGCGGCATGCCCTTGCCCGCGGCCTCGAGCACGAGGCGGCGCAGGTCCTCGAAGGAGCGTGCCTGCTTGCGGTTGTCGCCCAGCTCGACCTGGAAGGGCGGGGTGCCCGCCAGCTCGAGGATCTCGGTGTGGACCCGGACGAAGCTCTGGTACTCGGGCCGCGCGAACATCGCCCGCTTGAGGCGGCGGGTGGACGCCGTGCCGGTGGTGTACTCCACCACCCGGGCCACGATCTCCTCGTCGGTCTGGCTGATCACCGAGCTGGTGAACGGCTCGCCGTCGATCCCCTTGCCGTCGAGGTGCGCCACCACGGCGTCGGCGTCGGTCAGGCCCTCGTCGAGGATCGACGACTCCTCCAGGAAGGTGATCGTGTCGTGGCCGTACTCGGCACGCAGCGCGGCGGCCCAGCCCTCGTACTGCTTGAGCAGCCGGCCGTACTTCTGCCAGCGGGCGTGGGTGGCCTTGAACTGCGTTGCCGTCACGATCGGTGATGCGGATGTCCTCGAGCTTGTCCCGCAGGAGGACCTCCTCGAGCTCGGAGTCCTTCTCGATGTAGATCTCGCGGCTGCCCATCTTCAGCTTGTAGAGCGGCGCCTTGGCGATGTACACGTAGCCCGCGTCGATCAGCTCCGGCATCTCGCGGTAGAGGAACGTGAGCACGAGCGTGCGGATGTGCGCCCCGTCCACGTCGGCGTCCGTCATCAGCACGACCTTGTGGTAGCGCGCCTTCTCCAGGTCGAACTCCTCGCGGATCCCCGTGCCGATGGCGGTGATGAGGGCCTGGATCTCCTTGTTGGAGAGCACCTTGTCGATGCGGTTCTTCTCGACGTTGATGATCTTGCCGCGCAGCGGGCAGGATCGCCTGGGTGTTGCGGTCGCGGCCCTGCTTGGCCGAGCCGCCGGCGGAGTCGCCCTCGACGATGAAGATCTCGGTGAGCGCCGGGATCCCGGACCGAGCAGTCGGCGAGCTTGCCCGGGAGGGTGGTGTTCTCGAGCGCGGACTTGCGCCGGGTCAGGTCGCGGGCCTTGCGGGCCGCATCCCGGGCCCGTGACGCGTCGACCGCCTTGCGGATGATCCGATTCCCGTCGGTGGGGTTCTCCTCGAGGAACTCGGCCAGGCCGCGGTTCAAGGCCGCCTGGACGAACCCCTCCACCGGCGGGTTGCCGAGCTTGGTCTTCGTCTGACCCTCGAACTGCGGGTCGCGGATCTTCACGGAGATGATCGCCGTGAGGCCCTCGCGCACGTCCTCGCCCTGAAGGTTCACGTCCTTCTCCTTCAGCTCACCCTTCTGGCGCGCGTACGCGTTGATGGTCCGGGTGAGCGCCGAGCGGAAGCCCGAGAGGTGCGTGCCGCCCTCGTGCGTGTTGATGTTGTTGGCGAAGGAGAGGAGCGCCTCCTGGTAGGAGTTGTTCCACTGGAGCGCGACCTCCACCTCGCCGACGTCGCTCTCGTCGGAGACGTAGACGATCTTCTCGTGCAGCGGGTCGCGCGTTCCCTGGCTGTGCAGGTACTTGACGAAGTCGACGATCCCGCCGTCGTACTGGAAGGTCGTCTCGAAGCGCTCGCCGCGCTCGTCGACGAAGTCGATCCGCAGGCCGCGGGTGAGGAACGCCATCTCGCGGAAGCGCTGCTCGAGCACCGAGCGGTCGTAGTCGATCGTCTCGAAGATCTCGAGGTCGGGCAGGAAGGTGATGCTCGTGCCGTGGCGGTCCGTCTTCTCGCCCTTGGTGAGCTCCGTCATCGGGGTGCCGCGCTCGTAGGACTGCGTCCACTCGTGGCCCTCGGTCCAGATCGTCAGAGCGAGCCGCTCCGAGAGGGCGTTGACCACGGACACGCCCACGCCGTGAAGCCCGCCCGAGACCTTGTAGCCGCCGCCGTCTCCGAACTTGCCGCCGGCGTGGAGCACGGTGAGGACGACCTCGGCCGCCGGCCGGCCCTCCTGGGCCTGCATGCCCACGGGAATGCCGCGGCCGTTGTCGGTGACCGTGACGCTGTTGTCCGGATGGATCGCGATCTGGACGCTGTCGGCCTCGCCGGCCAGCGCCTCGTCGACCGAGTTGTCCATCACCTCATAGATCAGGTGATGCAGGCCGCGCGCACCGGTGGAGCCGATGTACATGCCCGGTCGCTTCCGCACTGCCTCCAGTCCCTCGAGGACCGTGATGTCCTGGGCGGCGTAGCTCGCCTTCGCGCTGCCGCCGTCGCCGTCTCCTGCTGGGGTTTTTGCCAACCCGTCCCTTCCGCGTGCCGATTCCGTGAAAAGCCCCGGCCGCGGCCTCTGTCCGAGGCGCGCCGGGGCGGTACATAAGACCGCTCTAGATATTAGCAGCCTACCCCTTCAACCGGACGGGTTCTGGCGTTACAAAATGCCCGCAAATCGCCACAAAATGGACCCTCGTAGCCCGACCCCGCGCGGCGTTGGTCACGACTCGCCTCACGGACGGTTCGGCGGCGAACCGACTTTGAAGGTGAGCCGGGTGACCGCGGCGCCCTCCTGGGCCCCGAGAAATTCGTTCATGCGGTCGAGGAGATCGCGCTGAAGGAGGTCCAGCTCGTGCGCCCAGAGCGACGACTCGCAGGCCACGGTGACCACGCCCTCGCGCTCCGCCACGGGCGCCGTGGAAGCCGCCAGCGCGGCCCCCGCCACCTCGGGCCAGAACGCCTGGACCCGCGCGAGGAGGGTGGCGGGCCGCGACGTTCGCGATGGCGCCGGGAAGCGCCAGGCGCAGAGCCCGGGGCGCCAGGCGCCTCATGCCGCCGGCCGCCGCTCCGCGGTCCCGGATCTCGCCCGCCTCCACCACGATCGTGCCGGCGTCCTCGCCCGGAACCTGCCCCGGCTCGGTGGCGGTGATCACCGCCTGGCCCCCGTCCCGCACCAGCTCGGCCAGGAGCTTGCGGCGGTCGGAGTCGAGCTCGGACATCACGTCGTCCAGCAGCATCAGGGGCAACCTGCTCCTGCGCTCCGCCAGCAGGGCGCGCTCGGCGAACAGGAGGGCCAGCAGGGCGATGCGCTGCTGGCCCTGAGAGCCGTACGAGCGCAGGCCGAACCCACCGAGCAGGAGCTGCAGGTCGTCGCGATGGGGCCCGTGCGCGGTGAAGCCCCGGTCGAGGTCCGCGGCCCGGCGCTCCTCCAGCTCCCGCACCAGCTCCTCGGCGGTGGCCGCGGGGGAGCGCGGGCGGTACCGGAGCTCGGCCTCGCCCGGCAGCCCGAGGCGCTCGGCGAGCTCGGCGAACACGGGGCGCAGGCCATCCACGGCCTCCCGGCGGTCGCCCATGAGCTCGATCCCCCGCCCGGCCAGCTCGGCATCCCAGGCGCCGAGGGCCGACGCGCTCCCGGCGCCCGCGCGAACGCGGGCCAGCAGCGCATTTCGCTGGGCCAGGGCGCGCGAGTAGGCGGAGCGCGTCTCCACTCGCGCCGGCCAGACCGCGGCCACGAGCTGGTCGAGATGGGCGCGGCGCCCCGACGGGCCGCCCTTGACCAGCTCCAGCCGCTCGGGCATGAAGACGCTCACCGGCGGACGAGACTCCAGGCCGGCGGGGAGCGTCCAGGTCGGCTCCGTCCAGGCGCAGGTGCTTGGGCTCGCCCGGGCTCGAAGCCCACCTCGAGCCGGTGCTCGCCGTCCTGACCCGCCAGGTCGAGCGTCACCCGCGCGACCGCCGCCCCGCGACGGATCAGCTCGCGCTCGTTGGACGTGCGCGGGGAGCGCGCGGTGCAGCCGAAGTAGATGGCCTCGAGGAGATTCGTCTTGCCGGCCCCGTTGGGCCCGCAGATCACGGTGAGGCCGGGCGGCAGCGCGACCTCGGCACGGTCGTAGTTGCGGAAGTCGCGCAGCTCGACGCGCGTGACGCGCACGACGCGCGCTACACGTTCAGGCGGATCGGCATGACGAGGTACCGGAACCCGGCGCCCTCGTCCCCGGACTGGATCAGGCCGGGACGCAGCGGGCTGATCAGCTTCAGGATCAGCTCCTCGGACTCCGCGCTCTCCAACCCCTCGCGGAAGAACTCGGGGTTGAACCCGATCTCGAGCTCCTCGCCCGTGAACGGGACGGGGAGCGACTCGGTGGCCTCCCCCACGTCGGGCGTCTGGGCGGAGACGTCCAGCGATCCCTCCGCGAAGCGAAGACGGAGCGGGGCGTTCTTCTGCGCCAGCAGGCCGACGCGGCGCACCACCTCCAGCAGCTCGTCCCGGCTCAGGCGCAGCTCGTGCTCGTAGGTCTCGGGCAGCAGCTGCTGGTAGTTCGGGAAGCGGCCTTCCACGAGCCGCGAGGAGAGCACCACGCCGTCGACCGTGAAGATCACCTGGTTCTCGAGGGCGGCCACGCCGATCGTGTCCGAGCCGCCCGCCGTGGCGATGCGCCCGAGCTCCTGGAGGGTCCGTGCCGGCACGTTCGCCTCCAGCGATCCGTCCAGCTGCTGCTCGAGCTTGGTCTCCTTGACCCCGAGCCGGTAGGAGTCGGTGGCCACCATGCGCAGCTCGTCGCCGCTGGCCGTGACCAGCACCCCGGTGAGGTGCGGCCGGGTCTCGTCGCGCGAGGCGGCCCGGGCAACGCGGAAGATCGTGTCGACGAAGGCAGCCGTGGGAACCGTGAGCGTGCCCTCGGCCGGCGGGTCCGGCAGCTTCGGGAAGTCCTCCGCCGGCAGCGTGCGCAGGTGGAACCTGGCCTGACCCGAGGTGACCTCCACGTCCTGCTGGGCGCTGCGGTACTCGAGCGTGAGATCGTCCTTCGGGAGCGAGCGGACCACGTCCAGCAGCAGGCGGCCGGGCATGACCACCTGGCCCGGAGTGGACGACACCGGCTCGAGCTGCGACGCGCAGTCCCAGCTCCATATCGGTGGCGAGGAGCTCCGCACGGCCCTCGCTCGACCCTGATCAGGACTCCGGAGAGCGTTTGAATGGCGCTGCGAGTGGACGCGGCCCGGACCGCGATGCCCAGACGGGCGAGGAACGTTTCACGGGAAACGGTGAGCTTCAATTTCTTCCTAACAAGACTTGGAGTGATTGTGGCTGTTTAGATGTCAAGAAGGCCGCGTATTCGCCCTGGCTGCCAGGGTTCGCGCCTGTTGACGGAACCGGCTGAGGGTGTGGATTGTCGCAGTCATGGCGGCGGTCACCCGGTCCGGCCGAGCTGTGTGCGCAGGTTGTCGACGGCCGTGCGCATGGCCGGATCGGTCTGCATGGCGGCGGCCACGCGGTTGATGGCGTGTATGACGGTGGCGTGGTTGCGCCCGCCCACGCCTCGCCCGATCTCGGGAAGGCTGTGGTCGGTGAGCTCCCGCGCCAGGTACATGGCCACGTGCCGGGCCTTGGAGACGGAGGCGCGGCGGTCGCGCGCCACGAGAGCGGTTCGTTCGACCCCGAACTCACGGGCTGAGGCGTCGAGGATCGCGGAGAGCTCGCAGCGGCCGTTGCGAGCGGCGCCCCCGAGCCGCCCGAGGACGTGGCGCGCCAGGGCGGGAGTGGGCTCCTGCCCGCGGAGGGAGGCGTAGGCGACCACGCGCACGAGCGCGCCCTCGAGCGCGCGGATGCTGCTCGTCACCGCGGCGGCGATCTCGGCCAGCACGTCGTGGCTGATCTCCACGCCGTCGAGGCGGGCGCGCTTGGCCAGGATGGCCTCGCGGACGTAGGAGCCGGGCGGCTCGAGCTCCACCACGAGCCCGGAGCGGAAGCGCTCGGAGAGGCGGTCCTCCAGGTCCGCGAGCTCTTCTGGAGGACGGTCGGAGGTGAGTACGAGCTGGCGGCCCGAGTCGAGCAGGGCGTTGAAGGTGTGGAAGAACTCCTCGCGCGTGGCGGTGCGGCCGGCGAGGAACTGGACATCGTCGATGAGCACGACGTCCGCACCCCGGAAGTCCTCCTTGAAGCTCTCGGTGCGACGCGTGCGGACAGCGCCGACGAACTCGGTGGTGAACTCCTCGATCGTCGCGTAGCGAACGCGAAGGCCGCCGAAGCGCTGGACGTAGCTCCCGATGGCGTGGAGGAGATGGGTCTTGCCCAGCCCCGGCGGTCCGTGCAGGAAGAGCGGGTTGTAGGCCTGGGCGGGCAGCTCGGCGGCGGCCAGGGCGGCCGCGTGGGCGAAGCGGTTGCCCTCGCCGATCACGAACTGCTCGAAGGTGTACTTCGGGTTGAGGCCGGCGTCCTCGACCGTGTCGCCCGGGCTCGTCGGGAGCGGCGTCATCCGGGCGCCACGCGGTGCCCACCACCTCCACCGTGGCGTGCTCGTGCCCGGCGCGACCGGCGGCGGTGCGCAGCAGGGGGAGGTAGCGCTCGGCGACGGAGGTACGGATGTGCTCCGGGGCGCGTACGTAGAGCGTGGTTCCCCTCACCGCGGCCAGCTCGAGCGGCTCGAGCCAGATGTGGAACTTGAAGTCCGGCACGTCTCGGCGGAGCTCGTCGCGCATGTTCTGCCAGAGCGTCTCGAGCTGTGCCTCCACGGGCTGTCGCAACCCTCCTCGGTGGGTCGTGGTCCGGATCTTCAGGGGGGAAGGACTGGCGGCGTGATGGGTGAATGCCCGCTGCCCTCGGCGCGAGCGAGTGTACACGCGGTCCCGAGGCCGGACAGCGGCCTCCGGCGGGCACCAAACCGCAAAACGCGCGAAAAGCCGAGGGCACCCCGGGAGCCCCGCGGCGGAGGGTCCGCGCGGGCTTCCAGGAGACTCGCCCGACACTCCGAACAGGATGTCCACAGGGCGCCGGCGCTCGCGATCTTGTACCCTGGCCTGCGCGCGGCTCGCTCGTTCGTCCGGCCGTGCTCTCTCTCATGAAGCGCACCTACCAGCCCAAGAAGCGCAAGCGCGCACGCAGCCACGGCTTCCGCAACCGCATGCGCACGAAGGCCGGCCGGCGGCTGCTCAAGCGCCGCCGGGACAAGGGTCGCAAGCGGCTGACGCCGTAGGTCGTGGCGGACCGCGGGCGTCGTAAGCGTCGCCGCCTGTCGCGCAGCGGCGAGTTCGACCGGGTCTACCGCGAGGGCCGCTCCCACGCGAGCCGCCATCTGGTCGTCTACGCCTTTCCGCGGTCGGACGACGAGCCCGCGCGGCTCGGGGTGTCGGTCGGCCGCAAGCTCGGCGGCGCCGTGGAGCGCAACCGCGTGAAGCGGATGCTGAGGGACGCCTTCTGGGTCCACGCGCCCAAGGTGCCTGCGGGCCTGGACTTCGTGATCGTGGCTCGCCCGCCGGCGGCCGAGCTGGCGCGCGACGGGGGCGGGCAGGCCGTGGAGGAGGCCCTGGGGGCGATCCTCGCGGACTCCGGCCTGTCCTCCGGGGAGGGCGCGAAGTGACCGTCGGCCGCTCGCTGCTGGTGGCACCGATCCGCGCCTACCGCCGCGCCATCTCCCCGGGCCTTCCCGCTCGGTGCAGATACCATCCCTCGTGCTCGGCCTACGCCATCGAGGCGATCAGGCGGTACGGCGTGCTCCGCGGAGTGGTGCTCGCCGCCTGGCGGGTGCTCCGCTGCAATCCGTGGAGCCACGGCGGTGTGGACTTCGTGGAGGACCAGACGCTGTTCCGGGCGAAGCCGAGCCCCTAAGCCCATGCGCACTCACATCGCCAACGTACTCCAGCCCCTGATCGACGCCTGCCAGGCGGTGCTCGAGTTCTGGCACAACCTGATCGGCAACTTCGACGGCAGCTGGGGCGTGTCGATCATCCTGCTGACCTTCACGGTGCGGCTGGCGATCCTGCCGCTCACCTTCAAGGGCGTGAAGTCGATGCAGCGCCTCCAGCAGCTCCAGCCGGAGATCAAGAAGATCCAGGAGCGCTACAAGGGCGACAAGCAGCGCTCCAACCAGGAGGTCATGGCCTTCTACCAGCGGGAGAAGGTGAACCCGCTCGGCTCCTGTCTTCCGCTGCTGCTCCAGATCCCGTTCTTCATCTCGCTCTTCTACCTGCTGCGCTCGGACGAGTTCAAGGCGGACATCGCCAGCAACCCGGGCTTCCTGGCGATCGACAACCTGGCCGAGAAGGTCACGGATCCGTGGCTGCTCGGCACCCTGATCGTGCTCTACATCGGGACCCAGCTCGCGGCCAGCGTCGTCACCGCGATCAGCGCGGACACCACGCAGCGGAACATCATGCTGGCGATGCCCTTCGTGTTCGCGATCTTCATCGTGAACTTCGAGGCCGGGCTGATCGTCTACTGGATCACCACCAACGTGTGGACGATCGGCCAGCAGCTCCTGGTGAAGAAGCTCTACCCGAAGCCCGCGCCGTTCGAGAGCAAGGACGAGCCGACCGACGGCGGCCCGGCGCCCGGGGCAAGCCACCACCTGGCGACCCCGCGCCCGCGGCGAGTGCGGCGGTCGTGGGGAAGGGCGACGGCAAGGCGAAGGCCGGCGAAGGCGACCGCGTCGAGCGACGGGCAACGGCGCCGCGGCCAAGCCGCCCCCCAACCCGCGCAAGAAGAAGAAGCGCTCCGGACGGCGGAGGTAGCGCGGCCGTGGACGGCGCGTCCACAGACGAGCCGCAGGACCTCCTCGCCGAGGCGGGCGGGGACAGCGTCGGCGAGGCCAAGTGGGCCGCCATGAAGGAGCTGGAGCCGCGCTTTCCCGGCCTCACCGCCGACTGCGTGAGCTTCGAGGTCGTCGCAGGAACCGGCGGACGGCGAGCCGGCGCGGGTACGCGCGGAGGTCGATCCCGGAGGCCTGGCGGCGGGCGGCGGTCGAGATCCCGGACGAGCCGGCGGAGCGGGTGCGGGCCCTGGTGGCGCGCACCGTCCACGGGCTCGGGCTCGAGGCGACCGTGGACATCGACGAGAGCGCCGAGGAGATCCGGGCCACGGTGAACGGCGACGAGCTCGGCCTCCTGATCGGCAAGCACGGGGCCACCATCGACGCCCTGCAGCACCTGGCCTACCGGGCGGCGTTCCGGGGCGAGGGCGACCGCAAGCAGGTGAGCGTCGACGCGGCCGGCTACCGCGACCGCCGCGAGGCGGCGCTTCACCGCATGGCCGACCGCGCCGCCGCCGAGGCGCTCCAGAACGACAGGCCGGTGGAGCTCGAGCCGATGCGCGCCCCCGAGCGCAAGATCGTGCACGCGTACCTGAGCGAGCGCGGCGACGTGGAGACGCACAGCGAGGGCGACGAGCCCGACCGGCGGCTGGTGGTCAGTCCGCTGGAAGCCTTCCGCGACGCCTGAGCGCCGCGGTGGGCGTTTCGCGTGAAACGCTCGACGGCCTCGCCGAGCGGTACGGCCTGAGCGCGGAGTCCGACGCTCGCCCTCGAGCGCCTGCTGGCCGCGCTCGAGGCGGAGCCGGACGCGCCGACCTCCGAGCGGGCCCGGGCGGACGCGCTCCGCACCCACGTGGCCGACTCGCTCTCGGGGCTCGAGGTCGAGGCACTGCGCGAGGCCACCCGAACGGCCGACCTCGGCGCCGGCGCGGGCTTCCCCGGCCTCGTCCTGGCCGCCGCGCTGCCCGAGGCCCGGGTGGACCTGATCGAGTCCTCCGCGCGCAAGGGCGCCGTCGCCGGCCGCCTCGCCGCCGCCGCCGGCATCGCCAACGCGACCACGGTCGCCGCGCGCGCGGAGGAATGGGGAGCGGGGCCTCCGGGCGCCGGAGAGCTACGAAGCGGTGACGGCACGGGCCCTGGGCTCCCTCGCGGTGCTGGCCGAGTACGCCGCGCCGCTCCTGCGGCTCGGGGGCGTGCTCGTGGCGTGGAAGGGAGAGCGGTCGGAGGCCGAGGAGCGGGCCGGCGCCGCCGCGGCGTCCCGCCTGGGAATGGAGGCGGAGGCGATCGTCGCGGTTACACCGTTTGCCGGCGCTCGCTCACGCCACCTCCACGTGCTGCGCAAGGTCGCGCCCACCCCGCCGGCGTACCCGCGGCGGCCGGGCATGGCGCGCAAGCGACCGCTCGCCTAGCGGTCCGCCGTTCGCCCTCGGCCGATTGGCCGAGGGGAGGGAGCGAACGTTCGTCCCCGAACCATCCCCGTGGGGGACCACTTCCGACCGGGCGGGCTCCTACTCTCGCTCGCGCATGGGAAACGTGGTGGCAATCGCAAACCAGAAGGGCGGCGTGGGCAAGACCACCACCGCCGTGAACCTCGGCGCGAGCGTGGCCGACGCGGGCTATCCCACGCTCCTGGTGGACCTGGATCCGCAGTGCAACGCCACCGTGGCGCTCGGCCTCCCGAAGGACAGCAGCCCCAACGTCTACGAGTGCCTCTCCGGGCGAGCTCACGCTGGACGCGGCCGCCCGCCCGACGGGCCACGAGCGGCTCGACGCCGTCTCGTCCACGCCGGAGCTCGCGGGCGCCAACGTCGAGCTGCCGCGCATGGCCGGCTCCGAGACGTGCCTGCGTGACGCGCTCGGGAAGCGTCCGCGACCGCTACCTGCTCACGCTCCTCGACTGCCCGCCCTCGCTCGGCCCGCTCACGGTCAACGCCCTCGTGGCCGCGGACAGCGTGCTGGTGCCGGTGCAGACCGAGTACTTCGCCCTCGAGGGCCTCGCGGGCATGCTGGACACGCTCGGGCTGATCCAGCGCGAGCTGAACCCGCGCCTCACCATCTCGGGGATGATCCTCACGATGCACGACGGGCGGACCCGCCTCGCGCGCGAGGTGGAGAGGGAGGTGCGCGAGCACTTCCCCCAGCTCGTGTTCGACACCGTCATCCCGCGCAGCGTGCGCCTGGGCGAGGCACCGAGCTTCGGCGTTCCGGTGCTCGCAGCACGCCCCGCGCAGCGCCGGGCTCGGCCGCGTACCTGCGGCTGGCCCAGGAGGTCGCCGCCCGTGCCTGAGCGGCCCTCGCCCGGGCTGGCCCGGCATCGAGGAGCCGCAGACCGAGCCGGGGGGACCGCCGTGCCATGGGACGCGGGCTCGCCGCGATCCTCCCTCGCGGCGAGGGCACCGACGAGGGCCTCCGCCAGATCCCGGTGGACCTCGTGGACCCGAATCCGCACCAGCCCCGGCAGAGCTTCGACGAGTCCGCGCTCGAGGAGCTGGCCGAGTCGATCCGCGCCCGCGGCGTGCTTCAGCCGATCGTGGTCCGCCCGCTGCCCGGCGGCCGCTACCAGCTGGTGGCGGGCGAGCGCCGGCTGCGCGCCGCCCGCATCGCCGAGCACGGAGCTGATCCCCGCGGTCGTCCGCCACACCGAGGACTGGGAGGGGCTCGACCTCGCCCTCGCCGAGAACATGGCGCGGGAGGACCTGAACGCCGTCGAGGAGGCGCGCGCCTGCGCCATGCTGGTCGAGGATCTCGGGCTCACCAAGGAGGAGGTCGGCCGCCGCGTCGGCCGCAGCCGCGTGGCCATCTCCAACCTGATCCGGCTCCTCGCGCTGCCCGAGGACGTCCTCGAGATGATCGAGGGAGGCGAGCTCAGCGAGGGTCACGGGCGGGCGATCCTGATCTGCAAGGACCACGGTGAGCGCCGCTCCCTGGCGCGCTCGGCACGTGACGAGGGCTGGTCGGTGCGCGAGACGGAGCGCCGGTCGCGCGAGCACGCCGGCATCCCGCCCCGGAAGGACCGAGCCCCGGTGGTGGTGCACCCGGACCTCGCCGAGGCGCTCGCCGCCGCGGAGGACGCCATGGGCGCGGCGCTCGGGCGTGACGTGAAGGTGAGGGCGCGCGGCTCGGGCTGCGTGGTCGAGGTCCCCTTCGACAGCCCCGCCGACGCCATCGAGTTCGCCCGCCGGACGCTCCGCCGAGCGGTCTGAGACCCCTCGCGGCGAGCCTGCGAGGCCCCGTCCCCGGGCCTCGAGAGCGCCGCTACAATCGGGCGCCGCGGGCGATTAGCTCAGTCGGTTAGAGCGCGTCTCTGATAAGGACGAGGTCCCTGGTTCGAGTCCAGGATCGCCCATCGCGAGCACCCCGGGCCCCGCATTCCATCAGCGGTGACTCGCCCATCACGAGGGGGCCGGGTCCCGCTTCCCGCCACGTCTAGACTGTCGCCAGGGCATGCAGGAGATGGTCATATATGGCGTGAGCTTCGACATGGTCGGCAAGCAGCCGATCGTGCTGCTGAAGACCCGGGACGGCAACAAGTTCCTGCCGATCTGGATCGGGCACCCCGAAGCCGCCGCGATCCTCATGAAGCTCCAGGGAGCGAACACCCCGCGCCCGATGACCCATGACCTGATCAGCGAGATGCTGTCGGAGCTCGAGGTGAACTGCACCCGCGTCGCCGTCACCGAGCTCCGGGAGAACACCTTCTACGCGGAGGTCACGCTCCAGCTGAACGGCCGGGAGATCCCGATCGACTCCCGCCCCTCCGACGCCCTCGCCCTGGCCGTTCGCACCGGCGCTCCGATCTTCGCCGCCGAGGACGTGATCTCCGAGTCGGCCATCGAGTTCGAGCACGAGGTGGAGGACACCGAGGAGGTCGTGGAGAAGTTCAAGGACTTCCTCGACAACGTCACGCCCGAGGACTTCGCCTGCGAAGACGGATAAGCATGGTGCGGTGCTCGCCCGATCACCGATCGGGCTCCGCTCCTCCCTGGGCCGTGGCGGACGGCCGTCTAGGCGCGGCGCCAGCGCCAGGTCCAGGATCCGTCGCCACCAGCGCGTCGAAGCTCATTCCCGCCGCCTCCGCGGCCTGGGGGAGCAGGCTGGTCTCGGTCAGGCCGGGCACGGTGTTCAGCTCGAGGACGCTGAGGGTGCCCTCGCCGTCGGCCATCAGGTCCACGCGGGCGAAGCCCCGGCATCCCAGCAGCCCGTAGGCGGCCACGGCGAGCTCCTGGCCTTCGCCGACACCTCGTCGGGGAGCTCGGCCGGGCACACGAACTCCGTGCGCCCGATCTCGTAGCGCGCCTCGAAGTCATAAGTGACTGCGCTCCTCCGTGGTCCTCGCGGGGCACGGCCTCCACGACGGGCAGCGGCTCGCCGTCGACGATCGACACCGCCAGGTCGCGGCCGTCCACGTAGCGCTCCAGCAGCACGCGCGAGTCGTAGGAGAACGCGGACACCAGCGCCGCGGGCACGTCGCTCGCCTCCGCGGCGAACTTGATCCCGAGCGCCGAGCCCTGGCTCGACGGCTTGACCACGACCGGGAATCCGAGCCGCTCCTCGATCGCGGGAAGCGCGTCGGCCGCGCCCAGCTCACGGAAGGCCGTCTCGGTGAAGGCGAAGAAGGGGGGAGTGGGAATGCCCGCCTCCACCATGAGGTGCTTGGCCATCACCTTGTCCCAGGCCCGGGCGCAGGCGAGCACTCCGGACCCGGTGTAGGGAACGCCGGCGATCTCCAGCAGCTCCTGGACCGTGCCGTCCTCACCGTCGCGCCCGTGCATGGCCACGAAGGCCACATCGGCCCGGGCCTCGCCGCAGCCGGCCGAGCAGGTCGGACGACGCGTCGATGCCCACCACCTCGTGCCCGAGGCGCTCGAGCGCGTCCTCCACGCGGGCGGCCGAGCGGAGCGACACCGACCGCTCCAGCGAGCGGCCGCCCTTCAGCACCGCGACCCGGCTCACCGCCGTTCGGCCCGCCGCTCCCGCTCCTCCCGCGAGGGCAGGGGAAGCACCCGCGCCGCCGGGATCCTCCTCGGCGGCGGGAGCCGGGGCGGGCCGCTCCCGCTCGCGCGGGACCTCCATGCCGGTGAGCGTGCCGTAGAGCTCCACCTGCTCGGTCACGACCTCGCCGATGCGCCGGATTCCCTCGCGCAGGGTGTCGTCGTCGCAGAGGGCGAAGCTGAGCCGCATCGAGCTTCGCCCGCGCCCGTCGAGGAACGCGGCCTCCCCGGGGACGAAGGCCACGTTCTCCCGCAGGGCCCGGGCGAGAAGGTCGGTGGTGTCGATGAAGTCGGGCAGCGTGGCCCAGATGAACAGGCCGCCGGACGGGCGCGTCCACTCGGCCTGGGGCGGGAAGTGCTCCGCCAGGGCGTCGAGCATCGTGTCGCGGCGGCTTCGGTAGAGGTCCACCAGCGACGCCACGTACTCGCGCCATCCGCCCTGCTCGAAGTAGGCCTGCACCATCATCTGGGAGAGCGTGGAGGTGCAGAGGTCGGCGGCCTGCTTGCCGAGGTTGATCTTCTCCAGCACCGGCGCCGGAGCGGCCACCCAGCCGAGCCGGATGCCCGGCGAGAGCGTCTTCGAGAACGTGCCCAGGTACATCACGTACACGCCGCCGTCGAGCGAGTAGAGCGGCTCCGGCGCCGGTCCCTCGAAGCGCAGCAGGCCATAGGGGTTGTCCTCGAGCACCAGCAGCTCGCGCTCCCGGGCCACCTCCACCAGCCGCTTGCGGCGGGGGAGGGACATCGTCACGCCGGCGGGGTTCTGGAAGCTCGGCACGGTGTAGACGAACTTCGGCCGCCGCCCCTCGCGCTCCAGCCGGTCGAGCGTCTCCTCGAGCAGGTCGATGCGCATCCCGTCGGCGTCCATGTCCACCTGAACCACGTCGGCCTCGTACGACGAGAAGACGGGCACGGCGCCGGGGTAGGTGGGCGCCTCGGCGATCACGACGTCGCCCGGGTCGATCAGCGCCTTCGTCACCAGGTCGATCACCTGCTGGCCGCCGGTGGTCACGATCAGGTCGTCGCGGTCCACCCGCATGCCCTCGGCCCCCATCGCCTCGACGATGCAGTCCCGGGTCTCGTCCAGCCCCTCCGTCGGCCCGTACTGGAGCGCCTTGGCGCAGGACTCGCCGGCGATCCGGTCGAACACCGCCGCGAACGACTCCGGGGGGAAGGTGCTCGTGTCGGGCAGGCCGCCGGCGAGCGAGATGACCTCCGGCCGGGCGGTGATGGCCATCAGATCGCGCATCGCCGACGACTTCATGACGCGGGTGCGCGAGGCGAAGAGCCCGGCATAGCGCTCCAGGTCCCGCGAGGTGCTCACGCCGGCCCCTTCGCCGCGTCTGGCCGGTGCCCTGCCGGCTGGTCTATCGTCATGCGCCCGCAGGGTACCGACCCTCGGCCGCCGCAATGAGCCTCTTCCTAGACATCGGCACGGGCGCCGGACTGGCCGGCGCGACCGGCGTGCGCCCCTTCCTCCCGCCGCTCCTGGCCGGAGCGCTGGCGCGCGGCGACGTGGGCATCGACTTCGACGGCACGGACTGGAGCTTCCTCGAGTCGCCCGCCTTCCTGGCCGCGGTGCTGGTGCTGGCCCTCGCCTCCTACGCGCTGGACCGCGCGGACACGGGAGACCGGGAGGGCCGCTCGCCCGCGTCCCTGGCCCTGCTCGTGGTGGCGGCCGTGCTCGGCGCCCTCCTCTTCGCGGGCTCCCTGGCGGACGGCGGGTACGACTCGGTGTTCGGGCTTGTGGCCGGGCCGGTCTGCGTCGTGCTTGCCTGGGCCGCGGTGAGCGGTGTGCTCGACCGGGCCCGGCGGCGGCTCGACTCCGGTGCCGCGGCTCTCCTGAGCGTCTACGCCGACGCCGCGGCGCTGCTCCTGGCCGCCATCGCCGTGTTCGTGCCCCCGGCTTCGTTCCTGGCACTCGCCGGATTCGTGGTCCTGCTGCTGAGGGGCCGCGGGCGCGAGGGCGAGAAGTACGCCGGGCTGCGCATCCTGCGCTAGGCACCCATGGCCGAGAAGCCCAAGAAGCTCGTCCTGGCGATCATCGACTCGCTGAAGCCGGACATGCTCGACCTCACGATCGAGGAGGGCCGCGCCCCCGCGCTCGAGGCGATCCGCGATCGCGGCACCTACATCCGCGACTGCGTGTCCACCTTCCCCTCCGTCACGCCTGTGGCGTCCGCGGCGATCGCCACCGGGGTGGGCCCGGGCGAGCACCACATCCCCTCGATGAACTGGTTCCACCGCGGCGAGGAGCGCTACGTGGAGTACGGCTCGTCGTTCCCGGCCACGCGAGCGTTCGGCGTGGTCCGCTCGCTGTTCGACACCGTCTACAACATGAACATGGCGCACCTCACCCGGGGGCGCCGGACCGTCTTCGAGTACCTGGACGACGCCGACATCCGCACGGCGTGCACCACCTGGCTCATGTACCGGGGGCGCACCCGGCACGACCCGTCGGGGGCGAGCGTCTACCGCCGGATCGCCGAGGCGGCGCAGTTCCGGCACCCGGTGTACGGGGCCCGGGAGCTGTTCTACGCGGACCTGTTCGACTCGCGCGACACGGGCTGCACCTCAGCGCTGGGCATGCCCGGCCAGCGCGACCGCCACGCCGGCTGCGTGGGGGCCTATCTGATCGAGAACGACCTCTTCGACTTCCTGCTCTTCTCGCTTCCCGACAACGACTCCTACTCCCACAAGGTGGGACCCGACGGCCAGGCGCGGTCGATCGCCGAGGCGGACCGGGCGCTCGAGCGGCTCATGCACGCCGCGGGCGGGGTGGACACGTTCCTGGACGAGCACGCGCTGATCGTCATGTCGGACCATTCGCAGACCACGGTGGAGGAACGGGTCAACCTCGCCGGCGCCTTCTCCTCGTGGCGGGTGCTCACGCCGTCCGACCCCGCGCCCACGGAGGCGGAGATCGCGCTCTGCCCGGCGGCACGGTCGGCCCAGGTCTACGTGCTGGACGAGTCCCGCCGCGACGAGCTGGTGCCCCGGGCGGTGGAGACCCTGCTGGAGCTGGAGGGCGTGGATCTGGTGGTGACCCGGGAGGGGAACGGGGTGACGGTGCGCTCCGGCCGCGGGCAGCTCTCGTTCCGGCCCGGCGGCGATCTGGTGGATCCGCGGGGCGAGCGCTGGACGGTGGAGGGCGATCACTCCGCGCTTCTTCTGGCGGTGGGGGCGGGGACGGTGACCAGCGACGAGTACCCCGACGCCCTCGGCCGGCTCTGGTCCGCCGTGGACTGCCCGCACTCGGGGGACGTGCTGGTGTCGGCCGTGACGGGCTACGAGTTCGTGGACTGGGGTGGCTCCGACCACGTGGGAGGGGGGAGCCACGGCTCGCTCCAGCGCGACGACTCCGAGGGGGTGCTGCTCATGTCCGGGATGGACGTGCCGGAGCGAGATCAGTGGTCTCTCACCGACGTTACCCCCCTTGTGCTGGACCACTTCCGTGTACCGTTGGACCCATGAGCGACGACGGCGAGACGACCGTCGCCAGCCATCCGCATCGCGTGCACGTCCGGGTCCGCGCCGGGCTTGCCAAGTCGCAGAATTGGCTCCAGCTGGCCAAGTTCTGCGCGGTCGGGGGGTCGGGGTACGTCGTCAACCTCCTGGTCTTCGCGCTGTGCGTGGAGTCGTTCGGGTTCCACCACCTGGTGGCCGCCACCTGCGCCTTCCTGGTCGCGGTGCTGAACAACTTCTGGTGGAACCGGCACTGGACCTTCGTCGGCGCCCGGGGGGGCCGTGCCGGGTTCCAGGCCGCCCGTTTCGTGGCCGTGAGCGTCGTGACCTTCCTCGTCGCGCTCACCATTCTCGAGCTGCTGGTTTCCCTGGGCGGCGTCTCCGAGCTTCCGGCCCAGGCAATATCGATCGCGGTATCCACGCCCCTGAACTTCATCGGGAACAAGCTTTGGAGCTTCGCCATCGAGGTCTCGCGAGACTGAGGGCCGTCGTGCTGGCGGCGCTCTGCGCCGCCCTGCTCCTCGCCGGACCCGCCGCCGCGGCCTCCGATCTGCGCGAGCCGCCTTCGCAGACCGATCCTCCGCGCTTCTTCGTGCGCAGCGCCAAGGAGGTCGTGGCCATCGCCGAGCGCGCCTCGAAGGTGCGGCAGGCTCGCCGTGACGGCGCGCTGGCGCCCACGGCCTACACCAACGGCGTGGGTCGCTGGCAGGTGAGCTTCTTCCGCGACGGCCGGCAGGTGGTGCAGGTGCAGGTGGACGACCGCAGCGGCGCCCTGCTCGAGCAGTGGACGGGCGACCAGGTGGCCTGGACGATGGCCCGCGGCTACGAGGGCGCCTTCGGCCGCAAGATCAACGCCCCCTACGTCTGGCTGCCGCTCTGCCTCCTGTTCCTCGCCCCGTTCGTGCACCTCCGGCGGCCCTTCCGGCTTCTCCACCTCGACCTGCTGGTGCTGCTCTCCTTCGGCGTCTCGCACGTGTACTTCAACCGGGGCGAGATCGGCACCTCGGTGCCGCTGGTCTATCCGGTGCTGATCTATCTCCTCGCCCGGATGCTCTTCGCCGGCCTCCGGCCGCGGGCGCGCGCCGGGCCGCTCGTGCCCCACGCGTCGATGAAGCTGCTGGTGATCGGGCTCGTGTTCCTGCTCTCGTTCCGCGTCGCGCTGAACGTGGTGGACTCGAACGTGATCGACGTCGGGTACGCGGGCGTGATCGGCGCGGACCGCATCATGGACGGCGACCGGCTGTACGGGAAGGGCTTCTCGCGCGATGTGGAGAGCGGCGACACCTACGGCCCGCTGACCTATCTCGCCTACGTCCCCTTCGAGCAGGTGCTGCCCTGGAGCGGGCGCTGGGACGACCTCCCGGCGGCCCACGGCGCGGCGATCCTCTTCGACCTCCTGGCCGCGGGCGGGCTGCTGCTGCTCGGCCGCAGGCTGCGCCCGGGCCGGGAGGGCCGGATGCTGGGCGTGGCGCTGGCCTACGCGTGGGCCGCCTACCCGTACACCGCGTTCTCGCTCGAGACGAACTCGAACGACTCGCTGGTGTCCGTGGCCTGCGTGGCCGCGCTGCTCGCGCTCACCCTCGACCCCCCGCGCACGAGGCTGTCCGCGCTCGCCCGCGGCATGGCCGTGGGGGCGGGCGCGGCGGTGAAGTTCGCCCCGCTGGCGCTCGCTCCCCTGTTCGCCACCGCCCCCGGCTCCGCGACGGGCGCGTACCGTCCTCGTCCCGCTCGGCGTGCTGGCGGTGCTGGCGGTCACGGTGCTCCCCTACGTGCCCGACGGCGGCCTGCGCGAGCTCTACGACCGGACGGTGGGCTACCAGGCCGGCCGCCCGTCGCCCTTCAGCATCTGGGGCCAGGCCTCGATCGAATGGGTCCACACCCTGGCCAAGGTGGCGGTGGCCGCGCTGGCCGTGGCGGTGGCGTTCGTGCCGCGGCACAAGTCACCGCGCCAGGTGGCCGCGCTCGGCGCGGCGGTGCTGATCGGGCTTCAGCTGCTGGCCACGCACTGGTTCTATCTCTACGTGGTCTGGTTCGTGCCCTTCGTGTTCGTCGCCGTGATGACCGCCTACGAGCGCGCGGATGAGCCGGGGCCCGCGCCGGAGCCGCCCGCCCGGGAGCGCGAGGTCGTGCTCGCTTGAGGCGTGCCGCCGGCCTGGCCCTCGCGGTGCTCGCCGCGGGGTGGGCGATCTCGCTGTGGGTCCCGCCCGCATCCGACGACCGGGTGAACGACCTGTACGTGTACCGCAGCTTCGCGGCGCCGGTGATCGACGGCCAGCTTCCCTACCGGGACGTGTTCTTCGAGTACCCGCCGCTGGCGGCGCCCGCCATCGCCCTCCCCGGGATCGTGGGCACCGGGGAGGAGACCTACCGCTACGCCTTCGCGGCCTGGATGCTGATCGCCGCCGCGGCGATCGTCGTGCTCTGCGGATTTCTGGCCTCGCGCACGGGCGGCGACCCGCGGCCGGGCCATGCTGGCCGCGGCCCTGGCGCCGCTGCTCACCGGCGCCATGATCCGCACGCATTTCGACCCCGTGCCGGTGGCCATGGTGCTGGGCGCCCTCGCCCTGCTGGTGGCCGGCCGGGCGCGCATCGGGCATGGCGGTGCTCGGCCTGGCCGTGATGACGAAGGGCTTCCCGATAGTGGCCGTGCCCCCGGCCTTCGCCTGGCTCGTGGTGCGCGCCGGCCGCGGCGAGGCGCTGCGCGCCGGAGCGGTTCTGGTGGCCACGGTGGCGGCGATCGCCCTGGCGGCAGTGGCGGTGTCGCCCGGGCGGCTCGTGGGACGCGCTCGTGTTCCAGACCGACCGCCCGGTGCAGATCGAGAGCACGGCCGCCGCCGCGCTCTACGCACTGGACGGCCTCGGCCTGGGCGAGGCCACGCACGTGGCCAGCCACCGGTCCGACGGCCTGGAGCACCCCGCCACGGACGCGGTCGGCGCCCTCGTGCTCGCGCTCCTGTGCGCCCTGGTCGCCGTGCTCACGCTGCTCGCCGCGCGGAGGCCGGCGGAGCCGAGAACGCTGGTGCTCGCCTGCCTGGTGGCGGTGGCCGGCTTCGCCACGCTCGGCAAGATCCTCTCGCCGCAGTTCCTGGTGTGGCTCGTGCCCCTCGGCGCGCTCGCGTTCGGCTGGCGCATGAACGCGCTGGCGCTGGCGGTGGCGCTGGCCATCGCGCTCACGCAGCTCGAGTTCCCGGCGCACTACTTCGAGCTGCGGGACCGTGAGCCACTCGTGGTGGCGCTCGTGTGCCTGCGCGACGGCGTGCTGCTCGCGGTGCTCGCCCTGGGGGTCCGGGCGCTACAGGCGGGCGGGGAGCAGCACCTGCTGGATGCTCGTGGCCGCCCCGCCGTCGCCGGTCTCGATTAGCACCGCGTTCAGCCACGGATCCTCCTTCGAGGTCTCGAAGCGAACGTTGGTGAGGGTGAGGAAGCGCTCGAGCGCCTGCTCGCGCTTCACGCCGATCACGCCTCCGCGCGGGCCGGTCATGCCCACGTCGGTGATGTACGCGGTGCCCCCGGGGAGCACGCGGGCATCGGCCGTGGGCACATGGGTGTGGGTGCCCACCACGGCCGTGACCCGGCCGTCGAGGTACCACCCGAGCGCCACCTTCTCGCTGGTGGCCTCGGCGTGCATGTCCACGAGCACGTGGTCCGCCGCGCCGCGCAGCTCGGCCACCAGGGCGTCGGCCTCGGAGAAGGGCGAGCGCACGGCGTCGAGGTAGAGCTGCCCCGAGAGGTTGATCACGCCGAGCCGCACGCCGTCCCGCTCCACCACGGTGTGCCCGCGCCCCGGGCTGCCCTTGGGGAAGTTGGCCGGCCGCACGATCCGCTCGTCGCGATCGAGGAACTCGTAGACCTCGCGGTGGCGGTAGGCGTGGTTGCCGAGCGTGATCGCGTCGGCGCCCATGTCGAGCAGCTCCCGGGCGGTGCGCTCGGTGATGCCCACGCCGCCGGCGGAGTTCTCCCCGTTCACCACCACGAAATCCAGGGCCTGCTCCTCGCGCAGCGCGGGCAGGAGCGAGGCCAGCGTCCGCCGGCCCAGACCACCCACCACGTCACCGACGAACAGGAGCCTCACCGGAGCGATTCTGCCAAGCTCCGCCGCCGTGAAGGCGAGCACTCCTGCCAGGACGGCCGCCGCCGGCCATCCGCCGGTGCTCGAGGCCACGGGCCTGACCAAGCGCTTCGGCGAGCGCGAGGCCCTGAAGGCAGTGTCCTTTTCCGCGGCCCGCGGCGAGCTGGTGGCCATCATCGGGCCGAACGGCGCGGGCAAGACCACCCTGCTCTCGATCCTGGCCGGGATCCAGCGCCCCGACGGCGGCAACGTGTCGAAGTCGCCGGACGAGGTGGGCTGGGTTCCGCAGCAGCCCGCCCTCTACGGGAAGCTCACGGTGGCCGAGAACCTCGAGCTGTTCGCCCGCCTCGAGCGCGTTCCCGATCCCCGGGAGACCGTGGATCACATGCTGGAGCTCACCGACCTGCGCGACCGGGCCGGGGATCAGGTGGGCACCCTCTCGGGTGGCAACCGCCAGCGTGTGAACATCGCCATCGGGCTCCTCGGCAAGCCCGAGGTGCTGCTCCTCGACGAGCCCAGCGCGGCTCTGGACCCGCGCCAGCGCGAGCGCCTGTGGCAGTTCATCCTGCGGCTGGCGGCCGACGGCACCACCGTCGTCTACGCCACGCACAACGTCCAGGAGGCGGACCGCTACGCCGACCAGCTGGTGGTGCTGGCCGACGGCGAGCGGCTCTTCGACGGCTCGCCGCGCGAGCTCGAGGAGGTGGTGGGCGCCGAGGGCCTCGACTTCGAGGCGGCCTTCGTGCGCTTCCTCCACCAGCGCGGCCACTGATGCGCTGGCTCCTGGCCAAGGACCTGCGCATCCTGCGCCGCTCCCCGATGCTGGTGGGGCTGCTGGTGATCTATCCGGTGGTCATCGCCGTGCTGATCGGGTTCGCGCTCTCGAAGGGGCCGGACAAGCCGAAGGTGGCGTTCTACAACGCGCTGCCGGAGTCGGCCCAGACGGTGGAGCTCGGCGGGCAGCGGATCGACATCACCGTGCAGGGCGGAAAGCTGTTCGGGGCGATCGAGCCGGTGCCGGTGAACAGCAAGGCCGAGGCCATCCAGAAGGTGAAGGACGGCGAGGCGCTGGGCGCGCTGATCATTCCCCGCGACCTGACCGAGAAGCTCCAGACCGGGCTGGAGTCGGGCACCGTCGAGGTCTACTACAACGCCGACGACCCGGCCAAGCGCCAGTACGTGGAGAGCACGATCAAGGCGGAGGTGCAGACGGCCAACGCCGCGCTCACCAAGCGGATCGCCGCCGAGGCGCTCGACCTGCTGAAGCTGATCAGCACGGGCGGCGAGTACCACTTCCTCGGCCAGGACTTCACCATCCTCGGGCTGGAGCGCTCCGAGCAGATATTGGCCGCCGCGCAGAAGGACCTCCCGGCGTCATCGCCCGAGCGGGAGGAGATCGAGAAGGTGCGGGGCTTCTTCAAGCTCGCGCGAGACAACCTGTCGTTCTCCGACGACGTGCTGAACGTGGTGGGCCAGCCGCTCCAGGTGAAGGCCAAGTCCCTGAACGGCGGCCGCAACTCGCTGAGCTCCTTCGCGGTGGCCCTCGCCGTGGCGGTGTCGCTGATGTTCATCACGCTGCTCCTCGCCGCCGGCACCCTCGCGCTCGAGCGGGAGGAGAACGCCTTCCCGCGGCTGGTCCGAGGTCTCGTGTCGCGCACCGGCCTGCTGGTGGAGAAGGCGGGCCTGGCCACCATCTGCTCGGCGGCCGTGGGGCTGCTCATGCTCGTCGGGCTCGGGTTGTTCATCAAGCTCGACTGGGGGCGCTTCCCGCTCTGGCTGGTCGCGCTGGTGGCCGGCGCCGTGGGGTTCTCGGCCATGGGGCTCGCCATCGGCGCCCTCACCCGCGAGGTCAGGGCCGCCTCCCTGCTGGCCTTCATGCTCTCGCTGCCGCTGGCCTTCCTGGCCCTGGTGCCCTCGGGCGCCGTGGCCCCGGCGCTCTACGACGTGATGCGGGTGATCTCGGCCGTCTTCCCCTTCAAGGCCACGCTCGACGCCCTCGACGCGGCGCTGAACGACGCCGGCGGCCTGGCCGGCCCGCTGCTCCACCTGGCCGCGCTCACGCTGGCCTTCGGCGCGATCGCCCGGCTGGGCCTGCGCCGCTTCGCCTAGCCGACAGCGGGTGCGCCCGATCGCGATCGGCAGCACTCAGCGGTAATTCTTGCGGCGGAAGACGTCCGTCGAGAGCGAGTCCACGCGGTCCAGGAAGAGCAGGCCGTCGAGGTGGTCGATCTCGTGGAGCAGGCAGCGGGCCTCGAAGCCGCTGGACTCGAAGCGCGTGCCCCGCGCCTCGACCTCGATCGTCGTGGCGCGCCGGACGTTGGCGGTGAGGTGGGGGATGCTGAGACAGCCCTCGCGAGCCACGTCGGCGCCCTCCTCGCGCACGACCACGGGGTTCACGAGCACCAGCAGGCCGTTCGAGCTCTCGGCCTTCGGGTGCTCGCTCACGTCCACGACGACGATCCGCACCGAGGCCCCGATCTGCGGGGCGGCCAGCCCCACGCAGCCCGGGTGGGCGCTCATCGTGTCGAGCAGGTCCGCGGCGGCGTCCCCCGGCTCCTCGCCGTCGGGGAGGGCGGGGCACACCTCCTTCAGCGCGCGGTGGGGATAGCGGAGGACCGGCCGGACGGCCACGGGTCTCTCAGAGCGCGTCCTGCTCGAGCTCGCGCAGGGTGACCTCCACACCCTCCGCGCGGCCCACGCCGGCAAGCTCCCGCTCGAGCTCATCGGGCGTGAGCCCGGGGGGCAGGGCCACCTCCATCATGAGCACGTAGAGCGGGTCCCCGTCGTCGTCCTCCAGCAGGCGGGTGTTGAGGTCCGTGATGTCCACCGAGCGTCCCGCCAGCGCCGTGGCCGCGGCGTGGACGATGCCCGGGTGGTCCACGCCGTACACGGTGACCATGTGCGAGGGCTCCGGGCCCGAGGCCGAGAGGTCGCCCACGTCCCGGAGCGTGAGCGCCTCCAGCTCCAGCGCGGTGGCGGCGGTGTCGAGATCGGCGGCCAGCGCGTCGCGGTCCACGTCGTCGGGCGCCGCCAGCACCAGCATCATCGCGAAGTGCCCGCGCAGGATCGTCATCTGCGAGTCCTCCACGTTGGCCTCGTGCCGGAGCAGCACGCCGCTGATCTCGGCCACGATGCCGGGCCGGTCGCGGCCTATCGCTGAGACGGCGAGGTGGCGCACGCCGGCGAGCATACGGTGCCCCGCCGGACGGGACTCGGCGCCCAGGGACCCCCTTAGACTGCTGGCGATGGCCTTTCCCGCCACACGGATGCGCAGGCTGCGCAAGAGCGGCGTCCTGCGCGACATGGTCCGCGAGACCGAGCTTCGCCCGGCCGACCTCGTGCTGCCCATGTTCGTGCAGCTGGGCGAGGACGAGCGCACGCCGGTGGAGGCCATGCCGGGCGTGGACCGGCTGTCGATCTCCCACGCGGTGGAGGAGGCGGGCGCGGCCCATGCGCTCGGGGTGCCGGCGGTGCTGCTGTTCGGCGTTCCCGCCGACAAGGACCCCCAGGGCTCCGGCGCGTACGACGACGAGGGCGTGGTCCAGCTGGCCGTCCGGGCGCTGAAGGAGGCGCACCCGGACCTGGTGGTGATCACCGACGTGTGCCTCTGCTCCTACACCTCGCACGGGCACTGCGGCGTGCTGGCCGACGACGGCGAGGTGGACAACGACGTGACGCTCGAGCTGCTGGCCAAGGCGGCCATCTCCCACGCCGCGAGCGGCGCGGACGCCGTGGCCCCGAGCGACATGATGGACGGCCGGGTGGGCGCGCTGCGCACCCAGCTCGACGCCGAGGGCCACAAGGACCTGCCGATCATCGCCTACTCCGCCAAGTTCGCCTCCGCCTACTACGGCCCGTTCCGGGAGGCGGCCGACTCCGCGCCGGCGTTCGGCGACCGCCGCAGCTACCAGATGGATCCGGCCAACGCGGACGAGGCGGTGCGCGAGGCGCTCCTGGACGTGGAGGAGGGCGCCGACGTGGTGATGGTCAAGCCGGCGCTGGCGTACCTCGACGTGATCCGCCGCGTCAAGGAGGCCACCCAGGTGCCCGTGGCGGCCTACAACGTGAGCGGCGAGTACGCCCTGGTGAAGGCCGCGGCCGCGGCCGGCTACGTGGACGAGCGCGCCCTCGTGCTCGAGACCCTCACCGGCATCCGCCGCGCGGGCGCGGACATCGTGATCACCTACCACGCGAAGGATGTGGCGGAATGGCTTCGGTAGCGAAGGTCCGGAGCCGCAAGGACGGTTCCGCGGTACCTCTGGACGACCTCGACCGCAGGCTGCTGAACCTGCTGCAGGGGAGCTTCCCGCTGGAGCCGCGCCCGTTCGCCCGCGTGGCCGAGCTGGCCGAGATCCAGGAGGCCGAGGTGATGTCGAGGACCCAGCGGCTGCTCGACGAGCGCATCATCCGCCAGGTCACCCCGATCTTCGACACGCGCGTGCTCGGCTACCAGTCGATGCTCGTGGCCGCCCGGGTGGACCCCGAGAACCCCTGGCGCCCGGCCAAGATCGTGAACTCGCACCCCGGCGTGTCGCACAACTACCTGCGCAACCACGACTTCAACATGTGGTTCACGATCGCCACGGAGCCGGGCTCGAAGCTCGGCCTGCAGGGCACGCTCGACGTGCTGGAGCGCCTCACCGGCGCCGAGTCGATCAGGCAGCTGCCCACTCTCAAGCTGTTCAAGATCCGCATGGACCTGGAGATGGAGGGCGGCACCAAGGCCCTGGCCAGCGCCGGCGAGGCGCAGGAGCCGGACGAGGGCACGCCGATCGAGCTGTCGGAGCTGGACCACGCCGTGATCCGCGCGCTCCAGGGAGACATGCCGGTGGTGTCCGAGCCCTACGCCCCGGCCGCGGCCGAGATCGGGATCACCCAGGAGCGCATGCTGGAGCACCTCGAGTCGATGAGGGAGCGCCGGGCGCTGCGCCGGGTGGCCGCGATCCTCTTCCACCGCCGGGCCGGGTTCTCGGCCAACGGGATGGGCGTCTGGCGCGTGCCCGAGGAGCGGATCATGGAGCTGGCGCCCCAGATGGCGGCGTTCCGCGGCATCTCCCACTGCTACCAGCGCCCCACCTACGAGGACTGGCCCTACTCGGTGTTCACCATGGCCCACGGCCGCTCGAAGGAGGAGTGCGACGCCATCCTCGACTCGATCGCCGAGTTCAGCGGCATCGAGGAGCGGAGCACGCTCTACTCCTCCACCGAGTTCAAGAAGACGCGACTCCTCTACTTCACGGACGACCACCGCAGGTGGGAGGAAGAGCACTCCTGACGGAGACCCGCTCGGCCGCGGCCTTCGCCCGGGCCGCCCGCCTGATGCCGGGAGGGGTGAACTCGCCGGTGAGGGCGATGCGCTCGATCGGGCGCGACCCGCTGTTCGTGGCCCGGGGCGAGGGCGCCGGAGCTCGATCGACGTGGACGGCGACCGCTACGTGGACTGGGTCATGTCCTGGGGTCCGCTGGCGGCGGGCCACGCCCACCCGGACGTGGTGGCCGCGGTGACGGCCGCCGCCGCCGCAGGCACGAGCTACGGGGCGCCCACCGAGGCGGAGAGCGACCTGGCGGCCGAGATCGTGGAGCGCGTGCCCGCGGTGGAGATGGTGAGGATGACCTCCTCGGGCACCGAGGCGAGCATGAGCGCGATCCGCCTGGCGCGCGCGGCCACCGGGCGCGACGCCGTGCTGAAGTTCGCCGGCGCCTACCACGGCCACGTGGACGGTCTTCTGGCCGAGGCGGGCTCGGGCCTCGCCACCCAGGGGATCCCGGCCAGCCCCGGCGTCACCGCGGCGCAGGCGGCGGACACCGTGGTGGTGCCGTGGAACGACCGCGCGGCGGTGGAGCAGGCGCTGGCCGAGCGCGAGGTGGCCGCCCTGCTCTGCGAGCCCTACCCGGCGAACATGGGGCTCGTCCCGCCCGGCCGAGGGCTTTCTGGACTTCCTGCGCGAGGCGGCCACCGCGTCAGGCGCGCTGCTGGTGTTCGACGAGGTGATCTCCGGCTTCCGGGTGGCCCGCGGCGGCGCCCAGGAGCGCGAGCGCGTCACGCCCGACCTGGTGGTGATGGGCAAGATCATCGGCGGCGGGCTGCCCGCCGCGGCGTACGGCGGCCGCGCGCGACCTGATGGAGCAGATCGCTCCCGCCGGCGCAGGTCTACCAGGCGGGCACCCTCTCGGGGAACCCGCTGGCCACCGCGGCGGGCCTCGCCACCCTGCGCCTTCTCGACGAGCCGGCGTACCTCCGGCTGGACGAGCTGGCCGGCGCGCTCGCCGAGGGCCTGGCCGCGGCCGCGGCGGAGAGCGGGGTGCCGCTCCAGGTGGCCCACACCACCGGCCTGCTCACCCCCTTCTTCTCCGCGTCTCCGGTCACGAGCTACGCGGAGGCGGCCGCATGCGACCTCGACGCCCACGCCGCGTTCTGCCGGGCGCTGCTCGAGCGCGGCGTGTACCCGCCGCCCTCGCAGTTCGAGGCGTGGTTCCCGTCGCTGGCGCACGGCGACGAGCACGTCGAGCGCACGCTCGACGCGGCCCGTGAGGCGTTCGCCGAGGTGGCCGCCAGGTGAGCGTGCTGGACGAGGTGGTGGAGGCCGCCGGACCCGCGCTGGCCGCGCACGCGGCGCCCATCCCCGGGGCCCGAGCGGTTCGCCGCCGTGACGGGCGACGGCGCCAGGTTGTTCGTGCTGGAGACGGTCTACGAGGGCTACCTCATGCACTACGGGACCCCCCGTGCCTTCACCGGCATGGACGACGACCTGCGCCTGCTGGCCGGCGACGCGCTCTACGCGCTCGGACTGGCCCGGCTGGCCTCGGACGGGGACGTGGGCGCGGTGCGGGAGCTCTCCGACCTGATTTCGCTGTCAGCGCAGGCCCAGGCGGCCGGCCGCCCGGACCTGGCGGAGGAGCTCTGGGACGCCAGCGCCGAGTACCTATCCGCCAAGGGGGGACCGGGCGCTGCGGCTGTGGCCCGCGATAGGCTGCCGAAGCCCTAGCCCGCGTGGCGCGCCAAACGTGCGTTCCGCCACCATGTTGGCATTACCCTTTCTAGGGCGATAGAACCGGATCCACGCGTGGCTGACTCTCCCAAGTTCGACCAAAAGTCCCGGTATACGGAAGACCGCGGTATAGCCGGGTGCCTTCCCGGGTGAGACCGTCACCCGCCGCCGCCTGATGGAGGGCACCGCCCTCGCCGTGGGGGGCATCGCCTCCGCCGCGTTCGTCCTGCCCTCGCTCGGCTTCGCGCTCGGCCCGATGTTCGAGGACGTGACCCGCGAGAACTGGCAGCCGGTGGGCATCGAGGACGACTTCAACACGCAGACCTACGCCCCGGCGGTGATCAACATCACCCCGGAGATCGGTGATCCGGGCAAGACCACGGTCTACGTCCGGAGGTTCGACCAGGGGCGCGACGATCCGCGCAACAAGGACCAGCCCTACGTGGCGATCTCCACGCGCTGCGCGCACCTGGGCTGCCCGGTCCGCTACATCCAGGCGTCGCAGAAGTTCGTGTGCCCGTGCCACGGAGGCGTGTACGACTTCCAGGGCAAGGTGGCGGGCGGCCCTCCGGTGCGCCCGCTCGACCGGTTCTACACGCGCGTGCGCGCCGGCAAGGTCGAGATCGGCGATCGCTTCTCCGTGAACTCCGAGCTCGAGCGCTTCTCGCCGCGTGACCCGTCGAACCACCTCGACGGGCTCTGGCAGTACCTCTACCCGTCGAGGCCCACCACATGAAGCTCCCCGGACCCCTGCGTCCCTCGCCGCCGCGACCCGGACAGGGCAACGGCGCCAAGCCCGCGAACGGGAACGGCGCCAACGGGGCCGGCGGCAACGGCGGCATCGCCACCAAGCCCACGCCCAAGGACCATGCGGTGGAGGGAGTGGCCTCGGCCGTCGGCTGGCTCGACGAGCGCTCCGGCGTCAGCCCCTTCCTGCGCGGCTTCCTCTACCGCAAGACGCCCAAGGGCACGAACTGGTTCTACACGCTCGGGTCGGCCACGATGTTCGCCTTCCTGTCCCAGGCCGTGACCGGCGTGTTCCTGGCCATGTACTACGAGCCGGACACCGCCGCCCGCGCCTACTCCTCCGCGGCGCACATCAGCAACGACGTCTTCCTCGGCGAGTTCGTGCGCGGCATGCACAAGTGGGGCGCCACGGTGATGATCATCCTGATCTTCCTCCACATGGGCCGCACCTTCTTCTTCGGGGCCTACAAGTACCCGCGCGAGCTGAACTGGGTGATCGGCGTGGTGCTGATCGTGCTCACGCTCGTGATGGGGCTCACCGGCTACCTCCTGCCCTTCGACCAGCGGTCCTTCTGGGCCACGGTCGTGGCGGTGAACCTGAACTCGTCCGGCCCGGTGATCGGCCCCTACCTGGCCGACTTCCTGCGCGCCGGCTCCGAGTTCGGCCCCACCACGATCACCCGCTTCTACGCGCTGCACATGCTGGCCGTGCCCGGGCTGATCGCGGCGCTGATCGGCGCCCACCTCTACCTCGTGGCCAAGCTCGGCACCACCGCGCCGCCCTGGCTGAAGGCGGAGAAGAAGGACCTCATGACCGAGGAGCTGTGAGGTGAACGCCCAGGAGCAGGAGGAGTACCTCCGCGAGTACTCGATCCTGAAGAGCCAGGGCAAGCCGTTCTTCCCCTACGCCATCGCCAAGGACGGTGCGATGGCCTGCATCGTGATGGCGGTGATCATCCTCATGGCCATCCTCTTCGGCGCCGAGCTCGGCCCGAAGGCGGACCCCACCACCACCACCTACACGCCGCGGCCCGAGTGGTACTTCTTCTTCCTCTTCGAGCTGCTGCGCGTGGTGAAGCCGCCGGCGCTGGTCTTCATGGCCACGATCGGCATTCCCACGATCTGCCTCGTCCTGCTGCTGCTGCTCCCGTTCTACGACCGCCGCCCGGAGCGCCATCCGCTGCGGCGGCCGATCGCCACCACGGCGGGCATCGCCACGATCGCGGCCATGGCCTACCTCACGGTCCTCGGCGCGGTGGCCGGCGCCCCCACCGAGATCGAGCTGGCCACGAAACCCCAGTTCGAGGAGGGCAAGCAGATCACGGCCTCCTCGGGCTGCCTCGGCTGCCACAAGATCGGGGAGAACGGCAACACGCTCGGGCCGAACCTCACCGAGATCGGCGACCGGCTCGGAAGGGACGCCATCGCGCGGACGCTCGTGAACCCCACTGCCGCCGATGCCGTCGTACGCGCCCTTCCGGAAGGAAACCCGGAGCAGTTCGACAAGCTCGTGCAGTACGTCGCCTCCCTCAAGGGCGACGAGTAGAGAGGGGCACGGGCGTGAGCGAAGCGGCCTCCGGAACGCTGCCGGAGACGCAGGTGCGCGCGATGTTCGACCGCATCGCCAAGGTCTACGACCGCATGAACGGTCTGATGACCGTGGGCATGCACCATCGCTGGCGCGCCCGCGCGGCGGACCTGGCCGCGGTGGGCCCCGGCAAGCGGGCGCTGGACGTGGCCACCGGCACCGGGGACATGGCCGTGGCGCTGCGCGCCCGGGGGGCCGACGTGGTGGGACTCGACTTCTCCGAGGCCATGCTCGAGCTGGCCCGGGCCAAGGCCCCGGACGTGCACTTCCAGACCGGCAACGCGCTCTCGCTGCCCGTACTCGGACTCGCAGTTCGACGCGGTGACGGTGGGCTTCGGGGCTCGCAACTTCTCCGACCTGGACACCGGGCTCGCCGAGCTCACGCGCGTCACGCGGCAGGGCGGCCGGGTGGTGGTGCTGGAGATCACCACGCCGCAGAAGCCGCCGCTGTCGTGGTTCTTCCGCCTCTGGTTCGACTCGGTGGTGCCCCGCCTCGGCCGCCTGGCCGGGCGATCCGGACGCCTACACGTACCTCCCCAGCTCGGTGCGGAGATTCCCGGGCCCGTCGGAGCTCGCCCATCGCATGGCCGCCACCGGCCTCACGGACGTTCGCTGGGTGCTCACGGCCGGGGGCATCATCGCCCTGCACGTGGGCACCAGGGCGTGAGCGCCGCACCGGCCCAGCTCGGCGCCGTGCTCGCCGCCGGCGGCCCGCGGCTCACCCGGGCGCTGGAGCGCACCGAGGGGCGCCTGGCCGAGGTGGTGGATGGCCACGGCCCCGAGCTGGGCGAGCACGCGGCGGCAACCCTCGCGGCCGGGGGCAAGCGCCTCCGGCCGATGCTCGTGTTCCTCGCGGGAGCGGAGGGAAGGGACCCGGCAGCTGCTCTCGGCCGCGGTGGCGGTGGAGCTGCTTCACATGGCCACCCTGGTGCACGACGACGTGCTGGACCGCGCTCCGCTCAGGCGCGGGCGGCCGACGGTGTACGCGGCGGCCGGGCGGCCGGCGGCCACGAGCCACCGGCGACCTGCTCTTCTCGCGCGCGTTCGCGGAGCTGGCGTCCACGGGCAGCGAGCAGGCGGTGCGCGCGCTGTCGGGTGCGTCCAGTGCCCTCGCCCGGGGCGAGCTGATGCAGCGGGCGGACGCCTGGAACGTCGAGGTGGGCGCCGACCGCTATCTGGAGCGCTGCCGGCTGAAGACGGCCAGCCTGTTCGGCGCCTCCTGCCGGCTGGGTGCGCTGCTCGGCGGCAGCGCCCGGGGACGTGGAGGCCCTGGCCGACTTCGGCGAGCGGATCGGCCTGGCCTTCCAGCTGCTCGACGACGTGCTCGACGTGTCCGGGCCGGTGGAGCGCACCGGCAAGCCGCGGGGCACCGACCTGCTCGACGGCACGGTGACCCTCCCGCTGATCCTCGCGCGCGAGCGCGACGCCGGCCTGCGGGACCTCGACCTCCGGACCTCGGTCCGCGACGCGGCCGAGGCGGAGGCCCTGTGCGAGCGCATCACGCTCACGGGATCGCTGGACGAGGTGCGCCGGCAGGCCCTGGCACACGTGGCCACCGCGAAGGACGGGCTGCACGGACTCGGACTGTCAGAGGACCGCGAGCGCGCCCTCCGCCTGGTGGCCGACGGCGTCGTCGACCGCTACGCCTGATGCCTACACGGCAGGCTAGGAGCGCAGCCCGATCGTCGATCGGGCGAGCACCGCAGCCATGGTCGGCTTAGAAGTCCTCGGGGAGGATGGCGCCGGCGTAGAGAGCGCCGACGAAGCGGTCGATCTCCTCAGCCATGTTGGCTCGCATGAGCCGCTTGTAGTCGCGCGCCAGCGCGTCGCCGCCGCGGTCGAGCTCTTCGTCGAAGGCCTCGACCGTCTCCTGGGCGAAAACGCCCTCGCGGTAGACGTCGCAGTTGGGGCAGTGGAGCAGGACGTCCCAGTTCTCCGGGCCCGACTCCTCCCAGTGCACCGGGTAAACGAGCTCCGAGAAGCAGTCCATGCACACGTGAAGCTCTTGATGAGGCTCGGCGGGAGCATGCTCGACGGCATGCGTCTCCTCGGCAGTGGGAGCCTGATCCAGGGGCACCTCGCCCACGTGGGCCTCGGCCTCGCGGAAGTACACGACCTCGATGGTCTTCCCGCTCGGAAGCACGACGCGCTTCACGTAGTGGGTCTGCTCTCCGTTGCTCTCGATCTCTCTCATCCTGATCCCGGTATCGGCACACCACGGAGGAACTTGAACAAGAAAGTGCACGAGCCTCCGCCTTAGGTATGAGAGGCGGCTCCGCGCCCCGCCGCTCCCGTATCTAGACTCGGGCGCCCCGTGGTGCTCAGCGACCGCACGATCCGGGCCGAGATCGAGGCCGGCCGCATCCTCATCGACCCCTACGACGAGGACCTCGTCCAACCGTCCAGCGTCGACGTCCGCGTGGACAGCAAGTTCCGCGTCTTCCACAACGCGCGCCACCCCTACATAGACGTGCGCAAGCCCATGGAGGACCTCACCGAGCTCGTGGAGATCAGCGATCGCGAGCAGCCCTTCATCCTCCACCCGGGCGAGTTCGTGCTCGGGCAGACCCTGGAGCACGTGCAGCTGCCCGACGACCTCGTGGGCCGGCTCGAGGGCAAGTCGAGCCTCGGGCGGCTGGGGCTGCTCATCCACTCCACCGCCGGCTTCGTGGACAGCGGCTTCTCCGGGCGCCTCACGCTCGAGCTCTCGAACGTGGCCAATCTCCCCATCACCATCTACCAGGGGATGCCGATCGGCCAGCTCTCGTTCATGCGGATGGACGGGCCGGTGGAGCACCCGTACGGCTCCCGCGGCCAGGGCTCCAAGTACCAGGGCCAGGACGAGCCCACCCCGAGCCGCTTCTACCTCAACTTCAAAGACACGATAGGCCGCGCAGCTACCATGGTGATCACATGCCCACCCCCGGCCCTCTAGAGATCGTCGTCATCCTCGTCATCGTGCTCGTGATCTTCGGGCCGAAGAGGCTGCCCGACCTCGGCCGCTCCCTTGGCACCGGCATGCGCGAGTTCAAGGACTCGATCACGGGCAAGGACAAGGAGCGCGAGGAGATCGAGGCGGTCAAGGCCACCGCCGAGAAGCCCGAGCCGGCCACCACGCCGGCCGAGCACAAGTCCTAACCCGGCAGGCCGCGCATGGCCCGTCGCGTCCGGCCGATCTCGCACGACGATCGGCTCTCCATCGTCGAGCACCTGGACGAGCTCCGCACCCGGATCATCCTGTGCGCGGTGGCCTTCGGCGTCGCCTGGGCCTTCACCGTCTGGCAGAACCAGCTGATCCTGCGGATCGTGAACCACCCGCTGCCACGGGGGATCGAGCCGATCACCCTGGGCCCGGCGGAGGCGTTCTACTCGACCCTCACGAACTCGGCCTACGCGGCGGTGATCATCTCGCTGCCGGTGATCCTCTATCAGGTGTACGCCTTCCTGCTTCCGGCGTTCAGCCCCACCGAGCGCCGCGTGGCCCTCCCGCTCCTGCTGCTGATCCCGGTGCTCTTCATCTCCGGCGTGGTGTTCTGCTACTTCGTGGTGCTGGAGCCGGCCCTGCAGTTCCTCCTCAACTTCAACGCGGACCAGTTCAACACCCAGGTCCGGGCCCGCGACTACTACTCCTTCATCACGATGCTGATGCTGGCGATGGGGCTCGGGTTCCAGATACCCGTGGGCATCCTGGCCGCGTGCAGGCTCGGGATCACCAGCCCGCAGAAGCTGCGCAAGGGCCGCCGCTACGCGATCGTGGCGATCGCGGTGCTGGCCTCGCTCCTGCCCACGCTCGACCCGATCACGCTGATCCTCGAGATGGTCCCGCTGATCCTGCTCTACGAGATGAGCATCTGGCTGGCCACGTTCCTCGGCAGGCCGGCGCCCGAGGCGGCGGAGCGCATCGCCTCCGCCGAGGGCAGCTAGCCTTCGCCGCCCCATGCTGTTCGATCTCAGAGGCCGGCGCCGCCGCGCGGTGCAGGCCACCTACCTCATGCTCGCGATGCTCATGGGCGGCGGGCTGGTGCTCTTCGGGATCGGCGGAAACGTGTCCGGCGGGCTGGTCGACGCGCTTCGACGGCGGCGGCGGCGGAGGCAACGACGCGGTGTCCAAGCGGATCGATCGCAACGAGGAGCGCCTCAAGGCCTCGCCGGGCAACGAGGCGGCGCTGAAGGCGCTGGTGCGCGACAACTACTCGCAGGCCGTGTCGCAGCAGCCCTCCGGCGCCACCGAGTTCCCGGACGATGCGAAGGACGACCTGCGCGCGCGCCGCCGTCTACTGGCAGCGCTACCTCAAGGCCGAGACGGGCAAGCCGGACGCCTCGCTGGCCACGGTCGCGCTGCGGGTGTACGACGTCGGCGCCCTGAACAAGCCGGCCGACGCCACCCGGGCGATGACCATCGTGGCCGGCGCCTCCGAACGACTTCCAGTCCTACCTCCAGCTCGTTCAGTACGCCGCGCTGGCGGGCGACAAGCGCACCGCCGATCTCGCGACGCAGAAGGCCGTGGACCTCGCGCCCGAAGAAGTTCAAGAAGCAGGTCGAAGAAGCAGGCCGAGCAGATCAAGACGGCAAGCCGCCGCCCAGAAAAAGGCGGCCGCCGCGCAGCCGAGTGGCGGCTGACGTACCCTTCACAGCTCGCAGGCAGGATGCAGGCGACAAGGCACGAACCCGGGGAGAAGCGTGAATTTCCACATCGAAGACGAGGCTGTCGACGACACCACCCACGTGATCGAGCTCGGTGGCGAGGTGGACCTCTACACCGCGCCCGAGTTCAAGGAGCGGATGGTCGAGCTGATCGAGTCGGGCAAGAAGCAGATCGTGGTGGACCTCTCGAAGGCCACCTTCATCGACTCGACCACGCTGGGCGTGCTCGTGGGCGGGGTCAAGCGCCTGCGTCCGGCGGGCGGCTCGCTGGCGCTGGTCTGCACCGACGACAACATCACGAAGATCTTCGAGATCACCGGCCTCGACCGCGTGTTCCCGATCCACTCCTCGCGGGACGAGGCGCTGGCCGCGGTGGCCAGCACCTGAGCCGTCCCCCGGCGAGCACCGGCCATGCCGGGAGGAGCGCAGCCCGATCGGTGTCGGGCGAGCACCGGACCATGCCTTCCCTCTTCTAGAATCGCCCGTCGGGGCCGTTAGCTCAACTGGCAGAGCAGGAGACTCTTAATCTCAAGGTTGAAGGTTCGAGTCCTTCACGGCCCACTTTTCTGATGGCGGACGAAGCGACACAGACCGCCGCCGCCGAGCTCGGCTCACTCGACGGCCGCATCGCCCCGGCGGAGGAGACCCGCATTCCGGTCACCGACGAGGGACTGCTGCGGGGCGACGGGGCCTTCGAGGTCGTGCGCGTCTACGACGGCCGGCCGTTCGCCCTCGACGAGCACCTGGACCGGCTCGGCCGCTCGGGGGCGAGCCTGCGTCTGGAGGTTCCCGCGCGCGGAGCTGGAGTCGGAGATCGCGGCGCTGCTGGACGCGCGCGGCGGTGGCGAGTTCGACGGCGCCCTGCGCATCGTGCTCACCCGCGGCGGCCGCCGGCTGCTGCTCACCGAGCCCGCGCTGGAGAAGCCGGACACCGTGCGCCTGGCCACGGTCACCTACGCGCCCACGCGGATCCTCGACGGGGTGAAGTCGCTCTCCTACGCGGCCAACATGCTGGCCACCCGCCTGGCCCAGGAGCGCGGGTTCGACGAGGCCCTGATGGTCACGCCTCATGGGCGGGTGCTCGAGGCGCCCACGTCGTCGCTCTTCTGGATCGACGCCGAGGGCCGGATCCTCACCCCGCCGCTCAGCGACCACATCCTCGCCTCGATCACCCGGAGGATCGTGATGGAGATCGGTGGAGGTGGAGGAGCGGCCCTGCACGATGGACGATCTCCGGGCGGCGAGCCAGGCGTTCCTCGCCTCCACGACGCGCGAGGCTCAGTCGGTCACCGCGGTGGACGACCTGGAGCTGCCGGTGGGGGAGCGCACCCTCGAGGTGCAGCGGGCGCTGCGGGCCCGGATCCGGGAAGACCTCGGGACCTAGTCCCGCGGGCGCGGGCGGGATTCCATGCGATGCGACACGTACCAGGCCATGTGCCGGATGACGCCCGCCGCCATCCCCACGGCCTCTCCCAGGAGCTTGCGATTCAGCACCCCTCCATGTTAGGCCGATCGGCCGATCGGGGCCACCGGTGACCATCGTCACCGTGATCGGGAACAGGCCGCAGTTCGTGAAGGCGGCCGCGGTGTCCGCGAAGCTGCGCGAGCACCACGAGGAGCTGATCGTGCACACCGGCCAGCACTACGACGACGAGCTCTCGCGCGTCTTCTTCGACGAGCTCGGGGTGCCGGCGCCCGCCCGCCAGCTGCTCGCCGCCTCGGGGAGCAACACGGCCCAGACGGCGCGGATCCTGGCCGAGCTGGAGCCGATCCTGGCCGACGTCCGGCCCGAGCTCGTCCTGATCTACGGGGACACCAACTCCACCCTGGCCGGGGCCGTGGCCGCCGCACAGGCCCGCATACCCGTGGCCCATGTGGAGGCGGGCATGCGCTCCTTCGACCGCTCGATGCCCGAGGAGCTGAATCGCGTGCTGGCCGACCACGCCAGCGACCTGCTGCTCTGCTCCACGGAAACGGCCGTGCGGAACCTGGAGAACGAGGCCGTGGGCGGCGAGGTGCATCTGGTGGGGGATGTGATGGCGGACGTGTCGCTGGCCTTCCAGGACGTGGCCCGCGAGCGCTCCCGCGCGGTGTCGGAGCGGGGCCTCGAGCCGGGCGGGTACCTGCTCGTCACGGCCCACCGGGCGGGGAACGTGGATCCGCCCGAGCGGCTGCGGCTGCTGGTGGAGCTGATCGAGGCGCTGCCCGGTCGCGTGGTGTTCCCGGTGCATCCCCGCACGCGCCGGCGCCTGGAGGAGGAGGGCCTGCTCGACCGCCTCGCCGGGCGACCGGATCTGGAGCTGGCGCCGGCGCTGGGCTACCTCGACTTCCTCGAGCTGGCGCGGGGCGCCCGTGCGGTGCTCACCGACTCCGGCGGCGTGCAGAAGGAGGCCTACCTGCTCGGCGTGCCGTGCGTGACCCTCCGGGACACCACGGAGTGGACCGAGACGGTGGACGCCGGCTGGAACGTGCTTGTGGACCTCGACCGGGACGCCGCCCTGGCCGCCCTGGGGCGCCCGCTCCCGCAGGACCGTCCGGAGCTCTACGGCGGCGGGCGCGCCGCGGAGCGCGTCTGCGACGTGGTGTCGGCCTACACTGCTCGCGTATGAGAGTCGGGATCGTCGGCCTGGGGTACGTCGGCCTCCCGCTGGCCGTGGCGTTCTGCGAGGCCGGCCAGGAGGTCACCGGCGTGGATGTGGATCCGCGGGTGGTGGACGCCCTGACGCAGGGGCACTCCCACGTGGAGGACGTGCCCGACGCCGCACTGGCCGCCATGGGAGATCGGTTCGAGGCCACCACGCGCTACGCCGACCTGGCCAAGGTGGACGCGGTGATCGTGGCCGTGCCCACGCCGCTCACGCAGAACCGGGAGCCCGACCTCCAGCCCCTGATCGCGGCCGGCACCTCCCTGGCCGGCGTGCTTCAGGAGGGCCAGCTCGTGGTGCTCGAGTCCACCACCTACCCGGGCACCACCCGGGAGCGCATGGTGCCGATGCTGGAGGAGTCGGGGCTGGCCGCCGGGCCGGGACTTCCACGTGGCCTACTCGCCCGAGCGCATCGACCCGGGGCGCACCGACTACACGGATGCGCAACACGCCGAAGGTCGTGGGCGGGGTGACGCCGGACTCACTCGATCGCGCCGTGGCCCTCTACGAGCTGGTGTGCGACGAGGTGATCCCGGTGTCCACCCCCGAGGTGGCCGAGCTCACCAAGCTGCTCGAGAACATCTTCCGCTCGGTGAACATCGCGCTGGTGAACGAGCTGGCCATCCTCTGTGACCGCATGGGCGTGGACATGTGGGAGGTGGTGGAGTCCGCCGCCACCAAGCCGTACGGGTTCATGTCCTTCAGGCCCGGGCCGGGCATGGGCGGCCACTGCCTTCCGGTGGACCCGTTCTACCTGGCCTGGCGCGCCCGGGAGTTCGACCAGCCCACCGAGTTCATCGAGCTGGCCGGCGAGGTGAACCAGCGGATGCCCTACTTCTGCGTGGAGAAGATCGGCCGCGCCCTGAACGACCACGCGAAGCCGATCAAGGGATCGCGCATCGCGATCCTCGGCGTCTCCTACAAGGCCGGGGTGGGAGACCTGCGCGAGTCGCCCGGGCTGAAGATCATCAGGCTGCTCCGCGACCACGGTGCCGACGTGGCCTACAACGACCCCTTCGTGCCCGAGCTGGTGGACTTCGGCCTGACCTCCGAGCCGCTCGACCGGCTGCTCGAGGGCGCGGACTGCGCGGTCATCGTCACCGCGCACCCGGGCCTCGACGTACACGCCATCGTGGCCGGGGTGTCCCTGGTGGTGGACTTCCGCGGGGTCACGCGCGGCATCGAGGCCCCCAACCTCGTGCGCCTTTGAGCGTAGGTCCCTCGGACCGCGGCCCCGGCCTGATGCTGGGCGAGGGCGTGGAGCTGCCCGGCGGACATGGAGCTCGGGCGCGTACGTGGTGGTCCACGCGGGCACCGAGGTGGGCCACGGGGCGCGGCTCCTCGATCACTGCGTGGTGGGCAAGCCGCTCGCGCTCGGCGCCCATTCACGCGCCGACCGCGCGCCCGGCGGGCCCGACGCTGGTGGGCGCCCGGGCCGTGGTGGGCGCGGGCGCGGTGGTGGTGGCCGGGGCGCGACTGGGCGCCGGCAGCGTGGTGGGGGACCAGGCCCACGTTCGCGAGCGGGCCGAGATCGGGGCGGAGAGCGTGGTGGGCCGCGGCTCGGCCGTGGACAACGACGTGCGCATCGGCGCCCGGGTGCGGATCCAGACGGGCGCCTACGTGACGGCGCACTCGGTGGTCGAGGACGACGTGTTCATCGCGCCCGGGGTCGATCCTCACCAACGACCCGAAGGCCGGCCGGCGGGCGCCCGGGGAGGAGCTCCTGGGCGTGACGCTCCGCCGCGGCTGCCGGATCGGCGGCGGCGCCGTGCTGCTTCCCGGGCGTGGAGGTGGGGGAGGAGGCGTTCGTGGCGGCGGGCGCCGTGGTCACGCGGGACGTGCCCGCCCGCGCGGTGGTGATGGGCGTGCCCGCCGTCGTGGTGCGCGACGTGCCGGAGGCGGAGCTGCTGGGATGAGGCGCCGGCGGCGCTCCTGGCCCTCAGCGCGGACCGCGCCACCGTGGCGCTGGGCGTGACGGCGGGGCTGGGCGGCGCGGCCGTGCTCCTCGGCGAGGTCGGGCGGGTGTGGCGGCGGGGCTCCGCGCCCAAGCCGAGCGAGGCGGAGAACCTGCTGGCCGGCGCGCAGGAGGCGGTGGCGGAGACCGCGCAGGTGGCCCGCGAGGGCTACCGCCAGGTGTCCAGCAGGGAGAACGCGCTCTTCAACCTGCTCGGGCTCCTTCGCCACCACGTTCCTGGTGGCTCGGCTCATCACCCACGGGCTGCGCAACCGGTCGCGCGTCGGGCCCGTTCCGGAGCGTGCGCGTCGGGCGCCGGCACATCCACCATTTCGTGCCCGGGATCGTGATCGCCTTCGCGTCGGGCGCGGCGGCGATCCTCACCCGGGGCGAGGGCCTCGAGCCCAAGCTGGCGGTGCCGTTCGGCGTGGGCATGGGTCTCACGCTCGACGAGTCCGCCCTGCTGCTCGAGCTGGACGACGTGTACTGGCGGCGGGAGGGGATCGTGAGCGTGCAGATCACGCTCTCCGTGATCGCGATGCTCTCGGCGCTGGCCCTGGCGCTTCGCCTGTTCCGGGAGGGCGAGCAGGTGGTGCTCGAACCGACGGTGGCTGATGCTCGACTCAGCCTGAGGTGCCGCCCGGCGGCTGGGACCGGCCGATGCCGCTGCCGGGGTGGGCGGGAGTCGCCGCTCGCCAGCTGGGGCAGCCGCGCGGCGGCGTGGTGCATCGACCTGCTGGTGCTGCTGGTGCCGATCGTCGTGCTCTTCTTCCTGCTCGTGGCCGGCGCCGTGGGGATCTCCGGCGACGACGACTTCGCGTGGGGCGCGTTCATCGGCGGGCTGGTGCTGTGGGTGATCCTGGTGGCCGCGCTCACGCTGCTCTACGCGTCCGTGCTCATGGCGCGCCAGGGCGCCCACAACGGGCAGACCCTGGGCAAGCAGATGGTGGGCATCCGGGTGGTGCCGAACGGAGGCGAGCCGATGACGTTCTGGCCGGCGGCCATGCGCGAGGTCGTGATCAAGGGACTGGCCGTGGGCGTCGCCTCCACCTTCATCCCCGTCATCCCGTGGTTCCTGGACAACCTCTGGCCGCTGTGGGACGACGAGAACCGTGCGCTGCACGACATGGCCGCGTCCACACACGTCGTGCGGGCCTGAGCGCTTGGGCTAGGCGGCGGCGGGGCGAACGCGCTCGGCCGCCCCGGTCCAGATCATCTCGTCGCGGGCCGGGCCCACGCCGACCATCACGATCGGGATCCCGAGGAACTCGCTCATGAACTCGAGGTAGTCCTGGGCGTTGCGGGGCAGCTCGTCGATCGAGCGGCAACCCGAGATGTCCTCCTCCCAGCCCGGCAGGTCCACCAGCTCGCCCCGCGACTTGTGGAGGATCGACTGGTGGTAGGGGAACTCCTCGAACGAGGCGCCCTCGGAGCCGGAGTAGCGGACGGCCACGCGCAGGGGATCGATCCCGGTGAGCACATCCAGCTTCGTGACCACCAGTCCGGTGAGCCCGTTCACGCGCGTGGCGTAGCGGAGGGCCACGAGGTCGAGCCAGCCCGTGCGCCGAGCGCGCCCGGTGGTGGTGCCGAACTCGCCGCCGGCCTGGCGGATGCTCTCGCCCAGCTCGTCGTCGAGCTCGGTGGGGAAGGGGCCGGCCCCGACGCGGGTGGCGTAGGCCTTGGCGATGCCCCACACCTCGTCGATCGACCGCGGCCCCACTCCGGCGCCCACGCAGGCGGCGCCCGCCACCGGATTCGAGGAGGTGACGAAGGGGTAGGTGCCGTGGTCGATGTCCAGCATCGTGCCCTGCGCTCCCTCGAACACCACGAGCCTGCCCTCCTCGAGGGTGCGCCAGGCGATGGGCGCCGTGTCCGCGATGTAGGGCTCGAGCCGGTGGCCGAGCTGCATGTAGTCCTCGGTCATGGTGTGCAGGTCGAGCTCCGGGTTCTTGGCGAAGGGGCGCAGCATCAGGCGCTTGGGCTCCATCGCCGCGTAGATCTTCTTGCGCAGGATCTTCTCGTCCAGCATGTCCTGCACCCGGATGCCGAGCCGGAAGGCCTTGTCGGCGTAGCACGGCCCGATGCCACGGCGGGTGGTGCCGATCTGGAGGCTGCCGAGGCGCGCCTCGCCCGCCTGGTCCAGAAGCTTGTGGTACGGCATGATCAGGTGCGCGTTCGCGGAGATGCGCAGCCCGCTGATGTCGATCCCGCGCCGCGAGAGCTCACCCGCCTCCTCGGTGAGCACGTGCGGGTCCACCACCACGCCGTTGCCGATCGCGCAGATCTTGCCGGGGTAGAGGATCCCCGACGGGATGAGGTGGAACTTGAACACCTCGTCGCCGCGGACGATGGTGTGGCCGGCGTTGTTGCCGCCCTGGAAGCGGATCACGAGGTCGGCCTGCTCGGCGAGCAGGTCCACGACCTTTCCCTTCCCCTCATCGCCCCACTGGGCGCCGACGATCACTAATCCAGGCATAGGCGGCTCCGAGTCTAGGGGCGGTCAGCGAGGAGCGGAGGTCGATCGGTGATCGACCGGAGCACCGGAGCTGCCATCAGGCGCCTTGGCGCATTCGCAGGTCCGTGCCCATCATCAGCAGGGGGTCGTCGCAGATCTGGATCAGGCGGCTCACGGTGCGCGAGCCCACCTGCTGGCGAAGCCACGTGAGGGGGTCGGAGTCGTTCGAGAGCTCGCTGGCCGCGAGCTGCCCGGCCACCCTCTCGAGACGTACCGCCACGGCCTCCAGGTCGTCGCGCCCGGCTCCGCCCTGGCGCCTGCGGCGAAGCTCGCCGATCTCGGAGCGCAGCGTGGCCAGGGTCGGGTCGCGGTAGGGGTCGGGCACGTTGCTGGTGACCACGATGGAGCGCTGGTCCTGCCAGCGCTCGTTGACGAGCGAGTAGAGCTGCTCCAGGACCCACTCCGTCTGGCGCTCGGCGCCCACGTCGTCGAGGACGAGAAGGTCCACCTCGGAGAGCCGCCGGAAGAAGGCGAGGTGCGTGTCCTCGCTCTCCTCCCCGAAGGTGTTCCGCAGCTCCGCGAACAGCAGCGGCATGGAGTACACGGACACCGAGCGCCCGGCATCCCGCGCCGCCTTGGCCACGAGCAGCGCGAGCGTGGTCTTGCCGGTGCCCACGGTGCCGTGGAACCAGAGCCCGCGGCCGGCCTCCACGTGCTCCCCCACGTCCGCGATGAAGCGGCGCACGTGCCGGACGAGGCTCGGATCGAGGTCGGGGTGCCGGTCGAGCGAGGCCGCCAGCAGCCGCTTGGGCATCCCGCCCCGGAGACGCCCGTCGATGCCGCCGTCCACCCGGTCGCGGCAGCGGCACGGGTGGGCCTCGTCCGTCTCCTCGTCGAGGATCCAGCCGCTGCCGTCGCACTCCCCGAAGCGGCAGGTGGGCACCGCTCCGCGCAGGCTTGGCAGCGAGCGCAGCATCAGCCGTGCCCGTTCTGGGCGGACGGGGCGTCGCCCGAGCGGTCGCGGTACATGCTGGCGAAGCGCGGGTACTTCGGCAGGAAGGTGAGCGCCACCGACCCGATCGGGCCGTTCCGGTGCTTGGCGATCAGGATGTCCGCCTCGCCCTGGCGCTCGGACTCCTTGTCGTAGTAGTCCTCGCGGTAGACGAACATGACCAGGTCGGCGTCCTGCTCGAGCTGGCCGCTCTCACGAAGGTCGGAGAGCATCGGAAGCGGCGGGTGACGGCTCTCCACGGCACGCGAGAGCTGCGACACGGCGATCACCGGGATCTCGAGCTCGCGGGCCAGGATCTTGAGCCCACGGCTGATCGCGCCCACCTGCTCCACGCGGCTGTCGCTGCGGCCGTCCGCGCGGACGAGCTGGAGGTAATCCACCACGATCAGCCCGAGCCCACCCTGGCGGGAATGGAGACGACGGGCCTTGGCCCGCATCTCCAGCACGCCGATGTCGCTCGAGTCATCGATGAAGATCGGAGCGCTGGCCAGCTTCTCCACGGCGTTCAGCACCTTGGGCCAGCGGTCCCCGCGGACGCGGCCCTTCCGGAGCTCGTCGCTCGACACCTTGGCCTGCGAGGCGATGAAGCGGTGGGCCAGCTCGGTCTCGGACATCTCGAGCGAGAACAGCGCCACGGGCACGCCGTGGTCGATGGCCGCGTTCTCGGCGATGTTGGTGGCGAGGGTGGACTTGCCCATCGAGGGCCGGGCGGCCAGCACGATCAGGTTGCCGGGCTGGAACCCGCCGGTGAGCGCGTCGAGGTCCGCGAAGCCGGAGGGGGTGCCCGTGAGGCCCACGTCCGTGCGCGAGAGCTCCTCGAGCTTGTCGATCTCCGCGTGGAGCACCTGCTCCAGCGAGCGCATCTCCGCGGTGCCGCCGTCGTGCCCGATGCGGAAGAGCGCGGCCTCGGCCCGTTCGATCAGCTCGCGCGGATCGCCGCGCTGGGACAGCACGGCGGCCTGGATCTCGCGGGTGGTGCCGAGCACGGCCCGCAGCAGGGCGTCGTCGCGGACGATCCGGGCGTAGTCCATCACCGCGCCCACGGCGGGCACCACGGACGGCAGCGAGTGCACGTAGGCCTCGCCGCCGGCCTGCTCGAGCTCGCCCGCCCGCCGGAGGTCGTCGCAGACCGTGAGGGCGTCCACCGCCTCCGGCTCCGCCTTCTCCTTCAGGCGGATCATGGAGCCGAAGATCAGCTGATGGCGCGGCCGGTAGAAGTGGGCGGCCTTGAGCCCGACCTCGAGCACCAGCCCGTCGAGCGCCTGCTCGGTGAGCAGGATCGCACCGAGGACCGAGGCCTCGGCCTCCTCGTTGTGCGGAGGGACGCTGCCCGCGGTGTCTGGCGGGACGGCGACGGCCACAGTGCTATCCGCTGCTGAGGAGCATCGCCCGGCTCAGCCCTGCGGCGTGACGATGGTCTTGACGTCGGCCGTCACGCCGTCCACGACCTCGACGGTGACCATGTGCGTGCCGGTGCTCCGGATGGGCTCCGTGAGCAGGATGCGGCGCTTGTCGAGCCGCACCCCCGGGCCTGGCGCACGGCGTCGGCGATCTCCTGGGCGGTGACGGAGCCGAACAGACGGCCGTCGTCGCCGGCCTGATGCGAGATCGTGAGCACGGTCTTCCGCAGGAGCGCGGCCGTCTCCTCGGCCTTGGCCTCGGCCTCTTCGGCGGCCCGCTCGGCAGCCTCGATCCGCCGCTGCGACTCCGCGATGGAGGCCGGCGTGGCGGGCTGGGCGAGCTTGCGCGGGACGAGGTAGTTCCGCAGGTAGCCGGAGGAGACGTCGATCACGGCGCCCCTCTCCCCGAGGTCCTCGACGTCCTGAAGCAGGATGGCCTGGGCCATGCCCCTACCGATCGCTCACGTACGGCAACAGACCGAGCTCCCGCGCACGCTTGACGGCAAGGGCCAGCTGGGACTGATGGCGCCGGCATGCGCCGGTGACGCGCGACGAGCGGATCTTGCCCTTGTCGCTGATGGCACGGCGGAGGGCGCCGACATCCTTGTAGTCGACTATGTCCACCTTGTCCCGGCAGAAGGGGCACGCCTTGCGCCGCCCTCCACCCGGGGCTACCTTGCCGCGTCCTCGCTTACGGTCCCTGGTCGCGCTTCCGCGCTGCTTTGCCACTTGCTCTGCGTGCTCTCTACGTCGGGATCAGAACGGAATGTCGTCGTCCGTCGAGCCCCCGGCGGCCACCGGCGCCTGCTGGAAGTCCCCGGTGTCGGCGGGAACATCGCTCTGCGGCGTGAAGCGGCCACCGTTCTCGCCACCCTCACGGGAGCCGAGGAACTGGACGGAGTCGGCAATGATATCCACCGACTGCCTCTTGTTGCCGCTCTGGTCCTGCCACTCGCGCCACTCGAGGCGCCCATCGACGGCCACGGGGCGGCCCTTCGCCAGGTACTGAGCGCAGTTCTCGCCCTGCTGGCCCCAGACGGTGACGTCGAAATAGTTCGGCTTGTCGACCCACTCACCGCTGCTCTGGTCCTTGCGGCGGGTGTTCACGGCCACGCGCAGACTGCAGACGGACGTGCCGGCTCCGGTGCTGCGCAACTCCGGGTCACGGGTGAGGTTCCCCGTGAGGACTACGCGGTTGATGTTGGTTGCTGCCATTGATGTCTCCTTTCCGCTGCGGGCGGATGCTGCGGGTTGTTCGGCCGGGGCACAAGGCTCCCGTGACTGACCAGGCCGCTCTCAACGGGAAACGCGCGCCGCCCGGTCGTTCGAAGTGCTTAGGCGCTGCTGACGAGAACTCACCCCACGTCTGGTCGAGAACCATCCATCGTCTCGCCGTACCCAGACGGAATGACAGCGGGCGTGCGGGCGCTACTGCGGCGGCGCGTCCGCGGCGGCACGGGCGGCCACGCGGGTGTCCGTCTCGTCGCGCTCGTCCCGGCGCCGGGCGCCCTGCTGATCCGGCGGCGGGGGTACGGGCTGGCCGGGCTTCGTCTTGATGATGCGGAAGCGCAGCAGGCCGTCGGTGATCCTGCAGCCGGGACTGGAGGCGCTCCAGGAGCTCCCGGTCGCCCTCGAACTGGTAGAGCCGGTACTCGGCCTCCTCGCGGTGGTCGATCTCGAAGGTCATCCGGCGCTGGCCCCAGTCGTAGTTCCCCACGATCTGGCCGCCGCCGGCCTCGATCAGGGACTCGACCTCGGCGATCACGCCCTCGCGCCGCTCGTCGGGAGCGTTGGGGTCGATCATGAGCATGAGGTCGTAGAGGCCCGCCATCGCGCCGGGCACGATAGCAGCGGAAAGGCGGCTCCCCGGGGCGAAGGAGCGCCCACCGCGGCGCTTATGCACCACGTGCAGCCGGAGCGCGCTGCTCCGCCGGGTGCGGTGGGCGAACGTGGCCCGGCTCGCGGCGCTGGCCGCCGCCGTCGTCCTGATCGCCTCGGCCGCCCGCGGGTGTCGCTCCGCGCCCCAGCACGGACCGCCGCCCGCTGCGGCAGCCGGCCCCGGCGCCGCGCCCGCCGCGAGCCCAGCCCGAGGCCCGCCGGCCGCCCCGAGACCGTCTCCCGTCCGTCCGCGCCACCGGCCGCGGGCCAGCCGCCGCGCCCGGCCCGCCGCGGCGCCGGCGGCACCCCCGTCCACGCGGCGCCCGGGGCGCCTCCCGCGGCCGCTCCGCCACCGCTCCGCTGCCCGCGCCGCCGCCGCCGCCGAGCAGCGGGGAGTTCACCCCCGACCCGGGCCCCTGAGGCGCCGGCTCAGGATCCGACCGGCGCGTGCCCCTTGCGCTTGGCCTCGATGTCGGCGAGCTGGTCGTCCACCCAGTCGCCCGGGTCGCGCGCGGTCACGATCCGCTTCAGCCCCTCGGCCCGCCACGAGCGCTCCTCGGCCGACATGGTGAGCGCCCGGTGGATGGCGTCGGCCTGCTCCTGCACGTCGAAGGGGTTCACCGACAGCGCGAACTCCGCCAGCTCCTCGTGGGCGCCCGTGTTCTCGCTCAGGACGGACACGCCGTTGCGCTCGTTCACGAGCGGGCCCTCCTTGGCGATCAGGTTCATGCCGTCGAACATCGCGTTCACCATCAGCAGGTCGTAGTGCTTGTACGCGGCGATCGCCTCCTCGAGGTTCTCCCGCAGGCGCAGCTCGATCGGCATCCAGTCGGTGGTCCCGTGCCGGTGGTTCACCACGGCCACCAGCGCCTCGATCCGCTCCAGGTACTCGGCGTACTCGGGCACGTCCTGGCGCGAGGGGATCAGGTGCGCGATGAAGGTCACGTGCTCCCGGTACTCGGGATGCTGCTCCAGGAAGAGGTCGAAGGCCGTGAACCCGCGCAGGATGTTCTTCGACAGGTCCGCGCGGTCCACGCGGAGGATCAGGTGCTCGCGCCGGCGGCGGAGGATCTCGCGGCCGTAGTTGTGGACGGCGGGGCGCTGGGCCGTGCGGCGGAAGGTCTCGGCCGAGATCGGCAGCGGGTAGGTGCGCACCCACACCTCGCGGCCGTCGAAGTGCACCACGCCCGCCTCCTCGTCCACCTCGAGATCGAAGAGATCGCGGCAGCAGAGCAGGAAGTTGCGCTTGTAGGAGTGGGTGTGGAAGGCGATGATGTCGTTGGAGAGGATGCCCTCGTAGATGTCCTCGCGGATGTCGGCGGGGAGCACGCGCCACGCGTCGGGCTGCGTCCACGGGATGTGCACGAAGTGGTGGAGGAACAGGTCGGGCCGCGCCCGGCGGATGTACTTCGGCGCCAGGTAGAGGTGGTAGTCGTGGAGCATCACCACCGCGGTCTCGTCGGTCACCTCCTCGAGCACGGCGTTGGCCAGGTCCTCGTTCACCCGGCAGTAGCCCTTCTCGTACGCGTCCGTCTCGTGCCGCCTGATGTCCGGGGCGTTCGAGAGGTCCCAGAGGTAGTGCTGGATGAACCACAGCATCGGGTTGGCCACGACGTTGTAGAAGGCGTCGTAGGCCTCGGGGTCGCTCTCCACCAGGCGCAGGCGGTAGCTGGCCTCGTCGAGGTCCACCTGGAAGCTGCGCCCGCCCTCGCGGCGGCTCATCTCGAGGTCCTCCTCGGTCATCGCGGACGCCACCCACACCGCGTCGCGGTGGTGGACCAGGCCCGTGAGCGCGGTGACGAGGCCGCCTCCGCCGCGGCGGGCCTCCAGGCTGCCGTCCTCGGCCCTCTCGAACGTCGCGGGGCCGCGGTTCGAGACGAGCACGATCGGCGTCTTGGAGGTCATCGCTCTCTGAAGATACGCAGCCAGTCGCGGAGGAGCCGGGGCGTGAGGAAGTGCTGGCGCACGTGCTCCTTGCCGCTGCGGCCCAAACGCTTGCCCAGGTCGGGCTCGCGCAGGATGCGCAGCGAGCGGTCGGCGCACTCGGCCGGGGACGACACGAGGAAGCCGGTCTCGCCGTCCTCCACCTGCAGCGGGATCCCGCCCACGTCGCCCCCGATGAACGGGCGCGCCTTCCACAGCGCCTCGGACACCGTGAGCCCGAATCCCTCGCGCGTGGACTTCTGGATCACCACGTCGGCCTGCGACTGGAACGCGTTGACCTCGATGGCCCCGACGTTGTTGAGGTTGTTGAGGATGTGGATGTCGGGGTCGCCGTCCGCGTAGGCCATGGTGGAGTTGAAGAACTCCCAGCCCTCGGGGTCGTCGGTGGCCATCGAGCCCACCAGCGCCAGCTGGACCTCGGGCATCGCCTCGTTCACCTCGCGGTAGGCGTCGATCACCCCGATCGGGTCCTTCCAGGGATCGAAGCGGGAGACCTGGCACATGAGCGGGCGGTCCACGTCGATGCCGAACTGGTTGCACACGTAGGCCGCGTCCTCGGGCGAGAGCGCCATGTTCTTCGGCGACAGCGGGTCGATCGCGGGCGGGCAGATGCGCACCCCCTCGCGCGCCCCGTCCATGCTCGCGGGAACGTATGCTGGAGGTGGAAGACGCTGTTGTCGTACTCGCGCACCAGCGGCACCAGGTGGTCGACGGCGTCCGCGTTCGGCGTGGAGAGGTCGATGTGGCAGCGCCACACCCAGTGGCGGCTCTTCTCCGGCACGTGCGCCCGGATGCCCGCGGGCTGGGGGTCGTGGACGATGATCACGTCCCATCCCCCGGAGATCTCCGCCGCGTTTCGCTCGTTGTAGCGGGCGAAGATCTCCCACTCCTCGTCGCTCAGCGAGTCGGGGTTCCCCTGAAGCGCGTTGTGGATGCGCTTGGTCACGTTGTAGAACTCCTCCTGGCCGAGCATCACCTGCCACTCCGCCTTCACGCCCACGTCGTTCATGAGCGGGATGAGCGTGTAGAGGATCTCCGCGACGCCGCCCCCGAAGGCGGTGGCGGAGAGGTGCAGGACCCGCAGGCCCTCGAGGTCCTTGGCCAGCTCCCGGATGTCCTCGATCAGCGGCTTGCCGGCGAGGTGGGTGTAGTCGGCGAGGCTCTTGTTGCCTACCGCTACGGGCTGGAGCATTCGGCGGGGTGGGGCCTAGCCCGTGCGGGCAGTCAGATACTTCACGAGGCGCGTGTTGTCCTCGCCGAACGCGCACTCGTCCACGGTGGCGTCGATGATCGCCCGGCTCAGCTCGCGCTCCATCGCGGCCACCGGGCTCGCGGGGCCGTCGAGCTGCATCAGCAGCCGGTCCTCCAGGAGGCGGAAGCTGAAGTTCACGCGGCTCTCGTCGTCGAGCGAGCGGCCGTCGTCCACGAAGTCGTTGGCCGCCTCGGTGATCGCGAGCTTCAGGTCGGCAACCTCCTCGGGAGAGAGCAGGGTGAGGCGGCAGACGGCCGACAGGGCCAGGCGGGCGAGCACCAGATAGTCGGGCCGCGCCGGGATCGTCAGCGAGACATCCCTTCCGTCAGCTACGGCTGGCACCTCCTCCGCCACGCCGCGGACCCTAGCGAGAAGGCAGGGTTGGGAATGCCTCACCCCGGCGGTGCGCAGAGGGGCGGGTTCCGAGCTTCACGTCGATCGTGCGGCGCTTGCCGTCGCGGAGCAGCGTGAGGCGCGCGGTGTCGCCGGCCGCGAGTGAGCTGATCCCGTCGGTGAGGTCCTGAGAGCGGGTCAGCGGCCTGCCGTTCAGGGCCACGATCACGTCACCGCCGGTGCGAATGCCCGACTGACCCTGGAAGGTGATCTCGTCGTCGCCGGGCTTCAGGTCGGCGTCCTCGGCCGGGCTCCCGGACTCCACCCGCTGCACCAGCGCTCCGTTCGAGCCCGGCAGGCCGAGCCGCGCCGCCAGCTGGGGCCAGAGGGTCAGGGTGGTGACGCCCAGATAGGCGTAGTCCACGCGCCCGTCGGCCCGCAGGTCGGCCAGCGAGCGCCTCACCGCGTCCACCGGCACCGCGAAGCCCACGCCCTCGCCTCCGCCGGAGTCGGTCTTGATCTGGGCGTTGATGCCGAGCACCGCGCCCTTGGCGTCGAGCAGCGGTCCGCCGGAGTTGCCCGGGTTGATGGCGGCGTCGGTCTGGATCGCGTCGCCGATGCCGAAGCGGGTGAGCGAGCTGATGTTCCGGTCCACGGCGGAGACCACGCCCACGCTGAGCGACTGGCGCTCCCCGAAGGGGCTGCCGATGGCCGCCACCGGCTCGCCCACCCTGATGGCCCGCGAGTGTCCGAGGCGCAGAGGGGTGAGGGACAGGCCCGCCGGGTTCACGCGAAGAAGGGCCACGTCGGCGTTCGGGTCCACACCAACGATGTCCGCCTCCACCCGGTTGCCGTCGGAGAACTCCACGTACACCTGCTCGGCGCGGTTCGAGCTCCCCTCCTCGGTGACCACGTGGGCGTTGGTGGCGATGTATCCCTGGCCGTCGAGCACGAAGCCCGAGCCCTGGCCGCCGGCGCCCTCCTCGCCGATGCTCGCGCCGGCACCGTCGAAGATCGAGAGGACGGTGACCACGCCGGGGCCGAGCCGGTCGTAGATCGCACGCGGGTCGAAGCCGCCCTTGCGACCGATGCCCTCCACCACCTGCACCCGCGTGGTGGTGACCTCGGACGGGGCGGCGGCGCTCGGCCGGTCCGGGCCGTCGTCCCCGGAACAGCCCGCTCCCACCGCGGCCACGAGCGCGGCGCTCACGGCGGCCAGGCGCCTCACGTCTCGTCCGTCCCCGCGGGCAGGGCCAGGGTGAAGGCGGCGCCCTGCGACCGGGAGGAGAGGGTGAGGTCGCCCTCCATCCGCTCGGCCAGCTCGCGCGCGATGGCCAGCCCCAGTCCCGCGCCGCGCGCGGCGTCACCGGTGAAGAAGGGCTCGAACGCCTGCCGGCGCGTGGCCTCGGGGATGCCCGGTCCCGCGTCCGACACGGTGAGCGAGGCGGTGCCGTTGATGCGCTCGGCGGAGACGGTCACGTCGGTGCCCGCCGGGGTATGGCGAAGTGCGTTGTCGAGAAGGATGCGCATGATCTGGACCACGCGTTCACGATCGCAGGTCGCCTCCGGCCCGTCGTCCGGAAGGCGGACGCTCAGGTCGGTGCGGTGGTCGGCCAGGGCGGGCGCGAACTCGCCGACCACGGAGCGCGCGAGCTCGGACAGGTCCACCGGCTCGTGGTGGAGCTCGAGCGACCCGGCGTCGAGGCGGGAGAGGTCGAGCAGGTCCACCGACAGCTTCTGAAGGCGGGCCACCTGCTCGCTCATCGTGTCCAGGAACTCCCGTCGCGTGGCCTCGTCCAGGTCCTCGTCCTGAAGCAGCTCCACGAACCCGCCGAGCGAGAAGATCGGCGTGCGCAGCTCGTGCGACGCCGTGGCGATGAACTCCTTGCGGGCCACGTCCACCTGGCGCAGCTGCTCCTGCATCTCGTTGAACGTGCGGGTGAGCTGTCCGAGCTCGTCGCGGGAGTCCACGGGCAGCGGCTCGATGAAGCGGCCCTCGGCCATCTCCGCGGCCGCCGTCTCCAGGCGCCGCACCCGGCGCGCCAGCGCCTGCGCCACCAGGTAGCCGCCCACCAGCGCCAGCAGCAGGGCGGCGAGGCTGGCGATCAGCAGCCGCTCGCGGACGAAGGTCACGGTCTCGGCCACGTCGTCCAGGTCGCGGGAGTACATCGCCAGCCAGGTGGGCTCGCCCTTGTACATGAGCGGCTGGGCCACGATGCCGATCTCCTGCGGGCCGAAGCGGCCGAAGCCGCTCTGGCTGTGCTCGGTGAGCACGGCGCGGCGGGCCAGCGCGTCGTCGCGAGGGAACGCCCGCTCCGCCTCGCGGGAGTCGGAGAGCGGATAGAAGCGCAGCTCGCGGCCCTCGCCCTGCGGCCCCGCGAACGACTGGTTCCAGTTCAGGAGAGTCACCCGGGAGTCGGTGTAGTCGGCCACCTGACGCACGCGCGCGGTCGATCTCCGGAGCCGGGGCGTCGCCGGCCAGCAGCTTCTCGAGCGGAGCCCGGCCGGCCACCACGCTGTGGCGCAGGTCGTTCAGGCGCCGCCCCTCGAGGTTCGACTCGAGCTGGGGCACCACGACGAAGTAGATGACCGCGAACGCCGCGGCCGTGATGCCGAAGAACAGGAGCGAGAGCTCGTTGCGCAGCGACCGCAGGCGCAGCAGGTGCATCAGCCGTCCCGGAAGCAGTAGCCCACGCCGCGCACGGTGAGGATCAGCTCGGGCTCGGCCGAGTCGCGCTCGAGCTTCTCGCGCAGGTGGCGGATGTGCACGTCGATGGTGCGCGGGTCCCGGTAGGAGGAGTCGCCCCACACGTGTTCGAGAAGCGCGGTGCGGCTGAGCACCCGCCCGGGGGAGCGGGCGAGCGCGGCCAGGATCTCGAACTCCACGTAGGTGAGCTGGGTGCTCTCCTCGCGGACGGTGACCTGGCGCTTCTCGAAGTCCACCTCGACCTCGCCCCGGCGGATCGGCGCCTCGAACTGCTCCTCCACCGCGGTGAGCGCGGCGCGCCTGAGCACGGCCTTCACCCGGCTGCGGAACTCGCGCACCGAGAAGGGCTTGGTGATGTAGTCGTCGGCGCCGAGCTCGAGGCCCAGCACCTTGTCGATCTCCTCGGTCTTCGCGGTGAGCATGATGATCGGCACCGCGCTGCGCGAGCGGATCTGGCGGCACACGTCGAAGCCGTCGAGCCGGGGGAGCATCACGTCAAGCACCACGAGGTCGAAACTGGCCTCCCGCAGCCGCTCCAGCGCCTCGGGGCCGTCGAGCGCCGGGACCACCTCGTAGCCCTCCTTGCGGAGGGGATACGTGAGGAGTTTCTGGACCGCGGCCTCATCGTCCACGAGGAGGATGCGTGGTGCGGAGCCCTTCACCTTCGAGATTGTAGGTTGCGGCGATGGTGAACCGGGCGCCTTGATCGAGCTCCGCGTCTACAGGGCGGCGTTCGTGCCGGCCCTGTTGGCGGCCGTGCTGACGATGTTCTCGCTCGAGGATCGTCCCCGCCCGCTGCCTCAGGGACTGGCGGCCGACGTGCTCTTCGACGGCCGGCAGGCCGCGGCACGTGCGGCGGACATCGCCCAGGCGAACCCCGACCGCCGCCCGGGCGGGCCGGGCGACCGGGCCACGGCGGACACCGTGGAACGCACGCTCGCGGCCCGCGGCTTCTCCGTGGAGCGGGACCGCTTCACCCATGACGGGCGCGACCTCCAGAACGTGGTGGGGCGCCGCGCGGGCCGCACCCGGCGGCTGGTGGTGGTGGTGGCCGACCGGGACGCGGCCGTGACGCCGGATGCCACCGGCAGCGCCTCCGACACCGCGGCTCTGCTCGAGCTGGCCCGCGTGCTGGAGGGGCGCTCCACGCGCAAGACGCTGGTGCTGGCCTCGCTCGACGGCTCGACGCTGGGTCAGGTGGGGGCCGCCCAGCTGGCGGATGACCTCGGCCCGCCGTCGCTCGTGGACGCGGTGGTGGCCGTCTCCGGGCTGGGCTCGCCCACCCGCCGCGGCTCCTTTCTCCAGGCGTGGTCGAACGACAGCCGGCGGGCGGGGATCGGTCTTCAGCGGACGGTGGCCGACTCGATCCGCGCGGAGCTGGACCGGTCCCCGGGGTCGAGCGGCGCCTTCGGCCAGCTGGCTCGCCTCTCCTTCCCGATCGGGATCGGTGCCGAGTCGGTGATGCTCGAGCAGGGCTACGACGCGGTGCGGATCTCCGGCAGCGGCGAGCTCCCGCCCGAGGGCAGCGGCCCGGTCGCGGCGGTGAGCGAGGATCGCCTGGGCACCCTCGGCCGGGCGACGCTGCGCACGCTCACGGCGGTGGACCAGGGCGGACGCCCGGAGCACGGGCCCGACAGCTACGTGCTGGCCGTGAGCCAGGTGGTGCCCGGGTGGTCGCTCGCCCTGCTCGCCGGCACGCTGCTGCTGCCCGTGCTGGCCGCCACCGTGGACGCCTTCGCCCGGGCTCGCCGGCGGCGGGTGTCCATCACGCCGTGGGGGCGCTGGATAGGCGCCTGGACGGCCGCCTTTCTCGGTGGCCTCCTGATCGCCGAGCTGCTGGCCCGGGCGGGCGCCACACCCGGGCCACCGCCCGCCCCGCCGCCGCCCGACGTCATGCCCGTGGACGGCCCGGCGCTGGCCGTGCTCGCGGGAGTCGTGGTGGCCATCGTGGTGTCCTTCGTGGTGGCCCGCCGGCTCCTGGTGCGCCCCGTGCCCGAGCTGTCCGACCCGACCGATCCGGGCGCGGGGGTGGCGCTCGCCCTTGGGGTGGCCCTCGCCGCGGTGCTGCTGTGGCTGCTCAACCCCTACTCGGCACTGCTGGCCGTGCCCGCGGCCCACCTCTGGACGCTCGCCGCGCTCACCCGCCCCGCCCCGCCGCGGCGGGTCCGGGCCGCGCTGGTGGCGCTCGGCGCCCTCCCGGCCGTGATCGTCTGGCTCTACTACCTCTTCGCCCTGTCGCTCGATCCGCTGGGCGCCGCCTGGTACCTGCTGCTGCTGGTGGCGGGCCACTCCGTGGGCCTGGCCACGGCCCTCATCGGCGCCCTGTGGCTGGGGCTGTTCGGGGCCGTGCTCGAGCTCACGCGACGCACCCCGCGGGACGTGCCCGCCCCGCCCGGGCCCACCGGCCCGCGCGTGTACGGGCCGGGCAGCTACGCCGGGCCGGGTGCCCTGGGCGGGCCGCCGTCCGGCGCCGGGCGGCGCTGAACAGTCGTCCAGCGGGCGGCCCACGGGTGCCTGCTCGCTCCGGATGCTGCCGATGAAGGCCGGGCAGGCGGGCGAGAGGAGGTCGCATGGCCGCCACCAGAATCAAGGCCGTGCTGCTCCGGAGGCTCCGGCGTGGTGAATACGTCGTGGACGCCGGGGCCGTGGCCGAGGCGATGCTGGCTTCAGGAGTGTTCGTAGCCCTCGAGGCCGCCGATCTCATGCCCGGCGGCGTCGACAATGACGAGCCCCTTCCCGGGCCGGGCCTCGCCTAGCCAGGTGAGCGGCGCCCCCGCGTCCGCCGCCGCCCGCTCGGCGGATTCGCGCGCGGCCTCCGGCACGCGTCACCAGCAGCTCGTAGTCGTCCCCTCCGGTGGCGGCGAAGCGCGCCGGATCCCCGGTCACGCGCTCCACCCCGGCGGCCACCGGCAGGTCCGCGAGCCGCAGCCGCAGCTCCACCCCGCTTCGCTCCGCCACGTGGGCGGCGTCGGTGGCCAGGCCGTCGCTCAGGTCGATCATCGCCGTGGCTCCCGCCGCGGCGAGCGCCCGTCCCGCCTCCAGCCGCGGCTCGGGCCGCAGGTGCCGGCGCAGCATCTCCGCGGGCACCCTCTCCTCCCGCTCGAGCAGCAGGCGCGCGGCCTCCGCCCCGCCCAGGGCTCCCGTGACCGCCACGAGATCGCCGGGCCGGGCGCCGTCGCGTCCCACCAGCTCGTCCTCGGAGTCGGCCCAGCCCGTGACGCTCACGGTCACGATGAGCGAGGGGGCCCGGATCACGTCGCCGCCGGCGATCGTGGCTCCGCAGCGCGACGGCGAGCTCCTCCATGCCGCCCACCAGTTCCAGTGCTCCCTCGAATCCCTCGGGCAGGGCCAGCGCCACGTAGGCCTCGCCCGCCGCGGCGCCCATCGCCGCCAGGTCGGACAGCGCGGTGGCCAGCGCCTTCCAGCCCACGTCGGCGGCCGAGTGGGTGGCCAGGTGGAAGTGCACCCCGTCGGCCACGCTGTCGATCGAGGTCACGGCCAGCGGCCGCGCCCTGACCACGGCCGCGTCGTCGCCGGTCCACCGGGCCAGCCGGCCGCTGCGATCGACGATTAGGGATTCGATCGCCCGGATCAGTGATCGCTCGACCAGGGTTACATTCTCGGGGTGAGTAGCAGCGGGGACCCGCCGGAGAAGCCAAGCACACTCCTGGAACGTGCGGGGACCGCCGCCGCGGGGATCGGGCAGATCGGCCCCAGCAACCCGCGGGCCCGCCTGGCCCTCCAGTGGGGTCTCGCCGGGCTGATCTTCGCCTTCCTGGTGTTCTTCGTCGTGCGCCAGTGGAACTCGCTGCCGGACTTCGACTGGCGCTTCGAGCCGCTCTGGCTGGCGCTCGCGGCGCTCGGCGTCTTCGGTTTCTACGTGGCCCAGGGCGAGACCTGGCGGCTGATCGTTCACGCGCTGGGCGAGGAGCACCTGCGCGGAGGCCCGGCCCGCGCCATATGGGGAAAGTCGCTGCTGGCCCGCTACGTGCCCACCAACGCGCTGATGGTGGTGGGCCGGATCGTGATGGCGGAGCGGGAGGGCGTGCCCAAGCGGGTCACGTTCGCGAGCATCATCTACGAGCTCGTCGTGCAGTTCGGCACCGCGGTGATGGTGGGCGCCTACTTCGTGATCCAGCTGCCCGACCTGGACCAGCAGCCGGCTCGCTACTCCGTGCTGGTGCTGATCCCGATCACGCTCGTGTTCCTGCACCCGCGAGTGTTCGGCCCGCTGGTGAACTACGGCCTGCGCCGGCTCGGGCGCGAGCCGCTGTCCAAGGTGCTGTCGTTCGGGCAGGTCCTCCGGTTCTCGCTCATGTACATGGGCTGCTGGGCGGTCATCGGCGTGGGCCTGTACGCGTTCGCCAAGGCGCTCCAGCCGCTCCCGGCGTCCGACTTCCCCTACCTGGTCTCCGCGTATCCGGTGGCGTTCTGCGTGGCCGTGCTCACCTTCGTGGTGCCGAGCGGGCTGGGCACCCGCGACGCCGCGCTGGCCGTGGCCATCGCCGCGGTGCTGGACGAGACGGTGGCCACCGCCATCGCCGTGGGGTTCCGCATCTTCCAGACGGCGATCGAGCTGACCTACGTCGGGGCGGTGGTGGCGCTGGACCGGCGCGCCCGCGCGGGGTAGCCGGACGGCAGGAGCGCGTCGAACGGCAGCGGCCAGGCGAGGAGCGCAGCGCGATCGCTGATCGCGCGAGCACCGCAGCCAGGTTCACTGCCCGGGTCCGCCGAGGGGCTCGTTCTGCGGGGTCGCCCCGCCGCCCTGGTCAGGCGCGGGCCCGCCGCCCGGCGGCGTCACGTCCGGGGCGCCCTGCGGCGGGGTGTCGTAGAGGCGCGGGTCGAAGCCCCTGTCGTCGGTCTCGTTCGGCGTGGTGCTCGAGCTCTCGTCGGGCGCCTCGTCGTCGTCGTAGCCGCCCTCCGAGCTGGTGCTGCGCCCGGTGGCCGCGTACTTGCCGAAGAAGGGCGAGAACTGCGCGGGCTCGGTGGGCTGCGGGAAGGACTCGCAGTCGTCGCCGTGGGCGACGGTCATGTAGTCGTGCCAGATCGCGGCGGGGAAGGTGCCGCCGGCCACCGCGATGCCGTGCACGCTGCTCATGGCCACCAGCGCGTTCGGGTAGCCCACCCACACGGAGCTGGCCAGCTTGGGCGTGTAGCCCACGAACCAGGCGTCGTTGAACTCGTCCGTGGTGCCCGTCTTGCCGGCCGCCGGGCAGCCGTAGTTGGCGGCGGTGCCCGTGCCCCCCTGCACGTTCTGCTCGAGGATCTTCGTGACCTCGTAGGCCACGCCGTCGGAGAAGGCCCGCTCGCGCTCCGGCTTGCCGAGGTCGTCCGACTTGCCGTCGGGGAACTCCACCTTGGTGATGGCCTTGGGCGTGTTGCGCATCCCGCCCGAGGCGAGGGTGGCGTAGGCGTTGGCCATCTCGAGCGGAGACACGCCCAGGCGCAGGCCGCCCAGTCCCTCGGCCGGGTAGGCGTCGAGCTTGGTGGTGATGCCCATCAGCTTCGCCGTCTCGCGCACGGCCTTGGGCCCGACGTCCAGGATCAGCTGCGCGTACACGGTGTTGTCGGAGCGGAGCGTGGCCTGGGTGAGCGTCATCGTGCCGCCGTAGCTGCCGTCGTAGGTCTTCGGCTCCCACGGGGGCGATCCGTCGCCCAGGTCGAGGCTCACCGGCTTCGAGGTGTAGGTGGTGCGGTTGGGATCGATGCCCTTGCGGATGGCGGTGGTCAGCACCATCGTCTTGAAGGCCGAGCCCGGCTGGCGGTGCCCCTGGGCGGCCAGGTTGAACGTGCGGTCCTTGTAGGTGCCGCTCGAGGCCATGGCGCGGATGTAGCCGTTCGACGGGTCGATCGAGACGATGGCCGACGAGGGGTCGTCGGGGTAGGGCAGCTGGCCCGCGATCGCCTTGCGGGCCTCGTCCTGGAGCGTCGGCTCGATCGTGGTGTGGATCTTCAGCCCGCCGCGGCGGAAGACGCCCACGCCGTAGCGCTCGAGCAGCTGGTCCTGCACGTAGTCGAAGAAGTAGGGCTCGCGCTTCTGGCTGTAGCGGGTGCCCTGCTTGAGGCCGAGCGGGCTGCGCTTGGCCGTGGCGGCCTCCGCCTCGCTCACGTAGCCGTTCTTGACCATGCGGTCGAGCACCTCGCTGCGCCGGGCCAGGGCGGCGCTGGGGTTGCGGAACGGGTTGTACTGCGAGGGGGCCTGCGGGAGGCCGGCAAGAAGGGCCGACTCGCCGAGGTTGAGCTGGCGCGCGTGCTTGGCGAAGAAGGTCACCGCGGCGGCCTCGACGCCGATCGCGGTCCGCCCGCCCACCGTGCCGTAGGGGATGTCGTTCAGGTAGTTGTGGAGGATCCAGGTCTTGGAGCGCTCGTCCTCCAGCTCCGAGGCCAGCTTGGCCTCCCGGATCTTGCGGGTGAAGTTGCGCTTCGGGTCCTTGATGTAGAGGGCGCGCACCAGCTGCTGGGTGATGGTGGATCCACCCTGCACGGTGTCGCCGGACTCGAGGTTGCGCACGCCGGCGCGGACGATGGCGTTGTAGTCCACGCCCTCGTGCTTGTAGAAGCGCTCGTCCTCGATGGCCACCGTGGCGCGCCGGAGCGACACCGGGATGTCACGCCACGGGACCACCTGGCGCACGGTGTCCGACGAGACGTATCCGAGCCGGGAGCCGTCGGAGGCGAAGATCACCGACGTCTCGCCCTTGTCCACGGGCTTCAGCTCCTTCAGGTCGGGAGCGGTGGCCGCGATGGCCAGCACGTACCCGGCCAGCGACATCACGCCGATGGCGCATGTGATGGCGAGTACACCGAAGGCGAGCAGCATCTTGCTGTGCCCGCCGCGGCGCCTGCGCCTCCTCGACTGTCGCTGGCGATAACTCATGGCGATTGCGGAGCGCCCGGAACGCTCAGGAGGCCTCTGCCGAGGATAGCCCGTGCTCACGGAGGCGGCGGAGCCAGCGGCGGCGCAGGTCGGCGGCCGCCGGGCCCCGCTCCCTCGGTCCCGCGGCCCATGTGGTGGCGCTCAGGCGCACCCCGTCCCTCTCGACCTCGGCCACGCCGGCCGTGATTCCCTCCTCCTCGGCCTCGATCAGGTCGATGGCGCGGTCGGCGTCCGCGTCCGGGCGGATCCACACCGACACCTCGACCTGCACGCGCGGGTCCACCACGGTGTGGTTCTCGATCGACCCCTGGGCCAGGCGCTCGTTGGGCACCACCATGCGGCTGCCGTCCTCGAGGCGGATGTACGTGTAGGTGAGCCTCACGTCCTCCACCTCGCCCGTGTGCTCCTCGAAGGTCACGAGGTCCCCGATCCGGATCGGCTGAGTGATCGCGAGCATGATCCCGGCCACCGCGTTGGCCAGCGTGGCCCGGGCGGCGAAGCCCACCACCAGGCCGAGCACGGCGGAGGAGGCGAGGATCGCGGTGGCCAGCCGCCTCACGCCCTCGAACTGAGCGAGCCCCACGGCCAGGCCGAGGATGACGATTCCGGCGAACACCAGCCGCCGGACCAGTCGCAGGCGCGTGGTGGCCACGGCGGAGAGCTCGCCGCCGGCCACGGCCACGCTTATGGCGCGGCCGCGGCGCGCGAGCCAGCGGTCCACGAGCCGGGCGGCCACGAGCGTCAGCGCCACGGTGACCACCGCGTAGATCTGCTCCTTGTGCTCCTCGAGCGAGGAGGCGCTGTAGAAATCGGTGACCGGCATGGCGTTCGAGGCTACCCCCGCGCCGGCTCCGCCGGTCCCCGCCGCTCCGGGCTCGGAGGACGTGCGAGCGGCATGGCGAGTGCTGGCCGTCACCCGCGGCGCGGTGCTCCTCGTGGCCATCTTCGCCGCGCTCACGTCCGGCCCTGCGAGCGGTGGCCTGGCGGCCGAGAACGCCCAGAAGTTCGACGACCCGGCCCTGACGCACCCGTTGGGCGCCGCGGCCGACGTGCTCTTCTCCCCCCTGGCCCGCTGGGACTCCGTCTGGTACCTCCGCGTTGCCGGCTCGGGCTACGGCGAGAGCGACGTGCGGGCCGCCTTCTTCCCGCTCTATCCGCTGCTGGTCCGCGGGCTGGGCGAGCTCGGCGGGGGATCGGGCGGCGCCCTGCTCGTGGCCGCGTACGCGATCTCGCTGGCCGCCTTCCTGGCGGCGCTGGCGCTGCTCCACCGACTGGCCGCGCTGGAGCTCGGGCGGCCGCTGGCCGCGCCGACGCTGTGGCTGCTGGCCGTGTTCCCGGGGGCGCTCTTCTTCGGCGCTCCCTACTCGGAGAGCCTCTTCCTGCTCCTGTCGGTGGCCGCCTTCTACGGCGCCCGCACCGGCCGCTGGGCCCTGGCCGGCGCCGCGGCGGCCGGCGCCGCGGCCAGCCGCAGCGCGGGACTCGTGCTGCTCCTGCCCCTGGCGATCTGGTGGTGGCAGGCGGCTCCCCGGCGGGCCCGCGACGCGGCATGGCTCCTGCTCGTCCCGCTCGGCACCGCGGCGTACGCGGGCTACCTGGGCCTGGCCGAGGGGGACGCCCTGCGCTTCCTCGACGTCCAGGAGGCGTGGTCGCGGCACTTCGCCGGTCCCTTCGTGGGCGCCTGGGACGGGCTGCGGGCCGCGGTGGACGGAGTGCGCCAGCTCGGCTCCGGGCAGCGCACGCACGTGTACTTCGAGGAGGCGGGCGGAGATCCGTACCGGGTGGCCGCGCTCAACATCATGCTGTTCGGCTTCCTCGTGTTCGCGGTGGCGGCGGCGGTGGGGGTGTGGCGGCGCCTGCCGCGGCCGTACGCCGTGTACATGGTCGCGGCGCTGGCCCTGCCGCTCAGCTTCCCCGTCGGGCCCCAGCCGCTGATGTCGCTGCCACGATTCCTCGCCGTGCTGTTCCCGGTCTTCATGTGGCTCGCCGTGGTGTGCGAGGAGCGACGGCTCACCCAGCCGGCGCTGGTGGTCTCCGCCATCGGGCTCGGGCTCTTCACCGCCCAGTACGCCACCTGGCACTTCATCGCGTGACACCGCGCGCGGTCCTGCTGGACGCCCTGGGCACGCTGGTGGAGCTCCAGCCACCGGCCCCGCGGCTGCGGGCGGCGCTCGCGCGGGGCGGGCTTCGAGGTGGACGAGGGCCGTGCCGCCGCGGGCTTCGGCGCCGAGATCGCCTACTACCTCGAGCATCACCTCGAAGGGCGCGGACCGGGCATCGCTCGACGACCTCCGCGACCGCTGCGCCGAGGCGCTCCGGGCCGGGCTGGATCTGCCCGGGCTGGACCACGCCACCGCCCGGAAGGCAATGCTGGCCTCGCTCGAGTTCCGTCTCTTCCCGGAGGTGCCCGGGGCCCTGGAGGACCTGCGGGCGGCCGGATGCCGCGCTCGTGGCGGTGAGCAACTGGGACTGCTCGCTGCCGGAGTGGCTGGCCCCGACCGGCGTGCTGGGCCTCCTGGACGGCGTGGTCTCGTCGGCGGAGGTGGGCGCCGCCAAGCCGGATCCGGCGCCGTTCCGGCGGGGCCTCGAGCTGGCCGGCGTGGAGGCGGCGCGCGGCGCTGCACGTGGGCGACTCGCTCGTGAACGACGTGGAGGGCGCGCGGGCGGCCGGGGTGCGGGCCGTGCTCCTGGCGCGGGACGGGCCGCCACCGCCGGGCGTGGAGTCGGTGCCCTCGCTCGCCGAAGTGGCCTCCCTACTCTGAGTGCCGATGGAAGCCGTGGCCGCTCCTCCGCCCGACCCGCCCGAGCTCCCGGAGGGGGCCGCGCCGCGCTGGCCGGCGTGGTACGCCGGGGTGGGCTTCCTGGTGGCGCTCACGGCCACGCTGGTGGCGGTGGGCATCGTGGCCGCCATGCACCGGGGTGGACACCGACGAGGAGGACGCCACGTTCACGGCGCTGGCCACGCTCGCGCAGAGCGCGATCTTCATCGGCACGGCCATCCTGTTCGCGTCGTTCACCCGCAAGCCGAAGGCCTGGCACTTCGGGCTCCGCCGGACCCCGCTGTGGCCGGCGGTGGGATGGGCCGCGCTCGGGCTCTTCACCTTCTACGTGGCGGCGGCGATCTACTCGGTGATCGTCCAGCCCGACGCCGAGCAGACGGTGGCCCAGGACCTGGGGAGCGACCAGGGCACCTTCGGCCTCATCGCGGCCGGCTTCCTCATCGTCTGCGTGGCCCCGGCCGCCGAGGAGTTCTTCTTCCGCGGGTTCTTCTACAAGGCGCTGCGCTCCCGCTACACGGTGCTGGCGGCCGCGGGGATCGACGCCGGGCTCTTCGGGCTCATCCACTTCGACTTCTCCGGCACGGACGCCCTGCTGATCCTCCCTCCGCTCGCGCTGCTCGGGTTCATCTTCTGCCTGGTCTACGAGAAGACCGGGCTCGATCTTCCCGGTGATCGCGATGCACTCGTTCAACAACGCCATCGCCTTCGGGGCGCAGGCCGACGGGTGGGAGGTGTCGGCGGTCCTGGGACCGCTGATGCTGCTCGCCTGCATCACGGTTCCGCGCTTCGATGCCCGACGCGCCCGCGATGCGTCGCTCGACATCCGGGCCGTTCCAGACCGCGCGCGTGCCATAGTTCCCGCCTCGATGAGGAAGCGACTGGCTCTCCCGCTGTGCGCGGCCGCGCTCGCCGTCCCCTCCACGGCGGCGGCGCAGACGCCGCCCACTCCCACCGTTCCGGTGCCCCCGCCCGTCCCGGCGCCCGCCGCGGGCTCGGCCGCCTTCGGCGTCTCCGGCGGCGTGGCCACGAAGAAGGCCCGCTACTTCACGCCCGGGCCAGGTGGTGGTGGTCAAGGGCCGGGTCAAGCCCTACGTGGCCGGGCAGGTGGTGGCCCTTCGCGTGATCCGCAAGGGCAAGCAGAGCAAGAAGATCCGGCGCAAGGTGGGCGCCGGGGGCCGCTTCGTCTTCCGCGTGCAGGTGGGCAATCCCGGCACGCTGCGGTTCGTGGTCCGCCACGCCGCCACACCGTCGCAGGTGGCCTTCCGGGCCAAGGACCGCAAGGTCGCGGTCGTGTCCTGGAGCGCCGGCGAGGGCTCCAAGGGCACGCACGTGCTGCTGCTTCAGCGCCAGCTCGCCTCGCTCGGCTTCGCCACGCCGGTCACCGGCTACTTCGACTCCGCCACGGCACGGGCGGTCACCGCCTTCCGCAAGACCAACGGCCTGGGCACCACCGGCTACGCGGACGGCACCGTCTACGGGAAGCTGTTCCGTGGCCAGGGCGCGTTCAAGCTCGCCCACGCCAGGTCGGGCAAGAACGGCAAGCACGTGGAGTTCGACTGGTCGCGCCAGGTGCTGGTCCTGGCCCAGCGAGGGAAGCCCTACCGCGTGTACCACGCGTCGTCGGGCAAGCCCTCCACGCCCACGGTCTTCGGGGCGTTCAAGTTCTACCTCCAGACGCCGGGCACGAACTCGCACGGGATGGTGGACTCGAGCTACTTCATCGGCGGCTACGCGATCCACGGATACGTGGACGTGCCCAACTACCCGGCCAGCCACGGCTGCCTGCGGGTGCCGATCCCGAACGCGCGCCAGATCTTCGATTGGGTCGACATCGGCGACCCGATCTTCGTTTACCGGTAGGACCTGGTCCGGTGCTCGCCCGATCACCGATCGGGCTGCGCTCCTCCCTCGGCGCGCAGGGCTTACCGAATCCTGACCTGCACCTTGCCGGCGGCTTGCCGGTCCCGGGGCAGCATGGGCGGTGCCCGATTCCCGAGCACCAAGGAGAACCCATGAAGATCCGATCGACCCTCAGCATCCTCGCCCTCACCGCCGCCGCGGGGGGAGCCTCGCTTCCGGCCGCGGCTCCCGCGGCCGTGCCGAGCAAGGCGGCCGCCGTCACCGAGTTCGACGGCAAGATCGTGAGCGTGAACCGCGACGCCAGGCGCTTCCGGATCCGCGACCTCGAGCGCGGCACGGTGCGCATCAAGGTGACGCGCAACACCCGCTACGAGCGCGTGGCCGGATTCAGTGGGCGTGAAGAAGGGTGCGGTCCTGGAGGTCACGGCCAAGAGGTCGAACGGCCGCTGGGTGGCCACGAGGTGGAGCGCTCAGGGCGCGACGACGACTGACCGGTGAGGGCGGGCGCGCGGCCTAGGCAGGGTCAGGCCGTGCGCCAGTCGCCGCTGGTGCGGCGCTGCTTGGGCATCATGTTCGCCAGCATCCCGAGGCCGCCGCCGTAGACCAGCAGGGCGAGCAGGGACGGGACCCCGTGGTTCACCCACGCGTTGTCCGAGTCGATCAGGCTGCGAACGGCGCGAGCAGCACGTCGTTCACGTCGTCGATCGCCTCGCGCACCGAGCCGTGCTGCTGCTCGCGCACCCGCTCCTGGCGTGGGGGACGGGGCTCGGGTCGTTGATCGTGACGTCCTTGTTCTGGGTGTTCAGGTCACGGTCGAGGGCGTTCTGCTGCGTCTGCGAGCCGCGGTTCATCTCGTCCACCGCGAACGCGGCGAAGCCGACGACCACGAACAGGGACACGACGATGGCGATCCAGCGAATTAGCGCGCCCATCTCGGGACTACCATCGGCAGCCGCCGTGCAGAACCTGACCCCCGAATCGACGTCTTCCACCGATGGCTGACGCCCGGGAGCGGCTGGTGGCCGAGCTGCGCGAGCACGCGCTGGTGATCGGCGAGGTGACCCTCACCAGCGGCCGCACGGCGCAGTACTACGTGGACGCCAAGCGGGCGATCCTGCGGCCGGCCGGGTTTCCTGGCCCTCGGCGAGCTGGTGGCCGCCGAGGTGGAGCGCACCGGGGCCACCGCCGTGGGTGGCCTCACGATGGGCGCGGATCCGGTGGCCTGCTCCGCGCTGGCCGCGGGGCCGCCGGTGAAGGCCTTCTTCGTGCGCAAGGAGCGCAAGGAGCACGGCCTTCAGCGCTGGATCGAGGGCCCGCCCCTGGACGACGGCGAGAGCTGCCTGATCGTGGAGGACGTGGTGACCACCGGCGGCTCGACGGTGAAGGCGATCGAGCGGGTGCGCGAGGAGGGTCTCGCGGATCGCCGGCGTGGTGAGCGTGCTGGACCGCCTGGCGGGCGGTGGCGAGGCCATCGAGGCCGCGGCGGGCGGGGCGCCCTACGTCCCGCTGACCACGATCGACGACGTGTATCCGGACCGCGACGACCGCTAGCCAAGGCCGCCCGGGAGGATCGGGGGCCGCGACAGTGCAACTTCGCTCGCGCTCGACGGCCTAGGACGGCCCACAGGGACCAAGCGCACAACTAGCCGGACCAAAGCTCTCGCGATCTCGGGCAGCGCTGAGCGATCCCGCAGGAGCCGTCGATGGCGAAATGCATGCGTTTCCGCTGGACGTTTCTCGTAGTCCTTGTCCTCTCGATCGCCGCCTCGTGTGCCGCCGCCGGGCTCCGCCCTGGCCAGCTCGTGCGGCTTCGGCCGGCTCCAGGCCGAACCAGGCCAGCGCCAAGAAGCTGCGCCTGGCCACGCTCTGCCTCCTGAACCGGGAGCGGCGCCACCACGGGCTCGATCGCCTGCGCGTGAACTCGCACCTGCGGCTGGCCGCTCACCGCCACGCGGACGACATGGTCACCCGCCGCTACTTCGCCCACGTCTCGAGCGGCGGCCGTCAGCCGGCCGACCGCATGCGCGCCGCCGGCTACATGGGCAGCGCCGCGCACTGGCTCGTGGGCGAGAACCTCGTGTGGGGGGCCGGGCGCGTTCTCCACGCCGATCGACCGGGTGCGCGCGCTGATGCACAGCCCGCCGCACCGCAGGAACATGCTGCGGCCCGGCTTCCGCGAGGTGGGCATCTGGGTGAACCGGCGTGCCCCGGTGCACGCCGCCTACCGGAGCGGCGCCACCTACGTGCTCAACTTCGGCGCCGCGCGGCTAGCAGCCGCAGCGACATCTCGGCTGACGCTGCGCGGCACGCGTCCACGCTGCTCCGACCGTGCCCGATCCTCCCGACCTGCCTCCTGCTGGCGGTGGCCGCGGCGGTGGCGATCGCCCCGGCCACGGCCTCGGCCAAGACGGTGTGGCTGTGCAAGCCCGGGCAGAAGAGCAACCCGTGCACCCCGGGCCTCAGGACCACGGTGTACTCGCCGGCGGGCAAGAAGCTGCGCGTGACGCCATCCAAGGCCCGACCGGCCGCCGCGCTTCGACTGCTTCTACGTCTATCCCACGGTCAGCGACCAGAAGACCCCGCTGGCCTCGAAGCGGATCGATCCTGAGGAGCGCTCGATCGCGCTCTACCAGACGGCTCGCTACTCCCAGCACTGCCGGGTCTTCGCGCCGATGTACCGGCAGGTGACGCTCCAGGCCCTGCTCGGCGGCGCGCCGCCCAACACCGACCCGTCGATCCCCTACAACGACGTGCGCGAGGCCTGGCGCACCTACCTGAGGAAGTACAACAAGGGCCGGGGCGTGGTGCTCATCAGCCACTCCCAGGGCACCTTCATGCTGCGCCAGCTCGTGACCAAGGAGATCGACCCGAAGCCCGCGGCGCGCCGCAAGCTGATCTCCGGCGTGCTGCTCGGCGGCAACGTGACGGTCAAGAAGGGCAGGGACGTGGGCGGGGACTTCAAGCACGTCCGCGCATGCCGCGCGCGCCGGCAGACCGGCTGCGTGGTGGCGTTCTCCACCTTCGAGGACCCGGCCCCGGCGAACAGCATCTTCGGCCGCACCGGCAACGACGGGCAGGAGGTGCTCTGCACCAATCCCGCGGCCCTCGGCGGTGGATCGGTCTGGCTCGACCCGGTCTACCCGAGCGAGCCGTTCGCTCCCAACACCACCATCGCGGCGGCCATCGGCCTCCTCGGCGTGACGCAGCCCACGCCGCCCACCACCTGGGCGGAGATGCCGGGCGCCTACTCCGCCCGCTGCTCGCCGCCGGGCGGCGCCGACGTGCTCCAGATCACGCCCGCGCAAGGGCGCGCCGACGTTCAGGGCCTCCCCGGACCCCACCTGGGGCCTGCACCTCGTGGACGCGAACATCGCGCTCGGCAACCTGGTGGACCTGGTCCGTACCCAGGCGTCCGCCTACCTGAAGAAGCACCGCGGCTAGCTAGGGCGTGACGCGCGTCCGGCTGTCCGTGGCGGCCGCCGGATCGAGCACGAACTGCTCGGACGCGGTGGCGCGGTAGAGGTGCAGCGAGCGGACGGACCCTGCCGGCCGGGGCCACGCCGCCCGCCTCATCCACCACCCCCCACGCGTCCATCCCCTGGGCCTGGGAGTGGTCGGAGAGGACGGCGATGCCCTCGGTCGAGCGCGTCGCCGGTGAGCTCCTCGGCCTCCGCGGCCATGTACACGGCCTGGGCGGAGCCCTCGGGCACCTGCGAGTTGAAGATCACGATGCTGACGGTGGGGCGCACCGCGAGGTTGCGTGAGTGCCGGGCCTCCGGATGGGAGACCCAGAGGAACTGCCGGTAGCCGGCCGGCGCGAACCAGACCGGGCGACACCCAGGGCAGCCCGCTCTCATCGGCGGTGCCGAGCGTCATGTAGCGGTTGGCGTCGATCACGTCCCGCGCGATCGCATCGAGTGCGTCTGTCATCTCGCTCCCCTCGCTCGTGGTTTGCCCGCGGCGGGGCCCGGGAAAACTCGCCTCGCGGCAGGACGCCGCGCCATCGAGGAGAGGTCGAGTCATGAGTCGAAGGGTTTCTCTGTACGCGACGGTGATCGCGCTTGCTGGCACTGTGCCTGGTCGCCGCATTGCCGGCGCTGGCCGCCAAACGCACCCGGGACCGCGCGACGCTGCAGGCCGTGGCGCAGCGCCTCGACCCCTCCACGGAGCGCCGCATCGACTCGCTGCTGCGGCGGATGACGCTCAAGGAGAAGCTCAACCAGCTCACGCTGCTCTCGGACGGCCAGATGAAGGAGAACCCCGCCGAGGCCCGCAAGCCCGTCGGGCGGCGTCTTCAGCGAGACCGACCCGGTGCTGATCAACCGGTACCAGCACGACGCGGTGGAGAACTCGCGGCTGCACATCCCGATCCTGTTCGCCTTCGACACGATCCACGGCTTCCGCACGATCTTCCCGATCCCGCTCGGCGCCGCCAGCAGCTTCGACCCCGAGCGTGGCCCGGGCCGACCACCGCATCGGCGCCTTCGAGTCCGCGGCGGTGGGGCTCAAGCAGATCTACAGCCCGATGGTCGACGTCTCGCACGAGCCGCGCTGGGGCCGCATCTCGGAGGCGGCGGGCGAGGACCCCTACCTCAACTCGGTGATGGCCGCGGCGCGCGTCAAGGGCGCCCAGGGCAGCGACTACAGCGCGCCCGGACAAGGTGGTGACGAGCGTCAAGCACTTCGCCGCCTACGGCCAGCCCGAGGCGGGCCGCGACTACAACACCACGGACATGTCGCTCCAGCGGCTGTGGAACTTCTACCTGCCGCCGTTCAAGGCGGCGGTCGACGCCGGCTCGGACACGCTGATGTGCTCGTTCAACGCGATCAACGGCGTGCCCGGCTGCGCGAACAAGTACCTGGAGACGCGCGTCCTCAAGCAGCGCTGGGGCTTCGACGGCTTCGTCGAGAGCGACTACACCGCGGTGGCCGAGCTGCGCGCCTGCCCGGGCGTGAACCCGGCGGGCGGGCCCGTGCGGCCACGGCTTCGCCGAGGACGGCAGGGACGCCGCGCGCCTGGCGCTGAACGCCGGCACCGACTCCGAGATGGTGTCCGACCAACTTCCGCGACTTCGGCCAGCAGCTCGTGGCGAGCGGCCAGGTCTCGATGCGGCGCATCGACGACGCGGTGCGCCGCATCCTGCGCGTGAAGTTCCGCGCCGGCCTGTTCGAGCACCCGTACGTCGAACGTCGGCCGCGGCGGAGGGCAAGCAGCTGCTGCCGCAGAACCGCGCCGCGGCGCGCCGGGCGGCCGGCCGCTCGATGGTGCTGCTGAAGAACGACGGCCCGGTGCTGCCGCTCGACCCGGCGAAGTCGACGGCGATCATCGGGCCGCTGGGCGACACCGGGCACGACATGCTCGGGCCCTGGTGGGGCCGCGGCGACGACGCCGACGCGGTGTCGCTGTTCGCGGGCATGCAGGCCCAGAACCCGAACACGACGTTCACGCCCGGGCTGCACGCTGAGCAACAACGAGCTCTACGACCCGGACAACGAGTGCGCGTCGACAGGCCGGCTTCCCGGCCGCGGTGGCCGCGGCGCAGGCGGCCGACCAGGTGGTGCTCGCGCTCGGCGAGACGCGCGAGATGAGCGGCGAGGCGGAGTCGCGCTCGATGCTCGACCTGCCCGGCAAGCAGGAGGAGCTGATCGAGGCGATCAAGGCGACCGGCAAGCCGTTCGCGGTCGTGCTCTTCAACGGGCGCCCGCTGACGCTCGACGAGGTCCAGGCGGACTCGCCGGCCATCCTCGAGGCGTGGTTCCCCGGCGTCGAGGCGGGCAACGCCGTGGCCGACGTGCTCTACGGCAAGGTCAACCCGGGCGGCAAGCTGCCGGTGAGCTTCCCGCGCAACGAGGGCCAGGTGCCGATCTACTACAACCACAAGCCCACGGGCCGCCCGTGCGACCCGGCGTCGAGGTACAACTCGCGCCACCGGGACATCCCGAGCTGCGCGCCCGCTGTACGAGTTCGGCTACGGCCTGAGCTACACGACGTTCAAGGTCTCGGGCCTGCGGCTGAGCGCGGACGACGATGGACGCCCGCCACGGCCGCATCACGGTCAGCGCGCAGGTCACGAACACCGGCTCACGCGCCGGGCGACGAGGTGGCGCAGCTCTACATCAACGACCCGGTGGCGAGCATCTCCCAGCCGGTGCGCCGGCTGCGCGGCTTCGAGCGCGTGACGCTGCGGCCCGGGCAGACGAAGACGGTCTCCTGGACGCTCGACCGCGACGACGTCGGCTTCTACGACAACCGCGGCCGCTTCGTGGTGGAGAACGGGCGGATCAACGTCTTCGTGGGCAACACGTCGAGCGAGTCGGACAACAAGCAGACGTTCACGGTCACGGGGGGCCGGAGGGTGGAGGCGAGCAGGCGCCGTAGGTAGGCGACCTACGTGACGCTCCCGACGAGCGCGCCGATGCCGGCGGTGATCGCCATTGCCACAGCGCCCCAGACGACGACGCGGACCGTCGCGGGGAGCCGCGGCGCTCCGCCGAGCCGCGCGCCGAGGCCACCGAGCAGGGCGAGCGCCACGAGCGTCACCGCGACCACCACGGCAGCCCGGGCCGAAGACGGGGCGGCCACGACGGCCACCAGCGGTAGCGCCGCCCCGGCAGAGAACGAGAGGGCCGATGTCCACGCGGCCTGGAGCGGCCGCGCCAGCCGTTCCTCGGCCAGTCCCAGCTCGTCACGTGCGTGCGCCGTGAGCGCGCCCCGGCGCGACAGCGCGGCGGCGACCTCACCGGCGAGGGCCGGCGGCAGACCCCGCCGCTCGTAGATCCCGGCGAGCTCACGCAGCTCGCCCTCCGGATCACGGGACAGCTCGCGCTCCTCCAGGCGGATGTCGGCCCGCTCGGCGTCGCGCTGAGAGCTGACCGACACGTACTCGCCCGCGGCCATCGACAGCGCACCGGCCACGAGCCCGGCGATTCCGGCGGTGATGATTGCGGTGTTCGACGCGCCGGACGCGGCAACGCCCAACACGAGGCTGGAGGTGGACAGGATGCCGTCGTTCGCGCCAAGCACCGCGGCACGCAGCCAGTTCGAACGCCCGCTGAGGTGCACCTCAGGTTGGGTCTTCCGCCTCCGCACGTCCTCGACCGTACTCCGCGTTGGGCGCTCGCCCTTGGGCGGAAGGAAAATACTCAGGTCTTTCGAACCATACGGTGAGACGTTGACCATTTGGGCGCGCACGGCGGGCTCAACCGAAGTCGGAGCGCGGGAGGCCATCCATGTTTCATGCCGCTTTCGTTGTTCGGGCGCACCTGAGGAGACTGCCGCTGTCGGCGAGCGGTATCCATGCGCGGGATGCAGGGCTGTCGTGAGCCGTCGCGCCACCAAGGAACAGCTCATCGCCGCGCAGGGACTCGCGCAACAGCTCGAGGGCAAGCCCGCGCCGGTGGCGATGTCCGTCGACGAGGTCCTCAGCACCTTTGCGGTCCGCCGGTGGGATCGCCATACCAAAGCGCGGGTACAGAACGCCTTCGACCTGGTGGGCATCGACTCCAGTCCCCGCATCGGGGAATCCGAGCGGGGTGACTCCATCATTGTTCGCCTTCGAGAGACGGATGCCGAAGCGGTGGACTCCGACGTACCGCGAGGTGCGCGTCAAGGGTCGCCAGCAGCCGAGGGCGTGGCGCCGCGCAGGAGCCTGCCGATGAAAATTGCGTTGTGGTGCTTGGGGGCGGCGGCCGCCGCGGTTGTCGGGAACTTTGTCCTCATCCCGTTGACCCATGAGCGGCTCCGCAAGCAGATCGGCTGGGCTATTGGGCACAAGTCGCTGACGTCAGTGCCGACTTCGTGCCGGGATCTCAATTGGTTGCGGCCGATCGAGATCCAAGACGCCAGCGCCTTTTACCAACAGAATGCTCACGTCCCCCAAGACACGATCGACGGCAATCGCAACACAGCGTGGACCTCGATGTTCAGAGGGAATCCACACGATGTAGTGAGTTGGGGTTTCGGGGGATCGGGCGATCACCGCGTGCGCCTCGTCTGCTTGACGAACGGCTGGACCAAGGACACCCCGACGCACGGCAAGTTGGGCCGACTGGCACGGATTCACGTGACCGGGGAGCACGACGAGAAAAGGATGACCGGCAAGGGATGCAACCGGTCCGTGAAGCTGCCGAGACGCGACGACACCGACCTGAGCGGCGAAAGCATCCCGTTCGATTGTGACGCCGACGTTCTTCAGGTCCATATCGACTCAATACACAGGGGATCCGGAAACCCGAACGAGGTCGCCATCACAGACGTTCGTATGTATGAGTAAGGGTGGCGGAGGTGGAGAGCCGGTACGTCTCCTCCGGCCAGTGCCCCGAGCTGGATTCGAACCAGCGGCCTACTCCTTAGGAGGGAGTCGCTCTATCCGGCTGAGCTATCGGGGCAGCGTGCGGAACTCTAGACGCGATGGGGGAGGTC
>CAVVYE010000019.1:0-121181 GCA_963752455.1 uncultured Thermoleophilaceae bacterium
GTCAGCCGCCGGTCTGGTAGGCGCGCAGCGCCAGCGTGAGGATCAGCAGCGCGCCGACGGTCATCACGCCCATCTCGCCCAGGGCCACGCGCCGAGCGAGCGCCACCTGCTCGCCGCGCTCGAGCGCATCCACGTCCTCCACCTCGTCGAGCTCGCGCTGCGCGATCCCGGCTCGCATCGCCTCGCTCACGAGCGTGACCAGCAGCGGGGCGATCCCGTAGATCACGTGCAGGCCGTCGGGCGCGGACGCTCCGCGGGCCAGCAGAAGCAGGCCGAGCACCACCTGGATCACCACCGTCGCCTGGGCCACTCGCAGGAGCGGCCAGAACACGAGCGAGGCGCGCGCGTCCTTGCGCAGCCAGCCCACCACACCCCATCCCGCGGCCACCGCGTTGCTCACGAGGACGGCGATGCCGACCACCATGTGAATCCGCTCAGGGGGTGCCCTTTCGCACTATGTAGCTGTGTCGCACAAGCTTGCGTTATAGATACGGCCTGCGTGCTGAGGAACTACCTGCCAGCACTTGTCTTTCTCACGCTCGGCATAGGGGTCGGAACCGCCTTCACGCTCGCCAATCACGCCCTCGGACCCAAGCGCCCGGGGAAGGTCAAGTCGGAGCCCTACGAGAGCGGTCTGCCTTCGGACGTACGCAAGTCGTTCCGGTTCGGGATCAGCTTCTACCTGATCGCGATGCTGTTCATCCTGTTCGACATCGAAGTCGTCTTCCTCTACCCGGTGGCGATCAAGCTGGATGCCTTCGGGGCGTTCGCGCTGGTCGAGACGATCGTGTTCGTCGTACTCCTGCTGGTGGCGCTCGTATTCGTCTGGAGAAGGGGTGCGCTCGAATGGAAGTGACCCGCACGAAGGTCGGGGAGGACCTGCGGGTCCGCCAGCTCAAGGCCCAGCAGATGCTCCGCGGCGAGCTGGCCGGCAGGGACCTCGACGAGTACGTGGAGGAGCGGCTGCTGTTCACCACGCTCGAGACGGCTCAGAACTGGGCACGCAAGAACGCCTCTTCCCGCTCGGCTTCGGCCTGGCCTGCTGCGCGATCGAGATGATCACGGTGATCGGCTCGCCCCGCAACGACCTCGCCCGCTTCGGCGCCGAGGCGATCCGCTTCACGCCCCGCCAGGCCGACCTGATGATCCTGTCCGGCCGCGTCTCGATCAAGATGGCGCCGATCATCCGCCGGCTCTACGACCAGATGCTCGAGCCCAAGTGGGTGATCGCCATGGGCGTGTGCTCGTCGAGCGGCGGGATGTTCAACAACTACGCGGTCGTCCGGGAGCGGACAAGTTCATGCCCGTGGACATCTACGTGCCCGGCTGCCCGCCCCGGCCGGAGGCGCTCATCTACGCGATCATGAAGCTTCAGGACAAGATCCAGGGCGGCCCGACATGGGCTGGCGCGAGCGCTACGGGGCCGAGGCACCGGGAGCGGCCTGAGGACGAGGCGCGTGCCTGACGCCACCGGTCTGGAGCTGATCGCCCAGCGGGTGCGCGAGACCGTGGCCGAGGAGGCCGTGACGGGCACGACCTTCTTCCGCGGCGAGGCCACCCTCGAGGTGGCGCCCGCGAGCGTGCACGACGTGCTGGCCCACCTGCGCGAGAGCGAGAAGAGCCCTGCCGCAGCTGATGAGCCTCCACGGCTGCGACTACCTGCCCGAGGAGCCGCGGCTCGGCGTGCATTACCAGCTGCTCTCGATGGAGCGCTGCGACCGGCTGTGCGTAAAGACGCGCCTGGGGGTCGACGACCCGCGCGTGCCGAGCGTGGTGGATCTGTTCCCCACGGCGGACTTCCACGAGCGCGAGGTGTACGACTTCTTCGGCGTCGTGTTCGAGGGCCACCCGGACCTGCGCCGCATCCTCATGCCCGAGGACTACGAGGGCTTCCCGCAGCGCCGCGACTTCCCGCTGGGCGGCGAGCCGGTGCTGTACACGTTCAACGAGGACAAGTACCCGCGCTGGTATGACTGACGCCGAGCGCGACCGGTAGGCGAGGAGAGCGCCGCCGCGCTGCGGACTCCCTACCGCGAGCGCGAGCGCTCGGTGACGATGGAGCGGATGGGCGGAGCCCGGTCGCACGGCCCGAGGCGCGAGCCGAGCGCACCGACGAGCTCTTCACCATCAACATCGGGCCTCACCACCCGGCCACCCACGGGGTGCTGCGCCTGCTCACCACGCTCGAGGGCGAGATGGTGCGCGAGGTCAAGCCGATCATCGGCTACGTCCACACCGGCATCGAGAAGAGCTGCGAGGACCAGCAGTACTGGAAGGTCATCACGTTCGTCGAGCGGATGGACTACCTCGCCTACTACTTCAACGCGCAGGTGTTCTGCATGTCGGTCGAGCGCCTGCTCGAGATCGAGGTGCCGCCGCGCGCCCAGTGGCTGCGGGTGCTTCACATGGAGCTCAACCGGATCGCCTCGCACCTGTTCGCGCTCGCCACCGGCGCGCTCGACATCGGCGCGATCACGATGCTCTGGTGGGGCTGCCGCGACCGCGACCTCATCCTCGACCTGTTCGAGATGTCGAGCGGCCAGCGCATGCACACGCGCTACTTCCAGGTGGGCGGAGTGATCGAGGACATCCCGCCCGGCTTCGAGGAGCGAGTGCGCGAGTTCCTCGAGCTGATGCCGAAGCGGCTCGACCAGTACCAGGCGCTGCTCGACCGCAACGAGATCTGGCTGCGGCGCCTCAAGAACACCGGCGTGATCTCCCAGGAGCGCGCGCTCGAGCTGGGCGTGACCGGGCCGCTGCTGCGCGCGACGGGCCACCCCTGGGACCTGCGCAAGGCCATGCCCTACTCCTCCTACGAGCAGTTCGACTTCGACGTGCCGGTGGGCAGCGTGGGCGACAACTACGACCGCTACAAGGTGCGCCTCGACGAGATGCGCGAGTCGCTGCGGATCATCGAGCAGGCGCTCGACGGCCTGCCCGAGGGCCCGTGCACACCGACGACCGCAAGGTCGCGCTGCCTCCGCGGCACGAGCTGGCCACCTCGATGGAGGCGCTGATCCACCACTTCAAGCTCGTGACCGAGGGCTTCCGGGTGCCGCCGGGCGAGGTCTACACCGCGATCGAGTCGCCGCGCGGCGAGCTCGGCTGCTTCGTGGTGGCCGACGGCTCGGCCAAGCCGGCGCGGGTGCACATGCGCGACCCGAGCTTCGTGAACCTGCAGGCGCTGCCCGAGATGGCCAAGGACTCGCTGATCGCGGACTTCATCGCCTGCGTGGCCATGCTCGACCCGATCCTCGGGGGCATCGACCGATGAGCCGACGACGAGGGCGGCGCTGCGCGCCGCGCCCCTGCCCGCCGGGTGGGACGAGGCCGTGCCGGCTGGACGAGGATCCGGCCACCATCCCGGACCCGGCCGAGGTGGAGGTGCCGGAGCGGCTGCGCGCGGAGATCGAGCGCCTCATGGCGCTCTACCCCGAGCGTCACTCGGCCACCCTGCCGGCGCTCGGCGCCGCCCAGCGGGTGCACGGCTGGTGCTCGCCCGAGGCGATTCGCCAGGTGGCCGCCGTGATGCAGGTGACGCCCGGCCTACCTGTCGAGCATCGCGACCTTCTACGACATGCTGCGCACCGAGCCCACGCGGCACCGCTACGTGTACGTCTGCACCAGCGTGGCCTGCCACGTGCGTGACGCCAAGGAGGTCTACGACGCGCATCGCCGACGAGGCCGGCGAACAGGGCCTCGAGGACGTGGAGCTGCGCGAGTTCGAGTGCCTGGGCGCCTGCGACATGGCGCCCATGGCCTCCGTGGACGGCCGCTTCGTGGGCCCGCTCCGACCGACGACGCCGGCGAGATCGTGCGCGCTCAAGGCGGTCGCGAGGTGCTCCCCGGGCGCGGCTCGAGGACCGGGCTACCGCTGCCCGCCGGACGCCAGCCGCCGGGCCTCCGAGGAGCCCGATGTGCACCCCGCGGGCGGGACCTGGAAGGAGGCGGAGTGCTCGACGTGCCGCCGCCGAGGGCCCCCGCCTCACCGCGCCGACCCTGCATCCGCTCGACCCGGGCACGAGCGTGACCCCCGAGGAGGAACCCGAGTGACGAGACCCGCCTCCTGCTGCGAACATCGACGAGCCCGGCCTCAACACGATCGAGGTCTACGAGCGCCTGGGCGGCTACCGCTCGGCGCGCAAGGCGCTGCTCGAGATGGAGCCCGAGGCGGTGCTGCACGAGCTCGAGGAATCCGGGCCTGCGGGGCCGCGGCGGCGCCGGCTTCTCGATGGGGAAGAAGGCCAGCTTCATCCCCAAGGGCGCGATGGACAAGTACCTCTGCTGCAACGCCGACGAGTCCGAGCCGGGCACCTTCAAGGACCGCCTGCTGATGCAGAAGAACCCGCACCTGCTGGTCGAGGGCTGCATCATCGGCGTCGATCGCCGCGGGGGCGAACAAGGGCTTCATCTTCATCCGGGGCGAGTACGAGCTGCAGGCCGACATCCTCGACGCCGCGGTGGCGGAGGCCTACGAGAAGGGCTTGCTGGGCGAGCGCATCCTCGGCTCCGAGCACATCTTCGAGCTCGTGGTCCACCGCGGGCAGGGCGCCTACATCTGCGGCGAGGAGACCGGACTGCTGGACGCGCTCGAGGGCAAGCGCGGCAACCCGCGCCTGAAGCCGCCGTTCCCGGCCAACCAGGGCCTCTACCAGGGACCGACGCTGATCAACAACGTCGAGACGCTCTGCAACGCGCCGCTGATCATCGAGAAGGGCGCCGACTGGTACCGCACGCTCGGCGTGGGCAACTCCACCGGCACCAAGCTCGTGTCGGTGTCGGGCAACGTGCAGCGGCCCGGCAACTACGAGATCGAGCTGGGCATCCCGGTGCGCGACATCATCTACGGGCTGGCCGGCGGCCCGCCCGAGGGGCGCGAGCGTCAAGTGCTTCTTCCCGGGCGGCTCGTCGGCGCCCGTGCTGACGCGAGGAGCACCTCGACCTGCCGTACACCTTCGAGGCGATGGCCGAGGCGGGCTCGATGCTCGGCTCGGGCGCGATCATCGTGGTGGACGACTCCCAGCCGCTCGTGCCGCTCGCGCTGCGCCTGGCCGAGTTCTACCGCCACGAGTCGTGCGGCAAGTGCGTGCCCTGCCGCGAGGGCACCAACTGGACGGTGAAGACGCTCGAGCGCATCGACGAGGGCGAGGGCACGCCGATGGACCTCGACATCATGGGCCAGGTCCAGTAGAACATCATGGGCAACTGCCTGTGCGTGCTCGGCGACTCGATGGCCATGCCCATCAACTCGATGCTGGAGCACTTCCGCGCCGGAGTTCGAGGAGCACATGGAGGCGGCCCGCGAGCGCCGGGACCTCGAGCTCGAGGCCAGGGCGCCGGCGAGCTGGCCGCAGTGCCGGAGCGGCCTGAGCCGCATGGCCCGCCCCGAGAAGAACTGGATCAGCTTCGAGATCGACGGCCGCGAGGTGCAGGCGCGCGGAGGGCACGATGCTCGTGGACGCCGCCAAGCACGGCGACGTCGAGATCCCCTACTTCTGTTACGAGCCGAAGCTCGGCCAGCCGGTGGGCGCCTGCCGCATGTGCCTGGTGGAGATCGAGGGGATCCCGAAGCTCCAGACCTCGTGCTCCACGCCGGTGCGCGACGGCATGGTGGTGAACACCACCTCGGACCGCGTGAAGCACGCCCAGAACGCGGTGGTGGAGTTCCTGCTCGTGAACCATCCGCTCGACTGCCCGGTGTGCGACAAGGGCGGTGAGTGCCCGCTGCAGGACATCTCCTACGGCTGGGGCGCCGGGCGCTCGCGCTACATCGAGCCCAAGCGCCACTTCAAGAAGCCGCTCGAGCTGTCGCCGCTGGTGGCCATCGACCGCGAGCGCTGCATCCTCTGCTACCGCTGCGTGCGCTTCTCCCAGGAGATCGCCGAGGACTACCAGCTGGTGTTCCTCGACCGCGGTGACCACACCTTCGTGGGCACCCACGACGGCCGTCCCTACGTGGCGCCCGTTCAGCGGCAACATCATCGAGCTCTGCCCGGTGGGCGCGCTCACCTCCACGCGCCTACCGCTTCCGCGCCCGGCCCTGGGACATCGAGGACTCGGGCTACGCTGTGCACGCTCTGCCCGTCGCAGTGCAACGTGAAGCTCACCATCCGCGACGACGCCCAGGTGGTGCGCGTGCTCGCGCGCGACAACCACGAGGTGGACGACGGCTGGCTCTGCGACAAGGGCCGCTTCGGCTACCAGGCGTTCGCGGCGCGACGGAGCGCATCACCGCGCCGATGGTGCGCGACGGCGGCTTCCTGCGCGAGGTGTGCTGGGAGCGCGCGCTGTCCGAGGCCTGGGCCGCGCTGGAGAAGGCCGGGCGACGAGCGCGGCGGCCTACGTGGGCGGCGCAGACCACCAACGAGGAGGGCTTCCTCGTCCAGCACCTGATGCGCGAGGGCCTGGGCTCCGCCTGGGTGGACTCGCGCGACGGCGCCGCGCCCGACCCCGCGCACGCCCGCGCGCTGGCGCGCCCCGACCTCGGCGCGCGCGTGTCCGACATCGACCACGCCGGCGCGATCCTGGTGGTGGGCACGGAGCTGGTGGACGAGGCGCCGATCCTCGACCTGCGCGTGCGCAAGGCCGTGCGCCGCAACGGCGCGCGCCTGGTGACGCTCTCGGCCCGGCCCTCCACCCTCGACGCCAACGCGGCCGCCGCGCGTGCGCTGCGCCCCGGGGGAGAGGAGGCGGCCGTGGCCGCGCTGGCCGCGGCGCTCGGCTCGCCGCGCGCGACGCGGCTCGCTCGACGATCTGGCCCGCACGCGCGGGCGCCACGGCCGGCTTCCGGCCCGGCGCCGAGCGGCTCGCCGCGCCGCGCTCCCCGGCCGACGCCGTGCGCGCCGCCGCGGACGTGCTCCGCGACGCGGGCGACGTGGTGATCCTCTGGGGCGAGCGCCTGTGGGCGGCCGAGCGTGGCGGCCACACGGTGGAGGCGCTGCTGGCCGTGGCCGGCGCGCTCGGGATCTGCCGGAGAAGCCCGAGTCCGGGACTGATCGGCATCCCCGTGTCCACCAACGGGCGCGGGCTGCGCGAGGTGGGCTGCCTCCCCGGCGTGGGCCCCGGCCTGGCCGACGCCGCGCGCGCCCGGCGAGCCCGACGCGCGCGGGGGCGCTGCTGCTGGTGGACGCCCCCGAGGTGCCCGAGGACGGTGCTGGAGCGGGCCGGCAGCGTGATCGCCTTCGCCCGCTACCGCAGCGAGGCGCTCGAGCGAGCACGCCAACGTGGTCTTCCCGGCCGAGACCTACCCCGAGAAGGAGGGCACGGTCACCCACCCGGACGGCCGCATCCAGCGGATGCGCCAGGCCGTGGGCCACACCGGCGAGGTCCGCCCCGGGTGGTGGGTGCTCGACCGAGCTCTGCGCGCGCGCGGGCAAGGGCGTGGACGCCGCTGAGCCGCTCCCGCGGTCACCGCCGAGCGTGGCCGCGGCCGTGCCCTTCTACGCGGGCATCGGCCTCGACGAGATCGGCGGCCGGGGCGTGCGCTGGCAGGACCGGGACGCCGCCTCGGCGCTCCCGGCGGCCGAGCTCTCCGAGCGAGCCGCTGGCCGATCCGCCGGCCCCGCCGCAGGGCCTGCGCGTGGTGGTCGCGCCCACGCTCTGGTCGGGCGGCGAGGTCGAGCACTCGCGGGCGCTGCGGTTCCTCGCCGCGGAGGCGCACGCCCAGATGTCGCCGGACGACGCCCGCGCGCTGGGCATCGAGCACGGCCAGGAGGTGGAGCTGCGGGCCGGGGACCTCGCGCGTCCGCGCGCGAGGCCGCCGTCCGCACCGGCACGCCGCCGGGGGTGGTGTTCCTCACCGCCGCGTGGCTGCCCGACGGGCCGGTGGAGATCGCGCCCGCGCCCGAGCGCGAGCCGGCCGAGGTGCCCGCGTAGTCGGAGAGCACGATCGTGATGATCGTGAAGGCGATCGTGATCTTCGCCTTCGTGCTCGGGATCGTGCCCATCATCCTGTGGCTCGAGCGCAAGCTCCTCGGCCGCTTCCAGTCGCGCATCGGACCCAACCGGGTGGGCCCCCGCGGCCTGCTCCAGCCGATGGCCGACGTGCTGAAGCTGCTCTCCAAGGAGCCGTCCACCCCGGACACGGCCGTGCCCTGGATGATGGCCATCGCCCCGGTGATCTCGATCGTCACCGCGGTGGCCACGCTGGCGATCATCCCCTTCGGCCCGTTCAACGCCTGGGGCGGCGACTTCGGGCTCTACGGGATCGACGTGCCGATCGCGCTCCTCTACTTCTTCGCCTTCGGGTCGCTCGGCTTCTACGGGCTGATGCTCGGCGGCTGGGCCTCGGGGTCGAAGTACTCGTTCCTGGGCGCGATGCGCGCCGCGGCGCAGCTCATCTCCTACGAGGTGGCCCTCGGCCTCTCGCTGCTCGGCGTGGCCATGACCGCCGGATCGCTGTCGGTGGTGGACATCGTGGAGGCGCAGGGGGACATGTGGTTCGTGGTGCCGCAGTTCGTGGGCTTCTGCATCTTCATGGTCGCGGGCTTCGCCGAGACGGCCCGCGCCCCGTTCGACCTGCCCGAGGGCGACGCGGAGATCGTGGGGGGCTACAACACGGAGTTCGGCGGAATGCGCTTCGGCTCGTTCTTCATGGCCGAGTACATCGAGGTGGTGGTGATCTCCGCGATCGCGGCCGCATGCTTCCTCGGCGGGTGGCACGGACCGGGGCCGGTGGCGCTCGCTCCGCTGTGGATGTTCCTGAAGCTGATGGCGGGAGTCGTGTTCTTCATCTGGATTCGTGCTTCCCTACCGCGCTTGCGCTACGACCAACTCATGTCCTTCGGCTGGAAGATCCTGCTGCCCCTCGCCACCCTCAACGTGCTCGTCACGGCCACCGTGCTGGTGGCCACCTGATGGCCTGGGATCCCGAACAAGGACGTGGTGCCGGTGGACCGCGGCCCCGAGCCCGGCGGGCTGGGCTCGGTGTACCGCGTGTTCGGCGAGACGCTGCGCGGCCTCGCGCACCACCTTCGGCCGCCTGGCGGAGGGCACGGTCACGATCGAGTACCCGGAGGAGAAGACGCCGGTGTACCCGCGCTTCCGGGGCCGCCACAAGCTGCACCGCTTCGAGGAGACCGGCCACGAGAAGTGCGTGGGCTGCTCGCTCTGCGCCGCCGCCTGCCCGGCCAAGTGCATCCGCGTGGTGGCGGCGGAGAACACGGCCGAGCGACCCGGTCTCGGCCGGCGAGCGCTACGCGGCGGTCTACGAGATCAACATGGCCCGCTGCATCTTCTGCGGGTACTGCGAGGTGGCCTGCCCCTTCGACGCCATCACGATGGGCAACGACTACGAGCTGGCGGACTACAGCCGCAGCGACCTGATCTTCACCAAGGAGATGCTGCTGGCCGATCCGCCCGAGCACACGCCGCTGCGCCGCGAGGGCGAGTAAGCCCGTGTGGTTCGAGCAGGTCCTGTTCTTCCTGGCCGCCATCGGCGCGCTGGCCGGGGCGCTGGGCGTGGTGATGCTGAAGAACCCCTTCTACAGCGTGCTCTCGCTGGTCACGCACCTGCTGTCGCTGGCGGTGCTCTTCCTCCTGCTGCGCGCCGAGTTCCTGGCCGCCGCCCAGGTGGTGGTGTACGCCAGCGCCGTGATGGTCCTCTACATCTTCGTCGTGGCCTACATCGGTGGGGCCGACGAGCCGCTGCGGCCCGAGGGCGGCGGGCTGGCCACCTTCGGCCCGCTGTTCGCCGTGGCTCTCGCGATCGAGCTGGCCATCGCCGTGCTCGGCACCGGCCTCGAGGCCGTGGACACACGCGGAGCCGACGTCGGCCCCGGCTTCGGCAGCCCGGGACAGATCGGCTCGCTCCTGCTGCGGAAGTTCCTCGTGCCCTTCGAGGCCGCCTCGTTCCTCCTGCTCCTGGCGGCGGTGGGAGCGGTGGTCCTGGCCCGGCGCCGACGCGGGCTGGAGGCCTAGGCACTAGGTGGACATCGCCTGGTTCGTAGTCCTCTCGGCCTTCATCTTCTGCATCGGCGCGGCGGGGGTGCTCACCCGGCGCAACCCGCTGGTGGTGCTGCTCTGCCTGGAGCTGATGCTGAACGCCGGGAACCTCGCGCTGGTGGCCTTCGCGCGCATGCACGGCGGTGAGGCCGGGCAGGTGTTCGCGCTGATCGTGATGGTGATCGCCGCCTGCGAGGTGGTGATCGGACTCGGAATCATCGTCGCGATGTATCGCGCCCGGCTGCCCATCGACGTCGACGAGATGTCCGAGCTCCGCGGATGAGCGCCACCACCTACGGCTGGCTGATCCTGGCCTTCCCGCTGGTGGGCATGCTCGTGATCTCGTTCGGATGGCGGGTGCTGCCCGGCCGCACGCCGGGATGGATCGCCAGCGCGGCCATCGGCCTCTCCTTCCTCGCGGCCATCGGCGCGGCCTTCGACCTGAACGACCGCCCCGAGGACGCCCGCGCCCTGGTGGACACCGCCTACACCTACGCGGCCACCGGGAACTTCAGGGCCAGACATGGCCATCCTCGTGGATCCCCTGGCCATCTTCATGTGCCTGGTGGTGAGCGGCGTGTCGTTCCTGATCCACGTGTACTCGGTGGCGTACATGACGGGCGACCGCGGGTACGCGCGGTACTTCGCCTACCTGAACTTCTTCGTCTTCTCGATGCTGCTGCTGATCCTGGCGTCGAACTTCGTGCTGCTGATCATCGGCTGGGCGTTCGTGGGGGCGGCCTCCTACCTGCTGATCTCGTTCTGGTACCGCCGCGAGACGGCCACGTCCGCCGGGATCAAGGCGTTCGTGATCAACGTGATCGGCGACGTGGGCCTCGTCATCGCGGCCTTCCTGATCCTCGACAAGACCGGTTCGCTCGACTACCTCACGGTCTTCTCGAGGGCGGGCGACACCTTCTCCCAGAACGACGGCACGGTGGTGGCCATCTGCCTGCTGCTGCTCGTGGGCGCCTTCGCCAAGTCCGCCCAGCTGCCGCTCCACACCTGGCTGCCCGACGCCATGGAGGGCCCGACCCCGGTCTCGGCTCTGATCCACGCGGCCACCATGGTCACCGCCGGCGTGTACCTCATCGCCCGCACGCTACGTGCTGTTCGAGCTCGCTCCCACGGCGGCGGACGTGGGGGCGATCGTCGGCACGGCCACGCTGGTGTTCGCCGCGTCGGTGGCGGTCACGGTCACCGACCTCAAGCGCGTGATCGCCTACTCCACGATCTCCCAGATCGGGTACATGGTGCTCGGGGTCTCGGCGGCCGCCTACAGCGCCGGGATGTTCCACCTGATGACGCACGCCTTCTTCAAGGCGCTGCTCTTCATGTGCGCGGGATCGGTGATCGCGGCGATGGCCGGAAGCCAGGACCTGGACAAGATGGGCGGCTTCCGCAAGGCCATGCCCTTCACCTTCCTCGCCTTCGTGATCGGAGCGCTGGCCCTGTCGGGCTTCCCGCTCACCTCGGGGTTCTTCTCCAAGGACGAGATCCTCTCCTTCACCATCAACCGCGGCGGCGGCTTCGTGGTGCTTGGCGTGTTCGGCTACCTGGCCGCGGGACTCACCGCGTTCTACGCCTTCCGGCTCGTCTTCCGGGTCTTCTACGGGGAGCCGGTGAAGGAGGCGCGCGAGATGGAGTCGGGCGGCCTGGCCCACCACGAGCCGGCCAACCCGCTCACCGGCGAGAGCGAGGACACCGACGTGGGCTTCCCCGGGCCCGAGCACCATGTGGCCGAGCGCGCGATGCCCATGCGGGTGGCGATGGCGCCGCTGGCGCTCCTGGCCCTGATCGCCGGATTCCTCCAGGTCCCGGGCGTCACCGACGCGATCGAGCATTTCCTCGAGCCGTCGTTCGCCGACTCGCGCTACGCCCACACGGCCCCGAGCGACGCCGCCGAGTGGTCGGGCCTGCTGGTCGGCGGGCTGGTGAGCATCGTGGGCATCGCCGCCGCGTACCACGTGTACGTGCGCAGGCCGGGGCTGTCGCGGGCCGTCCAGGACCGCTTCCGGGGCGTGCACCAGTTCCTCGTGAACAAGTGGTACTTCGACGAGCTCTTCGACCTGCTCTTCGTGCGCCCATTCGCCGCGGCAGGCAGCTTCGGCCGCCGGGTGATCGAGGCCGACTTCGTGCAGGCCACGATCGTGGGCGGTGCCACCGGCGCGGTGCGCGTGGGCACCTCCATGGCCCGCGCGGTGCAGACCGGGTACCTGCGCGCCTACGCGCTCCTCCTTCTCACCGGGCTGCTCGGACTGGTCCTCTACTTCCTGATCTCGAGCTCCTAGCGCGATGACGATCCATCTATCCATCGTGCTCTTCCTCCCGCTGGCCGCGGGTCTCGCCGGAGCGTTCCTGCCGGCACGGGCCGGGCGCTGGGTGGTGCTCGCGTCCACGGTGGCCGTGCTGGGCTACGTGGTGGCCATGCTGGTGGACTTCGAGTCCGGCTCGCCCGGCCTCCAGTACGTGACCAACGACAAGTGGATCCCGGAGCTCGGGGTGCGCTACCAGCTCGGGATCGACGGGCTCAACCTGTTCATGGTCGCCCTCACCGCGATCGCCTGGGTCCCGTGCACGCTCGTGGCCTGCTTCCGCGAGCCGGACCGGCCGAGGCTCTTCTTCTTCAACCTGGCCCTGGCGGAGACGGCGGTGCTCGGCGCCTTCCTGGCCCAGGACCTGGCGCTCTTCATCGTGTTCTTCGACCTGATGCTGGTGCCGTTCTACTTCCTGATCGGCGGGTGGGGCAGCGGCGACCGCGTGCGCGCCACCACGAAGTTCGTGATCTACACGCTGTCGGGCTCGCTGCTGATGCTGGCCGGCGCGGTGGCCCTGGGCGTGCTGGCCACGCCCGACGGCGGCCAGATCTCGTTCTCGATCGCCGTCATCCAGGCGCGCGGGGTCGGGACGGGCACGCAGGAGTGGATCTTCCTGCTGTTCGCGCTCGCCTTCCTCGTGAAGGCCCCCCTGTTCCCGCTGCACGGCTGGGTGCCCGAGACCTACCGCTCCACGCCGATCGTGGTGCTGGCGCTGCTCTCCGGCGTGCTCTCGAAGGTCGGGGTCTACGGGTTCCTGCGGATCGTGATGCCCACCATGCCCGACGCCGCGCAGCACTACCAGGAGCTGATGCTGGGGGTGGCCGTCTTCTCGATTCTCTACGGGTCCGTGCTCGCGTTCTCCCAGGACAACATCCGCATGGTGATCGCCTACTCCTCCATCGCCCAGCTCGGGTTCATCGTGCTGGGGATCTTCTCCCTCGACCCGAAGGGCGCGCAGGGGGCCGTGTTCCAGATGCTCAACCACGGCCTCGTGGTGGTGCCGGTCTTCCTGATCATCGGCGTGGTGGCGGCCCGGGCGGGAGGGAGCGAGTCGCTGTCCGAGCTGGGCGGGATGGCCATGCGCGCGCCCGTGCTGGCCGCGCTCTTCCTGATCACGGCGTTCGCCACCCTGGCCATGCCCGGGTCGGGGAACTTCGTGGGCGAGATCCTCGTCCTGTTCGGCACCTTCGAGGACCACTTCGTGTTCGGAGCGGTGGCCAGCGTGGGGGTGGTGCTCGCCGCCGTCTACATGATCCGCGCCTTCCAGAGAGCGATGCACAATCGCGTGGGCGGTCCCGTCCGCTCGGCCGATCTCACCGGCGTGGGCCTGGCGGCCATCGCGCCGCTGGTGCTCGTGATCGTGGCGCTCGGCGTGTATCCCAACTTCGTGCTCGAGCGGAGCGAGGCGGCCACGGTCAGCAAGATCCGCGGCGCCCAGGCGGTGGCGGCGGGGCGTGACTCCCGCTCGGTGGCCGCGGCGGAGGACAACCACGAGACCCTGCCCGCGGGGAGTGGCCCGTGATCCTGCCGATCGCGGACGTGCCCGCGCCCGACATCGACTACCAGGGACTCTCGCCGCTGATCGCGGTGGTGGGCGGCTCGGTGGTGGTGCTGATGGTGGGGCTGTTCAGCTCCCGCTTCGTGCGTCTCACGCTGGTGCCGGTGCTCAGCGCGGTGGCGCTGCTCGCGGCCATCGGGCTCTCGGTGTGGAACTGGGATCCCGGCGACACCAAGCCGATCATCGAGGGCGCCCTTGCGGTGGACGCCCTGTCGCTCGGGACCACGGTGCTCGTGTGCATCGCCGGCCTGGTGGCGATCGTCCTCTCCCTCCGGGCCGAGGCGGTCCGGGAGGCGGGCCAGGGCGAGTACCACTCGCTGCTGCTGGGCTCGGTGGCCGGCATGATCGTCCTGGCCGGGGCCGAGAGCCTGATCACCCTGTTCGTCGGGCTCGAGCTGCTCTCGATCCCCCTCTACGTGCTGTGCGCGACGGAGCTGCGCCGGCGCACCTCGCTCGAGTCCGGGCTCAAGTACCTGGTGATCGGATCGGTGGGCTCGGCCACGCTGCTCTACGGCCTGGCGCTGATCTACGGCGCCACCGGGGAGATGGACTTCCCCGCGATCCAGGGGGCGATCGGCAACACCATCGGGTTCGCCGACCCGCTGCTGCTCACCGGCATCGCGCTCACGATCACGGGCCTGGCCTTCAAGGCGTCCGTGGCCCCCTTCCACCAGTGGACGCCGGACGTCTACGAGGGTGCGCCCACCCCGATCACCGCGTTCATGGCCGTGGCCACCAAGGCGGCGGCGTTCGCGATCTTCCTGCGCCTGTTCGACCAGGCGCTCGGCCTGTCCCAGCTCCAGTGGGCGCCGGCACTCGCCGTGCTGGCCACCATCACGATCCTGGTGGGGAACGTCGGCGCGATCGGGCAGCGCTCGCTCAAGCGGCTGCTGGCCTGGTCGAGCATCGGGCAGGCGGGGTACCTCCTGGCCGGCGTGGTGGTGGGCACCCAGCTGGGGCTGCAGGCCACGGCGTTCTACCTCGCCGGCTACCTGGCGATGAACCTGACCGCGTTCGCGGTGGTGGTGGCCCGCGAGCGGGTGTCCGAGCACGGCGACGACCTGAGCTCGGTGGAGAACCTCGGGCGCGCGCAGCCGTGGCTGGCGTGGCCGATGACGATCGCGATGCTCTCGCTGGCCGGGCTTCCCGGCCACCGTGGGCTTCATCGGGAAGTTCTATTTGATCGATGCCTCGGTGGCGGGCGACTACGCCTGGCTCGGCGTGGTGATCGTGGTGGGGTCGGTGATCTCGCTCGCCTACTACCTGCGGGTGGTGGCCCTGATGTGGCTGGGCACCTACGAGGTGTCGCTGCCCGACCTGCCGCATCGCCGGGTGAGGCCGGTGGCGGGATGGTCGCCCGAGGCCGACGCCCGCGCCCAGCCCGAGGTGACGGCGGTGGCCGTCGTGTTCGCCGCGGCCACCCTCTTCTTCGGCATCTGGCCGGCACCGCTGTTCGACCTGGCCCAGGACGTGGGCACGGTCATCTCGAGCCTTTCGTAGGGCTCCCGTCGGCCAGGCGGGGCTACTTGCGCGCTCGTTCGGTGGCCGGCTACGGTCCTCGCGGCAAGTCGGGCTCGCGTCTCGTCGCTACTTCGCGTCTTGAAGCGGCCGACTCGCCGTGGGCGCCTTGAGCGCGGTCGGCCGTTCAGCGCGTCCGTGAGCGAAGGCGCGGAGTCCCGCTTCGGAGCCTTGGGCTTGGTGGTCTTGGGCGCGCCTGGGTCTTCTTGCCCTTGCCGTTCTTGCCTGCCTTTGCCGCCTTGGTCTTCTTCGCCGCCTTGGCCTTGCCGGACTTCGGCTTCGTGGCCTTGGGCTTCGCCGGCTTCGCCCGCGCTCCGGCTCGGCGTCGGTCCGCTTCGCGGCCGCCTCGACCCGTGGTCGCCTCCTGCGCTCGGGCGGCGCGCCGTTCGCGGGCGCGCCGCCGTTGGGCCTGGCCCTCGCCGGCCTGCTCTCGCCGCGCACGCCGAGCGGTGCCGCGGCGGGCGGGGCCACCGCCGGCTTCACGGCCCACGGTTCCGCGCCCTTCACCTTCAGCACCGGTCCCCTGCGGTTGCCGATCCCGCGCAGGATGTAGGCGTCGCGGTGGTGGTTGTAGGCGAACAGGGGGCGTGAGCAGCCTGATCACGGAAGCGGGCACCTGCCGCCGCCGGCGTGGCTCGTTCCCGAGCGCGTAGCCGTACGCCGTGGGCGGCCCGGACCGCGCGTAGGCCACGAGCCAGACCATGAGCACCACCAGCGCGACCGGAACCAGGAAGAGAAGCCACAGCATCGAGCCGCCGTCGTCGGGGGCACGCCAGCCGCGTCGGACCGGGCGGGCGGTCCGCCACCGCCGGCCTTGGCGCTGGAGCCGTCCTCGGCGAGCTTGCGGTCTCCGAGCGGGTACTGCTCGGTGAGCTGGGACGGGGCCGTGGTGGTCTGGGCCGGTCCGGCGGGCTGGCTCTCCCCGACGCCCACCGCCACGGCGAGCATGATGAGCGAGAGCGCGGCCACGGCCGCGGCCACGTGAACGGCGAACCAGCGTGCGGGTCATCGGATCGTCACCGGGGTGCCCACGGGCATGAGCCGCCCGAGCCGGAGGATCTGCGCGTTCCTCATGCGTATGCACCCGTGCGACACGCGTCCCGGGATCAGGCCCGGCTGGTCGGTTCCGTGGATGCCCACGAACCCACCGGCGGGCCAGTCGGTGAGCACCGCCGAGCGTGCGCTCGTGCCGAACGCCAGCGGACCGTAGGTGGGGCTGCTGTAGCGCGTGAGCTTGTTCCGGATGTAGAACCGACCGCCCGGAGTGGGGTACTCGTTCCGGCCTATGCCCACCCGGGCGACGAACACGGGACGTCCGTCGCGGAGCAGCGTAGCGCGGAGTTTGCGGCGGTTCGACGACGAGCCGGGTGCGCACCAGGTTGTAGCCCCCGAGCGCCCGCCGCGGGACCCAGCCGACGGTTCCGTTCGGCAGCACGGGAAGGCGCGCCCGCACCCAGAGGCGCCCGGCCGAGCGGCGGGCCCGGCCCAGCACCTGCACGATGTTCTCGGTGCCCTCGGGCGTGCGTGTGCCGATCGCCCCGACGGTCGCCGCCGACGGCGAGGGTCGGCTGCGGCCGCTCACGGCCCGCCGCACGCTGGCCCAGCGCGCGATGTGCGGGGAGTGCGCGAGCGGCGTGGGCTCGGGCACGTCGATGCCGGCCCTGACCGGATCGGGCAGGGAGGTGGCGGGCAGGGACTCGGAGGAGGACGACGACACCACGGCCACGGTCAGCGCCGCCGCGCCCACCAGCGCGACCGCGAACCTGGTCCGCAGACCCACACGATCGATCCTCAGCCGGTGTATCTCGGACTCCCGAACGCACTCGTGCGAGGCGCCGACACCACGAACTTGGTGTCGGCCACCACCCCGAGCACCCGGGACTTCGTCAGCGGCTCGTCGAAGGCGTCGGGAGCGGGCAGCACGCCGGCCAGGCGCCTGATCCAGGCGGCGTGGCGGGCCTCCACCGAGTGGATGCGGATGGCGGCGGCCAGGTAGGCGCGCGACTTGATCTTGGGCGCCTGGTCCTTGTACGCGGCGGTGCCCAGATCCTCGAACGCCACCGCCGTCCTGCCGGAACGCGGGCTGGTCCTCCGTGACTCCGCGGAAGTCGAACTTCGGCCGGCCGATGGCCGCCGCTCCCAGCGTCTGGCGCAGGGCCTTCACGTGCGCGCGCTCGTGCGCGCCCACCACCTGGGCCTGGCGGGCGAACTCGCCCTTGAGCGCACCCAGGCGCTCCGCCTCGGTGTAGAAGGCGGCCTGGAGGTACTCGAGCGCCAGCGCGTAGTTGAGGATCGTCCTGTCCTGCTTCGCGCTGCCCTGGGCCGCGGCACCGGCCACCGGGCCGGCCGCGCCGGCCAGCAGGGCCGCGCCGCCCACCCCGGCGCCCTTCAGCAACTGGCCGCGCGTGGGGTGCCCGAGCGCGTCCGACACCTCGCGCAGGGCGCCGTCGGCGTCCAGGTCCTCGAGCTCGAGGGGTCCGATGGATCCAGGTGTGCTCGGTTCGCTCATCGTCTTCTCCAGATCAGCCGAGGTAGCCGGCTTCGCGGAGCCGGGCCTGCGTCTCTTCGGCGCTCAGCACGGCATCGGATGCCCTCGGAGCCGGGGGCTCCCCGGCGAGGTCGCGGGCCCAGGCGGCGTGGCGGGCCTCCACCGACACGATCTTCGCCGCCGCTGCCAGGGTCCCGGGGGTGAGGTTGGTGGCCTGGCCGTTGTAGGCCGCGAGGCCGATGTCCTCCAGCGCCACCGCCGCCGTGCGGAACTTGTCCGCGCTCGACGCCGAGTCGCCCAGGCTGAGCTTCGGCAACGGCTTCGACGCCGTTCCCGAGAGCGTCCTTGATGAACGCCACGTGCTGGCGCTCGTGATCGCCCACCTCCTGTGCGAACTGCCGCAGCTCGCCCGACAGCTTGGCCGACTTCAGCCCCGCCTCGTAGAACCGCGCCTGAAGCGTCTCCACGATCAGGGCGAAGTTCAGGATCTCGGCGTCCTGGTCGGCCGAGGGAGCGGACGACGCCAGCTTCGGCAGGCCCGGTGAGCAGGATGCCCCCGGCCACGATGGCGCCACCGGCCACCACCGCGCGCTCGAGGAAGCGCGCGCGTGAGTCGAGGGCGCGCGAATCCGGCGCGCCGCCGATCACCTCCAGGTTGATCTCATCCTGCATGGGGACCTCCGTCCGTTCGGCCGGCACAACTTGAAGGTGCTTCCGCGCCGAAAACTGCCGGTTACCAGGGTTGCTGACGCAACAGTCGCCGAATCGGATCAACTTTTCGACCTCCAGCGGGCAGATTGCGGCAGGCGCAACCCGCCTTGCAGGCGCGCGCGGGCGTGAATGCGTCGAGGCCGGGGGCGCTAGGCGCCGGGCCGGCGTCCGCCGGCAGCCATCGTCGCCCCGGGGGGCCGAGCCGACGACCTGCGGATCAGGCGCAGCACGGGACCGTGCCTCCTGCCGACAAGTCGCAGCACGTAGGCGTCGCGGACCCTGCTGTACCGGAAGAACGGCTTCAGCAGCATGAGAGTCCGGCGGCCCACCTGGTGACGTGGCCGAGGCGTCTCGCGAAACACGACGGGTGAATGGAGCAAACGAGACATCATCAACCTTTGAACGATCTTACGGGACGAAACCTTCCATGGTGGCGTTCAGCACAACCAAGGATGACCGTTCTTGGCACTTTCTGCGCCAATTGGCTCAGCCTGGCGCCTCGGCGCGCGCGGTACGCTGCGCGCACGACCTAACGAAGGAGCGAGGGATGAGCGAGAGCCTGGCCAAGATTCTCACCGACACCGCCGCGGCGCAGCCGGATCACGTGGCGTTCAAGCTGGACGACGCGGAGCTCTCGTACGGGATGCTCGAGGAGGGCAGCGCGCGCATCGCGGGTCTCGTCAAGTCGAAGGGAATCGAGCCCGGTGACCGCGTGGGGATCATGCTCCCGAACGTCCCCTATTTCCCGGTCGTCTACTACGGGATCCTGCGCGCCGGCGGGGTGGTGGTGCCCATGAACGTGCTCCTGAAGGAGCGCGAGGTGCGGTTCTACCTGGAGGATCCGGGCGCGAAGCTGCTCTTCGCCTGGCACGAGTTCGACGAGGCGGCATCCCCCGGCGCCGAGGCGGCCGGAGCGGAGTGTGTGCTGGTGGCACCCGGGTCGTTCGAGGAGATGCTGGCCGGGCAGGAGCCGGACCGGGAGGATCCGGACCGTGCCGCGGAGGACACCGCGGTGATCCTCTACACCTCGGGTACCACGGGCAAGCCGAAGGGCGCCGAGCTCACCCACGCGAACCTGGGCCGCAACTGCGCCGCCACCGGGAGCACCCTGGCCAAGCTCTCCAAGGACGACGTCCTGCTCGGTGCCCTGCCGCTGTTCCACTCGTTCGGGCAGACCTGCACGATGAACTCGAGCGTGGAGAGCGGCGCCACGGTGACGATGCTCCCGCGCTTCGATCCCGAGAAGGCGCTGGAGATCATCGCCCGGGACCGGGTCACGATCTTCCAGGGCGTGCCCACGATGTACAACGCGATGCTCCACGCGGATTCGGCCGACACCGCCGACACCTCCACGCTGCGCCTGTGCATGTCGGGCGGCGCCGCGATGCCGGCCGAGCTGATGCGCGCCTTCGAGGAGAAGTTCGGGTGCATCGTGCTCGAGGGCTACGGGCTCTCCGAGACCTCGCCCGTCGCGTCCTTCAACCATCCCGACCGCGACCGCAAGCCGGGCTCGATCGGCACGCCCATCGCGGGCGTGGAGATGAAGCTGGTGGACGACGACGGGAAGGACGTCCCACAGGGCGAGATCGGCGAGATCGTGATCCGCGGGCACAACATCATGAAGTGCTACTGGGAGCGGGAGGAGGCCACCGCCGAGGCCATCAACGACGACGGCTGGTTCCACTCCGGCGACATGGGCAAGGTGGACGAGGACGGGTACTTCTTCATCGTCGACCGCAAGAAGGAGCTGATCATCCGCGGCGGCTACAACGTGTACCCGCGCGAGGTGGAGGAGATCCTCTACGAGCACCCGGCCGTGCAGGAGGCGGCCGTGGTGGGCGTGCCGGACGAGGCCCTGGGCGAGGAGGTGGGCGCGGCCGTGGTCCTGAAGAAGGGCGCGGACGCCGACGCCGACGAGCTGAAGGCGCTACGTCAAGGAGCAGGTGGCGGCGTACAAGTACCCGCGCAAGCTCTGGTTCCTCGACGAGCTGCCCGAAGGGCCCCACGGGCAAGATCCTGAAGCGGGAGATCAAGGTGCCGGAGCGCGCCGCCTCCACGTCGTAACCTGGGTTTTCAGGGTGCTCAGCTAGCCTGCCGGACCTGATGAGAGCGGGTCCCGGGCTCACCCGGCGAGGACTTATGGAGGCCGGGGGCGCCGGTGCGGCCGCATTGGGGCTCGCCGCATGCGGCGACGACTACTTCGCGGCCAAGACGAAGCACAAGAGCGACGCCCCGAACACGCTCCTGATCGTCACCGATTCCACGCGCGCGGACTACATCGGCGCGTACAACCGGGTGTCCCGCAACAAGACGCCGAACCTGGATGCGCTGGCCCGGGATTCGCTCCTCTTCGACCTCGCGGTGCCCGAGGCCATGCCCACCGGCCCGGCCCGGCGCGCCCTGCTCACCGGCCAGCGCTCGTTTCCCTACCGCAACTGGGTGCCCACCAAGGGCCTGCCTCTGGAGCCGGGGTGGATCCCGATCCCGGACGGGCAGCCGATCGTGACCGAGGTGATGGGAGAGGCCGGCGTGGAGACCGCCTACTGCACGGACAACCCCTTCCTCGTGGGACCGCGCTTCGGGAACTTCCGCCGGACCCTCGACTTCGCCCGCCCGAGCTACTCCCAGGGCGCGTACCGCTTCCTGAACAAGCCCTTCAAGCGCCCGGCCCCCCGGAGCGCCATCGAGCGCTACCTGCTGCCCAAGCTGAACAACTCCCTGGAGGTGGGCCGCCTGCGCTCGCACGTGGGGTGGAACAGCATCTACCGGCACACCGAGCGCCAGTACCCGGCGGCGCGGGTGATGCGCAGCGGGATAAACCTCCTGGACGACCTCAAGAAGCAGCGGCCCTTCTTCCTCGGCGTGGACAGCTTCGACCCACACGAGCCGCTGGATGCCCCCACCGTCTACGTGGACCGGTTCGGCACCGCCCCGCGTGGCATCGAGAAGCAGGGCATCGAGCCCATCCAGCCCTTCGAGACCCCGTACTCGTGGGTGGTGGAGGTGGACCTCGACGACGAGACGATCGAGGTGGTCCGCGACCTCTACGCCGCCGAGATCACCTTCGTGGACGCCTGGATCGGCCGGCTGATGAACAAGCTGGACGACGAGAAGCTGCTGGACGAGACCGTCGTCTACTACATCTCCGACCACGGCCTGACGCTGGGCGAGGACGGCGTGGTGGGCAAGGCGGCGGCCCGGGCCCAGTGGCACATCTACCACGTGCCCTGCATGATCCGGCACCCCGAGGGCAAGCGCGCGGGCGAGCGCAGCGACTTACTTCGCCTCCACCCACGACGTGGCGCCCACCCTCCTCTCCTTCATGGGCATCCGCGCGCCCGGGACAGATGACGGGCGAGGACCTGTCCGTGCTCTTCGACGGCGGCCGCCCCCCGGACCGCCCGCATCTTCACCGCCTGCTACGCGGACTACGTCCTCGCGGGCGACTACGACTGGTTCCTCATCGCGGACAGCGAGGGCCGGCGCAAGCGCCTCTACGACAAGCGGCGCGACCCGGCCGAGCAGGTGGACGTGGCCGCGGAGCACCCCGAGATCGTGGATCGCCTCTGGCGCACCCTGGAGGACGAGGCCGGAGGAACGCTGCCGCAGTTCGGCAGCAAGGGCGTGGTCGGCGGGTGAGGCTCACCCGCCGGACCCTGCTGCGGCGAGGCGGCGCCGGGGCCGCGGGAGCCGCCGTGGGGGGTGCTCTGATCAGGCCCCGGCCGGCGTCCGCCGAGATGGGCGACGACCGTGCGCGGAACACCCTCCTCCTGGTGCTGCCGCTCGTGCGCAAGTCGCACGTGCACTCCTTCGACGGCGACTCGCCGGCCAAGACCCCGAACCTGGACGACCTGCGCAAGCAGTCGCTGCGCTTCGACCGCGTGATCCCCGAGTCGATGCCCGCGCTGCCGGCGCGCCGGGCGCTGCTCACCGGAACGCGCTCGCTACCCTTCCGCAACTGGCGGCGCACCGCCGGGATGCCCTCCGTACCCGGCTTCAACCCGATCTGGGACTACCAGCCGGTGATCACCGAGACGATGCGCGCCCACGGCGTGGCCACGGCCTACGTGAGCGACAACCCGGTGCTCCAGACCCCGCGCTTCCCCGACCTGCGCACCACCACGGCCAACCTCACGCCGCCCGCCACCAGCGCCGGGCGTGGAGTCCGACCTCCTGGTCCAGCTCGACCGCCTGAGCGCCGCCACCGCCGCTCACTACCGCCTCGGCATCCAGACCCTGCGCGAGCTCGAGCGTCCGGCAAGCCCTTCTTCCTCGGCGTGGACCCCTTCCTGCCCGAGGACGCGTTCGAGGCCCCGCGCGTGTACGTGGAGCCGAGCAAGATCGAGAAGCTGGGGCTCGGGCCGATGGACGGCCGCCTGACGCCGCTCCGCTTCCGGGACGACGACCTCGAAAAGGTGCGGGACCGCTACCGCAAGCACGTGGAGACGGTGGACGAGTGGGTCGGCCGCCTGATCGACGCGCTCCACGACCTCGACCTGGCCGGAGACACCGCCGTGGCCGCGATCGGCGACCAGGGAATGTCACTCGGGGAGCACGGGTACCTCGGACGGGCCACGCCCACCTCCCACCGCGACTCCTACGAGATCCCGCTGCTGCTGCGCCACCCGAAGCGGCAGCGACGGCGGCGACAACATCGACTGGTACGCGTCCACCCACGACGTGGCGCCCACCCTCCTCTCCTTCATGCGTATCCCGGTGCCCGGGAAGATGCTGGGCGAGGACCTCACCGCGCTCTACGACGGGGTGGACCAGTGGGACCTCTTCAATCGCCCGCGCTCGATCACGGCGGTGGGCTCGCAGATCGTGGTCCGCGACAACCGCTGGCTGATGGTGGCCGACCGCGAGCGGATCCAGCGCCGTCTCTACGACGACGACGAGGAGGCGGACGACGACATCAAGCGCTACGACGACGTGGCCAACGATGAGCCGGGCGTGCTCAGCGACCTGTCCGGGACGGCCACGATCGTGGCGGGCGGCACCCTGCCCGAGTTCGGCCCCGACGGCACTCTGCGCCCGGCGGTGGAGCATGGCGACGACGACGTGGACGACGACGGCATCCCCAACGACTTCGACCCCGTGAACAACGACGAGATTCCCGACGACACCTCGCGCGAGGAGCTCCAGTTCGACGGGAGGAACCCGTGAGCGGCGAGCGGGTCAACCCCTCCTCCGAGTTCCTCTACGCGCACAAGTGGCGGATCTTCGGCGTGATGATGGTGGCCTGGGCGATGACGCTGCTGGACGTGTCGATCGTGAACATCGCGATCCCCGACCTCCAGGACGAGCTGAGCACCGACGTGGCCACGGTCACCTGGGTGATCAACGCCTACAACATCGCCTTCGCGATCCTGCTGGTGTCCATGGGCCGCCTGGCGGACCAGTTCGGGCGCAAGCGCTTCTTCCTGATCGGGCTCACGGTGTTCACGGTCGGGTCCGCGCTGTGCGCCGCGGCGTGGTCGGTGGAGTGGCTCATGGCCTTCCGCGTGATCCAGGGCGTGGGCGCCGGCATCCTGGCGCCGCTCGGCTTCGCCATCACCGTCCTCGTGTTCCCGCCGGAGGAGCGCGGCAGGGGCCTGGCGCTGATCGCGGTGGTGGCGCTCGTGTCCTCCGCTCTCGGACCGGTGCTGGGCGGGGTGCTGGTGGAGTTGGCCAGCTGGCACTGGATCTTCCTGATCAACATCCCCTTCGGGATTCTCGGGACTGGTGCTGGCCTGGCGCTGGTGGCCGGAGACCTGGGATCTCAGCGCGGGGCGCCAGGTGGACGTGAAGGGAATGCTGCTGCTCGCCGGCGCCGTGCTCTGCCTCACCGTCGCCCTGATCGAGGCCAACCCCTTCGCCGGCGACCTGGCGCTCTGGCTCAGCCTGATGCAGGCCTCGATCCTCTTCGGGGTGGCCTTCGTGTGGTGGGAGCGCCGTGCGCCCAGCCCGATGCTGGCTCCGAACCTGCTGGCCAACAAGCAGTTCCGCAACGCGAACATCGGCATGCTGCTCTTCGCCGCAGGCGCGATCGGCAGCCTGCTGCTGCTCTCGCTGGTGTTCACCAACCTCTGGGGCTACGAGCCGATCGAGGCGGGACTCGCGCTGCTGCCGGTGCCGGTCTGCGGCCTGCTCGTCTGGCCGCTGGTGGGGAGGGCGGCCGACACCCGGCCCCCCGGTGAGCTCGCCAAGCCCGCGCTCATCGCGATGGCCGTGGGGATGCTGTGGGTCTCGTTCCTGCCCTCGACGGCGGGCGACGCCTGGGCCTACCTGCAAGATCTTTCCCGGGCTGGCGCTGATCGGCGTGGGCATGGGCATCGGCTTCCCCGCGCTGAACGTGGGCGCCATGGGAGCGGTGGCCGGGCCGGAGGTGGGGCTGGCCTCGGGCGTGCTCAACACGGCGCGCCAGCTGGGAGCGGCGCTCGGGGTGGCGCTGCTGGTGGCCACGTTCGGCGGGGCGCTCCACGCTCACATGTCCTGGTTCGCCGACGAGAAGATCGAGGACGCCGTGGACGACTGGGAGATCCCGGGCCCGCTGGCCGGCCAGGTGATCCAGTCCACGCTGCACGACTACACCGGAGGCACCTCGGATCGCTTCGAGCCCGAGCCCGGCTTCGACGAGGAGATCATCCGCGCAGACCGCGGGATCCGCCCGGGAGGGATTCGCCTGGGCGTTCCGCCACGCCGCGCTACTGATCCTCTCGGTGCTTCCGCTGCTGGGCGCCCTGAAGCGGACGCCGGCCCAGGCGCGCGCCGAGTTCATGGCGAAGATGCAGGCCGAGCAGCAGGGCGCTCCGGCGCCCGCGCCCGAGCCGGCAGGAGCCGCAGGTGGACGGCGAGGGCGCGGTGCCCGCACCGCTCGCCCAGCGGCCGGCGACCTAGCGGACGCTAGACGGCCGCGGCCGTGGGCTCGCCGGCGCGCAGCCGGCTCTCCACCAGGTCCAGCACGCGCGCCGCGGACCGCTGCGGCGACTCGACCGCGGTGTCGAGCGTCAGCTCGGCCGCGCGCGGCTCCTCGTACGGATCCGAGACCCCGGTGAAGCTCTCGATCTCCCCGGCGCGGGCGCGCTCGTAGAGACCCTTCACGTCCCGGCGCTCGCACTCCTCGACCGAGGCGCGCACGTGCACCTCCACGAAGCGGTCGGCCATCCGCGTGCGCGCTTCCTCGCGCGCCTGCCGGTAGGGCGATATCGCGGCCACGATGGCCACCACGCCGTTGCGGGAGAGCATGTCGGCCACGAAGGCGATCCGGCGCACGTTGGTGTCGCGGTCCTCACGGGTGAAGCCCAGGCCGGAGCAGAGCCCCTCGCGGATCACGTCCCCGTCGATCAGCTCCACGCGGTGGCCCCGCCCCCGCAGCGTGCGCGCCGCGAGCGTGGCCACGGTGGACTTGCCCGAGCCCGAGAGGCCGGTGAGCCACACGCAGACCCCGGGCGCGGGGGTGGGGGACGCGTCGGCCACCTCGCCGATCGGACCGAGCTCGGGCTCGAGGCCCTGGAGGTCGAAGGCCCGGAAGCGGCTGAACAGCCGGTGATCGGGGCCGTGGTAGTCCGAGGAGCCCGTGCTCAGAAGGCCGAGCTCCCGGCAGCGCGCGGCCACGAGCGCCGTCTGCTCGGGCGTGTGCGTGACGTAGAACGCCTCCACGCCGTCGAGGCCCGCGCCGTGGTAGCGGTCGATGGCGGCCAGCACCCCGGCGTCGTCCGAGATGTCCCAGAAGGGATGGGCCCACACCGCCACGCCGCCGGCGTCGTGGATCCAGCGGATGGCCTCGGGCACCGTGGGGTGGGTGCGGGCCACGTAGGCCGGGGTGCCCTGGATCAGGTAGGCGGGGATGAAGGAGGACACGTCGGCGTGACCCTCCCGCTCGAGGCGCTCGGCGTTCGCCGGGTGGGACAGCACCGCGGCGGCGAGGTGCGGGCGCCCCACCGGCTTGCCCGCGGCCCGGCGGGCCGCCACCGGAGCGGGGTCCACCTCGAAGCCCAGCTCCTCCAGGCGGGCGGCCATGGCCTCGGCCCGGCGCTCGCGGTCCCCGCGGGCGTCCAGGAGCCGTGCGGCCAGCACCGGATCGTGGTGGTCGATCCCGTACCCCAGCACGTGGAGGTCCTCGAACTCGCCGTCCACGGCCGAGATCTCCGTGGCGGGCACGATCTGCACGCCGTGCTCGGCGCCGGCGGCCAGCGCCTCGTCGATCCCGTCCACGGTGTCGTGGTCGGTCAGGGCGAGCATCTCGACGCCGGCCTCGGCGGCGGCCGCCACGACCTGCTCCGCCGGCAGCTCGCCGTCGGAGTGGATGGAGTGGGACTGGAGGTCGAAGGCCGGGGTGCTCACGGCCGTGAAGATATCGGGACTACGCGGCGGCGCGGTCGCCCGGTCCAACCAGGGTCCGGTAGCCGAGCAGCACCACCACCGTGCCGATGATCGCCCCGAGCAGGCCGCCGAGATCGAACATCTGGTTGTCGCCGATGCCGAGCAGCTCGGTGAAGAAGAAGAAGCCGACCAGCGACCCCACCAGGCCGAGCAGGATGGTCACGAAGAAGCCACCCGGGTCCTTCCCCGGCACCAGCGCCTTCGCGACGTAGCCGGCGACGAGTCCCAGGATTATGGCTCCGATCATGCCTCTGACCCTAGCGCGCGAGGCGAGGAGCGCAGCCCGAGCGCTGGTCGGGCGAGCACCGCAGCCACTCAGTCGACCCTGAGCCCGTGACGCATTGTGTTCTCGGTCACCACGCGCGGCTCCACGAACTGCAGCAGATAGTCCGGCCCGCCGGCCTTTGAGCCGCTGCCCGAGCGGCGGTTGCCGCCGAACGGCTGGCGCCCGACCATCGCGCCCGTGGTGCCCCGGTTCACGTAGAGGTTGCCCACGGGAGTGCGGCGGGCCACGCGCTCGACCGTGCCCGGGCTGCGGGAGAAGAGCCCGCCGGTGAGCGCGAAGGGCAGCGAGTCCACCACGTCGCAGGCGGCATCGACGCTGGGCACCGCGGTCACGGCCAGCAGCGGCCCGAAGATCTCCTCGCGCACCACGGCGGAGTCGTCGGGCAGGCCGCGGACGAGCGTGGGCGGGCAGAAGCAGCCCTCCTCGGGCACCGGGGCCACGCGCGCCACCACCTCTCCGTCGCGGCCGGCGAGGTCCCCGTAGCGGAGCACCCGCTCCTGGGACTCGGTGTCGATCACCGGAGGCACCTCGGCCGCGAAGTCCATGGCCTGCCCCACCCGCAGCACCGACACCGCTCCCGCGAGGCGCTCGACCAGGGTGTCCGCGATCGCCTCGTGCACCAGCACCCGGGACGCCGCCGAGCACTTCTGGCCCGCGTAGCCGAAGGCCGAGTCCACGATCTCCGGCACCGCCTCGTCCAGGTCCGCGTCCGAGTCCACGATCACGCAGTTCTTGCCGCCCATCTCGGACACCACGCGCTTCAGGTGGGGCTGGGCATCCGGGGTCTCCGCCGCCCGCCTGAGGATCTCGAGGCCCACGGCGCCCGAGCCGGTGAAGGCCACGAGGTGCACGCGCGGATCGCTCACCAGCGCGGCGCCGGCCTCGCCGTACCCGGGCAGCAGCGACAGGGCGTCGGCCGGGACCCCGCCGGCGTGGAGGGCCTCCACCAGGGCATGGGCGCTGGCCGGCGACTGCTCCGCCGGCTTCAGCACCACCGCGTTCCCCGCGGCCAGCGCGGCCGCGGTCATCCCGCAGGGGATGGCCAGGGGGAAGTTCCAGGGAGCGATCACGGCGGCCACGCCCGAGCGGGGCGTAGCGCATGGTGTTGCGCTCGCCGGGGACCTGGAGGAGCTCGCGCCCGGCCTCCAGCCCGACGGCCGCCTCGGCGTAGTACTCGAGGAAGTCGATGGCCTCGCACACGTCGGCGTCCGCCTCCATCCAGGGCTTGGCGCACTCGCGCACCTGCAGTGCCGCCAGCTCGAAGCGCCGCTCGCGCAGCCGGGCCGCGGCCGCCCGCAGCGCGCCGGCGCGCTCGGACGCCGGGCGCCGCCCCCAGTCCCGGAACCCGCGCTCCGCCGCGGCCACCGCCTCGCCTGCGTCGGCCTCGGAGGCGCTCCCGGCCCGGGCCACGAGCAGCGAGGGCGCGCCGGGATCCGTGGAGTCGAGCCCCTCGGAGTCCCCGCGCTCGCCTCCGATCAGCACCGGCACCGAGAGCGGGAGCCGAGCGTCGAGCTCGCGCATGGCGCCGAGCAGCGACTCGCGCACCGGCGCCCGGCGCAGCTCCAGCACCGGCTCGTTGGCGAAGCTCACGGCGCGGCCAGCAGCTCGTCGATCGACACCCCGCGCTGCTGGTCGCCCAGGAAGGACTCGTTCGAGGTGTTCTCCAGGAGACGCCTGACCAGGTAGGCCATGCCCGCCACCATGTCCCCCACCGGGCAGTAGATGCGCACGCGCAGGTGGTTGGCGGCGAGCGCGGCGGCCAGGTCGTCCCCCAGTCCGCGCAGCACCTGGATCTCCAGGTCGCGGTCCTGGCCGCCGGTGGCCCGGTTGTAGGCGATGGCGTGCGCCACCGAGCGCAGGTTGTGGGAGGCCACGGCCGGCCTCACGTGCGCCCGGGCGTCGAGGAGGGCCCGTGTGAGCTCCTCGAAGTTGCGGTCGGACTCCGCCTTCTCCTCGAACACCGGCGGCGTCCAGCCGTGCTGGCGGGCCTCCACCACCTCGTGGTCCCAGTAGGCCCCCTTCACGAGCCGCACCACGAGCGGCGGGCGCCGCTGGCGTGGAGGCGGCCCACTCGAGCACGCGCGCGAGCTGCTGCGGCGACTCGCGCAGGTAGGCCTGCATCACGAGGCCCACCGAGGGGCCGTCGCGCAGCTCGGGCTCCTCGAGCAGGGCGAACACCAGCTCCGTGGTGGCCTCGAGCGTGTCCACCGACTCCATGTCGATGTGCAGGTGGGCGCCCACCTCCCTCGCCCTCAGGAGCAGGGGGCGCATCCTCCGGGCGGCGTCCTCGCGCCCGACGTCGGGCGCCTCGGGCCGCAGCAGCGGACTGAGCGCGGAGACCTTCACCGACAGGTTCACCCGCGGCACCGGCCCGTGGGAGTCCTCCTCGAGTGCCGGGCCGGGCGGGCCAGCGCGGGGCGGCCTCGGCCAGCGTGTCCAGGGCCTCGCGGCACCGGGCGGCGTAGCGGTCGGCCTCGGCCTCGGTGACCGTCGCCTCGCCCAGCAGATCCAGCGACACGGCGGCTCCGTCCTCCCAGAGCCGGCGGATCGGCCTGACCGCGGCGGCCGGCGTCTCACCCACGATGAAGCGGTGCGCCATATGACGCACGCCGGCCGCGGCGGCGGCGCCCAGGGCCGCGCGGCCGGGCTTCGTGCCCGACATGCGCATGGCCGCCGCGATCGGAGGGGGACGCTCGCCCACGTCCTCGAGGTAGTCCGCCAGGTGGCGCGCCAGGTCGTCGAGCGACCGGCAGGCGGGCGTCACGTCCACGAACCGGAAGAGCGCGGCGCGCAGCTCCTCGTCTCCCGCCGCCAGGCCCATCGCCCGCTCGTCCAGGGCCTTCACCGGGCCGCGTCCCCGCGCCGGGAGCGCCTCGTGAATCGATCGGCCGATGCGCAGGAGGTCCGCTTCCACGGTAGGGAAGGTATCCCGGCGGGTACGGTGCACACGTGCCCGCCCTCGTCCTCGGCCCCCTGCTCCGCTACGTCGGCGAGACCGACGCCGTGGTGTGGGTGGAAACGGACTCCCCGTGCGAGGTCGAGGTGCTGGGGGCGCGCGAGCGCACGTTCGAGATCTCCGGTCACCACTACGGGCTCGTGCACGTGAAGGACCTGAGCCCCTCGACGGGGTACGAGTACGAGGTTCGCCTCGACGGCGAGCCGGTGTGGCCGCTGGCCGGCTCCGAGTACCCGGCGAGCGCGTTTCAGACGCTTCCGAGGAAGGGCGCCGCGCGGGTGGCGTTCGGCTCCTGCCGGGTGGCCGCGCCCCACGAGCCGCCCTACTCGCTCCGGAAGGACGAGGACGAGCGCGGCCGGGAGATCGACGCCCTGCGCACGATGGCGCTGCGCATGCGCGACGAGCCCCGGGAGAACTGGCCCGACCTCCTCCTGCTGCTGGGCGACCAGGTCTACGCGGACGAGGTGTCCCCGGCCACGGCCTCGTTCGCGGAGACGCGGCGCGACACCGAGGAGCCGCCGGGCGAGCGGGTCCTGGACTACGAGGAGTACACGCGGCTCTACCGGGAGAGCTGGTCCGAGCCGGCCATCCGCTGGCTGCTCTCCACGGTGCCCTCGGCGATGATCTTCGACGACCACGACGTGCACGACGACTGGAACACCTCCCAGGCGTGGATCGAGGAGATGAAGGCCACGGACTGGTGGGAGGACCACCTGGTGGCGGCGATGATGTCGTACTGGGTCTACCAGCACATCGGGAACGTGAGCCCCTCCGAGCACGCCGACCACGAGCTGCTCGAGAAGGTCAAGGCGGCGGGAGACGGCACCAAGCTGCTGCACGAGTTCGCGTCCCAGTCGGCGAACGGGACCGACGGCGCCCGCTGGAGCTACTGCCGCGACATCGGCACCACGCGCATCGTGGTGATCGACTCCCGCGCCGGGCGGGTGCTGGAGGAGGGCCACCGGAGGATGGTGGACGCCGAGGAGTGGGACTGGATCACCGAGCACGCCACCGGGGACGTGGACCATCTCCTGCTGGCCACCTCGCTGCCGTTCCTCCTCGGACCGGGGATGCACTGGCTGGAGGCATGGGGCGAGGCGGTGGCCGGGGGCGCCTGGGGCTCCGCGGCGGCGCGCGTGGGGGAGCGCATCCGCCGCGCGGTGGACCTGGAGCACTGGCCGGCGCTTCCAGCACTCCTTCGCCGACCTGGCGGAGCTCCAGCGCGCGGTGGCCGCGGGGGAGCGCGGCGCGGCCCCCGGCCTCGATCGTGACCCTCTCCGGGGACGTGCACCACGCGTACCTGTTCGAGGTGGCCTTCCCGCGCGGCTCCGGCGTCCGCAGCGCGGTGTGGCAGGCGGTGTGCTCGCCCTACCGGAACCCGCTGGACGCGAGGGAGCGGCGCGTGATCCGGGCGCTGATGACGCGCGCCTCGGGGGCGGTCACCCGCGTCCTCGGCCGCGCGGCGGGCGTGAAGGATCCCGCCGGTGCGCTGGCGCCGGCGCGGCGGTGGTCCCTTCTTCGACAACCAGGTGGCCACGCTCCTGATCGACGGCCGCCGGATGGACATGCGGCTCGAGAAGGCGGTGCCGGTGGACGAGCACGCACGGCCGCCTCGAGTGCGTGCTGGAGCAGCGCCTGGCCTGAGTCCGGCCCGGCGAACTAGCGCAACTCCGGGCGCTCTGGCCTGTTCCTACGAGCGCACCCCATCACCGGAGGTATGTAAATGACGGTTCTGGCCCCGCGCGCCCGGCTGCTCCTCGGAGCGGTCGTAGCAGCGCTGGCAATCATGGCGGTAGGCGCGGCAGGCGCCCAGGCGAAGCTCGTGAAGGTCACCGGCTCCACCACCGTCACGCCATCCAACGGCGCGAAGACGTTCCTGGCCAACGCAGGTGTTTCGGTGGCTCCCGTGGCCCCCGCCAGCGCGGCCAACGGCACGTACACGTTCCCGATCTTCGCCGGGTTCGGCGACACCAAGACCTACAACGGGCTGCTCGCTCACAAGGGCGGCCTGAGGTTCTCGAAGGGCGACAGGTCCCAGGTGGTCCGGCGTCCCGTGGCCGTGCGGATCGCCAAGCGGTCCGTGCTGCTGGCCCAGCTCCCCGGGCTCCGGGGCGGCTGCCAGAGCCTGCGCGCCGCCATTCGTCACTTCGCGATCCACCGGCCGGGCTACACGGATCCGCTGAGCAAGGCGGCGAAGCGTTATCCCAAGGCCGCGAAGGGCTTCATCAAGGCCACGAAGAGGTACTGCAGCCAGGGTCGCGTGATCGTGCTCGCACGGCTCACCAACCCGAGCAAGTCGGTGAGCGGCAACACCGCCACCCTCAGCGCTGAGCTGCACCTCTCGGGCCAGGCCGCCCGCCTGATCAACAAGGTGGCCGGCAAGAAGGTCGTGAAGGCCGGCGCGCTGCTGGGCACGGGTACCTCCACCGTGACCCGCGCGGGCTAGCCGAGCGGGAGAGAAGGCGCCACGGGAACGGGCGGCCTGCGGGCCGCCCGTTTCGTCTGTTGCCGAGGAGCGCAGCCTGATCGATGTCAGGCGAGCACCGAGCCATGCCTTCAGACCTTGCGGAACTCGGGCACCCAGGAGCCGTCGTCGCCGCGGCGGAAGTCCTGGAACAGGTTTGGCGCCTCGTCGAGCATGGTGCGCGCCACCTGGTCGAACACGAGGCGAAGCTCCTCCTCGGCGCCCGGGGCGGTGCGCATCTCGATCACGTGACGCAGGGTGCGCACGTTGGCGGTCCACACGATGTCGGTGCTCAGGCCGATGGGGGCCAGCCGGCGCAGCGCCGAGGTGACCTCCTTCTTGACCGAGAAGGGCACGCCCTCGTCGTCCAGGCCGAGCTCCGCCGCGGCGCTGACCTGGAACTCCTCCAGGCGCTCGACCAGCTCGAGCACCTGCTGCCGTATCGGCTCGAGCGCGGGAGGCACGCGGAACCCGATGTCGGTGAGCCGCACGTAGCGCAGGCTCTCCTGGCTGAAGGCCGAGCCGGCGCGGTGGCGCACGAGCTCGTGCGTGAACACGCGTGAGACGTTGCGGAAGGCGAACGAGTAGGAGGCGTGCTCCAGCACGCTGCCGTGAGCGCTGCGGAGGATGTTCGCGAAGTACTCGTCCTGCTGGGTGCGGATGCGGGTGACGTTCGCGTTGAGGCCCGGCTCCCAGCTCCGGTAGCAGGCGCGTCCTCCGAACTCCACGATCGCCTCGCCGGCGTTCAGGTCGCGCCCCTCGGCCTCCTCCAGGCGCATGTCGAGCCAGGATGCGCCGCCCACGTCCTCGAGGTAGGCGCGCATGCCCTCGAGGTTCACGGAGGGCCGTGCGATCAGGAACACGCCGGGGGTGGTCTCGCGCATGCCCGCTGTTCTATCGATCGGGCTGGCGGCGGGCGTGGCGGTGTCGCTCATCGGGCGGGCGACTATGCCGATCGAGCCGGATGGCAGGGCCCGCGGTTCGCAACTTCACTACCCCAGAACGGTTTAAGGGGCACCCCACCACCAAGGAGGATGCCCCATGTGGCAGCGTATCAACAGGACCATGATGACCCTCGCGGTTGCGGCGGCCATCTCGATGGTCGCCGCGGCGCTCGCGAGTGCCGCGTACGTCGTCGGCGACGACGGCCCAGAGAACCTCACCGGGTCCAACCGGGCCGACCGGATCTACGCCAAGGGCGGTGACGACCAGGTGTCCGCGCGCAGCGGCGCGGACCTCGTGGCCGCCGGCCCGGGAGCCGACCGCGTGGACGGCGGACCGGGCCGCGACCTCGTCCGCGGCGGAGAGGGCGACGACCAGATCAGAGGCGGCGGAGGAGCCCCCGGGCGGCGCGGCGACCTGCTCCACGGCAACGCCGGCAATGACCGCATCTACGGCAACCGCGGGTTCGAGCTCATCACCGGCAACGAGGGTGACGACGAGCTGCGCGGCGGCTACGGCTGCGACGCCATCTACGGAGGACCCGGCAACGACCGCGTGTTCGGCGGAGAGGGGAAGAACTTCTTCCGCGGCCTCTGCGACCGGCTGCACGGCGGCGCGGGGAACGACCTGCTGATCGGCGGCGCCGGCCGGGACAAGATGTCCGGCGGCACCGGCGACGACACGCAGTACGGCGGCGCGGGCGCTGACGTGGTCTTCGCCAACCGCGGCGCTGACACCACCCACGCCGGCGACGGCGCGGACGTGCTCTGGGCGCTCTCGCACTACGACGTGACCGCCCTGGGCGATCCCGCCGGCGACGAGCTGTTCGGAGGCGAGGGGCCCGACCGCTTCCGCGTGCGCGACGGTGAGGTGGACCGGGTCCACTGCGGCGAGGGGCGCGACCGCGTCCTCGCCGACCAGTACGACCAGGTGGACGCCGACTGCGAGCTCGTGAAGCGCGTGGACGTGACGTCGCTCACCCAGGTCGAGGACGCACCGGAGAACCGCGAGGAGGCTCCCGCCGCCGACGGCGACGAGGGCTAGCCGGGATCGGGGCCCCGGTCGACCGGGGCCCCGAGCCTCCCAGGGAGGAGCGCAGCCCGATCGCCGATCGGGCGAGCACCGGACCATGCCTTCCGGTCCGGTAGCCTCGCCGCCGGGTGAGCGCCGAGATCCTCCGAGACGTTCGTGTGGCCCCGTCCATCCTCGCCGCCGACTTCGCGCGGCTGGGGGAGCAGGTGGCGGAGGTCATGGATGCCGGCGCGCGGGTGATCCACGTGGACGTGATGGACGGGCACTTCGTTCCTCCGATCTCGATCGGCGCGATGGTCGTCTCGGCGCTGCGCGATCTCGTGCACGGGCGCGGCGGAGTGCTGGACGTGCACCTGATGGTGGAGCGCCCGGAGCGGCGCATCGAGGAGTTCGCCGCCGCGGGGGCCGACTCGATCATCGTCCACTGGGAGGCCACCCCCCACGCGCACTACGCGCTGAAGGCGATCCGCGAGGCCGGCCTGCACGCCGCGCTCGCGATCAACCCGGGCACGCCCCCGGAGGCGGTGACCGGGCTGGCCGATTCGCTCGATCACCTGCTGTGCATGACCGTGAACCCCGGGTGGGGCGGACAGCCGTTCATCGAGGGGTCGGCGGGCCGGGTGGCTCGCCTGCGTGAGCTGCTCCCGCCGGGCACGCCGATCGAGGTGGACGGCGGGATCGACGCCAACACCGCGCGCGAGTGCGCGCGGGCGGGCGCGACGCTGTTCGTGGCCGGCTCGTCGATATTCGGGAGCGCCGACCCGGTGGCCGCCTACGCCGAGATCGCCACCGCCGCCGGCGCGGTTTAGGGACCGTAGGAGGACGGCGTGCCTAGCGCCGCTTCTTGCGGCGCTTGCGCGAGGAGCGCCGGGTGGGCGTCTCCGGCTCCGGCGGCTCGATCTCCTCCGCCTCCGCCTCCGCCTTCCGGCGCTGGGCGGGCGTCGGCCAGGGCTCGGCCTGGCCGGACTCCCAGGCCGCCCCGCGGCCCCCGGGCCAGCGGCCGAGGAAAAGGTAGGCCAGCGAGCCGAGCCAGAAGATCTCCACGATCAGCGAGCCGCCGGCCAGCAGGGGCAGCACGATCAGGCGCCCACGACCACGCCCACGTAACCGGTGAAGCGGCTGAGCAGGCCCACCCGCATGGCGTTCAGGGAGAGCAGCACGAAGAGGATGGCCAGCAGGTGCTGGCCGGCGGTCTGGAGGATCGCGGTGGCCACGCCGCTGTCCTTCAGCAGGTCCTCCGCCCGGTCCTCACCGGCCTGCCCGCGGATCGGGGTGCCCGACGCGAAGGTGTCGGCCAGGTCCACGCGGTCAGCGCGGAGAACACGTTCCCAGCACGTACAGCAGCGGGCCGATGAAGATCAGGTACACGATCGCCGCCGGCAGCTCGGGCCGGCGCGCGCGGGTGATGCGGAAGAGGAACCAGAACACCACGAGGCAGCGCGAGAGCGCTCAGCGCCTGAAGCGTCGCGGCCGCGAAGACCCCGCCGGAGTGGTCGTGCACCGCCAGCAGGCTCCCGCGGTCGGTGTCCGGCTGGTCGCCGGACACCACCAGCGAGCTCACCACCGCCTGGGCCAGGAGCAGCACGCGCCGCCAGCACGGCGGCCACCGCGGCCATGCGCCCGTACCGGCGCTCCCACTCGCGCTGCGTCTCGTCCATCAGGTCCGTGGGGGCGGCGGGGTCTCGCGCGCGGTCCGGGGCGGGTAGTACTCCGGGTCGTCGCGCTCGACGATGCGCGAGAGGCGCTCACCCACCGCGAGCACCAGGTCGAGCGCGGGCGCCGCCACGCGTATGCCGCTCTCGATCCGCCTGCGCATGCGCAGCTGGCCTGGGTTCAGCGGAGCCATCAGCCGCCGCGCTGGTGGAAGTAGAACTCGGGCAGTGCCGCCTTGGCCACCTCGGCGGTGATCTGCTGCGCCTGGTGCAGGTCGCCGGCGCGCACCGCCAGGTCGTCGATGGTCACGATCCCCACCAGCTCCCGGGAGTCCGTGACCGGCAACCGGCGGATGCGGTGCTGGACCATGAGGGCCACGGCCTCCTCGATGTCCATCTCCGCCTCGCCGGTCACGATCGGGCGGGAGGCATGGCGTCCCGCCGGGTCACCGGCGTCCACCCCGTCGGCCACCACGGCCAGCGCCAGGTCGCGGTCGGTGATCACGCCCACCGGGCGGCCGCGCTCCAGGACCACGACGGAGCCCACGTTGCGGTCCCTCATCAGCTCGCCCACGAGCCGTAGGCCGTCGCCGGCGTCAGCCGTGACCACGCCCTGGGTCATCACCTCGCCGATGCGCACGGGGGCGACTGTATATGCATGGATCGGTGCCGCCCGCGACGAGGGCTCCGAGTCGAGCGGGCCACTACCATCATGCGCATGTCCTCTGAAGACCCATTTGGCGGCCTCTTCGGCGACCCGGACGAGCTCCGGCGGCGCATGACGGAGTTCGCGGAGCAGATGCAGGGCGCCCAGAAGGTGGCGTGGGCGGACAACGCGATCAAGCTTGCCGTGGACATGACCGTGGCCGGCATCGCGCGCCTGAACCTCCAGGGCAACGCCGAGCAGCAGGCGCAGGACCTCCTCCAGGCCATGCGCGTGGTGTTCCCGGAGGCCGTGATCCTCGTGCGCGAGGCGCGCGAGGGCTTCGGCACCTAAGAAGGGCCGCCTAGGCCGGACCGGGCGGCGCGGCCGCCCTCTTCGCCCGCGCCTCCGCGGCGCGCTCCTCCCTGCCCAGGCGGATGGCCTCCTTGAAGCTCCGCACGCGGAAGATGAACACCAGCGCCGCGAACCCGAGGCCGAACGTGAGCACGCCGATCGCGATCTGCTGGCCCACCGAGTAGGCGGCCACGGTGGAGGCGCTCGCCGTTCCCGCGAACACCTTCACCAGGAGCGCCTGGGCCACGCCCGCCCCCTGCGGCGTGAAGGGCACGGCCGCGGCCACGGCGTTCACCCCCAGCACGAGCAGCACGTTGCGCACGGAGCCGCCCACGCGGAACGCCTCGAGCAGCATCCAGAAGGCGGCGAAGCGGAAGAACCAGCCCACCAGCTGCACGAGGAAGACCTCGCGGAGGTAGCGCCGGCGGTCCTGGAGGATCGTCAGGCCCTGCTTGACCCGGTCCCAGAACGCCTTGGCCCGCGCGCTGAGCATCGCGAACGCCACCAGCGCCCCCACCGCCAGCAGCCGTCAGGAAGAAGAGCGTGAAGCGCGGATGCCCGGCCAGGTAGGAGAGGTCGAAGGCGTTCAGCTTCGCGAAGTCGGGCGGCTTCGGGAACACCCCCTGCGTGAACGCGAAGAGCAGGATCAGCGAGCCCATCGCCAGGTCGAAGCCGGCCTCCACGAAGAAGCTCGCAGCCACCGCCGGGTAGCTCGAGTGGGGCACCGAGCTCTTGGTGAGGAACAGCCGCACCACGTCGCCGCCGCGCGCGGGGATCACCGAGTTGAAGCCGTAGCCCGCGAAGTAGGCCCCCCAGATCAGCCGGAAGCGGAAGCGGCTCGCCGGGGTAGGCGGCGCGCAGGATGTTGAAGCTCGCGCGCGCGCGGAAGGTCAGGTAGGCGGTGAAGAAGATGCAGGCCAGGAGCAGCGGCCCGAGGCGCACCGAGGCCAGGTTCGAGAAGAACTGGTCGACGGCGTCGAAGAACGACTCGAAGGATTCGCCGAGGGTGGCTGCCGGCACGGGGAGAACGGTACGCGTCGGCCGCTACCGCAACAGCCGCGAGAGCCGCCGGTCCTTCAGCACCCGCCCGCCCGTCTGCTCCTCCGGGCAGTAGCTCATCACGTAGTCCTTGAAGTGGATCGCCTCGAGGCGCGTGCCGCAGCGCGGGCACGGCTCGCCCTGCCGGCGGTGCACCTTCAGCGGCATCGGCAGCTTGTCGGGCACGGTGGCGCCGATCACCTCCTCGTAGTGCTCGAGGGCGGCGCCCAGCACCTCTCCGCAGGCCGTGTGGAGCGCCTCCACCGCCTCCGGGTCGAGCTCGGAGGCGCGCTGGAACGGGGAGAGCCGGGCGGTCCAGAGGATCTCGTCGACCCAGGAGCGGCCGATGCCGGCGATGGTGCGCTGGTCGCGCAGCAGGGGATGGAGGTGGCGGGGCTGGTCGAGCAGGGCGGCGAACTCCTCCAGCGGCGGCGGGGGCAGGGCGTCCGGGCCGAGCGTGGCCACCGCCTCGTCGGCGCCCACCTGTCGGAGGGCAGCAGCTTGGCCCAGGCCCGCTGCTGGGTCCCGAACTCGCGCAGCCGGAGCTCGCGGTCGTCCGGGGAGCCGGATGAGCAGGCGCGAGCTGCGGTCGCGCAGCGAGGCGCGCTTGTCGTAGAGCTGGAGCCGCCCGGCGGACATCAGGTGCACGAGCACCGTGAGCTCGCCCGCCTCCACGGCCAGCATCTTCCCCACCCGGCGGACTCCGGACAGCTCGCGGCCCGCCAGCGCGTCCAGCGGCGGGTCGAAGGTCTTCATCGTCACCATGCCGGGCGCCAGCGCCGACTCCACCACCGCGCCGGCCACGCCGGCGGACAGGCGGCGGGCGGTGATCTCTACCTCGGGCAGCTCGGGCACGTACCCCACTGAGGCTACCCTGCGCGCGCATGAGGATCTCCGTGGCCGCGGACGAGCTGGAGGGCGTGGCCGAGGCGGTGGTGGAGGAGCTGCGCCGCCGCGGGCACGAGCCCGTGCTCCACGGCGCGCTCGAGCCCGGCGAGCGGGACGACTGGGCGTGGGCCAGCGAGGCCGCGGCGCGCGACGTGGCCGAGGGCCGGGCGGAGCAGGGGGTCGTGTGCTGCTGGACCGGCACCGGCGCCTCCATCGCCGCCAACAAGGTCCCGGGCGTCCGGGCCGCCCTGTGCGCCGACGCGGAGACCGCCCGCGGCGCGCGCAGGTGGAACGACGCCAACGTGCTGGCCCTCTCCCTGCGCACCACGAGCCCGGCGCTGCTCGGCGAGATCCTCGACGCCTGGTTCGCGGGCCAGCGCCGAGCACCGACGGGGACGACGTGGCGAACGTGCGCCACCTGGACGCGATCAGCCAGCGCGAGCTCGCGAGTCTAGCGGTACGGCCGCGGCGCTGCGCGTGCCGCCCGGGAGCACGTGCTCCTCGGGTCACGCACGCCGGGCACGAACAGCAGCCCGCAGGTGATGAACCCGAGGATGCACGCTCCGGCCAGGGTCTCCTTCACGCCCACGACCGCGGCCACGGGGCCGGTGAGGGCGAACGAGAGCGGCAGAGGCCCGTGGACACGAACCAGTCGAAGCTCGACACCCGGCCGAGCATCTCCGCCGGCACGAGCGTCTGTATCAGGGTGTTCCACACCACCATGCCGGCGGTGGCCAGCCCGAAGCCGATGAAGGCGACGATGCACATCTGCCACGCCGACCCGGCGATGGCGAACACGCCCTGCACGAGCGTCCCGAACGCCCACGCCGCGTACATGAAGGTCATGTGCCGGCGCGGCGCGCCGGTGCGGCTCACGAGCAGCGCCGCCCCGATCGAGCCGAGCCCGCCGGCCGAGAGCACGAGGCCGAACGTGCCCGCGTCCCGCCGAGCTCGTTGCGGATCAGGTAGGGCAGGAGCACCTCGAGCGGGCCGTACGCCGCCAGCAGCGTCAGCGCGGCGGACACGAGCGTGACCCACAGCCAGCGGCGCTCGCGCACGAAGGCGAAGCCGGCGCGGAGGTCCTCGCCCACCGAGCGCGACTCCGTGGCGGGCGCCGGACGGCGGCTGATGAGGCTCACGGCCAGCGGCGGAGATGGCGAACGTCGAGGCGTCCACCACGAACGCGGTGCCCACGCCGGCCACCGCGATCAGGAGGCCGCCGAGCGCCGGTCCCGCGAAGCGCAGCCCGACGGGCTCCATCAGCTCGCGCAGCGCGCTGGCCTGGAGGAGCTCCTCCTGCGGCACCACGCCGGGCACGATGGCCGTGAAGGCGGGCTGGAAGAGCGCCTCGCCGAAGCCGTAGATCACCACCAGGATCACGATGTTCCACAGGGCGGCGGAGTCCGAGAGCGCCAGGGCCGCGATTCCGCCGATCGCCACCACGCGCAGCAGGTCGGCGATCACCAGCAGGCGCCGGCGCTCGAAGCGGTCGGTGAGGACGCCGGCGAAGAGCAGCGCGGCCACCTGGGGGAGGGTCCAGCCGAGGCCCACGATCCCGAGCGCGCTGGGCGTGTTCGAGATGTCGTAGACGAGCCAGGCGATGGCCACCAGGTAGATGCCGTCGCCCACGAGCGACACGGCCTGCCCCACCCAGAGCAGCGCGAAGTCGCGATGGCGGAGGACCCGGAGCACGGCTCCAGGCTACGCAGCGCGAGCCCGAGGGGTCAGCGCAGGCCGACGGGCGCCAGAGCCGGAGAGGCCGTAGCTCCGGCCGCTGCGGGCGAGCGCCTTGAAGCGCCCGGGCAGCGTCCGAGCGTCGTGCCGGCCAGCGCCAGGCCCCTCGGGCCGGTGACGCCGTGTGCTCCGGCGAAGCTCACCCGCGCGCCGCGCACGGGCAGGCCGCGCCGCGTGACCTTGCACGAGCACGCGCACGCTGCCGGGAACGGCGGGCGCGTTCACGGTCAGCACCTCCACCTTCAGCCGCTCGCGGCCGGGCCGCCGCACGAAGTGCACGAGCGCGCTGCTCGGGCCGAAGGTGAGCGTGCAGCCGGGGTCGATCGGGGACGAGCAGCCAGTGCAGCCGCCCGCCGGCGATCTGAATCAGGTCGAGGCCCTCGGCCTCCCCGCAGAGGTCGCGCCTCGAACTCCAGGCGGCGGCCCCCGGTGCGGGTGTTCACGCTCCAGATCTGGTGCTTGCCGGCGGCCACGCCGGCCAGCAGCAGCCGGCCGCGCACGAACACGCCGCCGGTCACGCCGCTGGGCGGCACCGCGCCCGTGAGGCGGCGGACCGACCGGATGGGCGGGGCGGCGGGAGCCGCGTGCGCCGCCGTGACGTCGCTCGATCCGGTAGGCCAGGAGGTCGTTGCCGCTGCTGGTCCAGATCAGGCGCCCGTTCGGCGAGGTCTCGGCCCACATGGCCTTCGGGATCTCGGCCCGGTCGAGCTTCACGTAGTAGCGCCAGGCCAGCGTTCTCGGATCCGCCACACCGAAGGACACCGTTGCCGCAGGTGTTGCTCGGGTTGGCGGACGGGTTGTAGCACTCGAGCGGGAGGATCACGCGGCCCCCGTCGCCCGGGTTCCAGGTCGGGTCGCCGATGTGGTTGTAGCCCTCGGAGGAGATCACCGAGGCGGGGATGGCGGCCGGGAGGGCGGCGGTTCGCCGGAGCGTGGGAGTGGTGCTCCACAGGCCCTGGAAGGGACCGGCGAAGTACACGGCTGACTTGGCCGGGTTGGAGGTCAGCCCCTGCCAGTACTCCACCGGCACCGTGCTGGCGCCGGTGATGATCCAGCGGCCCGGGTCCGCGGCGCTCGCGGCCTGAACCGGCGCGGCCGCCGCGAGCACCACGGCGGCCAGCGCGATGAGCCTCCCTCTCCTCACAGGCCCACACTACCTCCGGCCCTCAGCCGACGGCGACGGTTGCCTTCTTCGTGGTCTTCACCTTGAACGCGTCCTGCGGCCACGACGGTGGCCTTGTAGCTGCCCGCCTTGAGCTTGCCCACGGACACGGAGCGCTTGCCCTTCTTCAGGCTCTTGGTCACCGACTTCTTCTTCAGTCCCTTGACCGAGAGGGTGACCTTCGCGTCCTCCTTGAGCGTCACCGTGGCCTTCACGCGCGCGCTCGAGCCCTTGATGGAGGCCTTGGTGAACGACTTCGCCACCGGGTCCTTGCCCACGGTCACCGAGCCCTTCATGAACTCGTGGGGCTGGCAGTAGTACGTGAACTTGCCGGGCTTGGTGAACGTGAAGCTGAAGCTCTTGCCCCGCGTCCTTCAGGCCGGAGTCGAACTTCACGGCCTGGCCCCGGTCGCTGGTGGCCGTGTGCTGCGTCGGGCCCTTGAAGTTCCAGGTCACCGTGTCGCCCACGTCGATCGTCGTGCCCTTGGGAGCGAACTTGAAGTCGGGCACGCCGATCGACGCTGTCCTCGGCCGCCGCCGGGGCGGCGAGCATGAAGGCTGGAGATCAGGGCGATGGGAAGAAGGCGCTGCGATTCGCATGGGCGGCAGAGTAGACACACGAGCGAGGCGATCGATGCGGTCTCCGGCCGAGCGGCCTAGGATTCGCCCGCGATGCCCTCGCCGGAGGTAGTGGACACGCCGCAGGAGGCGGCGCAGCTCGAGCTCGCGCCGCTGGTGGTGCGCCGCCCGGTGGAGGCGTTCCTCGACGAGCACGGGATCGGATCGGGCGAGATCTCGGTGGAGCGGGTCGGCGAGGGCCATTCGAACGTGACCTTCCTGGTGACCCGCGGCGACGCGCGCGTGGTGCTGCGCCGCCCGCCGCGCCCGCCGCTGCCGCCCTCGGCGCACGACGTGCTCCGCGAGGTGCGCCTGCTGCGCGCGCTGGAGAACACCCCGGCGCGCGTGCCGCGCGTGCTGGCCGCCTGCGACGACGAGTCGGTGATCGGCGTGCCCTTCTACGTGATGGAGGAGGTGCGGGGCACGGTGATCACCACGGACATGCCCGCGGCGCTGGACGCGCCCGCCGCACCGCGCCGCGCTCGGGCGCGAGCTGATCGAGGCGCTGGTGGAGGTGCACGACGTGGACTGGCGCGCCGCCGGCCTCGAGGGCTTCGGCAAGCCCACCGGCTACCTCGAGCGGCAGCTGCGCCGCTTCAACGGGCTCTGGGAGATCAACAAGACGCGCGAGCTGCCGCGGGTGCAGGAGCTGGCCGGCTGGCTCGCCGCCAACCTGCCCGAGTCGCCCGAGGCCACGATCGTCCACGGCGACTACCGGCTCGGGAACACGATGGTGGCGGACGACCTGCCCGCGCGCATCGTGTCGATCTTCGACTGGGAGATGGCCACGATCGGCGACCCGCTGGCCGACGTGGGCTACCTCACGATCACCTGGGTGGAGCCGGACGAGCCGGCCGGACACGTCGTTCAGCTCGCTCACGGCGGTCACGCGCGACGAGGGGTTCCCCGGCCGCGACGAGCTGATCGCGATGTACGAGGAGGCCAGCGGGCGCTCGGTGTCCAACCTGCGCTGGTACCAGACGCTCGCGCTCTGGAAGGCCGCGGTGTTCATGGAGGGCAACTACAAGCGCTCCCTCGCCGGCACCACCGACGATCCCGTACCTGAAGCTCTTCGACGAGGGCGTGCCCATGCTGGCCGAGGCCGCGTGGACGGCGGCCAACGCTCCCGCGCCCAGCGCGTGAAGGGCCTGCTCGTGGACTTCGGGGGCGTTCTCACCACGAACGTCTTCGCCTCGTTTCGCGAGTTCTCGGTGTCCGAGGGCCTCGGCCCGGACGCCATCAAGGTGCTGTTCCGGGACGAGCCCGAGGCGCTGCGGCTGGTGCGCGGCCTGGAGACCGCCGCCGTGACCGAGGACGAGTTCGGCGAGCGCTTCGGCGAGCTGCTGGGGATCGAGAACCGCGCCGGGCTGGTGGAGCGGATGTTCGCCGGCATCCGGCCCGACGAGGCGATGCTCGCGGCGCTGCGCTCGGTACGCGCGGCCGGGTTCCGGACCGGGCTGATCTCGAACTCGATGGGCGCGGGACGCTACGACCGGGACGAGTTCCCGCGGCTCTTCGACGGCGTCGTGATCTCCGGTGACGTGGGCATGCACAAGCCGCAGCCGGAGATCTTCCTGCTCGGGTGCGAGCGGGTCGGGCTCGAGCCCGCCGAGTGCGTGTTCGTGGACGACCTCAAGGAGAACTGCACCGGTGCCGAGGCGGTGGGCATGACGGCGGTGCTCCATCGCGGCGCCGACACCACGATCCCCGAGCTCGAGCGGTTGTTCGGCCTGGAGCTCGCGGCGTGAGGCGCCTGGCTCTGCTCGGCGCCGTGACCGTGGCCATGCTCGTGCTGCCCGGCGGCGGCCGGTGCCGCGGTGTACGGACCTCCCGGCAACAAGGTCTTCTGGGGCGGGATCGGCGGATACGAGCAGCGGCTGATCCGCGACTTCGACTCGCAGTCGGGCAAGCACCCGGCCGTGTTCGGCTACTTCATCACCTGGAACGCGAAGAAGTCCGCCCTGCACTGGCTCGGCTTCCGGCTCTCGGACGCCACCGCCGAGCGCTCGAGGGTGATGCTGAACGTGCAGCCGCCGCCCGGCCTCAGCCCGGGCGAGATCGCCAGGGGAGAGGGCGACGCGTTCCTCGTGGCCATGACCCGCCTGCTCGCCGAGAACGGGCAGGTCACCTACATGCGGCTGCTCTCCGAGATGAACAACGGCGTGAATCCCTACTCCCCGTACGACCTGAACGGCCGCTCGCGTGGACCGGCCAACAGCGCCAGGTCGTTCAAGGCCATGTGGCGCCGCGCGGCGATCATCCTGAGGGGCGGCGACGTGGCCCGCATCAACCGGCGGCTGAGGCGCCTGGGCCAGCCGGCCGCGCGCACCGGCGCCGGCTCGCTGCCCACGCCGAAGGTCTCGCTCGTCTGGGTGCCGCTCACGTTCGGCAACCCCGAGGTGGAGCACAACCACCCGCGGCATTTCTGGCCCGGCGGGGCCTACGTGGACTGGGTGGGCACCACCTGGTACTCGCCGCACCCGAACGCCGAGCGCGATGGACCGCTTCTACCGCTACCCGAAGTGGCGGCGCAAGCCGTTCGTGTTCGCCGAGTGGGGGATCTGGGGCGCCGAGTCGCCGGGCTTCGTGGGCAACTTCTTCGGGTTCGTGAAGGGGCACCCGCGGGTGCGGATGGCCGATCTACTACCAGTCGGCCAACCTCAAGCCCGAGTTCCGGCTCTCCACCCACCCCCGCTCCCGCGCGGCGCTGCGCAGGGCGGTGAGGTGGCCGCGCCTGCTGGGCGTGGCGCCCGAGTTCGGCGGCTAGATCCCGGGGATCCGGCCGCGCAGGTCCTTCAGCTCGGCGTGGAACGCGCCGATCGTGAGGTCCACCTGCTTCAGCGCCACCTGGAGCTTCTCGGCGGTGTCGTCCACGTCGGCCAGCTCGGTGTGGAGGGGCTGGAGCCACTCGTGCAGCCTCTGCACGTCGACGCGCAGCGCGGCCACGCTCGCGGACAGCTCGTCCTCCACGACGGGCAGCGCCTTCACCGCCGCGAGCAGCTCCTCGAGGTCGCCCTCGCGCTCGGTGAGGCTCCGCAGGCCCTCGGCCAGGGTGTGCAGGTCGTCGAGCGCCCTGAGCACCAGGCGCGGGCGGGAGCGAGAGGGCGCCGAGCACGGCGCGGGAGTGTGGCACGCTCGGGGAGTGCTGCTGGTGCTCTGGGACATCGACGGGACGCTCGTGGACTCCGCGGGCCACGGCCGCTTCGCCTTCGAGGAGGCATTCGAGTCCGTGACCGGGCGGGCGGCCGGCGAGGTGTCGATGGCCGGCAGGACGGACCGGCAGATCGCGCTGGCCATGCTCGACGGCGCCGACCACCACCTGCCCGACCTGCTGGAGGGCCTCGACCGCCGCCCTGGAGCGGCGCGAGGAGGAGATCCGCCGGGACGGCCGTGCCCTTCCGGGGGTGGAGGAGGTGCTGCGGCGGCTGGACGGGACCGACGGCGTGGTGCAGTCGCTGCTCACCGGGAATCTCGCCGCCAACGCGGCGATGAAGCTCGGGGCGTTCGGGCTCGAGCGCTGGCTCGACCTCGAGGTCGGTGGCTACGGCTCCGATCCGCACGACGCCCGCTCCGATCTCGTGCAGGGTGGCCCGGGAACGCGCGGCCGCCAAGTACGCCCGCCCGGACGACACGGTGCTGGTGGGGGACACGCCGCTCGACGTGAGGGCCGCGCACGAGGCGGGCGCCCGGGTGGTGGCGGTGGCGAGCGGGCCCTACGGGCACGGCGGAGCTCGAGCAGGCGGGCGCCGACGTGGTGCTCGCGGACCTCTCGGACGCCGAGCGCGCGGTGGCGGCGGTCACTGCTTCCACTTGACGCTGCAGCCCACCGGATCGGTCTCCGGGCGCGCGGGCTCCTCGCCGGCCAGCAGCGGCATCCAGCGCCTCCCGCAGCCACGCCGCGTCCAGCGACGGATCCATGTGGTCGGCGTCGGGCGCGCCCCGGTAGCGCAGCCGGCCCTCGCGCGTCGAGCACGAACACGTCCGGGGTGGTCTTGGCGCCGTAGCCGCGCGCGGCCTCCTGGGTCTCGTCGCGCAGGTAGGGGAGAGGCCATCCGCCGTCGCCCGCCACCCGCTCGCGCATGGCGTCGAGCGAGTCCGCCGGGTAGCGCTCGGCGTCGTTCGGGTTCACGGCCAGCGAAGCGCACGCCCCGCGGCTCGTAGTCGCCGGCCGCGCTCGAGGATGCGGTCGTGCCACGCCAGCGCGTAGGGGCAGTGGTTGCAGGTGAACACCACCACGCTCGGCTGCGCCGTCCGCCGTGCCAGCGCCTGCTCCGTGCCCTCGGTGTCGGGAAGGCTCAGGTCGGGGGCGCGGTCTCCGATGGCCAGGCTCATGCGTTCTCCTTGATTCGTCTCAGCGTTTCGCGCAGGTCGGTGGGGTCGGGCACCGGCGACACGCGGCCGTCGCGCAGCCGGTAGACCCGGCAGGTGAGGCCGAGCGGGTCGCCCGGAGCGGGCGGGAACACGTCCTGCCCGTCGATCCTGATCGTGGGCGACCCGGGAAAGCCCTCGCGCTCCGCCTCCTCGTCGGAGGCGATGTGGCGCAGCTCGACACCTGCTCGTCGATGCCCTCCTCGCGCAGGGCCGTCGCGCAGGTCCGCCAGAGCCTGCGGGTGGGAGGGACAGCCCTCCCACCACAGAAGCTCAACCCTCACCGACCTCCACGCGCTCGATGCGGGCGTCCTCCACCGGGCGGTCGTTCGCGCCGGTGTCGAGGCCCTCGATCGCGTCCACCGTCTCCATGCCCGGAGGTGACCTGGCCGAAGACGGTGTGCTTCCCGTCCAGCCACGGGCGCCTCCTCGGTGGTGACGATGAAGAACTGGCTCCCGTTCGTGTTCGGGCCGGCGTTGGCCATGGCCAGCGCGCCGCGAACGATCTTGTGCTCGTTGAACTCGTCCTCGAACGTGTAGCCCGGGCCGCCGGTGCCGGTGCCCTGCGGGCAGCCGCCCTGGATCATGAAGTCCTTGATCACCCGGTGGAACACGAGGCCGTCGTAGAAGCCGTCACCGGAGAGCTTCACGAAGTTCTCCACCGTCTTCGGCGCCTCGTCCGGGAACAGCTCGATCTCGATCGGCCCGTGATTCGTGTGCATGGTCGCGCTGCTCATGGCCTGCTCGTCACCTCCACCTGGAGCTCGGTGCCCCGAACTCGCTTTCCGCTCACCTTGTCCGCCACCTCGGTGGCGCGCCCGTCGGGCACCTCCACGAAGCTGAAGCGCTCGAGCACGCGCACGTTGCGCACGTCGGCGTTCTCGAGCCGCGTGTTGTCCACCACCGCGCCCACCACGTCGGCCGGCTTGAGCCCGTCGCGGCGTCCCGCGCCCACCACCAGCTTGGCGAAGGACGTGCCGTCGCGCTCGTGCGGCTTGGTGTGGCGCGGGCGCTTGCGCGGCCGCTCCTCCTCCTCCTCCTCGGGAGGCTTCTCGCGCTTCGGGCGCTCGCGCTTGGGCGCGTCCGGGGTCCACTCCTCGAGCGCGCCGCCGGCGTGGCGCTCGATGGCCTCGAGCTCGCGTCGCTGCTTGGGGGTGATGAGGGTGATGGCCCGCCCGCTCTCGCCCGCGCGGCCCGTGCGCCCGATGCGGTGCACGTAGATGTCGGGCGAGTTGGGGATGTCGTAGTTCACGACGTGGCTCACGCCGGTGATGTCGAGGCCGCGGGCGGCCACGTCGGTGGCGATGAGCAGCCGCTCGCGGCCCGACTTGAAGGCGATCATCACGCCGTCGCGCTGGCCCTGGGACATGTCGCCGTGCAGCGCCTTCACCCGCATGCCGCCGTCGCCCAGCCGGCGCGCCAGGCGGTCCACGCCGATCTTCGTGCGCACGAAGACGATGGCCTGGCGGGGGCGCTCCTGGCTCAGCACCTTCACGAGCCCCTCGGGCTTGTCGCGGTCGCCGACCTCGAGGTAGAACTGCTCGACGGTGTCGATGGTGAGCGTGGCCGCCTTCACCTTGATCTCCACCGGGTCGTGCATGAAGGCGTCCGCGAGCCGGCGGATCTCGGTGGGCACGGTGGCGCTGAAGAGCGCGGTCTGGCGGCCCATGGGACAGCGCCGCAGGATCGTCTCCACGTCCTCGAGGAAGCCGAGGTCCAGCATCTCGTCGGCCTCGTCGAGGATCACGTAGCGCGCGCCGTCGAGGTAGAGGTGGTGCCGGTTGATCATGTCGAGCACGCGGCCGACGGTGCCCACCACCACCTGCGCGCCCTGGCCGAGCCGGGCGGCCTGGTCGCGGATCGGCGCGCCGCCGAAGATGGCCACCACGTCCACGCCGCGGCCCTCGCCGTAGGCGCGCAGCGCCTGGGTCACCTGGATGCACAGCTCGCGCGTGGGGGTGAGCACGATCGCCTGGACGCTCGGGTCGTCCGGGTCGATGTAGTCCACCATCGGCAGGCCGAAGGCGGCGGTCTTCCCGGTGCCGGTCTGAGCCTGGCCGATCACGTCCCGTCCCTCGAGCAGCGGCGGGATGGTCTGCTCCTGGATGGGAGTCGGGTCCTTGTAGCCCAGATGGGCGAGCGATTCCAGCGTGGACTTGGAGAGTCCGAGTTCTGCGAAGGTGGCCATGCGGCGTTTGAGACTACTCGGCGGCGCTTCGCAGCGCGCGCCGCGCCGCCCCGCCGTGCGGCACCATGGGGGCGTGAGCGGCGATCCGCCAGCGCCACCTCCTGCTCGGCGCGGCCGCGGCGCTCGGCTCGGTGGCGGCGATCACCGGGCTGATCTTCGGGCTGCGGGAGCTGGTGCCCGTGGTCTCCACCGGCGTCGTGTACCTGCTGGCGGTGCTGCTGGTGTCGAGCTACTGGGGCCTGTGGATGGGGCTGGCCACCGCGGTGGTCAGCGCGCTGGCGTTCAACTTCTTCCACATCCCGCCCACGGGCCGGTTCACGATCGCCGACGACGAGAACTGGGTCGCGCTCGTGACCTTCCTCGTGGCGGCCACGGTCACGAGCAGCCTCGCGGGGGCGGCGCGCAGCCGGGCGGAGGAGGCCGACCGCCGCCGGCGGGAGGCGGACCTGTCGGCCGAGCTGGCGCGGGTGCTGCTGAGCGGGTCGAGCGTGGAGGACTCGCTGCGCTCGGCGAGCCAGCGCATCGCCCAGGCGTTCGAGCTGCCCTCGGTGGCGATCGAGCTCGGCTGGGCGGACAGCGACCAGCGGCGCCGCGCGCTCCCGCTGATCGTGGAGGGCAGCCGCATCGGCACGGTGCTCGTGCCCGCCAACACCGAGCCGGCGGTGCTCGACGCGCTCCAGGACCGCGTGGTGCCGGGCCTGGAGACGCTGGTGGCCGCCGTGCGCAGGCGGGAGGAGCTCGAGTCCCAGGTGATCGAGACGAAGGCGCTGCGGCGCTCGAACGTGGTGAAGACCACGATCCTGCGGTCGGTGTCCCACGACCTCCGCTCTCCGCTCACGGCGATCACGGCCGCCGCGGGCGGCCTGGGCTCGGAGACGCTGTCCGAGGAGGAGCGGCGCGAGCTCACCGTCGTGATCAGCGCGGAGAGCGGGCGGCTCTCGCGCCTGGTGGACAACCTGCTCGACCTCAGCCGGCTCCAGGCCGGAGGCGTGCAGCCGCGCCAGGACTGGATCGGCGTGGACGAGGTGATCCGACGCCGCCATCGCCACGGTGCCCGAGCCCCCGGCGGGCTTCGACCTTCAGCTCGACCCCGAGCTCCCGCGGTCAACGCCGACGCCGCCCAGCTCGAGCGGGCGCTGGCCAACGTGCTGGAGAACGCGGTGCGCTTCGCCGGCGACGATCCGGTGGCGGTCCGCGCGCGGGCGGCGAACAGGCAGATGCTGATCCGGATCTCCGACCACGGGCCGGGGATCGCCAAGGGAGGACCTCGAGCGGGTGTTCGAGCCGTTCCTCCGCGCCTCCGGCGAGGACGGCTCCGGATCCGGGCCTCGGGCTCGCGATCGCGCGCGGCTTCCTGGAGGCGAACGGAGGCCGGATCAGGGCGGAGTCGCTCCCGGGCCAGGGCGCGAGCTTCGTGATCCAGCTGCCGGTGGACGCGGCGGCGCCGCACGCCGTGACCGACGAGCGGCGCGTGCTCGTGGTGGACGACGAGCGCCAGATCCTGCGGGCGCTGCGGATCATCCTCCGCGACGCGGGCTTCGAGGTGGCCACCGCGGACACCGCCGAGGAGGCGCTCGACGCCTGGCGGTCCGGCCCCCGGACGCCGCGATCATCGACCTGATCCTCCCCGACGGGAACGGGGTGGACATCTGCCGCTCGATCCGCGAGTGGAGCGAGATGCCGGTGATCGTGCTGTCGGCGGTGGGGGAGGAGGCGGAGAAGGTCCGGGCGCTGGAGGCGGGCGCCGACGACTACGTGACCAAGCCGTTCGGGCCCGACGAGCTGATCGCGCGCCTGAGGGCCGCGCTCCGGCGGGCCAAGAAGGGCCGCAGGACGAGCCCGTGCTGAGCGCGCCCGGGCTCGAGCTGGACCTGGCCGCGCACCGGGTGGCGGTGGACGGGCGCGAGGTGCACCTCACCCCCACCGAGTACGACCTGCTGCGGGTGCTCATGCAGCGGCGCGGCCGGCTGATGACCCACCGCGCCCTGCTCGCGGAGGTGTGGGGGCCGGGATACGAGGAGGACACCCAGGTGCTGCGCGTGCACGTGGCCAACCTCAGGCGCAAGATCGAGGCCGAGCCCGCCGCGCCGCGCTACGTGGTGACCGATCCGGGCGTGGGCTACCGCTTCGCCGTCTGAGCGCCGCTCTTCACGACATCTTTATGCCGGCGGCGCGTTTCTTCACGCGCTCCTTGACGGCACGCGGGCCGATGCTCTGTCCACATGAACACGATCGCCGGGCACAGCAGCCACGCTCCTCCCCCAGCCGGCTCGGCTCTTCGCTGCTGCGCACGCGGGTCTGGCTCGAACCGTCACGCGATCGACCAGCGGCTGGCGGAGGGCGAGAGCATCCTCGCCTCGCCCGAGCTGGCGCATCGCGCCGGGCAGCTCGCATCGATCCGCACGCCGGCGCTCGCTCGCCGCCGGCATCCGTCGGCTGATCGAGGACGCCGAGCGCCCGCGCGCCCGCTGTCCTCGGCGGTGCCCGATCCAGCGCCGCGCCGATCCTGCGCGCGCGCGCGGACCTCGAGCGAGCTGGCCGCCGATCTCGACGGCGACGAGCCGGTCCGGCTCGAGGGCCTCGCCCGGGTGCAGCTGCTCATCACCGACGGAGACTCGCCGCTCTACTCCCCGCGCCCCGACGGCGCGCTCGAGGAGGCCGTCCGCGAACGCCCGCGCGGCGCTCCTCGTGGACTGACGCCATGGACGTGGTCGCCATCCTCATCGGGCTCGTCGTCTTCGCCTCGATGTTCCTCGTCCTCGAGGGGCTCGACCGGGTATGAGCACCGCCGAGCTCTTCGGCCTGATCGTATCCGTGCTGGTCTTCGCGCTACCTCCTGTACGCGCTGCTGCGCGGTGAGCGCCTGTGACCGCCCAGGGCTGGCTCAGATCGCCTTCTACCTGGTCGGTGCTCACGGCGCTCACGCCGCTGCTGGGCGCCTACATGGCGCGCGTCTACCAGGGCGAGCATGTCGCGCTCGAGCGCGTGCTCGGCCCGGTGGAGCGCTTGACCTACCGCGCGCTCCGCACCGACCCGGAGCGACAGCAGGACTGGAAGGCATACGCGCGCACGACGCTCGTGTTCAGCGCCCTCTTCTTCGTGGTGCTGTTCGTGATCCTCCGCACGCAGGGGATCCACCCCTTCAATCCCGAGGGCTTCCACTCGGCGCCCTGGGACGTGTCCTTCAACACCGCCGCGTCGTTCGTCACCAACACGAACTGGCAGTTCTACGGGGGCGAGACCACGCTCACGTACTTCTCGCAGATGGCCGGGCTGGCGGTGCAGAACTTCGTCTCGGCCGCGGTGGGCATGGCGGTGCTCGCCGCGGTGATCCGCGGCTTCGCCAGCCGCGGGGCGAGGAGCTCGGGAACTTCTGGCAGGACCTGACCCGGACGCTGCTCTACATCCTGCTTCCGCTGTCCTTCGTCGGCGCGCTCGTGCTCGTCTCGCAGGGCGTGATCCAGACGCTCAGCGGCTACGTGACGCTACACCACCTCCAGGGCGCCGATCAGACGCTCGCGCTCGGGCCGGCCGCGTCGCAGATCGCGATCAAGCAGCTGGGCACCAACGGCGGCGGCTTCTTCAACGTGAACAGCGCGATGCCGTTCGAGAACCCCACCACGTTCGCGAACTTCGTCGAGGTGCTGTTCATCCTGCTCATCCCGGCCGCGCTGACCGCCACCTTCGGGCGCATGGTGGGCAACCGCCGCCAGGGCTGGGCGCTCTACGCGGCGATGCGGTGATGCTCGTGGTCGGCGTCGGCGTCGGCCTACGCCGCCGAGCAGAACGGCTCGCCGGCGCAGAAGTCCGCGCACGTGGCGGTGGCCTCCGCCGACGGCACCACCGGCGGCAACCTCGAGGGCAAGGAGCAGCGCTTCGGCATCGCGAACAGCGCGCTCTGGGCGGCGGTCACCACCGACGCCTCGAACGGCTCGGTCAACTCGGCCCATGACTCCTACACCGGGATCGGCGGCAGCGTGCCGCTCATCAACATGATGACCGGGAGGTCATCTTCGGCGGGGTCGGCTCGGGCCTCTACGGGATGCTGCTCATGGTCCTGCTGGCGGTGTTCATCGCCGGCTGATGGTGGGCCGCACGCCCGAGTACCTCGGCAAGAAGGTCGAGGCGCGCGAGGTCAAGCTCGTGCTGATCGGGGCGCTGTGCCGTGCCGCTCGGCGGTGCTGGTGGCCACCGCGCTGGCGATCGCCACCAAGTACGGCGCGCCCTCGATCTACAACCCGGGCCCCAGGGCTTCTCGGAGACCCTCTACGCCTACACCTCGCAGACGCAACAACAACGGCTCCGCCTTCGCCGGCTTCACCGGCTTCGTGCAGCCGAACGCCCCCGGCAACGTGGGCGCCTTCGGCATCACCTTCGCCGACCTGCTCGGCGGCGTGGCCATGCTCGCCGGCCGCTTCCTGCCGCTGCTCGCCGCCCTCGCGGTGGCGGGCTCGCTCGCCACCAAGCGGGTCGCCCCCGCCGGCGCCGGGACGTTCAGGACGGACACGCCCGACGTTCGTGTTCCTGCTCATCTCGTGGTCGTGATCGTCGGCGGCGCTCACCTTCTTCCCCGCCCTGCTCCTCGGCCCGGTCGTCCAGGGCCTGACCCCCCAGCTCTTCTGACATGCGCACGCGACCTGATCACATCCGTCACTCGCCGATCCTCGTGTTCACCGTCCTCTTCGGGCTCGGCCTACCCGCTCGCCACCACCGGCATCGCGCAGGTGCTGTTCCCGAACAAGGCCGACGGGAGCCAGGTCGAGCGCGACGGCAAGGTCGGCTGGGCTTCGAACGCTCGATCGGCGCAGGAACTCCAACGGGCGAGCGACCCGCGCTACTTCCAGTCGCGTCCGTCGGTCACCGGCTACAACCCCGCCGGCACCTTCTTCAACAACCTCGGGCCCGAACCACGAGGGACCTGCGCGACCTCTTCAAGAAGAACATCGCCGCGTACCTGAAGCGCGAGCGGCCCTACAACCCCGGGCTGACCGCGCGCCGACGTGCCCGTCGACGCCGTCACCACCTCGGCCTCCGGCGTGGACCCGCACATCTCCGAGGCCAACGCCCGGATCCAGGCCCGGCGGGTGGCCGAGGTGCGCGGACTCCCGCTCGAGCGCGCGTGAACGAGCTGATCGACGAGAACACCGACGGGCGCCAGCTCGGCTTCCTCGGCGAGCCCGGCGTGAACGTGCTCGAGCTGAACCTGGCGCTCGACCGGGAGGCCTCCTGACGTGAACAAGCGCGCGCGATCCATGCTCGACCGCGAGATCCTGCGTCCCGCGCTGATCGAGAGCCTCACCAAGCTCGACCCGCGCCATCCAGATCCGCAACCCGGTGATGTTCGTGGTGGAGATCGGCGCGTGATCACCACATCGGCTGGCTGATCCAGGCCTTCGGCGGCGCCCCGCTGGGCGGCGGCGACGAGCCGGCCTGGTTCACGCTTCACCGTGGCGTCTGGCTGTGGCTCACGGTCGTGTTCGCAACCTGGCCGAGGCGCTGGCCGAGGGCCGGGGCAAGGCCCAGGCGAAGGCGCTGCGGGCGATGCGCACCGAGACCGTCGCCCGGATGCGCGACGGCGGCGAGAAGCCGGCCTCCGAGCTGCAGCGCGGCGACGTGGTGGTGGTGGAGGCGGGCGAGCTGATCCCGGGCGACGGCACGGTGATCGAGGGCATCGCCTCGGTGGACGAGTCCGCCATCACGGGCGAGTCCGCGCCGGTGATCCGCGAGTCCGGCGGCGACCGCAGCGCCGTGACCGGCGGCACGCGCGTGCTCTCCGACCGCATCGTCGTGGAGATCACCCAGGAGCCGGGCGGGAGCTTCCTCGACCGCATGATCGCGCTGGTGGAGGGCGCCGAGCGCCGCAAGACCCCGAACGAGATCGCGCTCGGGATCCTGCTCGCGGGAATGACGCTCATCTTCCTGGTGGTGGTCGTGACCCTGCGGCCGTTCGCCGAGTTCGCGGACACCTCCGCGTCGGTGGTCACGCTGATCGCGCTGCTCGTGTCGCTGATCCCGACCACGATCGGGGCGCTGCTGTCGGCCATCGGGATCGCGGGCATGGACCGGCTCGTGCGCCGCAACGTGCTGGCCCTCTCCGGCCGCTCGGTGGAGGCCTCGGGCGACGTGGACGTGCTCCTCCTCGACAAGACGGGGACGATCACCCTCGGCAACCGCCAGGCCACCGAGTTCCTGCCGATGCCCGGGAGTCGAGGACTCCGCGCTCGCCGAGGCCGCGCAGATGGCGTCGCTGGCCGACGAGACGCCCGAGGGCCGCTCGATCGTGGTGCTGGCCAAGCAGTACGGGCTCCGCGAGCACCACTTCGATCCCTCCGCCCGGTTCGTGCCCTTCAGCGCCGAGACCCGCATGAGCGGGGTGGACTACGACGAGACGCGCCTGCGCAAGGGCGCGGGCGACGCGATCATCGACTTCGTGAGCGCCGAGGGCGGCCGGGCGCCGGCGGAGCTGAAGGCCACCATCGACCGGGTGGCCCGCGAGGGCGGCACGCCGCTCGCCGTGGCGCGCGACAGCCAGGTGCTGGGCGTCGTCTACCTGAAGGACGTGGTGAAGGAGGGGATCCGCACCCGCTTCGACCAGCTGCGGGCGATGGGAATCCAGACGGTGATGATCACGGGCGACAACCCGCTCACCGCCGCCAAGATCGCCGACGAGTCGGGCGTGGACGACTTCCTGGCCGAGGCCACGCCCGAGCGCAAGCTCGAGCTGATCCGCGAGCGCCAGCGCGACGGCCAGCTCGTGGCCATGACCGGCGACGGCACGAACGACGCCCCCGCGCTGGCGCAGGCGGACGTGGGCGTGGCCATGAACACCGGCACCCAGGCCGCGCGCGAGGCGGGGAACATGGTGGACCTCGACTCGAACCCGACGAAGCTGATCGAGATCGTGGAGATCGGCAAGCAGCTGCTGATCACCCGCGGCGCACTCACCACGTTCTCGGTGGCCAACGACGTGGCCAAGTACTTCGCGATCCTGCCCGCGATCTTCGCCGCCACCTACGCCGCGGCCGGGGACCCCACCGGACCGCTGGACAAGCTGAACATCATGAATCTGGGCTCGGCCGGTCGGCGATCATCTCCGCGATCGTCTTCAACGCGCTGATCATCCCGCTGCTGGTGCCCCTGGCCCTGCGCGGCGTGCGCTACCGCCCCGTGGGCGCCACGGCCCTGCTGCGGCGCAACCTCCTCATCTACGGCGTGGGCGGCGTGATCGCGCCCTTCATCGGGATCAAGCTCGTGGACCTGCTGGTCCACAACGTCCTCGGCGCCTGAGCCGAGCAGGCGGGACAATCCCGCGCATGCCCGACGACGGCCGGGGCCGCTACAAGATCTTCCTCGGCATGGCCGCGGGAGTGGGCAAGACCTACCGCATGCTCCAGGAGGGGCGGGCGGCGCAGGCGGCAGGGAGAGACGTGGTGGTCGGCATCCTCGAGACCCACGGGCGCGCGGAGACCGCGGCCCAGGCCGAGGGCCTCGAGATCCTGCCCCGCCGGGAGGTGGAGTACCGCGGCGCCGCGCTCGCCGAGATGGACCTGCCCGCGATCTTCCACCGCGCCCCCGAGCTGTGCCTGATCGACGAGCTCGCCCACACGAACGCGCCGGGCCTGGAACACGCGAAGCGCCACCAGGACATCGAGGACGTGCTGGACGCCGGGATCGACGTGTTCTCGACGGTGAACGTGCAGCACCTGGAGAGCCTGAACGACCAGGTGGCGGAGCTCACCGGCGTGCGCGTGAAGGAGACCTTCCCCGACCAGGTGCTGTCCGCGGCGGACGAGGTGGTGCTGGTGGACCTGACGCCCGAGGCGCTGACCCAGCGGCTGCGCGAGGGCAAGGTCTATCCGCCGGAGCGAGTGCCCACGGCGCTGAACAGCTTCTTCCGCGTGGAGAACCTGTCCGCGCTGCGCGAGGTGGCCCTGCGCCAGGTGGCCGAGGACGTGGAGGCCAAGCGCCTCGTCACGCCGGGGGAGGCGCTCGGGACCCGCGAGGAGGCGCTGTTCGGCGATGCGCCTCAGCCGGTGGCGGAGCGGGTGCTGGCGCTCGTGCGCCCCGGCGATTCGGCCCAGCGGCTCGTGCGGAGGGCCTGGCGCTCGAGCCAGCGCCTGGCCGCGGACCTCGACCTGCTCTACGTGGCCCCGCCGGGCTCGCCGCCCAGGGGGGAGGACCGCGAGGCGCTGGAGTCGCTGCGGCGGCTCGCGTCGGTCCTGGGAGCGACGCTGCTCGTGGAGGAGGACGACCACGTGGCCGAGGCCGCCGCCCGCGTCGCCGCGGAGCGGGGCACCACCTACGTGCTCATGGGCCGGCCGCGCCCGAGACGCGGTGTGCGCCGAGTGGAGGAGACGCTGGCCGAGGGACTTCTGCGCAGGCTCCCGGGCGTGGACGTGCGGATCGTGGCCGACCCGCGCTGATGCGGCACTACTCCCCCGGATAGGCCACGCCGATCTGGGCGCGGATCTCGTCCATCGTGTGCATCACCTCGAGCGTGCTCCGCCAGCTCATCCTCGGGCTCTCCCGCTCGCCCGCGGCCACACGCCGGGCCACCTCGGCCGCCTCGTACTGGAGGCCCTGCACGAGCGGGTGCGAGAACGTCCAGGGCTCACCCTGGCGCGGGATGACCGTGAACGACGGGGCGCGGTAGAAGCGGCCCTCCACCTCGATCCGGCCCTCGGTGCCGGAGATGGCCGCGCGCGTGGGGGTCTCCGACCAGAGGGTGGCGCTCACCACCGCCTGGGTGCGCCCGCCGTACCCGAGCACGGCGCTGACCTGGCCGTCCACGCCGGTCTCGGCGAGCGCGCCGGCGGCCACGATGGTCTCGGGCGGGCCCAGGAAGTCGTGGGCGAACGAGACCGCGTACACGCCGAGGTCCAGCAGCGCGCCCCCCGCCAGCTCGGGGGCGAAGAGGCGGTGGCGGGCGTCATAGGGGAACCACTGCCCGTGGTCGGCGCTGAACGACACCACCTCACCGATCCGTCCCTCGTCGAGCACGCGGTGGAGCGCGTCCACGTGGGGAAGGAAGCGGGTCCACATCGCCTCCATGGCGAACACCCCGGCCGCGCGCGGCGGCGTCCAGCACCTCGCGCGCCTCGGCCTCGTTGCGCGTGAAGGCCTTCTCCACCAGCACGTGCCTGCCCGCGCCGATGGCCAGCAGCGCGTGGTCGCGATGCTCGGAGTGGGGGGTGGCCACGTAGACCGCCTCCACCGCCGCATCCCCCACCAGCTCCTCGTAGCTCCGCGTGTGCGGTGGGCACGCCGTGAGCGGCGGCAAAGCCGGCGGCCCGGGCCGCGTTCCGGGATCCCACGGCCACCACCTCGCAGCGCGTGTGCTCGCGCACCGCGGTGGCGAACTTCGCGGCGATCCCGCCGGTCCCGAGAATTCCCCAGCGAAGCGGCGGAGCGGAGCGGGGATCCTCCACGGCCACGTCAGGTGCTCGGGTCGAGCAGCAGCTTGCCGCTGGTGCGTCGCGCGGCCAGGTCCTCGTGCGCCTGGCGCACCTCGGACATGGGGTAGGTCCGGCCCACCTGCGGCCGGAGCTCGCCGCGCACCGTGCGGGCGAAGAGGTCGGCCAGCGGCTCCTCCATCATGTCGCGCCGGCCGAGGCAGTGCATGAGCCAGAAGCCCACCACCGCGCGGCTCTTGCGCATGAGCCGGCCGGTGCGCAGGTCGTTCTGCTCGCGCCCGGAGATGCCGTAGACCACGATCCGCCCGAAGGGCGCCAGCGCCTCGATGGCCGATTCGAACATCCGCCCGCCCGACATCTCCAGCACCACGTCCACCTGGCGGCCGCCGTTGGCCTCGAGGATCGCCGCCGTCAGGTCCTCGGCCTCCGGGTCCACCGCCGCGTCCGCGCCCAGCTCCAGCGCCTTGTCGCGCCTCTCCGCGGTGCTCGCGGTGGCGATCACGCGGCCCGCCCCGAAGGGCTTGGCCAGCTGCACGGCGAGGCTTCCCACGCCGCCCGCCCCGGACACCACCACCACGCTCTCCCCGGCGCCGAGCTTGGCCGAGGTCCGGTACAGGTGCCAGGCGGTGAGGCCCTGGATCAGCAGCGCCAGGGCGGCACCGTCATCCAGGCCGTCGGGGATGGGGAAGGTCTGGTCGGCACGCGCCACGGCCTGCTCGGCGTACCCCCCGGAGCGCAGCAGGGAGATCACCCGCCGCCCGTCCGGGTCGGTGCCCGCCACCTCGCCGCCGAGCACCAGTGGAAGGTCGTACTTCGCGATGTACTGGTTCTCGCGCTGGTGGATGTCGGAGAAGTTCAGCCCGGCGCTGGCCACGTCCACCAGCAGCTCGCCCTCTCCCGGCTCGGGCACGGGCAGGTCCACCAGGTTCAGCACCTCGGGACCGCCGAACTCGTCGATCTGGACGGCGCGCATCGCGCCGCGAAGACTATGAGGCTGAGGAGGGACCGCCCTGGCCTCGGCCGTCTCGGCCGCCACGCGCGACGCGATCCGCCGGGTGGCGTCCATCAGGTAGGTGAGGCTGCCCTCGTCGGTGAGCGGCCGGCTCACGAACACCACGAGCATCCCCGCGCGGACCTCGAACGACGGCGCCAGGGGGTGCTCCGCCAGCCAGACCACGAGGCTCGGGGACAGCAGCTGGCGGGCCATGTTCTCGTCCTGGTCGTTCGCCACCAGCACCTCGTAGCGGCGCGAGAACGCCATGCTCTCGAGCTCGATGGAACGGGTGCCGGAGCGCCGCCAGTCGGGCGCGCCCGGGATCAGCCCGCGGTGGGGACGCAGGAAGAGCCCCTTGAAGCTGGCCATCGAGGGCTCGAGATCCGCCACGCAGATGGTCATCCGCTGCCGGGCGCGGGTCCGGCCCAGCTGGATGGCGTTCGGGTCCCGGCCCTCCTCGATCTCCTCCCACACGAACTGGCCGAGGCCTCCCGTGAGCCGGGGCTCGCCGGGGAGCATGCCGGTCATCCAGTGCTCGCACCAGCGGCGGTCGCCGGCGCCGAGCAGGGGGGTCAGGGGCAGAAGGGAGGCGCGGGGCCAGTAGACGAGGCCGAGCGAACGCGCGTAGTGGCGGTAGAAGCGCTCGGCGGCGGCGCGGTCGGCCACCACCGCGCTCACGGCGAGGACCAGGGCCACCACCACGAGCGGTCCGGCGATCATGATCAGGAGGTCACGCCGGGATGCGCCGAAGGCGAACACCGCGACGGATCCGAACACCGCCGCATAGGCGCCGGCCCGGCTGTACAGGTACGTGCGAAACAGCTCTCCCCGGCCGCTGTCCGCGTTCGTCGGGGAGAGGGTCACGGGTTCCTCAGAAGGCCACGCGCGGAACCGCGCGCTCGGCCGCCACCTCGATCTCGAAGAAGTCCCGGGTGCGGAAGGACATCGGCCCGGCGATCAGCAGTGTGGGGAACACCTGGACGCGCGTGTTGTAGGCCTGCACGTTCGCGTTGTAGATCCGCCGCGACGCCTGGATCTCGTCCTCGATCTCGGCGAGCTCGCCCTGGAGCTTCTGGTAGCTCTCCGCCGCCCGCAGCTCGGGGTAGGCCTCCGCCAGTGCGTTCACCGCGCCGAGGGCCGTGGTCAGCCGGGCCTCGGCCCGCTCCACCTCATCGGGCCCGCCGGCCGCGGCCTCGGCCTCGCCGCGCGCCTGGGTCACGGCCTCGAGCGTGGCCCGCTCGTGGGACGCGTAGCCCTTCACCGTCTCCACCAGGTTGGGCACCAGGTCGTGGCGGCGCTTCAGCTGCACGTCCACGCCGCTCCACGACTCGTCCACCTTGTTCCGCGAGCTCACGAGCGCGTTGTAGGCCAGCACCGCCCAGAGAGCGCCACAGGCCAGCAGGCCGAGGAGGATGTAGAGACCGGTCATGGAGGCGTTATCGGCTGTCGGGCCCCTCTTCCTGAGGCCGTAGCTAGGCTCTCCGGCCCTATGAGCCTCACTGTTGTCGGTTCGATCGCCTTCGACGCGGTCAAGACTCCCTTCGGCGAGCGCGAGCGCATGCTCGGCGGCTCGGCCACCCACTTCTCGCTCGCGGCGAGCTTCTTCACCGACGTCCGCGTGGTGGGGCCGGTGGGCGAGGACTTCGGCGAGGAGGAGTACGCCGTCCTGCACGGGCGCGGGGTGAACACCGAGGACATCGAGGAGGTGGAGGGCGGCCGGACCTTCTTCTGGAAGGGCGAGTACGAGTGGAACCTGAACATCCGGCACACGCTCGACACGCAGCTGAACGTGTTCGGCGAGTTCGCGCCCAAGCTCTCGGACGCCTCGCGGTCGGCCGACGCGCTGTTCCTGGCCAACATCCAGCCCGACCTCCAGCGCGAGGTCCGCGAGCAGTGCCCGGACGTGAAGCTGGCCGGCCTGGACTCGATGAACCTCTGGATCGACATCGCCCGCGAATCGCTCGTCCGGACGATCGGGACCGTGGACATGGTCTTCATGAACGACGACGAGGTGCGCATGCTCACCGGCGAGCCCACCCTGCTGAAGGCCGCGCGGAAGCTGATGGACATGGGCCCCTCCACGGTTGTGGTCAAGCAGGGCGAATACGGCGCCGCCCTGATCACCGAGGAGGGCTTCTTCTCGCTTCCCGCCTATCCGCTGGAGACGGTGATCGACCCCACGGGCGCGGGCGACAGCTTTGCCGGGGGCTTCCTCGGCTACCTCGTCTCGGAGGGCTCACCCACCGACGACGCCTCGCTGCGGCGGGCGATGACCTACGGATCCGTGCTCGCGTCCTACAACGTCGAGCAGTTCGGCACCGAGCGGGTGCAGACGCTCACCCGCCCCGAGGTGGACGCCCGCTACGACGAGTTCCGGCGGATGACGGCCATCGACGACGTGGCCACCCTCCAGGACCACTGAGCGTCCGCGCCAGCGCGCCGCCGGGGATGACCGGCGGGGGCCCGGGGGCGCGAGCCCCCGGATGACATCGGCGCGTCAGGGTGGATTCCCGCCCCGCCTGAGGGGTACCATCGTCCGATGAGCGGCTTCTGGGCGGTGTTCTGGCTCGCGCTGGTGATGAAGATCCCGATCGCCCTGCTGCTCTACATCGTGTGGTGGGCCGTGAAGGATCCGCCGATGGCCGAGGCCACCGACGACGACGAGGGAGGCTCGCGCCGTCACGGACCGGGCCCGCGCCTGCCCCGGCCGCAGCCCCCGCGGCGAGGCCCGCACGCCGATCCCGCGCCCAGGGCGCCCGCCCGGGTGCGCGCGACGGCGTTGCCGCACCGGGTGCCCGACGGGCACCTGCAGGGCGATTCCTGAAGGCTCTGGGCTAGGCCGCGCGCCGGCGGCGGGGCTCGTAGGTGGCGCAGCTGTGGTGGGCGACGGTGCCGCCTCCCGAGGCGCACTCGCGGGTCCTTGTGCGAAACGCCACGACCGCAGACCGCGCACACGGGACGCCCGCCCCTCGGGGTGGCCATCGCCCTGCGGATGTTCTCGACGAGTCCATGGTGCGGACGTGCTTCTCCCCCTACCTTCGGCATCTAACCGGCGGAACCCGTGACTTGTCGGTTAAATTGCGCCCTCGTTCGGTAGCTTTCGCGCTGTGAACGCCTTCTACGTCTGTGGCTCGCTGCTCGCGATCTGGGCCGTGTCTCGTGGCCTTCCTGGGCATTACGCGCGAGAACTTCCCGGGCACCGACGGCGCCGCCAGGATCGTCGGGGGGATCTCCGTCCTCCTGGTCGTGGCCGCGATCGGGACCGGCATCTACACCTCCGCGACCGAGGAAGAACACGAGGAGGGCGGCGAGGGCGAGAGCGCGGCCCAGGTGCTCCCGGTCTGACCATGGCGCCGATCGACGACGGCACGGCGGTTCACTACACGGCCCTCGAGCGGGGAACCCCGGTGTACGGCTCGGACGAGGTGCACGTCGGCAAGGTGGTGGAGGTGCTCGACAACTACCGCGAGCACATCTTCGACGGGCTCGTGGTGGAAACCAACGGCGGCGGCCGCGTGTTCGTGGACGCTCCCGAGGTGGGACGCACGGCCGAGCGCGCCGTGACCCTCACCATCACCGCGGCCGAGGCGGAGAAGCTGCCGCCCCCGGAGCCCAGCGCTCCCCCCGTGGCGCGCCCGGCCAAGCGCCTCTTCGGCGGGTTGCGGCGCCGCTAGGGTCGAGCAGGAACGCGAGCGCGACCGAGGGAGCCATGGCAGACGAGCAGACAGACCAGCAGGGCAACGGAGGCGTAGCCACCGCCCGCGACTCGCTCACCGTCACCGACAACCGCACCGGCGACACCTACGAGGTGGAGATCACGGACGGCACCGTGAAGGCCATGGACTTCCGGCAGATGAAGGTGTCGGAGGACGACTTCGGCCTGATGACCTACGACCCGGCGTACACCAACACGGCGTCGTGTCGCAGCGCGATCACCTACATCGACGGCGAGGCCGGGGTCCTGGAGCACCGCGGCTACCCGATCGACCAGCTGTGCGAGAAGTCCACCTACCTGGAGGTGGCCTACCTCCTGATGTACGGCGAGCTGCCCACCAAGGACCAGCTCGACACGTGGATCTACCAGATCACCCACCACACCTACGTCCACGAGAACATCAAGAAGTTCGTGGAGGGCTTCCGGTACGACGCCCACCCGATGGGGATGCTCCTGGCCACCACCGGCGCGCTCTCCACCTTCTACCCGGCGGCCAAGAACATCGAGCACGGAGATGGAGCGCCACATGGCGGCCGTCCGGATGATCGCCAAGGTGCCCACGCTCGCGGCCTTCGCCTACCGCCACAACCTCGGGCTGCCCTACATCTATCCGGACAACGACCTCTCGTACCCGGGCAACTTCCTCTCGATGATGTTCAAGATGACGGAGGTCAAGTACGAGCCCGATCCCCGTCTCGAGAAGGCGCTCGACGTGCTCTGGATCCTGCACGCCGACCACGAGCAGAACTGCTCGACCAGCGCGGTGCGGAGCGTCGGCTCATCCGAGGTGGACCCCTACTCCGCCGCGGCCGCCGGAGTGGCCGCGCTCTACGGCCCCCTGCACGGCGGCGCCAACGAGCAGGTGCTGCGCATGCTCGACCGCATCGGCACGGTGGACAACATCCCGGACTTCCTCCAGGGCGTGAAGGACCGCAAGGAGAAGCTGATGGGCTTCGGCCACCGGGTCTACAAGAACTACGACCCGCGCGCCCGGATCATCAAGGAGCACGTGGATCAGGTCTTCGAGGTCACGGGCAAGAACCCGAAGCTCGAGATCGCCACCGAGCTCGAGAAGCGGGCCCTGGACGACGACTACTTCACCGAGCGCAAGCTCTACCCGAACGTCGACTTCTACTCCGGGCTGATCTACGAGGCCCTGAACCTCCCCACCGAGATGTTCACGGTGATGTTCGCCATCCCGCGCACCTCGGGCTGGATCTCTCAGTGGCTCGAGATGGTGCAGGACGACGAGACGAAGATCGCGCGCCCGCGCCAGATCTACACCGGCGAGCGCGCGCGGGATTACCCGGAGATCGACGCCCGGTCCGAGCTCACGAACCCGCCCGTCGACGAGAACATCAAAAACGGCTCCTAGGCGAGGAGCGCAGCCCGAGCGTCGGTCGGGCGAGCACCGCAGCCCTAGATTCTGAAGACGGGCACGAGTCGCTTCTCGTGCTCGGCCTCGATGCTGGCCACCACCTCGAGGTGCTCCTCCAGGCCTGAGCCGCGCAGCTTGGTGGCCAGCAGCTCGTCCACCTGGAAGAGGCCCGACGAGTTGTTCATGGCGATCTCGATGCGCACCGCCTTGTCGTCTCCGGGCTCGATCGTCACGGCGTCGATCGCCGCGGCGGAGAGCGAGTGGATGTTCGGGCGCCGGGTCTCGAAGGGGACGCGCGAGCGGCCCGAGGCCATGTCCAGCGCGTCGGCCACCCGCAGGACGGCGGCCTCCATGGTGAACGGCTCGCCCCTGCGGCGGTGGCCGATCACGGCGTGCAGCGCCTCCGCCGTCACCACCGTGCGCTCCGGCTCCGGGTAGACGTCCTCGAGCAGCAGCGGCAGCCGGTCGGCGGCCAGGAAGAGGCTGAAGGACTCGTGGTCGGTGCGGTGGATCGACATGCCCGTGTCGTGGAACAGGCAGCCGGCGGCGATCACCACCTCGGAGTCGTGCTCCCTCATCCCGTGCTGCGCGACCATCACCGGCTCCACGCCCCCGCGGACGAGCAGCCGGAACAGCCGCAGCGCGATGTTCAGCACGATCCTGATGTGCACCCAGGAGTGATCCGACATGCCGAGCCGCTCGGCGTTCACCTGCTGCATGTACCACCACCCGCGCATCCGCTCGTCGGCGTTGGCCGCGTCCAGCAGAGCCTGGAGGCGCCGGTTCCCGCGCGTGGGAACACTGATCTCCATCTCGGGGAGGTCCACGGCCCACAGCCTGGCATGGCCGGCGGCGGGCCCGGCGGCACGCGGATAGCCTTGACGGGTGACGGCGGAGCCACTGGTAGACGGTCACGGACGGCGGATCTCCGATCTGCGCGTGTCGGTCACCGACCGCTGCAACTTCCGCTGCCAGTACTGCATGCCGGCCGAGGGCCTGCCCTGGCTCGATCGCTCGGAGATCCTCAGCTTCGAGGAGATCGAGCGCCTGGTGGGCCTCTTCGCGGCCATGGGCGTCACCGACCTGCGCCTGACCGGAGGCGAGCCGCTCGTGCGCCGGGACTTCCCGCGCCTGCTGGGGATGCTGTCCGCGGTCCCCGGGGTGGAGGACATCTCGCTGACCACGAACGGCTACCTGCTCGAGCGTGACGCGGCCGCACTGGTGGAGGCGGGCCTCCAGCGGGTGAACGTGTCGATCGACTCGCTCCAGCGCGACCGTTTCTTCCAGATCACCCGCCGGGACTCGCTGCCGCAGGTGATGCGCGGCCTGGAGGCGATCGCCGCCTTCCCCCAGGTCCGGCCGGTGAAGGTCAACGCCGTGGCGCTGCGCGGGTTCACCGAACAGGAGGCGCTGCCGTTCGCCGAGTTCGCGCGCTCCACGGCCTTCCAGGTCCGGTTCATCGAGTTCATGCCCCTGGACGGCGACCACGCCTGGACCGGCGATCGGGTGCTGACCGGCGAGGAGATCAGGGAGATCGTGCACGCGGTGTATCCGATGGAGGAGGCGCCGCGCGAGGCGCACGCCACCGCGCGCGTCTTCCGCTTCGCCGACGGCCGCGGCGAGCTGGGGTTCATCAATCCCGTGTCCGAGCCGTTCTGCGCGGACTGCAACCGGGTGCGCCTCACGGCGGAGGGCAAGCTCCGCACCTGTCTCTTCTCGATCAACGAGACCGACCTCCGAACGCCGCTCCGGGACGGGGCCACGGATGCCGAGCTCGAGCGGGTGATCCGGGACGCTGTGTGGCGCAAGGAGCTGAAGCACCACGTGGGCGAGCCCGGCTTCCGCCAGCCCCCGCGGACGATGAGCGCCATCGGCGGCTAGCCGGCCGGGATGTATGCCGTGACGATGCGCAGCGGCTCGAAGGTCACGCGCTCCCGCCACGAAACGCTGGCGGACGCGCTCGACACGCTGCGAAAGCACACCGGCGAGCTCGAGCTGCGGCCCCCGGTGGCGGGCGCCGGCGGCGGGCTCGTCCGGCGCTACCCGCCCGTCGCTCGCGTTGTGGGGCGCGTCGAGGTGTCGGGCCCCGGCCGCCTCCGCGCGGGGGTGGACGTGCGCGGCGACGGGTCGAGCGAGGCCTTTCGCGGCCGCCTGCACCGCAGGCTGATCGAGCAGCGCGACCGGGAGACCGCCTGCGATGCGCTGGCCCGTGCGCTGAGCGAGGACGCGGCCGGGTGAGCGATCGCTGGCGCGTGCCGCTGCCCCGAGCCTCGGAGCCGCCCTACCGGGTGTTCGTGAACGGCGTGCCCCAGAAGGAGGGGGCGGACTACGAGGTGGCGGGCCGGGAGCTGCACTTCTTCAAGCCGATCGAGAAGGAGCGGATCGGCGTGGGGCGCTGGACGGCGATCTTCCTGGGCCTCTGGGGCCACTACGGAAAGAACGACTCCGTGGACGTCCAGTACCGGATCTCGGGCCGCGAGACGGTGGCCACCGGACTGGACATCATCCCGCCCGACGACGGTTAACCTCTTCCGACCGTGCGCATCAGCCAGATCATCGAGAGCCGCCGGCCGGTGTTCTCGTTCGAGTTCTTCCCGCCGAAGACCGACGACGGGCAGAAGACGCTGGAGAGCACGCTGTCCGTCCTGAAGGACGACGCCCCGGACTACGTGTCCGTGACCTACGGCGCCGGCGGCACCACGCGCGACCGCACGGTGGAGATCACCAAGTGGATCAAGCAGGACCTGGGCATCGAGGCCATGGCGCACCTCTCGCTGGTGGGGGAGGCCGAGGACAGGCTGGTGGAGATCCTCGAGGAGATCGCCGGGGCGGGCATCGAGAACGTGCTGGCGCTGCGCGGCGACCCGCCGCGGGGGGAGACGGAGTGGAAGGCCCACCCCGACGGCCTCAGCTACTCGATCGAGCTCATCCGCCTGATCCGCGAGCGCTTCGACTTCTCGGTGGGCGCGGCCTGCTTCCCCGAGGTGCACCCCGAGGCCACCGACGGCGAGAGCGACCTCCGCTACGCACGCGAGAAGGTGGAGGCCGGCGCCGACTTCCTGATCACCCAGCTGTTCCTCGACAACGAGCTGTACTTCGACTTCGTGGAGCGGGCCCGCGCGGCCGGCATCGGCGTGCCGATCATCCCGGGGATCATGCCCGTCACCAACTACAGCCAGATCAAGACGATCACGGGCATGTGCGGGGCCACCATCCCGAGCGAGCTCGAGAGGGAGTTGGACGGGCGCGCCGACGACCCGGAAGCGGTTGCAGAGCTGGGAGTCGCATACGCGACTCTCCAATGCTCCGATCTCCTGGCGCGGGGCGCGCCCGGCATCCACTTCTACACGCTGAACCGCTCGCCCGCAACGCGCGCGATCCTGGCGGCCCTCCGCGCGGCGCACCCGTGGACGCGGGCGCCGGCCGCGGTCTAGCCCGCGCGGCCCTGCTTCGGTCCGGTCTCCCCCGGCGGGACTGCGGCTGGGTGGGGGTCGGTGCACGGGCGCTCATGGCCACGCCGCCGGGGTGCGTGGGCGGTAATGCACCATATGGATGCATAGGCGGCCACGCGCTCGAGCGAGGCCGCCCTACCCCGCCGCGTCACGCGGCTGCAGTTGTCCACTGTCCTGCACCGGCATCGACGATACCGATGCGAGGGCAGGATGCTTCCACGAAAGCCTCGGCTACCCCGCCGCGCGCTGCGGCTCCACCGGCGACCAGTAGGTCTGGTCCCCCTCGTCGGAGCGCTCCGCCTCGCCCAGGATCTCCAGGTGGTCCAGGTAGCTGAGCGCCTGGGCCAGTCCCCACGACACCGCCATCTGACCCGAGGCCTGCCCGCCCACCAGGTCGGGCACGATCTCGAACGGCGCCTTGGGCCGCTCGGCGATCGCGGCGCGGACCACGTCCAGCTGGCGGTGCACCTCGGTGCGGTTCGCCCGGATCAGAGCGCGGGCCTCGCGCACCGGACGGCCATGCCCGGCCAGGATGAGCTGCACGTCGAGGCCGTCCACGGTGTCGAGGCTGTTGAGGAACTCGCCCGCCGGGTCGGGTGACCAGCCGTAGTCGAAGAAGAGCGAGACACGGCCGAGCAGGTGGTCGCCGGACAGCAGCAGGCCGCGGTCGGGCTGGTGGAGGACCACGTGCGACGGAGCGTGGCCCGGCGTCTCGTACACGTGGAAGCGGCCGAGGTCCGTGTCCACCTCCACGCCCGGCACCAGGTCGCGGTCGGGCATCACGATCTCCGCGATGCCGTACCCCTGGCCCCGCCGATCCGACTCGTAGCGGGCCAGCGCGTCCGCGGGCACCCCGCTCTGGCGCGCCACCTCCAGCCGGCGCTCGAACGCCCGGTCGGGGTCGGCGGCCGCCCTCGTCATGTGACGGTGGTTCGGGTGCATCCACAGCTCGCAGCCCGCGCGCTCGATGATCGGGCCGGCCAGGCCGTAGTGGTCCGAGTGGGCGTGGGTGCACACCAGGAGGCGGATGTGCTCGACCCGCAGGCCGGCCTGATCCAGCGCCAGCTCGAGCTGGCGCATCCCGCCCGGCTCGTAGAGGCCGGTGTCCACCAGCACCACGCCGCTGCCCGCGGCGATGGCGAACGCGTTCACGTGCGGCACCCCCGGCCAGGGCAGCGGCAGGCGAAGGCGCCACAGGCCGGGAAGCACGCGGTCGGCCCGGGCCAGCTCCCGGCGCCGCCTCGGTTCGGTCATGCGGTCACATGTCGGGGCATCGGTGCGGCATCATCCCAGCGGCGTCATGCCCGACACCCCCGCCCCACCACCCGACGGCCGCGACGAGCGCCCGCGCTCCGAGGTCCCGCCCTCGGACGAGCGGCTGGACGACCTCGCCCGCGCCCTGGCCGCCGGCACCTACCGCGTGCGCCCCGACCTCGTGGCCGAGGCGATGCTCAGGAAGCGGTGGGATCGACCAAGACCCCGGGATTGAGGATCCCGGCGGGGTCCAGCGCGGACTTCGCCGCCCGCAGCGCGGCCGCGAACGGGTCCGGGCGCTGGCGGTCGTACCAGGGCCGGTGGTCCCGCCCGACGGCGTGGTGGTGGGTGATCGTGCCCCCGGCGGCCAGGATCGCCTCGGACGCCGCCGACTTCACCTCCGCCCACTGCTCGAGCTCGGAGCCGCGGCGCGCGGGGGCCAGCATCGTGAAGTAGGGCGCCGCGCCGTCGGGATAGGCATGGGTGAGCCGGCAGGTGACCGTGCCCTCGCCGAGCGCCTCGCGCGTACGCGCGCCCACCGCCGCGACGAAGTCGTCGAGCCGCTCCCAGGTGATCGCCGTCTCGAAGGTCTCGGCGAAGATCCCGCCGGCCACCATGGTGTCGCGGAGATAGGGCGCCTGCACGAAGGCGCTCCGCCACGCGCTCTCCGACTCGCCCCGCTCGCCGCTCCTCGGCTCGCCGCGCACCTCGCCGCCGTGGTCGCCGCACAGCTCGAGGCCGCGAGCGAGCCAGGCGTCGAGCGGGTGGTCCGCGGATTCGAAGCCGAGCACCAGCAGCGCCCGCCCGTCGGGCGCGGCGCCGGTGAGCGCGGCCTCCCCGGGGTCCAGCAGCCGGCAGTTGGACGGCTGGAGGCCGGACTGGGCCAGTGCGCGCACGGCCCGCGCCCCCTCCGCGAAGCTCCGGAAGAGAACGCCCGCGGAGGCCCGGTGCGTCGGCCGCTCCCGAACCCTCACCCAGGCCTCGGTGATCACGCCCAGGATCCCCTCCGAGCCGAGCATCAGCCGGTCGGGGCTCGGACCGGCGCCCGAGCCGGGCAGCCTGCGGCTCTCCCACACGCCCGACGGGGTCAGGGCGCGCACCGACTCCACCAGGTCGTCGATGTGGGTGGGGCCGGTGGCGAAGTGCCCGCCCGCGCGCGTGGCCACCCAGCCGCCGAGCGTCGAGTACTCGAAGGACTGGGGGAAGTGGCGGAGCGTGAGCCCGTGCTCGCGGAGCTGGTCCTCGAGGCCCGGTCCGGTGGCCCCGGCCTGGATCCGGGCGGCGCCCGAGACCGGGTCCACCTCCAGCACCCGGTCCATGGCGCGGAGGTCGATCGTCACCGCCCCCGAGTAGCTCTCGGGCAGGATGGGCTCGACCCCGCCCACCACGCTGGTGCCGCCGCCGAAGGGGATGGCCGCGGCGCCGGCGTCCGCGCACCAGGAGAGCACGGCCTCGAGCTCGTCCTCGTCGCGCGGGTGGGCCACCACGTCGGTCGGGTGGTCGAAGCGGCCGCGGAACGCCCGGACCACGTCGCGGTAGGACTTCCCGTAGGAGTGAAGGGCCCGGTCGTGCGGGTCGGTGCGGCAGATCTCGGCCAGCGAGGCCGGCGGCGCGAGGCGGGGCTCGGGTAGCTCCACCGCCTCCAGCGGCACCGGCAGCTCCGCCTCGGCGGGCGGGAATCCGAGGTGCTCCCGGGCGCCCCGCGCGGCCTCCTCGACCTCCGCCTGGGACGGCTGCTGGTCCTCGTAGCCCCAGCCCCAATGCTTGAAGCGCCGATCGGACACCGTGGCCACCGCGACTACTCTGCCAGGCCGCGGGCGCGCTCGCCCAGCGTTCGGCGCCAGAAGGCTCTGCGCCGAGGGTAGAGTTGAGGAACAGGAATGGCCACAGAGACGGCGACGGTTCAGATCACCATGCCCGCGATGGGGGAGTCGGTGACCGAAGGCACGGTGCTGGAGTGGCTCAAGCAGGTGGGCGACACCGTGGCGGCCGACGAGCCGATCGTGGAGGTGTCCACCGACAAGGTGGACGCGGAGGTGCCATCCCCGGCCTCGGGAACCCTCACCCGCATCCTCGTCGAGCCGGACCAGACCGTGCAGGTGGGCCAGGCTCTGGGTGAGATCGAGATGAGCGACGCGGCCGCCCCCGAGACGCCCGCCGCCCCGGCCGGCAACGGCGCCGCGGCCTCCTCGGGCAACGGAACCCCCGGTTCGGAGCCGGAGCCCGCGAAGGTGGTGGACGTGGCCTTCCCGGAGATGGGCGACTCCGTGGCCGAGGGCACGGTGCTCGAGTGGCTCAAGCAGGTGGGCGACACCGTGGCGGTGGACGATCCTCTGGTCGAGATCTCCACCGACAAGGTCGACGCCGAGATGCCCTCTCCCGTGGCCGGCACGATCGCCGAGATCCTGGTCGCAGGTGGACGAGACGGTGCCCGTGGGCAGCATCCTCTGCCGCATCAGCGCGACGGCTCCGCGGCGCCTGCGCCGGCCCGGTCGCTCCCGCCGCGGAGGTCACGCGCCACGGAGCCGGCCGCCGGCGCCGGGCAGCGCGGCCGTGGACGCCGGCGGGGCCACCCCCGTGGCCGCCCGGATGGCCAGCGCCCACGGCATCGACGTCGGCGCCCTGCGAGGCAGCGGCCCGCGCGGGCGCGTGACCAAGGAGGACGTGCTCGCCGCCGTGGAGGGCAACGGCGCCGCCACACCCGCGCCGCCGCGCCGCGACGGTGCCCGCCGGCGCCGAGACGGTGCCCATCAGGGGCCCGGCGGCCACCCTCGCCCGGTTCATGGACGAGAGCCGCTCCATCCCCACGGCCACCAGCTTCCGCACCCTGCCCGTGGACGTGCTGGACGCGCGCCGCAAGGAGCTGAAGGCGGCGGGGAAGAAGCTCTCCTTCACCCACCTGATCGCCTGGGCGATCGTGCAGGCCGGCCGCGACTGGCCGGTGATGGGCAACTCCTTCGCCGAGCAGGACGGCAAGCCCCAGCGCGTCCGGGCGGGAACGCTCAGCCTGGGCCTGGCCGTGGACATGGAGCGCAAGGACGGGAGCCGCTCGTTGGTGGTGCCCGTGATCCGCGACGCCTCGGAGCTCGACTTCGCCACCTTTGCCGCCCGCTACGACGAGCTGGTGGCCGGCGCGCGCGACAACAAGCTGCCCCCGGACGCCTACCAGGGCGCCAACATCTCGCTCACCAACCCCGGCGGCCTCGGCACCGTGGCCTCCGTGCCCCGCCTGATGCCGGGCCAGGGCACGATCATCGCCACCGGCGCCATCGGCTACCCGCCGGGGCTCACCGCGGTGGATCCGGAGCGGCTCCGCGAGCTCGGCGTGCAGAAGGTCACCACGATGACCAGCACCTACGACCACCGCGTCATCCAGGGCGCGGAGTCGGGATCCTTCCTCCGCCGCATCGACGAGCTGCTCCAGGGGGCCGACGGCTTCTACGAGGGCGTGTTCGACGCGCTCGGGCTGGAGGGAAGGGCCGAGGGCTCGCCGGAGACGGCGCCCGCCACGGCGGCCGAGCCGGTGCCCTCCACGATCACGCCCGCCGCCTCCGCGTTCGCGGACGAGGCGCTGCTCCAGGCCGTGCAGGCCGCCACCTCGCTGGTCAAGGCGCACCGCATGCACGGCCACCTGGCCGCGGACCTGGACCCGCTCGGCTCCGAGCCGGTGGGCGATCCCGGCGCTCGACCCCGAGAGCGTGGCCCTCACGCCCGATCTGATGGAGCGCATCCCCGCATCGATCCTGCGCGTGGCCGTGCCGGGCGAGACCTTCGCCGAGGCCCTCCCGAACCTTCGCAACATCTACGCGAGCACGATCGCCTACGAGATCGAGCACATCTCCGACCACGAGCAGCGCGTGTGGCTGCGACAGGCGATCGAGTCCGGCACCTACCGCCGCCCGCTCACGGAGGAGGAGAAGCGCCGGCTGCTGGAGCGCCTGTCGAGCGTGGAGGCGCTCGAGAGCTACCTGCACAAGGCCTTCCTGGGCAAGAAGCAGTTCTCCATCGAGGGCCTGGACGCGCTGGTGCCGATGCTCGACGAGTCGATCGAGCTGGCCTCGGAGGCGGGCGCGCGCGAGGTGGTGGTGGGCATGGCCCACCGCGGACGGCTCAACGTGCTCGCCCACACCGTGGGACGCCCGTACGAGTCGGTCCTGGCCGAGTTCGAGGGCGAGCAGACGCTGGGGGTGGAGACCGCGGCGCCCGAGGGCGGCACCGGCGACGTGAAGTACCACTACGGCGCCAGCGGCACCTACAAGACGCTGAGCGACAGGGGCGTGACGGTCACGCTCTCGCCCAACCCCAGCCACCTCGAGTACGTGAACCCGGTGATCGAGGGGCGGGCCCGGGCCGACCAGACCACGCGCAAGGCGCGCGAGCTGACCCACGATCCCAACGCCGTGCTGCCCGTGCTGATCCACGGCGACGCCGCCTTCCCCGGACAGGGCATCGTGGCCGAGACGCTGAACCTCCAGTCGATCCCGGGCTACTCCACCGGCGGCACTCTGCACGTGATCGCCAACAACCAGCTCGGGTTCACCACCGACCCGGACGAGAGCCGCTCGACGCGCTACGCGTCGGACCTGGCCAAGGGCTTCGACATGCCGATCATCCACGTGAACGCCGACGACGTGGAGTCGTGCATCGCCTCGATCCGGCTGGCCCTCGCCTACCGCGACACCTTCGGTCGCGACGCCCTGGTGGACCTGATCGGATACCGCCGCTTCGGTCACAACGAGACCGACGAGCCGGCCTACACCCAGCCGCTCATGTACGACCGGATCAAGAAGCATCCGCCGGTGCGCCGGCTCTACGCCGACCGCCTGGCCGCGGAGGGCACGGTGTCCGAGACCGAGGCCGAATCGATCGCCGCCGCGGCCTACCAGCGCGTGGCCGACGCCCACGAGGAGCTGAAGCGCACGATCGGCGCGCCGCCGGAGACCGGGGAGCACGAGCTCGACCGGACGATGAGCCGCGAGCCGCGCACGACGCTGCCCGAGGACACGGTGCGCGCGCTGAACGAGCAGCTGCTGCGGGTGCCCGACGGCTTCGAGATCCATCGCAAGCTCCGGCCCTTCCTCGACCGCCGCCGCAAGGCCTTCGAGGAGGGCGAGGGGGTGGACTGGGCGCACGCCGAGGCGCTGGCCTTCGCGTCGCTGCTGGCGCTCGGGGTGCCCGTGCGGCTCACCGGCCAGGACACCGAGCGGGGCACGTTCAGCCAGCGCCACGCCGTGATGCACGACCCGCGCACCGGCGACCGCTGGTGCGCCCTCCAGGACCTGCGCGACGCCGTGGCTCCCTTCGAGCTGCACAACAGCCCGCTGTCCGAGCAGGGCTGCCTGGGCTTCGAGTACGGCTACAGCGTGCAGGCGCCCGACGCGCTCGTGCTCTGGGAGGCGCAGTTCGGGGACTTCGTGAACTCGGCGCAGGTGATCGTGGACCAGTTCCTCGTGTCCGGGCTGGCCAAGTGGGGCCAGACCTCACGACTCACCCTGCTGCTGCCCCACGGATACGAGGGGTCCGGCCCCGAGCACTCGAGCGCCCGGCTGGAGCGCTTTCTTCAGGCCGCGGCCGAGGGGAACATGCGGGTGGCGAACGCCACCACGCCGGCCCAGTACTTCCACCTGCTGCGACGCCAGGCGCTGGTGTCCAAGCCACGGCCGCTGATCGTGATGACGCCGAAGAGCCTCCTGAGGCTCCCGGCGGCCACGTCCACGGTGGCCGAGCTGGCCGAGGGCCAGTTCGAGCGGGTGATCGACGACGCGCACTTCGCCGAGCGAAGGCCGCGACGCGGTGACGAAGCTGGTGCTCTGCTCGGGCAAGGTCTACTACGACATCGCCGGCCACGAGGACCGCGATTCGGCATCGCACATCGCGGTGGTGCGGGTGGAGCAGCTCTACCCGTTCCCGGAGGTCGAGCTCGGTGAGCTCATGGCGAGCTACCCCAACCTGGAGCGCGTGGTGTGGGTCCAGGAGGAGCCCCGCAACATGGGCGCCCGCGCCTACATGCGCCGGCGCATGGCCAGCATCCTCCCCGAGCGCCTGGCCTACGACTACGTGGGCCGCCAGCTTCGCGCGGCGCCGGGCGAGGGCTACTCGGCGGCCCACAAGCGCGAGCAGTCGCGCATCGTGCGGGTGGCGCTGGACCTCGAGCACGACCGGCTCGATCCCGACGCCAGCTCGCGCCGCCCGTACCTGCAGCCCGGCCGGGGCTAGCCCGCAAGAGGTGCACCTACGGGTCGATCAGCACGGCGACGTGGCCCTGCTGACCATCGACCGGCCGCCCGCGAACGCGCTCGACCTGGAGCTGCTCGAGGAGGGCGCCCGGGTGATGGAGGAGCTGGCCGCGGCCGACCCGGGAGCCGTGGTCATAACCGGCCGCGAGGGGTTCTTCTCGGCGGGCGTGGACCTCAAGCTCGCACCCACGCTCGACGCCGAGGCCCAGGGCCGGATGGTCCACGGAATCAACCGCCTGTTCGCCGGCTGGTACTCGTTCCCGCGACCGGTGATCTGTGCCGTAAACGGTCACGCGATCGCCGGCGGCCTGATCCTCGCCCTCTGCGGGGACCATCGCGTGGCCACGGACGGCGGCGGTCGCTTCGGCCTCACCGAGGTGCGGGCGGGCATTCCCTACCCGGGCGCCGCCATCGCCATCGTCCGCGCGGAGCTCGACCCGCCGGCCGCTCGCCGGCTGGTGCTGGGCGGCGAACTCGTCGGCGCGCGCGAGGCTCTCGCCCTCGGCCTGGTGGACGAGCTGTGCGACGAGGCCGAGCTCCTGCCTCGCGCCCTGGCGCTGGCGGCCGACCGGGCAGCTCTTCCGCGCCAGGCGTACGCCCACGTGAAGCACCAGCTCCGCGGGGACACGATCGCGCCTCGCCCGGGCGAGCCTGGAGGACGGGGAGGATCCGCTCGGCGGCGGCTGGCTGGGAGCCGAGACCGCAGAGGCGTCCGCCCGGATCCTCGACCGCGGCTGAGCGGCGAGCAGCCAGGCTCTAGCGCTTCGAGCGCTGGCCCGACGCCAGCGCCTCGGCCAGCTTCTCGGAGCCGAGCCTGCGCTGGGCGCCGGCGACGGCGCTGGGGGCGAGGCCCCAGGCCCGCGCGCCAGCCGCATGGCGAGGGGGGCCACGTCGATCTCTGCCCGGTTTCGTTCCACGGCGCGAACCACCGCGTCGGCCACCGCCTCGGGGGGCCGGCTGCCCACGCCCGGCGGGAGCTTCACCCCCGACTCGGCGAACATGCCGGCGCCGTGGACGAACCCGGGGAACACCACGCTGACGCCCGACGCCGGTGCCCATGAGGTCCTCGCGCAGGCCGCCCGCGAAGCCGCGCAGGCCGAACTTGGTGGCCGAGTAGATGCCGGAACGCGCGGTCGCCGCCTTGCCGGAGAGCGAGGAGACGAACACGAGGTGCCCGCGCCCGCGCTCCACCATCCCGGGCACGAACGCGCGCGCCAGCTGCATCGGGGCGCGGAGGTTCACGTCCAGCGCGCGGTCGATCTGCTCGGGCGTGAAGTCCACCACGGCGCCGCTGGCGGGTAGTGCCGCATTGGCCACCAGCACGTCCACGGCGCCGGCTCGTTCCGCCAGCCGCGCGGCCTCGCCGGCGTCGGCGAGGTCGGCGGTGAGCACCTCGGCCCCCGCCGGCAGGGCCGCCCGAAGACCCTCCAGGGTGTCCGCGCGGCGGCCGGTGAGCACCACGCGAGCGCCCCGGGCGCCGAGCGCGTGGGCGATCGCCTGTCCGATTCCCCCGCTCGCTCCCGTGAGGAGGACTCTCGTGCCGTTCAGTTGCATCGCGCGACCGTACCTCACGGCGCGCCGGCGGGGAGGTGCGGGAAGGCACCGGGCGAAAGAGTCCGTGCGCTTTAGGTGTCCCAAAGGCACCCCGCTATACAGAGGAAGAGGATGGCCAGCAGAGCAGAGCAGAAGAAGCGGCTCCGGGAGGAGCGCGAGGCGCGCGAGCGGGCCGTGCGCCGCGCAGGATCAGCGCCGCAGGCGGCTCATCCTCCTCGGCGCCTCCATGGTGGCCGCGCTGGCCGTGGTGGGAGTGCTGATCGCCGTGAGCCAGAGCGGCGGCGGGGAGGGCAGCGGCCTCGGAAAGGGGGAGGGCCTGACCGGCACCGCCGAGGTCGAGCGCGCTCTACCGGGACATCCCGCAGAGCGGCGCCACCCTCGGGAGCCCGAAGGCGCCGGTGACCATGATCGAGTTCGCCGACCTCCAGTGCCCCTTCTGCGCGCAGTACACGCGCGACACCCTGCCCACGCTGGTGAAGCGCTACGTGCGCGCCGGCAAAGCTGAAGATGGAGCTGCGCCCGATCACCATCCTGGGCCCGGACTCCGGCACCGCTCACGCCGCGGCCGCGTCGGCGGCGCAGAGCAACCGCCTCTGGCAGTTCGCCGACCTCTTCTACCTCAACCAGGGACCTGAGCGAGAGCGGGTACGTGACGGAGGACTTCCTGACCCGCATCGCCCGCGGCGCCGGCCTCGACCCGAAGCCGATCGTCACTGCCTCCCGGACGCCGAACGGCGTGCCGCTCCTGCGCCAGGCCACGGCGGAGGCCCAGCGCTACGGCATCACGTCCACCCCCAGCTTCCTCGTGGGGAGGACGGGCGGCGAGCTCAAGCAGGTCGAGCTCACGAGCCTCGAGCCGGGCGAGTTCACTGCGGCGATCGACGAAGCACTGAAGGGATGACCGGCCGACCGGCTGCGAGCCGGCGCGGTTCTGGCGGCGCTGCTGGGCCTCGGCATCAGCGGGTACCTCACCTACGTCCACTACGCGGGCATCGAGCCCATCTGCGCGGCCTCGGGCGGGTGCGAGAAGGTGCAGAGCTCGAGCTACGCCGACGTGGCCGGGGTGCCCGTGGCCCTGCTCGGGCTGATCGGCTACGCGGCGATCCTGCTGGCGGTGCTGCTCCCCGGCGAGGCGGCCCGGATGGCCGCCTTCTCGATGGCCCTGGTGGGCTTCGGCTTCAGCCTCTACCTGACCTACCTCGAGCTGTTCGAGATCGACGCCATCTGCCAGTGGTGCGTGGCGAGCGCGGTGGTGATGACCGTGCTGGCCGTGCTCACCGCGGCGCGGGTCGTGCGCGGCGACGACTCTGCAACCCTCGCTCAAAGTCCGTTCAGCGCATCCGCGACACGGAAGAGATCGCCCTCGCGGTAGAAGTTCACCGCCAGGAGGTTCGGCAGGTGCGACCGGAGCTTCCGGCATTCCCGGGCGCGTCGCATGAAGGGCCTGTAGGCGTTGACCTTCGCGGCGTCGGACGGCCGGATCACCGGGGTCGGTGGTGATCCAGTGGTTCATCAGGAACAGCGGAGCGTCCGTGCCGCCGCGGTTGGGCTCGCAGCTCGCCGGCAGCTTCGCCGGGTCGGTGAGCTGGGAGGCCTTGGAGAAGGCGAAGGGGGTCTCCTCGGTGTTGCCGTCGTAGGCGAGCTGGTACCAGGGGGCGCTGCCGGCGTGGTTCTCGGCAAGGAACACGACGCGCTGGTTGCGGTCGATCATCTGCCGCAGCGTGGGCCACGCGCCTGCGGCCGGGGGCGCGAACGCGAGGTCTCCGAGGCCCGCGTTCTCCACCGCGGCCACGAAGTCCTTCGGAGTCACGTAGTCCTCGTTGATGATCACCAGCACCTCGTCGGGATTGGCCACCAGGAAGTCGCGGATGTCGTCGAGCACCGAGCTCGAGCGGGGTGCCTCCGAGCTCGCAGAAGCCATGGCAGAGGTACATGCCGCGCTTCCCCGCGCCGGAGAACACGAGCCGCTCACGGATGCGCCGGCGGCCGCCACGGCCTGGGGGCTCAGGTCCTGCTCCGCCTGGCCGCGAAGGTCCTCGCGGCCGCTGAGGTCGGTGCGCAGCCTGCGGCCCGGAACCTTCTCCGCGTAGTGGGTGTCCAGCAGGAGGCCGCGTATGCCGTCGGAGAGCTGGTCGCCCGATCGGCTTCTCCTGCTCGGCCGAGAACCAGCCGGGAAGCGGCGCGGACATCGAGTTGTGCGTGGCGGGGAGCGCGACCTCGGTGAGCGGGCGATCGCAGAGCCGCGAGTCGCCCTCGCACGCCGCCCGGGGCCGGGGCGGCGGTGGTGGTGCCGCCCGACCCGAGGAAGATCGCGACCGCGCCCCCGATCACCGCGACGGCGATCACCGACGACGCGAGCCGCCGCGAGCGGAGGCCAGATCCGGTCCGTCGCGCGCCCGCGGCCCGGGGCGGCGGCGCGGGAATCGAGCCGCAGCAGCGCGCTGAACCCCCCGTAGATCAGGTAGACGCCCGCGAGCGTGAGCAGCGAGCTGCACCACGGCGTCGCGCCGGACCACGAGGAGCAGGCCGGCCAGGATCAGGCCGGCGCCGCGGAGCGCTCGCAGAGCGGGGCGCCGCGGCTCGGTCGACGATCCAGCCGGCCGAGCCTCCGGAGCGGCTCGTCGATGTCGCACGGGCCGGATCAGCGAAGCGGCCGTGGCCGCCACGACGGCGCCCGCCCCGGCGAGTATCCACGCGGCCGTGCGCAGGTCGCCGAGGAAGGCGTCCCAGACCGCGCCCGCGGCGGCCCGCTCCTCCGGCCATCGATCCGGTCGAGCGCCAGCGACCTGGACACGCCGTAGGCCACGATCAGCAGCACCGCGGCCGATCGCCACGCCCACCCCGAGATGCACGACCGTGTCACGCCGCCGGTCGGGCGACGACGGCGAGGGCCCCGGCGGCGAGGCCGAGCGCGGCGATCAGCAGGAGGAGCCGAGCACACGGATCCTCGTCGGCGACTCGCGCGAGGTCCCCGCCGGCGCTCCCGAGGTCGCGCTCCAGCAGCGTCACCCGGCCGGTCGGACTCGACCTTGTCGGCAGTGGCCGGGCGCAGCTGCTCGAGGCCCCCGCCGAGCACCGTGCCCACGTCGGCGACCGTCAGGGTCACGGTGTCCCGGTCGCGATCGAACACCGAGCGGTGCACGTCCCGGACGGCGGACCGGAAGAGGCCGGTGAACGCCGAGCTCCCACGATCCCCGACGCCACCGATTCGATGAGGGGCCGCGCCGCGATCAGGTCGGCTCTCCTTCTTCAGCACCACCTCGTCGGTGATCTTCTGGCGGCCAGCGAGCGAACGCTGTCGTCGCGCAGCGCCGCGGTGGCGCGGTTGGCGAACTGGTCCGAGTCCACCCGACCCGCTGGACGTATGCGCAGACCAGGGCGAGCACGGTGGCGAGCGACGCCGCGGCCACGAGCGCCATGGTCGCGAGCCCGCGCCCGCCCCGTCGAGCCCCGGGCTCAGGCGGCAAGGTCACCGCGCGAAGATACCCGGCGGGCGGTCTCAGGGATCTGAGGATGAGTCTTCGTGCCACCCACGGCCTCGCCGGCCACGCGCCGTTCCCGGTAGAGCTGGGGGCGCGGGACCGTCCCGGCAGCTCACGGACACCACCCAGGCGGCGCGGGCGTTGGCCTGGACGACGCCGCTCCCACGGCCCTGTCTGGTGGTGCGCACCAGGAGCACGACCTGGTCGCCGGCCGGCAGCATGTCCTCGATCTCCACGTGGAAGTCGTCCCACGTCTCGGCGATCTCCTCGCGGCACCGCAGGGCGCCCTCGAGGCCGGCGTAGACGGCGGGGTTGAGCACGCGCTCGGTCGCGTCCATCTCGATATCGGGCGAAAAGTCGCGTGCCGCCGCCTCGTGGTGCCGGCGATCCCAGGCCTCGAAGCTGCGGCGGACGATCTCGAGGTTCTCCGGCGACATCGCGCCGAGCACCCAAGAACTCTAACACCGTTTAGGCGGATCGTTCACGAGATCGCGGGCGGCGCGACCTAGCTTCCCCGCATGGTGCGGATCACCGCGGGTTGTGTGGCACTGGCAGCGATCTCGCTGCTCGGGCCCTCGGAGCCGAGCTACGACCCGTGGGCGTGGCTCGTGTGGGGGCGCGAGATGGCCCACCTCTCCCTCGACACCACCTCGGGGCCGTCGTGGAAGCCCCTGCCGGTGGTCTTCACGACCCTGTTCGCGCCGTTCTCCGCGCTGGACGACCGCATCCCGCCCGCGATGTGGATCGTGGTGGCGCGCACGGGAGGCCTCCTGGCCGTCGTGCTGGCGTTCAGGGTGGCGGCGCGTCTGGCCGGTGGGCCGTCCGCGCGGCGATGGACGGCCGGAGCGGTGGCCGCGGGAGCCCTCCTGCTGACGCCGGAGTGGTTCCGGTATCTGATCCACGGCAACGAGGTGCCGCTGGCGATAGCGCTGGCACTCGCGGCGGTGGACCGCCATCTCGACGGCTCTCGCCGCGCGGCGTTCGTGCTCGGGCGCTCTGGTGTGCCTGGCCCGCCCGGAGCTGTTCGGCTTTCTGGCGCTCTACGGGGCGTACCTGTGGTGGACCGAGCCCGCCACGCGCACGCTCGTGGGCGCGACCGCGGTCCTGGTGGTGGCGGCCTGGCTCGTGCCCTCCTGGATCGGGGCGGGGGATCCGCTCTACGCCGGGAACCAGGCGCGCAGCGAGCCGTCGTGGAGCCTCTCGCTCGCGCCGACGCCGTGGCGCGCGGCGCTGTCGGTGGCCCAGGACCAGGCGCTGCTCGTGATCGAGCTGCTGGCGGTGGTGGCGGTGGCCGGGGCCCTGGCGCGGCGGCGGGCGGGCTCGCTCGCGCCCGAGCGGCCCGGCGTGGTGATGGCACTGGGCGGGTTCGGGCTCAGCATGGTGGCCCTCTATGCCGCGATGACGGAGGCGGGGTTCTCCGGCAACGCGCGCTACGTGCTTCCGGCGATCGCCGCGATCGCGGTGCTCGGCGGGGTGGGGGCGGCCCTGGCGGGCGAGCTGGCGGTGAGGGCGGCGGGAGGGCGCCACCCCGTCGGCGGCGGCGGCGATCGCCGGCACCGTCCTGGTCCTGGCCGCGGCCCCGGAGATCAGGGCTCACGTGAGGGCCACGCGCACGGAGACGAGCGAGTCACTGGAGCGGTCGCGGCTCCACTCGCGGCTCGACGCGGCGGTGCGACAGGTGGGGGAGCGCTTCGTCCTCCTCTTCGGGCCACCCACCGTGAACCGCTCGTTCCAGACCCATCTGGCTTGGGATCTGAAGCTTCATCTCAGCGACGTGCAGGGCTCGCGCGGACGGGGGGTGGTGTTCCGGGCGCCCGAGCAGCCGGTGGCCGGAGTGGTGCGCGTGTACCCGCGAGGCGCGAAGAGCGGCTCCTGATCGCCCAGGTCGGGCCGTGGACGGTGAGCGAGCGGTCGGCCACGACCCACGTCTTCACCTGGCCGATCGAGGGCTTCAGCCTGCGCAATGCGGCGGCGCGGCTCAGCGACCCGGCGCCACGGCGCGGCGCTCCAGGTAGCGGCTGAGCGCCTCCACCTCGGTGCCCACCGGATGCGCCGCCGGACACGGCGGCGTCGAGTGAGCGCAGGCCGCTCCTGGTGGCGAAGAGCTCGTTGACGGCCACCGTGTACCTGCGGGCGGGTCGATCGGCCGGCCGCGCACGCCGGCGGAGTACACCGCGCGGTGCCGGGCCAGAGCCACCACTTCCGCTCCGGACATGGTGAGCCTCAGCACCGGGTGGTCGTAGGCCTGGGCCTCGAACAGCTCGCCGTAGGAGATCGGCCCGGCGTCGAGGTCGCCGCGGAAGCTGCCCTGGTTGACAAAGGCCACATCGCTGTCGGCCATCCTGCGCTGGGCCTCCGCGGCGAGCGCGCCCAGGCCGTCGGCCGCCGACAGCGCGCGCGGGGTGCTCCCACGAGACGGCCGGCCACCGGCGCGATCCGATCGCGCGTAGCGCGCCACCAGCGCGGTGGACCGGGTCCGGCCGCGCGCCGGAATGCGGCGTGGGGACGATCGACGCCGACTTCTGCACCACGTCGCCGGTACCTCGGTCCACCGAGAGGTCCACCCGGTCGAAGGCCGTGCCGTAGGAGTCGGCCTCCACCACCAGCTTGTGGCCCCGCCCCGATGCGTTCGGCACCCTCAGGTTGAGCCGCGAGTGGCTGTGGCCGGCGATCACCACGTCCACCGCGTCGCTCATCTGTCGCGACTCCTCCACCACCTCGCCCTGGCCGGGCGCCGTCGCCCTCCTGCGACGGTGCGCCCGAGTGGGCCAGCACCACGATCGCCTCCACGCCGCGCCGCTGAAGCTCCCCCACCCAGCGATTCACCGTGTCGGATATGTCGAGGAAGCGAAAGCGGTCGGCGAAGCGGGGCAGGACCCAGCGGGGGGTGGACGGGGTGGTGACCCCGATGAAGCCCACCCTCACGCCCGCCCGCTCCACCACCCGGTAGGGCGGGAGCACGAGCCGCCCGCTCGTCGCGCTCCACGGTGTTGGCGGCGACGTAGGGAAAGGCCGCGCCCGCGAAATTCCGGCGAGGAGGTGTTCACGAGGGCCCCGTGGCATCCGGCTTCAGTGCCGCCGGCCCCGGTCCGCCGCCCGCCGCGGATCAGCCGCAGCAGCTCGTCCCCGCCCTCGTCGAACTCGTGGTTGCCCACGGTGCCCACGTCGAAGCCCATGAGCGTTCGCGGCCTCGATCGCCGGCTCGTCGTGGAACCAGCTGGAGATCAGCGGCGAGGCCCCCACCATGTCGCCCGCGTGCACGCGGATCGTGTGTCCCGGGATCGAGGCCTCGTCGAGGTGCCCCGTCAGCCACGCGGCTCCACCGAGGCCCGGCTCGGGCGGCTCGAGGTGACCGTGGAAGTCGTTCACGCCGAGCAGGCGCAGCTTCACCACGCCGGATGGCGCGGCGGCGTCTCCGGCCGGCGCGTCGGCTCGTGCGTGGAGCCCGAACAGGGCCACCCCAGCGCGGCGGTGAAAGCGGCGATGCCCGGGGCGATGTGGCGTGGGTCCCTCAGGCGAAGCGACTGTCGGATCACGTGCCTCCCGTCCGTTCCGATGGCTCGACTTCCTCGAGTCAACGTACGGCCGGTCGGACCGCCCGTCCTGTTAAGCGGTCTGATCGGCAGCGTGAAACGCTCGTGAAGACCCGGCCGCGAAAAGGCCCGGAAATCTCATAGATCGCGCCGGGTCCGGGAAGGCCATCGGAGCCACCCGCCCGCTGCGAGGAGAAGTACATCCGGCCGCCCGAGGGATCGAAGCAAGCGCCCGTCAGCTCCGAGTTCGCGTGCTGCGGCCCGGTGACCGAGAGGAAGCGCGACACCCGGCCCGAGCGCTCGATGACCCCGATGTCGATCTCCTCCGTGGCGATGTCCTCACACACGAACACCTCGCCCGCCCGGTTGGCCGTGAGCTGATCGACGCGGAGAAGCGGAGCGGAGGGAGAGGCCAGGCCGTCGTAGAGCACCCGCATGCGCTCGCGGTCGATGTCGTAGGCGTGCACCCGGTCGTCGGCCGTGGTGGCCACGTAGACCGTGCGCCCGTCGCGCCAGATGCCCTCGCCCCGCTTGAGCGCCGTGCTGCCCGGGACCTGGCGCCGGGTGGGCGTCCGGCGGGCCGAGGGGTCCGGCACCTCGGTCCAGCTCACCCGCCCGCCGCCGGACACGGTGGCCAGCTCGAGGAGGCCGTCGTCCAGCCTGGGCCAGCGCGCGGGCGTGTAGCGGTAGAAGCGACCGTCGATGAGGTCTTCGGTGAGGTACACCCGCCGCCCGCGCGGGTCCACGGCCGCCGCCTCGTGCTTGAACACGCCCATGGCCGGGTGGCTCACCGGGTCGCGGCGGCCGGTGGGGTCGCACTCCCACACCAACCCGTCGTCCACCTCCTCGCAGGAGAGCCAGGTACCCCAGGGGGTTCCTCCGCCCGAGCAGTTGTTGCTCGTGCCGCCGAGGATGCGATAGGCGTCGGCCACGCGGCCGTCGCGGCGGAAGCGGATGGCCGAGGCCCCGCCCTGGAGCGTCTCGGAGTTGGACACGAGGATCCAGCCTCCGTCCGGGAGCGGGAAGGTGGCGGCGCCGTCCGAAGCCGCGTGCCACTCGTAGCCCGTGCCTTCCACCCGCTCACCGCCCCGGGCCACCATTCGCGCCCGGAAGCCCTCGGGGAGGCGTATGCCGAGCGCGTCCGGCGCGCGCCTGGGGCCGTACCCGGGCCCGGCCGCAGGCCCGGCACCGGAGGCCGACCCGAACAGCTCGTCCCAGAACGTCGCTCCCGAGCGCCACGGCGGCAACGCCGCCCGCGGCCGCCCCGATCACCTCACGCCGGGTTCTCGTCATGAAGCCCAGCGTGCCCGCGGCCCGCGAGCGGCCTGTGAACGGAACGAAACCATCGTGTGAACGATCGGTCTCCTCCCGTGTCGGGCTCGATGCGGCGGTGACGCCACGAGAGGTTCAGGAGCCTGAGCACGATGAGCACGGACAGGGCGCGAAACAAAGTCGGTTGAGCCAGCATCACGCCGGCCGGAAGAGCGAGCCCGGAGGCCTTCGCAAGCACGGCTCCGCATGAACGCAGGCCACGGTGAGGTAGATGTGAAGCGCCGGAGAAGCGGGCGATCAGGTGAACGCGCTGACCAGTTCGGCCAACACCGGCTCGGCGTCCGCGGGCGCCTCGATCGTGAGCACCACGGCGTCCGGCTCGTCCCGCAACTCCATTGTGAGGAAGGCGCAGCACTCCGCCTCGGCGGCAACGATGGCGGCAACCTCGTCCCGCGCCGCCGGTCGGAAGCGCAGCACCGCGCGGGCGCCCTCGCGGTCGGCCGCGAGCAGGCCGGCACGGCCGACGGCGCCCATGGCGTCCAAGCGCTCGGGGAGCTCGTCGGCGCTGAGTGAGCAGGCGATCGGTAGGTCGGTCGGCATGGCGCTCAACCTGAGAGTACGCCTCCGCCTGAAGAGGGAGACGAGATTCAGTCCTGCGCCCGATGTGCGCCTCGGGACAGGGCTAGTTCCTGAAGGATCAGCCACTTCTGACGCGCCGAGGTCATCAAGCTGCGCACGACCGCACGTTCACGCGCTGGCCGGCGCCGCGCTCGGCACGTGCTGCTGCTGCCTGCGCCGCGATCCTCGACGAGCCGACGCAGGACAGCGTCCTGGTCGACGTGTTCGCCTCCGACACCTCGAGCCTGTTCATCACGATCCTCGCGACGTGGTGCATCAGCGGCAGCTTGGCCGTCACCGACATCACGGGTCGCGTCGCTGGCGATGGCCCGACCGGACGGTCGCTAGCCGCAGCGCTCGCGTGCCGTCGACCGGATGCGCGTCCCTGGATATCGCGAGACGGTCGACGGTCGGGGTTCCCGCTGCCGCGTACCGTCGAGCCTCGTGCTGATCAGCGCTGTCCGGATTCAGGCCGGGCACGCGGGCCGGGCGGCGTGGCCTGTCATCGCCGGGCGTGGGCGCGCTGCTCGGACGCTCGTGGGCGTGGATCGCTGTCACGCTGACGGTACGCGCTTCGCGGTCGCTGATCTGGATGAGCCGCCGGTGGTGACGCCGGCCGCGATGGCTCTGCGATGGGCTGCTCCGTGTGCTCGGCGAGGGCGCTGGCTGCCCAGCTGGACCTGCCGTAGCCGCGCCTGGCGCGCTGGCCTGGAGAGGGCGCGATCGTCGCGGTGCTGCCGCGCCCGGCGGGTCGTTGGTGAAGCCATGGGGCCGTGACGCTGACGGCCGAGAAGCGGTTCGGGTCGCACGTGACGGTGCCCGCCGTCCGAGAACGCCCGGTGGCGTGGCTGGGGCCACCAGTCGACGTGACGGCGTCCGGCCGGATTCCGGCGGTCGGCGAGCGGCCCCCGCGAGTCGATACGGAGACGGTGACTTCGGCAGGAGGCGACACCGAGTCGATCGAGACCCGGGTTCCGGCCGACGACATGCACGAGGAGAACTTCGCCGACGTGGTGGGCAAGAAGCCGGTGGTACTCCTCTTTGCCACACCGGCCCTCTGCCAGACGCGGGTCTGCGGACCGGTCACCGACATCGCCGCCCAGCTGCAGAAGGAGTACGGCGACCGCGCCACCTTCATCCACCAGGAGGTCTACGAGCAGAACAAGGTGGAGAAGGGGCTGCGGGAACCGTTGCGCCGGTTCGGCCTCCAGAGCGAACCGTGGCTCTTCACCTTCGATGCAGGACGGGCGAGTCGCGGCCCGGCTCGAGGGCTCCTTCGGCACCGAATCCTTCCGCGACGCGGTGGAAGCGGCGCTCTAAGGAGAACTACCCGGCGGGCGGGATGTTCTGGTTGAGCCGGAAGAGGTTGTCCGGGTCGTATTGGCGCTTGACCTCCCGCAGCCGGTCCCAGGTGGACCCGGGATAGGCCATGCGGACACGGTCCTCACCCTCGTCCACGAGGAAGCCGACGTATCCCGACTCGTCCTGCGTCAGCTCGGATGAGAGGTCGGCCACCCACGCCTCGCTCGCCGGCCTGTCCTCGGGATTCGTGTACATCGCCACCACGTTCCCCATGATGCGCCGGTCGCGGTGGGCGTAGGCGGTGGCATCGGAGGGGACTCTGGCCACGGCGCCGCCGAGCACCCGTAGCTGCGTGACGGCCGCCGCCGCGGGGGAAGCCTCGATCCGGTCGACGATGGTTCCGGCGGCGGCCTGGTCCACGTGGTCCAGGAACAGGGTGCGAGCCGCCGCGATCGGGCGGTAGTCCTCATCCAGGGGCGGAAAGAGCTCCGGGTAGGGGATCGGGCGCACCATGTCGGCGATCGGGGTGGCCAGCGCTCGCAGCGGCGCGACGGCTCGCGCACCGTCCTCGGCGTCGCCCGCGTAGGAGAGCATGGCCATCACCACCAGCCGGCCGTGCTGGTCGGGAGGCAGGAATGGCAGCGGCGGGGCGGGCATGACGTTGGCGATGGTGGAGAGCTCGTCGGGCGCCTCGTCGGCCGCGGCGAGGAAACCCGAGATCACCTCGGGAGTGGCGGGGAGGATCAGCATCCCGCCGACGACCGTGCCGACCTCGTGCAGGCGGAACTTGAAGCGAGTGGCAACGCCGAAGTTTCCTCCGCCGCCACGGATCGCCCAGAAGAGCTCGGGGTGCGTCTCGCGGTCCACGCGAAGGAGATCTCCGTCGGCCGTCACCACGTCGGCCGCGAGGAGGTGGTCGACGGTCAGCCCGTGCTTGCGGGCGAGGAAGCCCGCACCGCCGCCGAGCGTGATGCCGCCGATCCCGACCGAGCCGGCGTCACCGAAACCGGTGGCGAGGCCGTGCGCTCCGGCCGCTGAGGTGTACTGGCCGGCCGTCAGGCCGGTCTCGGCCCATGCCGTGCGGCCCTCGGCGTCGATCTCGAGCGCGCGCATGTCGCCGAGGTCGAGCACGATGCCGCCCTCGGACACGCCGTGGCCCGCGCCGCTGTGACCGCCGCTTCGAACGGCGAGCTCCGATCCCGTCTCGCGCGCGAAGGCGATCACGCGGGCCACGTCCTCGGCGTCCGCCGGGCGGACGATCACGCGCGGGCCGGCGGTCGATCGCGCCGGAGAAAACGGTACGCGCCCGGTCGTAGCCGGGGTCGTCGGGCCGGATGACCCGGCCCCGAAGGCTGTTGGGAAGGTGCGCGGTGGAGAGCATTCCCGGAAGATCGCACCCATTCGCCGGACTATCTGTACGGGAGACCGGAATCCCGGGGGGCGGATATCCGAACGTGCGGGACGGGGCTTGGAAGCCCGGTGTCGTGGAACATCGCGGCGAGGTAAAGCAACTCACGGTCTAACGAGATCCCGCGTCGGGCGGCGATGGCGGCTGCCCAGGCGTAGGCGCGATGGGGGGCTATTCGTCGACGTTGAAGCTGAACATCATGCCGCTCTCATGGTGCTCGGCGATGTGGCAGTGCGCCATCCACAGCCCCGGGTTCGTGACGTCCAGCAGGATGTCGACCGTCTCCCCGGTCGCGCACCAGCACCGTGTCCTTCCAGACCAGGTTCGGCTCGACGACTCCGTCCCGAGACAGGATCAGGAAGCGGCCAGCGCCGTGGACGTGGAACGGGTGGTGCATCGGGTGGTCGCCGGCCATCTCGTTGAGCAGCCGGATCTTGACCTGGTCTCCGACCCGGAACCGCCAATCGATCGCGGCGTTCTCGGCGTCGGTCTCGCGGTCGATCAGCTTCCAGCGCATGTTGGCCGGGGTGGTCATCCGGTTGACCTCGACCATGTCGTCCTCCCACTCGATGCCGTCGGCGGCCGCGTGGTCGTGGCCTCGTGCGCGTGCTCGTGTCGTGCTCGTCGTGCTCGCCGTCGGCCTCGGCCGACGAGGCTGGACGGCAGCAACTTCATGCCGCACTTCGGACAATGGCCGGGCTCTTCGCTGACGACCTCCGGGTGCATCGGGCAGGCGTAGGTCGTCGCCGGAGCTTCGACCGGCAGCAGCTTCATGCCGCACTTCGGGCAGTGGCCAGGCTCCTCGCGGACGACCTCGGGATGCATCGGGCAGGCATAGACGACCGGCGCATCGCCTTCCGGCATGCCCATGTCCATCTCAGCGATGAAGGCCAGCATCTTGTCGGGCTCGGCGTCCAGATACGGCGCGACCCGCTCCCGCTCGGCGACCATGTCGGCGTTGGTGCGGAGAACCTCGAACTGCTCGTCCAGCGACGGCTCGGCCCGGTCCTCGCTCACCTGGATCGCGGCAAGCGGATAGACCCGCTCCGGCGTGCGGTGCTCGAGCGTCAGCTCCCCGGCCTGGTCGAACAGCACGTCGACCACCACGCGCTCAGACGGCGCGAGAACCACATCGTCGACGAACTGCTCGTGCTCGACATGGCCGCTGTCGCCGCCGACGAGCTTCATCCGCGCTCCCGGAAGCGCGACCTTGAACACCCGGGTGTTGGCCGTGTTGGTCAGGTAGAGCCGCACGACCTCGCCGAGCTGCGCGTTCAGCGCGAGGTCGGTCTCCCCGCTCACCAGCAGCACGTCCCCGAAGCGGCCCATCGCCGAGTAGGTCGTCTCGGTGCGGCTGAAAGGCGCGACCTTGCCGTCTTCCAGCAGGATGTCGTCGAGCGTGAGCACGAGCCTCGCGGTTGACCGGCGGCCAGTAGTCCGGGATCGGCCGGCTCGACCAGCACGTTCCCGTACAGCCCCATCTCCTGGCCGTAGTCCTCGCGGATGTGCGGGTGGTACCAGTAGACGCCCGGGGTCAGGGAACGTGACCCGGGCCGTGAAGCGATCGCCGACCAGGATCGGCTGCCTGCGTCTCGTGCGTTCCGTCGTAGCGGTTCTCGAGCCGTAGCCCATGCCAGTGGACCGTGGCGTCTGTGTCGCCCTGGTTCTCGACGTTGACGATGACCTCCGAGCCTTCCTGCACCTTCAGGGTCGGGCCGGGGATCGACCCGTTGTAGGCCAGCATCCGCACGGTGGCGTCGCCGAGCCGCTTGGCGACCGGCGCGATGCGCAGATCGAACTCGTCCCCGTCGGAGAGCTCGACCAGCTTCGGGCGGACTCGCCTCGGGAAGACCGGCGACTTCTGTCGGGAAGTGATCTGAAGTTGTGCTCATGCGTGCTCCTCGAATCGGCGTGAGCGCATCGTGGCGTCCGGTGCACTCGTCCTGTGCGCGCCTCGCTGCGCACTCGGTCGGACGCGTTGATCTGTTGCGCGAGGTGCTCGGCGTCGTCCTTGACCCAGCCCAGTAGCGCCGAGCCTCTGGTGTGCTGCCAGGCAGGCCGAGGAAGTAGAGGCCGGGCGAGTCGGTGACGCCGCGCTGGTGCACGACGCGGCCCGCTCTCGTCGAACACCGGGACATCGATCCAGGAGTGATCGGACCGAAAGCCGGTTGCCCAGATGACAGTGCGGACGTCGAGCTTGGTGCCGTCGTCGAAGGTCACGGTCGAGCCCTCGGCGTCGACGGCCGCCCGTGGTGAGCTCGACGCCGTGTCGCCGCGTCAGGCGCTGGGGACGAGCCGATCAGCGTGTCTTCTTCTGTAGACATCCGCCGCCCGATCCGGGACGTCGGTCGTCTTGCGGATCAGCCCCGTCTTGTCGAGGTACCAGAACAGGTCGCGGCCCAGGATGCGCTGAGGCAGCGGCTTCTGCCGCGTTCCGATCGACAGGTGCACTTCGTGCGAGCCGGACAGCTCCTCGGCGATCTGGAAGCCCGTGTTGCCGCCACCCACCACGAGCACCGGCCCTTCTGGGATGTCCTGCGGCGACCGGTAGGCGGTGCTGTGGAACTGGACGACCTCCGGACCGAGGCGCTCGCGATCGGCGGCACGAACGGAACCTGGAACGGGCCCGTGGCGACCACCACCTGGTCGGCCTCGTAGGTGCGGTCGTCGAGCTCGACCAGGTAGAGCGCCATCGCGTCTGCCGGATCGAGCGGACGCGGCTGTTGAACTCGACGGGCAGGTCGAAGTGACGGGCATAGTCGGTCAGGTAGGCGACGACCTCGTCTCGACCTGGGATAGCCCATCCGGGTCGCCAGGGAAGGCGAGGCCCGGGGAGCGCGTCGTAGCGCGCAGGCGTGAACAGCTTGAGCGAGTCCCAGCGCTCCCGCCACGCGGCTGCCGGCTCGTCGGCCGCTTCCAGAATCGTGAAATCGCGGCCCTGACGGGCAAGGAAATAGCCGATCGCAAGCCCGCCTGGCCACCACCCGACGACAACGACCTCGCGGCGCTCCATCGCCGCATTCCCCATCCTTCCCCGGAACCACCGGGGCCAGAGCCGTGACTTGGCTCAGGAACGAGCGCGAGCGACGGGACTCGAACCCGCGACCTCCGGCGTGACAGGCCGGCGCTCTAACCAACTGAGCTACGCCCGCTCGGGGGCAGGAGGATAGCGCCGTCAACGACTGCGCCCGCGGCGCTCCTTGATCTGGGTCACGCCGAGCCAGGCCAGGAACGCCACCACGGGCACGAAGTACGCCACCGAGGTGAGCCAGTGGCCGGCGTGGGCGATCAGGACCATGGGATTGATGTTCGCATGCGGTCGCTCACTGATTCGACTGCGACAGGAGCCACAGCGCCAGGCTCGTGAAGCCCACCATGATCACCAGCATCCAGTACTGGGATCGCACGGCCAGCCGGGCCTTGTCGTAGATCGCGAGGGCCCGGTCGTGGGCCAGCGTGAGCGCGGCCACGTGCCCGGTCACCACGAAGGCCACCTGCAGGTACCAGGTGGCGTTCGAGCTCAGCACCGTGTAATCGATGGAGCGGCCCGCGGTGCCGAGGTAGTCGGAGCCGTCGCCCAGAGGGTCCGAGGCCAGGAACACGATCGCCTGCCCCTGGAACACCAGCAGCGTGAGGTAGTGAGCGGCCACGTAGGCGAGCGCGATCGGCACCAGCGTGTGCGCGAACTGACGCGACAGCTCCCTGGTGGTGAAGCCCCCGCCCACGCTGCGTGCGCCGGCCACCCCCAGCATGTAGAAGCCGTACACGAACAGGACCGCACCGATCAGGCCGATCAGGAACGCCATCTCCAGGGCGTCCCGGGGCGAGAACCCGACGTCCTTGAAGAAGTTGGCGATGTCGGGCGCCACGTTGGTCCACAGCGACGCCTCGGATGCGCCGTCGAACGTGACCGAGCCGATCATCACCGCCAGAAGGGGCACGGTGCCGGCCATGGGAGTGAGAGCCGGCAGCCCGGACAGAGGCTTGCGCAGGCCGATCCTGCCGTCGCGGACCGCCACCGGCGAGATCCGCGAGAACAGGTTGTAGTAGACGGAGAAGGCCTCCCCGCGATTGGTCCACGCCTCCACCCCGTAGAGCGCCATCCCCACGAAGGTCACGGCGGAGTACACGAGGGCGGCCGTGGCCACGACCTCCGGCTTGCTGCCCTCGGAATAGACCAGCTCCAGCGCGGCGAAGGCGAAGATGCCCGCCGCCGCGGGCCAGTTCCCCAGCCGCTCGGGATAGGGCAGCGGCGCGGGCAGGTCGGTTCGCGCCGCGGTGCGGGCCACCCATGCCACCACGCGCCCGATGGCGCGCCACGGGTTCAGGGCCCGGAACACGTCCCCGAACAGCACGCTGACGGGCACGAGGCCCAGCCAGAAGATCACGTAGACGAAGGTGGGCGCGAAGTTGGCGGTGGAGCTCTCGGTGCCCCTGAACCCGCTCCACACCACCACGCCGAGCAGGAACACGCCCGACCGCCCCGCAGGCGATCTCGACGCACGCGGCTCGCGAACACCCGGTTGAAGCCCTCCGAGAGCGGGCGCCACCCCTCCCGCTGCAGCTTCGGCTCCGGCCACAGCGAGGCCAGCGCGACGAAGGAGATGAACAGCACCATCGCCGCCGCCCACCCGAAGAGCCACTCCGGGATCGGAAGGTCCGACCTCACCGTGAGGCCGTGGGCGATGAAGCGTCACGACGGCTCGACGAGAATGTTCGCGATCACGGGCTCGAGGCCCGCGTCCTCGGCGGTGTGGCTCTCCATCTCGAACTGGCCCTCGATCGACGCGTCGAAGGCGAAGCGGGCCGGCTTGCCCGGCTCCACCGTCTTCTCGATGTCGTAGCCGTGGAGATGGATGTCGTCCTCCGCGTCCGCGCTCACGATGATCCGCACGGGATCACCCTTGGTCACCTCGATGCGCTTCGGGCCGCCCACCACCTTGTTGTCGCGGATCACGATGCGCGTGGCCGGCGGCTGGGACGGCAGCACCTCATCCGTCTCGGTGGTGGTGGTGCCGTGATCGGCGGTGGTCGGAGTGGTGGTGGCCGTCGTCTTGTCGTCGTCGTCCCCTGGGCGGACCGCAATGAAGGCGATCACGGCCACGGCCACGGCGGCGGCTACAACGAGCAGGCGCTGTCGGCTTGACATGTCTGTGTGCTCCTTTCGAGAACCGCGCGCTCGGCGCGGCGCATCCGTACTAAGCGGCCGGACGCGGAGCGGGCGGGGCGCGACCCGCGAGATGGCGGGCGATGACCGGCACCGCCACGAGCGCGGGCGCCGGACGGCGCCTCGGTGACCAAGGTGGACTCACGCGCCGGGTGCGGCCGGGCCTGGCGCGCCACCATGGCCACCCGGCGTCCGGCGCCCTGCACCACCAGCGCGGCCAGGGCTCCGATGACGAGCGCCAGCGGCAGCGCGCACCAGCCGCCCTCGGCAAGCACTGCCGCGGCCGAGATCTCGCGCCCGGGCGTGAGCGCCGCCTCCAGGAGCTCCTGTCCCGTGTACACCGCGAGCAGCGCGAGGACGAGCACGCCCCAGATCCGGAGGAGCCCGGGCGGCTCCTCGCCGCGGGCGGTGCGCCGGGCCCGGCCGAGCGCCACGATCAGCTGCGCCACGGCCAGGGCGATCAGCAGGCCGGCCACGCCGCCGGCCAGCGGGAGATACGCATGGCCGCGGTCGGCCAGGGCCTCGTGCGCATGGTCGCCGAAACCGATCAGGTATCGGAGCTCGTGCAACACGAGCGCCGCGGGGGCGATCACTCCCGCCAGGCGGACTGTCGGCGCCGGCCGCATCGCTGCGGAGTATGCCAATCGCCACGACGCGGTGCGCTGCCATTCACCGACGCGCAACGCGCGCTTCACCGAACGGTCACCAGATCCGGGGCCGTGCGAGCCGAAGGTGGAACCACCATGTATGCAGCGGATATTCACTTTCACCTGCTCCCCGGCGTGGACGACGGGCCGAGCGACATGGGCGAGAGCCTCGAGCTCGCCCGGGCCGCGGTGGCCGCGGGCACCGGCGCGGTGGTGGTCACCCCCCACGTGCGCGGGGACTTCGTGACCGACCCGCTGGAGCTGCCCGGGCGGGTGGCGGAGCTGCGCGCCGCACTGGCGGAGGAGCGCATCCCGCTCGATCTCCACTGCGGAGGCGAGCTCGGGCACGACCTGGTGGGAGTGCTCGCCCAGCCCGAGCTGGAGGCGATCGCCCAGGGCCCGGCCGGCGGGCCGCTGGCTGCTGGTGGAGACCCCGTTCGAGGGATTCACGGACCGCTTCCACGAGGCCACCGGCGAGCTGCGCGACCGTGGGTTCGGGGTGGTGATCGCTCATCCGGAGCGCACCGCCGATGCCGCGACCGAGGGTGCCGCCGCGCTGCGGCGAGAGCTCGCCCTGGGCTCGGTGGCCCAGGTGAACGCCCAGTCGCTCACCGGACGGCACGGCGAGGAGGCGCTCCACGCCGGGCACGCGCTGGTGCGGGCCGGCCTGATCGCGCTCGTGGCCTCCGATGCGCACGGGCCCGCACGGCCGCCGTCGCTGAGGCCCGCCTTCGCCGCGCTGATGCGCGGCGGGGCCGATCCGCGCGTCGGCCTCGAGGCTGGTGCGGGAGCGGCCGTGGCAGCTGCTGGCGCGCGGCCTGCCTCAGCACGCGGCCGCGGCCGCGTGAACGTCTCGGGCTAGAACGTCTCGGTGCCCTGGAGCTCGCGGGGGTCGACCGGGAGCGCGACGCCCTCGTCGAGCAGCGCGAGGTCCTCGCCGGAGACGCGCGGGACATCCACGTCGACCGGCTCCGGAGCGCGATCGCCGGGCGGCTCGAGCGCGACGGTCGCCCTCGTCCCCACCCGCTCGCTCCGGCTGGAAGCGGTAGCCGACGCCGAAGTGCGTGTGCATGTAGGCCCAGTCGGGCGAGGCCTTCTCGAGCTTCTGGCGCACCTTGCGCACGAACACGTCCACCGAGCGGTCGCCGTGGGCCATGGCGTAGCCCCACACGGCCTGGTAGATCTCCTCGCGCTGGAGCACCTTGCCCGCGGTCTGGGCGAGCAGCTGCAGCACCTCGAACTCGCGCCGGGTGAGATCCACGCTGGTGCCGGCCGGCGAAGGCCTGGAACTGGTCGGCCCGGATCTCGAGCTCGCCGGCCACGAGCGGGCCGGTCTCGACGCGGGCGGATGCGCGCTTGCGCCGGCGGACCACCGCCTCCACGCGGGCGAGCACCTCCTCCGGGTGGCAGGGCTTGGTCACCCAGTCGTCGGCGCCGGCCCGGAGCCCGCGAACCCGCTGCGCGACCGAGGTGCGCCCGGTGCACACCACCACGCCGAGCCCGGGAAGGGCGGCCGAGACGCGGTCGAGGAAATGCCAGGGCTCCTCGTTCAGAAGGGCGAGGTCCACCACCAGCGCGTTCACGCGCATGGCCACGAACTCCTCCACCAGGGGAGCGCTCTCGAGCCGGCGGTGCTGCCATCCGAGATCGTCCGCGCGCTTGATCAGAACGCGGACGAATCCGGAGTCCGAATCGAGGATCGCCAGCCGAAGAGGGCCTGCATCAGAGGCGGTCATCTATGGCCAGTGTACGCCGCCTGCCAGCGAAACCCCTCCGATTTACAGCTTTTTCACAGGTGGGAAACGCGCGAGGTAACCGACTTTCCGCACTTGCCTGGCATTTTCGTGTGGCGATGGAGGCCGCAAGTCACAGCGCCCACGAGGCGATCCTACGGGCGGAGGAGATCGAGATCCGCCCGCACGAGTTCGTGGCGCTCGTGCGCGGCCGGCCGCTGGAGCTCACCGTCCGGGAGCTGGCCCTGCTCACCGCCCTGGTGGAGCGCAGCGGCCGGATAGTGAGCCGGGAGGAGCTGTACCGGGTCGTGTGGGGCGACGACTACCGCAAGGCCGACCGCTCCGTGGACGTGTACGTGGGCAAGCTGCGGCACAAGCTCGCGGAGGCCCTTCCGCGCGCGCCAGTACATCCACACGCACTTCGGGTTCGGCTACCGGTTCGCGCCGGATGGCCACGACGCCGGCGATCGGCCGGTCTGAGCGCGCTGCTCCCGGTCTTCACATCCTTTTTACAGGTGCGCGACACGTCCGTAACAGACTGACGGCACCCCCATGCGAGCGTCCGCCACGGCAATGAACGAACTCAAGGAGAAGACCTGCATGAGGAGACTCCTCACGCTCGCCGCGTGCGGCGTGCTGGCCCTGGGAGTGGTGGCCTGTGGCGATGACGACGACTCGAGCGATTCGAGCGGCTCCGGCGGCGGAGGCGGAAACCTCTCCGGAGACGTCGCCATCGACGGCTCCAGCACCGTGGCCCCGTTCGCCCAGGCCGCCCGGAGGCGTTCCAGGGCGAGAACCCGGACGTGAAGATCACCGTCGGCACCTCCGGCACCGGCGGCGGCTTCGAGAAGTTCTGCGCCGGCGAGACCGACATCTCGAACGCCTCGCGGCCGATCAAGCCGGACGAGGAGGTCCCGATCTGCAAGAAGAACGGGATCAAGTACACCGAGGTCCAGGTGGCCAACGACGGCATCGCCGTCGTGACCAACAAGGACCTGAAGGTCGACTGCCTCACCACCGACCAGCTGAAGAAGCTGTGGAACAAGGGCTCGAAGGTCAAGAGCCTCAGCGAGATCGACCCGAAGCTCCCCGACACGCAGCTCGAGCTGTTCGGACCGGACACGGACTCGGGCACGTTCGACTTCTTCACCGACCAGATCAACGGCGAGGAGGGCGTGTCCCGTGACGACTACCAGCCCTCGGCCGACGACAACGTGCTCGTTCAGGGCGTGGAGGGCTCGGACGGCGGCCTCGGCTACTTCGGGTTCTCCTACTACGAGCAGAACGCGGACAAGCTCAACCTCGTCGGCCATCGACGACGGCAGCGGCAAGTGCGTGAAGCCGAGCACGGAGACGATCCAGGACGGCAGCTACAAGCCGCTCTCCCGGCCGCTCTTCATGTACCCGAACGAGAAGGCGCTGGCCCGGCCCGAGGTCAAGGGGTTCATGGACTACGTGATCGCCAACTACGACTCGATCGCGGAGGCCTCCCAGATCGTGCCCATGACGACCGATCAGGCCGCCGAGGGCAAGCAGGAGCTCGAGAAGGCAGAGGCGAGCGCCGGCTGATGGAAGCCGCCGGCAGCACCGCAGCGGCTCGCGCGCGCCGTCCCCAAGTTGGGGGCGGCGCGCCGCCGCTATGGCGAGGATGTGATCAAGGGCATCCTGATCCTCGCCACCGTGATCTCGATGCTCACCACCACGGGGATCGTGATCGCCCTGCTGCGGAGAGACGATCGACTTCTTCGGGACGATCGGCATCTGGGACTTCCTCTCGGGCGACAAGTGGACGCCGCTCTTCAACCCGGGCAGCTTCGGCGTTCGCCCGCTGGTGGTGGGCACGCTCCTCACCACGTTCATCGCCCTCGTCGTGGCCGCGCCGCTCGGGCTCGGCGCCGCCATCTACCTGAGCGAGTACGCACGGCCGCGCGTGCGAAAGACCATCAAGCCGATCCTGGAGACGCTCGCCGGCGTGCCCACGATCGTGTTCGGCTACTTCGCGCTCACCTTCTTCACGCCGACTGTGCTGCAGGACCTGCTCCACCTCGACGTCAGCATCTTCAACGCGCTGGCCGCCGGAATCATCATGGGCTTCATGATCCTTCCGACCATCGCGTCCGTCGCGCAGGACGCGATGTCGGCGGTGCCGCAATCGCTTCGCGAGGGCGCCTACGGACTGGGCGCCTCCAAGTTCCACGTCTCACTGCGCGTGGTGTTCCCGGCGGCGCTCTCGGGCATCGTCGCGGCGATCGTGCTGGGCGTGTCCCGCGCGGTCGGCGAGACGATGATCGTGCTCGTGGCCGCGGGTGCGGCGGCGAGCAACAGCCTGGATCCGCGCGAGGCGCACCTCTCGCTCGCGTCGTTCATCGGCTCGACCGCCGGCGGTGACACCCCCACCGGGAGCATCGAGTACAAGACGATCTTCGCGGTCGGAATGCTGCTGTTCCTGATCACCCTCGTGATGAACCTGATCGCGATCCGCTTCGTCAGGAAGTACCGGCAGGTGTACGAGTGAGCGCGCACGGCGGAGTGATCGCCCCGCCCTCCACGAAGCAGCGCGCCAAGGACACGAGCTTCCGGCTGATCCTGCTGTCGTGCCTCGGCGTGTCGATCACTGCTCCTCGGCGTCCTCCTCTACGACGTGGCCGCCGACGGCCTCGGGCACCTGGACTGGCACTTCATCTCCAACTTCAGCTCGATCGACGCCGACAAGGCGGGGGCCAAGTCGGCGATCTGGGGCACGATCTGGCTGATGGGCGTCTGCACCGCCTTCATCGTGCCCGTGGGCGTGGCCACCGCCATCTACCTCGAGGAGTACGCGGACAACACGCGCTGGTGGAACCGGCTGATCGAGACGAACATCCAGAACCTCGCGTCGGTCCCCTCCGTGGTCTACGGGATCCTCGGGCTGGCCTTCCTGGTCCGCGGGCCGCTCTCGCTCGGCCCGGTGGTTCTGGCGGGCGGGCTGACGCTCGGCCTGCTGGTCCTGCCCGTGGTGATCATCGCGGCGCGCGAGGCGATCCGGGCGGTGCCGCCCTCGATCCGCGAGGGATCGCTGGCCCTCGGCGCCACCCAGTGGCAGACGATCCGCCGCCAGGTGCTGCCGGCCTCGATCCCCGGCATCGCCACGGGAGTGATCCTCGCCCTCTCGCGCGCGATCGGCGAGACGGCGCCGCTGATCGTGGTCGGCGCCGCCACGGTGGCGGCCTTCAACCCGGACGGGCTCGACTCGCGCTTCACCGCGCTCCCGATCCAGATCTTCAACTGGATCTCGCGCGCCTCGAACGACATCAACGACTACCGGCCGCTCGCGGCGGCGGCGATCCTGATCCTCATGATCATGCTGCTCCTGATGAACAGCGTCGCGATCTGGCTTAGAAATCGCTATGAGCAAAAGTGGTAGGAGAATCCATATGGCGGAGCAGATGACCGAGCCCGAGGACAGGCAGAGCAGGAGGAGCGCGGAGCCCATCGCGGGCGTGGACCTACCCGACCAGGAGCGGTTCGCCCGGACCGGCGAGACCGCGCGACGCGGCCGCGGACGCCCGCGACGCGGCAGGCGATCTTCCAGCTCTCCGACGTGAAGGTGAGCTACGGCTCGAAGCCCGCCGTGCGCGACGTGTCCTTCGACGTGGGCATGAACGAGATCACGGCGCTGATCGGGCCCTCGGGCTGCGGCAAGTCCACCCTGATCCGCTGCCTCAACCGCATGAACGACCTGATCCCGGCGCTCGGGTGGAGGGCCGCGTGCTCTACCACGGCGAGGACCTCTACGCACCGGGCGTGGACGCCGTGGAGGTTCGCAAGCGCATCGGCATGGTGTTCCAGAAGCCCAACCCGTTCCCCAAGTCGATCTACGACAACATCGCCTTCGGCCCGCGCGTGCTCGGCCGCAAGGAGAACCTGGACGAGACGGTGGAGCAGGCGCTCCGGCAGGCCGCGCTCTGGGACGAGGTGAAGGACCGCCTGAAGACCAACGCCTTCGGGATGTCCGGCGGACAGCAGCAGCGCCTCTGCATCGCGCGCTGCCTGGCGGTCGCGCCCGACGTGATCCTGATGGACGAGCCCTGCTCGGCGCTGGATCCCATCAGCACCGGCAAGATCGAGGACCTCATGCTCGAGCTGAAGAAGGAGTACTCGATCGTCATCGTCACCCACAACATGCAGCAGGCCGCCCGCGTATCCGACAAGACCGCCTTCTTCACGGTGGAGCTGAACGCGGACGAGGACCATCGCACCGGCCGCGTCGTGGAGTTCGACGACACCGAGAAGATCTTCACGAACCCCTCCGATTCCCGCACCGAGGCGTACGTGACCGGCAAGGTCGGGTAGGGAGGCCTCGATGAGCGAAACCGTCAGGGCGCAGTTCCAGAAGGAGCTCGCCGAGCTCGAGCGGCAGGCGCTCGGAGGGCTCGACATGGTGGTCACCGCCGTGGATCGCGCCCTCGAGACGGTGCAGCACCAGGACGTGGAGCTGGCCAGCATGGTGATCGCCGACGACGACCGCATCGACGGCCGCTACCTGGAGGTGCACCAGGGGATCCTGTCGCTGCTCGCGCTCCAGGCTCCGGTGGCCGGCGACCTGCGGCTGGTGGCCGCCCTGCTGCACGTGATCAAGCACATCGAGCGCATGGGCGACCAGTGCGTGAACATGGCCAAGCTCGTGCCGCTCGCCGGACACGAGCCGCCGGCCGACGCCGGCCTGCTGGCCACCATCCAGGCCGATGGGCGAGCAGGCGCGCCAGCTGGTGGTGCAGTCGGGACAGGCGTTCGCCGGCCGCGACGTGGGCCTGGCCCAGGACCTGGTCCGCCAGGACGACGAGATCGACACGCTCAACCGCCGCTGCTTCGCGATGGCCCTGGAGCTCGGGGACGACGCGGACCGGCGAGAATGGGCGATGCACATGATGCTCGTGGCACGCTGCATCGAGCGCATCGGCGACAATGCCGTGGACATCGGGGAGCAGACGGCCTTCGTGGTCACCGGTCTGTTCCGCGAGTTCGAGGACGCGTCGCATCCCGAGCTCGCCCCGTTAGCACTGCGTTTGATCTGCGCCTGCATCGACATCGGCAGCAACACGACGAGGCTGCTGGTGGCGGACGCGGCGAGCGGGTCTCTGAAGGAGCTGGTGAACCAGCGCGCGTTCACGCGGATCGGCAAGAGCCTCCGCGGGGGTGACGGCACGATCCCCACGGAGAAGATCGCGGAGACGGCCGAGGTGGTGCGCACCCAGGCCGCGGTGGCCCGCGAGGTGGGCGCCGAGCGCCTCGTGGCCGTGGCCACGGCGGCCATCCGCCAGGCGCCCAACCGCGAGGAGCTGCGCAGCGCGGTGGCCGAGGCCGGATCGGTGGAGCTCGACGTGCTCTCCGGCGAGGAGGAGGCGCGGCTCGCGTTCGTGGGGGCCACGCGCACGCTCGTCCAGGCGCCCCCCGGCACGATCGCCGTGGTCGACGTGGGGGGAGGGTCCAGCGAGATCGCGGTGGGCGAGGCCGACGGCAGCATGGCGTGGTCGGCCTCCTTCCGGATCGGCTCCGGCTTCCTGGCCGACTCCTACCTGCGCTCCGATCCGCCCTCGGTGAAGGAGCTGCAGAAGGTCCGCGACCACGTGGCCGGTGCGCTCGAGGGACTGGACCCGCCTCCGGCGGACAGCGCCGTGGCCGTGGGCGGCACCGCCACCTCCCTGCGCCGGCTCGTGGGCGCCGAGCTCGCGCACGAGACCCTCGAGCGGGGCATCCGCGTGCTCTCCACCACCCCGATCGGCGAGATCGCCGAGCGCTTCGAGCTGGATCCCGAGCGGGTGCGCCTGCTGCCCGCGGGCATCCTGGTGCTCGAGGCGATGTCCGACCTGCTCGAGCTGCCTCTGCGCATCGCCCGCGGCGGCCTCCGCGAGGGCGTGCTGCTCGAGCTGGTGGAGGGGCGGCGGCTTGCCTAGGCCCGCTGCGCGCTCGCGCTCGGCGATCGCCGCCAGCTCCCGCGGGCGCAGGAGCACCTTGAGCTCGCCCCGGTCCACCCCCGCCAGGCCGCCCTTCTTCATCCTCACCTGCGCCCCGGTGAGGCTGTGGATGGCCATCGAGAAGTCGGGGTCGTGGCCCACCAGCATCACGTCGTCGCCGAGGCCCGCGGCCAGCGCGTGCGCGTCGATCGGCCCGCCCGGCGAGCCTCGGCTCCGTCTGCGGCTCCAGCCCGTCGAGCTCGGCGCACGCGAGCTTCGCGGTATCGGCCGCCCGCACCTTGGGGCTTGTCAGGCAGGCGTCGATGTTCACTCCGAGGGCTCGCAGGGCGGCTCCCGCTGCGCGAGACTGTTCCCGACCCATCGTCGGTCAGCGGGCGGTCCGCGTCAGGCGATCCGTCGGCCGCCTCACCGTGGCGCAACAACCAGAGCATGCAACGGAGACCATAATCGCTGAGGTGGAACAGGGCATGAACACCGTGGACGTCGGGCATCGAGACGCCCGATCTGGACGCCAGCGAGCTCTACTTCAACCGCGAGCTGTCGTGGCTCCAGTTCAACGAGCGCGTGCTGGAGCTGGCGGAGGACCCGCGGACGCCGCTGCTCGAGCGGGTGAAGTTCCTGGCCATCTACGCCTCCAACGCCGACGAGTTCTGGATGGTGCGGGTGGCCGGGCTGAACGACCAGGTGGACGCCGGCATCGACGCACGCAAGGCGGACGGGCTGTCGCCCGCGGAGACGCTCGAGCAGGTCACCGAGCGCTCGCGCGAGCTGAACCGCAGGCACGCCCGCCAGTGGGAGGACGTCGTGCGCCCCGAGCTCGCGGAGCACGGGATCCGCGTGGTGGACCCCGAGGACCTCGACGCCGACGAGCTGGCGGAGATGGACCGGATGTTCGAGGAGCAGATCTTCCCCGTGCTCACGCCCGCTGGCCGTGGGCCCGGGCCGGCCGTTCCCCTACATCTCGAACCTCTCGCTCTCCATCGCCGTCTGGCTGAAGGACCCGGTGGGCGGCGGCGGTGATGTTCGCGCGCGTGAAGGTGCCGAAGGAGGTGCTCCCCCGCCTGCTGGAGGTGCGCCCGCAGGTGTTCGTGCCGCTGGAGCGGGTGATCGCCCGGAATCTCGAGGCCCTCTTCCCGGGCATGAAGATCATGCGCCACGCGTTCTTCCGGGTCTCGAGGGACGCCGACTTCACCGTCTCCGACGAGGCCGACGACCTCCTGCGCGCGGTGGAGGACGAGCTGCGCCGCCGGCGCTTCGGCGAGGCCGTGCGGCTCGAGGTGTCGCACGACATGGACCCGAACATGCGCGAGTACCTGGTGGAGCAGCTTGCGATCGACGAGTCGCAGGTGGTGGACGTGGACGGGATGCTCGACCTCGAGGACCTGTGGGCGCTGTACGACGTGGACGGGCACCGCGAGCTGCGCGAGGCCCCGTGGCAGCCCGTGACCTATCCCGGAGCCGAGCGATCCGGACGACGGTCCGCGTGGACATGATGGCGGCCATGCGCGAGCGGGACATCCTCGTGCACCACCCGTACCACTCGTTCACCGCGAGCGTGGAGCGCTTCGTGCAGCAGGCCGTGGCCGACCCGGACGTGCTCGCGGTGAAGATGACCGTGTACCGGACCTCGGACGACTCCGGGCTGGTGCCGTCGCTGATCGAGGCGGCCGAGCGGGGCAAGCAGGCGGTGTGCCTGGTGGAGCTGAAGGCGCGCTTCGACGAGCGGCGCAACATCACCTGGGCCCGGTCGCTCGAGGAGGCGGGCGCGCACGTGGTGCACGGCCTGCCCGGATTGAAGACGCACACGAAGGCGCTGCTCGTGGTGCGGCGCGAGGGCCGGGGCGTGCGCCACTACGTGCACATCGGCACCGGCAACTACCACGCGAAGACGGCGCGCCTGTACGAGGACTTCGGGCTCTTCACCACCGACGAGGCCCTGGCCGCGGACGTGGGCGAGCTCTTCAACGCCCTCACCGGCGCGGCGCGCTCGCCGGACTACCGCAAGGCGATCGTGGCCCCGGACCACATGCGGAACTGGTTCCTGGAGGAGGTGCGCAAGACGATCGAGGCGCGGCTCGCGGGTCAGGAGGCCCGGATCGTGCTCAAGATGAACTCGCTCGTGGACCCGCAGAGCATCCGCGCCCTCTACGTGGCGTCCCAGGCCGGCGTGCACGTGGACTGAACGTGCGCGGCATCTGCTGCCTGCGCCCCGGCGTGCCGGGCGTGTCGGACAACATCCGCGTGGTGTCGGTGGTGGGCCGCTTCCTCGAGCACTCGCGCATCTACGGCTTCGAGCGCGGCGACGAGAGCCACTACTGGATCGGGTCGGGGGACCTCATGCCGCGCAACCTCGACACCCGAGTGGAGCTGCTGGCGCCGGTGGAGGAGGAGTCGCCCAAGGCCGAGCTGGCGGACACCCTGGAGCGCTGCCTGGCCGACGACACCTTCGCCTGGGAGCTGCTGGAGTCGGGCACGTGGCGGCGGCGCACCGGCGGGACACGTTCCGTGCAGCACGAGCTGATGGAGCGCACGCTGGCTAGCGCGGGCGCGGCGAGCGGAGGCCCAGCGCCCGTTTGAGGGCCAGCACCCGCGCCGCCGAGCGGCGGATGCGGTCGCGGAAGGCGGGCGAGCGGCGGGCCCGGGCCAGCAGGCGGGGGTACACGTCGTTCCAGCTCGCGGAGCCCGTCATCAGGATCAGGTCCGCCCCGGCGGCGAGCGAGCGTTCGGCCGCCGCGGCCACGCCCGACCGGCGCAGCACCGCGCTCGGCCTCGAGGCTGTCCGTGACGATCACGCCGCGGAACCCGAGCCCGCGGCGCAGCAGCGCGGTGACCGCCGGGGACTGGGAGGCGATTCGCCGCCGGTCGAGCGCCGGATAGAGCGCGTGCGAGAGCATCACCGCCGGGACCCCGGCGTTCACGGCCGCCCGGAAGGGCGGAAGGTCGCGGGCCTCGATCGTGGCGCGCGACACCGCGACGGTCGCGGGCCCGTCGTCGGTGTTCACCCCCGCGGCTCCCAGGCCCGGGAAGTGCTTCGCCGTCGCGCCCATCCGCGCCGCGGATAGCCCGCGCACCGCCGCGCGGGTGCGCGCCGCCACCTCGCGCGGGCCGCCGGCGAAGGCCCGTCCCGACATGACCGATCCCGGGCCGGCGGACACGTCGGCCACGGGCGCGAGGTTCAGGTTCACCCCGAGCGAGCGGAGGCTGCGCCCGCCGGCGAGGGCAACGCGTTCCACCTCGGCCGGGTCGCCCTGGTCCGCCTGGCCGGCCGCCGGCTCGGCGAAGGGCACGGTGCGCACCGCACCGCCCTCCTGGTCCACGGCCACGAGCGCCGCACCGGACGCGGCTCGCTGCACGGCCGCGGTGAGGCTCCGCCAGCCCGCCGCCGTGGTCGCGTTGCGCCCGAAGGCGATGATGCCCGGCGGTCTCACCCGCGCGCAGCCGCCTGCGCATGTAGGCGGGCACGGACGTGCCGTCGAAGCTCGACACCAGCACCTGGCCCACCTGGCGGCGGAGGCTCAGGGTGTTGGCCTGCTTCTCGGCCCGGGCGGGCGGCGTTGCGGTGTCTGCCGTATCGTCGTCGGCGCGCGGCGCCCACGAGCGACGCCCGCCGCGACCAGCGCGAGCAGCGTCCGCCGCGGCGAGCGGCGAGGCGAGGAGCGCAGCCCGATCGGTGATCGGCGAGCGCCGCAGGCATGTCATCAGCCGGCGGCGGCGCGATCAGGTGCCGGAGCGCGGGCCGTCTCGGGCTCGCCCTGCTCGGAGATGCCGGCCTGGCGGCACCCGTCCACCAGGGCCTCGAGTCCGAACCCGTCGGCCGGGCCCATGGCGCCGGTGCCCCGCAGCCCGCCGGCGGCGGCCTGCTCGGCTCCCCAGGCCAGGATGCGGCCGGTGAACGTGTAGCCGTCCACACCGGTCACGTGGACCTGGGACAGCTCGCGACCAGCCGCGTCATAGGCGATGGCCACGATGTGCGAGCCGCCCTTGGCCCGCGCCTCCGCGTCGGGGCCGCCGGTGGATCCCTTCAGGAACCTGCCGGTGGCGGCATCCCAGAGCTTGGCCATCCCGGGCACCTTCATGCCCGCCGCCGCGCCCGCCGAGAAGGCCTGCATGGCCCGCGAGGCGGGACCGAACCAGCCGAGGTAGGAGTTCACCTCGCGCAGCTGCGGAGCGAAGCGGGGCAGGGCGTAGTGCTCGGACGAGCCGACGCTCACCGCGGGGCGCTCCTTCGCGCCGAACGGGAAGCTGCGCACGCGCTTGGCCCCGCGCTCCTGCTGGATGCGCCCGTCGCGGTAGGCGAACGACGGTGCGGTGGCCACCCCGGCGAGTGACGCCCGGGTGCCGCCGCTCATCGAGTCCGAGGACGCCTGGCCGGTGAAGAAGTAGCCGGTGTCCACGCGCACCGCGGCCGCTCCGGCGCGGTCGACCGCGAGCGCTCCGGCCAGGTTTCCGGGAACCCAGTCGTAGCCGAAGGCGGTGAGCATGCCGGCGTCGTGGTGGGCGGCGGCCGCGCCGTAGCGCTCGAAGACCTCTCGGATGAAGGGCGGCTCACCGGTGGAGTCGAGGTAGTGCGCGCCCGCGGAGGACGCCGCCGCCGCGGCGGGGCCTCCGAAGCGCACGAAGGGCCCGACGGTGCTCACCAGCACGTCGCCCGGCTCCACCAGCGCGCGCACGCTGGGCGGATCCGACACGTCGGCCGTGGCCGTCTCGAGGCCGCCGCCCAACTCGGCCGCCATCTGCTGGAGCCGATCCGCGCCGCGCGCCGCCAGCACGGGCCGCATGCCGCGTTCCACCATGGCCTCCGCGGTGAGGCGCCCCGTGTATCCGGTGGCGCCGAACAGCACGATGCGGCCGGCCACCGCTAGCCCCTGGCCCGGCGCTCTTCCAGCACCTTGCGCACGCGGGCCACCGCCTCGGGCATCGTGCGCTCCATCCGCTTCAGGTCCCATCCGGTGAGCGTGATCAGCCGCATCGGCGTCTTGGCCACCACGGTCGCCGTCCGCAGGTCCTTCTCCAGCAGGCCGATCTCGCCGAAGAAGTCGCCGGGGCCCAGGTCGGCCAGATGCTCGCCGTCCCGGAGGACCTCGGCCTCACCCTCCTCGATGGCCCACAGCTCGTAGGAGAAGTCGCCCTCGCGGACCAGCTCGCGCCCCTCCTCCACGCTCGCCTCGTTGGCGAACGGGGCGAGTTGACGAAGCTCTTCCTCCGGGACCGTCTGGAACAATGGAATCGACTTCAGTCGGTTGTGATCCACTCGATCTCCTAGCTCGCGGAAAGGCCGATCGACTCTATCCGACTGATCGTGAGGGGCGCGTGTTGCGTAACAGTCCTCGATGACCTCGACGCGCAAGCTGTCCGTGGCGTTCGCCGCGGCCCGCGGACTGTTCGGCCTGGGTCTGATGGTCCTGCCGTCGCGGATGGGCACGAGTTGGATCGGACCGGACGCCGGGCGCGCCGCCCGTGCACGTGGTGATCCGCGGGCTGGGCGCACGCGACGTGGCCCTGGCGGTGGGCACGATCCTGGCCGCGGTGAACGACGCCCCGCTGAGGCCGTGGCTGGTGGGCTCGCTCGGCTGCGACCTCACCGACGTGACCTCGACGCTCGCCGTGGGCGGGTCGCTTCCCCGCCGCGCGCGGCTGGGCACGGTGGCCCTCGGGGGCGCGTCGGCCGCCGCAGGCGCGGCACTGGCGGCGAGCGCGGACTCGTGAGGATCGCGGTGGTGGGGGCCGGCGTCTCCGGCCTCGTATGCGCGCACCTGCTCCAGGCGGACCACGACCTGACCGTGTTCGAGGCGAACGACTACGCGGGCGGGCACACGAACACGGTGCGCGTGGACACCGAGCACGAGACCCACCACGTGGACACCGGCTTCATCGTCCACAACGACCGCAACTACCCGTACTTCCTGCGCCTGCTGCACGACCTCGGGGTGGACACGCAGCCGTCGGAGATGAGCTTCTCCGTGAGCGACGGGCACGGCGTGGAGTACAACGGGGCGTCCGCGAACGGGTTGTTCGCGAACCGCGCCAACCTGGTCAGTCCCTCGTTCCACCGCATGGTGCGGGACCTGCTGCGCTTCAACCGCGAGGCGCCGGCGCTGGTGGGCCTGAACGGCAGCGGCCCGAGCCTCGGGGAGTTCCTCCACGACGGCGGCTACTCGCCGCGGTTCGTGGATCACCTCATCGTGCCCCAGGCCTCGGCGGTGTGGTCGGCCAGCCCGGACTCGATGTGGGACTTCCCGGCGAGCCTCCTGGCCGAGTTCTTCGACCGCCACGGCATGTTCGGCCTGAGCGGCCGGCCGGAATGGCGCACCGTGGTGGGCGGCTCGGCCCGCTACGTCGAGCGCCTGCTCGACGGGTTCGGCCACGCCGTGCGGCTCTCCACGCCCGTGCGGCGGATCGAACGGCTGGAGCATGGGGTGGAGGTCCTTCCCGAGGGCGGCGAGCCGGAGCTGTTCGACGAGGTGATCCTGGCCACCCACTCCGATCAGGCCCTGGCCATGCTCGGCGACGCCACCGCGCTGGAGCGCGAGGTGCTCGGGGCGATTCCGTACCAGCGGAACGACGTGGTGCTCCACACCGACCAGTCGCTGCTGCCCCGGCGCCGGCGCGCGTGGGCGAGCTGGAACTATCACCTCCAGGACGAGCCCGTGGGCCGGACGACCGTGACGTACCACATGAACCGCCTCCAGGACCTGAGCGCCGACCGCGAGTTCTGCGTGACCCTGAACCGCGACGGCGCCGTGGATCCGAGCTCGGTGATCCGGCACATCCGCTACGACCACCCGGTCTACACGTCGGCCGGCCTGGCCGCCCAGGGACGGTGGTCCGAGGTGAGCGGCGTGAACCGCACCCACTACTGCGGCGCCTACTGGGGCTACGGGTTCCACGAGGACGGCGTGGTGTCCGCGGTGCGCGTGTGCGAGCGCTTCGGGAGGTCCCTGGCATGAGCGCACCGCGCACTCACAGCGCGGTCTACGAGGGTTGGATCAGCCACCGGCGGCACCTGCCGGTGGAGCACGCCTTTCGCTATCGCATCTTCCTCAGCTATCTGGATCTGGACGAGCTCCCCGAGGTGCTCGACCGGGTTCCGCTGTGGTCGGCGCGGCGCCCCGCCCCCGCCTGGTTCCGGCGCGCCGATTTCCTGGGCGATCCGGCCGTGCCGCTCAAGCAGGCGGTGCTGGACGCGGTGGAGGAGCGCACCGGCCGGCGCCCCGACGGCCCGGTGCGGCTGCTCACCAGCGTGAGGACCTTCGGGCACGTGTTCAACCCGATCAGCCTCTACTACTGCTTCGACCGTGGGGGCGAGGAGGTGCGCGCGCTGGTCGCCGAGGTGAGCAACACGCCCTGGGGGGAGCGCCACACCTACGCCTTCGACGGCCTGCGCTCGCGCGTGGCCAAGAGCTTCCACGTGTCGCCCTTCCTGGGCATGGACGCCGACTACGAGCTCCGCGCCACCACGCCCGGGGAACGCCTGCAGGTGCACGTGGAGAGCACCACCGGCGGGCGCCGCCAGTTCGACGCGACGCTGTCCCTGGAGCGCCGCGAGCTCTCGGCCGCGCCGCTCCTGCGCTACCCGCTGCAGTCGGTGCGCGTGGTGGCCGGGATCTACGCCCAGGCGGTACGGCTCAAGCTGAAGGGAGCCCCCTACCACCCCCATCCGGCGCGATGATCGCCCGGACGGCGATGGCGGCGGTGCTCGGCCGGATCGAGTCCGGGCGGCTCGATGTGGTGGAGGGCGACCGCAGGCGCTCCTTCGGCCCCCTCCGATCCTCGCTGAGGGCGACGATCACGGTTCACTCGCCCCGCTTCTGGCCGGCGTTCTTCCGCGGCAGCGCCGGGCTCGCCCGCTCCTACCGCGACGGCGAATGGTCCTGCGACGACCTGGTGAGCCTGGTGCGCATCGGGGCGAGGGAGATGCCGCGCCTGGACCGGATGCGGCGCCCGCTGAACCCGCTCCGGCAGGCGTTCACCCGCGTGGCCCGCAACACCCGCGACCGCGCGCGCAGGCACGTGGCCGCCCACTACGACCTGGGCGACGACCTGTTCGAGCTCTTCCTGGACGGCACGATGACCTACTCGTGCGCGCTCTTCGACTCGCCCGGGATGACGCCTGGCCGAGGCGCAGGAGCGAAAGCTCGACGCGATCTGCCGCAAGCTCGAGCTTCGCCCCGACGATCACGTGCTCGAGATCGGCTCGGGCTGGGGCTCGTTCGCGATCCACGCCGCCGGCCGCTACGGCTGCCGGGTCACCACCACCACGATCTCGCGCGAGCAGCACGCCACCGCCACCGAGCGGGTGCGGGCGGCCGGGCTCTCCGACCGGGTGGAGGTCCTCCTCGAGGACTACCGGGACCTTCGCGGCCGCTACGACAAGCTCGTGTCGGTGGAGATGATCGAGGCGGTGGGATGGCAGTACTTCGACGAGTACTTCCGCCGCTGCGGCGAGCTGCTCGCGCCCGACGGCCTGATGCTTCTCCAGGCCATCCTCATCGACGACGACGCCTTCGAGGCGGAGAAGGCCACCCGCAGCTTCATCAACGAGTTCATCTTCCCCTCGGGCTGCCTGCCCTCCATGCGCGTGGTGGAGGACTGCACCCGCCGGGTCACCGACCTGAGCGGTGGCCGGCGTGGAGGACCTCACGGCTCACTATCCCGAGACCCTGCGCCGCTGGCGCGAGAACTTCCTGGCCGCGTCCGGAGCGGCTCGCCGAGCGGGGGTACGACGCGCGCGTTCCGGCGCCTCTGGGAGCTCTACTTCGCCTACTGCGAGGGCGGCTTCCGGGAACGGCGGATCACCGTGGCCCAGTTCGAGCTGGCCAAGCCGGCCTACCGCCGCTCTCTGGAGAACACGCGCTTCGAGATCGCGTCCATGAGCACCGCGGGGCCGCGCGAGGCCAGCTTCGCCAGCGCGAGCTTCCCACCCGGGCCGAGCACGTGATCGTCGTTCTCGATCGCGCGTAGGACCTTCGCGGCCCACTCCTCGGGCGGCACGTCGTCCCATGCGTCGGCGGACATGTGCCGTCCGTAGACCTCACGCGTGTCGTCGAGCATGTCGGTGGCCACGCCCGGCGTCACGAGGTGCAGCACGTCGACCCCGGTGCCGTCCAGCTCTCGCCGGAGGGCCTCGGAGAAGGCCACCACTCCGGTCTTCGACGCGGCGTAGGTGGTGGCGGCGGGGAACCAGGCGTAGCCGCTGATGCTGGCGTTGTTCACGATCTTGCCCCGGCCGCGCTCCACCATCCCGGGGAGCACCCGGCGGGTCACGTGCACGAGGCCCACCAGGTTCACCTGGAACATGGCGTAGACGTCCTCCATCTCCTGCTCCTCCAGCAGCCCGCCGGTCATCAGCCCGGCGTTGTTCACGAGCAGGTCCAGGGGCGGCAGGTCGTCGCACGCGCGGTCGATGGTCTCCCGCGAGGAGAGGTCCATCGCCACCGGCCGCACCTCCCTCGCGCCTCCCGCCGGGATCGCGGGCGGGGTGAACTTCTCGGGCGAGCGCATGCCGCAGAGGAGGAGATCGAGTGGCCGCTCGGCCAGCGCTTCGACGATCGCGCGGCCGATGCCGCGGTTCGAGCCGGTGACTAGGGCGGTGGCGCCGGTGAGGTCCATCTGCAGGACGGTACGGGCCAGGCGCCGCGCGCGGGCCATCAGCGACACGCTCGGCCACGTCCTGCCAACATCGGGGGCGTGACGCTTGCCCTCGATGAACCGGGCACCCACGAGGCCGCGCTGCGCGAGGTGATCGAGCGCCTGGGGGCGCATCGCCCGGCCCGCCGGGTCCGAGGAAGAGCGTGAGGCGGCGGAGTGGCTGGCCACCCGCCTGCGGGCGGCGGGCGCCTCGGTGACGGTCGACGAGGTGCGCTACCGCGAGGGCTACGCGCACCTGCTCGCCGAGCTGTGCGCGCTCGGGCACCGTGGGGGCCGCGCTGGCGCTCACCGGGCGCAGGCGGACCGGAGGGCTGCTGGGGGCGCTGGCCGGCCTGCTGGTGGCGGACGACATCTCGAACGGCCCGCGCTTCGCGCGCCGCAGGCTCTCGCCGGAGCGCACGACCTGGAACGTGGTGGCCGACGTGGGCGACCCGGACGCCGATCGCACCCTGGTGGTGCTGGCCCACCACGACTCGGCCCGCACCGGGCGCGTGTTCGATCAGCGGGGGTCGCGTGCCTTCGCCGAGCGCTTTCCCGAGTACGTCGAGCGCACCGACACGGCCTTCCCTCTCTGGTGGCCCGTGCTCGGCGCGCACGGGCTGGTGGTGTGCGGGGCGCTGCTGAGGAGTCGCGTGCTGGGCCTGGCCGGGCTCGGTCTCACGGCCCTGGCCACCGCGTCCTTCTCGGACATCGCGCGCAGCCCCTTCGTGGCCGGGGCGAACGACAATCTCAGCGGCGTGGCCGTGCTCGCGGCCGTGGCCGACACCCTGGCCCGCCGCCCGGTCACCGGCCTGAGGGTGCAGCTGGTGTCGTGCGGCGCGGAGGAGGTGTGCCAGGGCGGCGTGATCCCCTACGTGCGCGACCGGCTGCGCGCGCTCGACCCGCGGCGCACCTGGGTGCTGAACCTCGACGCCGTGGCCTCGCCCGGGCTGGTGATGCTGGAGGGCGAGGGGCCGGTGGTGATGGAGGACTACTGCGAGCCCGCCTTCCGCGACCTGGTGGCCGACGTGGCGGAGCGGGCGGGCGTGCCTCTCCGGCGGGGGATGCGGGCACGGGCCAGCACCGACTCCGTGATCCCCAGCCGTGCCGGCTATCCCACCGCCGGGCTCGCCTCGCTGGACCAGCACAAGCTGATCTCGAACTACCACCAGCTCTCGGACGTGCCCGAGAACGTGGACTACTCCACGGTGGCCCAGGCCGCGACTCTCACCGAGGCCCTGGCCCGCGAGCTGGCCGAGAAGCCCTCCTAGGGAGCGCGCGCGGGCGCTACGACGCGCCCGCCCCGTCGATCATGAAGTGGTAGAGGAAGTAGTCGATCTGCTCGAAGATCGACGTCTCGGTACTCCGGCATCAGGCCGTGACCGGCACCCTCGAAGGGCTCGAAGAAGGCCGGCACGCCGTGGTCCAGCATGGCCTTGGCGTTCTGAGTCGCCCAGTCCGGAGAACACCGTCCTGTCCTCGGTCCCGTGGAAGAAGATCATGGGAGCGTCGCCGGAGGTGATGGTCTCGTTGGTGGGGAGCCCGCCGGACACCGACACGGCCGCGGCGATCCGCGAGGAGAAGCCGGGATTGCCGCTGTCTCCGGGGTCCTCCGAGTGGGTGCCGGCGAGGATCGAGGTGATGGCGCCCGCGGACCCGCCGCCCGAGGCGATGCGCTCGGGGTCGATCCGGTACTGCGCGGCGTGGGCCCGGAACCAGCGCACCGCGGCCTGGGCGTCGTGCTGTGCGCCGAGGGCCGCCTCGTCGCATCCGGGCGGAGGCTCGCGCTCGCCCGGCGCACCCGCCGGGGGAGAGCAGCCGGTAGTTGATCGAGGCGGTGACGTAGCCGAGCTTGGCGAAGTAGGTGGCGATGGTGGATCCGCTGGCCTTGTCGCCCTGGATGAACCCGCCGCCGTGAATCCAGATGAGGACCGGTCGTTTCGCGATCGTGTCGCCGCTGGGCTGGTAGAGGTCGAGCTTCAGGGCCTCGGGGTTGCCCGCCCTGTCCGGCGCCGACCCGTACTGGATGTCGTTCGTCCGGTCGACCGCCGTGAACACCGCGTCGCGGTAGCGCAGCGGCGAGGGGCCCTCGGGACGCGACACGGTGCAGCCCGCGAGCAGCGCGAGCGCGAGCAGGGCCGGCACGAGAGCGTGGAGCGGACGGGGGCGGCGATGGGACACGGGCGTGGCTCCTCCGTTGTGGGCGCCCGTCCAAACACGGAGGCGCCAGGGAAGTTGCGCCGGACGTCAGGCGTACAGGCGTGAGCAACACCTCGGCCCCGTCGTCATCCACGTTGCGGGCGGCAGCCGCCCCGCCGTGCGCTATGGCGATGGCCTGCACGATCGCCAGGCCGAGCCCCGCGCCGCCGCGTGGAGCGTCCCGAGTCTGCGCGGGTGAAGCGCTCGAAGGCGTGCTCGAGGAAGTCGGGCGGGAAGCCGGGGCCGTGGTCGCGCACCGCCAGCTCGAGCCCCCCGGGACCCTCGCGCGCCACCAGGTCGACCGGCCCGCGGCCGTAGCGGAGCGCGTTGTCCACCAGATTGCTCAGGGCCTGCTCCACTCGCAGGGCGTCCAACTCGGCGCGTAGGCCGGGAGGCGCACTCACGCGCAGGTCCATTCCCGCGTCCTCCGCTCGCCGGGCGAAGCGTCTGCGCACCGCCTCGAGCAGGTCGGGGACGTCCACGGGCGCCGTACGGATCGGCAGGCGGCCCTGGTCCGAGCGGGCGATCACGAGCAGGTCGTCGGCCAGCTGCGTGAGGCGGTCGGTCTCATCGCCGGCCGAGCGCAGCGCGTCGCGAAGCTCCTCGGGGCTCCGGCCGGCCCGCAGCGCCAGCTCCAGCTCCGTTTTCAGGATCGCCAGCGGGGTTCGGAGCTCGTGGCTCGCGTCAGACACGAAGGAGCGCTCGCGCGCGAACGCGGCCTCCAGGCGCTCGAGCATCTCGTTGAGCGTGTGTCCGAGCCGTCCGATCTCGTCGTCCGCCTCGGACACCGGCAGGCGGCGGCCCGGCTCGCCCGCGGAGATCTCGGCGGCCCGGCGGCGCATCGCCTCCACCGGGCGCAGGGCGCGCGGTGGCCAGGAGGTAGCCGGCGCCGGAGGCCAGCAGCAGCGCGATGGGCCCGCCGAGGAGCAGCAGCGTCGCGCAGCTGGGCCAGCTCCTCGTCGCGGTCGTCCAGCGCCTGCGCCCACGACCACGATCAGCCGCGCGTTCCCGGCTCGTCACCGGCGCGGCGAGCAGCCGGACCGGTGCGTCGAGGCCCGGCAGCTCGCGTGCGCTCGATGCGTACCGTGCCCTCGCCGCGCGCGGGCGAGCGTCTCGCCCGATATCGCCGGCACGCTCCTCGAGGGCCGAGCTTTCGTTCAGCACCCGCCCGCGGGTGATCGAGCACCTGCGCGAGGCGCTCGCCGCGCTCCACGAGGAGGTTGCGGTCTGACCCGAGCAGACGAGGGGTCGGCCTGGCGGACGAGCGTGCGAACGTCGGCCAGGCGGGTGCGGAGGCTGTCGTCGATCGTCTCGTCGAGCGCGGCGGCGAAGCTGCAGGTAAAGGAAGAGTCCCGTGGCCCCGAGCACCACGGCCATGACCGCCGCGAAGGCGAGCGTGAGCTTCAGGCGGATGGGCACTCGCGCTCACGGGTTCAGCCTATGTAGGGGCGCGACCCGGCCCAAATGCCGGGTCGCGCCCCGGGATGCTTCGTTCAGTCGCCCGCCTGCTCGCCGCCGTCCTCGTGGTCCCCGTCGATGGCCACCAGGCCGAAGCCGTCGTCGAGGCGCACGTCCACCTGCGACCCGTTCGGCGCTTCTTGACCTCCACCTCGTAGGTGGCGCCCTTCTCGCCGTCGCGCTCCATCTGTCCGAGCGTGCCGCCGCCAGTGGCCTTCAGAGCGGCGTCGCCGGCCTGCTTCTCCACCGCCGCGCTCAGCTCGCCGTCGCCGTCCCCGCGCTCCGACCCATCGCCGCCGCCGGTGGCGCCGGCGATGGCCGCGCCACCGAGAGCCAGCGCCGCCAGGGCGGCCACCGCGGCCACGATCTTCTTGAGCCTGCTCATGTGCATTTCCTCCTGAGTTCGATTGCTTCTTGAGATCGCAAGGTAGATCTGGCCGATGAGCCTCCCGTGAGTCGATGAGACGACGATGAGAGCCGGCCGTCGCCTCTCATGTCGTCGTTCATGTACGGGCTGAGACCCTTCATCGGGTGCGCGTTCTGGTGGTGGAGGACGGGATCAAGATGGCGAGCCTCATCCGCCGCGGCCTGCGCGAGGAGGGGCTTGGCCGCCGACGTGGCGGTGAAGGGCGAGGACGCCCTCTGGATGGCGGGCGCCACGGAGTACGACGTGATCGTGCTCGACGTGATGCTCCCGGGCATCGACGGCTTCGAGACCTGCCGGCGGCTGCGCGCCGACGGGGTGTGGGCGCCGGTGCTGATGCTCACGGCCCGCGACTCCGTGGAGGACCGGGTGTCCGGCCTCGACACCGGGGCCGACGACTACCTGACCAAGCCCTTCTCGTTCGCCGAGCTGCTCGCCCGGCTGCGGGCGCTGGGTCGCCGCGGGCCAGGTGGGGCAGCCCACCGTGCTGCGGGCCGGAGACCTCTATCTGGACCCGGCCGCCCGCCGCGTGGGCCGCGGGCGACACCGAGGTGGACCTCTCGGCCAAGGAGTTCGCCCTCCTCGAGACCTTCATGCGCAACCCGGGGCGGGTGCTCGACCGGCTGCAGCTGCTGGAGCACGCGTGGGACTACGACTACGAGAACCGCTCGAACGTGGTGGACGTGTACGTCCGTTATCTGCGGGAGAAGATCGACCGCCCGTTCGGCGTGGAGAGCATCGAGACGGTCCGCGGAGCCGGGTACCGGCTACGGGCGGACGGCGGGGACGGCTCAGCCCGACGGCCGGCAGTGAACCGCGCCGCCGGTCAGGCCGTCCACGATCGCCTCGGTATTCGAGGCGATGGACTGCGTGTAGGTGGCTCCGCTCGACCCGGCGGGCCCCAGCGTGTCGGCCCACAGCGAGCGGCCCACCTCGGCCCCGCTCTCCCGGGCCACCGCGCGCTCCAGCTTGGCGTTGATCGAGCTCTCGGGGTAGATCGCCCGCACCCCGGTGCGCCGGATCTGGTCCACCAGCGCCTGGACGTCCTTCGCGGAGGGCTGGGCCTGGGTGGACAGTGACGGCAGCACGGCTCCCACCACCTCGATCCCGTACCGGCCGGCGTAGTACCCGAGCGCGTCGTGAGTGGTCACGAGCTTGCGCCGGCGGGCCGGGATCCGGCCCACGCAGCGCGCGGTGTCCCGGTCGAGGCGCCGCAGCTTCTCGAGGTACGCGCGCGGCGTTCCGGCGGTAGACCGCCCGGCCGGCCGGGTCCTCCCTCACCAGCGCCCCCCGGATCGCCTCCACGGCGCGCTCCGCGTTGCGGGGGTCCTGCCACCAGTGCGGATCCACCTCGCCGTCCCGCTCGCGTGTCCGCACCCGGTCGATGAGGTTGAGCACGGGGGCGTCGCCCCCCGCGCTGTCCACCACGCCTCCGAGCCAGGCGTCCACATCGCCGCCCGAGCGCACCACCAGCCGGGCGCGGGCCAGGGCCGACGCGTCGCTCGGTCGGGGCTCGTAGTCGTGTGGGTCCGAGTTGGCGCGCAGTATCTGCTCCACCTCGGCCCGGCCGCCCGCCACCTCACGCGCGAAGTCACCGGCCTGCGTGGTGGTGGCCACCACCACGGGCCGGTCACCCGAGGGTTCGAAGCCGTCTCCGCACCCCGCGGCGAGGGCCAGGAGGGCGGTGAGGGCGGCAACCGACGGGAGGAGCCTGAGGGGCACGACGGAGGAGGTTAATGAGAATCGTTCTCACTTGTCCTCGATCGGCAGTTGCGGGGGCCAATCGCCGTTACCTTGGAAGATGACACTGATCCGAATGACTCGGGCTCGTGTAGGAGTTGAGTAGAAGTGACAGGGGATCTACCAACACGGCGATGTGGCGATTGTGGCCAGGTCTGGGCGAGCGCGCGCTTTCTCGACCCCACCACGATCACTGACTGCGGCTACTGCGGCGGCCGCCTGGAGCGCCCGCCTCGTCCGGCCGCGGATTCGCCCGCCGATCCGGCCCGGGCGGAGGTACCCGCCGACTGGGAGATCTCAGTGACGGCGGCCGGACCGGGGGCCCGACTGGGACGACGCGCCACCCAGCCGGAGACCAGCCGATCCGGTAAAGGCGACCGCAGAACTCGCAGGCGACGGTGTCGTCGGGCGCTGAGCCCGCCGGCTGCCGCATCCTCCACTTGGAGAACACGGGCCGCGGCAGGTCGTGATCGCAGCTCCAGCACCGGAGCTGCGACGCCATGATTCTCGTTCCGTTTCCCAAACCGCTCATCCCGGCCTCCCCGGCCCTGAGGTTAGGGCCCCGTTTGCTCGGACCTCTTCCCGGTTCGACCTCGCGGATGGCTTTCCGCCCCTTGGGACGAGATGCCCAGGGCGCGACCTTCTTCCCCTCGCCGGCTGAGCTGCAGGCGAGATTCTCCGACCCGGGGGCTCAGTACGCTCATGGGTGACCTCCCGCGGCCCGGGAGCCCGGTCGCACGCCCCCGTGACCCCTCAGGATGATTAGTCCCGAACAGCTAGCCGAAGCCCTCCAGCGCCTGGACCCCCGGGACCGCGAGCTGCTGTCCCTCTCGCTGCACCGGCGCGTGCCGGACGAGGCCCTCGCGCGCACGTACGGGTACGAGACGTCGGAGGTCTCGCGGCGGCGGGCGGCGGCGATCGAGCGCCTGGCCGACGACCTGAGGGTGCAGCGCGGGGAGGATCTCGGCTCCGTGCTCAAGGCGCTGCTCGAGCCCGGCACCTGGAGCGGCATCGAGTCGAGCCCCGGCCGGGAGTTCGAGCAGTCCGGGCCACGGCCCGCCGCGCGCGCCGCCGCCCGTGGGAACCAGGCGGTGGAGCCGGCGCACGAGCCGGACCCGCCGCCCGCGCCGGTGCCGCTGCGCCCGGTGCCGAGCCCCGCGGAGCCCGCCCCGGAATCCGAGCCCGCGCCGGCGCCGGCCGCGGCCAAGGCCGCCGCCGGCATGCCGCCGCCGCCTCCCGCCACCCCGAAGCCCGCGGCCCGCCGCCGCGCCCCGGGAACCGGTGCTCGACATGCTCTCCGACAGCCAGCGCAGGCGCGGCGAGCGGTCGGGCTCGCGGGTGCGGAGGGGGATGCTGGCGCTGGCCGCGCTGGCCGCCGCCGCGCTCCTGGGGGCCGCCGGGCTGATGGCCGCCACGCAGCTTTCCGGGGACGACTCGGGTGGTTCGCCCGGCCCGGGCAACGAGGACGGAACGCGCAACTTCGTGCCCGAGAAGGGTGGGCCGCTGGCCGCCCCCTTCGCCTCCGACCCGAAGACCTCCAGCTGCTACTCCACCGCGTACCTGAAGGACTCCACCGTGCTCTTCAAGGAGCCCGGAGGCGAGCCGCGCCTGCGGATGACCCGGCTCACGGAGTGGGGCTCCCCGCGCGTGCTCGGCGTCGTTGGCCAGCGTGGGGACTGGCTCGGGGTGCAGGCGGCCGAGCTGAAGAACGGCGAGGTGGCCTGGGTCCCGCGCGAGCGCGCGCGCGTGGACTGCGTGCGCTGGTCGATGCACGCCGACCTGTCCAAGCGCAGGCTGTTCGTACGGCGCGACGGGCACACCGTCAAGACGATGCGGATCGCCGTCGGCTCAGCCCGGGCACACCACCCCGCTGGGACGGTTCTCGGTCACGGACAAGCTGCGGGTGACCACCGATGACTCGCCCTACGGGTGCTGCGTGCTCGCGCTCAACGGTCACCAGACGAACCTGCCCGAGGACTGGCCGGGGGGAGACCGCCTGGCCGTGCACGCCACCGCCGACCTCGACAGCATCGGCGAGGCGGTGAGCCTCGGCTGCCTGCGGGTTCGCTCGAGCGAGGCCAAGTGGCTGATCGAGACCATCCCGCTCGGCTCGCCGATCTTCATCCGCTCCTGAGCCGGGGCATGGCCGATCTCACAAAAGGGCGCGCTCACGGGCGTTCCAGAGTGTGAGGCTTCCGCCGTTCCAGACCCTCTTCGACTGCCACCGGGTGGACGTCTACCGCTTCCTGGTGGCCACCGCCGGCCCCTCCGAGGCGGACGACACCTTTCAGGAGACCTGGATCGCCGCCCTGCGCGCCTATCCGAGGCTGCGCCACGCGGACAACCTGCGCGCCTGGCTTTTCCGGATCGCGCAGAACAAGGCAACCGACGCCCACCGCGCCCGGGGCCGGCGCCCCATCCCGGTCGAGACCGTGCCCGAAGGCGCGATGGCCACGGCCCCGCCCGCCGAGCCCGGCTGACCACTCCGAGCTGTGGGTCTCCCTGCGGGCGCTACCGGCCAAGCAGCGCACGGCGGTCTACTGCCGGACGGTGCTCGGGATGCCCTACGACGAGCTCGCGCGACTGCTCGAGAGCTCGGAGGAGGCGGCGCGACGAAACGTTCACGAGGGCCTGAAGCGCCTGCGAGAGGAGTACGAGGATGACCACTGACATCGAACGGGCACTGAGGGAGGCGGCCGCGCGGGTGGACCCGGCGGAGCTGCCGGATCTCGAGAGCAGCTTCCTGAAGCGGGCCGAGAGCGAGGGTCTGGTGGACGTGGCCTACGCGTCCGTGGACTCGCCGCTGGGACCGCTCACCGTGGCATCGACGCCCGCCGGCCTCGTGCGCGTGGCCTACGCGGGGTATCGCCCGGAGGAAGAGGTGATCGAGGACCTCGCGCGGAGGATCTCCCCGCGCGTGCTCGAGGCGCCCGCCCGGCTCGACCCGGTGCGGCGCGAGCTGGACGAGTACTTCGAGGGCCGCCGCACGGACTTCGACGTGCCCATCGACTGGTCGCTCACCAGGGGCTTCACCCGCCGGGTGCTCAGCGCCACCGCACGCATCCCCTACGGCGAGCTCGGCACCTACGCGTCGGTGGCCGGAGCGGCGGGCAGCCCCCGGGCGGTGCGGGCCGCGGGCAACGCGCTCGGGGCGAACCCGATGCCGGTGGTGGTGCCCTGCCACCGGGTGGTGCGAACCGGCGGCGCGCTCGGCGGGTACACGGGCGGGGTTGAGCGCAAGGAGTTCCTGCTGCGGCTGGAGGGGCGCCTGCCCTGAGCGGGCGCCCGCCTACAATCGGCCCGCACGGAGAGGTGGCCGAGTGGCTGAAGGCACTCGCCTGCTAAGCGAGTAGGGGGCTAAAAGCTCTCTCGAGGGTTCGAATCCCTCCCTCTCCGC
>CAVVYE010000020.1:0-64089 GCA_963752455.1 uncultured Thermoleophilaceae bacterium
TGTTCCAGGCCGTGCACGCGCACGACGCGGGAGAGGCCTACCGGCTCGCCGTGGTGGGGGACGCCCGCGGACCGTTCAACCTCGCGGCCGAGCCCGAGATCGACGGCGCCGCGATCGGCCGGTTGCTCGGGGCCCGCCCCGTGCCGGTGCCCGCGCCGCTTCTGCGGGGCGCGGCTTCGCTCAGCTTCCGGCTGCGTCTACAGCCGACGGAGCCCGGCTGGCTGGACCTGGCGCTCGGCGTGCCGCTGATGGACGTCACGCGCGCCCGGGAGGGGCTGGGCTGGGTGCCGCGCCGCTCGGCCACCGACGCGCTGCGCGAGTTGCTGGAGGGGCTCCGCGAGGGCGCCGGGATCGACACCCCGCCGCTCCAGCCGGGTGGCGCCGGGCCGGCGCGGCTGCGTGAGCTGCTGAGCGGCGTGGGGGCCCGGACCGGCTGAGGTCAGGGCGTGGTCCGGGGAGCGACGTTCCCCTGAGGTGCGGGGGTGGTCGGCGCCGTGGTGGGCGCGGTCTGCGGTGGCGGTGGGCTGCTCGGTGGTGGTCGTGCCCGTGTTCGTGGGCGCGGGCGCGGGGGTCGTCTCGGTGACCGTTTGGGTGGTGGTCCCGCCGGTGTCCTGCGTCGAGCTCCTGCTCGCGGGCCTTCCCGCCGCCGAAGGTGGTGGCGTTGTCCCCCTTCCCGAGCGACTGGCCGGCGATCAGCTCGGGCACCGTGATCACCACCACGGCCACGGCCAGCGCGATCGCCGCGGTGGCAAACACCACGCCCAGGGCGATTCGCGGCCGGACCGGGGTCTGCGGCGGCTGGCGGTACACCCGCACCGGGCCGGCGCCCGTCCACTGGGGCGGCGGCGCGTCGGGATCCGGGTGCGTGGCCTCGGCCGGCCGCTCGGCCGCGTCGTCGAGGACGAGCGCGGGCTGGTCGCTCGTGAGCGCGCGGGCGATGCGCTCGCTCGGCCGGTGCAGCAGCTCGCTCACCAGCGCCACGAGCACGGGGGTGATCGCCGCGGCGATCCAGGTGCCGGCGATCCAGAGCTGCGAGGTCACGGCGGCGGCCGATGCGGAGGCCGCGCTTGCGATTACGAGCGTGCGCGCGTTGAGACGGCGCTGGCGCTCCTCCTCGCGCTCACGCGTGCGCGGAGGCGAAGCCATTGCCGTCGCAACATAGCGAGGTAAGGTCCGCGCGGATGCCCGGCCCGGAGGAGCGAGACACCGACGTGGTGGTGGTCGGGGCCGGCCTGGCGGGACTGTCGGCCGCGCGCGAGGTGGCGGCGGCGGGCGCCTCGGTGGTGGTGGTCGAGGCGCGCGACCGGGTCGGGGGCCGGGTGCTGAACCACGACATCGGCGGCGGGAACGTGGTGGAGGTCGGGGCCCAGTGGATCGGGCCCACCCAGGATCGGCTGGCGGCGCTGGCCGCGGAGCTCGGGGTGGAGACCTTCCCCACCTGGGGCGAGGGAAAGAGCGTGGTCGAGCACGCGGGCCGCCTCAGCCGCTTCACCGGCACCATCCCGCGCATCAACCCGCTGGTCCTGCGTGGACGTGGCTCAGGCGCAGCTCCGTCTCAACCGCATGGCGCGGCGCGTGCCCCTGGACGCGCCCTGGGAGGCGCCGGATGCCGAGAGGCTGGACGCCGAGACCGCCGCCACCTGGCTTCGCCGCAACCTCCGGACCCGGAGCGGCCGCGCGTTGCTCGAGCTGGGGATCGAGGCGGTGTGGGCGGCCGAGCCGGGGGACGTGTCGCTGCTCCACGTGCTCTTCTACATCCATTCCGCGGGCAGCCTCGAGATGCTCTTCGACACCCGCGGCGGCGCGCAGCAGGACCGCTTCGTCGGCGGCTCCCAGCTGGTGCCGCTGAGGGCGGCGGAGGCGCTGGGGGAGGAGCGCATCCTGCTCGGTGCGCCCGTCCGCGCGATCTCCCACGGGGCCGGTGGGGTGGTGGTGCACGCGGACGGCGCCGAGGTGCGCGCCCGGCGCGCGGTGGTGGCGATCGCGCCCGACGCTGGCCGGGCGCATCGCCTACGACCCGCCGCTGCCCGGCTACCGCGACCAGCTCACCCAGCGCATGCCGCTGGGCACGGTGATCAAGTGCATGGCCCTCTACGACGAGCCGTTCTGGCGCGCCGACGGGCTGTCGGGCGAGGCCATCAGCGATGCCGGGCCGGTGAAGGTCACCTACGACAACTCACCGCCCGGCGGCTCTCCCGGCGTGCTGCTCGGGTTCCTCGAGGGGCGCCACGCCCGGCGCCTGGGGCGCGTGCCGCAGGCCGAGCGCCGGGCAGCCGTGCTGGACTGCTTCGGCCGCCTCTTCGGCGCGCGCGCCCGCGACCCGTCGGGCTACGTGGAGCACCTGTGGGCGGACGACGAGTGGTCGCGCGGGTGCTACGGCTGCCACATGCCCACCGGGGCATGGACCAACTACGGCCCCGCCCTTCGCGAGCCGATCGGGCCCATCCACTGGGCCGGGGCCGAGCACGCCACCGTGTGGAACGGCTACATGGACGGGGCGGTGAGGTCGGGTCAGGAGACCGCCCGCGACGTGCTGTCGCGGCTGTAGCCAGAGAGGTTTAACGCCGGCCCGCGTTCGGTACCCCAAAGGTGACGGAGGACTCGAAGAAGGAGTACAAGATGGCTGGCAGTCTCAACGGCAAGCGCGTGGCCTTCCTGGCCACCGACGGCGTGGAGCAGGTGGAGCTCACGGAGCCGTGGAAGGCCGTGGAGGACAGCGGGCGGCAGCCCGGAGCTGATCTCCGTCGAGGAGGGCGAGATCCAGGGGTTCAACCACCTGGACAAGGCCGACACCTTCCCGGTGGATCGCACGGTGGCCGACGCGGATGCCGCGGACTACGACGGCCTGGTGCTTCCGGGCGGCGTGGCCAATCCCGACTTCCTGCGCACCGACGAGGACGCCGTGGCCTTCGCCCGGGCGTTCTTCGAGGCGGGCAAGCCCGTGGCGGCGATCTGCCACGCGCTCTGGACCCTGGTGGAGGCCGACGTGGTGCGCGATCGCACCCTCACCTCATGGCCCAGCCTGAAGACCGACATCCGCAACGCGGGCGGCAACTGGGTGGACGAGGAGGTCGTGGTCGACGAGGGCTTCGTCACCAGCCGCAAGCCGGACGACCTCCCCGCCTTCAACGACAAGCTGGTCGAGGAGATCGCCGAGGGCCGCCACGAGGAGCAGGCCCTGCAGACCTCGGGCTCCGAGCGCGCAGTAGCCGCGAACCGGATCTCCAAGCGGTCCCCCAGCACCGGGGCGCCACGGCCGGCGCCCCGGTGCACTTCTGACGTGATGTAGAAGGATGGCGCGCGTGTGGTGGGAGGACGCCGTCGTCTATCAGGTGTACCCGCGCTCGTTCCAGGATTCGGACGGCGACGGGCTCGGCGACCTGGCCGGGATCGCCTCGCGGCTCGACCATCTCCGGTGGCTGGGGGTGGACGCCCTCTGGATGTCGCCGATCAACCCCTCGCCGATGGCGGACTTCGGGTACGACGTGTCCGACTACGAGGGCGTGGATCCCGCCTACGGGACGCTGGGCGACTACGACGCGCTCGTGTCCGCGGTGCACGAGCGCGGGATGCGGCTGCTCATGGACCTGGTGCCCTGCCACACCTCGATCGAGCACCCGTGGTTCGCCGAGCATCCCGACCGGTACGTGTGGACCGACCACCCCAACAACTGGCGTGCGGCCTTCGGCGGCTCCGCCTGGCAGCGGCTGGGGGACCGCCACTACCTGCACTCGTTCTATCCCGAGCAGCCCGACCTGAACTGGCGCAACCCCGAGGTGGTGAGGGCCATGCAGGGGGTGGTGCGCTTCTGGCTGGAGCGCGGGGCCGACGGCTACCGGCTGGACGCGCTCGACCGCCTGATGAAGGACCCGCAGCTGCGCGACGACCCGCCGGCCACCGAGCCCTTCGGCCTGCCCGTGCCCGACTTCCTGGCCGACCTCGCGCCCGTGCATTCCAGGGACGCGCCCGACATCGGCACCGCGCTGGCCGCCCTGCGCGAGGCCGCGGGCCAGGCGCTGCTGGTGGGGGAGGTCTACCTCCCGGCGGCCCGGTGGGGCCCGTACCTGGAGCACCTGGACCGGACCTTCGCCTTCGAGCTGCTGCACTCGCCCTGGGAGGCCGGGGCGCTGCGTGCCGCGATCGCCGCCGGCACGGCCCGCCCGAACGGCGCCGCCTGGGCGATGTCGAACCACGACTTCGGCCGGCTCGCCACGCGCTACGGGCCCGAGAACGCGCGGGCGGCGGCGATGGTGCTCCTCACCCTGCCCGGGCCCGCGTTCATCTACCAGGGCGACGAGATCGGCCAGCAGGAGGGCCCGGCGGGCACGCGGTGGGACCGCCACGGGCGCGACCGGCATCGCCATCCGATGCAGTGGGACGCCTCGCCCTCGGGCGGCTTCACCACGGGTGAGCCGTGGCTCCCGGCGGTGGATCCGGAGCGCACGAACGTCGAGGCTCAGCGCGACGACCCGGCCTCGATGCTGAGCCTCGTCCGCGAGCTGATCGCCGTCCGGCGCACCCTCGGGGAGGGGTTCGAGCTGACGGATGCCGCGGCCGGCGTGGTGGCCTACCGGCGTGGCGGCCACACGGTGGCCGTGAACACGACGGACGAGCCTCGGCCGCTCCCGGAGGGCCTCGGCGAGCTCGCTTCTCGGCACCGATGCGGGCGCTCTGCGCGGCGGCGAACTCGGCCCGCATGCAGGGGTGATTTCAAGGCTGGATTAAATCTGGCGCTCCGGGGTAGGTTCCCCCCGAGGAGAGGGAGAGAGCTGCACGGAAGGCACCTACTTGCTGTAATCGCGACGCTCGCGCTGTCGGTGCTGGCGGCATGCGGAGGCGGTGAGGGCGGCAGTGGCTCACGCGCCATCAACTGGTACGTGTTCAACGAGCCCGGCGGCGCCTACCAGGCGGCGGTGGACGACTGCAACAAGCAGGCCGGCGGGAAGTACAAGATCAACTACGTCCGGCTGCCCACGGACGCGAACCAGCAGCGCGAGCTGGTGGTCCGGCGCCTGGCCGCCGAGGACGACAGCATCGACCTGATCGGGATGGACGTGATCTGGACGGCCGAGCTGGCCGAGGCGGGCTGGATCCTCCCCTGGGAGGGCGAGCGCCGCGCCGTGGCCGAGAAGGACAAGCTCGAGGGGCCGCTCAAGACCGTGCAGTACCAGGGCAAGGTGTGGGCGATCCCCTTCACCAGCAACACCCAGCTTCTCTGGTACCGCAAGGACCGCGTGGACAAGCCGCCGGCGGACTTCACCTGGGACCAGATGATCGACGACGCCGTGTCCAAGGGCACGGCCGTGGAGGTCCAGGCGCGGCAGTACGAGGGCCTCACCGTGTGGATCAACTCGCTGATCGCGGGCGCGGGCGGGCAGATCGTGGACGAGAACGGCGACGTGAAGGTGGACGACAGCGCCAAGCGTGCCGCGGAGGTGGAGAGCAAGCTCGCCAACTCCAAGGCGGCGCCGCCGGGAATGTCCACGAACGCCGAGGACCAGGCGCGCCAGGGCTTCGAGTCGGGCCGCTCCGACTACCAGGTGAACTACCCGTTCATCTACCCGAGCGCGGCCGAGCTCCCGCGACGACTTCCAGAAGAAGATCGGCTGGGCGCGCTACCCGCGGACGGACGCGGACAAGCCCAGCCGGCCGCCGCTCGGCGGCATCAACATCGGCGTGTCCGCCTATTCGAACAAGCCGGACCTGGCGTTCGACGCGGCCGAGTGCCTCGCCCAGGGCAAGCACCAGGCGGAGGCGGCCGAAAAGGGTGGCCTGCCGCCCACGACGGAGTCCGTCTACGACACGGCCCAGGTGCAGAAGGCGTATCCGTTCGCCGACCTGCTGCGCGAGTCGATCGAGGCGGCCGCGCCGCGACCGGTGACCCCGGCCTACAGCGACATCTCGCTGGCGATCCAGAAGACCTTCCACCCGCCGGAGGGCGTGGACCCGGACGGGATCGAGAGCAAGCTGCGTGACCGGATCGAGAAGGCGGCCGAGGGGAAGATCTTCTGATGGAAGCCGGCAGCGTCACCGCCCCGGCCACCGCGGACCAGGCTCCCAAGAAGAAGCGGGTGACCGATCGCACCAAGGCGGAGCGCAAGCTCGCCTGGATGCTGTGCGCGCCGGCCGTGGTGGCCATGCTCGTGGTCACCGGATACCCGATCGGCTACGCGGTCTACCTGTCGCTGCAGCGCTACGACCTGCGCTTCCCCGACGACAAGGAGTTCGTCGGCCTCTCCAACTACTCGGACGTGCTCACCTCCACCACCTGGTGGTCGGACGTGGCCACCACCCTGATCATCACCGTCGTCTCGGTGTCGATCGAGCTGGTGCTCGGCATGGCCATCGCGCTGGTCATGCACCGGGCGATCTTCGGCCGCGGCCCGGTGCGCGCGGCGATCCTCATCCCCTACGGGATCATCACCGTGGTCGCCGCCTTCGCGTGGAAGTACGCCTTCGACCCCACGAGCGGCTTCGTGGCCGGGCTGCCGCTGATCTCGGACGACGCCCAGCCACTCAACACCAGGGGCGGGTCGCTGCTCGTGATCATCCTCGCCGAGGTCTGGAAGACCACACCGTTCATGGCGCTCCTGCTGCTGGCCGGACTGGCGCTGGTGCCCGACGAGCTGCACGAGGCGGCCAAGGTGGACGGCGCGAGCACGGTCCAGCGCTTCTTCCGCATCACCGTCCCGCTGATGAAGCCGGCCATCCTCGTGGCGCTGCTGTTCCGGACGCTCGACGCGTTCCGCATCTTCGACAACATCTTCATCATCCAACCGGGAGGCGCCTTAGGCACTGAGAGCGTGTCGATCCTGGGCTACAACGTGCTCATCAACAGGGTGAACCTGGGGCTCGGCTCGGCGATCTCCATCCTCATCTTCCTCTGCGTGATCCTGATCGCGGTGTTCTTCGTCAAGGCGCTCGGCACCAGCACGGCGCAGCAGCGCGGGGAGGTCTAGATGGATCAGCACACCAACCGCGAGCGGGTGTTCTGGGGCCTCGGGATCATCGTGGTCCTCCTGTACGCGCTGATCCCCGTGGCCTGGATCACGGCGATCTCCCTCAAGAAGCCCGAGGACGTGGCCGACCGCAAGTTCTTCTCGGGCATCTCACTTCGAGAACTACGAGGTGATCTTCAAGGACGACATGTTCATCTCCGCCCTGGTGAACTCGCTCGGCATCGCGGCGATCGCCACGCTCATCTCGATCGTCCTGGCCGCGATGGCCGCCTACGCCACCTCGCGGCTCGACTTCCCGGGCAAGACCGTGATCCTGTCCGGCGCGCTGGCCGTGGCCATGTTCCCGCCGATCTCGATCGTCGGCTCGCTGTTCGACATGTGGCGCGCCGTGGGCCTCTACGACACCTGGCTCGGCCTGATCATCCCCTACATGACCTTCACGCTGCCGCTGGCGATCTACACGCTCGCGGCCTTCTTCCGGGAGATCCCCTGGGAGCTCGAACAGGCGGCTCAGGTGGACGGCGCCACGCCCTTCCAGGCGTTCCGGAAGATCATCGTTCCGCTGGCCGCGCCGGGAGTGTTCACCGCCGCGATCCTGGTGTTCATCTTCGCCTGGAACGACTTCATCTTCGCGAACACGCTCACGTCCACCGACAACGCGCGGACCGTGCCGGCGGCACTGGCCTTCTTCACCGGCGCGTCGCAGTTCGAACAGCCGATCGGCGCCATCTCGGCCGCCGCGGTGGTGGTCACGGTGCCCATCATCATCATGGTCCTGATCTTCCAGCGTCGAATCGTCGCGGGCCTCACCGCCGGCGCGGTGAAGGGATAAGAGGAGGAACCCAATGGCCCAGATCTCTCTGGACGGAATCACCAAGCGGTACCCCGACGGCTACGAGGCCGTGTCGGACATGAGCCTCGAGATCGAGGACGGCGAGTTCGTGATCCTCGTCGGCCCCTCGGGCTGCGGGAAGTCCACCGCCCTGCGGATGATCGCCGGGCTCGAGGACATCTCCGAGGGCGAGCTGCGGATCGGCGGCGACGTGGTGAACGACCGCGCGCCCAAGGACCGCGACATCGCGATGGTGTTCCAGAACTACGCGCTCTACCCGCACATGAGCGTGCGCGACAACATGGGGTTCGCGCTGAAGCTGCGCAAGCTCGACCAGAGCGAGATCGACTCGAAGGTGAACGAGGCCGCGCGGATCCTCGACCTCGAGCAGCACCTGGAGCGCAAGCCCGCCCAGCTCTCGGGCGGCCAGCGCCAGCGGGTGGCCATGGGCCGGGCGATCGTGCGCGATCCGGCGGTGTTCCTGATGGACGAGCCGCTCTCCAACCTCGACGCCAAGCTGCGCGTGCAGATGCGCACCGAGGTGTCCCGCATCCAGGATCGCCTGGGCACCACCACCGTCTACGTGACCCACGACCAGACCGAGGCGCTGACGCTCGGGGACCGGGTGGCGGTCATGCGTGCCGGGCGCATCCAGCAGGTGGGCTCGCCCATGAACCTCTACAACGAGCCCGACAACCTGTTCGTGGCGGGGTTCATCGGCTCCCCGGCCATGAACTTCATGCCCGCCAGCGTGGAGGGCGACTCCGTGAAGCTGCCGCTCGGGAACGTGCGGCTGCCCCAGGACGTGCGCGAGCGCGTGGGCCGGGCCGACGGCCGCAACCTGATCGCCGGCATCCGCCCGGAGAACTTCGAGGACGTGCACCTCGTGGGGGATGCCAAGGACCAGGGCGCCACCTTCCGGGCCAAGATCGAGGTGCTGGAGTCGATGGGCTCGGAGCTGTACGCCCACTTCAGGGTCGAGTCGGACTCGAGCATCGAGTCCCAGGAGCTGCGCGAGCTGGCCGAGGACGCCGGCGGCGGTGAGGTGCCGATGGCCGGGGAGGAGGGCCGGATCGTGGCCCGGCTCAACCCGGACAGCCAGGTGAAGCAGGGCGAGGAGGCCGAGCTCTGGGTGGACGCGAGCCGTCTCCACCTGTTCGACCCGGAGGACGGCCGCAGCCTGACGGCCGCGAGCGGGGCGACCCCCGCGACTGCGCCGGGCTAGGAGCGAAGCTCCTTCCGGAGCGCCTTCACCATCGTGTCGTCGTCCCAGGTGGGGCGCTCGAGCTCCTCGCGCAGGCGCTCGATCACGTCGTCGTTCCAGTCGTGGGTGCGCAGCAGCAGGTAGCGCAGGTGCGACACGCGCATGTAGGCCTCGGTGGCCGTGCCGCGGCGGACGAGCCCGGCCTCCTTCAGCATCTCCACGACGGGCTCGTACTCGTCGCGGAACCACCGCTCGGCCACCTCCGCCCGGCTCAGCTGCTCGCCCGTGCCCTGCTCGTGCCGGAAGCCCCACGCCTCCACGGCCTCGGCCAGCGCGCCGTAGCGCCACTCGTCCGATAGCTGGATGGCCGACCGCGCGGGCTCGGGCAGGGGCACGCGCTCGCGGAAGAGGCGCTCGTGGCTCTTCAGGGGCAGGTCGGCCAGCGTGATCTCGCGCTCGGCGCCGACCTCGGTGAGCACCTCGGTCACGTAGGCGTTGATGTCCTTGTGGCCCATGGCCCGGGCCACGGACACGCGGTGGTGGCCGTCCTTCACGAAGTGCAGCTCGCCGATCCGGTAGACGTCGATCGGGGGCATCGACTGGCCGCGCCGCTGGGCGGCGTTCACCCGCTCCCAGCGCGTCCGGGTGCGCCCGGAGGTGGGGCGGAAGCTGCGGTCGAACTCGCGGCCGCGGTCCACGGTGCCCACGATCGAGTCGAGCGGGATCACCTGCAGGCCGAGGGCCTCTCGCCGCGGCGGCCCAGGGCCGCCACCACCTCCTCGAAGGGCAGGATCACGTTCACGTCGCTGGGCTCGCGGCGCAGGCGCGCGGTGAGACGCGCCGAGCGCGCGCGTCCGCCGGGCGCGGGTGAAGTCGAACTGCGCGTCCGAGTCGGGGAGACCGGTGTCCTTCGCCATCCCCACAAGTGATAGCGCGGGCTCCCGTGGCATGCTGCCGTCATGTCCGACGGTGCACTCGACGTGGCCATCGTGGGCGCCGGGCCACAACGGGCTGGTGGCCGCCGCCTACCTTGCGCGGGCCGGACTGCGCGTGGCGGCGTTCGAGCGGCGCGACGTGCCCGGCGGAGCCTGCGTCACCGAGGAGCTGTGGCCGGGAGTGCGGGCGTCCCCCGGCGCGTACACGCTCTCGCTCCTGCGCAAGGAGATCATGGCCGAGCTCGACCTGGCCGGGCACGGGCTGCGGGTGGACGTGCACGATCCGTACCTGTTCGCCCCGCTGCCCGACGGGCGGCGGGTGGTGTCCTGGTCCGACTCGGATCGCACGCATGCTCAGCTCGAGCGCGACTGGTCGCGCGCGGACGCCGACGCCTACCGCGAGTGGGCCGACCGGCGCGAGCGGGCCGCCGTGCGCGCCCGGCCCCTGATGCTGGAGCCCCCGGACCGCGAGCGCTGGCTCGACGCCGTGGGACCCGAGCTGCTGGAGGGGCCGATCGCCGACGAGCTGGCCGGGATCCCCTCGGAGGAGATCCGGGTTCCCTTCGCCGTGCAGGGGCTGATCGGCACCCTCGCCGGGCCGTCCGATCCGGGCACGTCGTTCGTGAGCCTCTACCACGACCTGGGGGAGGCGGCGGGTCCTCCGGGGGCGTGGGGCTACGCCCGCGGCGGCATGGGCGCGGTCACGCGCGCGCTGCGCTCCGCCGCCGAGGCGGCCGGGGCGGAGGTGCACCTGGACCGGCCGGTGGAGCGGGTGCTCAGCGGCGATGGCCGCGCCGCCGGGGTGGTGCTCGCGGGCGGCGACGAGGTGGCGGCCCGGGCGGTGGTGTCGGGCGCCGACCCGTTGACGACGGCGGACCTGGCCGGCGTGGCGGCGCCGCCGGGCTGGATGCAGAACGGGCCCGTGGTGAAGGTGATGCTGCTGCTGGACGGCCTGCCCGACTTCACCGCATGGCCGGGGGAGGAGCCCTGGCGGGGGACGATCGACATCGGCTACTCGCTGGAGGACCTGCAGCGGGCGGCGGACGACGCCCGGGCGGGGCGCCCGGCCGCGGCGCCCTGGATCGAGGCCGCGTGCCAGACGTCGGTGGACCACACGCTGGCCCCGGAGGGGAGCGCACGTGCTCTCGATGTTCTGCCAGTGCTTTCCCCCGGACGTGGACGCCGAGGCCGCCGCCGACGCGGCCATCGCCCGCTTCGCGCTGGTGTGCCCCGAGCTTCCCGACCGGATCGTGGACCGGCTGGCCCTCGGCCCGCGGGAGCTCGAGGCGCGATTCGGCATCCGCGGCGGCCACATCTTCCACGGCGAGATGCTGCCCGGGCAGCTGTTCGAGCGCCGCCCGGGCCGGCGTGCGTTCGGGGGGATCGAGGGCCTCTACCTGGGCGGGTCCGGCGCGCACCCGGGCGGGGCCGTGACCGGGGCGCCGGGGTATCTCGCGGCGCAGGCGGTGATCGAGGACCTGGGCGGCCGGTGAGGGCATTCGTCGCACGCCGGTTGCCGGGCGACGCGCTGACTCGCCTCGAGGCGGCGCACGAGGTGGAGATCTGGGCCGAGCCCGCTCCTCCGCCCGCGGACGCGCTGCGGGCGCGAGCCGCCGAGAGCCACGGACTGCTCACGATGCTCACCGACCCGGTGACGGCGGAGCTGCTGGAGGCGGCGCCGCTGCTTCGGGCCGTCTCGAACTACGCCGTGGGCGTGGACAACGTGGACCTGGAGGCGGCCACCGCCCGCGGGATCCCGGTGGGACACACGCCGGACGTGCTCACGGACAGCACGGCCGACCTCGCCGTGGCCCTCATGCTCGGGATCGCCCGGCGGACTGACGGAGGGGGACGCGCTGGTCCGGCGGGGCGAGTGGACCACCTGGGGCCCGGACTTCATGCTCGGGCGCGACCTGCACGACACCACCGTGGGGATCGTGGGGATGGGCCGGATCGGCAGCGCGGTGGCGCGCCGGCTGGAGGGCTTCGGGGTGCGCCTGCTGCACACGGGGCGCAGTGGCGGCGTGCCCCTCGGCGAGCTGCTCGAGAGCTCGGACTTCGTGACCCTCCACTGCCCGCTCACCCCGGAGACGCGAGGGCTGATCGACGCGGAGGCGCTCGGGCGCATGAAGGACACGGCCTACCTGGTGAACACCGCCCGCGGGCCGATCGTGGACACCGGCGGCGCTGATCGAGGCCCTCACCGCGGGGCAGATAGCGGGCGCCGCGCTGGACGTGACCGATCCCGAGCCGCTGCCCGGCGATCACCCCCTGCTGCGCGCGCCCAACCTGATCGTGCTGCCGCATCTGGGCTCGGCCACCGTGGTCACGCGCGAGCGCATGGCCGACCTCGCCGTGGACAACCTCCTGGCCGGGCTGGCGGGCGAGCGGATGCCGCACTGCGCGAATCCGGAGGTGTACGGGTAGGGTACGGAACGTCGCGTTTACTACCGCCTGTCGGGCTAGGCACTCGGGTCTACTCCCCGATGCACCTTGATCACCAGGCGCTTGGGCCGGCGCCCGTCGAACTCGGTGTAGAACACCTGCTGCCACGGCCCGAGGTCCAGGCGGCCGTCCGTGACCGGCACGATCGCCTGGTGGTGGACGAGCAGGTTCTTCAGGTGGGCGTCGCCGTTGTCCTCGCCCCCGCGGTGGTGGCGATAGTCGCCCGGATCGGGAAGGAGCTGGCGCGGCCACGTCGTTCGCCGGCGGCTTCCAGCTGGGCGGCGCCACCTTGTCCAGCCACTCGAGCACGTCCTCCTGGAGGCCCGGCTCGTCGTCGTTGATCCACACGCCGGCGGTGATGTGCATCGCGGCCACGAGCGCGAGGCCCTCGGCCACGCCGGACTCGTCCACCGCGGCCTGCACGTCCTCGGTGATGCGCACGAACTCGCGCCGCTCGCTCGGTCTCGAACGTGCGGTAGACGGTGTGGGACTTCATTGAGGGATCATCCTCCCGATGGATCTGGGAATAGAGGGCAGGCTGTGCGTGGTGACCGGGGCCACCCGGGGGATCGGGGCGGCCACGGCGGGCATGCTCGCGCAGGAGGGGGCCGACGTGCTGGGAGTGGCCCGCAGCGGCGCCGGCCTCGACCTCGACGTGACCGCTCCCGACGCCGGGGAGCGCCTGCTCGCCGCCTGCGGCGACCGCGCGCCCTGGGCGCTGGTGAACAACGCGGGCACGAGCCGGGTGCGCCCGCTCGACGAGCTCACCGACGAGGAGTGGCAGGAGCAGTGGGAGCTGCACGTGATGGGGCCGATGCGCCTGATGCGGGCCCTGGCGCCCGGTCATGGCCGAGGCCGGGGGAGGGCGGATCGTGAACGTGAGCTCGTCCTCGGGCAAGCGGCCCTCGGGCACGAACGCGGCCTACTCGGTGTCCAAGGCGGCCGAGCTCTCGCTGAGCCGGGTGTTCGCGGACGCCTGGGCGGCCCGCGGCGTGCTGGTGAACGCGGTGACGCCGGGGCCGGTGGCGAGCGAGCTGTGGACGGGAGCCGGGGGGATGGCCGATCAGATCGCCGAGCGCACCGGCTCCACCCGCGAGGAGGTGCTCGCCGCCACGGGCGCCAAGCCTCCGCTCGGGCGCATGGGACGCACCGACGAGATCGCCGCCGCGATCGTGTTCCTCTGCTCCGAGCGGGCGTCGAACGTGGCCGGCGCCGCGTGGTCGGTGGACGGCGGCAGCGTGCCCACGATCGTCTGACCCGCCGACTACGGTCCGCCACCGTGCCGCGCGTGCTGATGGGCCTGATGTTCTTCCCCCGCGGCGGCTCGAGCCAGGTGGTCCGCTACCTCGCTCGCTCGCTGCCGGCCTCGGGATGGGACTGCACGGTGGCGTGCGGGTCGCTCGGCCCCCCGGGCACGCCGTCGCACGCCGCCACCTTCTTCTCCGGGATCGACGTGCGGCGCGCTCGACTTCGGGCATGGCGGCGGAGGCCGCCGATCCGATGGCCGCCGATCCGCCCTACCACCCCTCGTTCGAGGACCGTCCCGGCGCTCCGGACCGGGTGTTCGCCCAGCTCGGCGACGGCGGCGTACGAGCATCAGGTGGAGGCCTGGCGCCGCCACCTCGAGGCCGCGGGGGCGGGGGAGGCCGACCTGCTCCACCTGCATCACCTGACGCCGCTGAACGAGGCCGCGCTGCGGGCCTTCCCCGACGTTCCCCGGATCGGCCACCTGCACGGCACCGAGCTGCTGATGCTGCGGGAGATCGACGAGGGCCCGCCCGCGGGCTGGGACCACGCGCGAGGAGTGGGCCGGCCGGATGCGGCGCTGGGCCGCGGAGCTGCGAGCGGCTGCTCGTGCTCTCGCCGGACGCGGTGCGCCGCGTGCCCGAGCTGCTGGGCGTGCCCCCGGAGCGTGTGGTGTGGGCCCCGAACGGCTTCGAGCCCGAGGGCTTCCAGCGCCGGCCGGCCGTGGGAGACGAGCGCCTCGCGCACTGGCGCCGCTGGCTGGTGGAGGAGCCGCGCGGCTGGGACGAGTCCGGGGAGCCCGGCAGCGTGGCCTACTCGGACGAGGATCTCGAGCCGTTCCGCGACGGCGGGCCGGTGCTGCTGTACGTCGGGAGGTACACGTCCGTGAAGCGCATTCCGCTCCTCATCCGGGCGCACGCCCGGGCGCGCGCCCGCTTCGAGCAGCGAGCTCCGCTCGTGCTGCTCGGCGGCTTCCCGGGCGAGTGGGAGGAAGAGCACCCGCTCGCCGTGGTCCGGGAGACCGGCGACGACGACGTGTTCCTGGCCGGCTGGCGCGGGCACGAGGACCTGCCCGAGGGGCTGAACGCGGCCGACCTGCTGGTGCTGCCCTCGGTGCGCGAGCAGTTCGGGGCGGTGCTCGTGGAGGCGATGGCCTGCGGCCTTCCGGTGATCGCCGTGAACGCGCACGGGCCGGCCGAGATCGTGGACGACGGCGACACGGGATGGCTCGTGCCCCCGGACGACGAGGACGCGATGGTGGAGGCGCTGGTGGAGGCCGTGAACGGGGATGCCGAGCGCCGGCGCCGCGGCGAGCGCGCCCACGACGAGGCGCGCGCCCGCTACGCCTGGCCCGCCCTGACCGGCGGGCTCGCGCGCGTGTACGACGAGGTGCGCGAGGGGCGCCCGGCGGAGGCCGGCGCCCACACGCTGCTCGAGGCCGAGTACCGGCCGCCGCCGCCCTCCTATCCTCGCCTGCGTGACCACGATTCCCTACCGGATCCGGCGCTCCCCCCGGGCGCGCCACGCCCGCATCGTCGTGGACGGCGCCGGGGTGGAGGTGGTGGTGCCGCGCGGGCTTCGCGCTGAGAAGGGTGGAGCCGTTCGTGAACGAGAAGCGGCCCTGGATCGAGCGCACGCTGCGCAAGCTCAACGAGTCCGCGGCCGAGGTGGGCGCCGCGCGCGTGGAGGACGGGGGAGAGGTGCCCTACCTGGGCGAGCGCCTCAGCCTGCGCGTGACCTCAGACCCGGGGCGCGTGCGCGACCACGTGGCCCGCCGCGGCCACGAGCTGCACGTGGCGGTCGCGGACGCCGCCCTCGCCCGTCAGGCGATCGAGCGCTGGTACCGGCGCCAGGCCCGCGCAGGAGGTGGCCCCGCGCCTCGATGCGGCGGTGGCCCGCGCGGGCGTGACCTACGCCTCGCTCCAGATCCGCGGCCAGCGAACCCGCTGGGCCTCCTGCTCCTCCAGCGGCGCCATGAGCTTCAACTGGCGCCTGCTGCTGGCGCCGCCGGAGATCCTCGACTACGTGGTGGAGCACGAGGTGGCGCACCTCAGCGTGCTCGACCACTCCGATCGCTTCTGGTCCCTGCTGGGGTCGCGCTGCGCCGACTGGGCCGAGCGCGAGCGCTGGCTGCGCCGGCACGGCCACGCGCTCCATCTCTGAGGCAGGCCGAGGCAGGAGCGCAGCCCGATCAGCGATCGGGCCGAGCACCGCAGCCATGCCATCAATTCCAGCGGAAGTAGCGCACGGCCAGCAGCAGGCCGACCGCGGTCCAGCCCGCCACCACACCGGCGGAAAGCAGGACGTCCTCGCCTCCGCCCACGATGCCCGCGGACAGCCCGTCGATCAGGTGCTTCAGCGGCAGGGTCTCGGCGATCGCCTTCAGCGCTCCGGGCAGGGAATCGGCCGAGTAGAAGACACCCGAGATGAAGATCAGGGGGAGGAAGACGGCGTTCTCGTAGGCCGGGGCCGAGTCCACGTTGGGAATGGCGTGGGCGAAGGCGATTCCCAGCGAGCCGAAGCACACCACCCCGAGCATCGAGAAGCCGGCCAGGAGGAGCCAGTCCTTCGGCCAGTCGAGGCCGTACAGCAGGTGCCCGATCGCGATCACCAGGCCCACCTGGAGCAGCGCGTTGAGGACGGCCGAGCCGATCAGCCCGCCCAGGTAGGAGGCGGCGGGCATCGGCGTGCCCCGCACGCGCTTGAGGATCCCCTGCTCGCGCCGGAACACGAGCACGTTGGCCAGGGCGGTGAAGGTCGTGGCCATCACGCTCATGCCGGCGATCCCGGGGATCAGCACGTCCAGCTCCTCGCCCTCGCTCGAGAACGCGGTGGCGATCAGGAGCAGGAGCAGGAGCGGCAGCACGAAGTTGAAGAACGCGGCACTCGGGTTGCGCCAGAACAGCTTGCGCTCGAAGCGGAACTGCTCCCAGGCCAGGGCGGCCGCGCTCATGGGCTTCCCTCGGTGAGCTCCATGTACACGTCCTCCAGCGTGGGCCGGTTCACCTCGAGGCCCTCGAGGCGCTCGCCGCGGGCCACGGCGTCGCTCGTCAGGCGGTGGAGGAGGTCGGTGGGGTCGTCCGTCTCGTGCTCCACGCGGCGCCCGCCGGAGAGGTACGACACGCGGTAGCGAGCGCGCTCGGGCCCGAGCTCGCCGGGCGGCCCCTCGGCCACGATGCGGCCGTCCTTCACGATCGCCACCCGGTCGGCCAGCTCCTGGGCCTCGTCCAGGTAGTGCGTGGTGAGCAGCACCGTCTTGCCCAGGTCCCGCAGGCTCCGGACCGCCGTCCATGCGGTGCGCCGGGCGGCCGGGTCGAATCCCGTGGTGGGCTCGTCCAGGAAGATCAGCTCCGGGTCTCCGATCAGGGCGAGCGCCAGATCGAGCCGGCGCCGCTGGCCTCCGCTCAGGTCGGCGGTGCGCGCGTCCGCCTTCTCCTCGAGGCCCACCAGGTCGATGGTCTCGCCCACGTCGCGCGGCGCGGAGTAGGCCTTGGAGAAGTTCTCCACCGCCTCGCGCACGCTCACCTGCGGATAGAAGCCCGAGCTCTGGAGCACGATGCCCACGCGCTCCTGGAGCCGGCGGTCGCGCACCTCGGGGTCGTGTCCCAGCACCTCCACCCGGCCGGCGGTCCGGGACCGGTAGCCCTCGAGGATCTCGACGGTGGTGGTCTTTCCGGCGCCGTTCGGCCCGAGCAGGCCGAACACCTCACCCCGCTCCACCGAGAAGGAGAGGCCGCGCACCGCCGCCACCTGGCCGTATGACTTCTCCAGGTCGTGGACCTCGATTGCCGGGGCCACGTCAGACCCCGGCGCCGGCGCCGCTTCGGCCCTCGCCGCCGGCGAAGCGGGCCGCTCCGCGCCATGCGGTCTCGAGCGTCGGGGCACTGCTCTTCGCCTCCAGGGCGAGGGCCTCCGGAAGCGGGAGGTCGAAGCCCTCGATCGCCGCGCGGCGATCGGCAAGCATCGTGTCCTGGGGGAAGAGGGCGAGCGCCTCGGCCATCTCGAGCGCCCGGTCGAGGTGGCGACCCGCGGGCACCACCTCATTCACGAGGCCCATCGACAGCGCCTCCTCGGCGTCCACGATGCGCCCGCTCAGAATCAGGTCCAGCGCGCGGCCGAGGCCCACGATCCGGGGCAGCCGCTGCGTGCCCCCGTCCACCAGCGGCACCCCCCAGCGGCGCTCGGGGAAGCCGAGGGCGGCGTCGGGCGTGGCCACGCGAAGGTCGCACCACAGCGCCAGCTCGAGGCCCCCGGCCAGGCACCAGCCGGAGATCGCGGCGATGGTCGGCTTGGAGGCGATGAGCCGCGTGAAGCCGAGCGGGCCTCCCTCCCTGTCCATCCGGGGCGCGAAGGACTCGATCGCCTTCAGGTCGGCGCCGGCGCAGAAGGCCACGTCGCCGGCCCCGGTGAGGATCATCACGCGCGCGCCGTGGTCCGCCTCGAAGCGGCGGTAGCCGTCGGCCAGCAGGTCGGCGGTGGGGCCGTCCACCGCGTTGCGCCGCTCCTGGCGGTCGATCGTGAGCACCGCGGCGGCGCCGATCCGCTCATAGGTCACCTGGTCCACGGGGTGAACTCTCCCAGAACGGCGCGTGGCCCCGGCGGGGAGCTCGGAGCCACGTGCGCGAGGAGGGATCTGCACGCGCATCCTGGCGCCGCCTGCGAGGCCGCGATGTGAAGCGTTTGAGAAGGGGCGCGGCGACTACCAGCCGACGCTGCGGCGCAGGTCGGCCGCCTTGCGCGCTTCCTTGCGGCGCTCCAGCGCCGCCTGGGCGGCGGAGCCGAGGATCACGACGAGCGTGAAGAAGATCACCAGGCCGAGGGAGAAGAAGGTGATGATCTTGTCGTCGGTCTCACCGACCAATCCCTCGCCGTTGTCGCTCGCGAAGAGCGTGATCTGCGCCAGCAGGGACATGAACCTGAACGATACCGGTGCAACCGACGGGCGGTGTCTCATCGGCTCACTAGGGTTCCGCCGCTGTGTCGATTTTCCAGGCCATCGTCCTCGGGATCGTGCAGGGGCTCACCGAGTTCCTGCCCATCTCGAGCACCGGACACCTGCGCATCGTTCCCGCGTTCCTCGGCTGGGAGGATCCCGGGGCGGCGTTCACCGCCGTCACCCAGCTCGGGACCATGGCGGCGGTGCTGCTCTTCTTCCGGGAGGACCTGAGGCGGATCGCCCGCGCGTGGCTCGGCTCCCTGCGCCGGCCGGAGCTCCGGAAGAGCCTGGACGCCAGGACCGGCTGGTACATCATCATCGGCACGATCCCGATCGGGATCTTCGGCCTGGCCTTCAAGGACCAGATCGAGAACGGCGCGCGAGACCTCTATCTGATCGGGTCGGCCCTGATCGTGCTCGGGCTGGTCCTGCTCCTCGCCGAGCGGGTGGGCACCCGCGACCGCAACCTCGAGCAGCTCAACCGGCGCGACGGCATCGTGGTCGGCCTGGCCCAGGCCCTGGCCCTCATTCCCGGCGTCTCCCGTTCCGGCGCCACGATCACCGCGGGGCTCTTTCTCGGCTTCGACCGCACCGCCGCGGCGCGGTTCTCGTTCCTGCTGTCGATTCCCGCGGTGGTGCTGAGCGGGCTGCTCGAGCTGGGCTCGATTCTGGGTGGCGACGAGGGCGACGACACCTCGCTCCTCGCGCTGGGGGTCGCGACGCTGATGGCGTTCATCGTCGGATACGCCTCGATCGCACTCCTGCTGCGGTACCTGACGCGCGCACTCCACGATCGTGTTCGTGGTCTACCGGGTGGTGCTGGGCACACTGGTGCTCGTCCTGGTGGGCTCTGGGGTGATCGAGTGATCCGGCGCCGCATCAGGATCGCCTAGCCTTCCCGGGGTGCAGCTCGCGTGGAAGCTCGGAGTGGTGGCGCTCATCGCGCTCGTGTTCGCGGTGCTGCCCGGCGGTGGGGACGCGCTGAATGTCCGTGCTCACCGTCCTCACGGTGGCCTTCTTCGCCGCCATCGCGTTTCTCGGCTACCGGATGTTCCGCCAGTACCGCTTCGAGCTGGAGTCGCTTCCCGAGCGTCAGCGACTCGCGCTGTACGCCTCAATCGGGCTCGCACTGGTCACCTTCACCGCCACCAACCGCCTGTTCGACGTGGGCGGGGGCGGGGTGCTGGCGTGGTTCGCGCTGCTCGGGCTCGCGTCCTACGGCCTGTATCTGGGTCTGGACGCAGTACCGCAGCTACGGCTAGCGCTCAGCCCGCCGCGGCGGACCCGGCGGGCGTGGGGGAGAGGTTCATCGCCTCGGCGATCAGCTCGTAGGAGCGCCGGCGCTCCTCGTGCCCGTGCGTGATGGTGACGACGAACAGCTCGTCGGCGCCGTACTCCGACGCCACCTTCTCGAGGCCCTGCCCGCACCGTCTCCGGAGAGCCGACCACGGCCCGGCGGCCCGGCGAGGCCGGACCGGGCGGGCGGTTGGCCAGGAAGCTCAGGGCCTGCTCGACCGGCGGCACCTTGATGAGGCGACCCTCCCGCAGGAGCGCGAAGGCCATCCGGCCGCTCGACGCGAGCCGCTGGGCCTCCTCGTCGGTGTCCGCGGCCAGCGCGCTCGAGGCCACGGCCACGTGCGGCGCGGGCAGGCGCTCGGAGGCCACGAAGCGGCGCCGGTAGTCGGCCACGATCTCCGGGCCGGTCGGGTTGATGAAGTCGGCGAAGCAGTAGGGCAGGCCGAGCTCGGCGGCCCAGATGGCGCTCTGGGGCGAGGATCCCAGGAGCCACACCTCGGGCTTGCCCGGCCGGCCGGGCAGCGCCGCGAGACGCGCGAACGGGTGGTCGGCGGGCATGCGGTCCTCGAGGTAGGCGAGCAGCTCGGTGAGCTGTGCCGGGAAGTCGTCGGGCGCGGGCCGGCTGCGGTCGCGCTGCAGGGCCAGCATCGTGAGCTGGTCGGTGCCGGGCGCCCGGCCGATGCCGAGGTCGATGCGGTCCGGGTAGAGGCCGCTGAGGATGCTGAAGTTCTCCGCCACGGCCAGCGGGCTGTAGTGCGGCAGCATCACGCCGCCGCTGCCCACCCGGATGCGCTCGGTGCCGGCGGCGATCGGGCCGATCAGGACCTCGGGGCTCGCGCACGCCAGCATCGGCGTGCCGTGGTGCTCGGCCACCCAGTAGCGGTGGTAGCCGAGGCGGTCCGCCAGGCGGGCGAGGTCCAGCGTGTTGTGCAGCGCCTCGGCCCCGTTGGACCCCTCGGAGATGGGGGACTGATCAACCACGCTCAGGCGAAGCTCCGGCACGGTTCGAGAGTAGAGCGTGCGTCCCGGTTTTCGCGATCTCTTCGCCATCCGGTCACGCCCGCGTATTGAGGCGTCTCCCGCATTCCGGGACGGTCATGGCCACCATGGCGCGACTCCGAAACAGGCTCCTTCGCCGCCTTGCCCACGAGGCCGGGCAGGCCTCGGTGGAGCTCGTGGCGGTCGTGCCCTTCGTCCTTCTCGCGGGGGCGGTGGCATGGCAGCTGGTCGCTGGCCGGCGACGCGGCCTGGATGAGTGCCCATGCCGCGCGTGCCGCCGCGCGCGCGGATGCGGTGGGCCGCAGCCCGGAGGCCGCCGCGCGACGGGCGCTGCCGCGCTCGTTACGAGCACGGCCTGCGGGTCCGGCGGCTTCGGCACGGCGGCGTGCAGGCCTCGCTCCAGGTTCCCGTGCTGCTCCGGGCGTGGAGCTCGCCGGTGAGGGTGAGCGCCACGTCGTCGCTGGGCCGGGCCGATGGCGGTTGAGGGGCGGCGGGGCGAGCGCGGCCAGGCGAGCGTCGAGGTCGTCGGGATGGTCCCGGTCGTGGTGCTCGCGGGCCTCGTGGCCATGCAGCTCCTGGCGGTCGGCTACGCGAAGGTGCTTGCCGATACCGCGGCCGAGGCGGGCGCGCTGGCGCTGGTCGCGGGCGGAGATCCCCGCGCCGGTGTGCGCGAGGCGCTGCCCGGCTGGTCGCGTGCACGGGCGCGGGTGGACACCGGCGGAGGCCGGGTCACGGTGCGGCTGCGCCCGCCATCGGTCCTGCGATGGGTGGCCGAGCGCCTGGAGATCGAGTCCGTCGCCGCGGTGGACGCGCCGTGAGGCCGGCGCCCGTGCACAGGCTGGCCGCCGCGTTTGCCTCTGCGCAGGCATGGCTGGTCGAGCCCGCGGAGGCCACCCCGGCCGCACCGCCACCGGTCGGCGGCGGGCGCGGCTCCCGTGGTGGCGGTCTACGGGCTCTCGCCGGGATGCGGAGCGTCGCTGGTGGCGCGTGCGCTTGGCGCCGAGCTGGCCACCCGCGATGCCTCCGGCGCCGCGGCGGTGTCGTGCGAGGCGGTGCCCGGCGCGGTGGCGCTGTCCACCTCGCAGGCGGCCCGCCTGGCCCGCCGCCTCGCGGCCCTGCCGGCCGATGGCACACGCGCCGTCGGCCGGTTGTGCCTGGTGGCCGGGGCGGATCCGCTGGCCCTGGCCGATTTCGCGCGTGCGCTCGGTCCCGTGGTCCTCGACGCCGGCTCGGGCGCGCTGGGCGGCAGAGAGGCGGCGGTGGCCGGGCAGGTGGTGCTCGTGGCCCCATCGGGCGCGGAGCCCGCTCTGGCGGACGTGGCCGGCGCGTCCCTGGCGCGGGTGGGGCCGGAGCCTCGGCTGGTGGTCAGCGGTCCCGGGACGGGGTGGGAGGGACGGGCGCACGTGGTGCTCCCGCGATCGCGCCTGGCCGCGCGGTTGGCTCTGGCGGGGCGGGAGCCGCCCGGCGAGTTCGGCCGCGCGATCGCGCGGTTGGCCGACGCGGTGGAGGGCGGCTAGAAGCGCCAGCGAACGCGCTTGCTCCCGCGGGCCGCCACGTAGCGGTCGTGGGCGCCGCGCAGGTTGCCCGTCACCGTCCAGGAGTGCCACGTGAACCTGCGGATGCCGCTCACGGGCGGAGTGATGCCGAGCGCCTTGGCGTGCGCCCTCCGGGCCACCCGCCTGGCCGTGGCGCACCCCACGCGGAGAGCTCGGATGCGGGTGAGGTCCACCCCCTCGTAGCGCGTGCCGGCGTAGGGGTCCTTCACCGGCTTGCAGGGGTGGTAGGAGGCGGCGGACGCCCCGGCCGGCAGCGGAGAGGAGGACGCAGAGAACGGCGGCCGCCGTCAATGAGGGGATGAGCCGGCCGGGCATCCCGGGCACCGTACCAACGCGATCCGGGAGGCCAGGAGGCTTAGGCGCCGCCGCATTGGGTAGAGCCTCCTGAGTGCTGAGCGTTCGGGGGCAGCGGGGGATGTTGGCGGCGGCGGGCGCAGCGGCGCTCATGGCCGTGGTCTCGGCGCCCGCCTCCGCGCAACAGCCTCTGCCCCGTGGGCGAGTCGAAGGGCGTGGAGGCCAAGCGGGTTCACGGGCAGATCACGCTCACCTTCACCAAGCGAGCCGAACGCCTCCGCCGCCGGCTCGCCGGACGAGAGGTGATCGTCACGTGCACGAACGTCCCGCGGGACAGGGGCATCCGCGGCGGCAACCGCACCACCGGGGGCGACACGAACGTGCGCATCCCGGCCAAGCGCCGGAGCGTGAGGACCGGCGAGGCGTCGAAGCCGCTCGACTACTGCCGAATCTCGCTGCCCGCGCGGAAGATCACGCGGAAGGGCAGGAGCCAGAGGCTCCCGCGCCAGCTGCTCGTCTCGATACCGCTCACCCAGGCCGGTGCGGTCCGGCTGGACGAGGAGTCCAAGGCCGCCTCGATCGCGGGCGCCCTGATCGTCGTTCAGCTGCTGGCCGAACGACGAAAGATCAACACCTGGCCCACCCCGGCCCAGGTCCTCGCATATCTCCAGAAGCTCTCGCCGAAGGGGGCACGGCGCTTCGCGCCACTGGCCAGTGCGGCCGCCACCCCACCGGCGGGAACGATCGGCTACTGGAGCGACGGCGGTGAGAACGCCGCGTTCGTGGTCCTCAGCCGGGCGGGCCGGCGGCTCTTCCTCGCGCTCGGGGCCGATCACGTGCTGAGCACGAACCTCACCGAGTACCTCTTCGCCGACGAGCCCAGCTAGCCGCTCCGGGGGCCTTGACCGGCGATGGCCGGGGGCCGTATAACCGGAACGTGACTCGTGCGGCCCTCGCCGCTCTGCTCACCCCGATCATCGTGTCTCCATGGGCCGGGGACGTTGCCCCCGCGAGCGCAGGCCGCCTGCCTCCCCCGGTCCACGTGCAGCCCGAGCCCGACGGCGGGACGCTCAGCGATCCTGCCTTCACCGCGCTGCCGGGCGCCCGGGCGGACTTCGGGCGACTCGGGGGCAGCGTCTACCAACTCGAGGTGCCGACCCGCTGGAACGGCCGTCTCGTCCTCTACATGCACGGGTACGAGGAGCTCGGCCCGGTCGCGCGGGTCACGCCGCCCGACATCCGCAGGTATCTGATCGGCCACGGGTACGCGTGGGGCGCGTCGAGCTTCAGCGGCACCTCACTCATCCCCGGTCGCGCGGCCGACGAGACCGCGGCGCTCTGGGACCTGTTCGCCCGCAGGTACCGCGAGCCGCGGCGCGCCTACGTCACCGGTTTGTCGATGGGCGGGATGGCCACCCACATCGCGGCCGAGCGGTACGGGAACCGATTCGACGGCGCGCTGGCGCTGTGCGGCAGCGCCGGCCAGACGCCCGCGGTGTCGGCCAACGCCGACTTCCTGGCGGCCGGGGCGTATGCGGCCGGCGTCTCGCGGGGCGAGTTCCGCGGCTCCGCGGGTGTCCACGAGCTGGTGAGCGACCGGATCCTTCCCGCGCTCCGGCGGCCACGGGTGCGCCGGAGATTCGAGGACCTCATGATCTCGCTCACCGGCGGGCCGAGAGCATTCGCCCGGGAGGGCTTCCTGATGGAGGAGGAGACGAACTGGGAGCGGGCCGAGTTGCTCGCCTCCGCGGGGCTCGCGCCGAACCGCCACACCGTGTACCGCCTGGGGCCGCCCAGCCATGTCACCAGCGGCGTGTTCAATCGCGCGGTGATTCGTTTTCGCACGAACCCCGCCGGCCTGCGGGCGTTCGTGGCCGGCAACGAAACCGCCGGGAAGCTCGAGATGCCGCTCCTGACCATGCACACCACGGGCGACGGCCAGGTGCCGATCGAGCAGGCGCGCATCCTCCGGCGGCGTGTGGACGCCGCGGGCGCCCATCGGCGCCTGGTCCAGCGGGCATTTCGGGACCCGGGGCACTGCGGTTTCACGAGCACCGAATGGGAGGCCGCCTTCGAGGCCCTCGTCCGGTGGGCGGCGACCGGTGTGCGGCCGCGGGGGCACGACCTCCGGACGCGGCGCCTGAACCGCCTCCGCCGCCAATTCGAGCTGAGCCCGCGCGTGGGGACCCGCGCGGCGGATGCGGTTCCCGGGGCAGGACGAAGGGTGGTGGCCCACGGCGTGCTGAGGCTCGACGGGGCTCGGTTCGATGCCCGATTCCTCGGCGCCGTGGTGCGGCGAAGGGACGGACTCATCACCCCGTGCCAGCTGGCGCTGTCGCCGGTTCGCCGGGGGCGCTACAGGATCACCGTGATGGCCGGCGCCGAGAGGAGTGGCTGCGGTGTGCCCGGCGCGAGCATCTCGCTCTGGACCTTCGCCGGGGACAGGATTCTCTTCAGCCGCCGGGCGCGGCCCTGGCCCGGCGCGGGCCACGTGCGCCTCAACGCCTCCTTCTCGAGCGCCACTCCCGATGGGAGCATCCCTCCTCGCACGCAGTTCGCGGGGGAGGTGTTCACGCGCGAGGGGCGGCAGCTTCCGGGCGGGACACGCGTGGAGGCCTATGTCGGGTCCACGCGCTGCGGCGTCACGTCGGTCGCGCGGACGGGGAGCTTCTCCGGATTCACCCTCGACGTCGTGGGCCCCGATTCCATCCCCGGCTGTGCACATGGCGCGACCATCACGTTCCGGGTGAACGGCCGGCGTGCTCTGGACACCGCGGTGAACGATCCGGCACTCTCCGGCTCGCGGGACCTGACGGTGCCGTAGAAGCCCGCAAGCACCGGCCGATGGTGTAGGTGCGGGCCGTCCGGATTGGCGATTCCGAGCAATCGGACCTACTTTGGACACACCGCACGCGGGCCCGACTTCGTCGGCCGTGTGGGTCGTTCGACACATGCGCAATCCGAAGCGAACAGCTCTACGATCGCGGTTGGCGCTCGCCGCCACCGTGGCTCTTGCCTGCCTGGGCGCCGTCCTCGGAATCGTCGCTGGTCCTGTCCGGCCCGGGTCCGGCCGGTGCGGCCTCCGCCGGCCCGGCCGTGAGGTCCCTGGAGGCGGCGGCGCGGCCCACGCCGGCTCACGCTCACAGCCGGCAGACCGGCGTGCCGGGCATGAGCGAGCGCGAGCTGCGCGCCTTCGAGACCGCGACGCTGGGCGACGAGCACGCCGCCGAGCACGCGGAGATCAGGCGCGAGCTTCGCCTGCACCCGCCGAAGCCCGACCCCGGGGGCGTGGAGCGCGCCCAGCGGGCGGCCACCGCCGCCGCCGCCGCGGTGGGCACGCCCGCCGAGGTCGGGCGCTGGGACTTCGACGCCACCAAGACCCTGCCGATCGTCGCGATCCACTCCGCCCTGCTTCCCACCGGCAAGGTGATGTTCTTCTCCTATCCGCAGTCGCCCGAGTGGGTGAACTCGGCCGAGGCCTACCTGTGGGACCCGGCGTCGGGCGCGATCACCCGCAAGGACCCGCCGATGGAGGTGGACCCGAAGGACGGGCAGCTGAAGCCGGCCAACATCTGGTGCGCCGGGCATACCTTCACCGCCGACGGCGAGCTCGTGGTGTTCGGCGGCAACCTCGACTTCGAGAGCGGCCCCACCGGCTGGAAGGGCCTGAACAAGGTCTACACGTTCGATCCCTTCACGGAGCAGTGGCACAGGCAGCCGGACATGGCGCAAGGGCCGCTGGTACCCGACCGGCGTGCGGATGGCCGACGGCCGCATCCCGATCACGAGCGGACTCGACGAGACCGGCACCGAACAAGATGGACGAGGACGTGGAGACCTTCACCCCGGCGGCCACGCGCGGCGGGACGGGCTCGATCAGCCTGATCGGCCAGACCAGCGACACCGACCCGGCTCCTGCCGCCGACCGGCGGCTACTACCCCCACATGTTCGCCATGCCCTCGGGCCGCGCGTTCGTGGTGGGCCCGCAGCAGCACCAGACCTGGTTCCTGAACTCCTGGACCGGCGGTCCGCTGAACTGGACCGAAGGCGCCGCATCATGAGCAAGCGCCGCCTCTGGGGCACGGCCGTGCCGCTTCCCGGCGGCACCGGTGGCTCCACCAAGATCATGGCGCTGGGCGGCAGCACCTTCGAGGAGACGCTTCCCTCGAACCCGACCACCGAGGTCTTCGACGAGACGCAGCCCGGGCTGCGGCTGGCAGACCGCGCCGCCGCATGAACATCGGCCGCGGGCACGCGAACACCGTGCTGCTTCCCGACGGCTCGATGGTCGAGGTGGGCGGCGGCGTGGGGCGCGACAACGCCTACGGCTCGCCGCTCCACGCGGCCAACGAGGAGCAGAAGCAGGTGGAGCTCTGGGACCCGGCGACCAGCGAATGGCGCCTCGGGCCGGCCCAGGCCGAGAACCGCGCCTACCACTCCACCGCGCTGCTGCTCCCGGACGGCCGGGTGATGTCCGCCGGCGACGAGTGGCATGGCGCGGGCGGGGTCGAGGGCACCCCCGCCGCGGCGAGCGACACGGCGGAGATCTACGAGCCGCCCTACCTCTTCAAGGGCCCGCGGCCCACGATCGGCTCGCGCCCGGCCAACATCAAGGTGGGCGCGGGCTTCGGGGTCCAGACCCCCGACGCGAACGTGACACGCGCCGTGCTGGTGGCGCCCGGGTCGGTCACGCACGCCGTGGACATGAACCAGCGCCTGATTCCGCTCGCGCTCACCAAGCGAACGGGCTGCGTGGACCTGTCCGCCCCTCCGAACGTCAACGCCGCGCCGCCCGGCTGGTACATGCTCTTCCTCCTGAACGACCAGGGCGTGCCCTCGGTGGCCAAGTTCGTGCGCCTCCGGCCCGGCGGCGACGCGCCGCCGAACTGCGCGACCGATGCACGCCCCCGGACCCGCCGGATCCGCCGGACCCGCCCGAATCCGCCGGACCCGCCCGAAGCCGCCGGAGCCGCCGGAGCCGCCGAAGCCGCCGGTGCGATCCGCCGGTCGCGAACCGGGCCCCCGCCATCAGCCGGCTGAAGCTCGACGAGCACGAGGATCAGCCTGCGCCTGAGCGAGCCCGCCAAGCTGAGGGTGTCCTTCGAGCGCCGGCGCGCGACCCGCCGCGCGAGTCAGGCACGCTGGGTGAAGCTGCGGACGACGATCACGGTCAGGGGCCGCTCCGGCGCGAACACGATCTCCTTCAACCCGCGCAGGCGCGGCTTCCCGGCAGGGAGCTACCGCCTCATCGTGCGCGCCACCGATCCGTCGGGCAAGCGCTCGTCCCCGGTGTCGGCCCGCTTCAGCGTCAAGGCCCGTTCCAGGGCCCGCGCGGGATCGGCCGCGTTCGCCACGGAGTTCGGCGGGCTGGACGTGCTCGCCCGCTGGGCCTGACGGTTCAGAACCGGCCGTACTCGTCCGGCGCGCTGAGCGCATCTTACGAACCAGGCCGATGGGGTGCCCAGCGTTCTGTTCGGTCTACGCGCTCTGCGCGGCCTGAGTCTCCCCGCGGCGCCCTGAAGCTAGGCGCGCCCGGGCTCCGGGTCCGGCACGTGGACGGCGTCGGGTGACTCGATCGCGATCCGCGGCAGACGGCGGTCGAGCCAGGACGGGAGCCACCAGGCCCGCGGCCGAGCAGCTCCATGATGGCCGGCACCAGAAGGCAGCGGATGATCACGGCGTCGAAGAAGACGGCGCTGGCCAGGCCGATCCCGAACAGCTTGATCACGCGGTCGTCGCCCAGCGCGAACGAGCCGAACACGACGATCATGATCGAGGCCGCTGCGGTGATCACGCGACCGGTGGTCTGGAGCCCGCGGCCGACGGATGCCGAGGCGTCACGGGTGGCCTCCCACTCCTCGTGGACGCGCGACATCAGGAAGACCTCGTAGTCCATGCTGAGGCCGAAGACGATCGCAAACATCAGCACCGGCACGAACGACTCGATCGGGCCGGTGCCGATCCCGAGCAGGTCGGCCCCGTGGCCCTCCTGGAAGATCAGGGTCACGAACCCCAGCGCGGCGCCGATCGAGAGCAGGTTCATGATCGCCGCCTTGATCGGGATCACCACCGAGCGGAACACCACGAGCAGCAGCAGCGCGCTCAGGAGCACCACCACTCCGATGAACAGCGGAAGCTTGCCGGCCACCACGCTCGAGAAGTCTTCGTTGGAAGCGGTGAAGCCGCCCACCTCGACGGTCGTGTCGGTGCTGCTCTCCACCCCCGGCAGGACGTCGTCGCGCAGCCGGTCGAGCGTGTCGGTGGTCTTCTCGTCCTGCGGCCCGGTCTTCGGGTAGGCGGTGATCGTGGCCACCTGTCCGTCCGGGGAGATCGCGGGCGTCGAGACGAACGTGAAGTCGTCGTCGCCCTTGACCGCGTCGGCGACCTGCTGGGCGGCGGCCTTATCGCCCTTCTGGCCGAGTTCGGCCACCAGCAGGAACGAGCCGTTCGTGCCCGCCCCGAAGCCGTCGGCGATCAGGTCGTAGGCCTTGCGCGTGGTGGTGCCCTCAGGGTCCACGCCCGCGTCGCTCGAGCCGAGCCGCAGGCTCAGGGCCGGGATCGACAGGCCGAGGAGCACCACGAGCGCGGCGCCCGCGGCGAGCCACGGACGGCGCTGCACGCCGCGCGTCCAGCGTGCCCAGCCGGAGGCCTCGGCCCAGCGGCGCTCGCGCTTCTCCATGCGCCGGGCCCGCCAGGCCTGGCCGGGGATGTGGATACGGCGCTTCGTGCCCCAGAACCGGAAGCCCCCGCGCCGGTCGAATTCGACGAGGACGCCTTCCATGAACAGGCCCGAGCCCCCGATCAGCGCGGGGATGATCGTGAGCGCCGAGAGCATCACCGCGAGGACCGCCGCGGCCGCGCCGAGCGCGACGCCGTGCATGAAGTTCAGGCCGAGGAGCAGCAGGCCGAGCAGGGCGATCACCACCGTGATCGCGGCGAACATGACGGTCCGGCCCGCCTTGTCGATCGCGTGCTCGATTGCCAGCTCACGCGCGCATCCCGCCCTGCACTCGGACCTGAAGCGGGTGACCACGAACAGCGAGTAGTCGATGCCCACGCCCAGCCCGATCAGGGACGCGAGCTGGGTCGGCGAAGTCCGGCGTGTCGACGAGGTGGCTGATCAGGGTGATCACGCCCAGCGCGCAGCCGAGCGCGAGCAGCGTCGCGATCAGCGGGAGGGCCGCCGCCACCAGCGATCCGAAGGTGAACAGCAGCACGATCGCCGCGGCGAAGATGCCGACGCCCTCCGAGGGTCCCTGGCTGTTCTCAAAGCGAACGATCTCGGCGCCGGGACCGCCGTGCTCGACCTGGACCGAGTCGCCGCGGGCGGTGAACGCCGCCTTCTGGACGTCCACCAGGTCGTCGGGCTCGATGTCGTTCGTGCTCTCCTTGTAGTTGAGCGTGGCGACCCCGATCCGGCCGTCCTGCGTCAGGCGGCCGCCCTCGCCGAACGGGCTCGCGACGCTGGCCACGTCCTTCTGCGCGCGGACCTTCTTGATCGAGGACTCGATCCGCGCCCGATTGGCGGCGTCCTCGAGCGAGCCGCTGCGCGCCTTGTAGACGATCTGGTCGGTGTCGCCCTTGGCGGCGGGGAAGTGGTCGGCGAGAAGGTCGTACGCGCGCTGGCTCTCGGTGCCCGGCAGCCGGAAGCTCGAGATCTCCTTGACGCCGACGCTCGCGGCGACGAACTGGATCAGGATCAGGGCCAGCAGCCAGACACCGAACGTGCGCCAGCGGTGCCGGTTGCACAGGCGGGCGAGCCGGACAAAGCGTGAGGGCGGTACGACGGTTACCTGGGCCACCTGCGCATTCTTAGCGAACTCGGGCGTTCTTAAGGTCCCGGCCCACGACGCGACGTCGTCGGCGGGCTCTCGTGTCGTCGACTTGTTGCCCGCGGGTGTTGAGCGGTCTGTCGGGGTGGGCCAGCGTGCCGGGCGATGGCGGCGCGCGACCCTCGAGGCTTTGCGGCCCGGCGAGCGGGGCCAGGCCACGTTGTTGATGGCAGGTGTGGTGGCGGCGCTGTTCGCGGGGCTGCTGGTGCTGTTGGCGCTCGGGCCAGGCGGTGGGTGCTCACGGCGGCCGCCAGCGGGCGGCGGACCTGGCCGCCATGTCCGCGGCGGCGGCGATGCGCGGCAGCTATCCGCGTCTGTTCGAGCCGGCCGTTCTGGAGTCGGGGCTGCCAAATCCGCGACACCTGTCCACCGCCGCCTACGTGGCCCTCGCGCGGGCGGCCGCGCGCCGTGTGGCGGCACGGAACGGGGCGGCTCCCGGGCCGGGTGGTGGCGCGCCTTGCCTCGGACTTCGCGCCCACGCGCGTGACGGTGGTGGTCCGCGGGTTCGCCACCCCGCGGGTGCCGGGCCGCCGTGAGCGAGCGCGGGTGCCGGTGGAGGCCAGGGCGGTGGCCGAGCTGGCTCCGTCGAGCGACGCCACGCTCACCGGTCCGGCGCGCGCGAGCGGGGGCGGATATGACGGGCCGCTCGCGTACCGGATGGGGAAGGCGATGCGCCCGGACGTGGCCGCCGCCTTCGACCGGATGGCCGCCGCCGCGAGCCGCGCGGGCGTGTACCTGTCGATCACGAGCGCCTTTCGCTCCGACGCCGAACAGGCACGCCTGTTCGCGGCCAATCCGAACCCGAAGTGGGTGGCACCGCCGGGCACGAGCCTCCACCGCTACGCCACCGAGCTGGACCTCGGCCCGCCGGGCGCCTACGCCTGGCTGGCCACCAACGCGCGCCGCTTCGGCTTCATCCACAGGTACGCCTGGGAGGCCTGGCACTACGGCTACGGCGCCAACCCGCGCGATCGCGCCCATCCGGCGCAGTACGAGCGCGGGTCGTGGGAGCCGCCGGGCGGGGACCACGGGCGGGTGACCCATGGGCTGCCGTCCTTCGTGCCCGCTCGATTCGAGGATCCGCTCGCGCGAGCGGCGCTGCGGTGGAACGTGCCGGTGGAGCTGCTCGCCGCCCAGCTCTATGCGGAATCCGGCTTCAACCCGTTTGCCCGGAGCGGGGCGGGGGCGGAGGGGATCGCCCAGTTCATGCCGGGCACGGCACGGGCCTACGGCCTCGGCAACCCCTATGACCCCGCCGCGGCGATCGATGCCCAGGCCCACCTGATGAGCGACCTGCTGCGCCAATTCGGCGGCAGCGCGGCACTGGCGCTCGCCGCCTACAACGCCGGCGCCGGGGCGGTGTCCCGCTACGGCGGCGTGCCCCCGTACGCCGAAACCCGTGCTTACGTCGCCCACATCCTCGGCCTCCTGGGCGGCGCGGGTGTTCTGCCCACGGCGCCCCTGTTCGAGCTGGAGCTGGTCGGATGAGCCGGGCCGGGGGTGCTCCGGATGACAGGAGGACGTCATTTGCCCTACCCCGAAGATCGGCCTTACGGCGTATGGTTAGAAGCCGGTGACTCGACGATAGTTGAGCATTAGCTGGTAATTGGACTCGCGCTGTTAGGCGTGATCGCTTGAGTCTGCACGGACGCTGCGGCGGCCGTACGGGAACGGGGATCTCGAAGCGGCGCGACGACTACGACAGTGAGGACGTCGAGGTGATTGCGCGCACGCCGCGTCGAAGTGAAGGTCCGGCACCCTTCGTGGCGTCGATCCTCGGCTCGCCCGAAAAGGACGGGGCGGACGTGGACACGGCCCTGCAGGTCCTTCTCGAGTGCGGCGAGGAGGGAGCCCAGATCGGCAGCTGGGACTGGCATCCTCCACGCCGATCGCCTCCTCTGGTCGGACAACCTCTACCGGATCTACGGGCTGGAGCCGGGCGCCATCACCCCGAGTCCGGCTTACGTGGTGGCGCAGGCGCATCCGCGTGACCGCGAACGGGTCCAGCGAGCGATCGATTCCTACCTGGCGGGCCGCCTTCACTCCCTGGACTACCGGCTCGTGCGCCCCGACGGCGGGGTGCGCCACCTCACGACCACACAGGCCGTGGTCGCCGAGGACGCGGGCCGTCCGCTGCGGATCGTGGGCACGGTGCAGGACGTGACCGACCGGCACAGCGCGGAACGCACGATCGCCGCTCATCTGGCCGTGGCCGAGTCGCTCGAGGAGTGGCGCACGCTCGAGCAGGGGGCCACGGGCCTCCTGCGCAACCTGGCCGCGGCCCTGGATTGCGTGGCCGGCGTGCTCTGGCTGCCCGAGGGCGACGTGCTGGTCGCGCATGTGATCTGGCGCTCGGGTCTGCACGACGTGTCCGAGCTCGAGTCGGTGATCCGGCAGCTCCGCCTCCCGAAGGGGGTGGGACTCGCGGGGCAGGTATGGCAGCACGGCGAGCCGCGCAACGTCCTGAGTCTGGCCGACGACCCCCGCTTCCCGATGGAGGCCGTGGCGGGGCTGCGCGGCGCGGTGGCGCTCCCGGCCGTCCACGCCGGCGAGGTGCTGGCCGTGCTCGAGTTCTGCTGCGAGCCGGTGAGCGTGGACGTGACCCACGGCCTCATGCGGTCGCTCACCAGCATCGGCTACGAGCTGGGCGAGTTCCTGGCACACCGCCGGGGCGAGCTCAGGCCGCTCGACCTCACCCCGCGGGAGTTCCAGGTCCTCCAGCTGGCCGCGCAGGGGTGCGGCGGCCGGGAGATCGCCGAGCGTCTTCAGGTGAGCCCCGCCACCGTGAGGACTCACTTCGGGCGCATCTATGACAAGTACGGGGTCTCCGACCGTGCCGCCGCGGTAGCCAAGGCGCTCCGCGACGGCCTGATCGAGTAGGCCCGTGGTGTCCTCCGCGTCCAGCCGTACGCCGTTCGCACTACCCCGGCGACCCGTTGTTCGTCCCACCCCCGGCAGCGGTTGGTTGGCCGACGTGGAAGTGCCGTCGATCGCCGTCTTGAGACAACGGTCCTGAGTCTCGATATGCAGCCTATGACCATCCTTGGAGCGGCATTCCCCGATGCGCCGGAAAGCGAGTTCGAGGCGGCGGAACGCCTGAAGGCCGCATTCGGACGCGTTTGGAACCCGATGTTGATCCTGGACGACCAGAGGCGCTGCGTGACCGCCAACGCGCCGGCCTGTGGATTGCTCGGGATCGAGCCCGAGGAGGTGCCCTGGCGCCGGATCGACGACTTCACCCCGGCGCAGGACCGTGAGCGCCTCGATGAGCACTGGGACGCCTTCCTGGCCAACGGCGCGGTGGAGGGCTGGTATCACCTGCCTCTCCCCAGCGGCAAGGTTCTGCCGGTCGAGTTCAGCGCCACCGCCAACGTGCTTCCGGGACGGCACCTGTCGGTGGTCATGCCCCGCCCCGGTCGCAGCACGGATTCAGACGGGTACAGCGCAGTGCGCTTCAAGCGCGGGCGGATGGTCATGGCCACGGCCAAGCCGCTCGTCATTGACGCAGCGCGAGCGCGAGGTGCTGGGGCAGGTCGCCGGTGGGCTGACGGGCGGTCAGATCGCGCAGCAGCTCGTGGTGTCGCCGGAGACGATCAAGTCGCACGTGCAGAACGCGATGACGAAGCTCGGGGCGCATACACGCGCACATGCCGTCGCGATCGCGCTCAGGACCGGGCAGATCGACTCCGTCACCGCGGCCGCGGCCCCTGAGCCCGGCTGGGAGGCGGCCGCTCCGGCCAAGGAGCCGTTCGCGCTCAGCCCCGTGCGCGCCATTCACTGAGCGCATGAGTGGAGGGTGCGGTGCTCGCCGGGCCGGCGCCCCGGCTGCGCTCCTCCCGCCTCGCCGGGGTGAAAACCGGCACGGAGGACGTTAGGGTCTCCTCGAAGTGCGGCCCAGGCAGGAGGACTGCGGGAACCCTCGGGAGCTGTGAACGACACCGTTTCCAACGCAGCGGTGGCGCTCGTCACGATCGACGACCAGGGGATGGTGGTCGAGCTCGATCCGAACGCCGAGGAGGTCTTCGGCCTACGAAGCGAGGAGGCTCGAGGACGGCCGGTCGCCGAGCTGATCGTTCCCCAGGCACTCGAGTCGGCGCACTGGATCTCCGCACGCAGAACCGCGCCGGGCGAGACCTCGCGGAGGTTCACGAGAGACGCTCCGGTGCAGCTCGAGATCGGGCGCCTCGGCCCGCGGCAGCTCCGATCACGATGAGGCGATGGCCCTGGATGCTCTCCTCGAGCGCGCCGAGGAGCTCGCCAAGATCGGCAGCTGGCACTGGAACGTCGACGCCGACGAGCTCGCTGTGGTCGGACAACCTCTACCGCATCTTCGGCCTCGAACCGGGAGAGATCGAGCCCAGCGCCCAGTACGTGATCGACCACGTGCATCCCGATGACCGGGAGCGTGTCGAACGGGCGGTGACGTCGATCCGGGTGGACGGACTCGTGCCGCCCGTCGAGTACCGGATCATCCGGCCCGACGGGACCGTGCGGCACGTCCGCGCCACGCAGGCGCTGGTGGAGCAGGCCGAGGGCGCGCCGCGGCGGGTGGTGGGCTCCGTCCAGGACGAGACCGACCGGCACCGCGTGGAGAGCACCATCGCCGCTCATCTCGCCGTGGCCGAGTCGCTGGCGGAGTGGCGGACGCTGGAGCAGGGGGCCACGGGTCTGTTGCGCAGCCTCGTGGTGGCCCTGGACTGTGCCCTGGGCGTGCTGTGGGTGCCCGAGGGCGACGTCCTGGTGGCCCAGGTGATCTGGCGCGCCGGCACGCTCGATCTCTCCGAGCTGGAGTCGGTGATCCGCCAGTTGCGCCTCCCGCGGCGGGTCGGGCTCGCCGGGGAGGTGTGGGCCGAGGGCGAGCCGAAGAGCGCCTCGAGCCTTGCGGACGACCCGCGCTTTCCTCCGGAGGCGGTGGCCGGGCTGAGCGGGTCGGCGGCGCTGCCCGCCACGTATCTGGACGAGGTCCTGGCCGTGGTCGAGCTTCACATGTGCGAGCCCCTGAGCGCGGAGGCGGACCACCGGCTCATGCGATCGCTGACCAGCATCGGCCACGAGCTGGGCGAGTTCCTGGCGCACCGCCGCGGGGAGCTCCGGCCGAGTTCGCTGACCCCGCGCGAGCTCGAGGTGCTTCAGCTCGCGGCACAGGGCTACGGCGGCCGGGAGATCGCGGAGAAGCTGGTGGTGAGCCACGCCACGGTGAGGACCCACTTCGAGCACATCTACGAGAAGTACGGGGTGTCGGACCGGGCGTCGGCGGTCGCTCAGGCGCTCCGCGACGGGGCCATCGACTAGGCCGGAATCCGTACGCCGTTTGCCCTACGCCGGAAGACTCGTCGTTTGCCGTCTGTCGTAGCGGCCCCGGTACCTCGATATTTCGAGTATGAGCGTGATTCGCATGCTGCGAGGCGCAGAATCTCGGCACGCCGATCCGGTACGGCGCCGGGAGAGCGACGAGGAGCTCATGCGCCGCGTTCAGAACAACGACCCGGGGGCTATCGAGCAGCTGTACGAGCGCCACGAGGCCCGCGCCCTGCGCGTGGCGCTGGCGGTGTGCCACGACCGGGACCGCGCGGAGGACGCGGTCCAGGAGGCTTTCGTGGGCGTGTGGCGCGGCCGCATGGCCTACCGGCCCTCGGAGGGGTCATTCGAGGACTGGGCCATGTCGATCGTGCGCGAGCGCGCCCGGGGATAACTCAGCGGAAGGCCGGCTCCTCGCGCCCGGGAAACACGTCCGGGAGACCGTCGCTGACCCGGTCGGGGAAGCTCGGGGAGCGCTTCTCGAGGAACGACGAGATGCCCTCCTGCGCGTCCGCGGACTGGCCCCGGGCGAACATCCCGCGTGAGTCCGCCCGGTGCGCCTCCATCGGGTGGGCGGCGCCCAGCATGTTCCACAGCAGCCGCCGCGAGAGCGCGACCGACACCGGAGCGGTGTTCTCGGCGATCTCGGCCGCCAGCTCCCTCGCCGCGGGCAGCAGCTCATCCGGCGGGTGGATGCTTCGCACGAGGCCGCCGGCCAGCGCCTCCTCCGCTCCGAAGACCCGGCCGGTGCCCACCCATTCCATGGCCTGAGAGATCCCGGCCACCCGGGGGAGGAACCAGCTCGAGCACGCCTCGGTGACGATCCCCCGGCGGGCGAAGACGAAGCCCATCTTGGCGGTGTCCGCGGCCATGCGCACGTCCATCGGGAGGGTCATGGTGATGCCCACGCCCACGGCCGGGCCGTTGATCGCGGCGATCACGAACTTCTTGCTCTCGAATATGCGGAGCGTGAGCATCCCCCCGCCGTCGCGGGGCACCTCGTCGCCGCTGTCCTGCGCCATCTGGCCGCGCGCCTGGCGGTCCCGCCAGTCGAAGGTCTTGCCGCCGCGCTCCAGGTCCGCACCGGCGCAGAAGCCGCGACCCTCGCCCGTGACCACGATCGCCCGCACGGCATCGTCGGCGTCGGCGAGGTCGAAGGCCTGCATCATCTCGTCGTGCATCGTCCCCGTGTACGCGTTCAGCCGCTCGGGGCGGTTGAGGGTGATGGTCAGGACGGGGCCGTCCACCTCGTAGCGGATCTCCTGGAAGTCCAAGCGGTGCTCCTTCGGTCGTTGGCGGACCCGGCATTCTCCTGTCCGGAGGGTGATCCGTGTGCCCGGTCGCTGCGCAGTACACCCCGACGGGCGCGACGCGTCCGCTCTCCCGGCAAGGAAGGTCCAAGCAGATGATGCCCGGCCCGATGGAAATGGTTGTAGTGCTCGTGATCGCCCTCGTGGTGTTCGGCCCCAAGCGCCTGCCCGAGCTGGGCAAGTCGCTCGGAAGCGGCATGCGGAGCTTCAAGGACTCGGTATCCGGCGAGGACGAGCGCGAGGAGCCCGTCCTTCCGCGCAAGACCTGAGCTAGGCTCCCGGCCGTGGCGATCACCGTCAACGGCATCGATGAGCTGAAGGCCCTGCTCGGGCAGACGGTGGGTCCGTCCGAGTGGCGAACCGTGACCCAGGAGATGATCAACACCTTCGCGGAGATCTCCGGTGACGATCAGTGGATCCACGTGGACGTGGAGCGGGCCAAGACCGAGAGCCCGTTCGGCACGACGATCGCCCACGGGAACCTCACGCTGTCGCTGATCGACGGGTTCCGGAAGGACCTCGTGCAGTCCACCGGCTTTCGCCTCGGCGTGAACTACGGGTGGAACAAGGTCCGCTTCCCCGCCCCGGTTCCGGCCGGCGGGCGCGTGCGGGCCAGCTCCGAGGTGGTGTCGGTCGAGGACGTGGGCGGAGGCTGGTGGCAGGTGGCCACCAAGTTCACCGTCGAGCTCGAGGGCGCCGAGAAGCCCGTGTGCGTGGCCGAGTCCGTCGGCCGCGCCCTCGTTTAGCTGCGGTGCTCGCCCGATCGACGATCGGGCTGCGCTCCTCGCTCTAATCGCGGCTGCGTCCTGGTCGCCGAGGGCGTTTCTATCCTCGGACGAGCACCGAATGACGACCGCCGAAACGCTCACGGCACAGCGCAGGACCCTTCCGGACTCTCCGGGGGTCTACCTGTTCAAGGACGCCGGCGGCAAGATCATCTACGTGGGGAAGGCGCGCTCGATCAGGAAGCGCGTGGCCAGCCATTTCTCCAAGCCGGGCGGGGCGCGGGGGTCCGCGGACATGGTGTCCCAGATCGCCGAGGTGGACTTCATGGCCACGGAGACCGAGGCCGAGGCGCTCCTCACCGAGCAGCGCTTCATCCGCCAGCACCGGCCGCTCTTCAACGTCCGCCTGCGCGACGACAAGTCCTACCCCTTCATCGGCATCTCGCTGGACGAGGACTTTCCGCGCGTGTACTTCACCCGCGAGCGCCACCGGCGAGGCCGCGCGTACTTCGGTCCCTTCAGCAACGCGAAGCGGGTGCGGGAGACGCTGGACCTGCTGGGGAAGATCTTCCAGCACCGCTCCTGCGACGGTCCCGAGCCCGGCCGCGCTTCCGGCAGCCCCTGCCTCGACTACTACATCAAGCGCTGCCAGGCCCCCTGCGTCGGGTACATCTCGAAGGAGGAGTACCGGGAGAACATCACCACGATCATCGACTTCCTCTCGGGCCGCTACCGCCAGATCGAGCAGGCGCTGGAGGGCGGGATGAAGCGCGCGGCGGAGGAGCAGGAGTTCGAGCAGGCGGCGAACTTCCGGAACAGGCTGAAGGCGGTGCGCTCGCTGCTGGAGCGCCAGCGGGTGTCGAACGCAGCGGTGGGCACCCTCGATGCCGTGGCGGTTGCCGCCGAGGGCACGGACGCCAACGCGCAGGTCTTCCAGGTGCGGGACGGCGTGCTGGCCGACCGCCAGAGCTTCTATCTCGAGAACGCCGCGCGCCGCGGCGAGGGCGAGGTGGCGGAGGAGTTCATCCTTCAGTACTACGCGAGCGCCTTCTCCGTGCCGCCCCAGGTGATCGTCCCTCGCGAGGTGGAGAACACCGACACGCTGGCCGAGGCGCTGGCCGACCGGCGCGGCGCCCCGGTGGAGGTCCGCTACGCCGAGCGCGGCGACAAGCGGCGCATCCTCGACCTGGCCGAGCGCAACGCCCGCTTCGCCCTCGACCAGGACCGCCTGCGCTCGGAGCACCGGCGCAGCCAGCGGATCGAGGCGCTGGCCGGGCTCCAGAACGAGCTGGGCCTGGACTCGATTCCGATGCGGATCGAGTGCTTCGACATCTCGAACCTGATGGGCGACCACACCGTCGCGTCGATGGTCGTGTTCGAGGGCGGAGCGCCCAAGAAGGCGGATTACCGGCGCTTCGGCATTCGCGGCTCGGTCCAGGACGACTTCGCGGCGATGGGCGAGGTTCTGTCACGCCGCATGGCCCAGTTCGTGGGTCAGCGGGAGCGATCGCCGCATGATCCGGAGTTCGATGAGAGCTTTGCCTCAATGCCCTCGGTAATCGTGATCGACGGAGGAAGGGGCCAGCTGTCCGCGGGACTGGCCGAGCTGGGCCCCTTCCGGGACCTGGGCGTGACCGTGATCAGCCTGGCCAAGCGCGTTGAGGAGGTCTTCATCCCGGGCCGCCAGGCTCCGCTCGTGATGGCCCACGACACACCCGAGCTCCAGCTGCTCCAGCGCGTCCGCGACGAGGCCCACCGCTTCGCGATCGACTTCCACCGCGGCCGGCGGGACCGCGCCATGACGCGGTCGATCCTGGACGACCTGCCCGGGGTGGGCCCGGTCCGCAAGCGCAGCATCCTCCAGCACTTCGGCACCCCCGAGCGCTTCCTCACCGCCAGCAGGGAGGAGCTGGAGGCGGTGCCGGGCCTCCCCGGCAAGGTGGCCCGGGAAGTTCACGAATACGTTCACAAGGTCCGATGAGCGAGCGCTACAAAGGACACCTGCGGGATTTCGTGGTCATCACCGGCTTCTCGGGCGCCGGGAAATCGCAGGCCATGGCGACCTTCGAGGACGCCGGGTACTTCTGCGTGGACAACCTGCCCCCGGAGATGATCGGCTCGCTGGCCGACCTCTTCGGGCACGACGGCAGCAAGGTGGAGCGCGCGGCGGTGGCCTCGGACGTGCGCGGAGGCGAGTACTTCGACGGCCTGGTGAAGGTGATCGACGACCTGGAGAAGCGCCGGGTGCCCTACCGCGTCCTCTACCTGGAGGCGGGGGACGAGACGCTGATCAACCGGTTCAAGGAGACCCGCCGGCGCCACCCGCTGGCCAACGGCGGCTCGGTGGACGCGCGCCATCCGCCAGGAGCGCGTGCTGCTGGCTCCCCTGAAGGAGCGCGCCGACGTGTCCATCGACACCACCGACCTCAGCGCGGCCCGGCTCCGCCGGGTGGTGGCGGACAAGATGCTTCCGCACGAGGGCCAGGGCCGGCTCGCCGTGACCTTCCTGACCTTCGGCTTCAAGCACGGCAGCCCCCGCGACGCCGACCTCACCTTCGACGTGCGCTTCCTGCCGAACCCCCACTACGAGGCCGACCTGCGCGACCAGACCGGCCTGGACGCCGACGTGGTGGCCTACGTGGAGCGATCGGACGGCATCGGCGAGTTCTACGCGAAGCTCGAGCCGCTGCTGGACTACCTGCTTCCCGCCTACGAGCACGAGGGCAAGTCCCACCTCACCGTGTGCATCGGCTGCACGGGCGGGCGGCACCGCTCCGTGGTGGTGGCCGAGCACCTCGCACGCGTCTACGAGACCCGCGAGGACCTGATGGTGGACGTGGTGCACAGGGACGTGGAGAAGCCGCCCCGCAGGGCCTGAACGTGCCCTCCTGAGATCCGCGGATCGCCGCAGTTGAACGGTCGGTTCGGTAGATTCGACCGCGGCAATCCAGCAAGCAAAGGAGCGACTTATGCCCCTGCAGGCAGGCATCAACGGCTTCGGGCGCATTGGTCGCAACGTGTTTCGCGCGGCGCACGCCCGGGGCGCGGACATCGACTGGGTCGGGGTGAACGACATCACCGACAACGCGACCCTGGCGCACCTCCTGAAGTACGACTCGATCCTCGGGCCGTTCCCCGGTGAGGTGGAGGCCACCGACGAGGGTCTCGTGGTGGACGGCAAGGAGCTGCGCGTGTTCGAGGAGCGCGACCCGGCCGACATTCCCTGGGGCGATGTGGGCGCCGACGTGGTGATCGAGTCCACCGGCTTCTTCACCAAGCGCCCGGACGCGGCCAAGCACCTGGACGCCGGAGCCCGGAAGGTGATCATCTCCGCGCCCGCGGGCGACCCGGACGTGACCCTCGTGCTCGGCGTGAACGACGACGCCTACGACCCCGAGAACCACCACGTGATCTCGAACGCGTCCTGCACCACCAACTGCCTCGGCCCGGTGGCGCGCGTGCTGCACGACGCGCGTGGGGATCGAGCGCGGGATCATGACCACGATCCACGCCTACACCTCGGATCAGCGGCTGCAGGATGCGCCGCACAGCGATCTCCGCCGCGCCCGCGCGGCCGCGGTGAACCTGATTCCCACCTCCACCGGCGCGGCCAAGGCGATCGGGCTCGTGATCCCCGAGCTGGACGGGAAGCTGAACGGCATCGCCGTACGCGCCCCGGTGATCACCGGCTCGGTGGTGGACCTGGTGTGCGAGGTGAGCCGCGACACGAGCGTGGAGGAGGTCACCGCGGCGGTGGCCGAGCGGGCCGACACCGGGCCGCTCGAGGGCATCCTCAAGTACAACGACGACCCGATCGTGTCCAGCGACATCGTGACCTCGCCCTACTCGTCGGTGTTCGACGCCCCGCTCACGATGGTGGTGGACGGCCGCATGGTGAAGGTGGTGTCCTGGTACGACAACGAGTGGGGCTACTCGAACCGGGTCGTGGACCTGGCCGAGCGCGTCCTCATCGGGGCGCCGGTTGCCTAGCGGCGAGCCGCCCGCCGGGGTGGCGACGATGGGCAAGCGGAGCGTTCGGGACCTCGACCTGGAGGAGGGCGCCCGCGTTCTCGTGCGGGTGGACTTCAACGTGCCCCTGGACGGCGGGAGGATCACCGACGACACGCGGATCCAGGCAGCGCTGCCCACCATCGAGCTGCTCCTGGGACGTGGTGCCCGCGTGGTGCTGTGCTCGCACCTGGGGCGGCCGAAGGACCGGGAGCCGGAGACCTCGATGACGCCCGCCTCGGAGCGGCTGGGCGAGCTGATCGACGCGCCGGTGACGCAGGCGCCCGAGGTGGCGGGCCCGGAGGCTCGGCGCATGGCCGCCGAGCTCGAGCCCGGGGGCGTGCTGGTGCTGGAGAACACGCGCTGGGAGCCGGGGGAGACGAAGAACGACCCCGCCCTGGCGGACGAGCTGGCCGCGCTGGCCGGCGTGTACGTGAACGACGCCTTCGGGTCCGCCCACCGGGCGCACGCTTCCACCGTGGGCGTGGCCGAGCGGCTGCCGTCCGCGGCCGGGCTGCTGCTGGAGCAGGAGGTGGTGGCCCTGCGCTCGGTGGTGGAGGCTCCCGAGCGCCCGCTGGTGGTGGTGCTCGGCGGAGCCAAGGTGAGCGACAAGGTGGCGCTGATCGAGCGCTTCCTGGACATCGCCGACACCATCCTGATCGGCGGCGCCATGTGCTTCAGCTTCTTCCGTGCCCAGGGCCATTCCACCGGTGACTCGCTGGTGGAGGAGGCGGGGGTGGAGCTGGCGCGCGCGGCGGCGGCCAAGGCCGAGCGCAGCAACTGCCGGCTGCTGCTGCCGGTGGACCTCGAGCTGGGCGACCGCTTCGCGGGCGACGCCGAGCGCCGCTCCCTCCAGAGCACCGACGTGCCCGAGGGCTGGATGGGCCTGGACGTGGGGCCCCGCACCGTGTCGGCCTACACGGCGGTGATCGAGCGGGCGGGCACCGTCTTCTGGAACGGGCCGATGGGGGCGTTCGAGCTCGAGCCCTTCGCCGGCGGCACACGCGCCGTGGCCGAGGCCGTGGCGTCGGCGCCCGGCACCACCGTGGTGGGCGGCGGGGACTCGGCGGCGGCGCTGGTGTCGTTCGGCCTGGGCGACCGGGTGGACCATCTCTCGACCGGCGGCGGAGCGGCGCTCGAGCTGCTCGAGGGCCGCGAGCTCCCCGGGGTGGAGGCACTCGACGATGCCTGATGGCGACACTGGTCCGGCGGCCCGATGGTGGCCGGCAACTGGAAGATGTGGGGCACCCACGCCCAGGCCGGGGACTACTGCGACCGCCTTCCCGGGCTCCTGCCCGATGCGGCGAGCCCGCACGGCGGAGGTGGCGGTGTGCGTGCCCTTCACCGCGCTCTGGCTCTGCGCGGACAAGCTGAAGGGCAGCGGCGTGCTGGTGTTCGCCCAGAACATGCACCACGAGCCCGAGGGGCGCCTACACCGGTGAGATCTCGCCGCCGATGCTCACCGAGCTGGGCGCGGACGGGGTGGTGCTGGGCCACTCCGAGCGCCGCCAGCTCTTCGGCGAAACCGACGCCGCCCTCCAGGAGAAGGTGCCGGCGGCCCTCGAGGCCGGCCTGCGGCCGATCCTCTGCGTGGGCGAGACCGAGGAGGAGCGGGAGCGCGGGGAGATGGAGCGCAAGCTTCGCCACCAGGTGCAGCAGGGGCTCGAGAAGGTGCCCGACGAGCGGCTGGCCGAGGTGGTGGTGGCCTACGAGCCGATCTGGGCGATCGGCACCGGCCGGGTGGCCACCCCCGAGCAGGCGCAGGAGGCCATCGGCTTCGTGAGGGCGCTCGTGGGGGACCGCTCCAAGGAGGCCGCGGAGCACACGCGCGTGCTCTACGGCGGGAGCGTGAAGCCGGACAACGCGCCGGAGATCCTGGCCCAGGAGGACGTGGACGGCGCGCTGGTGGGCGGCGCGAGCCTCGATCCCGCCTCTCTCGCGCAGATCGTGGCCGCGGCCCAGAGGTGAGCGTGGCCCCGGGACCGGCGCAGCCGCCCGTGGCGAGCGTGTGCCTGGTGGTGCTGGACGGCTTCGGCCTGGCCGAGCCCGGCCCCGGGAACGCGGTGGAGCTGGCCGACACGCCGGTGTTCGACGAGCTCTGGGAGACCTACCCGCACTCGACCATGACGGCCTGGGGTCCCGCCGTGGGCCTGCCCGAGGGCCAGATGGGCAACTCCGAGGTGGGACACCTGAACCTCGGCGCCGGAGCGGTGGTGAAGCAGGACATCACGCGCATCGACGACGACGTGGCCGAGGGCGGCTTCGACCGGAACGACGTTCTCCGCGAGGCCTGCCGCGCCGCCGGCCCCGACGGGCGCCTGCACCTCCTCGGGCTGGTGTCGGCCGGGGGCGTGCACGCGAGCATGGACCACCTGAGGGCGCTGGTGGAGCTCGCCGGCCGGGAGGGCGTGGGGGACGTGGTGCTGCACGCCTTCACGGACGGCCGTGACACGAGCCCCGACTCAGGCGCCGGATACCTGGCCGAGGTGGAGGGATGGGGCGGCGTGCGGGTGGCCACCGTCACCGGGCGCTACTTCGCCATGGACCGCGACCGGCGCTGGGACCGCATCAAGCTGGCGTGGGACGCGATCGTGCACGGGCAGGCCGAGACGCCGCCGGCCGACAGCGGCGAGGCGGCGGTGCGCGCGGCCTACGAGCGCGGCGAGACCGACGAGTTCATCAAGCCGACGCTGGTGGGCGAGCGAGGGGCGGATTCGCGACGGCGACAGCGTGGTGTTCTTCAACTTCCGTCCCGACCGCGCCCGGGAGATGACGCGCGCGCTGGGGGAGGAGGACTTCTCGGAGTTCGACCGCGGCGCACCGCCCGCGGGTGGCGCTGGCCACGCTCACGAGCTACCAGGAGGACTGGGACTACCCGGTGGCCTACCCGCCGGCCCGCCCCTCGCGTCACCCTGGCCTCGGTGCTGGCCGAGCGCGGCTTCGATCAGCTGCACGTGGCCGAGACGGAGAAGTACGCCCACGTGACGTACTTCTTCAACGGCGGCGAGGAGCACCCCTACGGGGGCGAGGAGCGCCGCCTGGTGGACTCCCCGCGCGACGTGGCCACCTACGACCAGAAGCCGGAGATGTCGGCCGAGGCGGCGGCGGACGCGTTCGTGGAGTCCTGGGAGAGCGGGAGACTTCCGCTTCGGCGTCATCAACTTCGCCAATCCCGACATGGTGGGCCACACCGGGGTGATCCCGGCGGCGGTGAGCGGCCGATCGAGACCGTGGACCGCTGCCTGGCCCGGGTGGTGGAGGCGGTGCACGCATCGGGCGGCGCCTGCATCGTCACCGCGGACCACGGCAACGCGGACCAGATGCTGAACGAGGACGGCAGCACGAACACCCAGCACTCCATGAATCCGGTGCCGGTGGTGATCACGAGCAGCGGGGGTGTCCGTGCGCGACGGAGGTGCCCTGCCCGACGTGGCGCCCACGGTGCTGAAGCTGCTCGGGGAGGCGCAGCCGCCCGAGATGACCGGTGAGTCGCTCGTCTGAGCCTGTGAGCACCATTCACATCGGCCCGCGACGGCTCCGCCCGCGCGGGCGTCCTTCATACGGCCCACGGGGACGTGGCCACCCCGGCCTTCGTGCCGCTGGCCTCCACGGCCACGGTGAAGACGCTCCAGTCGAGCGAGGTGGCCGGTCTGGGCTACGGCCTGGTCCTGGGCAACACCTTCCACCTGTTCATCCAGCCCGGGCACGAGCGCATCGGCGAGCTCGGGCGGCCTGCACGAGTTCATGGGCTGGGACGGCGCGATCGTGACCGACTCCGGCGGGTACCAGGTGTTCTCCATGGGCCACGGCTCGGTGGCCGAGGAGATCAAGCGCTCCCGGGGCGAGCGCCGCTCCCGGGTCATCTCGATCGAGGAGGAGGGTGTGCGCTTCCGCTCCTACCTGGGCGGCGACGAGCGCTTCATGGGCCCGGAGACCTCCATGGAGGTGCAGGCCGTGCTCGGGTCCGACATCGCCCTGGCCTTCGACGAGTGCACTCCGTTCCACGTGGAGCGCGAGTACACGGCGTCCTCCATGGAGCGCACCCACCGCTGGCTCGACCGCTGCATCGCCTGGCACGGCGAGCACGCGCCCGCGCACCAGATGATGTTCGGCATCGTGCAGGGAGGCGTCTACGAGGACCTCCGCGCCGAGTCCACCGCCTACGTGCGCAACGCCCCGGTGGACGGGATCGCCATCGGCGGCTCCCTCGGCCAGTCGAAGGAGCAGATGCGCGAGGTGGTGGAGTGGTCGCTGCGCGCTCTGGAGGGCGACGACCGCCCCCGGCACCTGCTGGGCATCGGCGACGTGGACGACATCATCCACGCGGTGGGCGAGGGGGTGGACTTCTTCGACTGCGCCACCCCGACGCGCCTGGCCCGGCACGGGACCGCGCTGGTGCAGGACCCCGAACGCCGCTGGCGGCTGGACCTCACCAAGAGCCCGCACCGGATGAGCCGGGAGCCGATCTCCGCGGACTGCGACTGCCCGGCCTGCCGCGACCACACCCGGGCCTACATCCACTACCTCCTGAGAGCGGGCGAGCTCACCGGCATGCGCCTGCTCACCCTCCACAACCTCACCTTCATGGAGCGCCTGATGCGCGGGCTGCGCGAGGCGGTGGTGCGCGGCGACTACGCCGCGCACGCGGCGAGCCTCAGCGCGAGTGCTCGTTGAGGAAGTCGCGCAGGCCCTGAATCTGCTGCTCCACGTCCGACCGGTCCACCGGCCGCACGGTCGTTCCCGCTCGAGGAGGAGAGCAGCACCAGGCCCACCGCGGCCACGGCCGCGATCAGCGGCCAGCAGTGCGAGGAAGGTGCCGAGGTTGCGCCGGCGCTCCGCCCGGCGGGCGGTCGCGCGCTCGGCCGCGCCCGGCTGCGGCGCTGGGGCGCTCTGCGGCGGCACGGCGCGCGACGGCGGCACGGGAACGGGCCGGGCCCGCAGCGCCCGGGTGGCCGCCGTGTCGAGCTCGTCCTGGCGCATGGAGCGGGTGGCGTCCGGGTCCTCGAGGCTCAGGTGCCGGGTCACCTCGGTGGTCTCGCCGCGCAGGCCCGCATCCAGGGCGAGCGCGAACTGGAGCGCCGATCCATAGCGCCTCTCAGGCTCGCGCTCCAGGCACAGCCGCACCGCCTCGTCGAGCTCTCGCGGCACCTCGGCGCGCAGGCTCGTGATCGGCGTGATCGAGTCCTGCTGCTGCTTCAGCGCCAGCTCGGTGAGCGACCCGTACTCGTGCGGCAGGCGGCCGGTGAGGAACTGGTAGGCGCACACCCCCAGCGAGTAGATGTCCGACGCCGGGCCGGCCTCCTCGCCGTGGGCCTGCTCGGGCGAGAGGTAGGCCGCGGTGCCGAGCACCGAGCCCACCTGGGTGATGCGCGTGAGCTCGGCCGCCTTGGCGATCCCGAAGTCGGCGATCTTGGTGGTGTGCATCTCCTTGGTGATGAGGAGGTTCCCGGGCTTCACGTCCCGGTGCACGACGCCCGCGCGGTGGGCGTAGTCGAGGCCCTGACAGGCGTCGCGCAGGATCTGCACGGCCTCGTCCACGTCCAGCTCGGTGTTCTCGCGCAGGAGGTCGGCGCACGACGGCCCGTCCACGAACTCCATGACGATGTAGTGCCGCCCGCTCTCCGAGTCGTGGCCCGAGTCGAAGACCTGCACCACATTGGGGTGCTGGAGGCGCGCCGCGGCCAGGGCCTCGCGGCGGAAGCGCGCGACGAAGGCGTCGTCGTCGGCGAGGTGCTCGGCCAGGAGCTTCACCGCCACGGCCCGCTCGAGCACGGTGTCGTTGGCCAGGAAGACGGTGGACATTCCCCCCGCGCCCAGCCGCCGCTCGAGGCGGTAGCGGCCCGCCACCTCGGCCGGCGCGGTCACTCGCCCTCCCCGGGGCGCGCCCGCGCCGCCGCTGCCCGACCCGTCGCCCTGATCGCCCTGGTCCGGCGTGGTGGGGATCGTCGGCGTGGTGGGGGTGGTGGGGGTGGTGGGCGTGGGCGTGGTGTCCGTCGGCGTGGTGTCCGTGGGCGTGGTGTCCGTCGGCGTCGTGTCGGTCGGCGTGGTGTCCGTCTCGGTCGTGGTCGTGTCGGTCTGCTCGAGCTCGGAGCAGCGCTCGTTCACCAGGTCGAAGAGGTGGTCGAAGCTGCGCTGCAGCGCGTCTCGCACGTCCTCGTCGACCCTCGCCGGAAGCGAGTCGATGGTCCGGTTGACGTTGGTGACGTTGTCGCCCCGCGGGCTGTCCTGGATCACATCGAGGCAGGCGCCCGCGCTTCCCTCGCGGATGCGGCCGGCCACCGAATCCAGCTGGCGCTGGAGATCGGACGCCGCGTCCGCCGGGATCGGCGAGCCCTCCGAGTCCCCGCCGCATCCCGCGGCGAGCGCCGCGAGTGCCAGCCCGGTGGCGGCTATCGCCCGGATACTCACTCGCCGCGAGAGAGCCGCTTGGCCAGTTCGGAGGGGAGCCCGGCCTCTTCGATCGCCCGGGCCGCCTCCTCGATCGGATACTCCACACGCCTCCACTCCGCGGTCCACTTCTCGGTGTCGAGCAGGAGCCAGGGCGCCCGGCTGTCCTGGTCGCGCGGCTGGCCCGCGCCGCCCGGGATTGAGCAGCCACTCGCCGGTGGACACGTCGAGCTCGGTGCCGGCCGGCGCCTGGGAGCCCACCACCCTTCCGTCCCCGTTGCCGTGGAACCAGAGCGCCACGTGGGAGTGGCCCACAGCGCCCACGCGGGGCTCCATGAGCTTCATGCACTCGCCGGCCTGCCACTCGGACAGCACGTACTCCCAGACCGGGTCGCGCGGGCTGGCGTGGAAGAGGCCGATCTCACGACCGTACGCGGTGGGGGCCAGTCCGGAGAGGAACTCGAGCGACTCCGCTGAGATGTGCTCGCGGGTCCAGCGCGCCGCCCTCGCCGCGTTGTCGGAGAAGTCCGAGATGTCGATCGCGCCCGTGACCACCAGATCGTGGTTGCCGGCCAGGACGAGATCGCATCGCTCGCGCGCCAGGGCCACGCAGCCGTCGGGCTCGGCGCCGTATCCCACCAGGTCGCCGAGGCACCAGATCTCGTCCACGCCGCTGCCGTCCACGTCTCCGAGCACGGCTCGGAGCGCCGGCAGGTTGCCATGAACGTCTGAGAGCAGGGCGATGCGCATCTGTTGCCTTCTACAGTGACGGACGATGGAGGCCAGGAGCTCGCGACTCCCGCTGGCGATTCTCGTCGCGGTGGTCGCCGCCGGGACGGCCACGGTCCTTCTCCGGCCGCGCACCGACACCCTCGAGCCCACCCCGGTGGACGTGGAAGCGTACTTCAGCCCCGCGCAAATCGACCGGGCTGAGGACTTCCGCACCACGCAGCGGCTCCTCGGCCTCGGTGGCATGGCCCTCGGCGCGGCCACGCTCACCCTGATCGTCGTGCGGCCGCCGCGCCGCGTCTTCGACCGCCTCGCCCGGCGGCCGCTGCTCGGCGCCGCCGCCGCGGGGGCCGGGATCTCGCTGGCGCTCACCGCCGTGAGCCTGCCCGCTGGATGCGGTGGCGCACGAACGGGCGCAGCGACGTGGGCCTCTCGACCCAGACCTGGGGGCCGTGGGCCGAGGACGTGGTGAGGTCCGCGGCCCTCTCCGCCGCCTTTGCCGGGGTGGGCGGGGTGCTGGCGCTGGCCCTCGTGCGCCGCTTCCGCCGTCGCTGGTGGATTCCCGGATCGGTGGCCGTGGTGGGCATCGGCGTGGTCACGATCTGGCTCTTCCCCGTGGTCATCGATCCACTCTTCAACAAGTTCGACAAGCTCCCTCGCGGCGAGCTGCGCAGCCAGGTGCTGGAGCTGGCCCGCCGCGCGGACGTGGACGTGGGCGAGGTGTACCGGGTGGACGCGAGCCGGCGGACCACCGCCCTGAACGCCTACGTGAACGGGCTCGGGCACAGCAAGCGCGTGGTGCTCTACGACAACCTGATCCACGACGTGCCGCGGGACCAGGTGCTCCAGGTGGTGGCCCACGAGCTCGGGCACCAGCACCACAACGACCTCCTGCGCGGCCTCGCATGGCTGGCCATCGTGGCCCCCGCGGGAACGCTCCTGGCCCAGCGCCTGGCCGAGCGCCTCGGGCGCCGCGAGGGCCTCGGCGACCCCGATCGGAAGCCCACGGCGTCCGCGCTTCCCGCGATCGCCCTGGCCGTGGCGCTCGTCTCCTTCGGGGTGGGGGTGGCCTCGAACGTGCTCTCGCGCGAGGTGGAGGCCAGCGCGGACGTCTTCTCCCTCGACCTCACGCGCGATCCCGCCGCCCACATCCAGCTGGAGCGGCGCCTGGCCATCTCGAACCTCTCCGACCCCGATCCCCCGCGGATCCTCCAGCTGCTCTTCGGGACGCATCCCACCACCCGGGAGCGGATCGGGATCGGGCGAGGCCTGGGCGCGCGAGCACTGACGCCTGGCACTAACGTGCCGCCGCTATGCGCCGCGCCCTGATCGAGCGGGTGGTCCGCGAGCTCGCCTCGTTCGAGCGCCCGTCGGCGTCGCCGGGGGAGCGCAGGGCCGCCGAATGGCTGGCGCGGAGAGCTGCGCGCGGCCGGGTGCGAGGCCCGCGATCGAGGCCGAGCCGGCCCACGGTGGGTACTGGTGGCCGATCGGGCTGCTGAACGCCGCCTGCCTGCTGGCCTCGCTGGCCGGGCGCCGGGTGCTCGCGGCGCTGGTGGGCGCGTTCGCGACCGCGGCCGTGTGGGACGACACGGGGGGCGGGCGGCAATGGTTCCGCCGCGCGGCGCTGCCCCACGGCTCCACCTGGAACGTGGTGGCCGAGACCGGGGACCGCGGACGCCCGAGCGCACGGTCGTGTTCATCTCCCACCACGACGCCGCTCACAGCGGGCTCGTGTTCCATCCCGCGCTGCCGCGGCTCGGCATGCGCTTCACGCCGCGCCTCCACGAGAAGGCGGACCAGAGCATCCCGATCATGTTCGGCGTCTTCCTCGGGCCGCTGCTCACGGCGCTCGGCGGCCTCTCGGGCAGGGCGGGGCTCCGGCGCCTCGGCGGGCTCTTCTCCGCCGGGGCCACCGCGGCCATGGCGGACATCGGCGCCCGCGCCGTGGTGCCCGGGGCCAACGACAACCTCAGCTCCGTGGGCGCGATCGTGGCCCTGGCCCACGCCCTGCGCGAGCGGCCCGTGCCCGGCGTGCGGGTGATCCTGCTCTCCACGGGCTCCGAGGAGTCGTTCATGGAGGGGATGCAGGGCTTCGGGCGGCGCCACTTTCCCGGTCTCCCGCGGGAGACGCACCGAGTTCGTGTGCCTGGAGTGCGTCGGCTCGCCCTTCCTGTGCGTGGTGGAGGGCGAGGGAATGCTGCTCATGCGCCACTACCCCGAGGAGGCGCGGGAGGCGCTGGCCCGGGCGGGCGACGACGCGGGCGTGCCGCTGCGCCGGGGACTGAAGACGGTGGGCGCCACCGACGGCCTGATCGCCCTGCGAGCGGGCTACCGGGTGTCCACCCTCGGCGCGCGTGGACGAGACCAAGTTCCCGTCCAACTACCACTGGCCCAGCGACGTGCCCGACAACCTCACCTGGGAGTCGGTGGAGGGGGCGGCGGACGTGTGCGAGGCGTACGTCCGCGGCGGCCGCCGAGTCCTGCCTGGCCTAGCGCGGCACGGTCTCGCGGGCGGCGAGGCGGCGCGCGGACTCCGGGTCGTGCGTGGGGAGGTACACCACGCTCCTCGGTGGACGCCAGCTCCCGGATCCGGTCGAGCGTGGTGGTGGCCGCCTCCACGTCGGGCGACACGCCGTCCACCGCCCCCCGCCGCATCAGGTCCTGCGTGTAGGAGGTGTCCCCGGCGAACAGGATCAGCCTGCCCTCGGCGTCGCGCAGCACCACCGACATGTGGCCGGGCGTGTGGCCCGGCGGTGGGCAGCAGGCGCACGTCGCCGGCGCTCGTGAGCGCCCTGCTGGCGGGGAACGGCCCGAACGGCTCGTCCGGGAAGTCCACGAGCGTGGGCGAGAACCACTCGGGCCAGCGGTGGGGGAGGTAGCCGTTCAGCTTCCCCCGCGCTGCCGCGCGGCGCCCTCGAACTCCGTGCGCGTCACCAGGATCTCCGCGTTCGGGAAGTGGGCGAGCCCGCCGGCGTGGTCGGTGTGCAGGTGGGTGAGCACCACCCAGCGGACGGCGGCGGGCGACGAGCCCAGGCTCTCGAGCTGCGGGCCCACCTCCTGCTCCGGGCGCACCGCGAAGCGCACCGCCCGGCTGAAGTAGGGATTCCAGCGCGGGAAGTAGCCCGGCTCGGCCACGCGGGCGGACTCGCCCGTGTCGATCACGAGCGTGCCCTCGGGGTGCTCCACCACCCACACGTGGATGGGCAGCTGGTCGGTCCACTCCTTCGACGCGAAGGACGTTGACGATGCGGGCGGGGCCGCGTCCGTGCCCCTCGCGCTGCGCCTCCTTGACCGCCACCGTGCCGGTCTGGAGCGCGGAGATCCTCACCGGGGACGGCTCCTAGGACTCGGACTTCTCGTCTTCGCCGTCGAGCTCGGGCAGGTCGCGAATGCCCTCGCGCGTCTGCCACTTGGAGAAGTTGTCCTCCATGGCGTCGATCAGCTCCCGCATGAAGCGCGGGGAGAGGCTGATGCGGGAGACCACGACCCCGGGCACCTCGCCCTCGTCGACCTCGTGGTCGACGCGCGCGAAGGTGATCGTGAACTCGTAGTCCGAGTGCGACACGTTGGCGAAGTTGGCGTAATGGCCCGCCATCGTGTCGGGATCCGTGTGGATGTTGAAATGCCGCTCTGAGTCCTCTTGCACGCGCGTAGTATCGCAGCGCCATGCGCATCTCCGTAATTGCGGTCGGTCGCTTGCGGCCGCCCTACCAGGACGACGTGGAGCATTACCGCAAGCTCCTGGCGGGCCACGCGCGGGTGGAGTTGATCGACGTGCGCGAGGGCGACCAGGTCGAAGCCGCGCATCCCCGAGCAGGACCCACACCGTGCTGCTCGCGAGCGACGGAGACCAGCGGGACTCGGTGAGATTCAGCGACTGGCTGGAGGAGCGGAGGCGTGACGGGCGCGACGTGTGCTTCATCGTCGGCGGGCCGCGCGGGCTCGAGCTGGAGGCCGAGTCGCGGATGTCGCTGGGTCCGATGACGCTCCCGCACCAGCTCGCGCGGGTGGTTCTGCTCGAGCAGCTCTACCGTGCACACAAGATCCTCGCCCGCGAGCCCTACCACTACTGAGATGAGCCCCGATCCCCTCGCACAGCTTCGCCACGCCGTCGGCGACTCGGCCACCGCCCTGGGCGACGGCTCCAAGGCGCCCGCGCTCGACCGCCCCCGCCAGGCCGACTTCGGCGACTACTCCACCAACGCCGCGATGCTGCTGGCGCCCGCGCTGGAGGACGCCCCGCGCTCGATCGCCGAGCGGCTCGGGGAGGAGCTGGGCCGGCGGCTGGGCGACAGCGTGGACCGCGTGGAGGTGGCCGGTCCGGGATTCCTCAACCTCTTCATGAGCGACGCCTGGTACCTGGAGGCCCTGGCGGCGATCGTGGGGGCCGGGAGCCGGTTCGGCGCCGGGCGTGGCGCCAGAGCCCGAGTACGTGAACGTGGAGTTCGTGAGCGCCAACCCCACGGGCCCGATCACCGTGGCCTCGGCTCGCCACGCGGCGTACGGGGACTCGCTCTGCCGGATCCTCGAGTACGCGGGGCACCGGGTGGAGCGCGAGTACTACGTGAACGACGCCGGCGGCCCAGGTGCGGCGCTTCGGCGAGTCGATCCGGGCGCGGGCCCGCGGCGAGGAGCCGCCCGAGGACGGCTACCAGGGCGACTACGTGGCCGAGCTGGCCGCGCAGATCGAGGGCGCGGCCGAGATGGACGTGGACGAGCTGGCCCGGCGGGGGATCGACCTGATCCTCGCCGAGGTGCGCGCGTCGCTCGCTCGGCTGCGCGTGCACATGGACCGCTTCTCGCTGGAGCACGAGCTCCACGACCAGGTGGACGAGGTGCTGGGCCGGCTCGATGGCGTGTACGAATCCGAGGGCGCCACCTGGCTGCGCACCACCGAGTACGGCGACGACAAGGACCGGGTGCTGCGCCGCGCCAACGGGGAGCTCACCTACTTCGGGCCCGACACCGCCTACCACGCGGACAAGCGCGCCCGGGGCTACGACCGGATGATCGACGTCTGGGGCGCCGACCACCACGGCTACATCCTGCGGACGAGGGCGGCCTGGCAGGCGCTCGGCGGGGATCCCGACCGCCTGGAGATCGTGATCATGCAGCTGGTGAACCTCACCGAGGGCGGCGAGCGGGTCCAGATGTCGAAGCGGGCGGGCACGGTGGTGCTCCTCGACGACCTGCTCGACGACATCGGCGTGGACGCCGCGCGCTGGTTCCTCGTCCAGCGAAGCCACGACACCACCCTCGACCTCGACCTCGAGCTGGCCCGCAGCCAGTCCCAGGACAACCCCGTGTACTACGTGCAGTACGCGCACGCCCGCATCGCCGGCATCCTGGCCAAGGCGGGGGAGGAGCGGGTCAACGCGGCGCTCGCGGCCGATCTCACGGCCAGCGCCGAGAGCCTCCACCCGTCGGCCCGGTCGCTGGTGAAGAAGCTGCTGGAGCTGCCCGACGAGCTGCGCGACGCCGCCGACCGGCGCGCGCCGCACCGGATCACGGCCTACGCCCACGAGGCCGCGCAGGAGTTCTCCGCCTTCTACCGCGACGTGAAGGTGGTGGGAGCCGCGGACGAGGGCGGCGACGAGGACGTGCGGCTGGCGCTCTGCGTGGCCACCCAGCGGGTGCTGGCCCGTTCGCTCGACCTGCTCGGGGTCGAGGCGCCGGTGGAGATGTAGTGCGCGCGGCGATCGTGACGGTGGCGCTGGCGGCGTTCCTGGCCGCGGCGGGCCCGGCCGGAGCGGTGGACCGCTACGTGCCGATGAAGGGCGCCCCGGCGCCGGGGCCGGCCCGCTACGACAGGGTCTTCGTGCAGCAGCTGGGCCCCTCGAACGCTCGCAACGTGCTCGTGCTCGTGCCCGGCACCAACGGCGGCGCCGGTGGGATCACACCGGTGGCCCGGGACATCCTCCGGCGGGTGCCTCGCACCCAGGTGTGGATCGTGGACCGCCGCGAGCAGGCCTTCGAGGACACCTCGGTGTTCGCCCGTCGCGACCCGCAGGCGGCCCAGGACCACTACCTCGGGTTCCGGTACCGGGCCGTGCGCGGCGCCGACGCGAAGTACGTGGCCGAGTGGGGGCTCGAGGGTGTCGCTCGAGGACCTGCGCCGGGTCGTCCGGCGTGCGCGCGCCGGGGGCCGGCGGGTGATCCTCGGCGGGCACTCCGCCGGGGCCTCCACGGCGGTGGCCTACGCGGCCTGGGACTTCCACGGTCGCCCGGGGTACCGCGACCTCGCCGGGCTGGTGCTGATCGACGGAGGCCTGCGAGGCAGTTTCTCCAGCGCCTCGCTCACGCCGCGCGAAGAGGGAGCTGGCCGAGATCCGGAAGGGCAGCGTCTTCCTCGACCTCCTCGGGGCGCGGGATTCCCGAGATCGCGCGGGATCTTCGCCCAGGCGGGTGCTCTGTGGGCGGACACGAGACCGGACGAGCCGTCCGTGCTTCAGGACTACCCGCCGCTCCCGGCCGCCTTCAAGCCGCCCTTCCGCGTCACCAACCTGGCGGAGCTCGGGTACGCCTTCGACTCGGACACCTCGCCCGAGGGACTCGAGCTGGTGCGGATCAACGCGGGCGGGCTCGCCTCGGCCGGCGACCCGCGCGGGTGGCGGGACGGGGAGCTCACGTCGCTGCGCCGCTTCGCCGCGCGCGTACGCGGCGGACGCCCCGAACGCCACCGAGTGGTACTACCCGCGGCGGCTCCTTCTGGACGTGGACGCCGCGAGCCCGCTGCGCCAGACCGCCGCGGCCAGGTACCTCGGCCTGCGTCTCACGCACGCCCGGGAGATCAACACCCCCCTCTACGCCTTCGGCACGTCGCTCACCGAAGGGGCGGTGGCGCGCGGCGCCCGCAGGGTGATCCGCGCCTCGCGGATCCGGCGCCACGTGGTGATCTCGGACGGCCGCTCCGCGCACCTCGATCCGCTGCTTGCCCGCCCGGGACGCAACCGCTTCCTGAAGACCGTCGTGCCCTTCCTGCGCCGCGGCCTGCGCTAGGCGGCCCGGGGACCGCGGAGAATGTCGCGCTCCCGGGCCGCGGTAACGGTCGCCTTCGCGCTGAACGGCGTGCTGTTCGCTTCGATCTTCTCGCGCCTCCCCGCGATCCAGGAGCGGACCTCCACCAGCGACGGCGAGCTGGGCCTGGCTCTCCTGTGCTCGATGCTCGGGCTGCTGCTGTCCCAGCTCGGGGCGGGCGCGCTCGTGGCCCGGTGGGGCAGCCGGCCGCTGGTGCTGGTCGGTGCTCTGGGCTACGCGGCGGCGCTGATCCCGGTGTCGCTGGCCGGGTCCTTCGGGGCGCTGGCCGCCTCCTTCGCGTTCGTGGGGGTGATGAACGGCGTGCTCGACGTGTCGATGAACGTGCACGGCCTGGCCGTGGAGCGCCACCTCGAGCGGCCGGTCCTGGCCTCCCTGCACGCCGCGTTACTCGTTCGGGGCGCTGGGGGGCGCGGCCATCGGCGGTGTGGTGGCCGCGGCGGGGGTGGGCGTGGAGGCTCACCTCTGGACGGTGGCCGCGATCGGTGCGGTGGTGGGCGTGGTGCTCACCCGCTTCCTGCTGCCGCGCGGCGTGGACGCCGCGCCCGAGGGCCCGTCGTTCGCGCGCCCGACCCGGGCGCTGGCGCTGGCCGGGCTCTTCGCCTTCTGCGTGCTGCTCTCGGAGGGCGCGGTGAACGACTGGGCCGCCGTGTATCTGCACGGCGAGCTGGGCGCCGGCCAGGGAGCGGCCGCCGCCGGGCTGGCCGCGTTCTCGCTCACCATGGGCATCGGCAGGCTGGCGGGCGACGGGCTGTCCGAGCGCCTGGGCCCCACCCGGCTCGCGCGCGGCGGCGCGCTCGTGGCCACCACGGGCATGGCGCTCGCGCTGTCGGTGGGCACGCCGGCAGTCGCCGTGGCCGGCTTCGCCGTGATGGGCATCGGCCTGGCCGCGCTGTTCCCGCTGGCGCTGCGCGCGGCGGCCACCTCCGGCCAGGTGCCCGGCCCGGCGGTGGCCGCGGTGTCCGCCATGGGCTACATGGGCCTGCTCACCGGACCGCCCGTGGTGGGCCTCCTCTCCGAGGCTCGTGGGCCTGCGGGCGGCGCTGGTGCTGGTGGTGGCGCTGTGCGCCACGGCGGCCGCGCTGGCCGGCGCGGTGCGCGCTCCGGTCAGAGCTGGCTGAAGAAGTTGATCCCGAGGTCGTCCATCAGGGACAGCGCCTCGGAGTTCAGCCGGGTGAGCTCGTTGGTGTAGAGCAGCACGCCCATCACCACGAGCACGACGCCCGAGACCACGGTGATCACCGCGTAGTGGTTCCGGAAGAACTTGAACAGGCCGGAGAAGGACGAGAAGGCGAGGGCGCTGAGGATGAAGGGCACGGCCAGGCCGAGCGAGTAGAAGGCCAGCAGCACGCCGCCCTGGCCCACGGTGGACTCGCCCGACGCGGCGGTGAGGATCGCTCCCAGCGTGGGGCCGGTGCAGGGCAGCCAGGCGACCGCGAACGCGAGGCCGGCCACCACGGGGCCGCCGGTGTGGGCGCGCTGCATGAGCTTCTCGGGGCGCCACTCCTGGTTCAGGCGGGGCACGTAGAGCATGGCGATGAACAGCACGCCCATCGCGATCAGCACGATTCCGGAGATCTGGCGCAGCAGGACGCGGTGCTCCTGGAGCGTCTGGCCGAGGCCGGTGGCCGTCATTCCGAGGGCCACGAACATCGCGGTGAAGGAGAGGCAGAAGAGCAGCGCGGGGCCCGAGCACGCGCACCGGCCCCGGCCCTCCTGGATGTCCGCGAAGGAGACGCCGGAGATGGTGGAGAGGTAGCCGGGCACGAGCGGCAGGACGCAGGGGGAGACGAAGGAGATGAAGCCCACCCCGAAGGCGGCCACCACGGTGGTGTCGACGCTGTCGGCGGCGATCACAGGTCGTAGCGCTCGAGGTCGGCGTCGAGGCGCGCGGAGCCCGCGGCGGAGGGGGCGGCCGGCTGGGCGGGCGAGTCCTCGCCGCGGCGGCGCCAGCGGCGGGTGGCCACCAGCACCCCGCCGAGCGCGAGCACCACGCCGAGGCCGGGGATCACGTACACGAGCACGTCCCCGAAGTCGGAGTTCTCGTCGCCGGGCAGGGCGAGCACGCTGTCGCCGAACTGGGCCACCAGGGCGCTGCTTGATCTCGTCCTTGGAGCGGCAGGCGTTCACCTGGCGCTGGATGAAGGCGCGCTCGCGGTTGGCCTGCGGGGCCTCGGTGGCGAGCGCGAGCGGCGTTCCGCACACCGGGCACATCACCTCGTTCTCCACGTCGGCCAGGGTGGTCTTGGGGCAGTCGGCGGCCAGCGCGGCCGGGGCGGCGGCGAGCAGCGCCGCGGCGGCCAGGAGGCCGGCCAGCGCGCGTCTCACGCGGCCTCTCTCAGGAGCGGGGCCACCTTGCGGCGCAGGAACTCGTCGTCCACGGGACCGCGCTGCAGGGCGGCCACGCGCCCCCGGGGGTCGATCACGAAGGTCTCGGGGTAGCCCAGCACGCCGAACGGCTCGCGCAGGTCGCCGGGACCGTCGTGGAGCATCGGGTAGGTGAGCTCGTACTCGCGCACGAAGTCGCGCGCGTCGGAGCTCACGTCCTGGCCGTCCACGCCGAGCACCGTGCCGCGCCCGTCCTTCGAGATCCGCCGGTGCCAGCGCTCCAGCAGCGGCGACTCGGTCCCGGCAGGGCTCGCACCAGGAGGCCCAGAAGTTCAGCACCACCACCTGGCCGCGGTAGTCGGCCAGGGTGCTCCGGCCCTCCCCGGAGAGCTTGGGGAGGTCGAACGAGGGCGCAGGCTCGCGCTCGCCGCGCGCGGCCGCGTCGTCGAGCGAGCGGTCGGGCTCGTTCGACGCGAGGCCGTAGGCCAGCAGCACCACGAGCGCGACGAGCACGCCGATCACGGCCAGGGGAATGGGGGAGAGGACCCTCCTCATGGGGCGCAGCGAAAGATAGACCGCGCGCTTCGCGGTCCCGCGAGGCCCGAGCGCGAGGACGGCTCAGGGACGGAGCATGGCCGTCACCCGCGTCTTCCGTGAGCGGTTCCCCACGGCGTCGACGGCGCGCAGGGTCACCCGTACCCGTACGAGCTGGCGGCGCCGGGCCGCCTGACCGACCGCGCTCGACGGCGCCTCCCCGCAGGCGAACCCGAAGCCGGACCCGCTTCCGCTTCGCGTTTCCCTTCACCACGTTCCCGAGGTGCTTGGAGCGTCCCGCCGCCTGGATCCGAGCCGAGGCGTGGACCGTGCACCGCTCGCTGCAGCGCACGTCGGCCACCACAGCCCTGCTGCGCCCGACGTCCTGGCCTGCGCGGGATCCGGACGCGCACTCGCGGCGCCCTGCGGTCGAGCGGGCAGTTGGCGGGCGCAGATTGGAGCCTGCGGATCGGGAAAAGCTCGATGTCCCGGAGCACGCGCACGTACGGCGCGACCCCGTACCCGTTCGGCCACAGCCGGACCCTCGCGGCGGCCGCGTTGTTCGAGAGGTTGCTCTCGCACAACGAGGAGTCCGCGTTCACCCGGTGCACGAGGTAGTAGACGCCGGCCTTCACGCCCGTGACGTCGATGCTCTGGCCCTCGAGATACGCCTGGTAGAGGTCCACGAAGCCCGCGCCCAGGCCCTGGTCGATGGCGAGCGCCGTGGGCCTCCCGGTGCCGCAGCGGTCCGGGGTGAAGAGCTTGTCGGGCATGCAGAACCCCGCCTTGTTCGCCGGTCGGACCAGCTTCTGGTTGGACGCGCGGCGCAGCTCGTAGTGGTCGAGGCCCTCGTAGTGCCAGTGCGAATGGTCGATCGGCGGTCTCGTAGTTCAGAGCGGCCGATGGCGCGCCGGACCGTCTCGCTGCCGTCGGCGTTGCGGATCACCTGGTCGGCGATCATCGGCGCGGCGGTGTTGGAGCGGCGCGCTCGCAGGATCAGCGGGCCCGACGCCGCGGCCATCCTCGGGCCCGTTGGCAATGCGGGAGTCGAAGCCGAGGTGGTAGCGGGCGCCGGCCGCCGGCGTGACGCTCACCTGGGTCGGCACGAGCTGGTCGAGATCGGGAAGCAGCGGCGCGGCAGCCGCGGGTGGGCCCGGGGCCCACAGGCCGAGCACCGCCACGCCGAGCACCATCCGGCGCGTCGAACGCGTTCTCACCTGTGCCAACTCCTTTCGGCGTCACACGGCACGAGTACCCCCTCGCACCTTGCATTCATGGTGATACCCATCGGGCGGCCGGGCAACTCGGGAACCCCGCGAGAATGGCCCGTACTTGGCCCTTTCCAGGGCTAAACTGCGTGCCCCGGCGGACGTAGCTCAGTTGGTAGAGCGTCGGCTTCCCAAGCCGAAGGTCGCGGGTTCGACCCCCGTCGTCCGCTTACGCAACAACGTCTGCTGTCATCGGACCTAAGCGTGCGTGCAGTGGCCGTTCACGTACGGGATAAGCGGTTCGAGTTCGGTCGAGGCTCCTGGAGTCGGTGGTGCGGTCTAGCCGCGCAGCGCGGCGCAGAGGTCGACACGCTTCCCCGTGAACTCAAGACCGGAGTAAAGGAAGCCGCCAGGCTCGGCGAAGGTAGCGACGGTCCGACCGACGAACAACCACGCACCCGGCCCGAACGGCTCGCCGGGGAAGAGGAAGAGGACCAACCTGCCGTGGAACGTGTCGGTTGTCTGCTCCGGGTCGGTCATCAGATTGCCGGCGTCCGTGATGACCAGCGACTTGCCGGAGGAGAGGTTGGTCAGGCGGCCCGTGTGGCTGCCGGTGACGAGCTGGCGGCCATCGCTGAACGTTGTGATCTTCACGTTGTTCCGCAGCGTCTCGGCTCGCAGCGGGAAACCGCAGAAGAGCAGAGCTGTTGTCGATGTCGAACGGCGGCTCCGTGGAACGTGTCGGCGGCACCGCCTGAGCGGCGCTCGCGACTGTCGCGGCAAACAGCAGGCCCACAACGAGGGCTCGGGCAAGGATCGAGATACGGCGGCGACCGGTCATGAGGCGACGCTATCCAGGCCCATAACCCAGGTCAACCGAGGACTGGCAGCACCGGGTTCTCCACGTTCTCCTGCGACATCGCCTACTCCGACAGCCCCACGGCTTCGAGGGCCTCCTCGCCGCTCGCGTACGTGCGGCTTCGCAAGACCTTGCCTTCGGACAACACGCACACCAGCCCGAGCCGAGCCTCGACCGGGACACCGCTGTCCCTTCCGACGGCGATGAAGCGCAGCCGCGCGGCCACCGTGTCCGGACCCACCTCCACGAGTTCTTCGATCTCGTTTCGCCATTCCCGCCAGAGGTCGGCCATGTCGATGAACCAGCGGCGGACGCCGTCATGGCCGCAATACGTCTCGGGTCCGGACGCCGCCGGCAATCGCGTGTGCTCGATGCTCGGGTCCGAGACCGCGACGAACGCCTCAATCGCGTCCGTGCCACCCGAACGGGCCGCCTCGATGAACTGGCGCACGATCTCCACGTTCTCCTGCGACATCGCCAGCCGAGTATCCCGCCTGGCCACAGGCCACGGGCAGGTGCACGCCAGCTGCCGGCCTGCACCCCCGGTACCTGACTCTCGGACAGACACCAACTTTCAGGCGTTTTGGGAGGGGACCACATAGAGCGAAACAAGTAACAGCCGCGAGGTTCCGAAGGCTCAGGAGCGGCTTCCCAAGCCGAAGGTCGCGGGTTCGACCCCCGTCGTCCGCTTACGCCCACCCCGCGATCTGGCGTTGGGGAACTTGTAACTACGCAACCCGTCCGGCGGGCTTGACCGCGCGGTGTGGGTCGAGGACACTCACCGCGCCCTGCCGGCGCTCAAGGACGGTGCGTTGTGAGAGGTCGAGTCGTGTTGCCCGTCGTGCTGCTCGCGGCCGCGTTCGCCGGCTGTGTCGGCGGCACCGACCCGGCCACGAAGGTCAGCACCCTGAGCGCCCAGCTGAACGCGCACGGGTACACCGACGACGGCCCGGCCACCTGGTGGTGGGAGTACGCCACCTCCCAGGGAGCGCTCGGAACGGCCGGCGACACCGAGGTCTGCGGCTTCCCGCCCGAGCCCGACAAGCGCTGTGGCCCGGCCTCGGCACCGAGCGAGGTGCAGCTGAGCGTTCGGGTCACGGGGCTCCAGCCGGCCACCACCTACTACTTCCGGGCCTGCGGGCAGGACGAGGGGGAGGGGCCGGCGTGCGGCGGCGTCAAGAGCTTCACCACGCTCGCGGGCACGAGCTACGTGTTCGACGGGAAGTGGGGCACAGCGGGGGCGGGGAACGGCCAGTTCGAGGCCCCGGCCGGCATCGACACTGACCTCCAGGGCAACGTCTACGTGTCGGACTCGGTCCTCAACCGCGTCCAGAAGTTCACTCCGGACGGCGCGTACGTGACGAAGTGGGGCAGCCCTGGCACCGGGAACAGCCAGTTCCAAAACCCTCGCGACGTCCACGTGGACAATGCTGGGAACGTCTACGTCGCCGACCTCACGAACTCGCGGATCTCGAAGTTCGGTCCCGATGGGGCGTTCATTCAGCGCTGGGGAACGCAGGGCACGGGCAACGGCCAATTCGACGGTGCCTACGGTGTGACCTCGGATGCCGCGGGCAACGTGTTCGCGGCCGACTTCGGGAACAACCGGATCCAGAAGTTCACCGGGCTCGGGACCTACCTGCTGAAGTGGGGGACCCTCGGAGCGGCCAACGGACAGCTGAACAGCGCGGACGGGGTGTCTGCCTCGCCTTCGGGAGCGGTGGCCGTGGCGGACCGGGGCAACAACCGCGTCCAGGTGTTCAGCAACGCGGGGGCATACCTCTTCAAATGGGGCAGTATCGGCACCAACGCCGGCGAGTTCGGGTTGCTCGTCGACGTGGAGACCGACTCGGCAGGTCGCTTCTTCACGGTGGAGGTCAACGATCCGGCGCGGATCCAGGTGTTCAACGGGCTCGGTGGCTTCGTGACCCTGTTCGGAGATGAGGGCGTGGACGACGGGCAGTTCAACGGGCCGCGCCGCGTGGCCGCAGACCCGTTCGGGAACCTGCTCGTCGCGGATGCGGGCAACGAGCGGATCCAGCGCTTCCGGCCGGTGGAGTAGCTCAGCCGGCACAAGCGGTTCACGCTCGCAGCACAGCCGTAACGCGGTCTCAGGGCGCGTCGTGGAGGACGAAGGACTGCTGGTTGTAGGGCGGGTTCTCGAACTCTGCCGTCGCTGCGCAGTTCGGCGGGTTGGTGGTGGGGGCCGTTCCCCAGGAGGCGGCCTCTTCCCTCACGTCATTCAGCCTGTAGAGCCGGGCACTCCCGTCGTTGAAGACCACTCCGATCCTCGCGAAGATGTCATTCACCCGGAGACAGCGGACAGTGCCCGTCGTGGTGGTTCCCGCGAACGTGAACTTGACCGTGCCTCTGGCGTTCTCCCCGCTGGGTCCGCTGCGTGCGTTGAAGCGCACGGTGTACGGGCTAGCGATCAAGGGGGAGAGGCCGGCGAAGCTGCCCTTGACGTAGTCGCCGGTCGGGGTGGGTGTGGCGAACGTGCGGGTTTGGGCGCACACGGGTTCGGCGCCCTGGTCGTTTCCGCAGAGCCGGAACGAGTACTGGCTGGCCACCAGCAGATCTGAAACCTTCTCGGAGAAGGGTCCGCTGACACCCGCCGGCCACGACCGTGTAGGGGTCCGTGGTCTGCTCTGGCCCGGAAGTGGGTCCCCGTCGGTCCAGTACTCGATGTAGCTCGTTGCGGGGCCGTGGTTGGCAGTGCCGCGGGCGTGGAGAGTGGCGCTGTCCTCACCGATGTTCGTGGCTGGTTCGGTCGAGCCGTAACAGGCGGCCAGCGCCAGCGCCGAGACCATCGACAATCCACCCACCACCATCCGCCTCATCGGGCACTCCCTTCAGCCGAGTCCGGTGCCCCGCACTACGTGGCCTACCAGCCTCCGGAACCCCGGTCAAGCCGCACGAGGCCGTGGGGTGAATGGAACGACTCGATCTACGCTCGAGGCGTGGAAAAGGCCCCGGTTGACCAGGGCCCTCTCCACGGAGCGACTGCTGTCGCTTTCGCCGCGCGACTGCTGTCGCTCTCGACGCCGAGGATCGTAACCCGAGGGTCACCACAGGGGCATCCCACCAAGTCGGGATTTCGCGAAAGTCGTAACGAACCAGGTAAGTACCCCCTG
>CAVVYE010000021.1:0-214027 GCA_963752455.1 uncultured Thermoleophilaceae bacterium
CCGGGGTCGGCGTAACGCGGGCGAGGCGCTACAGCGGCGGGATGTTCTGATTCCGTCGCAGGACGTTGTCCGGGTCATATTGACTCTTCAGCGCCCGGAGGCGGTCGAACGCCTCCGCTCCGAACGAGGCCCGCACCCGCTCTAATGGCTCGTCGGCCTGCATGTAGTTGGCGTACCCGCCGCTGACTGCCCATGGCTCCATCGCAGCGGCAGTCTCGCGGGCCCAAGCGATCTGTTGCTCGTCCAGGTGGGGTCGACCCAGCTCGCCATCACGCTGATGTTGAAGGCCGCATTCCGGTAGCCAAGCGCCGCGGTGGTTGGATCCACGTCCTTCGGGGCGCCGCGCAGAGACTCGATCAGGAGCGCGCCTGGCGGGCGGCCCAGGGCCGTCATGCGGCCGAGAAGGTCGTCGATCAGCGCGTCCGGGAGCTCGCGGACGAAGTGGCTCTTCCAGTAGTTGCGGTCCACGCCGTAGCCCGGGTCGAACACGCGCTGCTGGTCGAGGAAGGTCTGGGAGCGCACTCCGTCGTTGACGAGCCCTCCCGCCGAGCGCAGCGCGCGCAGCTCCTCGGGGTTCGCCTCGGGGCCGGTGTAGCACGGGGCAACGTCGAGCGCCGGGGTCAGGGACTCGTCGATTGTGAGCTGCGCCTGGCAGCTCAGGTCGTTCCCGGCGCGCGCATCGACGTCGCGGAACGTACGGAGGGCATCCTGGACCCCGTCGCCTGCGTACTCGAGGCGGCCGCCGATCACCCGTTCGAGCGGGTGCAGGCGAAACGTCAGCCGCGTCGCGACGCCGAAATTGCCGCCTCCGCCGCGGAGCGCCCAGAGAAGCTCGGGGTTCTCGTCGTCGCTTGTGCTGACCACGTCGCCACCGGGAGTGACGAGCTCCGCGGCGACGAGGTTGTCGCATGTGAGGCCGTACTGAGCGGTCAGGTGCCCGATCCCTCCGCCGAGGGTGAGGCCGGTGACGCCGGTCGAGCCGACCACGCCCCCAGGCGTGACCAGGCCGTGCGCCTGGGTCGCGGCGTCGAAGTCGAGCCAGGTCGCCCCGCCATCGGAAGTCGCTAGACGCGCGTCGGGATCGACCGCGACGCCTCGCATCCGCGAGAGGTCGATCACGAGCCCGTCGTCGACCGCGCAATGCCCGGCGGGATTGTGGCCTCCACCGCGGACCGCGATCTCCAGTCCATGCGCTTGACCGAAGGCCAGCGCCTCACCCACATCCTCGGCGTCCACGCAGCGGGCGATTGCCGCCGGCCGCCGGTCGATCAGGAGGTTGAAGCAGAGGCGCGCTCGCTCGTACTCGCGGTCGGACGCTGTCAGCACGTCGCCGGACAACGAGTTGCGGAGCTCGGTGAGGCTGTCGGTCATGCGTATGCGCGGTCGGCTCGACTGGGGTTCGGCGCCGCGATCGACGCTGCGAAGGCTTCGATGCCGTCGATGACAGCCTCGAAGCGGATCGAGGAGAGGAGGTCGAACGAGTGCTGGGCGCCGGGCAACTCGACATAGGCGACAGGGTTGGCGGAGGCGTTGCGGGCTCGCTCGGCGAGCGCGCGTGCGCGCTTTGGAGAGGTGAGCGTGTCCTGGTCGCCATGGACGATGAGAAGCGGCGGAGAGCCGCGCTCGGCGTAGTCGAACGGCGAGGAGGGCAGCGATGTCGGCTGTCGATCCCGCCGTAGTAGCCGTAGAGCCCGACGACCGCTGCTACGGACGTGTCGGCCTGTTCGAATCCCGGCTGGAAAGCGGGGTCGTTCGTGGTGAAGCCCGCCAGCGTCGCCAGGCGGGCGCCAAATGAGCTTCCGACGAGCACGATCCGGTCGGGGTCGCCGCCGTGCTCGCTCGCGTGGGCGCGAGCCCAGGCGATCACTTTCTTGACGTCGATCAGCGCGTCGGGGAAGTCGCTGCGGGCTGTAGCCGGTAGGTCGCGCTGATGCAGACCCAGCCCTGGCGGGCGAGCCGGAACAGCAGACGCCGCGCGTAGAAGCTCTTACGCCCGGGCGCGAACGAGAAGCCGCCACCGTGCAGATGAATCAGCACCGGCCCGCCGCTACCACCGCGCCGGCGGCGGTAGAGATCGAGGCGGTTGCGGCGGCCGGCATCGCCGTAGCTGAGGTTGGAGATGCGCGTCACACCGGGGTGGAACAGGGGTAGCGGCGCGAAGAGGATCCGTCCCCAGGGCGGGTTTGTGCGATCGACTAGACAGCTCCTGTATGTCGCCAACGCGGCCCGATCGCACGGTCGAGCGCCTGCTCGATCGCGGGGGCTGCGCGCAGACTCCGGCGCACGAGAACAGGCGTGCCGACGAACGTCACGGCGGCGAGACCGAGCGCGACCCACACCAGCGTCCCGTGAAGATCGCCCTCGGAGAACGCGAGCAACGTCGAGGCGCCCATCCAGTAGAAGGCCAGGAATGGCGACTCGTTCGGGATCGCGCTGACCAACCAGGTCGCCGGGCCCAGAAGCCCCGAGCGGAGACGGCGACCACAACGACGCTGCCATTGCGATAGGAGTCGGCACGGCATTCGCCCCGCTCGTTGATCGAGGCCGATAGCCCGCCCGGCACACCCCTCCCCCTATGCGCATTCGGTCACTTCACGGCCGGGAGCACGTTCAGGTTCAGGCGGAAGAGGTTGTCCGGGTCGTACCGGTGCTTCACCTCGCGCGAGGCGCTCGAGGGTCGCTGGCGGGTAGGCGCGCTGGACGCCCTGCTGCCCGTCGTCGCCGAGGAAGCCGACATAGGCCGCGGCGGCTCCATCGGAGAGCGCCGTCGCCAGGCTGCTCGCCCAGGCCTCGTGCTCCGGGCCGCTCCTCGGGCCTCTCGTACATCGCGGCGACGTTCACCATCAGCTTCGCCCCGCGATGGCGAACGCGGTCGCGCCGTCGGGGACGCGCGCCATCGCGCCGCCGAGGACGCGGAGTTGGGCGGCGGCCATCGGGGCCGTCGCGGTCTCGAGGTGCTCGAGGATCGCCTCTGCCGCCCCGGGCGCGAAGGCATCGACGAGCACGTTCGTGCCGGCGGCGTATGCCGGCGCGCGGGCCTTCCGGCCCCTCGTACATCTCCGGGTAGCGGATCGGCCGGACCATGTCGGCGAGCGGGGTGGCCAGCGCGCGGATCGGCGCGATCGCCCGCTCACCGGCCTCGGCATCGCCCGCGTAGACCATCAGGGCCATCACGACGGGCTTGCCGTGCTGCTCGGCGGGGATGAATGGCATCGGCGGCGCGTTCATGACGTTCGCGATCACCGACAGCTCCTCGGGTGCCGCATCTGCGGCGGCGACCAATCCGGTGATCAGCTCGGCGCTCGCTGGGAGCACCAGCATCCCGCCGACCACATCGTCGATCTCGTGGAGGCGGAGCTGGAACCGGGTCGCGACCCCGAAGTTGCCGCCGCCGCCTCGGAGGGCCCAGAAGAGATCGGGGTGGGTCTCCTCGTCCACCTCGAGGAGCTCGCCGTCGGCGGTGACCAGCTCGGCACCCAGCACGTCATCGATCGTGAGGCCGTGCTTCCTGACCAGGTAGCCGATACCGCCGCCCAAGGTGATCCCGCCGAGCCCGACGCTGGGCGTGTCGCCGAGCCCTGTGGCGAGCCCGTGTTCGCCGGTCGCCCTGGTGTAGTCGCCGGCCTTCACGCCGGTCTGCGCCCATGCGGTGCGGCCGTCAGCGTCGACTTCCACGGCGTTCATCTCGGAGAGGTCGAGAACGATCCCGCCGTCGGAGGTTCCATGCCCCGCGCGGCTATGGCCGCCGCTGCGCACCGCGAGCTCGGCGCCTGTCTCCCGTGCCAGGTTGACGACGCGGGAGACGTCGGATGCGTCGGCCGACGCGCACGATGGCCGCGGGCCGGCGGTCGAAGCCGGTGAAGAAGACTCCCCGCGCGTCGTCGTATCCGGGGTCGCCCGGGGCGATCACCTTGCCGTTCAGCTCGGCGCGGAGGTCGGAGATCGGGATGTCGGTCGTAAGGCGGGTATTCATGGGAGGCAGGGTGCACCGATCCCGCCTCGCGCGCGAGGGGGGTTAGCTGCCGAAGCTCGGTGCGGCTACCCGTACTTCGCGAGCTGCTCACCGCGCTAGCATCGGCGAGGGCATTACGTTCATGCCTTCTTTCGCCGACATCGACCAGCGCAGCATGCAATCTCGCCGCAGGGACCTGCTTCGCACCGTTGCCGAAGGGCACCGCCGGTGCGGTCGGAGACGAGTTCCTTCGCTGCCTGGTCCGGCATGTCGCGCTGGCGTTCGGGGCGAGGTTCGCCTTCGTCGCGGAGGCCACCGACGCGGACGGAGCGCACGTGCGGGTGGTCAGCGGCTGGTACGACGGCGACTGGATGGACGAGCCGTTCGAGTACGACACGCGCGGCAAGCCGTGCGCGCTGGTCGTGGAGCGATGCGGTCGTCGCGTTCCCGGAGGCGCTGACGAGGCGCTTCCCGGAGGCCAAGCCGGCGATCGAGATGGGCCTCGAGAGCTATCTGGCGGTCTGCCTGCGCGCGGCCGATGGCACCCATCTCGGCCACATCGGCGTGATGGACGCGGGGCCGATGAGGGCAGGGGACGATGACGTCGCCGCGATGCGTATCTTCGCCTCGCGAGCGGCGGCCGAGCTCGAGCGTCGTCAGCAGGCGGCCGCCTTGCGGCGCTCGCGCGCCCGTGTCATCGAAGCCGCCGATGCGGGGCGCCGGCGTGTCGGCCGCGATCTGCACGACGGCGCGCAGCAGCGTCTCATGGCCGTCGGGAATCTGCTCAAGGTCGCCGGCGCAAGCTCGGCGACGAGCATGAGGTCGCCGACGTCCTGCGCGTCGCCCACGACGAGCTGGGCGGGGCCCACGCCGAGCTGCGCGACCTCGCCCGCGGGCTACATCCTGTGGCGCTCTCCGAGCGTGGACTGCGCCGCGCGCTCGAGGGGCTCGCGGCGGCGTGCGATATGCCGGTGACGATCGACGTCCGGGCCGACGAGCTGCCGGAGCACATGGAGCTCGCCGCATACTTCATCGTCAGCGAGTCGCTGACGAACGCGGGCAAGTATGCGGGCGCGAGCGACGATCCGGATCCGTGTCGAGCGCGAGCACGGCGCGCTACTGCTCGAGATCGCCGACGACGGCCGCGGTGGCGCGGACGCCGCGGGCGGCACCGGGCTACGCGGACTGGCAGACCGGATCGACGCGCTCGGCGGACGGTTCGAGGTCCACAGCCCGCCCGGCGACGGGACGCGCGTGAGCGCGCGGTTGCCGCTCCCGTCACGCGGGTAGTTGCACCGTGGCGCAGAGCCCGCCGGCGGCGCGGGGGGTGAGGGTGAGGGTCCCGTCGTGTGCCTGGGTGATGCTCTTGACGATCGCCAGGCCGAGCCCGACTCCCGCGTGGTCGGCGCGTATGCGTTCGGTGCCGCGGAGAAACGGCTCGGCGAGCGTGGCAACCAACTGTGGCGTGAGCTTCTCGCCGGTGTTCTCGACGGTCAGCACCACGCTCTCGTGGTGAGCGCTCGTCGTGACCCACACGGTGCCCTGTTCAGGCGTGTTGTGGACGATCGCGTTGTGCACGAGATTCGTGCTCAACTGCAGCAGGAGCGTATGTGAGCCGATGGTGCGGGTCACATCGCCGGACGTCTCGATGGTGAGGCCCCGCTTCTCTGCGAGGGGGAGGAGCGTTTCCGTCGCCTCTTCCGCTATGAGGGACAGGTCCACGTGTTCTGAGGTGAAGGACCGCTGGTCGGCGCGGCTGAGCAGGAGCAGAGCTTCGGTGAGGCCGATCGCTCGGGTGTTGACGGCGTGGAGGCGGTCGACGAGTTCGTCGTTGCCGCGGTTCGGATCGTTCCGGGCGACGTCGAGCAGTGTTTGCGTGATCGCCAGCGGGGTGCGCAGTTCGTGGGAGGCGTTGGCCGCGAATCTCTGCTGTTCGGCGACGTGTGCTTCGAGGCGAGCGAGCATGGCGTCGAAGGCGTCGGAGAGCTCGCGGAACTCGTCTCTGCGGCCCGGTAGCCGGATTCGGTGCGACAGCGATCCGTTCGCGGCGATGCGTGTGGCGTCCGTGATGCGGTCCAGGGGGGCGAGCATGCGGCCGGCGAGAAACCACCCTCCCAGCAGGCCGAATACCAGCAGGAACGCCATCACGATGGCCGCGATCGGAGCGAAATTGCGCAGGAGGTCGGCGTGGCTGCGGACCACGAAGATCACACCAGGGTGCACACCACGCGAAAGGGAGAAGTACCCGGCGGCGAGCAGTACGGCACCGGCGAGCATGAGGAAGCCGGCGTAGCTGAGGGTGAGCTTGAGGCGGACGCTCAAACCGGGCGCTCTATCCAGGCCCCCTCCGATGCGGTACCCGACGCCGGCCACGGTGGCGATGAGCCAGGGCTCGCCGAGCCGTTTGCGCAGTCCCGAGACCGTGATGCGCACGGCGTTGGTGAACGGGTCCGCGTTCTCATCCCACGCCCGTTCCAGCAGCTCTTCGGCGCTGACGACACCGCCTTCGGCCGCGACGAGGACTTCGAGCACTGCGAACTGCTTGCGGGTCAGCGCGACGTAGCGGCCGTCGCGGTAGACCTCGCGGCGGAACGAATCCAGACGGAGGCCTGCGATCTCTTGCACAGGCGGCCTGTTGTGTGCACGCCTGCGGTCGAGCGCTCTGAGACGGAGCACGAGCTCCTGGAGTTCGAACGGCTTCGTGAGGTAGTCGTCGGCCCCGAGCTCGAACCCGGTGGTCTTGTCGTCGAGACGGTCGGCAGCGGTGAGCATGAGGATCGGCATGCCGCTGCCGGAGGCGACGATTCGTTTGGCGATCTCGTCACCGGAGGGCCCGGGGATGTCGCGGTCGAGGACGGCGATGTCGTACGCGTTGACGCTCAGCAGCCCCAGAGCGGCGTGGCCGTCACCTGCGATGTCTGCCGCGATCGCTTCCAGGCGGAGGCCATCGCGAATCGCTTCCGCCATATAGGGCTCGTCCTCGACGAGCAACACGCGCATGCTCCGATGCTAGGGCCGGCGCATATCGCCGGCATATGGAAAACCGCATACGTGCCGGCAACAGCACGCTGCCTTCAATGGCGGCGTGATCTATAGGCAGCCAGCACGCGGATTCAGATTCGCTGGATCCGCGTCGCCGGCCTGCTCGTCGTTGTCGCGGCGATCGCCGCAGCCCTCGGCCACCAGTCGCCGGGATCCTCGTCCTCGCCGGGCGCATCACGCATCGACGCCCCTCGCAGTGAGCCCCGTGGCCCGCTTGGCGAGGCTGACGGTGCCGTCCCCGACGGCACGACGGTCTTCGACAACGAGGTTCCGGGTGTGGCCAACCTCGATTCAGCTCTCCTCGGTGCCCTGCGCCAGGCCGCGACGGATGCCGCGGACGACGGGGTCGAGTTCGTCGTCGACAGCGGCTGGCGTTCCCCGGCGTACCAGGAGCAACTCCTCCATGAGGCGGTCCTGAAGTACGGCTCAGAGGAGGAGGCTGCCCGGTGGGTGGCCACACCCGACAGATCTGCCCACGTGTCGGGGGACGCTGTGGACATCGGGCCCTCCGGTGCCGCGGCGTGGCTGTCCGAGCACGGCGCCGAGTACGGGCTGTGCCGGGTCTACGGCAACGAGCCCTGGCACTACGAACTGCGCCCGGAGGCCATCGCGCAGGGTTGCCCTCCCACGTACTCCGACCCTACGCAGGATCCAAGGATGCAGCAGTGATCGCCTACCCCGGCGGGGGGTAGCCCTTCCAGTAGCCCGGGAAGCGCGGGTTGATCATCTCCGGGTTGGCGTCGCCGGTCAGCGCGGCCACCGCGGCGAGTATGTCCTCGGCGAGGTCCCAGCCGGCCGAGTTGGTCTCCTCGTAGTGGCTCTCGGCCTCGCCCAGCGCCTGGCCGTAGCGGCAGCTCGCCGACATGGCCAGCCGCGCCTCGGCCGGGTACTGCTCGAGCCGCTCCGGGTCTTCGGTGATGGCCTTGCAGGTCGTCCCGGCCACCGCGTCGGGGAACTCGATGGTGCCCGCTTCGTACAGCGCCTGCGCAGGCGCCCGGGCCGGCCACCTCGTCGGCCACGCACTTCACGCGCCAGTTGCTGATCGGGAAGACGTAGCCGAGCTCGTCGTTCCCCAGGCCGATCGTGAACCTGTAGCGGTCGTGCATGCGGTTGAGCACGTAGCCGGGCGTCGTGTAGGCGTCGCCGAAGGCGTTCAGCTCGTGCGGCTCGTCATACCAGCGCGCCGGGTCCGCCCGAAACTCCCTGGGTAGCCCGATGACCAGCTCGCCCGCCACCTCGCCGGGCAGGAACATCATCCCCACCTTGCCGATGCGCAGGTAGTTCACCTCGCTCTTGAGGTGGTCGCCGGAGCGGATCGTCCCCGACGAACGGGTCCTCCTCGCTGCCGAGCCCGTCGCTGCGACACGTGGCGTCGGTCTTCGGCCCGGTGGCCGGGCAGTTGTACGCGACCGGCGGCACGTGGCCGAGCTGCGTGAAGCCGGTTTCGGGGTCGACGACCAGCAGCACGCGGAAGCCGATGTTGCTCAGCCGCGAGTAGAAAGGCTGGCGCCGGAGCCCGATCCCGGCGTCGCGTAGCCACTCGCCGTGCTCGACGATCCTCAGCGCGGCCCCGGCAGCCTGCTCGCCGATCACCACCGCGCGCCGGAAGTTCTTGTCGGTGTAGGTGAAGCCGTCGCCGCCGGGGACGGCCGCCCCGGGCGGCGGGTGGAACTGGTTGCCCAGCGGATGCCGCGCGGTCGACCTCCCAGACGTTGGCCCCGCCGGGGCCGACCAGGTGGCCCAGCGCGCCGACGAAGTACAGGGCCTCGCCGCCTGTGCGCCGCGCGATCGTGCGCGACAGCACGCCGGCGTAGTCGCTCGTGAAGTAGCGGCCCTCCGCGTGGCACTCGTCGCCCTGCCAGCCCAGCACCGCGCACTCCGCGCTCAGGTCGGCCGGCGGCGCCCAGCCCAGCGTCGTCTCGGGGTGGTTGTTCCACTGCACGACGGTCCCGATCACGCGCCTGTTGGTGCCCACGGCCTGCAGCACGTTCATGCTCGGGTCGATCACCTGCGGGTCGCCGTCGTCCATGCCGAACCAGTGCTTCCCGCTGCCGACCCTCAGGCGCGCCGGCCGCAGCCGGTGCGACGGCATCGACGACCGCGTCGGCGGCCTGGTCCGTCATCTCCTCGTACCAGGAGTGGTTGACGTCGAACGCGGTGTCGGGGCCGTGGTGGTTGTGCGTTGAGGCCGACCAGCACGTCCAGCCGCACACCCGGCAGCCGCGCCGCCACCTTCTTTCGAATCAGGTCGGCGTCGGCGCGGAAGATCATGTAGAGGTCCGCGGAGACGAGCACGGTGAGGTGCCTGCCGCGGGGGTCGGAGAGCGCCAGGGCGCGCACGCGCACGTCGTCGTGGACCCAATGCGAGACGCTGTCGCCGTTGCCGACCGCGATGCGGCCGTCGTCCCACTCCCGGACGAACACGCCCGGGTGAGATCGCGTCCCGCTCCGACGGCAAGCCCGCGCGCAGGTAGTCGCGCGCGCCGCCGACGAGCGGCAGGACCGAGCGGCTGGCCGCACCCGCCTTGACCACCGGCGGCTTGCCGTGTCGCGGCCCTCCGGCGGTGGCGGTCGCCGGCGCCAGCAGGCCGAGCACCGCCAGGGCCGACACGACCATCGCGAGCGTTCGCCTCGTCACCTCTCCTCCTTCCGTCAAACGACTCGGCGAGGTTAACCCACCGGGCAGGTAGCGCGCCACCGCCGCATCCGGCGCGACTACATGGACTGGGCATGGGACTTGCGAAATTCTGTGTCAGGGGGGATATGGTGCGCGCGGGATGAGGGGGACGAGGGTCTTGACAGGGGGGCTCTCTCGCGCTGGCGTTTCTGCTGGTGGCGGCGACCGGCGCGCAGGCGTACACCGCGCGCGGCAGCGTCGAGCAGGTTTCCGTGGCCGAAGCGACGCCGGGCCAGCAGCTGACGCTGCTGAACGGGTCGGGCGGGTCGGTGGCCACGCGCACGGTCAACTCGCTCGGCGCCACCCTGTTCCGCGACGTGGCCCCCGGCAGCGGCTACCGCGTTCGCCCCGCCGCCGGCGGCACGGCGTCGGACCCGGTCACGGTGCTCTCGACGCAGTCGGCCCCGCCGAGCACCAGCGTCTACAACCAGACGCTGCCCTCCGACGGCTATGGCTACCTCACCACCCGCGACGGCACCAAGCTGGCGGTGAATGTGCACCCGCCGACGGACGTGACCGACGTACTGCCCCTGCCGGGCGTCCCCCTGCCGCCCGTCCCCACGGGTCCCACGCCGACGCTGATCGAGTACTCGGGCTACGGGTACGCCGACCCGGCCGGGCCTCAGAGCGGGATCGCGATCCTCGCCAATCTGATGGGCTTCACCGTCGTCGACGTGAACATGCGCGGCACCGGCTGCTCCGGTGGGGCATTCGACTTCTTCGAGCCGCTCCAGAGCCTCGACGGCTACGACATCGTCGAGACCGTGGCCCGCCAGTCGTGGGCGGCCAACGGCAAGGTCGGCATGATGGGCATCTCCTACGGCGGCATCAGCCAGCTGTTCACCGCCGCCACCAGCCCGCCGAGCCTCGCCGCCATCTCACCGCTGTCGGTGCTGGATTCCACCCAGACCACGCTCTACCCGGGCGGCATCCTCAACACCGGCTTCGCCGTGGCGTGGGCGCAGGAGCGGATCCACGACGCCAAGGCCGCCTCCGCCACCGAGGGCCAGGCCTGGGCCTACAAGCGCATTCAGGAGGGCGACCAGACCTGCGCGGCGAACCAGGCGCTGCATCCGGAGGCCGTCGACCTGATGGCGAAGATTCGCGCCAACGACCACTACGTGCCCGAGGTGGCCGACCCGCTCGCGCCGGCCACCTTCGTGAACAAGATCAAGGTGCCGACGTTCATGGCCTGCCAGTGGACCGACGAGCAGACCGGCGGCCACTGCCCGACCCTCGCCGGCAAGTTCACCGGGACGAGCCGCAAGTGGTTCACCTTCACCAACGGGACGCACGTGGACTCGCTGGCGCCCGAGAACTTCAACCGCTGGTACGACTTCCTCCAGCTCTACGTGGCCAAGAAGGCGCCGATCACCAACTCGGCGCTGATCAAGGCCGCCGCTCCGGTGATCTACCAGGAGGCGATGGGCATCACGGGCGTGACGCTGCCGAACGACCCGATCCAGACGCAGCCGACGTACGAGGGGGCGCTGGCCGCCTTCGAGGCGCTGCCGGCGATCCGCGTGCTGTTCGACAACGGTGCGGGCGGCCTCCAGCCGGGCCATCCCGTGCCCGGCTTCGAGCGCTCGTGGCCGAGCTGGCCGATCCCCGGGACCAAGGCACGCACGTTCTACCTCTCGGGGAACAGCAAGCTCAAGTACACGGGACCGCCCGCGCAGGCGGTGTTCAACACGTTCACCGCGGATGCTCACGCCCGCCCGCTGACGAACTTCACAGGTGACACCGCGGCCGGCACCGGCGGCCTCTGGACGGCGACGCCGACCGTACCAGTGGGCCCAGAGCCCGCCCGGCAAGGCTGTCTCGTACATCACCAACCCGCTCAAGCGACCCAAGACCATGATCGGCGGCGGGGCGGTGTACGTCTACGTCAAGTCGTCCACCCCGAACGTCGACCTCCAGGCCACGATCTCGGAGGTCCGGCCCGACGGCAAGGAGACGTTCGTGCAGGGGGGCTGGGTGCGCGCCAACGAGCGCAAGCTCGACGCCGCCAAGAGCACGCCCCTCGAGCCCGTGCTCAGCCTGCGCGCCGCCGACGTCCAGCCGATGCCGTCGCACATCTGGGTCGAGGTCCCGATCCCGCTCTACTACCAGGGGCACGTGTATCGCACCGGATCGCGCATCCGCCTGGTGATCTCCGCGCCGAACGGCGACCAGCCGATCTGGTCGTTCGGTGAGACCGAGCCGGCTGGGACGTCCGACCTCTCGCTGGCGCTGACCAGGATGACCCCGTCGAGACTGGTACTCCCCATGGTCTCGGCGTGACCGTGCCGACCGGCCTGCCGCCCTGCCCCGGGCTGCGCGGCGAGCCGTGCCGCGACTACCAGGCCTTCACGAACCGCTAGCGCAAACGCGCAGCGCCTAAGGCGTGACTCGCTCGCTGGTGGAGCGAGCCCGCCCGACGTTGTGAGCCTGCAGCCGTGTCGCGACTACCGGCGTTCACGAACCGCTAGCGCGACGCACAGCGCGTAAGGCGGACTCGCTCGCTGGTGGAGCGAGTCCGCCTGACGTCATGTGCTGGGCAGCGGAGGGTGACTCAGCTGGCGGTTTCGGCGGTGGCCAGCGGGCAGACCAGGCTGTGACCGCGCAACGTGGCCGCCGTGAACTGGACGCCCGTCGACGCGGCCCCTGGCGGGGCAGTGGTCGAGGCCGTTGCGGTGGCGCCGGTTCGCCCGAAGTGGCACGCGTGATCGGGGTTGTCACGGATGGTCGTCGAACCGCCGGGACCCGAGATGCATGGAATCTGGCCGGCGAACACGTCGGGAATGAACTTCATGTCGTCGAGGACCCACACGTGGAGCATGTAGTAGTTCGAGTAGTTGACGTTGACGCCGCCCTGGCCCGCGCACGTCGAATCCGAGACGTTGAACGCGATCATCGCCGCGTCGGTCTTGCGGTGACAGATCCACGGGTGGTGATGCCACCAGTCGATGTTGCCGGGGAAGCCCGCCGGGGGGTTGCCCGTGGTAGTGCGCACGTAGTAGTCGAAGCCCACCAGCTTCGCGCTCGGCCCATTGCCGTCGTACTGCATGACTTCGGGCTTCGCGGGGTCGAACTTGTCGTCGAGTCCGCGGTTGTCGAGGATCGGGTTCAGCCGCCCTGTTTGCTGGAAGGTGGGGTCGGCCAGCAGCGCCGGGGTGATCCCACCCTTCACGTGATGGGTGCCCATCCCCGGGATGTATGAGGTGATCTCCCGGAAACCATCAGCCTCTGCCTGACTCCGCGTCGGGAACTGCTCGGCGTACTTCTTCGCGGCGTCGAACTGGATCGACATGGCCACGCAGTCGTCCCACGCCAGCGGGGCCTTGACGATGTCCGCGTACCAGTCGACGGTGCCCACCGCCGGACCCTGGGTGACCGGGATGTCCTCAGTCGAAGTGCACCACCACGGAACGGACCCACCGGCGTCTCGCGCCTTGACCGCACCCTGGTAATACGCGCACGACGACAGCGTCAAGGCGAGCACTGCCGGCATCGCCAATAGGGCCAGCCTGCGCATACCTCGTCCGGTCACCCGATTCCGCATCTTAAAGGCCTCCTAAAGGCGTCGTTTCGCGTCGCAACCCCGCCCAACCCTTGAAGTTGCGGTCCCAGGTTTCTAGTTAGGCCGAGGCTTCAGCCCCGGCCGCGGCCTCGCGCTGCTTGGTGGCCTCGTCCTCCAGCGCCCCGTTCTCGTCCCACCACGAGTTCACCGCCGCGATGGCCGGAGCCATGATCAGGTTCTTCTGGAAGTTCTCGGTGTCGTTGACGTTCGGCACCGGTGTGTCCGGAACGTCGACGCCGATGAACTCGCAGAGCGGCTCCCAGCCGTCCTTGGGGTGCCACACCAGCAGGCGATCGGAGGGCACGGTGTCGATGACCTCCTGGTTCCAGCGCTCGAAGCCGGCGGCCATCTCGTCGCGGTCGGCGTTGCTCGGGACCATGATGTCCGCCTTCGTCCACATGTCGTGCATGACATCGAGCCAGGAGGCGTAGAGCGGGTCGATCCGGTACTGCGCCATCGCAAGGTGGTGCATGAGGTTGTCGCCGTACCAGATGGCGGCGATCGTGTTGTGCATGCTCTCGACCCAGCTCTCGGCCGAGCGGACGCTGAGCAGCACCTTGGCGTCGGGGTAGACGTCCATCAGCTCACGCCAGTGGTACGAGCCGGGCCAGTCGACGACCGACTCCTTGCCCTCGAACAGCTCCTCCCACGGACCGTTGCCCTCCAGGGCCGCGCGCCACTGCGGGACGCTCTTGCCCACGTCGCCCATCATGTCGCGCATGTGGTAGCAGGGCAGTCCCAGCATCTCGAGTGCGATCAGCTGGGTGGTGGTCGCCGTTCGTGGCAAGCCGGCTCCGATCACTCTCACGTGGTTCTCCTCCTTAGGTGGTGGGCCAGAGGCCGGATCCTACGTGGTACCGCGCCGGCCTTGATGGCCGGGGCGGTGACGCGTGGAGATCTCGTGGATGTAGGCGGCGACCACCGCGTCGGAGTAGTCGGCGTGGCGGCGGCGCGGGGGCCTGAGGGCGGTTCGCGGAGCGTCCTGGTCTCGGCCGGGCGCTGCAGGGGTCTGGTCATGGGGTTCATGCTGCTTGTCGTTCCAGGTCGAGGTCGAGGGTCGGACGGGGGCTGTGTCGCGTTCGGCCGGGATGAGGGCCCGCTGCGGCGTGCCCGGTCGCAGGAGCGCGAACGCGAGGGCTATCCCGATCGCGATCGCTCCTGCCCCGATGAGGAATGCGAGCTGGTAGCCGTCGATCAGGGAGCTGGTGAGTCCGTGGTCCTCCGCCAGCATCCCCTTCGTGTGGTTGGCGGCGAGCGTGCTGAGCACGGCCAGGCCGAGCGCGCCGCTGATCTGCTGGGCAACGTTGGTGATGCCGGATCCGAGCCCGGCGTCCGCGGCGGGAACGTCGGCCATGGCGATGGTCAGCAGCGGCATGAAGGCGTTGCCGATGCCGAGCCCGATGGCGAAGCAGGCGAAGAAGATCGTGGGGAAGAACGCGGTGTCCGGTCCGACGGTGCTGAACAGGAGCAGTCCGGCGATCGCGCTCGCCATGCCGGTGGTGAGAACGGGAAGTGGCCCGAACCGTGCGACCAGCCGCGCCGTGATGCCCTGCGAGAGGACGGCGACGGTGAGGGTCCAGGGCAGGAAGGCCGCCCCGGTCTCCAGGGGGCTGTAGTGGCGCACCTGCTCGAGGTAGAGCGTGCCGAGGAAGAAGGTCGAGTACATGCCGGTGACGAGGAAGCCCCTGACGAGGCTCGCGTTGATCAGCCCGGGAAGGCGGAGGATGCGCAGCGGCATGATCGGGTTGCTGATGCGCGCCTCGACGGAGATGAACGCCGCCATCAGCAGCGCGGCGAGCGCGCCGATCTCGAGGACGGGTGCGGACAGCCAGCCGTGCGTGGGCACCTGGACGATCGCGTAGATGGCGCTCATCAGCGAGGCGGTGACGAGCAGCGAGCCGAACCAGTCCACGCCGTGTCCGAAGCCGAGCCCGCTGTCGGCCCGGATCAGCGCTTGGCCGAGCGCGAACGTGGCGAGGCCGATCGGGAGGTTCACGAAGAAGACCCAGTGCCAGCTCAGCGCCTCGGTGAGCAGGCCGCCGGCGAGGAGCCCGAGCGAGCCTCCGGCCACCGACACGAAGACGTAGGCGCTCATCGCGCGGGCTCGCTCGGCGACCTCCGGGAACTCGGTGATGATGATCGCGAGGATCACCGACGCCTGTGCGGCCGCGCCGATGCCCTGGAGGAAGCGGGCTGCGATCAGCGCCTCCTCCGTCGGGGCGATGCCGCACAGGAGCGACGCGACCGTGAACGTGACCACGCCGCCGAGGAACACGCGCTTTCGCCCGGCCAGGTCGCCGAGCCGGCCGGCCAGGAGCAGCAGGCTGCCGAAGGTCACGAGGAATGCGTTGACGACCCAGGTCAGGTTCGCCTGGCTGAAGCCGAGGTCGTGCTGGATCGCGGGGAGCGCGACGTTCACGATCGTGACGTCGAGAACGATCATCAGCTGTGCGAGGCACACGACGAACAGGGATGCCCAGCGGCGGCGGTCGGGGGTGAGGCTGGAAACGAGGTTCATGTGAGGGTCTCTTGTCGGGGCGCTCGATTCGAGCTAAACTGGAGGCCACCTCCGAAACAAGTGGAGGCGACCTCCGGAACTATACGGAGGGTCCCTCCGGTTGTCAAGGAAATTCATGAGCACGATCGACACGCCCGCTCAGCCACTGCTTACGCGCCCGAAGCGCGCGGATGCCCGGCGCAACTACGAGAAGGTGCTCGCGGCCGCGCGCGAGGCGTTCGCCGAGGGTGGGGAGTCCACGTCGCTCGAGGAGATCGCGCGACGCGCCGGCGTCGGGATCGGGACCCTCTACCGCCACTTCCCCAGCCGGCAGGCGCTGCTCGAGGCCCTGTACCTCGACGAGGTGGAAGAGGTGTGCCGGTCGGCGGCAGCAGCTCGAGGGCGCCGATCCCTGGGAGGCACTGAACGGCTGGTTCGAGCGCTTCATCGGGTACCTCGCGACCAAGCGCGCGCTGGCCCACGAGCTGCTCAACTACATGGACCAGGACGCCTCGCTCTTCCAGGCATCCCGTGCCTCGCTCTTCGCCGCGGGCGAACCGCTGCTCGAGCGCGCTCAGCAGGCGGGCGTCGTACGCCAGGACGTCACGATCGCCGAAGTCATCCAGATGGTGGTCGGGATCGCCAAGATCCCTGCCGGCGACCCGAGCCAGACCGAGCGCATCCTCCGAATCGCGCTCGACGGTCTTCGTTATCGCCCCGAGGGCTAGCCGTCTGCTCGCATGACGGCCCCGTTCACGTCCTCTCTCGCGGAGGCGCTCGCTCCCGAGCTGCTCGAGCGCTTCCTCCGCTACGTCCGCGTCGATACCCAATCTGCTCGCAATCGCACCGAGAGCCCGAGCACCCCGGGCCAGCTCGACCTCGCGCGCATGCTCGCCGGCGAGCTCGAGGCGATCGGCCTGGAGGGCGTCGACCTGGACGAGAACGGCTACGTGACGGCGGCGCTCCCGGCGACGGTCGATGGCGACCTTCCGGCGATCGGCCTGATCGCGCACATGGACACGAGCCCGGACGCCCCGGCCTCGGGCGTCGACCCGATCGTCCACCGGGACTACGACGGCGGGTCGCTCGAGCTGCCGCGCGGTGGCACGGTGCTGGACCCGGACGTGATGGCGGATCTCGCGGACAAGGTGGGACACGACCTGGTCAGCTCGAGCGGCGACACCCTGCTGGGCGCTGACGACAAGGCCGGCGTGGCGGAGATCATGACCGCCCTCGCCCATCTCGCCGCTCACCCGGACCTCCCGCGTCCGCCACTACGGGTCGCGTTCACCCCTGACGAGGAGATCGGCGAGGGCGCGACACGGTTTGACGTCGAGCGCTTCGGCGCCGTCGGCGCGTACACGATCGATGGCTCCGGCCTCGGCGAGATCCAGGACGAGACCTTCAGCGGCGTCAAGGTGACGCTGACGATCCACGGGGTGGACATCCACCCGGGTGTGGCCAAGGGAAGGCTGGTCAACGCCCTGCGGGTGGCCGGGCAAATCCTCAGCGCGCTCCCGGACGACCGGCTCACGCCGGAGACGACCTCGGGTCGCGAGGGGTTCATCCACCCCTACGACCTTCGCGGCTCGGCGGGCCGGGCTGTGATCGAGGCCATCGTCCGCGACTTCGACGACGAGCTGCTCGATGGTCACGTCGAGCTGCTGCGACGGACCGCCGTCCAGGTGGTCGAGGAGACTCCGGGTGCCCGGCTCGAGGTTTCGGTCGAGCCGCAGTACCCGAACATGCGCCGCTTCATCGACGAGTTCCCCGAGGTTGTGGAGATGGCCGACCGCGCGCTGCGGGCCGAGGGGATCGAGCCCGTCCGCCTGCCGATCCGCGGGGGCACCGACGGCTCGCTCCTGAGCAGCATGGGGCTGCCCACGCCCAACCTGTTCACCGGCGGCCACGAATACCACTCGGTGCGCGAATGGGCATCGCTGCAGGAGATGGCGGCCTCCGCCGCCACGATCATTCGGCTGGCCGAAGAGTGGAGCGCTCCGGGCCGCTCGTAGAGGGCCTCGGGCGAGGCCCGGATCTGTCGATGCCCGAGACGATCGGCCTGGTGGTAGCTTGCCGCAAGGCGATCCGCCGGCCGCCCTTCGGGGCTGCTTGGAGGGTTCGGAGCGAAGGGAGTTGCGGTGAGCAATCCCGAGCGACGGGAGTTGCTGATCTCGAAGGGCTGGGTCCAGGGGGCGATCCTGGTCACGCTGGTCGGGTTCTTCATCATGGGCCTGCTCGCCTACCGCACCTATACGGAGCAGCCCCCGGTGCCGAAGCGCGTCGTGGACCAGCAGGGCCAGGTCGTCTACACCGGCAGGGACGTCTCCAGCGGGCAGCAGGTGTTCCTGCACAACGGCCTGATGGAGTACGGGTCGGCGTTCGGCCACGGCGCCTACCTCGGCCCCGACTTCACCGCCGACTACCTCCGCAGGGCGGCGAATCTGGTGAAGCAGTCATACGGCGGAGCTGAGTCGGATTCTGCCGGCCGCCGGACGATCGAGGACTTCCGCACGAACCGGTACGACGAGCAGTCGGGCACGCTCACGCTGACCAAGCCCCAGGCGGATGCGTTCCGGGCGCTGGTGGACCACTACAGCCGTTTCTTCTCCGCCCCGGATACGCGACACGGCCTGCGTCCCGACGCGATCACCGACCGCACCGACTTGAAGCAGCTCACGTCCTTCTTCGCCTGGACCGCGTGGGCGGGCGCCACCAACCGTCCGGGCCACAACTACTCGTACACGAACAACTGGCCGCCCGAGCCCCGCGTGGATAACAAGCCGACGGCGAACGTGGTGGTCTGGTCAGTGCTGTCGCTGATCGCGCTGCTGGGTGGGATCGGCGTGCTGTTCGCGGCCTTCGGGCGCTGGGGCGGCAGGCTCGGCTGGCAAGGTCGCGAGCAGGCGACGTTGTCGTTCCGCCCGCCGGGCGAGGTGGCGCTGACTCCGGCGCAGCGGGCCACGGCCTGGTTCTTCTTCGTGATGGCCGCCCTGTTCCTGATTCAGACGTTCGTCGGGGCGGCCTCTCAGCACTACAGGACGGAGATCGACAACTTCTTCGGCTTCGACCTGGCGCAGGTCTTCCCCTACAACCTCATGCGCACCTGGCACGTGCAGCTGGCGCTCCTCTGGGTCTCAACCTCGTTCATCGCGGCGGGAATCTTCCTGGCCCCGATGATCGCGAAGCGGGAGCCCAAGCATCAGGGCAAGCTCGCCTTCGCTCTGTTGGGGGCGTTGGCCGTCGTGGTGGTCGGCACGCTGGTCGGGTCCTTCCTCGGCGTGCACGGCGTGCTCGAGGACGCCGCCTCCAACTGGTTCGGGCTCCAGGGCTTCGAGTACCTGGATCTGGCGCGGCTCTGGCAGGTACTGCTCTCGATCGGCCTGTTCGTCTGGGTGTTCATGCTCTACCGCGTTCTGCGCGTGCGGCTGAAGGGCGAGCACAGGGGCAACATGCCCTGGCTGTTCTTCCTCGCCGCCTGCGCCATCCCGGCGTTCTACGCGGTCGGCCTGCTCGCGCGCACCGGCGACAACTTCACGACCACGGAGTTCTGGCGCTTCTGGGTGGTGCACCTCTGGGTGGAGGACTTCCTCGAGCTGTTCACGACGGTGATGGTCGCCTACATGTTCGTGCTGCTCGGGGTGGTGCGCGAGCGGGTCGCGCTCGCGGTGGTCTTCCTCGACATCATCCTCTACTCCGTCGGCGGCGTGGTCGGCACGATGCACCACCTGTACTTCTCCGGGGAGCCGGCCGAGCACATGGCGCTCGGCGCGTTCTTCTCGGCTGCCGAGGTGATCCCACTCACCTTCCTGACGGTCGAGGCGTGGTCGTTCCTGCAGCTCGGCTCCGCCCAGGAGTCGAGATCAGCAACGCCGTTCCCGCACCGCTGGGCGGTGATGTTCCTGGTGGCGGTCGGCTTCTGGAACTTCGTCGGTGCCGGCATCTTCGGCTTCCTCATCAACCTGCCGATCGTCTCCTACTACGAGATCGGCACGGCCCTGACGGCCAACCACGGACACGCGGCGATGATGGGCGTGTACGGGATGCTCGCGCTCGGCCTCGCGCTGTTCTGCCTGCGTTATCTGATCCCGGAGGACAGGTGGCCCGAGAAGTGGGCGAAGATCTCGTTCTGGTCGGCCAACATCGGCCTCGCCTGGATGTGCTTCGCGACGCTGCTGCCGCTCGGCATCCTGCAGCTCTACGAATCCGTGAACCACGGCTACTTCGAGGCGCGCGAGCTGGAGTTCCTGACCAACGACACGAACACGTTGCTCGAGTGGCTGCGCCTGCCCGGCGACCTCGTCTTCATCGTCGGCGGAGCCGTTCCCGCTCTCTACATCGCCTACCTCGGCATTCGCCACACCGTGAAGCGAGTGACCCTCGACGAGCCGGAGGACATCCTGTTCACCGTGATCGAACAGCCCGCGGGCGTGGACGCGCTCAGCGAGACAGAAGCAACTGCCGCGAGGGTCACGTGAACCCCGAGGTCCTGTTGGCTGCCGGATACGCCGCCCTGCTCACGTTGGCGCGTTCATCCTGGAGTGGCTCTCGGCCCACACGCATCGGCGCTCGTTGCGCTTCCGCACCGCGGGGTTCACCTACGACCAGACGCACGATCACTGGAAGTGCCCGGAGGGCCAGCACCTGTGGCCCCACGAGTTCGACCACGAGCGCCGGCTCGTCCGCTATCGCGCCAAGGCCCACGTCTGCAACGGCTGCCCTCGCAAGGAGGCGTGCACGGACTCCGACAGGGGGCGCGAAATCGTACGGCCGCTCGATCCCTGGCCGCACTCGGAGGCCGGGCGCTTCCATCGCGGGATCTCACTGATGATGATCGTGTTGAGCGCGATGATCCTGACCGTCGAGGGCATCCGCCACCACGAGCCCGCGGAGACGGCGTTGCTCCTCGGCGCTGCTGGCGCTGGCGGCGCTCGCGGGCGGCTGGCTGTTGCGCGACTTTCGCGCGCACCCGGCAGATTTCCCTGACACCACCGCCGCGCACGGCCTCGGAATGGCGGTCACGGGCGCGGACGGCCGCCGGGCGCCAAGCCGATGGGGGTCGCAGAACCGAACGAAAGGCTCCGCATGATCTACCTCGCCGCAGTCCTGGTCCTCATCGTCGCCGGGGGGTTACTGACCGGCGTCAGGGTGCTGCGCGAGTACGAGCGCGCCGTCGTGTTCCGCCTGGGCCGGCTGCTGCCCCTCAAGGGGCCGGGCCTCGTTCTGCTCATACCGGCGCTCGACCGCATGGTGCGGGTGGACCTGCGGACGGTCGCGCTCACGATCCCGCCGCAGGAGGTGATCACCCGCGACAACGTGCCCGCCCGCGTGGCTGCTGTGTGTTACTTCAAGCCTGTCGACCCTGTCGCGGCCATCACCCAGATCGAGGCGTTCGAGCCCGCCACCTCACAGATCGCGCAGACCACCCTGCGCTCTGTGCTCGGGGGAGCGGAGCTCGACCAGCTGCTGGCCGAGCGCGAGGGCCTCAACGAGAAGCTCCAGACGATCATCGACGAGCAGACCGAGCCCTGGGGGATCAAGGTCTCCACGGTCGAGATCAAGGACGTGGAGATCCCCGAAGCCATGCAGCGAGCCATGGCTCGGCAGGCCGAGGCGGAGCGGGAGCGGCGAGCGAAGATCATCAACGCGGAGGGGGAGTTCCAGGCCTCGGAGAAGCTGGCGGACGCCGCGGCGATCCTCGGCCGGGAGCCGTCGGCGATCCAGCTCCGCTACCTCCAGACGCTGCTCGAGATCGGGGCCGACCAGAACTCGACGGTCGTCTTCCCGCTGCCGATCGACCTTATGAAGCCCTTCCTCGAGGGCGGAGCCACGCCGGCGTCGCCCGGCAACGGGATCGCCGGAGCGCGCGATCGCGACACGCAGCGGTGAGCTGGACCCTCGTCTCGGCGTGAAGCTCACCTACGGATGACATGAAGCGCCATCCCGCCCTCGTCTCCCTCGTCCCGCGACCACCACCAGGCGCTTGCCGTCGCCCTGCGCCTGCGCCGGGCGGCTGCCCAGGACGTGGACGACGCTGCCGATGCATTCGGCGGCCTTCTGGGAGTCTCGCGGCCGTCGACACTTCGAGATAGAGGAAGAACTTCTGCTGCCGGCGATCCCCGCGAGCGACGCCGCGTGGACGCGGGCTGCCGATCGTGTCCGAGCAGAACACGATCGGCTCCGAGGTCTGGCCGCTGACCTGACCCTGGCGGTGAACCGCGTGACCGTGGCACACGACCTCGGGGAGCGCCTTCACGATCACGTGCGGTTCGAGGAGCGCGAGCTGTTCGTCATGCTCGAGGAGCGGCTATCCGACGACGATCTCGGCCGGCTGGCCCAGGCGATCGAAGGGGCTGAGGCCAGGCCGCACGGGCCCTGAGCGAGCGCTCAGCGGCTGAGCGCGCCGCGGGTGCCGTCCGGCGGGACCGGAGCGTCGAACACGATCATGTCGCCCTCCTCGTTCACGGACTCCGGGGCCACGGTGCCGGGGAACGGACCGGGGAACGACGAGCAGGTGGTGGGGCCCGGCACCGGTGTCCCGGATATGTCGCCCCTGACCACCTGAAAGGTGTCCTTCCCGGAGTCGCGCGGCCCGAGGTCGCGTAGCCGTGCGAGTCCCGCGGCGTAAACCCGCACCATGTAGCCGGTGATCGTTCCGGCGTAGCCGATGATCGCCGTGCCCCCGTCGAAGTCCAGGCACGTGGCTCGCGCGTCGATGTGGGCCCGGCCCATCCCGAAACCGCTCTCGAATTGGAACCCGCCGGTGGGGTTCTGGCCCGCCGGGCCGCTCTGGACGTTCGCCTGGAGCACGTTCCCAAAGGCAGCGCAGTTCTCGACCTGGCCGCGGCAGTCGCGCGCGTCGGCGAGCACCAGGTCGTCCTTGCAACCGGTTGCGAATGCGAGCGCTGCACCCGCCAAGGACACGGCGACGAGCCGTCGGTCCACGCGAGCGAATCTAACCGAAGCAGAGGGACGGCGCGCGTGATAACAACCGCGTCGGTAACAATCGGACCAGTGCGAAGCCAAGAGGGAGTCCAATGAGCAGCTACGCAGTTATCGACCCGGCGACGGGCGAGACCGTCAAGGAGTACCCGGAGATCACCGACGACGAGCTGCGTGCCGCGATCGGGCGCGCGGACGAGGCTCATCGCACGTGGTCTGCGTCGTCGAGCGTGGCCGATCGCGCGGCAGCTCGTCCGGCGTGTGGGCGAGCTGCATCTCGAGCGGCGCCAGGAGCTGGCGGAGATCATCGTGCGGGAGATGGGCAAGCCGATCGAGCAGGCGCTCGGCGAGGTCGACTTCTGCGGTGACATCTACGGCTTCTATGCCGACAACGCCGAGGAGCTGATGGCCGACGAGCCCATCAAGTTGGCTCGGCGGGGACGGGTCAGCCGTGGTGCGCCGGAGCTCCCTGGGCGTGCTGCTCGGGATCATGCCGTGGAACTTCCCGTACTACCAGGTGGCGCGTTTCGCCGGGCCGAACCTCGTGATCGGGAACACGATCGTGCTCAAGCACGCGCCGCAGTGCCCCGAGTCGGCCGCGGCTATCCAGCAGATCTTCGACGACGCCGGGTTCCCGAAGGGCGCGTACGAGAACGTCTACGCGACGAACGAGCAGATCGAGTGGGTGATCGCCGATCCTCGGATTCGTGGCGTCTCCGTCACGGGCTCCGAGCGCGCCGGGGCCGCTGTCGCGGAGATCGCCGGGCGAAATCTCAAGAAGGTCGTGCTGGAGATGGGCGGCTCGGATCCCTTCATCCTGCTCGGCACGGACGATCTGGACAAGACCGTCGAGGACGCCGTGGCCGCCCGTCTCGACAACACGGGTCAGTCGTGCAACGCGGCCAAGCGCTTCATCGTGGCCGACGATCTGTACGAGCCCTTCCTCGAGAAGTTCACCGCCGCGATGACTGCGACGAAGCCGGGCGACCCGACGTCGTCGGAGACCGAGATCGGGCCGCTCTCCTCCAAGACCGCGGCCGACCGCCTCGAGGACCAGGTCAAGCGGGCCATCGACCAGGGGGCGAAGGTCGCCACCGGCGGCAAGCGCGACGGCAACTTCTTCGAGCCGACCGTCCTGACCGACATCAAGCCCGACAACGACGCCTACCGCGAGGAGCTCTTCGGCCCGGTCGCTCAGGTGTATCGCGTCTCGTCCGAGGATGAGGCGGTGAAGCTGGCCAACGACACGCCGTTCGGGCTGGGCTCGTACGTCATGACGACGGACTCTCAGCAGGCGGAGCGCGTCGCGGACCAGATCGACGCCGGGATGGTCTACGTGAACCTCGTCGGGGCCGACTCCGCGGAGCTCCCGTTCGGCGGGACGAAGCGATCCGGCTTCGGCCGCGAGCTGGGTACCTACGGCGCGGACGAGTTCGTGAACAAGAAGCTCATCCGAATCGGCTGACGTCCGTGGCTGAGCACGGCGTGACGCGCAGGCTCGTGGCCGGGGCGCTCGCGCTGGCCGCGCTCGCCGCTCCCGCCGCGGCGCGCGCCGCAGTCGTCCCGCTGTCCGCCGACCGCTCGCCCGCCGACGTGGACTCCCGCTTCGGCAGCGGGGCGTTCGGCCGCTGGACGACCGACACGCTCGGGCTGCCGGCGTTCCGCTACCTGATCGACCAGCAGGTCTTCCCGCCCGCGCGCCAGCCCGAGCTGAAGGGCGCCACCGAGGCGCAGCACCAGCTCGGCAACGACCACATCGTGGCGGCCGCCTTCAACCACGGCTACACGCAGCTCTGGAGCCAGGACCGGCTCCCGCAGTGGGCCAACCGCTTCGATCCGGAGAACGGCCATTACGGCGGCGGGTTCGGGTACCTCAAAGCCGGCCGCCGGGTGGTGAGCACGCTCTACCTGGACCGCCCGCGCGGCTCCCGAAGCGAGCGGCTGTTCGGCACCGGCTACTACGAGCGCCGGCTGCGGGCCGCCGGCCTCGAGGTGCGCGAGCGCGTCTACGCCCCGTTCGGCGACGACCCGCTCCTGCTGCACGACGTGACGATCCGCAACCTCACGCGGAAGCCGCGGCGGGCCTCCTGGTTCGAGTACTGGGACGTGAACCCGTACATCGAGGCGGAGGACCGCAGCCGTGCGGTCGGGACACCCACGTGGACGCAGAGCCGCAGGACGCTCTCGGTGCCGCAGGCGTCCGGAGACCTCGGCGACGAGCGGCCGCTGAGCATCTTCGCCGCGGCGGTGAGGGCCCCCGACGGCGGCCACGAGACGTCCGCCGCGCGGTTCTTCGGGTCGGGCACGCGCGCGGCCCCGGCCGCCGTGGCCGCGGACCGCCTGAGCGGCAGCACCGCACCCGACGGTGGCACCCTGCTCGCCTTCCGCGCGCCGCTGCGGCTGCGGCCGGGCCAGTCGATCACGCTGCGCTACGCCTACGGCATGGCGCACCAGCGGCGCATCGCCCCGCTGGTGCGGAAGTACCGCGCAAGCGCGGAATCCGTTCGCGACCATGCGCAGCCGCTGGGCCGCCTGGCTCCCGAAGGCCGACTTCGGGCCCGGCCGGGCCTGGGCCGCCCGCGAGCTCCAATGGGACGCGTACCTCCTGCGAAGCGCCTCCGTCTTCGAGGAGGAGTGTGGGCACCACACGATCACCCAGGGCGGCTACTACCAGTACAGCGCGGGGGCCAACCTCGGCTCGCGCAGCTGGCTCCACTACCTGCTGCCGATGGTCTACGCCGATCCCGCGCTCGCGCGCGAGATCCTCCGCTTCAGCGTCGTGGTCCAGTCGAAGACGGAGGGCCTCCCCTACGGGCTGCTCGGGCTGTGCACGAACTTCAGGGCGCTCGGCACCTCGGACGACCTCGACTTCTGGCTGCTGCTCGCGGCCGCCGAGTACGGCCTCGGCACACGCGACCTGCGCTTCTTCGGGGAGCGGCACGCGTTTGCCGACTCGCCCGCGAAGGCCACCGTCTGGGAGCACGTGAAGATCGCGTTCCGGCACCAGGAGTCGCTGCGCGGCCCGCACGGCGGCTACCTCGCGGGGACCAACGGGGACTGGTCCGACTTCTCCTCGTCGATCCTGCCCATGACGGAGTCGATGCTCGTGCCCGCCCAGCTCGCCTACGCCTACCCGCGGCTCGCCGACCTCGCCGATCTGCGCGGCGACCGCGGCTTCGCGCGACAGCTGCGCGCTCGCGCGCGCGAGCTGAAGGCGGTCGTGCGGCGCGAGTGGACCGGCCGCGGCTGGTACTCGCGCGGTTACGACGGCGACCGGCAGATCGGCGACGGGGTGATCTTCGGCGAGCCGCAGCCCTGGGCGATGCTGGCCGGGGCGCCGGGGCCCGGCCGCGCCCGGACGCTCGTGGCCAACATCCGGCGCTTCCTGACAGGCGTCGGCGCACCGGCAGGGCTGAACGGCCCCGCCAAGATCGGCTCGGCGATCTCGCCGGCCGAGCGCGACCCGCTGGTGACCGATCCGCCGTCGAGCCTCAGGCTCGACGGGGCGTCCCAGTGGCCGGGCGGGAGCTGGTACGACGTGAACGGCTGGCTCACCTGGGCGCTGGCTGAGCTCGACGGCACGGTGCCACACGCCGCCCGCTACGCGTGGGACGAGTACGCGCGCAACACGCTCGCCGCGCATGCCCACGCCTTCCCGCGCCACTGGGACGGCACGATCTCGGTGGACGACGCGTGCAACGCCTACTACGCGAGCGCGCCCGCGAACTGCGGGGTCAACCTGTTCACCGACTACCAGGGCCAGATCACCGAGCAGCCCACGTGGATGGTCATGAACGCACTGAACCTCGCGGGCCTGAAGGCCACGCGGAACGGCTACCGGATCGACCCGCACCTGGGCCGCCGCTTCTCCATGCGCTTCCCGCGCGTGGGAGTGGCGCGCGCCCGAAACGTCCTGCGCGGCTACGTGCGGGTGTCCCAGGGCGGCCGGCTGGTCCTCCGGGTGCGCGTGCCGCGAGGCGCGCGCGGCGTGACCGCGTCGGCGGGCGGGCGGACGGTGCGCCACCGCCGGTCGGCGGGCGGCTTCGTCACGTTCCGGCTCCCCGCGAGCCCGGGCCGCGCGGCCGATTGGGCCGTGGCCTGGCGCTGACGCCGCTGCTGGTCAGGATCAGCCGTGATGACGCTCGAGCTCGGCGAGGGCGTCGGACCAGCCCTCGGTGTGGCCGGCGCGGGACTCCTCGTCGGGTAGGCCGACCTGGTGGAGCTCGACCATCGTCGAGCCGCTCTCCAGCGGCTCGAAGGTGACGGTGACGAGGGAGTCCCGGTGGTCGGTCGCGGGCGAGGACCAGGTGAAGACGAGCCGGCTGGGCCGGTCGATCTCCCGGTAGGTCCCCTGGTGGAGGATGTCGCTCCCGTCGCGCACCATGACGATCCGGAAATCGCCGCCCTCGCGCGGATCGGTCTCGGCCCGGGTCTCGCTCACCACCCGCGGCCGCAGCCAGGTGCTGAGACTCTCGGCGTCGAGCCAGGCGTCGAAGAGCGCCTCGGCCGGGGCGGCGATCTCGCGTCGCACGGTCACGCTGAACTCGCCGGAGGCGCTCACTTCGGCTTCTTCCCGGCCTCGCGGGTGGTGACGAAGCGGTCGAGCGAGGCGAGCTGGTCGCTCCAGAAGCGGCGGTAGTGCTCGATCCAGTCGGCTGCTTCCGCGAGCGGCTCCGCCTCGAGGCTGAGGATGTGCTCGCGCCCGCGGACGTCGCGGCGCACCAGACCCGCGCCCTCGAGCACGCGGATGTGCTTCGAGGTCGAGTTGAGTGAGATCGGGAAGTCGCCGGCGAGGTCGGTGACGCGGGCGTCCGAATCCGCGAGCCGCGCGAGGATCGCGCGGCGCGTCGGATCGGAGACCGCGGAGAACACGCGGTCCAGTGTGCGCTGCGCGTCGCGTCGTGCAGTGCCGCGCCCAGGTGCGGCTGCGCCGCGCTGCCTGCGTCGCGCGCTGCGCGCTCGTCGGCGGCGATCAGGGTCTCGTCGTCGAGCGGCAGCGCGGGCGGGTCGGCCTCGTACTCGTCGTGGCGCCGCCACCACGAGTCCCCGCCGGGCCGGTCCTGCGGGTAGCCCTCGGGCGAGTCCTCCCAGTCCTCCTGGCGCCCGAGCGGCGTGATGTCGAGGTAGCTGAACGTGCCGCCGAGGGCCTCGTCGCCGCGCCCGTCGACGAAGTAGGTGCGGTAGATCCGATCCCCGACCCGCAGGAAGACGTTGGTGCCGTGCCACTCGTCGACGCCGAAGTCCTTATCGAAGTCGTCGGTGACGGTGTACCAGGGGATGTCCCAGCCCATCCTCTCCTTCAGCCGCTCAATGTCGGCCTGCGGCGCCCGGGAGACGTGCGCCAGCATCGTGTCGCGCGCGTTCAGGTGCGCCGGATGAGCGTTCTGGTCGGCCATCATCGAGCAGCCGGGGCAGCCCTTCTCCGGCCAGCCGCTGCACGCCGGGCTCGTAGAAGAAGCGGTAGATGATCAGCTGCCGGCGCCCCTCGAACAGGTCGAGCAGGCTCACCCGCCCGTCCGGGCCCTCGAACTCGTACTCCTTCTCGACCAGCATCCGCGGCATCCGGCGGCGCTCGGCCGCCATCGCGTCACGCGCATGGGTGAGCTCCTTCTCCTTCACCAGCAGCGCGTCACGCGCCTTCTGCCATTCCTGCTCGCTGACGATCGGCGGTAGTTCCATGGCTCCTCCTCGAGCTCGTCAGAGATATTCATCCAATAGGATGAATATAGCAGGCGGTACCGCTCGAGTCAGCCTCCCGCCAGCGCCGACTGCAGGTCGTCCCAGAGGTCGTTCACGTCCTCGCAACCGACGCTCATCCGGATCAGGCCGGGAGGGATGTGCTCCTGCCCGGCGTGGCTGCTCCGGCGCTCCATCGTCGTGTCGATGCCACCGAGACTCGTGGCGTGACGGATGATTCGCGTGCTTCGGCAGGCCTCATCGGCCGCAGCGGCATCGCCGAGCTCGAAGCTGACGACTGCGCCGAAACCCGGGTAGCGGACCCGTTCGACCGCCGAGAGCGTGCCGAGACGGGAGGTCAGCTCCGCTGCGCTGGCCGACGCGTGACGGAGCCGCAGCGGGAGCGTACGAATCCCACGAAGCGCGAGGAAGCACTCGAGCGTTCCGGGCGTCGCACCGGCAAGGGACCGGGCGCTGCGCATTCGTTGAAGCTGCTCGGGGCTCCGGGTCACCGCCACGCCGAGGAGCAGGTCGGAATGGCCGCCGATGAACTTCGTGGCCGAGTGGACCACGACGTCTGCTCCCAGTTCGAGCGGCCGCTGCTGCAGCGGCGTGGCGAAGGTGTTGTCCACGACGAGCTTCGTACCGTCTCGGCGAGGCGCCGCGCAGATCGCCGCCAGGTCAGCGACATCGAGCAATGGATTCGACGGCGATTCCAGCCACAGCATCTCGGCCTCGCCCGCGCGTTCCAGCCAGCGCTCGTCATCCACCGGCAGGCGTTCCACTCGCCAACCGCGATCCCGGACGCCGGTCTCCGCGAGTTGGGCCACCCCCTGGTAGCAGTCATCCCCGAGGACGAGATGCGCTCCCTGCGGCAGCTGCCCGAGCACGGCTGCGCAGGCTCCCATTCCTGAGGCGAACGCCACCGCGTCACCGCCCTCCAGGCCACCCACCACCGCCTCGAAGGCCTCCCAGCCTTCGGTGGCCTCGTTGCGGCTATAGATCCGGTCCGTGCCGAGGATGAAGTTCGATGCCGGCGTCATCGGCACGTTGAGAGGGGACGCCTGGACCATCGTGCGGTCGCCCCCCGACGATCGCCCAAGTCTCGGGCGCCACCTCGTCAGCACGCATAGTCACCTCTCGGCTTCGACTGGTCCATGGTCGCGCCGAGGTTGTCAAAACCGTGAAGTGGCCCGCCGCTGGCCCTCGACGAAACCCCTGCTCGGGCGCCGAGGGCCAGGCGGGTCCGGAGGGCCAGAGAAGAGGCCGCTCCTGCCAACAGGCACTCACCACGATAGGCCGGGTCCGCGGTCGTGGCCATAGGCAATTTGGTGGGAATCAGCAGTTCGGGTGCCGACAGCAAGCGCAGCTGACCCGGGGCGGCTAGGTGAGCTCCTCGATCACGTCCTTCGAGTGCGTGATCGGCAGGCGCATGCCCTCGAGCTCGATGCGGGAACCGCTCTCCGTATCGATCAGCTCCAGCACGCGCACGTTCACGCGCTGGTGGACCTTCGCCTCGAGTCCCTCGCGGGGCACGCGGAAGGCGAGAGCCTTCGGGTGGGCGCGGTTGCCCGCGAACCCGTAGACCGTCGTCTCCGACACGCCCACGACCATTCGCTCGGGCAGGCCGGTCGCGGCGTCGTGAGCGTGTATGCCCGCCAGGTAGCCGCCCGCCGTCCCAATGCCGCCCGCCGGCGAGCCGAGCGCGTCGCCGATGTCGCCGCCGATGAGGCCTCCCGCGAAGCCCGCCCCCGAATGGCCGCGAGGATTGAACTCGCCCGCCGCGATCACGGTGTCCTCGATCCCGGCGGAGGCGAGCGCCTCGTTCACGGCCTCAACAATCTTCTCTTCGGACATTGCTGTTCACCTCCGGTTCGGGTTTGGTGGTTCGACCTGCTGGTCAGGCAACGGGTATCTCGGCCCTGATCCGGGTGCCCGCCTGAGGCGGACTGTCCACCTGGAGCCGGCCGTTGAGCGCCTCGACGCGTGCGGCCAACCCGCGCAGCCCGGATCCGCCGGTGGGGTCGGCGCCCCCCACGCCGTCGTCCGAGACCGTCACGGTCGCGGATCCGTTCGCCCGCCTCACGGCCACGGTCACACGGGACGCCTGCGCGTACTTCGCGACATTGGTGACCGCCTCGGCCACGACGTAGTAGGCGGCCGCTTCCACGGGTTGGCTGAGGCGCTCTTCGGGCAGCTCCTCGATCTCGACGGGCACAGGCGCGCGCGCCAGGAGCGCAGCGAGCGCCGGCGCGAGCCCATGGTCCTCCAGGAGCACCGGGTGCAGCCCGCGGGCGAGGTCGCGCAGCTCCTCGAGCCCCGACGACAGGTCCTCCTCCGCCGCGTCGAGCGCCTCGCGAGCTACTCCCGGCTCAGCCTCCAGCTTCGACTTCGCGATCCGCAGGTCGAGCGCGACGGAGATCAGCCGCTGCTGCGCGCCGTCGTGCAGGTTCCGCTCGAGGCGCCGGCGCTCCGCGTCGCTCGCCCGGACCAGCTCGGCACGTGACTCGGCGAGCCGCTCGCGGGCGTCGGCGTTCGACAGCGCCTGGCCGACCAGGTCCGCGAAGTCGCACAGCCGCTGCTCGAGGCCTCTCTGCAGCGGCTCGTCCGCGGCGGTCGCGGCGACGAGGGCGCCCCAGAGCCTGCCCGCGACGGTGACGGGCGCCGCGACCGCGGCTCGGTACCCCGCGTCGCGCAGCGTCTCCGCGAGTGCGGCCCTGGGCCTCGTCGTAGCTCTCCAGACGCTGAGCCTCGCCCGTCCGCAGCACCTTGGCCACCACCCCGCCGCCGCTGTCGAGCTCGAGCGACGCGCCGACCGGCAGGGGCAGATTGCCATCCTCGCTCCAGGCGGCGACGACCGCCACGGCCCGCCTGCCGTCGTACTGGACCACGGCCGCCGCCGGCAACGCCAGCAGCCGGCCGACCTCCTCGGTGACCTGCCGGAAGACCCTGCGAGGGGGCGCCTCCGCCGCGACGAGCGTGGCCACCCTCCGCAGGGCGGCCTGTTCGTCGGCGAGCTCGCGCTGGGCCGCCTCGCTCGCCTTGAGGGCGCGTGCCGCACGGCTCCGCTCAGCGGTCACGGCCGCAAGCACGAGCGCCGTGAGCGCCGCGGTGGCGATGAAGAACTGCGTGGCGAGCAGGCTGTCCGTGATCGAGCCACGCACGAACGGCCCCTCGTCCCTTGCCGTGTTCCAGACGGTGATCGCACTGATCACGAGGATCGCGGTGGCGGCCCCGCGCGGGCCCATGCGCACGGCCGCCCAGAGAAGCACCGGAAACACGACGTAGGGCACGTCGCGCTGCGGCGCGAGCTCGGCGAGCACGGCGAGCACAACGAGGCCGATGGCGCCCTCGACCAGATCTCGCCGGCGCACGTTCCGCAATCCGTTCGAAGCCCAGGTGAGAATGGCGGGCGCGACGACGAGGACGCCCGTGGCGTCGCTGAGCGCCCAGGTGCGGAAGACGCTGCCGAGCTCTTCCGTCGAGACCACGTCCCCGAGACGAAGCGCCGTGGGACCGAAGGCCGCGCTCACCAGCGCCGCCACGACGGCGCAGAGCACGAGGGCGAGCACGTCATAGGTCCGCTCGAGGCTCCCGCGGACGCCCAGCCGGCGCAGCAGCAGGGCGGCCACGACGAGCGAGAGTGTGTTCCCGACCGTCTGTCCGAGGACCGTGCCCGAGCGGTGTGGAGAAATCAGCCAGCAGCAGGTCGCCGATCGCGATGCCCGGCCAGAGACGAACCCCGTACAGGAAGAGCACCGCAAGGCCAAGCCCGGCGGGCGGCCACAGGGCGGCGACCGCGCCGTCGAGGTAGGCCAGCTCGAGGCCGAGGCGGCCCGCGAAGTAGTACGCCACCGCCACCAACGCAACGGAGACCGTGTACCGCGACCTCGGTGACACTGACAGCTCCAAGCTCGAGCTCGATTCTGACAGCGCCAAGGCGCCCCGATGGTGCGGGTAACCCCCGGAACGGCCGCTGGGGCTGCCGGCTACTCGGACAGGCCGGCCTCCCGCACCGCCTCGGCGTGATCGAGATACCCACGAATGCGCGAGATCATCCCGCCGCGAAAGTCGAAGACCATCCCCAGTGACGCATCCACCGGGACTCCGCTGCCCGTTCCGCGTGCCTCCAGTCGTCCGAGCATGACCACGAGGCCGTCCGCATCACGAAACCGGTCACGGTGGATTTGGACCTGCTCCCAGGTGATGTAGAAGCTTGCGAAGTACCTGTCGATGCCCTCACGTCCCCGGAACGTCTCGCCCTCGACGGCCACCATCGACGGGGACCACTCGAAGTCCGGCGTGGTGAGAGCGGCGAAGGCGTCGACATCCCTCCTGTTGAAGGCCTCTATCGCCTGAGTGGCGACCTCCACGTTGTCTGTGGACATCGCCCGCCGAGTATCTCGCCTCGGGGCGACCTCGGGCTAGCGGGTGCCGTGTTGGTCGAAGGCGGAGGAGGCGTCCGCATCCTGACCTGTGACTTCGCTCGGTCCTTCGGCTCCCGGCGCCCCGTCGTCGCGTTCTCCGCCGAGCGGGTGGTCGTCGATCTCGCTGCCCGGTCGGCGGAAGAGGCCGATTGCCAGCCCCGACGATGACGACGATGAAGACCACCGCGACGATGAGTCCTCCGGAGCTGGCGATGGACAGTCACCGTGGATCCGTTGCCCGGTTCCCGGGTCGGCAAACCACGGACGAGGGGGCCCGCTGGGGCCCCCTCGTCGCTTGGCTTGGCGCTGGTGCGCTCTAGGCGTTGGTGAGCTGCCGCTCGGTGGCCTGGAGGACACCGGCGCGGTTCTTGTGCTTGCGCTCGTAGGTACGGACGGCCTTGATGCGCGTCTCGTCGGCTTCGGAGAGCACGGCGCGGACCTCGTCCACGGCCAGCTCGTCGTATCCGGCCCACGGCTCGTCCGCCTGGAGCGAGTCGATGCGGCTGGTGACGGTGGAGCGGTTCTGGTTCTTGCGCTCGTAGGCGTTGACCTTGGCGAGGTCGACCTGCGAGAGCTCGGCCAGCTTGTTCACGATCTCGTCCACGCTGAGCGAGTCGTAGCTCGCGATGGCCAGATCGGACTCTGAGGCCACCGCGCCCTTGACCGTTCCCTCGGCCCGGGCGACGCCCGGGACCTTGCGGGCCTGGCGGGCGCTGCGCTTGGCCTGGCCGGTGCTGCGGCGGGCCGTGCGCTTGGCCGTCTTGCCGACCTCGCGGACGGCGTCGGCCGCTCCGGTCTCGGTCACGTCGTAGGAACCCTGGCCCTCGAACTCGGCGCGAGCCACAGCCTCGGTGAGCCGCGGGATCTCCCGGAGCAGCCGGTCCAGCATCCGCTGCTCGTCGGCGAGCACCGACTGGGCCAGCCGCTCGGTCTTGCGGTCGCCCGCGATCCGCGCGAGGCGCGACAGGGCGGTGTAGGTGGCGATCTCCTGCGCCTCCGCGGCGCACGAGTCCTTGGCGTTCTTCAGCACCTTCTCCTCGCCTCCGGTGCCGCGGACGAGGTCGATCGGCGTCTTGGTCAGAGCCAGGGCCTGGCCGATGACCGACTGGACGAGGCCAAGGCCGAGCTGGAGCGGGTTGTGACCCTGGTCCAGCTCGGAGAGCCGGCGCTCGATGCGCTCGGCGTGCCGGCGCGTCTCGTCGAGGTGGGTCTCCAGGCCACCGCGGTACTGGCCGCCGGGGGTCATCGCGATCTGGGCCTGGAGCTGGCGTACCAGCGCGAGCTCGGCGGCGTGCGCCTCGTTCAGGTACTGGACGATCTTCTGCTCTTGTTGCGTAGTCAAGTTTGAACTCCTGTGGTCATGTGTCTGGAATTAGAAGATGCGGATGATCAGGTTGAGAGCGATGGTCAACCCGATCGAGAGGACGAGCGAGCCCACCAAGCAGCCGGGCATGAACCGGACGTTGGTTCGCTCGCCCGGCCGCTTGGTGAACAGGAACATCTCGCTCTAGCCGGCTCTAGTGGCTTGCGTTGCGGTCGCCGCGCTCGTCCCAGTAGGGGTCACGAACGCCGGACTTGGCGATGCCGCGGCTGAGCATGTAGCCCACCGTCAGGATCGTGATGTAGAGCCAGACCTTGTCCCCGGCGAAGTAGTCCGAGCCGCCGTCCTTGCCCTCGATCGTGTTGCCGGCAATCAGGATGGCGATCGTCATCAGCACGAACGCGGCGAACTCGCTCGTCTTGAAGAACGACTTGGTCTCGGTCGCGAGGCGGCGGGCGGTGCTGCCGACCCGGCCGGAATCGCGGCTTTGGGCACCGGTCGACCCGGTGGTCACGTCAGTTGCTGCCATTGGAGGGACTCCTTGAATTGGTACGTACAGGTACCGGTGTTCCGATCGTGGTCCCTCAGGGGAACCCGCCAGCCCTCCGGGTCGGTGAGCGAACTGACTGCAGCTCACCTGACGGGCTCTCATGCCCAAGGATCCGGGCGCCAAACCTCTTCGTCTATTGCTCTTCGTCCGGGTCCTCGTCGGCGGCAAGCTTGAGCGAGCCGTCGAGAGCCTGCTGAAAATGGCGCTGCTGGATGGGCAGCGCCCAGTCGGTGACCTTTCGCACGATTGGGCGAGCTTCTTGGCCAGCGCCTTGTGCTCGCGGCCGAGCATGCCCCGCACCTCGCTGACGGCGTCCTGAGACGCCATCGCGCATCACAATGGGCCAGATCGCCGGGCAATTGACGGCGGCGCCTGCGTCGCCCGCGGGGGTTTGCGCTCTTCCCCCCGGCCCTTTTAATTCGAGCCGCCGGAGAAGTGGTCCGATCGACTACGGCAGCGAACTCCCGTAGACGCCTCGCGCGCAGTAATGCGCGAGGACGCGAAGATGCGGCGCAAAGGCGATCAGGTCGGGATGGTCGCCGTCGAAGTAGATCTCGAGCAGGTACCCGTGCTGCATGTCGGAGGTGCCGACCGCCAGGAGCGCCCTGTAGCCGAGCTCGCGGAGAACCTCGACCTCCGCCGGATCGCACCCGGGTCGGTCGATGTCGACCACGAATCCGGTGCCGTTCCTGATCGCCTCGGCGGTGGTCGGGTAGTCCGCCAGCGGGTAGACCACGTCTTCGGCCAGCTCCACCACGCGCAGGCCCGAGCCCGGATCGAACTCGCTCTCGATGCCGCGCACCGTTTGGATCCCAGCGCCGTCGTCGGTCGTCGCGGAGATTGACCAGGCTGCCGCGTCAACGGCCCGGCTGAGCTCGTAGGCGAGCAGCTCGAGTGCGGCGAGCGTGCTCGTCGGGTGCCGGTTGTCCAGCACCTTTACGACGCGCGGGATGAGGTCGTCGGTGGCTCGGCGGCCGGCCTCCCGCTCGCGGGGCCGATCCGGACCCTCGGGCATGTCGCCGTCGCGGGCATGGCGTATCCGCATGCGTCCGGGTCCGAGGCGCTTGGCCTCGAGCAGCGCGGAGTCCGCGGCGGCGATCAGCTCGTGGGCCCCAAGCCCGCCAGGCTCCGGGGCGGCCGCGCCCCAGCAGACCGTGCTCTCCGGACCGAGCTCGCGCAGGAGCTGACGGCTGGCCGCACGGGCGAACTCCTCGGCGTCGGTGAGCGGGCGCCCCGGGAGCACGACGCAGAACTCGTCCCCGCCGAGCCGCGCCACCAGCGACCCGGGGTAGGCGGAGGCGACCGCGCTCAGGGCGTCCGAGATACCCCTGAGGAGCGCGTCGCCGGCAGGATGGCCATCGCGATCGTTCACCTCCTTCAAGCGATCGACGTCGCAGACCAGCAGCGTCGACGCCACGTCCTCGCTGCCCAGCTCGCGCAGGCGCTCATCCAACCCGCGGCGATTCGCCAGCCGCGTGAGCGGATCCTCGTAGGCGAACTGCGAGACCTCGCTGAAGAGCTCGGCACGCCCGATCGCCACCGACACCTGCGCGGCGATGGCCTTCAGCAGCCGGATGTCGTCGGGTCCGAAGCGGCGGCCGCCGGCGCCGGTTGCCCAGAGCTCGCCCCACATCGCGGACTCGTACATGACCGGCACCGCCAGCTCGCTCTCCTTGCCCAGCTCCCGCAGCAGCTCGGTGGCCGCCGGGTCGGCATCTGGAGCGTCGACGGCATTCACGTACACCTCTCCCTGCCGGAGAAGCTCCGCCACCTCGCCGTACTCGGCCAGGGGGTAGCACTCGTCGTGTGGCCAGCGCTCCTCGCCCGGGCCCGAGCTCCCCGACGTTGATGACCGTTCGCAGCACACCGCGTTCGCGCTCCCAGCGGCTGATCGAGAAGGAGGCGGCGTCCAGCGCGGTCAGCGATTCGGCCGCGATGACCTCCAGGGCCTCGTCGAGGCGATGAGCGCCCAACACCGCCTGCGAAACCCGCAGCACCGCGCGAAGAGCACGCGGGTCGTTCCCCGCCGATGACTCCAGCAGGTCGAGGACAGCGGTCTCCGCGCCGCCCCCGGCGACCGTTGCCGGGCGCCGTCAACCGCTCGCTCATGGGTCCTGTATCGGCCTTCGTGAGCGCGCGCTTGACCTGCTGCGGCGACTGGGGGGTCAGGTCGCCCCGGGGAGCACGTCGCGCATCTCCTCGGGCAGGAAGGGCAGGTCGAGCAGGCTGAGCTTGACCCCGCTGCGGAGCTGGTGGCGCTCGGGGTCGAGCCGCACCACGAGGCCCGCCCGCGGTCGCAGGCGAACCTCGAGCGCCTCGCCGGGCTGCATCCGTCGCATGATCGTGCCGTCCACCTGGAGCGCCGGTTGGCCGCTGCCCTCCAGCAGCGCCAACGCGATCGGCTCGACGGCCGAGATCACAGCCGGCCGGGAGATGCCGGATATCGGCGCCACGGGGCTGATGATCAGGGCGTCGAGCATCGGCGACACGAGCGGACCTCCCGCCGCGTACGAATACGCCGTGGAGCCGATCGGCGTGGCGATGACAAGCGCGTCGCAGCGGTATCGCCCACTCGCGCGATCGCTGACGGTCAGCGACGCCTGCACCGCTCCCTCGCCGGGCACGCTGGCGAGGGCGATGTCGTTGAACGCGATCGACTCGTCGCCTCCATCGGTCAGCACCGCCGCGCTGTGTTCCTCGATGGTGAAGTCGCCCGTTTCGAGCCGGTCGAGCGCGGCGTCGAGCTCGTGCGGCTCGACCTCGACCAGGAAGCCGAGGCTTCCGAGGTTCACGCCGAGGATCGGGATGGGCCGTTGCGCGACGAGCCGGAGCGCGCCGAGCATCGTGCCGTCGCCGCCGAGACTGATCAACGTGTCGGCCTGTCGACGAGCTGAGCCTCGCTCACCGGCTCCACGTCGTCGGGCAGGCGCGCGGCGTCCCGGGCGTCGGCGATCACCTGCTTGCCGTGCGACCGCGCCCAGCTCGTGAGCTTCTCCACGACCGGCGTCGGGTCGCTGCGCGGATGCAGGACGAGCCCGAGTCGCCCACTCGGCTTGAGCGTCTGCATGCGGCAATCGTCGCACGCCGAACCCACTTGTTGGGCCAGGGGCAGGACCAGTGACCTCACGGGCGCGACGGATCGGTCAGAGGCGACAGTCGCTGGCGATACCAGCGACCGATGGAGGTCCAGCATGAGCAGCACCGACGTGAGCAGCGATCCTCGGCGGAGAGTCCCGCGCCGCGGCGACCATCGACATGAAGCTCGAGGTCGTGACGCTGCCCGTCTCCGACGTCGATCGGGCGAAGAGCTTCTACCAGAGCCTCGGATGGCGGCTGGACATCGACTTCGACCGTCGGCGACGACATCCGGGTGGTGCAGTTCACGCCGCCCCACTCGCGAGTGCTCGATCCAGTTCGGCAAGGGCGTCACGACGGCTGAGCCGGGGTCCGCCGACAGGCTGATGCTCGTGGTCGACGACATCGACGCCGCCCGGGACGATCTCATCAGCCGCGGCGTCGACGTCAGCGAGGTGTACGACGAGCCGGCCCCCGGGCTTCGAGCTCGACCGAAGCGCGCGCTCGTACTTCAGCGCTACGCGTCGTTCAGCGACCCGGACGGCAACGGCTGGCTGCTCCAGGAGATCACGACGCGGCTCCCGGGCCGGGAGTGGGAGGACTGACATGGACGTCGCCGCGCTGGCAGATCTGCTGCACGAGACGGCCGAGCGTCACGGCGCGTTCGAGGCGGTCGCCCCACCGCACGACTGGTGGGACTGGTACGCGGCGTACATGGACGCCCGCCAGGGCGGAAGCGACCCGGAGGAGGCCTCCGCGGCCGCCGGACCGCTACATGGCGGAGGTCAAGCACGTCGTCGTGCCGCGAGCTCGCGCATGAGCACCATCGACGCCAGCCCTTCCAACAACGGCCGGGGTTCGGACGCGTGGTCCCGGTCCTGGACGCACTTCAGCGTCGACCGTCGCAGCCCCGGCTACTGCCGGGTGACCTTCGACCACCCTCCGATCAACACGATCACGGCGACGACCGTCGCGGAGCTCGCCGAGCTCGTCGGCCTGATCGAGCAGGACCCGGACCTCAACGTCGTCGTCTTCGACAGCGCCAACCCCGATTTCTACCTGGCCCACTACGACATGGAGCACGACCCGGGCAGGACCGCGGCGCTGGGAGTCGGTCCGACCGGAATGCACGCGTGGCTCGATCTCCTCGTCCGCCTGTCCCGTGCGCCGGTGGTCAGCATCGCCTCGATCCGCGGACGCGCCCGCGGCGCCGGAAGCGAGTTCGTGCTCGCCTGCGACCTGCGGTTCGCCTCGCGCGAGAACACGCTGCTCGGCCAGTTCGAGGTCGGCACGGCGTGGTCCCCGGGGGCGGTCCGATGGCCCGGCTCGCCCGCCTGGTCGGTCGCGGCCGGGCGCTCGAGATCCTGCTCGTCGCCGACGATCTCGACGGACCGCGCGCGGAGCAGTACGGGTACGTCAACCGGGTGATCGCCGACGACCAGCTCGACGACGAGGTCGAGGCGATCGCCTCACGACTCGCGCGCTTCGACCACGACGCGATCGCGCGCACGAAGTCCTACGTCGACCAGGTGACGCTGCCCGCCGACAGCGAGCTTCCGCCCGCCCTGGCCGACTTCTTCGAGCTGTTCGGGCGTCCCGCGCAGCAGGCGCAGTGCGCCCGGCTCGAGGCGCTCGGGCTGAACACCGACAGCGACCTCGAGCGGTCGCCTCGGGCGGCGCGTGGTCGAGGCGCTCCCCGACGCCTGAGCTCAGGCCGGGACCAGCTCGGAGTCGGAGCTGGGCAGCGCGTCCGCCAGCTCCCGGCGGGAGCGGATCCCGAGCTTGGCGAACACCTTGCGCAGGTGCCACTCCACGGTGCGCGGGCTGAGGAAGAGCCGCGCGCCGATCTCCGGGTTCGACAGCCCGTCGCGGGCCAGCTGGGCGATCTGCCGCTCCTGCGCGGTCAGCTCGTCGCGCGTCTCGGCCGGCCGCTTGCGCACCTTCTCGCCCGTGGCCTGCAGCTCGCGACGCGGCGCGCTCGGCGAACGCCTCCATGCCGATCGCCGTGAACAGGTCGTGCGCCGCGCGGAGCTGCGCGCGCGCGTCGACGCGGCGATTCTCGCGGCGCAGCCACTCGCCGTAGAGCAGGTGAGCGCGGGCGAGCTCGGGGCGCAGCCGCGTGCGGCCCAGCCGCTCGATCGCCTCGCGGTACAGGCCGCTCGGCGGCCTCGCCCTCGCTCAGCAGCGCACGGGAACGGGCCGCGATGCCCGAGCGCCCAGTCGGTGGGCGCGACGGCCGTGGCCGCGAGCGATGCGCTCGAGAGCCGTCGCGCGCCAGCTCCGGCTCGTCGCTCCTGGTCGCGGCTTCGAGCAGCTCGATCGCCGCCCAGACGGAGACGAACAGCTCCGGCGTGTCGTCGCTCGCCTCCTGCGCGGCAGCCATCGCCTCCTCGATAGCGGCCGAGACCGTTGAGGAGCACCGAGCGCGCCCAGCGCGCGTATTGGACCGCGGTTCCCTGGCCGCCGGCCGTGGACTCCTCGATCGTGGCGTCGATCAGCCCGGACGCGTCGGCCTCGCGGCCCTGAAAGCCGGCGAGCACGAGGGCGCCGTACGGCGCGACCTGGGCGCCCGTGGCCTCGGTGACGCTGTCGGCCTCGGCGACCAGCAGCGCCGCCCTGCCGAACTCTCCGCCCAGCGCCACGGCCTGCGCCATCACGTTGACGCTGACCGCGAGCACGGTCAGCGCGCCGGCCTCGCGCGCGAGCTCGACCCCGCGCGTGGCGACCGCGAGGCAGGTCTCGTAGTCCCACACCATCACGGCGGCCGCGGTCGCGAGCCACCCCCAGCGAAGGACCTCCTCGATCGAGACGTCGCTCGCCCGCAAAGCCGGTCGCGGCCTGCTCGAGCACCGGCGCCGCCGCGGAGCGGCCCTCGGTGAACGCCAGCGAGAACCCGTCCAGCAGCAGATCGGACGGACGCGGACGCTCGGCCGGCCGCCGGGCCGCCCGAGCCTCGCGCGAGACCTCGTGCAGGCTCGCCGGTGCTCGCAAGCCGCCCGGCGAACAGCGCCGAGCTCCACGCGTCGAGATACGTCTCGCGCGCGAGCTGCGGATCGAGCGGCTCGAGCGTCTTCGCGGCTCGAAGGAGCAGCGCCGGAGCGTCGCTGCCGCGGCTCTCGGAGTACGCGGCCTCGGCGCGCAGCAGGTCCAGGCGGGCGCGCTGGAGCTCGTCCAGCGGCCCGACCTCGGCCGCCGCCAGCAGCCCGCGGGCCACGTCGAACGCGCCCGCTCGCAGGCTGGCCTCGGCGGCGGCGAGCGCCCGGTCGGCTCGCCGCGCCGGGTCGCCGGTCAGCGCGACGCGCGCGCTGCAGGAACGCGGCCGCCGCGGCGAGGCCGCCGCGCGCCTGCGCCCGCCCGGCCGAGCGCTCGAGCTCCGAGCGCGACCTCCTCGTCGGGTCCCGCCGCCGCCGCGGCCAGATGCCACGCGCGACGGTCCGGATCGACCTCCCGATCGGTCGCCTCCGCCAGCGCCAGGTGGACCGCGCGGCGTTCCTCGGCGGCCGCCGACCGGTACACCGCCGAGCGCACCAGCGGATGACGGAACGTCACGCGCTCGCCGATCGCCAGCAGCCCGTCCGCCTCCGCGCGATCCGCGGCAGCCGGCTCGATCCCGAGACGCTCGGCCGCGCGCCAGAGCAGCAGCGGATCGCCGATCGGCTCGGCCGCGGCGACCAGCAGCAGACGCCGCGCGTCCTCGGGGAGCGCCTCGAGCCGGCGGACGTAGCTCTCCTCGATCCGTCCCGACAGCGCCTGCGCCCCCAGCAACCCGAACCCGCCCGCCAGCTCCGTCGCCGTCAACCCGCGCGGCAGCTCGAGCAGCGCGAGCGGGTTGCCCCGCGTCTCCGCGATGATCCGGTCGCGCACCCGCTCGTCCAGCATGAAGCGCACCGCCGAGCCCAGCAGCGCCCGCGCGTCGCCGTCGCGCAGGCCCTGCACCTCCAGCTCGGGCAGGTGCCGAAGCTCCTCGCCCGGTTCGCGCGCGGCGAACACGATCCCGACCGGCTCGGCCAGCAGCCGCCGCGCCACGAAGGCCAGCGTCAGCGCCGACGCCTGATCGAGCCACTGCGCGTCATCGACGACGCACAGCAGCGGACGCTCCTCGGCCACCTCCGAGAACAGGCTCAGCACCGCCAACCCGACGAGGAACCGATCCGGGGCGGCGCCGGCGCTCAGGCCGAACACGATCTCGAGCGCCTGGCGCTGCGGAGCCGGAAGCCGATCCACGCCGATCGAGCATCGGCGCGCACAGCTGATGCAGGCTCGCGAAGGCCAGCTCCATCTCGGACTCGACGCCCACCGCCCGCGCGACGGTCAGGTCCGACGCCGACTCGATCAGGTACTCGCAGCAGCGCCGTCTTCCCGATCCCGGCCTCGCCCCGCAGCACCAGCGACCGGCTCTCGCCCCGGCGGATCGCCGCGATCAACCCGTCCAGCAGCGCGCACTCCCGGGCCCGCCCCCGCAAGCTCGTGCGCCGCCCGGATCCGGGAGAGCGGCGTACTCATGGCCAACTGCACATGCTAAAGTCGGCTTTCGCAGGTCACCACAAGGTTGTGGCCATCCCGGACTCGACCAGGGTACCCGACCAGGGATCTCACGGGCGCGACCCCCGGCGCCGCGCGCGACGGTGGGCCGGCATGGGCGCGCCAACGACACTCGCACTGCCGGTCGAGGGCCGAGCTCCCGTCGCTGGAGAGGCGCGACCGAATGGCTCAACTCGGAGCCGTTGACGACGGAGTCCCTGCGGGGGAGGCCCGTGCTCGTCGAGTTCTGGACCTTCACGTGCATCAACTGGATACGGACGCCTCCCCTACGTCCGCGCCTGGTTCGAGAGGTACCGCGGCGACGGGCTCGTCGTCCTCGGCGTCCACACACCGGAGTTCGAGGTCGAGCAGAGCGTCGAGAACGTTCGCCGCGCGGCGGAGGAGATGGACATCGACTATCCGATCGCGGTGGACAGCGACTACGCGATCTGGCGCGCGTTCGGGAACCGGTACTGGCCCGCCCTCTACTTCGCTGACGCGGACGGACGGATTCGCCACCACCGATTCGGGGAGGGCGAGTACGAGTACTCGGAGATCGTCATTCAGCTTCTGCTCGCGGACGCCGGAGCCACGGCGGTCAGCCGGGAGCCGGCCGCGGTCGACGCGCAGGGGATCGAGGCTCACGCCGATTGGGAGGACCTCAGATCTCCCGAGACCTACATCGGCTACGAGCGCGCCGAGAACTTCGCATCGCCTGGTGGCGCCTCGCGGGATCGGCCTCGGGAATACGCGGTGCCGGATGTCCTTCACCTCAACCGCTGGGGGCTCGCCGGCGATTGGACGGTTGGAGCCCAGGCCGCAGTGTTGAACGCACCGGGTGGCCGGATCACGCATCGTTTCCACGCCCGCGACCTCCATCTGGTCATGGCGCCGCCGCCGGATGACAAGCCGGTGCGCTTTCGCGTGCTCCTCGACGGCGAGCCGCCGGGAACAGCCCACGGGCTCGACATCGATGAGCACGGCTAGGGAATCGTCACCGGGCCGCGCCTCCATCAGCTGATCCGGCAGAGCGGCCCGGTCGCGGAGCACACGGTCGAGATCGACGTTCCTCGACGCCGGGATCCGCGCGTACGTCTTCACGTTCGGATAATGCGTGATGGAAGGACAAACTCTGGTGGTGATCGGCGGCAGCGCCGGGATCGGGCTGGAGACCGCAAGGCAGGCACGCGCCGAAGGAGCCAACGTGGTGCTCACCGGCCGCAATCCCGAGCGGCTCCGCAACGCGGCCGGCGAACTCGGCGCGCTGAGCACCGCGACGTTCGATGCCAACGATTCGGGTGCCCTGGAGGATTTCTTCGCACACGTCGAGGGGCCCATCGACCACGTGATGGTCACCGCCGGTGGCCCCTACTACGCGCCGTTGGCGGAGATGGACTTCGACGAGGGACGCCGCGCGCTTCAGGAGCATCCGATGCTGATGGTCGGCGTCGCCCGGTACGCCGCCGGCAGGGTGCGTCCGGAGGCGCGCTCGTGTTCATGGGCGGCACCGGGGCACGCAACCCGGCCGTCGGTGTCGGGCTCAGCTCGGCGATGACCGCCGCACTGCCGGCTCTCACGGCCAGCCTCGCGCTCGAGATCGCCCGGTTCGAATCAACTTGATCGCCGCCGGCTTCGTCGACACGCCGCTGTCGGCCTCGCTGCTCGGCGATGCGCTGGATCAGCGCCGCGAACAACTGAGGGACTTCCGATCGGACGGGTCGTTGGACCGGCCGATGTGGCCGCGCTGGCCGTGCACCTCATGACCAATACCGCTCTGACCGGGGCGACGTACGACATCGACGGGGGCCAGCAGCTGGTGGCCAACTCGAGCACGCGCTAGCCGCCCAGGCCCTTCTCCCGCAGCTCGGCGAGGGCCGCCTCGGTCTTGCCGAGCGTGCCAACCCCATCCCGCTGAGCACCGCGCCGGTCTTCGAGAACTGAACCTGGTCGTACTGCACGACCTCGACGCTGTTGCCCCACGGATCCAGGAAGCGCAAGCCGCGGGTCGGCACGATCACCGCTTCGGCCAGCTTCAGCGCCTCGCGCACGGCCTCCCTGTCGTCCACCACGAGGCCGAAATGCCGGTCCTCATCACGCGGCTGCTCGCGCGGAGCGCTGAGCGCCAGGAACTGGTCGCCCATCTCGATGAACGCCATGCTCCCGGCGCGCCCGCGCAGCTCGAAGCTGAAGATCTGCCCGTACCAGGCAAGCGCCTCGTCCACATCGCCGACCTCGAGCGCAACATGGTTGATACCGACCAGCCGGGCCTTCATCGCACCTCTTCGACGTCACCTGATCGGAGGCGGAACACCATCTGCGGTGGCCGCGAGCGCCGGGTCCCACTCGCACACCTCACAGGCGTGGCGGAATGCCGATCGGGCGAACTCCAACGCGAGGGCATGCGGATCGGGGCTGTCGCGGATGTCCTCCCAAACGAGCACGTACTCGCCGAGGTGCGCGTCCCAACGCGCCGCGGCGGGGCTGAGGCGCGCGTCGGCAAAGCCGTCCGGTGCCGGATGTGCGAAGGCGAAGAACGCCGCTCCCTCGTGGTTCGGATCCCCCGGCCACCACCCGATCTCAACCTGTTGAGCGTCGCCTCCGTTGCGCATGATGAAGTCATCGGACGGGGGATCGGCCGGCCGCCCCGAGAAGAGGCTGACCGCGATGTCGAAGGTCCCCCACCAGGCGTTGACCGGCGTGGAGCGGCCCCGAAACGGGGCCCGGAATTCCGCGAGGACGAGCGCCGCGCGTGTGGCGGCGTCGAAGTAGGTCGCCACCGGCTCGGGGTCGTAGGTCGCATGCTCGTAGTCCTCGTCGAGCGGGACCTCCCACGGCACCTCCTGGGGAGTGGGATTGATCTCGACCCCCCCACCCACCGCCTGGAGCACGTCGCGGGTCACCTCCGCCACGGGGCGGTTGGGTGTGAGCGCGATCCGCGTCTCATGACCGGCGCTGTGCTCGACCAGGGCCTCGTGCGTGTGCAGGTCAAGCGCCGCGACGACCGTGCCGGAACCGTCGGGTGCCGGCAGCGCGTGCGTCTCCCAACCGCGCGCGCTCAGCCGGAGTGCGGCGTGCTGAAGCTGCGGCTCGGGCGGCGCGAGCGCCACCGCGAGCTTTCCCAGAAGCTGGGTGTGCGCGTGGAGCGTGTCGCAGGTCGCGCTCCACGCGCCGTAGCTGAGAGGTGGCCACGCAGCGGGCATGGTCGAAAGCTACTCCCCGCCACTCCTGTGACGCGACCTCCGCGCGCTTGAGACACTGGCGACCCCAAGGGGAGTGGGTGAGGCGCGGCGTGGATGTGCAGGAAGTCACATCATCGGCCATCAGCGGGGTCAAGAACGTGTCGGGCGAGCTGCAGCGGTTCGCCGAACTCGAGCGGGTCCTGGGGGCCCTGCTCGTGCTCACTCCGCTGCTGCTGATCCTGGTGGACACCGGCCCGGACCGGGTCCGGGACAGCATCAGCGCCTACCACGATGTGAGCACGCCGCAGGCGTTCTACGTTCCCCTGACCGTCGGCGCGATGCTGTTCTTCGTCAACGGCATCGTGAGGCACGCGCACGTCTACAACATCGTGCTCGGCGCGGCGCTCTTGGGAGTGATGGTGTTCGACCACGACGGAGCGTCGTCGACCCTGCATTTCGTCTGCGCAGCCGTGTTCTTCGGGGGGAACGTCGTGGTCATGATGTTCTTCTCGACCAACAAGTCGACGCCGCTGAAGGTCGGACTCGTCGGAGGGGTCGCACTCGCGATAGCGCTCTTGATATTCACCGACTGGTTCACGCTGTTCTGGGCGGAGTGGGTCTCCCTGGACATCATCGCCCTGCATTTCATCCTCGACTCGGCGAGTTGGTCGGACTACCGGGCCCTGCCACCGGGCGAGGCACCCAAGCTCGTGCCCGGGCCGGAGTGAGCCTCGGCGCGTCGGTCCGCGCGTGGGCTCATCTCGCTGTCCTCTGGGCGTTCGCCGTCGCGCAGCCGGTCCTGCAGGTTCTGGCCGACAGCGCCGCGTTCCTGGTGGCGCGCGGCAACGCCTGGCCCGATCTCGTGCTCGTCACGCTCGGCCTGGTTCTCGTGCCGCCGGCGTTGATGGTCGCGATCGAAGCGGTGCTCCCGCGGCCCAGCCCGCGCAGGTACCTGCACCTCGTGTTCGTCGGCCTGCTCGTCGCCGCGTTCGCGTTTCAGGTGCTGAAGGGCGCCCTGGTCCCGGTCCTCGAGTCGTGCCTCGCCCTCGCGTTCGGAGCGGGAGTCGCGTTCGCCTACGACCGAGGCCCGCTCGTCCCGACGGTCCTGAGCGTTCTGTCGCCGGTCCCCGTCCTGCTGCTGGTGTGGTTCCTCGGCTTCTCGCCTGCCTCGGAGCTGGCATGGCCCGGCGCCGGCCCTGACGTCGAGCGGGGAACCGTCCCGCGCGCCCGCGCCGGTGGTGTTCGTGATCTTCGACGAGCTCTCGTCCGCCTCGCTCATCGACCGGCGGCGAAGGATCGACGCGCACGCGCTGGCCCAATTTCGCCGCGCTCGGCGAAGGAATCGACCTGGTACCGCAACGCGACCACCGTGGCGGACCAGACCACCAGAGCCGTCCCGGCGATCATGACCGGCCGGCTTCGCGGGGAGGGCCTGCTCCCGATCCGCGCCGACCACCCGGGCAGCCTGTTCGATCGCCTCGGCGGCCAGTTCGACTTCAACGTGAAGGAGACGATCACTCATCTCTGCGCCGACGAGCTGTGCGGCCAGACGCGGGAAGCGTGGCCCGCACGGGCGGGACGGCTCGTCGGGAGCATGGCGTCGATCATGCGCCGCCGGCTCTCACCCGGCGACTCGTCCGACTACATCGGCGTGCCCGCGGAGACGGTGGAGAGGCGCCCGGAGATCTTTCGCGAGTTCGTCGAGCGGATCGAGCCGGGCCGAACGCTGAGCCTGCACCATTCCGACCTGCCGCACGCCCCCTACCAGTACACCCCGACTCGCCGGTACACGACGGAGACCGGCCTGCCCGGCCTGAGCGCCGAGCAGTGGACCGAGGACCCCGGGCCGGTTCGGGAGGGGCTGCGGCGCTATCTGCTGCAGCTCGGCCTGGTGGACAGGCTCGTCGGCGAGCTCGTCGGACGCCTGAAGCGGATCGGGCTCTTCGACCGCGCGCTGGTCGTGGTCACGGCCGACCACGGGGTGGCCTTCCAGGCGGGCGACTCGCGACGCAACGTCGACGCGAAGAACATCGGGGAGATCGCCGGCGTGCCGTTGCTGATCAAGGCTCCCGGGCAGCGACGCGGGAGGATCGTGGACTCCGCCGCCACGACCGAGGACATCCTGCCCACCATCGGTTCCCTCCTCGGCGCGCGCTGGAGCGCCGGCGGCCGGTCGCTCGAGAACGCATCCGGCTCGGCGCGCGTGACCGTGGCGGGGGAGGGCGGGCCCGTGACGGTGCTCGCTCGCGGAGTTCATCCGGCTGCGCGATCAGGCCGCCGACCGAATCGCCGAGCTGAACCCGTAGCCGACCGGCGCTGTCCGGTTGCTCAGCTAGCTTCGCGCGACTCGTGGGGAGGAAGAGGGGACGCGCTGTGAAGCTCGTGATCGCGATCGTCCGTCCTGAGAAGGCGAACGATGTGCTCGAGGCGCTGTACCGCGCGGAGGTGCGCGGGTTGTCGATCAGCCGCGTGCAGGGGCACGGTGGCGAGCTCGACCGGGTCGAGACCTACCGCGGAACCACGGTGAAGATGGGTCTCGCCGACAAGGTCCGCTTCGAGATCGCCGTATCCGAGACGTTCGTCGAGCCGACGATCGAGGCCCTGTGCAGGGGCGGGCAGACCGGTGAGGTCGGCGACGGCAAGATCTTCGTCGTTCCTCTGGACCGGGTGATCCGCATCCGCAACGGGGAGACCGACCACGGCGCCGTGACGCCGGTGGGCGCTGATGAGTGAGCCGATCGCGGCTGCCGTGGACAGTGGTGACACGGCGTGGATGCTCGCCGCGACCGCGCTCGTCCTGTTGATGACCCCCGCGCTCGGTCTCTTCTACGGGGGACTCGTCCGGTCGAAGAACACGCTCAACACCTACATGATGTGCGTGGCCGCGATCGCCGTGGCCACCGTCACCTGGGCGCTCGTCGGGCTACTCCTTCGCCTTCGACGAGGGCAACGGGTTCATCGGCGGCTTTGGCTACGCGTTCCTGCATGACGTGACCTTCGAGCCGCGCGACGGGCTCGACGATCCCGCACCTCCTCTTCATGGCCTTCCAGGCGACCTTCTGCATCATCACGGTCGCGCTCGTGTCGGGCGCCGTCGTGGAGCGGATGCGCTTTTCCGCTTTCCTCGTGTTCGCCGCGCTGTGGTCGGTGCTCGTCTATGCGGTGCTGGCGCACTGGGCCTTCGGGCCCGGCTGGCTCCTGGAGAACGGGACACTCGACTTCGCCGGCGGCGTGCCGGTGGAGATGGGATCCGGGTTCTCGGCCCTGGCCGCGGCGCTCGTCGTCGGGGCACGGAAGGACTACGGTCGGCAGGCGCTCCTGCCCCACAACGCGGTCTATGTGCTGCTGGGCGCGGGACTGCTGTGGTTCGGCTGGTTCGGCTTCAACGGCGGCAGCGGGTTCTCCACGGGGAACTCGAGTGTGCTCGCGTTCACGAACACGCTGCTGTGCCCGGCATCCACGCTCGTCGTCTGGTTCCTGCTGGACGCGTTCCGCGACCGGCAGGTCACGGCGATCGGCGCGGCCACGGCGATGATCGTGGGCTGCGTGCTGATCACGCCCGCGGGCGGCTTCATCAGCCCGGGATGGGCGATGGCGCTCGGCGCCTTCGGTGCGGTGCCGAGCTACGCGGTGCTCGTGTGGCGGCCGCGGACGAAGGTCGACGAGACGCTCGATGTGCTCGCCGCGCACGGGGTCGCGGGGCTTGACCGGCATTCTCTTCACCGGCTTCTTCGCCCAGGTCGCGTGGAACGGAGTGTCGGACGGCCTCTCTACGGCGACGCCGGCCAGCTCGGGTGGCAGGTCCTGGCGGTCCTCGCCGCTCCGACGTACGCCTTCACCGTCACGTTCGTGCTGCTGCGGGCCATCGCGCTGGTCATGCCGCTGCGCGCCACGGAGCGCGAGGAGGCGCTGGGGATGGACATCGTGCACCACGGCGAGGAGGCCTACGCGACCGGCGAGGGGGCGATCCTCGTCGGGCCGGAAGCCCGGCGTCGAGGTCCCGGTGGCCAACCGGACCTAGGTCCCTGAGCAGCGCGGTCTGCTGCACTACTGCTCACACCCCTACGAAGGAGGCTCCAGATGGCCGGTTACGTGGACGGATTCGTCATGCCGCTCCCCAAGGCGAACGTCGACAGGTATCGCGAGGTCGCGACCAAGGCGGGTGAGCTCTGGATGGAGTACGGAGCGCTCGACTACAAGGAGTGCCTGGCCGACGACGTGAAGGTGGGCGAGGTGACCTCGTTTCCCCGCAGCGTCAAGCTCGAGGACAACGAGACGGTGGTCTTCGCCTGGATCACCTACGAGTCACGCCAGCATCGCGACGAGGTCAACGAAAAGGTGATGAGCGACGAGCGGATGAAGGCGATGATGGATCCGGCGGGCGACATCGCCGACTACGGGCGGATGGTCTACGGCGGGTTCGAGGTCATCGTCGACCTGTGAGATTGGCCGTGTTGCGCGCGTCGTGCCCGACCTCGGGCCAGTCGCGCGCGGCGGACGCCCGGGCGGACAGGTTCCAGGCGAGCAGATAGCCCTCGCGGGTCACGGCCACCACCTCGAGCCGGCCGTCGCCGTCCACGTCCCCGACGGCGGGCGTCGTGACCATCCAGCCCCCGGTCATGCGCGGGAATCCCGCCGCCTCCGCGCCGGTGGCGGAGATCGCATGGAGGTCGTACACCGCCGTGCCCTGGAGCGCCTCCTGGCGGCCGTCACCGTCCACGTCGGCCACCGCGGGGGCGTTGAGGAATGACAGGTCGGCCATCCGGCGCGGGAAGGCGGGCAACTGCAGGCCGGTGGCCGAGTCGAATGCCGACAGCTGGTCGTCCGACACGGTCTGGTCTTCGGAAAGCTGAATGTCGAGCTGTCGCCCGATCCCGCCCGCGGCTGCGATGAAGTTCGGCTTGCCGCCGGTCAGGCGCCCGAATGCCCCGCCGCCAAGCGACAGCACGCTCGGCTGATCGCGCGAGTCGGAGCCTGCGCCGAGTCCCGCGTCGAGCACCCGCGGCTTGCCGTCCGCGCCGTTCCCGAGGAACGAGGAGCCGTCGCCACGCAGGAGGTAGCCCGGCCCGGTCGTTCCGAGCACCCCGATCTCCGGCCTGCCGTCGCCGTCGAGATCGGCCAGCGCCGGCTGTCCGCCCACCCCATCGCCCACCACCGGCAGGATCTCGCAGCCGAGCTGGCCGATCTTGGCCGGGAAGCCGGGCAGGAAGGGCGAGCCCGGGGCGGCGGCGCCGCTCGAGCGGACCGCGTACAGCCGCGAGTTGCAGGCGCCCGCGATGCTGCCGAGCACGGTGAACGTGCCGGCGGTGGCATTCAGGGGCTCGCGATACTCCTCGTTCGTGCCCACCACGATGTCGTCGCGCCCGTCGCCGTCGACGTCCCCGATCGAGGCCGTGTCGATGATCTTCGTGCCCTGGAGCTGGGCGGCATCGGGCTTGAAGGTGACCGCGTGCGTGACCGGGTCGATCGACTGGACCTTGGTGGGATCCACGAGCTGCACCGGGAAGCCGCGCAGCGGCCGTCCGTCGTGGGTCCACGCATAGAGGTGGCGGTCCATCCCGCCGTCCACGATCTCCAGGCCCGGCCTGCCGTCCAGGTTCGCGAGCGTCGGGCCGGCGAGGAAGCCGCGGTCCGTGCGGTTGTCCTGCGTCTTCGAGAGCGGCGCCGAGAAGCTCGCCGTCGTGCGGACCGGGAAGCCCGGCAGCACGCGGCCGCGGCGGTCGAACGCGAACACGTAGCCGGACGCGTCGCTCACCACCACCTCGGGCCGCCCGTCGCCGTCGATGTCCCCGGCCGCCACCGAGCGGGACAGGGCGGCGTGCCGCCCCCGCAGGAGGCCGGCGCGGTTCGCCGGGGCGCCGCGATGGGACGGCAACAGGGAGGTGTACACCGGCCAGCCGGGCAGCTCCGAGCGGCCGAAGCGCGCGCCGCCGCGGTAGGCGTGCACGATCCCGTCGCTCGTGCCGAGCAGGACGTCGTCCACGCCGTCGCCGTTCAGGTCCGCCAGCCGCGGCGAGGTCTCGCCGTCCGAGGGAAGGCGGCGCGGGAAGCCGGGCAGGGCGTCGGCGTCCTGGTGCAGGAAGGCGCTGCGGCGGTCCTCGCCGATGCGGTTGTGGTCGTCGCGCACCCGGACGCGGATCACGAACGAGAACCGGTCCGGGTCACCGTTGCCGGCCGGGATGTCGAGCGGCCCGCTCGTGGGCGGGTTCCCGAGCGCCGCGCGCAGGCGGGCCATCGAGACCGAGCAGAGCACTCCATGGCGTGCCCTGTGGAGCCCGCGGCTCGAGCACACCGGGTGCATCTCGGACTCGAGCGGGGACTCGTTCGGCGCTCCGAAGCCCGGTGCGCCCGGGTCCCTGATGGTCCCTCGCCCGACCGACACCTCGTAGCCGTAGGAGCGTGCACGGCGGGCGTCCACCCGGCCCCGCACCACGAGCCGGCCGTCGGCCGGGGAGACGATCGTGTACCAGTCCGGGTCGGTGATCTCGGCCTCGGGCGGGATGTTCCCGCCGGCCACCGCGCGCACCATGCGGTCCGCGTTCGCCCGCCCGTAGCCGAAGTACTCGTCGTAGCCGGGGATCGAGGGGAAGCGCCTGCTCGCGACCGACTGGCTGGTGGCGAAGTTCGCCGCCGGCGCCGGCGGCTTCGCCGTCAGGAAGTCGATGTCGTCGGCCTTCATGGTGAACAGCTGGCGGACCTCGTTGGCGGTGAGCGTTCGCCCGGCGTTGCGGGCGGCCGAGTAGAGCAGTCCCGCCATCCCGGCCGCCTTCCCGGTGGCCTCCGATGAGCACGAGGAGGAGGGGATCGCGACCGCCATGTGCCCGCCGTAGTTCGTGCACCCGTTCAGGAACAGGTAGGAGTGCGGCGCTTCGCCCGAGTCGAACTTCGTCACCGAGTTGACGACGATCGTGTCGGGATAGTTCGACGGGTAGTTGTGGTGCTTCGCCTCCTCGTCGGCCGCCGAGGCGATCACGGCCACGTTGTGCCGGTATGCGTACTGCACGGCCTCGCGCGCGAAGCTCGAGTTGTTCACCGTGCCGAGGGCCTCCTGCACCACCGACGCGCCGTTGTCCACCGCGTAGGCCACCGCCGGCGCGAAGTGGTTCACGTCCGCCACGAAGCTGTCGCCCACCCGCTCCTCGATGAGCATGCAGTTCGGGCAGCTCCCGACGCCGCCCATGCCGTTGTTCGCCTCGGCGCCCGAGTCCTCGGACTCGCCGGTCCCGTGGCCGTAGCGCACGAGGTCGGCCGGGTCGTTGTCGTCCTCGGCGAAGTCCCAGCCGGAGATGTCGTCCACGTATCCGTTGTGGTCGTCGTCGCGCCCGTCGGAGAAGGCCTTGATCAGGTCCTGCGGGTCGAGCAGCCCGTTCCCGTTGCGGTCCGTGGCGCGCGGGTCGCCCGCATAGTCCTGCACGTTGAACACGCCGTCGCGGTTCTTGTCGTAGGTCCACGAGCCCTTCGGGCGGGGCAGCTCGCCGCGGTTGATGAAGAACTTGTTGACCAGGTCGGGGAGCGCGTCCTGCCAGCGGATCCCGGAGTCGAGCACCGAGATGCGGACGTCGGGCCGCCCGGTCGTCACCTGCCACGCCCTGTCCACGCTGGCGCCGCGCACGCCGAACAGCTCCTGCGGGCTCGAGTCGATCGCCGCCTCGCCGGTCTTGCCCGAGCTCAGCTTCCAGTCGTCGTTGAAGTCGTTCGGGACCTCCGGCGGTTCCTTCTGCGGCAGGAAGGCGTAGCGCCCGAACGCGCTCGGGTCGGTGCCGGGCGGCGGCTTCGGGTACGGGAAGTCGGCGAGGGCGACGAGCGGCGCGAGCAGCACGACGGCGAGCGACACGGCCGCCGCCGCGAGGAACTTGGCTCGTGTACTGGGCGCCGGCACGGGGCGCGAGGAGCCTATTCCAGCGGATGCTCGTAGCGCCAGGCCTAACCGCGGTTCAGCGGGCGGTCGCCGATCCAGTAGCGGGGGCCGGGGCCGAGCTTCGCGGCCCGGTCGTCGGGGTTGGCGAGCTTGCACCGATCGAGCGAGAGGCAGCCGCAGCCAATGCACTCGGTGAGGCCGGCCTTGAGGCGCTCGAGCTCGGCGATCCGCTGATCGATGCGACCGCTCCAACCGCTCGACAGGCGTGACCAGTCGCGCTCGCGTCGGGAACACGGTTCGGAGGCAGCCGGTCGAGCTCTTCGCCGATCTCCTCGAGCGTCAGCCCGATGCGTTGAGCGAAGACGATGAAGGCGATCCGCCGCAGCGCCGGCCGGGCAAAGCGCCGGTGGCCGGAGCCCGCGCGCTCGGAGGTGATCAGCCCGCGCTCCTCGTAGAAGCGCAGGGCGGAGGCGGCCACGCCGCTGCGCCGCGCCGCCTCCCCGATGGTGAGCAGCTCCGCCACCCGGCCCACGTAATCACAGGCCGGGCTTGACTTCAAGCTCACTTGAACTTGTAGCGCTCGTCCATCAGTCGGATTCGACCAGAGGAGAAGCGATGACCCAGACCCAGACAGCCGGCGACCGGATAACCGAGGACGTGACGTCCTGGCCCGGCGTGGAGGCGGGGCCGGGGAGTCGTGGCGAGTTCGCGTTCAAGCTGAGCGGTCACGAGATCGGGCACCTGCACGGAGACCACGCCGCGCACTTCTCCTTCCCGGCGAAGGTGGGGCTCGAGCTCAAGGAGCAGGGCCGCGTGGTGGACCATCCGGTCTTCCCCGGCAAGCCCGGGCCCGCGGCGCGCCGCATCGAGGACGAGGCCGACGTGCGCGAGGTGCTGGAGCTGATGCGGCTCAACTACGAGCGTCTGGTGGCGCGGTACGGGCTTCCGCCCGAGGGCTGAGGGCCGGTCCTCAGGCCGTCCCAGGCGGGTGCCGGCGGCAGAACTCTCGTACGGCCTCGTTGAACTGACCGGGCTCCTCGAGGTTGCTGACGTGGCCGCAGTCCGGTATCAGGACCAGCTCGTTGTTGGGGATCGCGCGCTCGAACTGGTGTGCGACGCTGAGCGGCGAGCGCGCGTCGTGCTCGCCCCAGATCAGGAGGGCCGGCACGGCGATGTCGGGAAGCAGGTCGCGCTGGTCGATCTCGGCCATGAGGAGCAGCTCCGTCCCGAGGCTCGCCGGGCGAACAGCCGCGGCGATCTCGTCGAGCAGCGGGACGAACTCGGCCGGCGGGTCGCCGGCAAACAGCCCGGGCAGGGTGGGGTCGAACTCCTCCGCGCCCGCTTCCAGCATCCGACGGACTCCCGCGACGCGCGCACGGACCTCCTCCTCAGGGAGTGATCCCTTCCATCCGGCGTAGGTATCGGCCAGGATCAGAGTGGCGACCAGTCCGGGGTGGCGGCGGTAGAGCTCCAGCACGACGGTGCCGCCCCATGACAGCCCGCCGACGTGCGCCGGGCCGAGTTCCAGCCCCCCGATCAGTGCGGCAAGGCAGTCCGCGTAGTCCGCCAGGCCGAAGCCGGCGGGCAGATCCGAGGAGCGGCCCGCCCCCGGCTCGTCCCAGGCGACGACGGTGAACTCGTCGGCCAGTGCACTCAGCTGCGGTTGCCACAACCGGCTGTCCCCGGCGGCGCCGTGCACGAACACCAGCGGCGGCCCCACACCCACGCGCTCGTAGGCGATCTCGAGCCCGTTCGCGAGCACGACCTCCACGGTCGCAACCTACACTCGCGCCCATGGGCCGAACCGCTTCCGCCACCGTCGTCGCCGTGGCGGCGGTGGTCGTGGCATCGGGGGTGCTCGCCGGCGGATCCGGAGCGGCGAGCAGGACCCTGCCGTACGAGAACGCCAAGCTGCCCGTTCGCGTCCGGGTGGCCGACCTCCTGTCGCGCATGACGCTCGAGGAGAAGGTTGGGCAGATGGCCCAGGCGGAGCGTGGCTCGATCTACGACGACGCGACTCCGATCACGACGTGGAAGGTCGGGCAGCGTCCTGTCCGGCGGCGGCTCCGTGCCCACCCCCAACACCCCGCGGGCGTGGGCCAACATGGTGGACCGCTTCCAGAGAGCCGCCCTCAGGACGCGCCTGCACATCCCGATCATCTACGGGATCGACTCGGTGCACGGCCACGGCAACATGCTCGGCGCCACCGTGTTCCCCCACAACATCGGACTCGGTGCCACGCGTGACCCGGAGCTGGTGCGGAAGGCGGCCCACGTGGTGGCCGAGGAGACGCGCGCCAGCGGTCCGCAGTGGACGTTCGCGCCGTGCGTGTGCGTGGCGCTCGACGACCGCTGGGGGCGGACGTACGAGAGCTTTGGAGAGGACCCGCGGCTGGTGACGCGGTTCGAGACGGCGATCGACGGTTTCCAGGGACCGCCCGGCCACCTGTCGGATCGTGACCGTGTGCTCGCGACGGCCAAGCACTACGCGGGCGACGGTGACGCCGACTACGGCACCAGCACCAACCCGGGCGGCTACACCGTCGATCAGGGGGTCGCGGTCACCAGCCGCCGGGCCTTCTGGCGCAACTCGCTCGCGCCGTACGTGCCCGCGGTGCGCCGGCACGACGTGGGGACCGTGATGCCGTCGTACTCCAGCGTCGACTGGACCGAGGACGGAGTGGGCAACCCGATCAGGATGCACGCCAACCGGGAGCTGATCTCCGGGCTGCTGAAGGGGAAGGCTCGGGTTCCGCGGCTTCGTGGTCAGCGATTGGGAGGGCACTCCACCAGATCCCCGGAGACTGGCCCACTCAGGTGCGCACCGCGGTCAAGGCCGGAATCGACATGTTCATGGAGCCGAGCCACTACCAGAGCTTCGAGACCACGCTGATCAACGAGGTGAACGGCGGTCGCGTGTCCACGAGCCGCATCGACGACGCCGTTCGCCGGATCCTCAGGAAGAAGTTCGAGCTCGGACTGTTCGAGCATCCGTTCACCGACCGGAAGCGGATCGGGCACATCGGGTCGCGCGCCCACCGCGCGCTCGCGCGGCGCGCGGTGGCCAAGTCACAGGTCCTGCTCAAGAACCGCGGCCGGACGCTGCCGCTCCGGCCGCGGGAGCGACGTGTACGTGGCCGGGTCGAACGCGGACAACATCGGGAACCAGGCGGGCGGCTGGACGCTCACCTGGCAGGGCGGCTCGACGAACGTGATCCCCGGCACCACGATCCTCGACGGGATTCGCGCGGCCGTGCGCGGCGGGAAGGTGATCCACAGCGCCGACGCGTCGGCGCCCGTGCCGAAGGACGCGGTGGGGGTCGTGGTCGTGGGGGAGACCCCGTACGCGGAGGGGTGGGGCGACGTGGGCGGCCCGTCGTGGTCGGGCGATCCGGGTGACGCGGGCACGCCTCGCCCGGTGAAGGACATGCAGCTGTCCCCCGCGGACAGGCTGGCCGTCGACCGCGTGTGCGCCGCCGCCGCGCGGTGCGTGGTGGTCGTGGTCTCCGGCCGTCCGCTCGTCATCGACCGCGCACAGCTCAACGAGATCGATGGTCTGGTGGCCGCGTGGCTGCCGGGCAGCGAGGGCGCTGGAGTGGCCGACACCCTCTTCGGCCGCCGGCCGTTCACCGGCAAGCTCCCGGTGACCTGGCCGAGGACGGTCGCCCAGGAGCCGATCAACGTGGGCGACCGCAGGTACCACCCGCTGTACCCGTTCGGCTGGGGTCTGCGGACGCGCTAACTCGACCGGGCGGTCAAGTCGCCCGGACGATCGTCCGATGCTGGACACATGCCCACTGATTCAGTCTCGCCGCTCGCCGGCGCGCGCTTGGTCACCCGCAGCGACTTCGACGGTCTCGTATGCGCTGCCCTGATGAAGGAACTCGGGATCCTTGACGACATCCTGTTCGTTCATCCCAAGGACGTGCAGGACGGCAAGGTCGAACTGACGGCCAACGACGTGACCACCAACCTTCCGTATCGCCCGGAGGTCGCGCTGTCCTTCGATCACCACAGCTCGGAGGACGAGCGCGTGACCGAGGAGGCCGAGAACCGGGTGGCGATCTCCAGCGCCGACTCCGCCGCGCGCGTGGTGTACGAGTACTTCGGCGGCGCCCAGCGTTTCCCGCGCGTGAGCGCGGAGATGATGGAGGCGGTCGACCGGGCCGATGCGGCGAAGTTCAACGAGAGCGAGATCCTCGATCCCCAGGGCTGGATCCTGCTCAGCTTCCTGATGGATCCGCGCACCGGGCTCGGCCGCTTTCGCGACTTCCGCATCTCGAACTACGAGCTGATGATGCTGCTGATCGACCTCTGCCTCGAGCGCAGCGTGGAGGAGATCCTCGAGCACCCGGACGTGGCCGAGCGCGTGGCCCTCTACCAAGAGCACGCCGACGCCGCGACCGAGCAGATCCGGCGTTGCTCCACCGTCCACGGGCGGGTCGTGGTGCTCGACCTCCGCGACGAGGAGCTCATTCATCCGACCAACCGCTTCATGGTCTACGCCCTGCATCCCGAGTGCACCGTCTCCGTGCACGTGCTCTGGGGCCTGCGCCGGCAGAACACCGTGTTCGCGGTGGGCCGCTCGATCATCGACCGCTCGTCGCGCTTCGACATCGGCGGGCTGATGCTCGCCCACGGAGGCGGCGGTCACGAGGCGGCCGGCACCTGTCAGATCGACAACGACCGCGCCGGGGCGGTCCTCGCCGAGATCGTGGGCACGATCGACTCCGGCGAGCGCCAGGCCGCCCCCGCCTGACCAAGTACCTCGCGGTTAGAGTCGCGGGGCATGGCCGAGCTTCGAGACGGTTCGTGTCGCCGCAGTACAGGCCACCCCGGTCATTCTCGACGGCGAGGCTTCCATCGAGAAGGCGGTGTCGCTGATCGGTGACGCCGCGCGCGAGGGGGCACAGCTGGCGGTGCTCCCGGAGACGTTCGTTCCCCTCTATCCCTCGAACGCGTGGGCGCGCCAGGCGGCCGCCTTCTCGGGATCGGACGAGCTGTGGGAGCGTCTGTGGCAGAACTCGGTGGACGTGCCCGGTCCGCTCGTGGACCGTCTGGTCGATGCCTGCCGGGCTCACGACATCCACGTCGCGATCGGCGTCAACGAGCGCGAGAGCGAGCGGCCCGGCTCGCTCTACAACACGCTGCTCCTCCTCGGTCCCGCCGGTATCGAGCTGAAGCACCGAAAGCTCGTTCCGACCCACCAGGAGCGGCTCTTCCACGCCTTCGGCGCGGGCGACGACCTCGGCGTGGCGGACACCCCGCTCGGCCGTATCGGTGGGCTCGTGTGCTGGGAGAACCGCATGCCGCTCGCGCGCTGGGCCGTTTACCGCCAAGGCCCGCAGATATGGATCGCTCCAACCGCGGACGACAGCGACGGCTGGCTCGCCACCGTGCGCCACATCGCGATCGAGTCGGGGGCGTTCGTCATCTCGGCCCCGCAGTACATCCCGCGCTCCGCGTTCCCGGAGGACTTTCCCGTCGAGCTCCCGGATCACGAGGTGTTCGGCCGCGGAGGGGCGGCGATCATCGAGCCCACGTCGGGGGAGGTGATCGCCGGCCCGCTCTACGACCAGGAGGGCATGGTCCTCGCGGACTGCGACCTCCGCCGGGGGCTGCACGCCAAGCGGTGGTTCGATGCGGTGGGGCACTACAGCGGCGAGGCCGCTCTCGGGACGATGGAGAGCCCTTTCTCCTCTCGGGCATCGTCAGAGGACGGCGAAGCAGAGGCTGACTAGTAGAACTCCGGTCATGAGCGGAGAGAACGTCCTTGTCACCGGCGGGTCCGGATTCATCGGCTCGCACTGCATCCTCGACCTGCTGCGAGCGGGGTATCGCGTGCGCACGACGGTGCGCTCGCCCGATCGCGAGGCGGCGGTGCGCGAGCTGCTCGGCGCCGAGAACGCCGATGCGCTCTCGTTCGCGACGGCCGACCTGATGGACGACGCCGGCTGGGGCGAGGCCGTGTCGGGATGCGACTTCGTGCTGCACGTGGCGTCGCCGTTCCCACTCGGCCCGCCGAAGCACGAGGACGATCTGATCGTGCCCGCCCGCGAGGGTGCGCTTCGGGTGCTCGCGGCCGCGCGTGACGCGGGGGCGAAGCGCGTGGTGCTCGACCTCGTCGTTCGCCGCGATCGGCTACGGCAATCCGTCCCCCGGCAGGCCGTTCACCGAGGAGGACTGGACGAATCCGGACGGTGAGGGCGTGAGCGCCTACGCGAAGTCGAAGACGCTGGCCGAGCGCGCGGCCTGGGACTTCATCGAGCGCGATGGCGCCGGCCTCGAGCTCGCCGTGGTGAACCCCGTGGGCGTCTTCGGCCCGGTGCTCGGGCAGGACTTCTCGACATCGATCCAGCTCGTGAAGCGGCTGCTCGACGGCGCGCTGCCGGGGATCCCGCGTGTGGGCTTCGGCATCGTCGACGTCCGCGACGTCGCGGATCTCCACGTGCGCGCGATGAAGGACCCCGGGGCCGCCGGCGAGCGCTTTCTGGCGGTGGCCGGCGCGTTCATGCCCGTCTCCGAGATCGCCGCGGTGCTGCGCGAGCGGATGGGGGAGGACGCGAAGAAGGTGCCGACGCGCATGCTGCCCAACTGGCTCGTCCGCCTGGTGTCGCGCTTCGACTCGTCGGTGAAGCAGATCGTGCCGGAGCTCGGGAAGGTCAAGGAGGCGAGCAACGCGAAGGCGAAGGGCGTGCTCGGCTGGACTCCGCGCTCGAACGAGGACGCGATCGTCGCCAGCGGCGAGAGCCTGATCGCGTTGCGGCCCGCGTAGAGATGTTTTAGAGTAGGCGTTCTATTACATCCTCTGCAGGAGGCGAGAGATGACCAGCAACGTCGAGGTCGTGTTGGAAGCCATCCGTGCCGTCGAGGAGCGCGACCGGGAGACGCTCTTCGGGCTCTACCACGACGAGGTGGAGTTCCACGACGCGCCCTCGCTCCCATATGGAGGTTCGAGTCGCGGCCGGGAGGCGCTGCGCATGCAGCTCGAGACAGCGCCGGAGGAGACATGGCTCGGAACGTGGGGGCCCCTACAGCCGACCGAGCACGAGCGGAGGATGGATGCCCGGGTGGTGGCAGCCGACGATGATGAGGTGGTGGTCCTCTACCGGCAGCGGGCGGTGGCTCCGAATGGAGAGCGGCTCGATGCCCCCGTGCTCGGGCTCTACGAGGTCCGCGATGGCAGGTTCGCCCGAGCGGAGATGTTCCACTTCGACACCGCCGCGATCGTCGGCTTCCTGGAGCGGGCGAGAGGCTAGGGCGACCGTCGCGCTTCACGAGCCGGCGCGGTCACGATCCGATACCCGGCGTCGATCGAGGTGGCCGACCGCAGGTGAGCGTGCCGTGCGTCCCACGCGCCGCTCCGTAGATCGTCGCGCAGGCGGTTGAGCGAATCGTGCAGTCGGTCCCGGTCGGGCGTGAGCGCCATCAACGAGTTGCTGCGCTGGACCGCGGGGTCCAGATAGGCCTCGGGTCGTGCCCAGAAGGCGGCGAGGAACCCGTCCTCACAGTCGGCTGGGATCGGGACCGGCTCGACCGTCGCTCCCGGGAGCTCTGAGCGCAGTTCGTCCATGCTCGGGAACCGGGTGCGCGTCCCACTCCGCAAGCCAGGGCAGGTACTCGCGCGTGAGCCAGAAGACCCCGGCGCCCGCCGGGTCCCACGTGAAGAGGACCAGGCGGTGGCGGGCCACGCGCCTCATCTCCGCGAGTCCGGCACGCCAGTCCGACCAGTGGTGGAGGGAGAGAGTGGCCATGGCGGCATCAACCGATGCGTCGGCCAGCGGAAGCGCCTCGGCCGTCGCGATCACCGCCGGCGCGGCCTCCGTCCCGCGCTGGCCGATCATGACCTCGGATGGCTCCACCGCCAGGACCCAGCGGTCCGTGGGCTCGTACGAGCCGGAGCCCGCCCCGACATTCACGACGGTGCGCGCCGGACCGAGCGCGGTATGGATCGCCGCCGCGATACGCGGGTCCGGGCGCCGGACCTCGGGGTAACCCCGCCCGATACGGTCGTAGACGGCCTTCATGCGGTACTAGAGACTACATTCTATAACCGCCGCGCTCCCATGCCTCGCCCGCAGCTCCATCCCACGGACACGATGCTCGACGCGACGCGCGATCTGCTGCTCGAGGATGCATCGCGCGCGACCATCGAAGCGATAGCCCATGCCAGCGGCGCGCCGACCGGCTCGATCTACCACCGCTTCGGCTCCCGGGACGAGCTCGTGGCCAGGCTCTGGATCCGCGCTGTCCATCGTTCGCAGGCGTCGTTTCTCGTCGCGCTGGAACGCGACGACGCACGGGAGGCGGCGCTGGCCGCCGCGATGTCGATCCTCGACTTCTGCGAGGAGCATCCCGCGGACGCGCGGCTGCTCGTCTCCTTCAGGCGAGAGGACCTGATCCGTACAACTCCCGCTGGGCGTGTGGCGGAGGATCTGGACGAGCTGAACCGACCGGTGGAGCGCGCGGTGGTGGACCTGGCGGGACGCCTTTACGGAAAGAGGACTCGGATGGCCGTGGACCGAACGGTCCGCGTGGTCTTCGACCTCCCGTACGGGATGGCGCGCCGATATCTCATCGCCGGCGCGACGCTTCCCGCGGCATTGAGGGACGATCTGACCGAGGCGGTCGGCGCTGTGATCGACCGCGGTTTGACCGGTGCGGGACACTGAAGGAACAGCCACCGGGGAGTACGCCGTGCCCTTCTTTGCCTGTCCCACCTGCCGCCTGACCGTTCGGCTCCGTGCCACCGACGCACTCAAGGGCAAGGCGTGCCCGCGCTGCGGCAACCCACTCGAGGGCAGCCCGCGGCGACTGTCCGACTCGCTGCTGCCGCTGCGGCTCAAGTCCTCGTCCCGGGGCGGTGGCCACGGGCAGAGGGGCAGTGGGGCGGGGTAGGGCAAACGCCTTACACCGTTGGCTGGCCGATCGGCCCTCTTGGCGGGCGCCTGTGTGTCCGATAGGTCAAGTGACGGCTGTAACATGTCCCCTCAGCCTTAGCTGAGCGGACATCTGCCTCCGTCCCCGGTCCAATCGCGATGGGGACTCCAGGGACCGCCCTGTCGGCATCTGGGTCTCAAAGGCAGGTCACGTAGATGCTCAGTCGGACATGCAGGAGCCTCTCTCCTAGCGCTGCTCTGTGGTTGCCGTACTCGGATCCACCGAGTTCGCGAGCGCGGCGTGCCCACTGCGTCCACCCCCTCCCTGCGGACCCGTGGCCTTCACCGGGAAGGTCGGTTCGCGTGCATTCGCATGCATCCGCAAGGTGCCGACGTGCAAGGGCCAGCGAGGCCCGAGGGGGCCACGGGGCGCCACCGGCAGGGTGGGCGCTCCCGGAGAGACCGGGGCACGGGGGCGTACCGGCTCGTCCGGAGCCGCGGGGCAGCAGGGAGCCCGGGGACTGCAGGGACTTCAAGGACTCCAGGGACTGGCGGGACAGGCGGGAATGCAGGGACTGGCGGGAGCCCAGGGGCTGCAGGGAGTGCCGGGGCTCGACGGACTTCAGGGACTTCAGGGGCTTCAGGGACTGGCGGGAGTCCAGGGGCTGCAGGGAGTGCCGGGACTGGACGGACTTCAGGGACTGGCGGGAGTCCAGGGGCTGCAGGGACTGCCGGGGCTCGACGGACTCCAGGGGCTGCAGGGACTTCAGGGACTGTCGGGACTCCAGGGATTGCCGGGCACCGCAGGTGCAGACGGGGCGACCGGCCCGGCCGGACCCACGGGCCCGGCGGGACCCGCCGGTCCCGACGGCGCTGATGGACCTCCGGGTCCGGCGGGGCCTGCGGGCCCGGCCGGCACCAACGGGTTGTCCGAGTACGCCTACATCTACAACACCGCAGCCCAGGTGGTGCCCATCGAGGCCGGCGTGTCGTTCAGCAGCAACGGGGTGCTCACCGCCGGCATCACCCATGCGCCCGGCAACGCCGCGATCACCGTCGTGACCTCCGGGACCTACAAGATCGCGTTCTCGGTCTCCGGCGTCGAACCGAACCAGATCGGGCTGTTCGTGAACGGAGCGCCGGCCACCGGGACGGTCTACGGCTCGGGCGCCGGGACTCAGCAGAACACCGGGCAGGCCATCCTCGTGCTCGGTGCCGGCGACGTGCTCACCGTGATGAACCACTCGTCGGCCGCCGCAGTCACGCTCCAGACGCTTGCCGGCGGAACCCAGACAAGCGTGAACGCCTCGGTCGTGATCGAGAAGTTGACCTAGGCGCCGCCACGGCGCTGGGCCCGCACCGCGGTCCGTACGCGCAAATCTCGGTCCACGTCCTTCCCAGCTCGGACGGCCGAGCGGAAGGCCACGATCGCGTTGGCGCTCTTGGCCTCGGCCTCTTCGATCGTCGCTCAGATGCGCTCCGCGTCGCGGAGGCCCTCGATCAGCTCGAGCGTCTCGACGAACACGGCGAGCGAATCCTGCCGCTCGAGCAGACCGGGCGTGAAGCTCAGGATCGTGTGGTCGTGGCTCCGGAGGCCGTCCGCGATCGCCACCTGCAGGGCTTCGTGAAGCGCATTCGCCCCGCGGGTGAGGAGAAACGCTGTGTCGCGCACCGCGGAGGGCCCGTCGTAGGGCAACGGGGCCGCGTCGTGCGCGGCGTTCTCGAGCATCGTGAGCGCGAGCGGCTCAGCGTCCGAAACAGCTGAGCTCACAAAGAAGGTGGCCCGGATGCCACGATCGCCGAGCGCCCGCAGGATGCGTGGGCAGGGCGGGGGACACCGAGGGCTCGTTCTCGCGGCCGGCCTCGAGATCGGCTCCCGCCGTGAGTGACTCGAAGATGACGCTGACGGCCGCGGGACGACCGTCGGGACCCCACCCGGTCAGGCGGGGGTCTCCTCGATGAGACGGCCGTTGACGGTGAGAGCCACGTCGATGTTGCCGCGCGTGGCGTTCGAGTAGGGGCACACCCGGTGCGCGGCTCTCACCAGGGATTCGGCCTCCTCCGCGTCGGGGATCGACGGAAGGGTGATGTCGAGCGAGACGGCGATCCCGAATCCACGTTCAGCCGTGGGTATGAGCATCACCTTCGAGTCGATCGCCACATCACCGGCCTCCTGCTTGCGGCGCCGGCCCACGGTGTTGAGCGCGCTCTCGAAGCAGGAGGCATACCCGACGGCGAAGAGCTGCTCCGGGTTCGTCCCGCCGCCCGGTCCGCCGAGGGACTCGGGGATGCGGATGTCCACCTCCAGGGCGCCGTCGGAGGTGCGGCCGTGGCCCTCCAGCCGTCCGCCGGTGACGTGCGCTTCCGCGGTGTAGATGGGGTCCCTCCCGCCGGTCATGCGGATCCTCTCGTTCGCTAGGGAATGTCGCGCGGGACGCCTGGGTCCGGCGCCGGTCCGTCCCCGTGCAGGCCGTGCTCGAGGTGCGTCGGCTCCGGATCGGGTCCGTCCTGATCGTTGGGCGGGTCCGGAACGTCCGGCACCGTGTCCGGCGCGTCGGGGTTCACCCGCCGGCGCCGCAGCAGGTCCCAGCAGCGGTCGAGCTCGCCACGAATCGCCCCGAGCCGCCCCTGGCCCTCGTCGTCGAGTCGTCCCTGCTGTGCCTCCGTCCAGAGCCGGTGCTCCTCGTCCACCAGGGCGTCGATGCGGTCGAGAATCGGGCTGCCGGCCATCGGCCGCGAAGTGTACGCACGGCAGTAGGATCGGCCGATGGGATTCGACCAGTACCACGAGCCGCCCGAAGAGCTTCCGGAGGCCACGCGGACCTTCGCGCGACTCTGCGCGTCCCTCACCGAGGAGGCGGAGGCGATCGGCTGGTACGAGCAGCGCACGGCAGCGGCAGTGGCGCTCGCGCCGTAGTCCGCGCGCGCCTACTCGTCCACGGTGTCCACCACCTCGTACACGCCGGACACGTATTCGTTCTGGACGAAGGCCGAGAGGCGGTCCACCCGCTGGTTCTCCTGCGTCGTCGCTCTCCGCGCGCCAGCTCCGGTAGTCGTCCTCGGTCATGTCGAAGAGACCGAAGGAGATGATCTCGTCCTCGTCGCGGATGTTGCGGGCGTGGTAGGCGCGCTGGAAGCCCGGTGGCTTGGCGTCGCCCGGGTCCCAGGCACGACGGAACTGCTCCCAGGCCCCTGGCTTGAGGCGGCGGGCGGAGAACATGACGATCATTGCGACCTCCTGAGTCGTTCGCTACATGATGCAGGTAACCAGGCCGGACGAGAGGGGCAGATATGACGAAGAAGGCGGATTTCAACGCGGAGGAGTGGGACAAGGTGGTGGAGGGGCCGCTGCTCGCGGGCCTGCGGGTGGTGACCGCGGACAAGGGCGGCCGGATTCGCGAGAGCCTGGCCATGGGCAAGGTCTACGCGGAGGCGCGCAAGCAGGAGGGGGAGAGCGAACTGCTGGAAGCTCTGGTCACGAGCCAGCCCGCGCTGGATCAGGAGCGCGCCCGGGCCGCGGGGGACGTGGGCACGGCCGTGAGGGAGGGGCTTGGCGAGGCGTCTCGCGATCCTGGAGCAGAAGGCCACGCCGGAGGAGGTCGAGGCGTACAGGCGCTTCGTGGTGGCCGTGGCCGAGGCGGCGGCGAAGGCCCACAAGGAGGGCGGCTTCATCGGCATCGGCGGCAAGGAGGTGAGCGAGAGCGAGCAGGCGGCGCTCGACGAGATACGGGGCAATCCTCGAGGCGGGGGGCGATGGACCCGATTGACGCCTTCTACGAGCGCTACAACCGGGGCGACCTCGAGGCGGCGATGAGCCTGTTCTCCGATGACGCCGTGATCGGCGAACACCGTCCTCGGCCAGACCCTCCGCGGGCCCGCCGAGATTCTGGGATTCCTCGAGGACTACGCCGACATCGTCGAGGAGCCGACGGTCCTGCCAACCGGGCCCCGGAGGCAGGACGACGACCTGATCACCGTCACGGTCAGGCTCGGCGGCCGCCTTCGGCACACCGGCATCACCGAGGACGTCCTGCCGTCGGAGCTCGTGCACGGCTTCAGGATCCGCGACGGGCTGATCGCCTGGTACGCGATCAGCCCCAGCCTGGCGGATGCGTTTCGGGCCGCCGGCCGGCTCGACTGACCCTCCAGACCGCGTCATCGCCCACCGAATCGCGAGCTGCGGTGCCGTCCTCGGCGAGCGCGGTGAGTTGCGCCTCGGTGGCGTCCAGGTCGGCGTCCACGAGGTCGGAGGGTCGCAGCACGGCCGCCGCCTCGGCGGTTGTGAGGCCGTCGGGGAAGGCGCTGAGAGCGTCGCGGGCGTCGCTCGGCGGCGGCCGGCGTTCGAGCGAGACGTCGAGGTTGGCGAGCGCCGTGTCGTAGGCCTCGAACGGCTGGAAGCCCCCGACCTCCAGCCGGGCCCCGTCGGGCCGCTCGAAGATGACCGACGGCGCGGTGTAGCGGACGGGCCCGTCGCTGGTGGAGGAGCGATCCTGGGCGTGAGTCGGAGAGCCCTCGGCGGACCGGGCGAGCGCACGGTCGGCCTCGTACGCGGCCACGATCTCGGGATCGTCGATGCGCGCCACGGTGGCGTCCGCGTCGAGGCCGGGCACGCCGGTGAGCGCGTCGCGCAGGTCGCTGTCCTCGTCGAGCAGCCGCGTCGTCGTGAACTGCAGGAGCTGAAGCTCCCGCAGGGCCCGCTCGCCGAGGGCGGGATCGATCTCGCGGGCGGCCACGATCGCGCGGCACGCCCGCGAGGTGGCCGCCATGCGCGGCTTGTGCTCGGCGGTGAAGGGCATCCCGAAGCGCGCCTGGAACCAGGTCCAGCTCGCGGCCAGGCGCTCCGGCGTGTAGCCGCGCTCCACGTAGCGCTCCGCCGTCTCACTGAGGCCGATCATCACGAGCCGCCATTCGATCTGGTGGCCGAAGCGCCACGCGAGACGCGCGTGCGCCGGACGTGCCGAGTAGGCCCAGGGACAGCCGGGATCGGTGAAGTGGACCGCGGTGATGCGTTCGCCCGCCTGCATCACGACGACGTTAGTCGTCGCCCCGTGTGGGAAGGTGGTGACATGACGCCGTCCGTGCCCGCCGGGATCGCGAAGCTCCTTCCGCTCGTGGTGACGAGCCCCTGGAAGCGGGCGTTCGTGGTGGCCACGTGGCTGTTCGGCGTGGGGAGGAACCGGCTCGAGGAGAACCTCAGCAAGAAGGAGCGTGAGGAGCTCACGAAGCTGATGATCAAGTCGAAGGGGAAGCCCTCGAACCTCACCCAGCGCCAGCGAACCCGCTTTCGGCGGTTGGTGAACAAGGCCGTGACCGGCCGCTTCCCATAAGCGTCAGCCCACCTGGATGCCGGAGAGCTCGCCGCGGAGGACCGCGATCTCTCGCACCGCGTAGAGCACGTAGAGATGGTCGATGGCCTCGATCTCCTCGTTGAGATCGGTCATGTAGGCGGCCACATCCGCCAGCTCCGAGGCCTCGGCCAGCGCACGCTCCGCGTGAAGTTGAACGAGACGCTCCCGGACCTGGATCGCGCTGACTCCGACTTCCTTGATCTCGTGCGGGAACATGACCGGAGGGTGCCACCGGGCGGGCCCGCGGACGATGTGGCTAGCCGGTGTCCGGATGTACGGCCAGCCGAACCCGTAGCTCTTCGAGGGCCTCGACGAGCTCGGCGGGCCGGCTGAGGGAAGGACAGTGGCCCCCGTCGATCTCGCGGGGCTCGATCCCGAGGCGGTCGCGCACCACCGCGCGCTGCCAATCGGCGGGGAAGAAGCGGTCGTCACGCGAGAGGATGAAGCCGGTGGGCACGTCAGGCCAGGAGTCCAGCGGCCATGGCTCCGACATCGGCCTGTCGGCCTGCGGGAAAACGTGTGCCTCCGAGGCGGCGATCACGTCGGCGGGCACGTCGTGGAGGAAGGTCTGGACGGGATCGAAGTCGGCGCCGAGCTCGACGGGGTAACCCGTGGCCTTCCACCAGTCGCTCTCACCCGGCCGGGGCACCATGCCGTTCACGAAGACGAGGAGATCCGCGGGGCGCCGGGCGCACACGAGCGGCGCCGTGAGGCCGCCGAGCGACTGACCCACGACGATCAGGTCGGACCGCTCTCCGATCGCGTCGATCACCACGTCCGTGTACTCCGCCAGCCCGGCCTCCTCGTCCTGGCAGGGGAGATCCATGGTCACGACGTCATGACCTCGATCGCGCAGCAGGGGGGTCACGAGGTGCCAGAACCAGGCGTCGCTGCCCGCACCGGGAATCAGGACGTAGGTGGACATGGCGTCCGACAGGGTGCCACACCGAGGCGCGCGCCTTGCACGCGCGCCCGGCCGCGGATAACGTCGGCCGGTGAGCGCGACAGCCGTCGACCGGCCGCCGGACGCAGCACCGCGCCTGCTTGCCGCCGCCGGTCTGGGAGCCGCGGTGGCCGTCGCGCTCGGCGTCTACGGGCGGGTGCACGACCCGAGCCAGGAGCTCGTGTTCACCCTGTTCTTCTCGTCCACGATCTCGATGAAGGTGTGGCTGGCCAGCGTGGCCCTCCTGTTCGGCGTGACGCAGGTGCTGAGCGCCGTGTGGGTGTACGGCAAGCTGCCCATCGCGACCCCCGGGTGGGCGGGCTCCGCCCACCGGATCTCCGGCCGCCTTGCGTTCATCGTCTCGCTGCCCGTGGCCTACCACTGCCTCTGGTCGCTCGGGATTCCAGGACACGACGACGCGGGTGCTGCTGCATTCGCTGCTCGGTTGCGCCTTCTACGGCGCGTTCGCCGCCAAGGTCACGATCGTTCGATCGAAGGGGCTGCCCGGGATGGCCCTTCCGGTGGCCGGCGGCCTCCTGTTCGCCACCCTGGTCGGCGCCTGGCTCACGAGCGCCTACTGGTTCATCGACAACAGCGGCTGGCCCGACATCTGAGCCGGTGCTTCACGGAATCGACAGGACTCTCGAGCTGGCCGGTTGGCTGCTGGCCGGGGCGCTGCTGATCATGCTGTTCATCGGCCCGCAGCTGGTGGCGGAGGACAAGCCGGCGGCCGATGCGGCCGACGGGGACGTGGTGTTCACCGGGACCTGCGGCTCGTGTCACACCCTGGCCGCGGCGGGCACGAAGGGGACGCTGGGCCCCAAGCTCGACGACACCTCCCTCGACGCCTCGAAGATCGAGGGAGTTGTGCGCGACGGCACCGGCCGGATGCCGGGGTTCAGCGGAGCGCTCTCCGACGGCGAGGTGGCGGCCGTGGCGGCGTTCGTCGCGAACGCCAAGGCCGGAGGCGGCGGTGGGGGCGGGGGCGGCGGCACGCAGCCCGCCGCACCCGACGGCAAGTCCGTGTTCGCCGGGACCTGCGGGTCGTGCCACACGCTCTCGGCGGCGGGCACCTCGGGCAGCGTGGGGCCGAACCTCGACGGCACCTCGCGCGATGCCGCCGCGATCGAGGGCATCGTGCGCGACGGCACCGGCACGATGCCGTCGTTCGGGGACAAGCTCTCGGACGACGAGATCAGGGCCGTGGCGGCGTTCGTCGCGGGCCAGTAGCGCCGACGGTGCGCGCTCCGCGGGACTAGCCCCCGCCGCCTCCGCCGTCGCCGCCGCCTCCACCACCGAAGTCCCCGCCGAAGAAGCCGCCGCCATCGCCCCCGCCCGAGTCGCCGCCGTGGTGGTGGTGCTCGGGACCGATCTCCGCGCCCGGCAGCCAGGGCTCGCCGGCGTAAGGAAGGGTGGTGCCGCGACGCCGCGCCTGGATCGCCCGGGCGAGCGGGCTGGCGCAGATCACCGCGAGGCCCACGAAGGAAACCGAAGCTCCGGCCGCGGCGCTCACCAGGTAGAGCGCGATGCCGAGCGCCACCAGGAAGAGCCCCGCGGCGAACAGCAGAACCGGCCGCTCCAGGAGCTTCATGAGCCTCAGGATAGGTGTGCTGAGGCCGGTCGGCGAGGAGTACCTCGTGGGTACAATCGCCGCCCATGTCGCCGGAGTCACAGGAGCACGCCAAGAACCTCACTCAGGGGCCGAGGGTCTGGGTGGCGCGCGTCGTGATCCTCGCGCTGATCGTCGTCTGCCTCGCGATCGAGGACCTCGTGCTGGCGGCGATCCTCGTGGTCGGCTGGATCGTGTCCGAGACCATGCGGGCGCGCCAGCTGCGCGGGCAGGCCTCGTCGGGCCCGCCCGCCACGGGCTAGGGCGGGGTTCGGCCCCGCGAATCACGGGGTAGGGGCGGGGAATGGAGAATTCAGAGCGCGACCAGGACGATCCCGTGGCCCCGCCGGGCAGCGGGAAGAACGATCCCGAGGCCGCGCAGCGGGCCGAGGACGAGCGGAGCGCCGGCGCGGCGGTCCCGAGGAGAAGGCCGTGGACAAGGCCAGGGAGCAGCTCAGCCGCCTGCGTGAGAAGGAATAGGGAGCGCGCCGGCGCCGTGGAAGTCGTGGTGGCCGAGGCAGGGATCGAGGAGGTCGATCTTCTCGAGCCGCTGTGGCTCTCGATGGTGGAGGCCGCGCGCGGCGCGGGAGTCGGCGCCGCGTTGCTCTCGGCGTGTCGCGAGACGCTCGGGAAACGGGCTATCGAGTATTGGGCGGTGGCCGTCGTGGAGTCGAATGCCGGAGCGGTGAGGCTCTACGAGCGCGAGGGCTTCAGGCCCTTCTACCGGCAGATGCTGGGCCGGCTCGATCCCGATCGCTGAGACCGACCGCGGGTCCGCGGCTCGCCCTGTGAAGAGCGGCGCGCGTCCCCGCGTTCGTGCGGCCTCTTTCCGAGCTAGCTGCCGGCGTGCTGCCGGGCGTCATCAGCCTTGGCAGCGGCGCTGTCGCGCAGCTCCTCGGCCTGCTGCTGGCCCTGGTCCTGCACGGTCTCCTTCGCCGCGCCGGCGGCCTCCTGGGCCACCTGCTTCCCGCGCTCGAGGGCCTCTTCGCCCGTCTCACGCGCCTTGTCCTTGACCTCGTCCGCGATCGGGCCGATCTTCTCGTTCTCGACTCGCGTGGAGGGCACCAGCAGGCCGGCGAGGAGGCCGACTCCGACGGCGCCGAGCGCCAGGCCCAGCGGGTTCTCCTGAGCCACACTCACAGCCTTCTTCGCGCCGTCCTTGGCCTGGTCTCCGTCGGGGGTCGCGCCCACGACCCGGTCCTTCACGCCCGTGACCTTGTCACGCGCGCGGGACTTCACATCGGTCTTGTACCCGAGGGCCTGGACCGTGTCGCCCATCTCGTCGCGCGTGCGCTCTATGTCCGCGCGGATTTCGCTTGTTGCTTCGCCCATTGCACATCCTCCTTCGAACTCTCGATTGCTTGTTCAGGCATCGGCGGGGTGGCCGACTTGACTTCGGTACGCCCGCGCAGGGCAAGGACCCCGGCGACGGCCGCATAGACGGTGGCCACCACGAGCGCCGCCGCCCACAGGGGCATCGCGGTGTCCAGCACGGCGATGAGGCAGGCGGTTAGTGCCGCGAACGCGAACACGCCGAACAGACCGGCGGCCCCGAACATCCCGGCCCCGAGGCCTGCCTTCTTGCCCTTCTCCGCCAGCTCCGCCTTGGCCAGCTCGAGCTCCTTGCTCACCAGGGTGCTGGTCTGCTGAGACAGCTGCTTCAACAGCTCCCCCACAGGAAGCTCGCGCATCTCCTCAGACGCGGGGGCCTCAGCCATGCCTCACCTCGGGAATGCCGGTCCCGCTCGCGGGCTCCGGCGCGGGCGGCGCGGCCAGGCCGGTGCTCTGGGGGAGCGTCGGCGAGGTCCCGTTGCCGTGGCCGTTCGAGGACTGACCGGACGATCCCTGGAGGCTGGAGCTGCGGTAACGCTCGCTGCTCGACGCCTTGAGGAAGCGCGAGGCCATGAAGCCGACGGCGAGGCCGCCGGCGATAACCGCCCAGGGCTGACGGCGGCCCAGGTCCTCCACGTCGCGGAGAATCCGGTCGGCGTCCGCGTCCTTCAGGTAGCCCCCGAGACGCTCGGCGCGATCCGCCGCCTGCTCGGCATAACGGGCCGGCGTGTCCTTGCCCTGCTTGCGCAGCTCCTCGGCCACCGAGCGTGCGTCGCCCGCGGCGGTGGTCACCCGCTCGCCGGCCTGCGTCGAGCGCTCGTTCACCTGATCGCGCGCCTTCTCCTTGGCCTGGCCGGCCTGCTGCTTGACCTGCTCCTGGGCCTGGCCGGCCGCCTCCTGCACCTGCTCCTTCGCCTGAACCTGGGCCATATGGACCCACCTCCTAAGTTGGCTTGAGCAGGTCCTCTAACCAGGCCGGAGGGAGGTAAACCAACCTGTCTCATTAGAGGCGAGATTGGGTTACGGCTGTGTGCCTAGCGCCCTAGGCCGCGCATGAACTGGCGCGCCCCGGCGGCCACCTGGCCCAGCGGCTCGCGCACGGCCTTTAGCCCGGCCCGCAGCTCCTCGTCCCCCGCCTCCACCGGCAGCATCGAGTCCTGAAGGTCGGCCAGGGTTTGATCGGCCACCCCCGCCGACTCCACCGCGCTCGCTATGAAGGCGCCCGCCCCCTGGGAGGGGAGGCCCGTGGGCTGCTCGCCGAACGTCGCCGCCCGGAGACCGTGGCGGCCGGCGAACTCGGTGTGGGCCCGCTTCGCCCGGCCGTAGGCCAGCTGCACCGGCCTGAAGCAGGCCTCCTCGAGCCGGTCGCCGCTCTGCTCGTCCAGCTGCTCGTAGGCCTCGGCCAGGCAGGCGGTGGCGAAGCCCAGCTCGTTCGCCGCCTCGGCGATCGTGTCGAGCAGCTCCTGCCTTCCCTCCGCGGTGGTGTAGGCCACCCCGGCATCGTGGCACGCGGTGGCGAGAACGACGAAGGAAGCCGGGCGCGATACTGCCGGGGATGTCTCAGGAGAACGTGGACAAGACCCGGGATTTCATCGAGGCCTACAACCGGCGCGATTTCGACGCCGCCGTGGAGTTCTTCCACCCGCAGGTGGACTGGGTCCTTCCCGACCCATCAGAGCATGGACTCGTGCTGCGGTCCGGACGAGGTCAGGGGCTTCTGGAAGGAGATCGACGAGAACTTCGACGCCCTGAGCCTGCGCCCTCAGGAGTACGTGGATGCGGGCGACCGGGTGGCGGTGCGTCTCCGCCACTTCGGGCGCGGCCGGGAGAGCGGAATCGAGATCGACACCGAGCTGTACCACCAGGTCTCCACCTTCAGGGACGGGATCATGGTGCGAATCGAGTACTTCACCGAGTGGGACGAGGCGCTCGAGGCGGCAACCACGACCAAGGAGCCAGGCGAATGACCGCAGCGACACCACTGATCACGGGCACCGACTTCATCACCATCTCGACGAAGGACATCGACGCCGCGGTGGCCTTCTACGGCGGCGTGCTCGGGCTCGAGGAGTCCAAGCGCTGGGGCCAGATGCCCGCGGTGGAGTTCGAGACCGGCAACCTCACGCTCGCCGTGATGCAGTCGGACGCGTTCGGCATCGAGTTCCGGGCCCACAACCACCCGATCGAGTTCCACGTCGAGGACTTCGAGGCGGCACAGGAGGAGCTGCGCTCGCGGGGCGTCGAGTTCCAGGGCGAGACGATCGACTCGGGCGTGTGCTTCCAGGCGTTCTTCCAGGACCCGGACGGCAATCTGCTGGAAATCCACCACCGCTACGCGCCCGCCGGCTAGGAGCGGGCGGCGGGCGTCGAAGCTGAAGGTGCTGGACGCTCTTCAGTACGAGGGCCGTCGCCGCGGGGTAGATGCCGGGTGTAATGGCCCCCCGCTCGGTATGGAACGGAACGATCACCTTCGGGCTCGTGAACGTGCCCGTGAAGCTCTACACGGCCACCGAGTCCAAGAGCATCCACTTCCACCTCGTGCACGCCCGCGACGGCAGCCGGGTCGAGAACCGGCGCGTGTGCTCGAAGGAGGACAAGGAGGTGCCCTTCAAGGAGGTGGTGAAGGGCTACGAGGTGGCGGAGAACAGGTACGTGGTGCTGGATCCGGACGAGATCAAGGCGGCGGCCGGCGACCGCGGCAAGGTGGTGGACCTCGTGGACTTCGTGGACGCGGCCGCGATCGACCCCGTCTTCTACGAGAAGACGTACTACGTGGGCAGCGGCGACGCCAAGGATGCGTACCGGCTGCTGCACGAGGCGCTGCGCAAGAGCGGCCGGGCGGGGATCGGGCGCTTCACGTTCCACGACCGGGAGTACCTGGTGGCCGTGCGCGCGCTCGACGACGTGATCGCTCTGCACACGCTGCGCTTCCACGACGAGGTGGTGGGAGGGGACGAGCTCGAGATCGACACGCCGGGCAAGAAGCCCTCGCGCCGTGAGGTGGAGATGGCCGCCCAGCTCGTGGACTCGCTCCACACGAAGTTCGACCCGGAGGAGTACGAGGACAGCTACCGGGCGGCGGTGCTGGACCTGCTCAAGCGCAAGGGGGCGGGCAAGGAGATCGACCTGGCCGAGCAGGAGGAGCCCGAGCACGGCGACGACCTGATGGCCGCCCTGCAGGCGAGCCTGGGGGGGAAGTCCTGATGGCCCGCCCGCTCTGGAGCGGCTCGCTCAGCTTCGGGCTCGTGAACGTGCCGGTCCAGCTCGTGAGCGCCGCGCGTGACCTCGACTTCCACTTCCACCAGCTCCACAAGAAGGACAAGTCCCGCATCGAGCAGCGCCGTTACTGCGTCGAGGAGGACGTGGAGCTCGCGTGGGAGGAGGTCGCCCGCAGCTACCGGTTCGACAACGGAAAGGAGGTGGTGGTCACCGACGAGGAGCTCGGCCTCGGTGGAGCCGCGCAAGACGCGGACGATCGACATCGAGACCTTCGTGGACCTGGCCGACGTCGACCCGATCTACTTCGACCACCCCTACTTCCTCGTTCCCGCGGGCGAGAGCGAGGGCACGCTCCGGGCCTACCAGCTGCTGGTGGAGGCCATGGAGAGCGAGGAGCGGGTGGCCCTGGGGCGCTTCGTGATGCGGACCAAGGAGTACCTGGTGGCCGTCCGCGTTCGCGACGGGGCGCTGGCCCTCACCACGATGCTCTTCCACGACGAGGTGCGGCCCACGAAGCAGGTGCCCACCGGAGGCGGGAAGCCGGCGAAGGGAGAGGTCGACCAGGCGGTGGCGATCATCGAGGCGCTCGCCACCGAGTGGGACCCCGAGCGCTACACCGACTGCTACCGGGAGCGCCTGGCCAAGATCATCGAGCGCAAGCGGAAGGGTGCGACGGTGGAGGCCCCGCAGGAGCGGCGGCAGCCGAAGCCGGCGCCCGACCTGATGGAGGCCCTCCAGCGCACCCTCGACCGGGTGCGCGCGGGGGACGACCCCCGAGCCGAGCCGGACGACGGACGAGGGCGAGGACCTGGCCGAGCTGAGCCGCGACGAGCTGAACGAGCGGGCCAGGAGCCGGAAGATCGCCGGCCGCAGCAAGATGTCCAAGAAGGAGCTGGTGGAGGCGCTCTCCGGCGACTCCTCCTGAGGCGAGCTCAGTCGCCCGGGCGCTCCACCAGGACGCCCGCCCGCCGGCCCGCCTGCTGCGCGCCGAAGCGCTCGCGCACCTCCGTCTCCTCGGCGGGGTCCGGGGCGTCTCCCGTGGCCCGTGCGGCCGGGTCCACCCCGGCGCGCTCCATGCACCACACGCCGGCCACCACCAGGCCCATCACCACGAGGCCCGCCACGAAGAGGAAGGCGGTCACTCGCGCCCACCTCCGAGCGCGGCGTAGAAGGCGCCGAGCGAGAGGATCGACGGCACCCAGAGGCCCACGAAGAGGGCCTCCTCACGGGAGTCGGTGAACCACAGCACCACCGACAGGAGGAAGGACAGGAAGGCGGCGAGGGCGATCCAGGCGGCGCCGGGGCGTGACGCCAGCACCCGGCTCGCGGGGCGCGCGGTTGCGGTTGAGGTCATGTGGCGTATACGGCCCGCCATGGCCGTTAGGCTCACCATCCACCGATTGGGGGATGGCAGTGGCGCGTCGCAAGAATCACCTCGGGCCTGCGCTGGGCGCACTCGCAGTGGCGCCTCGCGCTCGTTGCGCCGGCGCCCGCCACCGCTGCGCCCGGCTCGCGGATCGCGGCCCCGCCGTGGTGCCCTGCTCATCGAGCGCCGAGCGGATCGTGCTCACCGCCAGCGCCCGCCTCGACCCGTCATGTGCCTACACGGGCGGTCTCGACATCACCGCCTCGAACGTGACGCTCGACTGCCGGGGCGCGGTGGTGGACGGCACCGGGCGAGGCGGCACCGGGATCCTCGTGCACACGCCCGCCGGCTCCGACCTGTCGCGGGTCACCATCCGCAACTGCGTCGTGCGCGGCTTCCTGAACAGCATCCGCGTGACCCGCGACGGGTTCCGCGCCCTGCCGGCGGGACACGAGTACGACCACGGCGTCCGCGGCGTGGTGATCGAGCACACGCAGGTGTCGGGGTCCAGGGGGGTGGGCCTCTACGTGGACGGCTACGTGACCGACACCACCATCCGGAACTCCACCGTGACCGGCGCGGGGAGCAGCGGCATCTACCTCGAGGCGGGGTCGGCGCGCAACGTGGTCGTGGGGAACGCGATCCGGGACAACGGCTTCCGCGAGAACGGGCCGAGTGGGTCGCTGATCAACTTCAGCGGTCTCCAGTTCAGGTTCTGGGGAATCGGTCGCGAGGGCATCTCCATCGACGGCTCGCGGCGCAACCTGGTGAGCGGGAACACCTTCTCGGGCAACTCGGCCGGCGGGATCTTCCTCTACACCAACTGCGGGGAGTACGTGCGCAGCCGTCCCGAGCGCTGGTTCCAGCGCCGCTACGGGGCCGACGACAACCTCATCCTCGCCAACTCGTTCGAGGGCGGGGTGAACGGTGTGTGGGTGGGCTCGCGCATGGGCGAGAACATCCTTCCGATGGAGTGCAGCGACCCCACGTACACCCCGGGGTACGCGCTCGACCGGGCCGCCCGCAACACCATCGCCGCCAACAGCTTCCGTGACGTGACGTACGGGGTGCGGGTGGAGGACGACGACACGAAGGTGCTGGCCAACCGGTTCAGCGGCCCGGACGGGACGCATCACGCGGTGGTGATCGGCACGCCGCAGCGCACCAGGGTGCTGGGCAAGCCGGTCCGGGGCACGGCGCTCGTGGCGAACACCGCGACGATTCGCGGGAACCCGAACCCGTACCGCTGGGTGGAGGGCCAGACCGGCTCGATCGTCGCGTTCAACCGCGCGCTCGGCCGGCCCGCCGGGCTCTGCCAGGGCAAGACGCTTCCGCGCGGCCCGTTCGTGATGACGCTCGCCGTGGCCGTGGAGCCGCCGGGGTCGCCGGTCACGCCGGCACCCGATCTCACGGTGCCGACGGTCGGCGCGCTGCCTCCCTGCTAGGCGCGCGGCACGAACTGCACGAAGGCCTGACAGGCCTGGCGGCTGGTGAAGCCGAGGCCGACCCAGCCGGGGTGCGTGCACTGAATGCGGTTGCGAGGACGGGAGGGGATGCGGGCGATCTTGTTGCCCGCCTGCTCGGTGATCCAGAGCGAGTTGCCGGGTCCCGCCGCGATGTCCGCGGGCGAGGCGTCGAGGGTGGGCAGCGGGAAGTGCGTGAACAGCCCGCTCGGGGTGAGCCGGCCGACCCCGCCATTGGACAGCGTGAACCAGAGCGCCCCGTCCGCGCCGGCAGCGATCGATCGCGGCAAGCCCACGCCCGCCGGGAGCGGCAGATGCGTGATCTGGCCGGTTGTGGTCAAGCGGCCGATCGACGCGCTGCTCGGTGAACCACAGCGCGCCACCCGGGCCGGAGGTGATCCCGAGGGCTCTGATGCCGTCGCCGGGCACCGCGAACTCGGTGTACCGGCCGGTGGTGGTGAGCCGCCCGACGCCCACCAGCGGCATGGTGAACCAGAGTGCGCCATCGGGCCCGGACGTGATGTCGTGGCTGTAGTTGCTGCCGGCCGGGAAGGTGGTGAAGGCTCCCGCCTGGGTCATGCGGTAGATCGACCGGGGCTGACCGAACACCGCGCCGGTGGACCAGAGCGCGCCGTCGGACCCCGCGGCGATGTTCGTGAAGCTGCCCTGGGCGGGCTCGGGGAACTCCTGTCACGACACCCGAGGTGCTGATGCGTCCGAAGCGGTTGCCGAGCGACTCGATGAACCACAGCGCGCCCTCGGGCCCGGAGGTGATCGCGTCGGGGTAGCTCCCCGCCGTGGGGAGCGCGAACTCCTGGAACTGCCCGCCGGTGGTGACGCGGCCGATCTTGCCGGCGTTCGCCTCCGTGAACCAGGTGGCGCCATCCGGTCCGGAGGCAATGGCCAGGGGGCCGCTGTCGGCGGTGGGAATCGGCAGCTCCCGGATGGAGCCCGCGAGCGCCCGGGTGCGGATCACGAATGCCTCGCAGTCGGCCCGGCTCGCGAACCCGAGCCCGAGCCATCCCAGGTTTCGGCACTGGACCTTGAAGATCGGGCCGGGCCGGCGATCCACGATCGTGACCCCGGGGTCGTCCGCTCCTCCCCGGGTAGCCGGGCCCGAGCGTGGTGCCCGGAGGCGGCGCGGCCGGGCAGGTGGAGGGCGCGGTGCCCAGCGGGACCTGCACCGCGGCGTACCGATCCGCGGCCGCCGCTCCGTTGTCCTCCAGGAAGACGATCACGCTCTGTGGCGGCTGGCCCGGCGAGTTGATGCTCTCGTCCAGATTGGCGGCGAGCGTCGCGCGATTCCCGCTGACCCGCGCGCAGGTCACGTCGCCGCGGATCGTGAACACCGAGCTCCGCTCGCCCGTCGAGTAGCTGATGTTCCCTGCGGTCCGCTCCCGTCGGCCTCCGTGACCACCCGGAACGAATAACGGGGCTGGGCGATGCACCCGGCGGGGTGCATGGAGGCGCCACATGGAGGGTGCCGTCCACCGAGTCCCGGCGCTCCACCACCTGCGCGGAGGCGGGTCCGACCGAGCCCCAGAGGATCGTCCCGGCGACCACCACCAGGAGCGCGAACCCTCCCCTGTGCCTATGTCGGACCACCGTGACCTCTCCGGAGGACGCTAAACCCGCGCGATGGGCGCGGTCAAGGAGGGGGGGTGGCGCACACCCAAAGGAGAGCGCATGAACGAGGAGTATCCGGTCCGGTTCTCGGTCGAATATCCCGACCGCCCGCTGGACCGCCTCAGCACCGCCTTCCGGATCTTCACCGTGATCCCGATCGCGATCGTGCTCTCGAGCATCGGGGGATACGCCGCCGGTGACGCGTGGGACAGCGGCGGGGCGGAATCCGTGGCCATCGGTGGCGCGGGCCTGCTCTTCATCCCACCGCTGCTGATGATCCTGTTCCGGGAGAAGTATCCGCGCTGGTGGTACGACTGGAACCTCGAGCTGCTGCGCTTCACCAATCGCGTCGGCACCTATGCCGCGCTGATGAGCGACCGCTACCCGTCGACCGACGAGCAGCAGTGGGTGCGACTCGACTTCCCCTATCCGGACGCGAAGCGCGACCTCAACCGCTGGCTGCCGCTGGTCAAGTGGTTCCTCGCCATCCCGCACTACTTCGCCCTGTTCTTCCTGTACCTGGCCGCGTTCTTCGCGGTGATCGGCGCGTGGTTCGCGATCCTGTTCACCGGCCGCTACCCGCGCGGCATCTTCGGCTTCGTGGAGGGAGTGGTCCGCTGGCACAACCGGGTGGTGGGCTACGCGTACATCCTCGTCACCGATCGCTACCCCCCGTTCTCGCTCAGTCAGGCCGAGGTTCCGCCGCCGCCGGCTCCCGAGCGGCCCGTCGGAGCTTAGATATCTAACGCTTAGACATCAATTCCGTGTAAGCTCGGGCTCATGAGCAAGCCACCCCTGCTGCCGCCCATCGGGTTGCGCCTGTCGCGCACGGCCCGGGTTGTGTCCCAGGCATTCGACCGCGCGATGGCCGAGGCCGGGGGCTCGGCGTCCGCGTGGCAGGTGCTCCTCCTGGTGCGATCGCAGGAGTGGGGGACCCAGGCGATGATGGCCGAGGCCATGGGCGTGCAGCGGCCCCACTCTCACGCACCACCTCAACGCGCTCGAGGACCAGGGCCTCGTCCGCCGGTGGCGGGAGGCCGACAACCGGCGCGTCCAGCACGTGGAGCTCACCGACGAAGGCCGCGCGCTCTTCGACCGCCTGCGCCGCGTGGCCCTGCGCCACGACAAGCGGCTTCGGACTCACCTGAGCGACGAGGAGATCACCCGGCTGGCCGGCCTGCTGGACAAGCTGCAGGCCGGGGTGGAGGCCGACTCCGCCGAGAAGCGGACGGGGGTTGCGTCGGCGGCCCGCGGGGACGTACCCTGACTCGGCATCGGCACCCGCACTCGAGGAGACGAACATGGCTCAGGCAGCCCTAGACACCGCCGCGCTCGCCGAGTTCTCCGGCGAACTTCTACGTGACGGCGACCAGGGCTACGACGACGCCCGCACCGTGTTCAACGCCGCCATCGACCGCCGGCCGGCGCTGATCGCCCGCTGCTCGGGCGTGGCCGACGTGATGGATGCCCTGGCCTTCGCCCGGGAGCAGGGTCTGGACGTGTCGGTGCGGGGAGGAGGCCACTCGGTGGCCGGCCACGCCGTGGTGGACGGCGGCCTCATGATCGACCTGCGGCCCATGAACCGGGTGCGGGTCGATCCGGAGAGCCGGACGGCGTGGTGCGGGGGCGGAACGAAGTGGGGCGAGCTCGATCGCGAGACGCAGGCGTTCGGCCTGGCCGTGACCGGGGGCCGCCTGGCGGACACCGGCGTGGGCGGCCTCACCCTGGGAGGGGGAAGCGGCTGGATCGAGCGCAAGTACGGCTTCACCGTCGACAGCCTGCTCTCCGCGGAGGTGGTCACCGCGGACGGGCGCCTCGTGGTGGCCAGCGCCGACCGCAACCCTGATCTCTTCTGGGCCCTCAAGGGCGGGGGCGGGAACTTCGGCGTGGTCACCGGCTTCGAGTTCCAGCTCCACGACGTGGGGCCGCTCCTGTACGGCGGGATGATGTTCTTCCCGATCGAGCGGGCGGCGGAGGCGCTGAAGGCCTACCGCGACTTCATCGAGGCCGCCCCCGACGAGGTGTGCGGCGGCGTCGGCCATCCTGTGCGCGCCGCCCGAGGAGTTCGTGCCCGAGGCCGTGCGCGGCAAGCCGGTGCTGGCCGTGATCGCCTGTTACGTGGGTCCGCCCGAGGAGGGCGAGAGCGCCTTCGCCCCGATGCGCGACCTGGATCCGGTGCTCGAGGCCCTCGCGCCGATGCCGTACCAGGCCGTGCAGGGCCTGATCGCGCCGGGCAACCCCCCGGGCCGGCACCACTACTGGAAGGCCGGCTTCCTGGGGGACCTCACCGACGATGCCGTGGAGACCTTCGTGGCCCGGGCAGCCGACGTGCAGTCGCCGTTCACGGCCTGCCTGATGCTGCCGCTCGGCGGGGCGTTCGCGCGCGTGCCGGACGGCGACACCCCGCTGGCCCACCGCGACGCCAAGTGGAACTACCACGTGCTCGCCCAGTGGGAGGACCCCGCGACGCCGAGCGCAACATCGAGTGGACGCGCAGCTTCGACGCGACCATGGGCGAGTACGCCGAGCGCGGCATCTACGTGAACTTCGTGGCCGAGCCGAGCGCCGCGGCGATCGAGGGTGCGTTCGGGGAGGAGAAGTACGCCCGGGTGGCGGCCGTCAAGGAGGCCTACGACCCGGACAACGTCTTCCGCAGCAACACGAACATCCCGCCCCGGGCGTAGCGGCGCGCCTGGAGGTGGTGGACCGGGGCGGCGTCCTCTCGTTCTCGTTCGAGGACCTGATGAGCTACCACGGCGGGGGCTCGCCCGGCGGCGTGGCGCACGCGTTCAAGGTCCTGGAGCGCGCCCTGCCGCTGCTCGATCCCGCACGGTCCGTGCGAGCGCCGGGAGATCGTGGTGGACACCGCCTTCGGCGGGCCCGGGGCGCGTGATGCATTCGAGATGGTGACCCGCGCGGTCACCGAGGACCGCTACCTGGTGGATCCCGGGCTCGCCCGCCCCGAGCGCGGCCGGGCGATGGAGCGCTTCGTGTTCCGGCTCGCCTACCGTGGCCGCGAGGCCACGCTCGCGGTCCGCGAGGGGCTCGTGACCGACGAGTTCATCGACCTGGCACGCACCGAGCGTCGCACCGCCGGCGCAGGAGGAGAGACTCGACGTGCTGAAGCGCGAGATGGCCGACCTCGTGATGGGCCTGCCCGCGAGCGAGGTCTACGACGCCGAGGCCGGGGAGAACGGCTCCTGAAGTGGCAAGGGCCCCGACGGAGACCGGGGCCCTGACCGACCCGCGTTTCCGGTGTGAAGCCGGAGATGCGGGCTTTTCTCTCCCTTGACGCGGCCAGTAGGCCACAGGAGAGAGGGTGCATCTTACTTCAGCGCCTGTCCCACCCCGAGCATGTTGCCCTCACTGTCGCGGAACCACACGGCGCGCTCGCCCCTGCCGCCCTTGCTCGGGTAGTTCCCCTCCACTTCGGCGATGCCGTCCTCCTCGAACACGACCCCGCGCTCCCTGAGCTCCCTGCGCACGGTGGCCTCGATGTCGTCCACGTCCCACGCCATCTGGGTGAACGTTCCGTCCGATGCGCCGCCCGAGAGAAAGAGGGCGAACGTGCCGCTTGAGCAGTGGTACAGGAGACCTCCCGGCCGTTCCTCGCTGGGCTCGAGGCCGAGCTTCTCCGAGTAGAAGGCCCGGGCCCGGTCCAGGTCCTGCGCCGGAATCCGCGTGGCCACGTGGCCGTCCTTCAGCATTCGTGTCCTCCTTGTCGGGCTCCCGTGAAGCGTTACGGTCGCACGTCGGCCGATACCCAAACGACAGGGGGACCCATGAAGCCGACCGCGATCCTGCTCGCCGTTTCCGGAGTGCTGCTCCTCGCGGCCTCACCCGCCGGCGCGAAGAAGGCCCGCCGGACGATCACGCTCACCGCGACGTCGAAGATCGACCGGGTTCAGGCCGTGGACAACGCCCCCACCGGCCCGTCGGCGGGCGACATGCTGATCTTCACCGAGAAGCTGTTCAACAAGCGCGGAAAGCAGATCGGCAGCGATGCGGCCTCCTGCGTCCGCCTGTTCGACGCGACCTCTCTCTGCACCGGCACCTACAAGCTCCCGCGGGGACGGCTGATGGTGCAGCTGCAGCCCGGGCCGACGGGTACCTACGACCAGGCCATCACCGGTGGCACCGGCCGTTACGCGGGCGCCCGGGGGACCGTGACGGTGGCCCAGAACCCGAGCGTGGGGGACCACTTCACCTTCAAGATCCGTCTCCGGTAGGACGGCCGTCTCAGCCCTCCCGGGGCATCGACACGCGCACGCCGTCGCTCGGCTGCTCGGGTCCCGAGCCGTGGGGTCCGGGCGCCTGCGCGGCGCGTGCCGTTCGTGGGCGCCGGAGGCGCGTCGCCGCAGCGGTACGGGCCGGGCTTCGGCCGCGGCTTGCCGCCGGGGAAGGCGAGGCGCAGGATCGTGCGCTGCACGCTGCCGAGCTGCTTGAGGAACGGACCGGTGTTGTAGGGCAGGTCGTACCGCTCGCACAGCGCCTTCACCTGGGGCGCGATCTCCGCGTAGCGGGTGCTCGGCATGTCCGGGTAGAGGTGGTGCTCCACCTGGTAGCCGAGGTTGCCGCTGATCACGTGGAAGAGCGGACCCCCCTCGATGTTCGCGGCGCCCAGCAGCTGCCGGACATAGAAGCCGCCGCGCGTCTCGTCGGCCACCTCCTCCTGGCCGAAGGTGTACGTCTGGTCGGGAAAGTGGCCGCAGAAGATGATCGCGTAGGCCCACACGTTGCGGGCCACGTTCGCGGTCGCGTCCGCCTTCAGCGTGCTGGCGAACGTCCGGCGGAAGGCGTCCGGCGTCGAACACCTTGCCGAGGAGCCCGCCACTCCGGCGCCCGCGCCGCTTGCCGGACTCCCTGCGTGCCGCCACCGCCAGGGCCACGCCGCTCGCGGCCAGGCCGCTGAGCACCGGGAAGACGATGTAGTCCTTCGTGATCTGGAGGCGGGCCTTGTGGGCCATGCCCTTGAGCTCGCGGCGGATCTGCGCCTTGGACTTCTCGCCCTTCTTGATCGCCTCGAAGTCGAGGTCGTGGCTGGCCACCCCCCACTCGAACAGCGCCGCGAGGATCAGGTTGTAGAAGGGCTGCGCCAGGTAGACCGGGTGCCACTTCTGGTGCGGGTCGATCCGCATGATCTCGTAGCCGAGGTCCCGGTCCTTGCCGCGGATGTTGGTGTAGGTGTGGTGGACGTAGTTGTGCGAGTGCTTCCAGGCCTCGGCGGTGGACGCCGAGTCCCAGTCCCAGGTGGAGGAGTTGATCTGGGGATCGTTCATCCAGTCCCACTGGCCGTGCATCACGTTGTGGCCGATCTCCATGTTCTCCAGGATCTTGGCCAGCGAGAGCATCGAGGTGCCGGCGATCCACGCCGGGCGGTAGCGCGACGCCAGGAGCATCAGCCGGCTGAGCACCACGAGCCTGCGGTGCATCCCGATCATGCTCGTGATGTAGCGCCGGTCGCGCTCGCCGAGGTCGGCGAAGACCTGGTCGTGGATCGCGTCGAACTCCTTGCCGAGCGCGTCGATCTGCTCCGTCGTGAGGTGGCTGAGCGGGCTTTCGATCGTCGTGGCTATGGGGTCCTCCGGTTTCGGTTCAAAGAGCGATCTCGACTGGGCCCTCGGGGGCGTTGACGCAGGTGCGGATGACCTCGCCCGGCGAGCCCGACACCTTGCCGGTGCGCAGGTCGCGGATCCGGCCCGAGCACAGCTGCCCGACGCAGGTGTGGCAGATGCCCATGCGGCAGCCGTAGGGGAGCGTCGCGCCGGCGTTCTCGCCGGCCACGAGGATCGGCGTGGCGCCGTCGCTCGACGGCCTCCACGCCGCTGTCTCGGAAGCGGATGCGTGCCGCCGTCGCCGTGCTCGGCGTCCTCGGAGCCGATCAGCGGCTGGAAGCGCTCCATGTGGGGACGGCGGGTGCCGCCGTGGCGCTCCCAGTGGCCGGCCATCGCGTCGAGCATGTCGCCCGGGCCGCTGATGAACGTCTCGCGCTCGCGCCAGTCGGGGCAGAGCGAGTCGAGGTCGTGCGGCCCCATCCGGCCCATCTCGCTCGTGAGCTGCTCGTGCACGCGGAGGCCGGGATGGCGGGCCGCGAGCCGCGCGGAGCTCGGCGCCGAAGATCACGTCGTCGTGCGTGCGCGCGGAGTGAAGGAGAACCACGTCGGACAGCGCGCCGCGGCCGGCCAGCGAGCGCACCATGCTCATGATCGGCGTGATGCCGCTGCCCGCGCTGATGAAGAGGATGCGCTCCGGCAACGGGTCCGGGAGCACGAACGTGCCCTCCACGCCGCCCAGCCGGACGATCGCTCCGGCGCGGGCATGCCGGACGAGGAAGGGGGAGACCTTGCCGGTCTCCACGAGCTTCGGGGTGATGCTGATGCAGCCGTCCGGGCGTGCCGGGTCGGAGGTCAGCGAGTAGGCCCGCCAGTGGTGGATGCCGTCCACGGCCATGCCGATGCGCAGGTACTGGCCCGGCTCGTGGCCCTCCCATTCCCAGCCCGGCTTGATCACGATCGTCGCGGCGTTGGGGGTCTCCGGCTGGATGCGCTCGATCCGCCCACGCAGCTCCTGGGTGGACCAGAGCGGGTTGATCAGCTCGAGGTAGTCGTCGGGAAGCAGCGGGGTGAAGAGGGCACGCAGGGCGTGCAGGGTCCGCACGCGCCACTGCGGGACCTTCGGGCGGGCGCCGCGCTCAGCCATGCCGGCTAACGATGAGAACGTGTGTCAACCATGCGTTCCCAACCGTAGCATCTGAGGCTAGACTCGGTTCCGTGGCCACTCGCCAGCCCACCGTACTCCGGCGCGTGCGCGAGCGTGAGCTCGTGCAGGCCACGCGGGCCCTCTTCGACGAGCGCGGCATGCTCGACGCGCCGATCGAGGAGATCGCCAAGTCGGTGGGCATCGCCCGCGGGCTGGTGTACCGGCAGTTCTCCTCGAAGGAGGAGCTCTTCGTGCTCACGGTCACCGATTACCTGGACGAGCTGGCCGCGGCTCTGGCCGCAGGCCATCGGCCACGACACCGATCCGAGGGCCCAGCTCGAGCGCGCCATCGCGCGCCTACGCGGGCTTCTGCCATCGCTACCCGGCGTTCATCGACAGCTCGCTCTCGCTGATGCAGCGCCCGGCCGGGGAGCTCCACGAGAGCGTGTCGGAGTCCGTGTGGCTGCGCCTGGGCCAGGGCATGGCCGCGTGCATCGATCAGCTGATCGTCGTGCTCACGGCGGGCGCCGAGGTCGGGCGCCTTCCGCGTGGCCGAGCCCGACTACATGGCCAACATCCTCTGGACCCAGGTCCTCGGGGCGATGCACCTCGCGCGGATCCGGGTGGGCCTCCGCAGCGCCGCTCCCGGGCATTCCCGAGCTGTTCAAGGTCGAGCCCGAGCACGTGGTGGACACCTGTGTGGCCAGCGCCCTGGCCACCGTGGGCTGTGACAGCATCACCCCAGCCCCGTGACCGCGCCGACGACCTCCGAGCACCTCGACGTCGTGATCGTGGGTGCCGGGCTGTCCGGGATCGGCGCCGGCTCCCAGCTGGAGATGAAGTGCCCCGGCAAGACGTATGCCGTGCTCGAGGCGCGCAACGACATCGGGGGGACGTGGGACCTCTTCCGCTACCCCGGCATCCGCTCGGACTCGGACATGTTCACGCTGGGCTACGCCTTCCGGCCGTGGACCGACCCGAAGGCCATCGCCGACGGCCCGTCGATCCTGCGCTACGTGCGCGACACGGCCCGCGAGCACCGCGTGGACGAGAAGGTCCGCTTCGGGCATCGCGTGGTGCGCGCCGAGTGGTCCTCCGCCGACGCGCGCTGGACGCTCGAGATCGAGCGCGGGGAGGAGCGCGAGACCACCTTCCTGACCTGCGGGTTCCTGTTCATGTGCAGCGGCTACTACCGCTACGACGAGCCCTACACCCCGGAGTTCACCGGCACCGAGCGGTTCCGCGGGACGATCGTGCACCCGCAGCACTGGACCGACGACATCGACTACGCCGGGAAGCGCGTGGTGGTGATCGGCAGCGGCGCCACCGCGGTCACGCTCGTGCCCGCGATGGCCGAGACCGCCGCGCACGTGACGATGCTCCAGCGCTCGCCCAGCTACGTGGCCTCGCTGCCGGCCGAGGACCCGTTGGCCAACCTCGTCCGGCGCCTGCTTCCGACGAAGCTCGCCTACTCCGTGGTGCGGTGGAAGAACGTGTTCATCACCATGGGGTTCTTCAATCTCAGCCGGCGGCGGCCGAACGTGATCCGCGGGCATGCTGCGCAGGGCGGCGGTGCGACAGCTGCCGGACGGGTACGACGTGGACACCCACTTCAACCCCCGCTACAACCCGTGGGACCAGCGCATGTGCCTCGTCCCGGACGGCGATCTCTTCAAGGCGCTGAGCAGCGGGCGGGCCTCGGTGGTCACCGACCACATCGAGACCTTCACGGAGACCGGCATCAGGCTCACGTCGGGGGCGGAGCTCGAGGCCGACGTGGTGGTCACGGCCACGGGGCTGAACCTGCTCGCGCTCGGAGGTCTCCAGATCGCGGTGGACGGTCGCGAGGTGAGGATGCCGGACACCGTGACCTACAAGGGCCTGATGCTGGCCGGGCGTGCCCAATCTCGCCTTCTCCATCGGGCTACACCAACGCCTCCTGGACGCTCAAGTGCGACCTCACCTGCGACTGGGTCTGCCGGTTGCTGAACCACATGGAGGAGCGCGGCTACGCCCAGTGCGTGCCCGAGTTCGGCGACGCCGAGGTGGTGCCCGAGCCGATGATCGACTTCTCCTCGGGCTACGTGCAGCGCTCGATCCACCTCTTCCCGAAGCAGGGCGCGAAGGTGCCGTGGCGGCTCCACCAGAACTATCCCCGGGACGTTCGGATGCTGAGGTACGGCGCGATCGAGGACGAGGCGCTGCGAGTTCACCAGGGCCCGCCGGGCGGCGGACGCCCCGGACCCGCGTAGCTCGCCTAGCGGCGGCGGGGCAGCTGCTTGGCCACCAGATCGGCGATCAGGTGGTAGCCGTCCGTCCGCGCGTGGATGTCGCCGAAGGCGCAGAAGTAGGTGAGCTCGCACACCTGGGCCACGGCCACCGGGCACGGTGCCGTAGGGCTTGAGCGTGCTGGTCTGCTCGAGCGGGGTGTACGCGCCGGAGGCCGCGGTGACGTCGACGAAGTCGGCGTTGGCGGACCGGTACGCCTTCTTCAGCGCGGGGTTGATCAGGCTCTTGAAGGCGACGACGGACAGCGTGGCCAGGTTCCGGGACCCCGCGTCGCCGTTCACCCACGCGCCGAGGATCACGTCCGGGTAGGTGGTGCCCACGATCCGCACACGCTTGCCCGCCGCCTTGCGAAGGCGCTTGGCGATCTTGCCCACGTTCTTGTTGATCGTGTCGACCGCGGTGGTGACGCAGCCGATCGGGTCCGGCGCGCTGGCGCACTTCGTCACGTCGTTGCCCGAGATGGACACGGTGACCAGGGCCGTCTGCTTGCGGTGCTTCCGCAGGAAGCTCTCGGCGGCGGCGAGCTGGGTGCTGTTCGGGTAGGCGCGCCCGCCCGGCCCGAGCGCGCGCGGGGCGCAGCCCTTCGTCCCCATGAGCGACACGGTGGTGGCGCCGCCGCAGCCGAAGTTCACGAGCTGAAGCCGGTAGCCGCGGGCGGCCGCGAGGGCGGGCACCTGGTAGGCGAAGCCGTTGCGGGTGTTGCGGCCCACCCCGATCGGGCGTTCGGCTGGTAGCCGGACGCGTAGGAGTCGCCGAGCGACACGTACAGCTGCTTCTTCGGCGCGGCCCCCTGGGCCGCCGCCGGAGCGACGGCCAGCGTGGCGGCCAGGGCACAGGCGAGGAGGACTGGGCGGCGGAGCACGGCGGCGGAGTATGGCAGGGGCATTTCGGCGTGGTTCCATTAGATGTCGCTAAATGCAGACCAGTCGAGAGGAGGAAGTTCGATGAGCGACGACGATCAGGCGGTGCTGGGTCACATCGAGGAGCTGGTGGCGGAGGAGCACCGGCTGCTCGACGCGGGGGCGGGGCGCGGACCCGACGAGGAGCAGCACGCACGGCTCGAGGAGGTGAGGGTGGCGCTCGACCGCTGCTGGGACCTGCTTCGCCAGCGCCGGGCGCGCGAGGAGTTCGGACTCGATGCCGACGACGCGGCGCTCCGCGACGCCGGGACGGTGGAGGGGTACCAGCAGTAGCCGCTCAGGCGGTCACGACGATCACCACGATGAGGGCGACGCCCACGAGGGCTCCGGCCGCGGTGATCACGTTCGTGACCGTGGTGCTCGGCTCGGCGAAGTCGCCGGTGCGGATCGCTCGGTCCACGGCGACGCGGCGCAAGCTGCCCGTAGACCATGCAGACCGTGCCGATCGCGCACAGCACGAGGCCCACCAGGGTGTACGGCCATCGGCTGCCGCTCTCGGAGAGCTCGGGCACGACCTGAGCGGCGGCGATGCCGGCGGTGAGCGCGGTGAGCCCCGTGCGCCACCAGGCCAGGAAGGTGCGCTCGTTGGCGAGCAGGGTGCGCCGGCTGAAGTCGCGCTGGCTCGAGCGGCGCGCGCGGGTCGGGCATGCGGCGGGGGTCATGGCTCCCGCGACCGTACACGGTCGCTGTCGTATGGTCTGCGCCGGTGACGATGCTCACAGCGCTGCGGGGCCGTGTCGCGCTCGCCGCGGTGAAGCGGGCGCTGCCGGCCCGGATGGCCGCCGACCCGGTGGCCGCGCTGCCCGACGGCCTGCACGCGGCGATCGTCGGGTCGGGGTCGCCGCTCCCGGATCCCCGGCGCGGGCAATCCGTGCGTGGCGGTGATCGCCGGGCGGCGTGTGTTCATCGTCGACGCCGGGGAGGGCGCCACCGAGACGCTCAACCGGATGCAGATCGCGCTTCGGGGGCATCGAGGCGGTGCTGCTCACTCACTTCCATTCCGACCACATCGGCGGACTTGGGCAGCCTGGCCATCCTGCGCTGGGCCGCCGGCCCGGCCTCCACGCCGATGCGGGTGCTCGGCCCTCCGGGCGTGGAACGGGTGGTGGCGGGCTACAACGAGGCCTACGCCATGGACTCCGGGTACCGCACCGCCCATCACGGCGAGGCCATCCTGCCCGCCGCCGGAGCCGGGATGACCGCGGAGCCCTTCGGCATGCCCGAGGGCGAGGACACCGTGGTGGTGCTCGAGGACGACGACCTCAGGATCACCGCGTTCACGGTGGACCACGCGCCCGCCAAGCCCGCCGTGGGCTTTCGCTTCGACTACCGGGGCCGCAGCCTCGTGATCAGCGGCGACACGTCTCATACCGAGACGCTGGTGCGGGTGGCGCAGGGCACGGACCTGCTGATCCACGACGCGCTCTCCCGCGAGCTGCTGAAGCTCGCCGAGGACGCGGCGCGCAACGCGGGGCTGACGGGGCGGGCGAAGGTCTTCTCCGACCTCCCGGACTACCACGCCAGCCCGGGCGAGGCGGCCGACGCCGCGCGCGAGGCCGGCGCCAAGAGCCTGGTGCTCACGCACATCGTGCCGCCGCTCCCGCTGAAGGCCCTCGAGGGCCCGTTCCTGGGCGACGCCGCGGAGCGGTTCACCGGCCCGCTGTGGCTCGCGCGCGACGGCGACCTGTACAGCCTGGCGCTCGGCACGAGCGCGGTGCGAGCGGACGCAGCATGTTCCGGCGCGGGCCCGCCGGGTAGCCGGGCGCCATGGCCTCCTACTCCGTGAACGAGCGACGCGTGGCGCATGCCCGGCGAGCTCATCGACGCGCGCCAGTACGTGCTCGACAGCGACTGGGGCGACGTTCAGCCCGGGGCCGACGAGGAGAACGCGTTCCTCGAGTCGCACTCCTGGAAGGAGTACTCGGAGTGGCATCTCGGGCTCACCGAGGGGGCGGCGGACGAGACGAAGGCCAGGTACGGGTTCGTGTGCGGGGACTTCCGCCGCGTCCACCGGTCGGGCCTGATCGCGTGCCTGTACCGGGCCGCTGAGTGGCGCCACAAGGACGTGGAGCTCGCTGCCCACGAGCTGCTTCAGGTGCTCGACGAGAGGAGCGGCTGACGGCGTCCTAGACGCGTGCGCGCGGCTTCTGCTGCCGCCCGCGTACGAGGCGAGGTCGGCCAGGAAGGCGAGCACGACGATGAACCACTCGAGGCCCGACACCCGGTGCGATCCCGCGTCCCACATGACGGCGTACGCGAGGGTCGTCCAGGGCAGCAGGAAGAAGCCGAGGATCGGGACGATCGTGCTGTCGTAGGCCCGGCCGAGGATGTCGCTGAACAGCCATACGCCGAAGAGCGCCAGGCGCGGGGAGATCAGGGCGAGCAGGGCGACGAAGCAGGGCATGGCCGCCAGTCACTCTCACGTAGGCGAGGAGCGCAGCCCGATGTGATCGGGCGAGCACCGGACCATGTTCCTAGCGCACGGGCGGTCCTCCGAAGTCCGTGGTGTAGGTCCAGGGCGGGTCCTTCGAGCGGGGCGTGGCGGGCGCGCCGGGCGCCAGCCCCACGCCGATCTCGGTGAACTCCCGCCGCAGGATGTTCTCCCGGTGCGGCGGGCTGTGCATCCACAGGTCCACGATCTCGGCCGGGGAGGCCCTCGGGCCGGTGGCCCAGGCGATGTTCTCGCCCGTGAACGCGTTGTTCGAGGGATAGCCCGCGGCGAGCATGCGCTGCTGGGGGTCCACGCCCTCGGGCGTGTCGTGCTCGAAGAACTTCCGGGCGATCATGTCCTCGGAATGGCGCTGCGAGGCCAGGTCGAGCTGTGCGCGACGCTGGAGCGGAGGCAGGCCGTGCTTCGCCCGCTCGCGGTTGAGCAGGCAGAGCGTGAGCTCCGGGTCCGCTCGGCGCCGAGGGCGCCCGGCTCGAGGCTCACGGCGCCGCAGGGGGAGGCGCTCCGGGCCGGCGGATCGCCGTCCGCGCCGCGAACGGCCACGAACGCGGCCGCGGCGCTCAGGGCGCCGAGGGCCAGGAGTACGCGTGGGGCCATGCCGAGCCGCGGTCAGCCGAGAGGCTTGACGCGGCGCATGAGATCGCGGGCCACGTCCATGACCAGGGCGCGGTCGTAGGTCACCGCGTAGTCGAAGCGACGCTCGGGGTCGGGCCCGTCGTCGCCCAGGTCGCGCGCCACCAGCGCGGCGGCGAAGTGCGGGCTCACCACCACCACGTCCCACTCCCCGGCCACCGGGTCGTCCGGGTCGAGGTCGGCGCCGCGCACGCCCGGAAGCGGCTCTGCCGGCAGGTCCTGTCCGAGCGCCACCACGAGGGTGGCCTGCTCGGCCAGCCGCGCGTAGCGGGCCGCCGTGCGCCCGGTGAAGAAGCGAGCGTGCTCGAACGCGCCGATCACCACGGCCTCGCCGCCGAGGGTGGCGGCCTGGCGCTCGAGATGGAGGCTGATGGCGTGAAGCAGGGGCTTGGTGGCGGGCCTGAGCCTCCGCGCAGAGCCCACGATCTGGCAGGGCGAGCTGCCGGGGGCGCGGGCCGGGGGGGAGCTGAGCGTGGGAATGCCCGCCGGCGCCGGCTCGCCCACGGGGAGGTTGTCGGGACGTCCGAAGTGCCAGCCCTGGCCGAGAGTGGCGCCGAGCGCCCGTGCGGTGGTCAGGTGCCCCTCGTGCTCGATGCCCTCCGCCAGGACCACGGCGCCGGAGCGCTCCCTCTCGGCGTTCACCGCGTTCACGATCCCGGCGATCGCCACATCGGGGTTCGCCTGCACCAGCCGCAGGTCGAGCTTGATCACGTCCGGGCGCAGGAAGGGCATGAGCGCGAGCGAGCGGTGGTCGGCGCCCACGTCGTCCAGGGCGATTCCCCAGCCGCGGTCGCGCAGCCGTTCGATCGAGGCGAGCAGCTCGGCCGGCCGCAGCGCGAGCGCGCGCTCGGTGATCTCCACGAACAGGCGCAGGTGGGAGCCGGCCTTCGTCATCAGGTCCTCCGCCCAGGGCGGTGTGTCCCGGCCCAGGGTCTCGGGCTCCACGTTCACCAGCACGGTTCTGCCGCGGGGCAGGTTCGCCTCCTCGACGGCGCGCCACGCGGCCGCCCGGCAGGCCCAGTCGAGCTCCGCGAGCAGATCCTCCCGGCGTGCCGTGGCGAACAGGCGGTCGGGCCACTCGAGGGCGGTGCCGACGGGTCCTCGCACCAGGGCCTCGTAGGCCACCACGTCGCCGTTGTCGAGCCGGACGACCGGTTGGAAGAGGGCCCTCACGCCGTTGCCGGCGAGCGCGCGCCGAAGTAGTGCGGATTCCTCCTCGGTGGTTATCTCGCCGAGCCCGGACTGCGTGTGTATGCCCACACTCCGTCTATCGGAGAATGGGCGTTCCGTCTTGACCCTGGAGCGCCTAGCGCGCCGACGACGCATACAGGGCGTCGGCGGTCGCGTAACGGCAGCCCGCGCGCTTGGCGCGGTACATGGCCTCGTCCGCCTGGCGGATGAGGAGGTCCGGGGAGCGTGGAGCGGTTGCGCCCGAAGGCGATCCCGATGCTCGCCCGGGGGGATACCTCGTGGCCATCGATCGTCACGGTCTCGGCCAGCGCCTCGCCCACGCGCTCGGCGATGTCCAGCGCCTGGTGCTCGTGCTCGAGCCCGTCGCAGAGAATGAGGAACTCGTCCCCGCCGCACCGGGCCACCGCGTCGCTCGGGCGCACGGCGTCCGAGAGGCGATGCGCGACCTCGATCAGGAGCGTGTCGCCCGCGTCGTGGCCCATGGTGTCGTTCACCTGCTTGAAGCGGTCCATGTCCACGAACATCACCCCGATCAGGTTGCCGGTGCGCTCCTCACGGGCCAGGCCCCGGGCCAGGCGGTCCACGAAGCGCTCGCGATTCGGCAGGCCGGTGAGGTGATCGCAGAAGGCCTGACGGGTGAGCTCGAGCTCCCGCCGCTTGCGCTGGCATGCGTAGTGGATCGCGCGCAGCAGCACCGGGCCGGTCGCGTTCGTCTTCAGCACGAAGTCCTGTGCGCCCTCCTGCACCGCCTGCACGGCCAGCGCCTCGCTCTCCTCGGCGCTCAGCACCACCACGGGCAGCGCGGAGTCGGCGTGCTGCACCTGGCGCAGCGCCTCGAGCCCCGAGGCGTCGGGCAGCCCGAGGTCGAGCACGACGCAGTCGACGCCGCCCTCCTGGATCTCCTGCGTGGCGCGGCGGAGCGTGCGCCGGGAGACGAGGGAGAGCTGCGGTCCGGCGGCGTCCGCGAGCGAGATCTCGGCCCGCAGGGCCTGCACGCCGCTGTCCTCCACGAGCAGCACACGCAGGGGGGACGAGGGTACGACCGGCTCTGGGCGGAGGGTGCTGGCGATGCTTAGATTATCGGACGCGGGAATGGTGACTTGAGCCGGGAGAGCGCCCCTGCGCGCGAGGCGACCGGCTAATCGACAGGGCCCGATATGCCGAAGAGAGGCCAGCGCCGCTGTGAACACCGCCTCGCTCGATCAGGCCAAGGTCGCGGAGCTCGAGGAGCTCCAGGAGGGGCTGTTCCAGCGGCTGGCGCTGCTGTTTCTCCAGGAGTCGCCCACGGACATGGCTCTGCTCGGTGACGCTCTCGCGGCCGGCGACGCCGCCGGGGCGAAGACGACCGCGCACCGGATCAAGGGCTCGGCCGCGGCCGTTGGGGCCGTGGGCGTGTCCTCGGGAGCATCCGATCTGGAACAGGCCGCCGGCCGGGGCGATGTAGTCCGCCGCGAGGCGGGCGCTCGGGCACCTGGAGGGCGCGCTCGGAGCGCTCCGGCGGGCGCTTCGGCAGCGCCGGCGTCGTGCCCCCCGCGGGCTGAGCGCCCCGAGGGGTCAAGTTCCTCGTCCGCCGGTTACCGATGCAGCCTCGACTACCCGAGACTCCGCCCGCCGGCGGAGGAGGAGCACCCATGGCGACGGATACGGCGCACGCACTGCCCTCCAGCGGGTTGGAGCTGCTGCCCAAGGCGCCGACCGGGATACAGGGTCTCGACGAGGTGACCGGCGGCGGCCTGCCGCGCGGTCGCTCGACGCTCGTGTGCGGTCCGGCGGGCTGCGGCAAGACGCTCCTGGGACTCGAGTTCCTGGTCCGCGGGATCACGGACTACGGCGAGGCCGGAGTGTTCGTGGCCTTCGAGGAGACCCGCGAGGACCTGATCGCCAACGTGGCCTCGCTCGGGTTCGACCTCGAGCCGCTTCGAGGCCGACGGGCCAGCTCGCGCTCGACCACGTGGGGCTCGATCCGAGCGAGATCGTGCAGTCGGGTGACTGGGATCTCGAGGGCCTGTTCATCCGCCTCGGAGGCCTCCATCGACGCCGTGGGCGCCGATCGCGTGGTGATCGACACCATCGAGAACCTGTTCGCGGCCTTCCCCGACAGCGCGACGGTCCGCTCCGAGCTCCGGCGCCTGTTCCGGTGGCTCAAGGACCGGGGGGTCACGGCGATCATCACCGGCGAGCGCGGCACCGGGGGCGCTGACCCGTCACGGGATCGAGGAGTACGTGTCCGACTGCGTGATCGTGCTCGACCACCGCGTGAGCGAGGAGACCTCCACGCGCCGGCTGCGGGTCCTCAAGTACCGCGGCTCGCACCACGGGACCAACGAGTACCCGTTCCTGATCGGCAAGGCGGGCGTGACGGTGGTCCCGATCACCTCGCTGGGCCTGGAGCACGACGCCTCGGGCGAGACGCTCTCGATGGGCGTGGACCGCCTCGACGAGATGCTCGGCGGACGCGGTGTCCTGCGCGGCAGCTCGATCCTCGTGAGCGGCACGGCGGGCACGGGCAAGTCCACCGTGGCGGCGCAGTTCTGCGACGCCGCGTGCCGGCGTGGCGAGCGGGCGCTCTACTTCGCCTTCGAGGAGTCCGAGGCCCAGATCGTGCGCAACATGGGATCGGTGGGAATGGACCTGCAGCAGTGGGTGGATCAGGGACTGCTGCGGTTCAAGTGCGCCCGGCCCAGCCTGCTGGGTCTCGAGGCCCACCTCTCGTCCATGCAGGATCTGGTGACCGAGTTCGAACCCTCGGTCGTGGTGCTGGACCCGATCTCGGACCTCCTCACCGCGGGGGCGAGCCGCGACGTGTCGGCCATGCTCACCCGCCAGGTGGACTTCCTGAAGGTGAGGGGCGTGACCGCGCTGTTCACCAGCCTCGACCAGGACCTTCAGCTGGAGGAGGCCAACCAGCAGATCGCGGCCCTGATCGACGTGTGGCTCCTGGTCACGACGCAGGAGCACAACGGCGAGCGGAACCGGGCGCTTTCGGTGCTCAAGGCCCGGGGTATGGCCCACTCCAACCAGGTCCGCGAGTTTCTGCTCACCTCACAGGGAATAGACGTGGCCGGAGTTCACGGGCTCGGCGAGGTCCTCACCGGGTCCGCCCGAGTCGCCCAGGAGGCGAGCAGGCGCTCGGAAGCAGGGTTGGACGTCTAGCGGTGGGAACCGATCCGACACGCGAGCGGCTGGAGGAGGCGCTGGCACGGCTCGAGACCGCGCACTACGAGCTCATCCTCTTCGTGAGCGGTGCATCCCTCGCGTCGGCGCGCGCGGTGCGCAACGCCCGGGCGCTGTGTGAGACCCACCTCTCCGGGCGCCACGACCTCACCATCGTGGACGTGAACCAGGATCCGGAGCTGGCCCGCGGCCGCCGGGTGCTCGCCACCCCCACGCTCCTCAAGGACAAACCGGCACCGGAGCGCATGCTGGTGGGTGACCTGTCCGACAGTGCAGAGCGTCCTGGCTGCGCTCGGCATCGGCGTCGCCGCCGGTATGGACCCCGCCGCGTGATCCCGGCCGAGGACCGGAACCAGGTCGAGGACTCCGACGTGCGGGCGCGGCTCGCCGAGGCCGTGGAGACCCTCCGCGCGATCCGCGCCGGAGAGGTCGATGCCCTCATCGTGCCCGATGGCTCGCCCGGCCAGCAGGTGTTCACCCTCGCCACCGCCGATCGCCCGTACCGCATGTTCGTCGAGACCATGCGCGACGGGGCGGTCACGGTGTCCGAGGAGGGAACCGTCCTCTACGCCAACCGGCGCATGGCGGACCTTCTCTCGCTGCCGCTCTCAGCCGTCATCGGGTCACGGATCACCGCGTTCGTCGCCGAGAGCGACCACGCCGCGCTGGCTGCTCAGGACGACCGGCCCGAGACTCGGGACCCGATCGAGGTCACGCTCGTGGACGGTGAGGGCCGGCTGATTCCGGTGCAGGTGGGTGCCTCCACTCTCGAGGTGGGCGCCGAGCAATGCGTCTGCCTCACCTTCGCCGACCTGACACAGCTCAAGCTGGACCAGGAGCGGCTGAACCACGCCCACGACAAGGCGCTCGAGGCATCTCGCCTCAAGTCCGAGTTCGTGTCCAACATGAGCCACGAGATCCGCACGCCGCTGAACGGCGTGATCGCGATGGCGGGGCTCCTGCTCGAAACCGAGCTGGATCCCGAGCAGCGCCAGTACGCCCACGCGATGCGGACCTCGGGCGCGACGTTGCTCGCGCTGGTGGACGAGATCCTCGACTTCTCGGACGTCGACGCGGGCACGCTCGAGCTCGACGCGGCCCCGTTCGACCTCTCGGTGCTGATCGAAGGGGTGTGCTCCGCGGTGGCCGCGCCGGACGAGGGCGTGCAGGTGTCCTCGTGGATCGACGACGAGCTCCCCACGGCCGTATCCGGGGATGGCACGCGTGTGGGCCAGGTGCTCACGAACCTGATGTCCAACGCGGTCAAGTTCACGCGTGGCGGCCACGTCCGGGTGCGGGTGACCGGCGATGACGGCACAGCGGGGTCCACGCATCCGCTTCGAGGTGAGCGACACCGGGATCGGCATCGATTCGGATGCGCTGGAGGGGATCTTCGAGTCCTTCGCCCAGGCGGACGGGTCCACCACGCGCCTATACGGCGGGCCTGGCCTCGGCCTCTCCATCTCCAAGCAGCTGGTGGAGTTGATGGGCGGCGAGATCGGCGTTCAGAGCGTCAAGGGGGAGGGCAGCACCTTCTGGTTCACGCTGCCCGTGCCGGCAGCGGCCCCTGAGGCTGACCTCGCAGCCGCTCCCGATGCGCCCGCGGCTGCCGCCGGGGGCCCGACTGAGCCCGACGAGGGGCTCGTGCTGCTGGCCGAGGACAACGAGATCAACCAGCTCGTGGCGGTGCGGATGCTGGAGAAGCACGGCTTCCGGGTGGACGTGGCGGTGAACGGCCGGGTGGCGCTCGAGATGTGCCGGCAGCGCACGCTACCGGGCGGTGTTCATGGACTGCCAGATGCCGGAGCTGGACGGCTACGAGACGACGCGCGAGATCCGCCGCCGGGAGAACCCCGGCCAGCACCTCCCGGTGATCGCCATGACCGCCAACACGATGGAGGGCGACCGGGAGAAGTGCCTCGAGGCGGGAATGGACGACTACGTGGGGAAGCCCGTGGACGCCGAGAAGCTCCGGGCCGCGATCGCCCGGTCCCTCGGCGGCGGTGGCGGGAGCGCGGCCGCGAGGAGGCCAGGCCGCGGCGGGCGGGGTCCACTCCGTGGGTGGACCGCTCGATTCTCGACGAGGTGTGGGTGGGCGACGAGCGGATGCGCCAGGACGTGGGCGGGCTGTTCGCGGCCCAGTCGCGGGCCTACCTCGTGGACATGGATCGCGCGCTCGAGCGCCGGCGACGCCGATGGCCTCCAGGATCGCGCGCACGAGCTCAAGGCCAGCTCGGCGAGCGTGGGCGCCGTGCGAATGGCCGAGCTCTGCGACCGCCTGTGCCGGGCTGAGCGCGAGGACGTGCTGGGCGTGGCGCCGGAGATCCTCGAGGAAGCTCGAGCGTCGCCTCCGGGTTGACCCAGGCCGCCTGGTAGCGGACGCCGTCCGGGTCTCCCCCCGATGGGGGAGCGCCGCGGCGATTTCCCCGTTTCGAGGGATCGACGCCGCCGGAGGAGCCTGTTTAGTACAGGGCAATGGACCAGCGACTCCGGGTTCGGCCCCCACCGAATCCCGGCGCGCGGTGCGCATGACCCTCCAGACGCCCGAGCACATCCCGACCTCGAAGTCGGTGCTCGTGCTCGACGAGCGCGAGGACGACCGCGACTTCCTTTCGACCGTGCTCGGCAACGCCGGGTACGAGGTGCGCGAGGCGGCGGATGGCGAGCGCGCGCTCGCGATGGCCCGGGAGGCCCTCCCGGATCTGATCATCGTGGACATCCTGATGCCGAAGATGGGCGGCTACGAGTTCGTCCGCCGCGTGCGGGAGGACCCTTCGCTGGCCGGCGTTCCCGTGCTCTTCTGCACCGCCGCCGATCGGGTGGATGAGGCGCGCCGGATGGCCGCGGCGTGCGGCGTCTCCCATTTCCTCGTCCGGCCGTGCGAGCCCGAGGAGATCACCCGCGTGGCCGCCGCCGCGCTCGGCACGGAACCGGGTTCCCACCCGGTTGGCGATCCCGACGTGCACCGCGAGGACCTGCGCGTCGTGAACGACAAGCTGCTCCTGAAGGTGCGAGAGCTCGAGGCCGTGAACGACGAGCACCTTCGCCTCCTCGCGGAGCTGCGACAGGCCGAGCGGTCCACGCGGACGGCTCACGCGAGAGCCGTGGAGGCCTCGCGTCTCAAGTCCGAGTTCGTGGCGAACATGAGCCACGAGATCCGCACGCCGCTCGCCGGCGTGCTCGGGCTGAGCAGCCTGCTGCTCGAGACGGTGCTCAGCGACGAGCAGCGGGAGTACGCCGATGGCGTGCGCTCATCGGGCGACGTCCTGATGGGCCTGATCGAGGAGATCCTCGACTTCTCGAAGATCGAGGCGGGCAGGCTCGAGCTCCACGAGGCCCCGTTCGAGCTCCCGGCACTGATCGAGGAGGTGTGCTCGACCGTCGGCGCCCCGGCGCTCGCCCGAGGGGTGGAGGTGCTGTCGTGGATCGACGAGGAGGTGCCGGCCACGGTGTCCGGCGACGGCACCCGCCTGCGCCAGGTGCTCACCAACCTGATGTCCAACGCGGTGAAGTTCACCGGCGCCGGCGAGGTCCTGGCCCGGGTGACGGCGGGGCCGGAGGCCGGCGGCTCGCGGATCCGCTTCGAGGTCCGCGACACCGGCATCGGCATCGGGCCCGCCTCGAAGGAGCGCATCTTCGAGGCCTTCGCCCAGGCCGACGGCTCGACCACGCGGGAGTACGGGGGCACCGGCCTCGGGCTGGCGATCTCCAAGCAGCTGGTGGAGCTGATGGGCGGGGAGATCGGTGTGGAGAGCGTGGAGGGCCAGGGCAGCAACTTCTGGTTCACGCTGCCGCTGCCCGCTGCCGCGGACGCCCCCGCGGCGGAGCCCGGGCTGCCCGGGCTCGAGGGGATACGGGTGCTCGCGGCGGACGACAACGCCACCGCCCGGGGTCTCGTGGAGCGCCAGCTGTCCGAGGTGGGGCATGACCGTGCGATGTGGCGGCCGACGGTCACGAGGCGCTCCGCCTGCTCGACGCGGCCGGCGAGGCGGGGCGCACGTACGGCATGGTGCTGCTCGACGACCGGATGCCCGGAATGACCACGGTCGAGCTTGCCCAGACGATCCGCGCGAGGGCGCCCGATCCTCCGCCGCCCGATGATCATGCTCATCTCCGCGCAGAGCGCACGGGAGGCCGGGCGAGACGCGGGCGTGGACGGCTTCGTGACCAAGCCGGTCCAGCCCCGGCGCCTTCACGACGAGATGGCGCGTGTTCTGGGCCTCGTCCCCGAGGCTCAGCGAAGAGGACGCGCCTCCGGAGGCGCCCATCGCCGCGCACGAGCACGAGGGAGACCTGGTGCTGCTGGCCGAGGACAACGAGATCAACCGGATCGTGGCCGTGCGCATGCTGGAGAAGCACGGCTTCCGGGTGGACGTGGCGGTGAACGGCCGGGTGGCGCTCGAGATGTCCCAGCGCCGCCGCTACAAGGCGGTGTTCATGGACTGCCACATGCCGGAGCTCGACGGATACGAGACGAGCCTCGAGATCCGCCGGCGCGAGGCCCCCGGGCACCACGTGCCGATCATCGCGATGACGGCGAGCACGATGAAGGGCGACCGGGAGCAGTGCCTGGCCGCCGGGATGGACGACCACGTGGGAAAGCCCGTGGACGCCGCCGCGCTCGAGCACGCCATCGCGCGGTCCCTCAACGGCGGACTGGCGCGCCGCTAGACCCAGGTGGCCACGCGGATGGTCCGCGCGATCTCGGCGGGTGACGTGCCCTTGATCAGGACGGTGCCCGCTCCCGCGCTTCGCATCTCGCGCGCGGCCTGCGGTGTGTCGAAGGCGGTGAGCGCGATGATCCGGGTGCCCGGGCTCTCCTTCACGATCGTCCTGCTGGCCTCGGGTCCTCCGCCGCCGGGCATCATCCAGTCGAGCACGGCCACGTCGGGATAGTGGTCCGCGGCGATGTCCACGGCGCCGCCGGCGTTCTCGGCGACGCCCACGAGATCGAGCACGTCGTCGGCGGCGATGATCTCGCAGACGAGCCTCCGGGACACGAGGTCGTCGTCGGCCACCATCACCGTCATGCGCCTGCCGAAGGAGTCGAGGGTGTTCAGAGCCATGTGGCCACGCGAATGGTCCGGGCGATCTCGGCGGGCGCGGTGCCCTTCACGAGGACGCTCTTGGCGCCGGCGCGAAGCATGTCCGCCGTCGCACGCTGGGTGTCGAAGGCGGTGAGGGCCACGATCTGCGTGCCCGGGCTCTTCTCCACGATTCCCCTGCTGGCCTCGGGTCCGCCGCCGCCGGGCATCATCCAGTCGAGCACGGCCACGTCGGGGTGCTGATCCTCCACCAGGTCCACGGCCGCGTCGGCGTTCTCGGCGACGCCCACGAGGTGGAGCATCTCGTCCTCCAGGATGATCTGGCAGATCAGCTCACGGGCCACGGGGTCGTCGTCGGCCACCATCACGGTCAGCTGCCTGCCGAGTGAATCGTCTTGATGGCCCATATGTCGGCCTGCCTTTCGTGACCCCGGTTGGGGGTGCCGGTGGTTGATCCCGCGCGCGCGATCGGTCGGCACGTGACGACCGTCACAACCCCCATCGGCAACGAGCGGCCCGGAACGTGAGGCCTACAAGCCGCTCGGCTCCGGCTCGAGGATGAACACCTCGACCGAGATGTCGTGCTCGAGGTCGGTCTCGCTGAGGAAGGAGCGAACCCGGCGGCCGGTGGCCTGCTCGACGATGGCCGTGAAGTCCTTGGCCATCGCCCGCTGGAAGCGGCGCCGGATGTCCTGGATGCTCTGTGCCTCGCCGCGCTCGATCAGCGTCCGCTCGGCCGGGGTGAACGACTCCTCCAGGACCACGACGATCACGTCGCCGTCGGCGTGGGTCTTGACCTTCGTCGGTCCCTGGCCGTAGTACTCGCTGAACAGGCGCGCCATCGCGCGGCCGATGGTGGACGCGCGCCTGGGCGGTCACGGTCACGAGGGCATACGGGCGATCGAAGGCATGGGACTCTCGGATGGATCTCTGAGAGGTCCGCCCGCCCGTGCGTATGCCCGGCTGTGCGTCCCGCCCTATCTGTGCCAACCGGCCGCGTCGTGGATCGCGCTGCGGCCGGCCGGCTTCCCAGCCTACTGCTCAGGCTCGAAGCCGGACATGTCGGTGCGGGCGTCCGCGAGGATGAACACCTCGATCGGAGAGGTCGCTCTCGAGGTCGGTGTCGCTGCTGAAGAAACGGACCCTGCGGCCCGTGGCCTGCTCGACGACGGACGTGAACTCCTCCGCCATGGCGACCTGGAAGCGGCGACGGATGTCCTTGATGCCCTCGCCCTCCCCGCGGCTGATGAGCGTCCTCTCGGCCGGCGTGAAGGTCTCCTCGAGCATCACCACCACCACGTCGCCGTTGGCAAAGGTTCTCGCCCTGGTGGGGCCGCGCCCGTAGTACTCGGCCTGGAGGCGGACGATCTCCCGTCCGATGGTCTCCCGCGTCGTGCCGTCCAACGCCATCGCCGTCGCATTCTAGAAAATCCGCCGCCGGCTGCAAGTCGGCAATGACGGTCCCGACGCGCGCTCCTCGTTCCAGTTTCGCAGGCCAGTCCCGTCATTCGTCATCTTCCCCGGATTGCCGGCGATGACACACCCGGCTACCCCTCGGCGCGCCTGAGCTCGGCTCCTGCCTCGGCCAGGGCGGCCTTCGCCTCGGCGAGCTCCTCCTGGGCCTCTCTGAGCTCCTCCTGGGCCCGCACCGCCGCGCTGCGCTTCTTCTCGAGAGACCGCTCCGCCGCCTCGAGGGCACGCTCGGCCATCCGCTCGGCGCCTCGCGCGCGGCTGAGACGCTGGCTGTCGGGCGGGCGCCTTCTTCGGCGCGCGCTTGGGGGCTCGGCGGGGCCGCTGCTCCCTCGAGCGGCCCGAGGCCCACCGGCTCGTGGTCCACGGTCAGCCGGCCCGACTCGATCTCGTCCCGCACGTCGTCGCTGCCCGCGCTCGCGTGCAGGGTGCCCCGGATGCGCTCGCGGTCCCGTTGGGTGAGGCTCGGCTCGAGCGCCGCCGCGCGGTCGGCGGCCTCGGCCACGGCTCTGCGCTCCTCGCGGGCACGCTCCCTCAGCTTGGTCGCGGACTCCCCGGCCAGCGCGCCGCTCTGGGCCGCCCGGAGCTGCCGCCCCGCCTTCAGCGCCGAGCGCAGCACGGCGGGGTCCTCCTTCCTGAGCCGGTTGATCGCCCACGCGCTGCGCGAGGGCTTGCGCAGGCCCTTCACCCTGTCCGCCGCGGCACGGTCGCCGGCCGCGCGCAGCTCCTTGGCCAGCTCGTTCCGCACCGGGGTGAACTCCTCCAGGGGGAGGGTGTAGAGCCGGTCCACGCGGCGCCTCAGCTTCGGGCTCTCGAACTCGGTGTCGCCCATCGCGGGATCGTAGGCCCCGCAAGCGATCTTGCCTCACCCGGTCCTCGAATGCGAACATGTGTTCGTGTCACCCGAGGCCACGATCCTGCACGCGGATCTCGACGCCTTCTTCGCCTCGGTCGAGCAGCGCGACGATCCCCGGCTTCGCGGGCGCCCCGTGATCGTGGGCCCCGGAGTCGTTCAGGCGGCCAGCTATGAGGCCCGCGCCTTCGGGGTGCGCTCGGCGATGGGCGCCTCCAAGGCCCGGCGCCTGTGCCCGCAGGCCATCGTGGTGAAGCCGCGGTGGTCGGCCTACACAGCGGCGAGCAGGGCGGTGTTCGAGGTGTTCGAGCAGACGGCGCCGGTGGTGGAGGGCCTCTCGATCGACGAGGCCTTCCTCGACGTGCGCGGGCTGGAGCGGATCTCGGGATCGCCCACCCAGATCGCGGTGCGGCTGCGCCGCGCGGTGCTCGAGACGCGTGGGCCTGCCGATCACCGATCGGGGTGGCCACCACGAAGTTCCTCGCGAAGGTGGCGAGCGGGGTGGCCAAGCCCGACGGCCTGCTGGTGATCCCCGCCGGCGACGAGCTGGCCTTTCTGCATCCGCTGCCCGTGGAGCGCCTGTGGGGCGTGGGGCCGGCCACCGCCGAGAAGCTCCACGCCCACGGGCTGCGGACCGTGGGTCAGGTGGCCGCGATCGCCGAGCCGGCCCTCGTCTCGATGCTCGGGCGAGGCGCCGGCCGCCAGCTCCACGCGCTCTCCCACAACCGCGACCCACGCCGGGTCCGGCGAGCCCGTGGCCGCCGTTCGTTCGGCGCCCAGTGCGCGCTCGGCCGCTCGCCGTCGTCGCCCGAGGCTCTCGACGCCGTGCTCGTGGCCCTGGTGGACCGAGTGACGCGGCGGATGAGGGCCAAGCGCCGCGTGGGGCGAACGGTGGCGCTGCGAATGCGCTTCGCCGACTTCAGCCGCGCCACCAGGTCGCACACGCTGTCGGAGGCCACGGCCACCACCCGGACGGTGCTGGCCGCGGAGCGCGCGCTTCTGGAGGAGGCCATGCCGATGATCGAGCACCGCGGGCTGACGCTCGTGGGAGTCACCGTGAGCAACATCGAATGGGGAACGCGCGCGATGCAGCTCGCCCTGCCCGTGGACGGGCGGAGCGCCACCGCCCTCGACGCTGTGCTCGACGACGTGCGGGACCGCTTCGGAGCCACCGCCGTCACGCGGGCGGTGCTCCTGGGGCGAGCCCCCCGCCTGGCCACGTGGCTGTTCCCGGACGAGGAGGACTAGGGCAGGTCGGCGCTGATCCGGCGGGCCAGCTCGCGCACCGCAGGGTCGACGATCATGTCCAGGTGCCCGCCCGGCACGTCCACGACGGTGAGCTCCCCGCCCACCGCGTCGGCCCACACCGGCAGCGGATCGCACGTTCCCGGATCCCGGCTCCTCGGCGAGGAAGAGGGTCGCAGTCTCCCGTGTACTCGCCCGGGCGGTAGAGCGCGAACGCCTCCATGCTGATCCGCTCCAGGCGGTGCAGCAGGGGCGGCAGCGGCCACTCGGGCGGGGGAGGGGTGACCGGGGCCCAGGGGGCCACCTTCAGGATGGCCTTCGGCACGATAGCGCGGGAGCCGCCGGCGGGGTGCGCGAAGCGCGGCAGCGGCGAAGCGGAAGGGGCGGGCGACCGCGAAGCGCACCCGCGCGGGCCGGGGAAGACACGCCGGGATCGACCTGGGCGTCGATCAGGCCCAGCCAGTCCACGCGCTCTCCCTGCCCGGTGAGGATGCGTGCCATCTCAAACGCCACCAGGCCGCCGAAGGAGTGCCCGCCCAGGGCGTAGGGCCCGCCGGGCTGGACCGATCGCAACGTCTGGACGTAGCCGGCCGCCATCTCCTCGACCCGGGTCTGCGGTGTCTCGCGCGGGTCCAGCCCCAGCGCCTGGATCCCGTAGACCGGCCGGTCCGTGTCGAGTCGCAGGGCGAGCGGGCGCAACTGGAGCACATCGCCGCTGATCGAGTGCACCAGGAACAGCGGCCGCTCGGCCGTGCCGGGTCGCAGGAGGACGATCGAGGGCACCCTGTCCTCGGCCGGGCTGTCGATCACCGTCGCGAGGTCCGCCGTGGTCTGGGCACGAACGAGCGTGGACAGCGGCAGGTCCACTCCCATCTGATCGTGGATCGCCTGGAAGAGCTGTACGGCGGCGAGCGACGTGCCGCCGACGTCGAAGAAGTTGTCCTCCGGCGTGAGCGGGGCCACACCGAGCACGCCCTCCCAGATCGCGCGCAGCCGCGCCTCGGTGGATCCGGCGCCGGCATGCTCCAGTGCTCCGGCCAGCTCACGCCTGCGCTCCACGGCGGCGGCCACGGCCTGGCGGATCTCCTCGAGGCTGCGCGGGTTGGCGAGCGACTCCACGTTGGCTGCCGGCAGCTCGTTCAGCAGGTCCGTCACGGCCCGCTCGGAGCGCTTGCCGCTGTGGGTCACGGGAAGCTCGGGCACCTGGACCACCAGCTCCGGCACGTGCGTGGGAGACGCGTGACTCACGATCGCCCGCCTGATCTCCACCGTCAGGCGGCCATCGAGGACCACCTGATCGCGCAGCACGACCAGCAGCACCACCCGCGAGCCCCCGATGGCCTCCACGTTGCGCTGCTCGACGGCCATCGCGTCGCGGACCTCGGGCACGTTGCGCACCGCGCGATAGATCTCGGCCGGGCCGATGCGCACTCCGTGGATGTTCAGCACGCCGTCCGACCTGCCGTGCATCCGGGCCTGGCCCCGCGGGTCGAGCTCGATCAGGTCGCCGTGGGTCCAGACGCCCGGGTTCGCGGCGAAGTAGGTGTCATGGAAGCTCCCCCCGTCGTCGCCGGCGAAGCCGAGCGGGCGGGACGGAAACGGATTGCGGCACACGAGCTCGCCGACCGCGGAGCCGGGCGGCCCCGCGGGGTCCGGCAGCGCCTGGACGTCGAGCCCGAGGCTGCGGCACTGGATCCAGCCGCGGTGGACCGGCAGGTCGGGATTGCCCAACACGAAGCAGCCCACGATGTCGGTGCCCCCGGAGATCGACTGAAGCGGGATCGGCCCCACGTGCTCGGAGACCCAGTCGTACTGCCACTCGTGGAGGATCGAGCCCGTGGAGAGCACGGCCCTCAGGCTGTCGAGCGGCATCTCGGCGCGGGGACTCAGGCCGCTGTCCTGACAGAGCTGGAGATAGGTGGGGCTCGTCCCGAAGACGGTGACGTCCTCTGAGGAGACCACGCGCCAGAGAGCATCGGGACTGCTCAGGGGCCCGTCGTAGAGAACGAGCCGGCACCCCGATGCGAGCGCGGACAGCTGCCAGTTCCACATCATCCACGCCGCGGTGGTGTGGAACAGGAGGCTGTCGCCGGGCCGCAGGTCCACGTGCAGCCGGTGCTCCTTGAGGTGCTCGATGAGCGTGCCGCCGGCCCCGTGCACGATGCCCTTGGGAGCGCCGGTGGTGCCGGAGGTGAAGAGGGTGAACAGCGGATGGCCGAAGGGAAGCCTCGGCCACTCCTCGCCGGCGGAGTCCTCGCCGGGCGAGCGCCAGAGCTCGGTGAGCCGCTCGATCGCCGGTGAGGCGTGCGGAGGCTCCGGGCCGTCGTCGAGGGCGATCGCCCCGACCAGGGAGGGCAGCCCGCGCATGAGCTCTCCGATGCGGTCGGAGAGGGCGGTGGACGCGGCCTCGCCGCCCTCCTCCAGATTCGCCATCAGGACCTTCGGCCTGAGCTGCCCGAAGCGGCTGAGCAGAGCCGGCACCCCCATGTCCGGCGCGGCGCTGGAGAACACGGCGCCCACGGCGGTCGCGGCGAGGCCGCCCACCAGCACCTCGATGTTGTTGCCCGCGACGGCCACCACGGAGTCGCCGGGCCTGACGCCGGTGCGGCGCAGGTGCGAGGCCAGGCTCCGGACCCGGGCACGCAGCTCCCCACGGGTCAGCGACTCCCGCGCGCCGGTAGGCGTGGTGGGCCACCACCGCCGTGTCCTGGTCCTCGGCCCCGGGCTGGGGCCGCAGCAGATTCTCGGCGTAGTTCAGCCTCAGGTTCGGGAAGAACCGTGCGAACTCGGCACGCTCGTCCGTGCACGCCGGCGTTGGCGACCCCTCCCGGAGGAGGCCGGACCACTCGAGGAAGAGAGACCAGAACAGCGGGTACTCCGCGACCGAGAAAGCGTGGAAGGCCGCGTGGTCGGGGAAGCGCCGCTCGGTGCGGGCCGCGCAGAACTCGGTGAAGCCCGCGAGCTGGGAGGCGGCGGTCGTGGCCGCGCCGGGGCCCGTCTCGTCTGCCTCATGGGGACGCAGCGCCGTCACGTCAGGCGGCCACCGGCACGAGCGCCATGGGGGCGGGCGCCAGCGCGGACGTCTCGGTTTGCGGGCAGTCCCCGACCACCACGGCCCCGGCGAAGCTCTCGCCCAGCTCGAGGTCCCGAAGAGTCCAGCGGGCGGCATCCTCGCCGACGAGCGACACGATCCGCGGCGGAGCCTCCGCGACGCTGACGGTGACGGTGTCCAGGCCACCGGCCAGGCCGATCCCACTGGCCTTCAGGTACGCCTCCTTACGGGTCCAGCACTCGTAGAACGTCCTCAGCCGCATGTCAGCGGGCCGCTCCGCGATGGCCTCGGCCTCCGTGCGGGCGAAGCGGGTGGCCGCGATCCGCTCGAACTCGGGGAGCGGGCTCACGAGCTCCAGATCCACTCCGACCGGACCGTGGGAGCTGAGGGCGACGAGGCAGCGGTCGGCGCTGGTGGACACGCTGAAATGGATCTGGTCGTCGTGCGCCCGGGGCGAGCGCCGGCTTGCCGTTGGGGCCCCGGGTGAAGCGCAGTGAGCCCGGATCGCGGCCCAGCCGGCGGCCGACGGCGGTGCGCACGGCGAGAGCGGACACGAGGCGGCGCGCGCGGACATCGGGGGTCCCTCGCGCGGCGCGCTCCCGCTCCTCCTCTGAGAGCGACCGGAGGGCCTCTTCCTCCACCCACTCCGGCGACTCGCCGAGATTCACCTCCCAGACCTCGAGGTCCAGACCTCCCACTGCATCCCCCCGCCTACGTCATCATGACGGCCCTAGAGTCTCATAGACACGGGGTTTCAGGGGGAGTTTCGCTCCTACTCAGCGCCTCCGGCGCACCCTCGGGTCAGGCGGTGCGGGCGCGTTGCTTCTCCTTGGGCTCGGTGCGCTCCTCGAGCTGCAGCTCGCGCTCGGCTCCGGGGAGCCCGGCCTCGATCTCGCGGCTGCGCTCGCGTTCGGCGTTGAGTTCGGCGCCGAGCAGGATGGCCACGTTGGTGAGCCAGATCCAGACGAGGAAGGCGATCACCCCGCCGAGCGTGCCGTAGGTCTTGTTGTAGGAGCCGAAGTTGGCCACGTAGAAGGCAAACCCGGCGGAGGCCACCAGCCAGACCACCAGCGCCAGCAGGCTGCCGGGGGTGACGAACTTGAAGCCGGGCAGCTTCGCGTTGGGGGCCGAGTAGTAGAGGATGGCGAACACCAGCAGCACCATCCCGGCCAGGATCGGCCACTTGGCGATGTCCCAGATCGTGACCGCGCTCGATCCGATCCCGAGGGCCGACCCGACCTCCTCGGCCACCGGTCCGGTGAGCACCAGCGCGAGCAGCACGAGGGCCAGGAGCAGGACGAGCACCAGGGTCACGGCCATCTGCAGGGGCCGGAGCTTCACGAACGAGCGGCCCTCCTCGACCTCGTAGATCGCGTTGGAGGCGCGCATGAACGCCCCCACGTAGGCGGAGGCGGTCCAGATCGCGGACACGATCCCCACGATCAGCAGGATGCCGGCGGTGCCGCTGCTCTTCGTCAGGTCGTTGATCGGCTCCTTGAGCGTGTCCGCCGCCGACGCGGGGCCGACCGCGGTCACGATGTCGGTGAGCTCCTTGGTGATCGTCTTCGGATCGCCCACCAGCCCCACGATCGACACCAGCGCGATCAGGGCGGGGAACACGGACAACACCGAGTAGTAGGTGAGCGCCGCGGCCCAATCGGTGAGGTTGTCCTCCTTGAACTCCGCCACCGTCCGCTTCAACGTCGCAAACAACCCGGTCTCGCGCGGATGCGCCGGACCCTCGGGCCGGCGACCGGCGAACTTCTCGTCGCGGTGCGTGTCGTCGATGTTCGTGTTCTCGCTCACCCGCCCCTGTTGTCCGGGAAAGCCGGGGGACAAACACCGCGGTGCGCCGTGCTTCGGAGGACCCGGTGCGGGGAAGAGAGGTCCCATGGCCTTCCTTACCAGCGTTCCGTCAAGACTAGGAGCCGCCGTGGACTTCTGGCAGCTGAACGAGGAGACGGTGGAGCCGCACGCGCCGCGTGTGCTGTCCACCGCAGAGGGGGCCACCAGGGTGATCCTGCTGGCCCTCCCCGCGGGCGAGAAGCTGCAGGAGCACGAGGTGCGCGAGCACGCGCTGCTGTTCCTTCTCGAAGGGGCGATCGCCGTGAATGCGGGGGATGAGAACGCCGACGTGAGCGCACCGGCGCTTCTGCGCTTCGAACCGACGGAGCGTCATGAGGTCCGGGCCACGGCCGACGCCAGGCTCGTGCTCTGCCTGTCGCCCTGGCCGGGCGACGGGTGGCACGACAGCCACGAGGGCGCCGCGCCAGCCTGAGCCGCGCTGGGTTCACCTGCCCCGGCACGGGGTAGCGGCAGCCGGCCCGAGGAAACCGGCGAAGGAGACTCCGAATGAAGGCAGTCGCGTGGCATGCCGCTGATCCAGATGTTCGACAAGCAGATCACCATGCGAATGGGGCAGGCGAACGTGCGCCGCTGGGTGGATGACCTGCTGCCCCTGGTCACCGCGGACGACGACCCGCTCGGCGTGGAGGACTTCGCCACGCACCGGGTGCCGCTGGAAGAGGCTCCCCACGCCTACGAGATCTTCCAGAAGAAGCAGGACGGGGCGTTCAAGATCCTGCTCCAGCCGTCATGAACCTCTCCGGTGCCGGCCTCAGCCGGCAACCGCATTCAGGCGGCGTGCCTTCTCCTCGAGGGTCTCGATCAGCGACTCGTAGGCATCGGCGAAGGTCTTCACGCCCTCGTCCGGGAGCTGGTGCATGACGATGTCCTCCACGTCCACGCCCGCGTCCTCCACCGCCTGCATGTGCGCCCGTGCCGCGTCCACGTCGCGGTCGATCGTCCGCTCCGCGGTGGCCCGCTCGCGCGCCGCGTCGATCGTGGCGTCGGGCATCGTGTTCACCGTGTCGGGCCCGATCAGCTCGTCCACGTAGAGCGTGTCCGGGTAGTCCGGGTTCTTGGTGGACGTCGATCCCCAGAGCGGGCGCTGCTTCGCCGCGCCGGCGGAGGCCAGCGCCTCCCACCGCTCTCCGCGGAACAGCTCGCCGAACGCCTCGTAGGCGAGCTTGGCGTTGGCCACCGCGGCCCGGCCGCGGAGGTCCTCGCGTCCGGCCTTCTCCAGCGCGTCATCCACCTTCGTGTCCACTCGCGAGACGAAGAAGCTCGCCACCGAGGCGGCGCGGTCCACCGGCTCGCCCTGCTCCACGCGCCGCTCGAGGCCGCGGATGTAGGCCTCCGCCACCTCGCGGTAGCGGGACACGGAGAACAGGAGCGTCACGTTCACGTTCACGCCCAGTGCCGTGAGCTCCTCGAAGGCCTGCACCCCGGCATCGGTGCCCGGCACCTTGATCATCACGTTGGGCCTGTCGATCGCCTCGCGGTGCTTCTGCGCGGCCTCGATCGATCCCTCCGCGTCGTGGGCGAGCGACGCCGGGAGCTCGAACGACACGTAGCCGTCCGCGCCCTGGGTGCTGTCGAACGTCGGCTTCAGGAGGTCGGCGGCGTCGCGCACGTCCGCATAGGCCAGCCGCTCGAAGATCTCCTGTGGATCGTCGGTGTCCTCGGCCACGTCCCGGATGGCATCGTCGTAGCGGTCCGAGTGGCCCATGCCCTTCTCGAAGATGCTCGGGTTGGACGTGACCCCCGAGATCCCGTCCTGCTCGATCAGGTCGCGGAGCTCACCGTCGTCCAACAGCTGGCGGTGGAGGTTGTCGATCCAGATCGACTGGCCCTGGGCCTCGATCTGGCGTAGGCGGTTGGTCATTGGTCGGGCCTTTCACGTTCGGGATGTCGTGATCAAGAGAAGCAGGCGCGTCACGTTCATACATCCGCGCCGCGCCGAGGTGGCCGAGAGCCTGCTCCTCGAGCGCATCGGCTTCCTCGGCAAAACGGAGCGCGGCGTTCAGGCGCAACTCGCGCAGCGACCACCTGCGCGCCCGGGCCGCACGCCGGTGGGCGATCACCGCCAATTCGCGCTCTCTGGCCGCCCGTTCCTGGTCGCCCATCGTGCGCGAATACCCGCTCACACGGCGTTAAACGTGGCGCCGGTCAGCGCTCGGAGCGCGCCTGATCGAGATCCTTCGGATCGGCGTCCGGATCGAGCTCGGCGGCCTCCAGGTGGCGGCTCTCGGCCTCGCGCCCGTGCTCCTCCGCGCGCACGGCCTGCTCCCGGGCCACGGCCTGCTCGCGCTCGGCGCGCGCCGCGCGCTCCTGCGCCTCGGCCCGGGCGCCCTGGGCACGGGCGTCGTGCAGCTCGGCCTCGCGCCTGATCTCGCCCGCCTGCTCACGCTTGGCGTCCAGGCGACGCTGCCTCCCGCGCCCGGCGAACAGGGCCAGCAGGCCCAGCACGACCAGCACGGCCACAACGATCACGATGATGAGTCCGGTGCTCATGTGGAATCTCCCCCTCGGTTGACTGGTGCACTGGATACCCATGGCGGGCCCTCAATCAGGAGTAGGGTCGCCGGGCCACCCGATCCTCAAGGAGACGCACATGCGGCGAAACGCCTCACTCTGGCCGTCCTGGCCCTCGCGGCCTCGTCCTCCCATCCGTCGTGGGCGCGGCGGCGCCGAAGAAGGGCGCGAGCTACACGGGAGCTGAGGAGAACCGAGCCGCATCTCCAAGCGGGTGGTGCTGAAGGTCTCGAGCACGGGCAGACCGGCAGGTGCGCTCGAGTGTGGCGGCACCGCATCGGCGTCAGCTCGAAGTTCTCGATCGCAAGGGCAAGTTCACCGCCAAGAAGACCACCGGCTCGCTGCTCGTCTGGCGCTCGGGGCAGGTTCAGCTCGAGCAGAAGGCCAGGCCAAGCTCTACCTCCCGGCGCCTGCGACGGCAAGGGCGGAAGATCACGCTCGCGCTCGCCTGATCGGCGCGTGACCGCGCTCGCGCCGTGCTCGCGGCTCTGGCGGCGATCGCCGTGGCAGCTCGCCGCGGCGGCCGCGCGTCCGGCCGGGCAGCTCGGCCACGAGGGCCGCTGGTACACCGACGAGGACGGGAGGGTCCGCATCCTTCACGGGCTGAACGTGGTGGCCAAGCGGGCGCCGTACCTGCCCTCGGCGATCGGGATCGGCGACGACGACGCCGCCTTCATGGCCCGGCAGGGGTTCAACACCATCCGGCTCGGCGTGATCTACACCGCGGTGGAGCCGCGCCCGGGCGTCTACGACGACCGCTACCTCGCGGGCATCGCCAGGACGGTGCGGATCTTCCGCCGCCACGGCATCTACTCGCTCCTCGACTTCCACCAGGACCAGTACAACGAGCGCTTCGAGGGGCAGGGATTCCCCGACTGGGCCGTGCTGGACGACGGCCTCCCGGCGGAGCCGAAGTTCGGCTTCCCGCTCAACTACTACCTGATGCCCGCCCTCCAGCGGACCTACGACAACTTCTGGGCCAACCGGCGCGGGCCCGGCGGGGTGGGGGTGCAGACCCGCTACGCGGCGGCCTGGCGCCACGTGGCCGCTCGCTTCCGCGCCCGGCGCGGCGTGATGGGGTACGACCTGATGAACGAGCCCTTCGCGGGCAGCGCCCATCGCGCCTGCCTGTCGGCCGGCCGGCTGCCGGCAGTTCGAGCGCGGGCCGCTGTCGGCCTTCTCGCGGCGGATGCTCCGGGCAATCCGAAGCGTCGATCGCTCCAGCCTCGTCCACTACGAGCCCACGATCAGCTTCGGGTTCCTCGGCACCGCACCGACCTTCCACCGGCCGCTCGGGGACCCCGCCGTCGCGTTCTCGTGGCACCTGTACTGCCTCAAGGGGCTGAGCCTGGGCGGCGCGCGGGCGATCGACGACTGCCCGGCCTACGAGCGACAGCGCGTTCAGCCGCGCCGAGGCGCAGGCCCGCCGCGACCGCGCACCGCAGCTGCTCAGCGAGTTCGGCTCCACCTCCGACCTCGGGCTGATCGCCCGGGAGGCCGAGGCGGCGGACCGGGCACGGGTGAGCTGGCAGGAGTGGACCTACCACTCGAACGGGATCACCGACACCCCGGGAACGCCCGCAGCTCGTGCGGGATCCGAGGACGCCGCCGGCGGGGGCGAACGTCGACCGGGCGCAGCTGGCCGCGCTGGTCCGGCCCTACCCCCGGATCGTGGCCGGCACGCCGATCCGGTACCGCTTCCGCCCCGCGGAGCACCGGTTCGAGCTCACGTTCTCCACGCGCCTGCCCGGCGGCCGCCTGGCCGCGCCCGGGCTTCGCAGCGAGGTGTTCATTCCCCGGGACGACTTCCCGGGGGGATACCGCGCGCATGTGACCGGCGCGGTGATCGTGTCGCGGCCGGGCGTGTCGCACCTGCGCCTGATCCGCTGCGAGGGGGCCCGGCTGGTGACCCTCTCGATCACGCGCGGCACGGCGTTCGCGACGACGGCTGCCGGCGGGCCGCGCGGCCAGCGGGCGATGAGCCCGGACGACCCCGTCGAGGTGCTCGAGCGCTGGCGCGACTCAGGCGCCACCTACCGCATCCTGCACCTCTCGGACGAGGCGGCGATCGTGCAGCTCTGCACGTGCTCGGGCGAGCCGGTCGACCGGCTCGAGTCCCGCGACCCCGAGTTCGTCGGCTACCTCCGCGACGCCGGCGAGCTCCTAGGGCAGCGGCCCGCCGGCCAGGGCCACGAGCGCTCCCGGCGCGCACCGGCCGCCAGCAGGGTGAGCACCACGCCGCGGCGGAGCGCGAGCAGCGCCACCGCGGCGAGCGCCAGCACCGCGTACTGCCACGCCTCGCTCAGGCCCAGCGCCAGCGGGATGGCCGAGCCGATGATCGCGCCGATGGCCGCCGGGCCGGCTCCGGCCAGGAACGCCCGGGCGCGAGGGTTCTCGCTTGAGCCGGTCGAAGCGCCGCGCTCCGAGCAGGACGAAGGAGAACGACGGGGCGAACGCCACGGCCGCCGCCAGCAGGGCGCCGCCCACCCCGGCGGCGGCGTAGCCCACCGCGGCCACCGTGTGCACCACCGGGTCCGGGGGTGACCTGTCCCAAGCGCCACCGCGTTCAGGAACTGGCCGTCGGTCATCCAGTTCTGGTCCACGGCGTCGGCCTGCATCAGGGGCACGATCACGAACCCGCCGCCGTAGGAGAGCGCCCCGACCTTCAGCGCCGTCCAGGCCAGGGCGCCGAGGCCGCCCGTGGCGGCGGCCAGCGGCACGAGCGCGGGCCAGGCGTGCAGGTGGATCGACCGGGACGGCGCGGCCGGGGCCGCGGAGCATCGCCTCCGCCAGACCGCAGGCCAGCAGCACCAGCACGAGCCAAGGTCCCACGAGGGCGGCGGAGAGCGCGCCCGCCACGCGCGTAGAGCGAGCCAGCTCGGCCCGCCGCCGCGCGCGAGCGGCTGGCCGGGATCAGCCCGGTGCCCGCATGCACGGCCACGGCCGCCACCGCCGCGCCGGCCCCGGCACCCGCGCCGAGGATCACCTCCGGGGGCGACCCCGCCAGGAAGAGCGCGGCCAGGGCGACGATCAGGACCAGTCCGGGCAGGATGAACCCCAGCCCGCCGACCAGCGCGCCGGGCGCGCCTCCCACCCGCCACGCGCAGAAGATGGCCAGCTGGGTGGAGGCCGGGCCGGGGAGGAGGTTGGTGGCGGCGATGGCGTCCTCGAACTCGGCCGGGCTCAGCCACGAGCGGCGCTCGACGCAGAGGTCGCGGAGCAGGGCGATGTGCGCCGGCGGGCCGCCGAAGCCGATGCAGCCGATCCGCCCCCACTCGCGGGCGATCTCGGACAGGGAGACGGGCCTAGACTGCCGCGCCATGGACATGGAACTTCAGCTCGTGCAGGTGCCGGTCTCCGACGTGGACCGAGCCAAGGCGTTCTACAGGAGACAGGCCGGCTTCAACGCCGACCATGATCACACGGTCAGCGACGAGATCCGGTTCGTGCAGCTCACGCCTCCGGGGTCGGCATGCTCGATCGCCTTGGGACGGGGATGACCGACATGGCGCCGGGCTCGGTGCAGGGTCTCCAGCTGGTGGTGCAGGACGTGCACGCGGTCCGGTCGGAGCTGGCCGGCCGCGGGGTGGACGTGAGCGAGGTCCAGGACTTCCCCTGGGGCTCCTTCGTCTTCTTCAGCGACCCGGACGGCAACGGCTGGTCCGTGCAGCAGATTCAGCCGCGCGCCTAGGCCCGCGCGCGGGCGAGCCACCTCTCAGCCTGCGCGTGAATCGCCTCCATCACTGGTACTGCAACCGCGAGGCCTGGAAGCGCCACGTGCGCGAGGACCTCGTGCCGGAGGCCATCGACGGCGTGGACCTGGGCTCCGACGTGCTCGAGGTGGGCCCCGGCTTCGGGCCCGCCACCGAGGTGCTCGCCACCCGGACCCCGCGTCTCACCGCGCTGGAGATCGACCCGCTGCTGGCCGGCCCGCTCCGCGCGCGGATGGGCGGGGGAGTGGAGGTGGTGGAGGGCGACGGCACGGACATGCCCTTCGAGGACGCCGGCTTCAGCGGCGCGGCGTGCTTCACCATGCTCCACCACGTGCCCTCCGCGGCCGCCCAGGACCGCCTCTTCGCGGAGGTCCGCAGGGTGCTGCGTCCCGGCGCCCCGTTCGCGGGCACCGACAGCACGGGCCGCGGGGTGGGCTTCGCGCTGCTTCACATCGGCGACACGAAGGTCGTGATCGACCCGGACGGGCTCGGGGGGCGCCTGGAGGCCGCCGGCTTCGAGGACGTGTCGGTGAGGGCGGGCCGGGACTCGTTCAGCTTCCTCGCCCGCCGGCCCGCGTGAGCCCTCACCAGCGGCCGAGCGAGCTCAGCTCCCCGTCCCGGACCTGGAACAGCTCCGCCTCGTTGCGGCCCTGCCGCAGCGCCCGGTCCGGCACCAGGAGCGAGAAGTACTCGGGCCGCTGGCCCTCGAGCCGGAAGCTGCGGCCCACCGCCCAGATGCGCCCGTTCACGGCCACGGCGAGGTCGCGCTCGGCTCCGGGCCCGCCTCCCACGAGCCGGCCCGTGAAGCGGGCGGGGAAGACCGGCGACGCCCGGCTCACATCGGCGAGCAGCCCGGCGTTGGCCGGTGCCGCGCGCAGGCCCTCGGCGCGTGGCCACGCTCCCGGGACGGACGGTTCGCCCGATCAACTCCGGGTGCGGGCCCACGCGGTAGGCCAGCTCCCAGGGGTCGCCCAGGAAGAGGCGGCTCTCGAGACCGGTGCCGAACTTCTCCGCCCGCCACAGCCGGATCGCCTCGCGGCGCCGCTCCATCTCGTCGCGGTCGATCTCCACCACGTCGCTGAAGTCGCGGGTGGGGATCCGGATGCTCTGCACGTCCTCGCGCGCCTCCGAGTAGGCGGAGCGACTCTCGTGTGGCCACGGGACCCGGACGCCGAGCAGGTCGGCGATGGTGGGCAACACGTCGAAGTTCCCCACCAGCGCGTCCCGCACCCGCCCGCGGGTCTGTCCCGGAGCCTTCACGAAGAAGGGGACGGGCGCGATCTGCGTCGACGTTCGAGGCGGTGACCTTGCGCCGGTCCTCCACGCCGACCTCGAACGAGTAGCCGTGGTCGGCCACCACCACCACGAGGGCGGAACGAAGGAGCTGCACCCGGCGCAGGCGCCGGACGAGGGCGCCGACCTCCCGGTCCACGAACCCCACCTGGAGCAGGTGGCGCAGATGGTTGTGATCGGTGAGGTCGCGGTCGGCGAAGCCGTTGGGCCGGTTGATCGCGCCGATGGGGTCGATGCCGGGCGGTCGCACCGGCCGGCCCGAGGGCAGGTAGATCCAGGGCTCGTGGGGGAGCAGCGCGTGATGCACGTAGAGCGTCGGGCGCTCGCGCGGCTGGATGGAGGCGATCCATCGCTCGAGTCTCAGCGGTCGCTCCGCCCCGCGCAGCTCGCCGAGCACGTCGGGCGGGCTTCCGGCCTCGGACGGGCACACCGCGGGCGGGCAGACCGGGGACACCGACTCGTCGGCCACCACGCCGTAGCCGAGCCCGGCCAGGAGCGTGAAGATGCTGTCCGGGTGCCCGGCGTAACCCGGCTGGGAGCCCTTGCGCGGCGACCTTGCCGTCGAGGATGGCCGGCACCGCCTTGGTCGTGGAGTCGTACACGGCGTGGCCTCCCCGGAACCAGGTGGAGGTGCGGGCCAGCGCGGCGAATCCGGGGAAGCGGCCGGAGTCGATCTCCCCACCGGGCCGGGTGATGGTGTCCACCGGGAACTCGTCGAGGATCAGCAGCACCACCGGCGGCCGCGCCGCCGGAGCGGCCGGCGGCCGGCACGGCAAGGGCGAGCGCTGGCAGGCGAGAAGCAGCGCCGCCAACGGGCCGCCGCCGCGCGACCTCAGGACGAGACCCCCCGGCGGTGGCAGCCGGCGAGGTGGCCGTCGACCATTCCGACGGCCTCCATCATCGCGTGGGCGGTGGTGGGTCCCACGAAGGCGAACCCGCTCGACTTCAGGTCACGCGCCAGGGCCTTGGAGTCGGGGCTCGTGGCCTGCATCTCTCCGAGGGTGCGAGGCGCGGGCGCCGGGGGCGGCCGGTGGGACCAGACGAGCCGGTCGAGCCCGCCGTCGTCGCGCAGGGCCACCGTGGCGCGGGCGTTGGCCAGCGTGGCCTCGATCTTCGCCCGGTTCCGGACGATTCCGGCATCGGCCATCAGCCGGGCCACGTCGGCGTCCCCGTAGGCGGCCACGGCATCCGGATCGAAGTCCGCGAACGCGGCCCGGAAGGCCGGGCGCTTGGCCAGGATGGTGATCCAGCTGAGGCCAGACTGAAAGGCCTCCAGCGAGATCCGCTCGAACAGCTCCCGCTCCCCGTGCACGGGCACGCCCCACTCGCGGTCGTGGTACTCCAGGTTGAGCGGATGGCTCACGGCCCAGGGGCAGCGGGCCAGGCCGTCCTCTCCGGTCACGGGCCCGCGGGTGTCGGGATCGGCGGCCATCAGCCAATCTTGGCTGGGGGCCAGGCCGGACGCGCTGCGGCTAGTTGCGGGCTACCACTTGCCGCTGCCCTTGCACGATCCCTTGCCCGCGGTGGTGCAGGTGTAGCTGAGCGGCCCGGAGCCCGAGCGGGCGACGGTGAAGTTGTTCCCGGACACCGAGTGGGCCACGACGGTGTAGCTCGACCCGGACAGGGTCAGGGACACCTGGCCGCCCGCCGATCCGAGCGAGATGCCGCCGTCCACGACCTCCTGGCTCGTGTCGCAGCTCGAGTAGCTCTGCGTGCCGGTGTAACAGGACTCGAGCTGGCCCACCATGTTGCGCGCGTTCGACTTCGCGTCCGCGTCCTGGCCGCGCTGGCGCTGGTTGAGCAGCAGGGGGAGGGCGATCGCGGCGAGGATGCCGATGATCAGGATCACCACCAGCACCTCGATGAGCGTGAATCCGTCTTCCCGGGCTGGAGGGGCGTGTGGGAGTCATATGCTTCGGCCTTGATCGTCCTTCGGGCCGTGGCCTTTAGCCGGCAACGGCGCAGCATCCGTTGCATGGATACATAAGAACCCCTGAGCGAAGGAGAGCGGGCGGAGGCCGGAGAAGCGGGTCCGTTCATGCTCTCCAGATCGCCTCATCCCGCTCGCGACGTTCACGCGTCTCCTCCTGCTCTCCGTCGCGGGGGCCCTGTTCGTGTGCGCACCCGCGGGCGCGAGCGTCACGCGCACCGTGCTGCCGGGTGAGAGCCTGTGGTCGATCGCCACGGCCAACGGCCTGTCGCCGGCGAGCCTCGCGGCCGCCAACGGCCTGGACGCCGACGCCCACGTGATCGAGGGCACGGACATCGTGATCCCCGCCGCCGGCGAGACGGTGAGCGGAGCGTCCGACGGGTCGGCCCCGCCGCCGCTCGGCTCCTACGTCGTGCGCCTGGGAGACACCCTCACCAACATCGCCTCGCGCGCCGGTGTGGCCGCCGGCTCCGTGGCCGCCATGAACGGCCTCGACCCCGACGGGCTGCTGCTCGAGCCGGCACCGTCCTGAAGCTCCCGACGGGGGCGGCGCTCGAGCCGTCGGCGCCCGCGCCGGAGCAGCGCATCGTGCCCGACGCCGCGCCCTACCCGACCTCGGAGGTGGTGAGCTCGGCGACGATCGCCCAGATCGCGGCCGACCACGGCGTGCCCGGCTCGCTGGCCGCGGCCGTCGCGTGGCAGGAGAGCGGCTTCGACAACTCCATGGTCTCCGACGCCAACGCGCGCGGCGTGATGCAGATCCTCCCCGGCACCTGGACCTGGATCAACGGCAACCTCTCCTCGGGGCCGCTCAACGAGAACTCGGCTACCGACAACGTGAGGGCCGGGGTGCTGTACCTCGGCCAGCTCCTGCGCGACACGGGCGGAGACCGCGCCATGGCCGTGGCGTCGTACTACCAGGGCCTCGGGTCCGTGCAGAGCGGTCGGCGTGCTGCCCGAGACCCAGCGCTACGTGGACGACGTGCTCGCGCTCCAGGCGCGCTTCGGAGGCTGAGCCCCGGCCCGGCATATACTGCTCGCCGTCCAGGCCGGCTCGGCCGGCGAGCGCCGTGGTGCGAAAGGCGGGCCGATGAACGAGTTGAACGCGGGTGCTCCGGCTCCGCTGACCCGGGCGCTGCGAGCTCTCCTCTACGTGCTGGTGGGCCTCACGTTCATCGCCGGCACGCAGCTGTTCGTGCTCGCCGAGCACACCGACGAGCTGTGGTCGTGGGAGATCGACTCGGCCATGACCGCCGCCTTCGTCGGGGCGGGATTCTGGTCGGCGTCGGTGGTCACCTACTGGTCTTCGCGCCAGCGCGACTGGGTCCGCGCGCGCGTTCCGGTGCCCACGATCCTGATCGTGGCCACGCTGCTGCTGCTCGCCACGCTCGACCACTTCGACACCTTCAGCGGGCTGCTCGGCCTCGCCTGGATCGAGGTGTACGCCCTGTTCGCGCCGATCATGATCGCCCTGACGGTCCGCCAGCTCGTGCTCGGCCCCGCCTCGCCGCACTCCGGGGACCGCGTGCCGCCGCCGTTGCGGATGGCCTATGCCGTTCAGGCCGCGGCTCCTGATCGCGGTGGGGATCCTGCTCTACGTGGGCTCGGCCGACCTCAGGGATGACATCTGGTCCTGGTCGCTCACACCGCTCACGGCCAAGGCCGTGGGCACCTGGCTGATCGGCGTCGGTGTGATCGCCGGCTTCATCGCGCTGGTGGACGACCGGGCGGACCTGCCGGGGAACGCGGTGGCTCAGCTGGTGCTGGGCGGCGTGTGGCTGCTCGGCCTCGCCCGCTTCGGCGACGAGGTGGACCTCGGATCGGGCAGCGGCATCCTGTTCGTGGCCTTCCTGGTGAGCATGGTGCTCACGGGCCTCTACGGCGTGGCCCTGTGCCTGCGCGAGGGCCGCTTCGCCCCGGTGCTGGAGCAGGGTGGGGTGCCGGTGGAGATGCGCCGGGGCAACGCTCCGCCGGCGGGACTCTGCGCGGTTGGCCGAGGACACCCCGACGATCTACGAGTGGGCCGGCGGCCGCGAGGCGTTCGCCCGCTGGCTCGGCCGCTTCTACGACCTGGTGGAGGGCGACGACCTGCTCGCGCCGGTGTTCGGGGGCACGGTGTCGGTGGAGCACCGGGAGCACGTGACCGACTGGTGGGCGAGGTGATGGGCGGGCCGCCCGTGTACACCGAGCGCCACGGCGGCTACGAGCACATGCTGGCCAGGCACCGCGACCTGGGCATCGACGCGGACCAGCGCCTGCGCTTCGTGACGCTGCTGAGCCGGGCCGCGGACGAGGTGGACCTGCCCGCCGACCCGGAGTTCCGCGCGGCGATCATGGGCTACGCCGAGTGGGGCACGCGGCTGGCCCAGCACAACTCCCAGCCCGGGGCGCAGGCGGCGCCCCACGCGCCCGTGCCCCGCTGGGGCTGGGGCGTGGCTCCGCCGTACCAGCCGTAGACGCGCCGCAACTTCCCGCCGGGAGCCGTGTTCGAGCCTGCACCAGGCGGGGGGCCGATCGGCCCCCCTCAGCAGTTGACCAAGGGGGATTCGTGAGGCGATTCGCAGCGGTGTGCCTGGTGGGGGGAGTCGCGGCGTTCCTCAGCGGCTGCGCCACGGTCGACAAGCCGGGCAAGACCGACAGGATCGAGTTCGTGAGCTCCTCCACCAGTCGGCGGCTACAAGTACGACTACTACCGCAACCTCGCCTATCCCTGCTCGATCTCCGGCTACCAGACCTTCGTCATCGGCACCAAGGTCGGCTCCGACGACACCGCCACCCGGCCGCTCTGGGTGAGGATGCGCGGCGGCGGCGTCGGCTGGTTCGACTCGGCCGGGAAGCCGCAGCCCACCGCCGGGCAGAAGACCGAGGAGAGCCCGCCGGCCTGATCAGCTTCCTCGGCAACACCGGGCGTGCCCGGGCGCGTGAAGTCGGACGCCGCGGGCTTCCGCCTCGTGTCGGTGTCGATGTGCGACCACGACCTCTACGCCGGGCGGCGACGAGCCGGACCCGAACAACCCGAACACCCAGCCCGACGGCAGCCCGCGCACCACCAACGGGCTGTTCGCCACCAAGGCGGCGATCCAGTTCGCCAAGGCGAAGTACCCCACGGCAAGGTCTTCCTGCACGGCACGAGCGCCGGCTGCGCGGGGACGTTCGGCGTGGCCTGGGGCCTGCAGCAGCAGGGCATTCCGCCCGCGGGCGTGGTGTCCGACTCGGGGGTCGTGAACCAGGAGTGGGAGGTGGCCACCAACCAGCAGGGCATCTGCACCGAGAAGCGCGACGACGCCGCGCTGGCGGCCATCAAGGCGAGGACCCAGGTCCAGCTGGCCGACATCCGAACAACGAGCCCGACAAGCTGGTGAAGCGCAACGAGCTGACCGTGCCGGTCATGCACGTGTGGAACCGGAACGACAAGAACACCTGCGGGGCCGAGCCGATGAACTGCCCCCTGCGTGACGGCACGACCCAGACGCTGGGCTCGGCGGAGTGCGCGCACGAGCCGCTGCGCGACGGAGATCCTCGCGAAGGGAGCCGCCACCAGGTCACGGGACCTGCGCGTGTGCGTGAGCACCACCGAAGAGCCCGGGGGCTGCACCGTCCACGTGGTGACCGGCAGGAACGGGGTGAACACCGATCCGGCGGAGGCGTCGGACTACATCGCCACGATCATGAACTGGGTGCACGCGAGGCTGGCCGACTAGGCCGGGCCTCCATAAAACGCCGAGAGGCCGCCAAATGGCGGCCTCTCGTAGACTGCTGGGCGATCTCGGGCCTAGGAGATGGGGCGCACGTTGACGGCCTTGGGTCCCTTGTCGCCGGCCTCGGCGTCGTACTCGACGCGCGCGCCCTCCGCCAGGGACTTGAAGCCGTCGCCAGAAATGCCGCTGTGGTGGACGAAAAGGTCCTTACCGGCCTCGTCAGGGGTGACGAAACCGAAACCCTTGTCGTCGTTGAACCACTTCACGGTTCCTGTTGCCATTTTGGTCCTCCAGTGTTTTTTCGTGCTGCGTTCGCGGAGGTGCTTTGAAGGCAACGACTACGGGCGCTGGCACTACGTGGTTGGGCTCCATGCCCAACCCGAACGCCGCAAATGTAGCGAGATATCGGCTCCGCGGGCCACCCTGGGCGCCTTCGCCCCCGGAAGCGGTCCGGGATACCTTGTCCGCCGCCGTGAGCCCCGAGACGATCTCCCTGGCCGCCCTGAGGCGTCACGTGGTGGCCCACCAGGGCTTCGCGGCCGCATCCGCCGCGCCCGCGCGGCCGACGTGGAGGCGGGCATCAGGCGCCTCTCGTGCGTGCAGCTCGACTCGATCAGCACGGTGGAGCGCAGCCACCGGATCGTGCTCGGCTCGCGCGTGGGGGTGTATCCCGAGCGCACCGTCTCGCGGCTGCTGGAGGAGGGCCGGGTGTTCGAGTACTGGGCGCACGAGGCCTGCCTGCTGCCGGTGGAGGACTTCCCTCTCTTCCGCTGGCGGATGCGCGGGCGGGGGCACTGGGACAGCCATGAGCGCGCGCTCGTGGACCACCCGGAGATGACCGAGCAGGTGCTGTCGGAGATCCGCGAGCGAGGTCCGCTGGGCTCACGCCACTTCGAGGGCCCGTCCGGCGGGGGCATGTGGAACTGGAAGCCCGCGAAGCGCGTGCTCGACTCGCTGTGGGACCGGGGCGACCTGTCGATCGCCGGCCGGCAGGGCTTCCAGCGTCTCTACGACCTCACCGAGCGGGTGATCCCGCGCGAGGTGCTCGAGGCCCCGGAGCCCGAGCGAGGGCGAGGCGATGCGGGCCCTCGTGCTTCGCGCCGTGCGGGCGCGCGGCGCGCTCACGGAGAGCGGCATCGCGGAGCACTACCGCGTGCCCGGGCGCACCGCCACCGTGCGCCCGCACGTGGAGGCGCTGGTGGCGGAGGGAGCCCTCCGGCGGCTGGAGGTGGACGACGGCGGGCCGGGGGTGCTGGTGTCCGGCCAGGACCCGCTGCTCGAGTCGGTGCCGGCCGGGGCCACCCTGCTCTCGCCGTTCGACAACCTGCTCTGGGACCGCGGCTTCGCCCGGCGGCTGTTCGGCTTCGATCACGTGATGGAGATCTACAAGCCCGCCCCGCAGCGGGTGTACGGCTACTACGTCCTGCCCGTGCTGCGCGGCGACCGGATCGTCGGGTCGCGCGGACCTCAAGTCGGACCGCCGCGCGGGCCTGCTCCGGGTGCTCGCCTTCCACCGCGAGCGCGGCGTGCGCGACTCCGCCGCGCTGGATGCCGCGCTCACGCGGGCACTGGAGCGCCTGGCGCGCGTGGCCGGACTCGAGGGCGTGGCGCCCCGGCCGTGAGGCCCGCCCGGGTCAGGGCCGGACGAACGTGTCCGGATCCGGCCCGATCCGCTCGCCCGCGGTCGAGCGCATCGATCTCGGCCATCTCGCTCTCGCTCAGGTGGAAGCCGAAGACGTCGAAGTTCTCCTCGATCCGCTCCGGTGTCACGGACTTGGGGAACACCACGTTCCCGAGCTGGAGGTGCCAGCGCAGCACCACCTGGCCGGGCGTCCGGTCGTGCGCCTCGGCGATGGCCACGATCACCGGGTCGTCGAGCACCTCACCCTGGGCCAGCGGGCTCCAGGCCTCGGTGACGATCCCCAGATCCTCGTGCTCGCGCCGCAGCCCGGCCTGCTGGAAGCGCGGGTGAAGCTCCACCTGGTTCACGGCGGGCGTGACCCCGGTCTCCGCGATCACCCGCTCGCAGATGGGCGGGCTGGAAGTTCGACACGCCGATCGACCGCGCCAGGCCCTCCTCCTGCAGCTCGACGAAGGCCTTCCACGTCTCCACGTACTTGTCCTGGGTGGGCACGGGCCAGTGGATCAGGTAGAGGTCCACGTGCTCCATCTCGAGCCGGTCGAGGCTCGCGCGCAGCGCTCGCTTGGCCTGCTCGAAGCCGTGATCGTCGTTGAAGCACTTCGTGGTGACGAACACATCCTCGCGCGCGAGGCCTGAGGCTCTCACCGCCTGTCCCACCCCGGCCTCGTTGCGGTAGGCGGAGGCGGTGTCGATGTGGCGGTACCCCGCCAGCAGCGCGCGGGTGGTGACCTCGGCGGTGTCCTCGGGCGGCACCTGGAAGACGCCGAAGCCGAGCTGCGGGATCTCCTCGCCGCCTCGCAGGGGGATGGTGGGGACACTTTCGGTGGACGAGCTCATGACCTAAGCCATGCCCGGCATGCGTGCTGCTTAACCCGCCGCGCCCTCACGTGGCGCGGAGGACCATGGTCACGTCGTCCACCGCGCACCACGACCAATCCTCGCCCGGCTCCACGGAGCGCAGAATCGGGTGCTCCGCCTCACGGGCGTGGGTGCTCGCGTGGTGGTTCGGGGACGAGTCGCAGCAGCCGATCTTGCCGCAGGTGAGGCACATCCTGAGGTGCACCCACCGGTCTCCCGTCTTCAGGCATTCCTCACAGCCGGCGATGTCCTCGGGCGGCTCGAGGATCTCCACCTGGTCGAGATGCGTGCACGTGTCCATACGGCTCCTTCCTCAGCGGTGGGGCGGTCGCGCGATGCTGAGCGTAGCCGCCGCCCCTAGGGGGCGATGATCCGGAAGAAGGTGTGCCGCGCCTCGGAGCGCCTGCCGTTCGTGCCGGTGGCCGTGACGGTCGCCCGGTATCGGCCTGCGGCGAGCGCCCTCTTGCCGAAGCGCCCGCTGAAGGCGACGGTGTTGGCGCCGGCGCGCCGATGGCGGCGCACCAGCGTCCCCTTCACGGCGTAGCGCCGCTTGCCGCCGCGCCCGGTGAGCACCCGGCTCACCGCGATCCGGACGGTCGCGTCGCGCGAGAGCCGGAACCTGAACGCGCTGCCCCGCTTCGCGCGGAAGCGCGCCTTCGTCATCGAGAAGCGCGTGACCGCCGGGGCCGGCTCGACTCCGGCCGGCGGCTTCGGTCCGGGATCGCCCCCGCCGGCCGGCGGCTCGGGGCCGGTACCGGGGCCCGGGCCCGCCGCCGGCTGGACGACCACCGTGCCCGTCATTCCCTGGGCCACGTGCTGGTCGCAGCACGTAGCCGTAGGTGCCCGGCGTGTCGAAGGTGCGCGACACCGTCCAGGCGCTCGTGCTCGGGATTGGCCGGCTGCCCCGATCGACTGGTCGCTGAAGCGGACGTTGTGGCGCCCACCGGCGTTGTTCCAGGTGACCTTCTCGCCCTCGGTGATCGTGACCGTGGACGGAGAGAACGTGTCGTCCGAATTTGCGCTCACCGTCTGATCCGCGGCAAGCGCGGGGAGGACCGCGGCCAGGAGCCCCGCGCTCACCGCCACGGCGGACATGAGGGCCGCGTGCTTCGGCATGGGGGAGTCCGATCCTACGCCTGTCCGGCAACCGGCGCACGGGTTCGTCGTGCAAGGCTCCTGCCCATGCGCCGAGCCAACATCGAGGAGCCCGAGTTCGACTACGACCCCGAGGATCCGGAGGGGTTCCGGGCGGGAATGTTCCGGCCGGGGCCCGACCTGGGGGCGTCCATGCTCGGGGCCAGCGTGTACGAGCTGCCGCCGGGCCAGGCCCTGTGCCCCTACCACTACGAGTACGGCGAGGAGGAGTGGCTCCTCGTGCTCCGCGGAACGGCGACGGTGCGCACCCCCGAGGGCGAGGAGGAGCTCGGTCCCTGGGACCTGACCTGCTTTCCCCCGGGGCCGGACGGAGCCCACCAGGTGCGCAACGCGACCGGCGAGACCTCAGGGTGCTGATGTTCTCCAACCGCGCCGCACCGGCGGCCACCGTGTACCCGGACAGCGACAAGATCGGCGATCCACACCGGCAACCGCGACGACGACGTGATGGTGCGCCGCTCGAGCAACGTGGGCTACTACGACGGCGAGGGCGGCTAGCCCGCGGCCATCGGGGCGGCCAGGCGCTGGTGCACCAGCCTCACCGCCATCGATCCCTCGCCCACGGCCGAGGCCACGCGCTTGATCGATCCGGCGTGCACGTCGCCCACCGCGAACAGGCCGGGCCGGCTGGTCTCGAGGAAGAAGGGCCTCTCGTCGCGATAGGCGGCCAGGTCGTTCGCGTCGACGTCGCGTCCGGTGCGCAGGAAGCCGCGCTCGTCCATCGCCACCTGCCCACGCAGCCAATTCGTGTGGGGAGAGGCTCCGATGAAGATGAACAGCGCCCGCACGTCGTGCTCGGACTCCGCGCCCGACACCGTGTCCCGCACGCGCACGCCCTCGAGCTGGCCCTCGCCCTGCACGGCCACGAGCTCGGAGTTGTGCATCACCTCCACGCGGTCGTCCCGCTCGATCTGGTCCACGAGATAGCGGGACATCGACCTGCCGAGGTCGGGGCCCCTGATCATCAGGTGGCAGGGGCGCGCGTGCTGGGACAGGAACACCGCGGCCTGGCCGGCGGAGTTGCCGCCGCCCACGATCAGCACCGGCTCGTCCGCGCACAGCAGCGCCTCGGCCTGGGTGGCGGCGTAGTACACGCCGAGGCCCTCGTAGTCGCTCAGGCCGGGAACGGCGGGCTTGTTGTACTGAGCCCCGGTGGCCACGATCACCGTGCGGCCGGTGGCCGTGTCGCCGGAGGCCAGGCGAACCACGTGGTGGCCCTCCTCGCCCTCGAGCGCCACGGCCTCACCCGGGCACCACCAGGCGGGCGCCGAACTTGGCCGCCTGGATCGACGCCCGGTCGGCCAGCTCGCTCCCGGAGATGCCCGCCGGGAAGCCCAGGTAGTTCTCGATGCGCGACGAGGTGCTGGCCTGGCCGCCGAAGGCGATCGCCTCCACGGCCTGGGTGTCGAGGCCCTCCGAGGCGCCGTACAGGGCGGCGGCGAGGCCGGCCGGGCCGCCGCCCACCACCACCACGTCGCAGATCGCCGGCGGCGCTCCGCGGGTGCCCATGCCGATTCGCGCCGCGAGCTCCCCGTTGCTCGGGTTGCGCATCACCTCCGTGCCCTCCCACACGACCACCGGGGTCTCCGACGGTGTCACACCCATGTGGGCGAGGAACGCCTCCACCTCCGGGTCGGACTCCAGGTCCATCCACTGGTAGGGCTGGCGGTTCCGCGCGATGAACTCGCGCAGGCGCCGGGTGTCGGGGGAGTAGCGCGAGCCGACGAGCTTCAGCCCGGCGCCCAGTCCGATGAGGATCGAGCGGCGCTCAACGAACGCGCCCAGGATCACGTTGCCCAGCTCCGGGTCGGTGGCCACCAGGTTGCGGATGCGCTCGGCCGGCACCTGGATCACCTCGCCCGGGTCCCGCACCACGGCGGTGAGGTACACGTGCTGGCCGGTGATGAGGTTGAGCTCGCCGACGAAGCGGTGGTGGCCGTGCACGGCGATCACCCGGTTCTCCGCGCCGTAGCCCTGCACGATCGTCACGGCGCCCTCCTCCACGACGAAGAAGTCGTAGCCCTCGTCGCCCTCGCGGAAGAGGACTTCGCCGCTTTCCACGTGCCGGACCGTCCCGAGGTCGCGCAGCGTCCGGCGCTGCGCCTCGTCGAGCCGCGGGAAGGCGCCGCTGCGGTCGGTGATCTCCTCGACGCCCGCGCCGAGCGGCTCGCTCATCCGGTGAGCGACATCACGTAGCCGGTGGCCGGGTCGTTGTCCCCCTCCACCAGCTCGAGGTAGGCCCGCTCGAGGTCCTCGGGGCCGCTCCCGTGGATCACGCGCAGCCATCCCGAGAGCCATTCGCCGAAGGGGTCCCAGGCGTCGCTCACCCTGGACTGGAGGCCATCGGGTCCCCAGTCGCTGGCGCGCTTGGCGAAGCGCGCCGGGGCGAAGAACATCTCGGGCGCCGGTCCCGCCAGCGGCCCGGCGTCCACGAAGACCTGGTCCCAGTGGGAGGCCCCCACCAGGCAGTCGTAGGCCAGCGACTCGCCGAAGCGCTCGTGCACCGCCGCGCGCACGCCGGCGTCACCGGAGATGTCCACGTAGACGGTGGGCGCGTCGTCGAGCGAGGCCAGGTCGTCGTAGGTCGCCACGCGGTCGTAGACGCCCAAGGCCCTCCACGAACCCGGTGCGCCCGGGGGAGGTCAGGCCCACCACCCGGACTCCATCCCGGCGCGAGAGCATGAAGGCCGTGCCCAGCGCCGTCTTGCTGGACGCGCTGGAGATCACGACCTGCGCGCCGTCCAGGAAGCCGCCCTCGTCGAGGAAGTCGTCGATCAGGAACGACGTGCCGAAGAGCGGCCGGAAGAGGACCTGGCGATCGTCCTCGTCGCCGCGCGGCGCGGGCGGGGCCGAGGTGTACTCGTTGTAGACCGCGGGGAGGTCCGCCCGGTGGGGCGACCCGTCCACGAACCCGCCGCCGGCCACCCGCTCCGGGGCCACCACCAGGTGGGTGGACGGGGGCAGGTATCCGTACACCCGCCCGCCCTCGGGCACCTCGTCGCTGGCGCTCGCCGCCACGCGGGCGAAGCCCCACACGGGCACGCGGCCCCAGCCCTCCTCGGCCGGGAAGAAGCGCCAGTAGGACATGGCGTCTCCCATCACGGCGTAGGTCACGTTGTTCGAGGTGAGCCCGAAGGACTCCACCTCGAGCAGCACCTGCCCGGCCTCGAGCTCCGGGACCGGCTCCTCGCTCGAAGCGGCACCGGCGGATGTCGTCGCGCGCGACGAGGAAGTCCATCAGCGGACCCGCATTCCCTGGGCGGGATCCCAGTGGAGCGGAGAGTCGTAGCGCGGCAGCGGCGCCTCCTCGACGTCGCCGATGCTCACGCCGCGCCGGGTGCCGGGCGGGCAGATGGCCACGAAGCTCGCGTATCCGCCGAGCCCGCCCTGGAAGCGGGGGAAGCCGATGTTCACGAGGCAGCCGGTGGCGGGGACGCCCGAGAGGTCGGCCACGCCCTCGGCCTGTGCGAACCCGTTGTGCATCAGCCAGGCCTCGCCCTCGAGGGTGGGGGTGGAGTCGGTGTCCAGCGGCTCATGGCCGTGGAAGAGGATGTGGCGCTTCAGGTGCAGGTACTGGAGCGCCGCGAGCGACACGCCCGGGAACTCCGTGAGGGCGGCCAGCGCCGGGTCCGGCCAGTCCTTGGACCAGTCGGAGCGCACGAACACCACGCTCCCCGCGGGGATGCGCCCGTGCCGCTTCTCGAAGCGCCTGATGTCCGAGACCTGCAGCGCGTAGTTGAAGTTCTCACGCACCTGACGGGCGATAGAGATCACCACCAGCTTGCGGGTGGCGAAGGTGGGCGGGAGCTCGTCGATGGCCGCGTACTCCGGGGCCCAGTGCGCGGGCGGGTCGAGCTGGGTGCCGAACTGGTCGGTGGACAGGCGGTAGGAGGTGGCCTCGAAGCCGTCGGTGGCGTACGTGTAGGGCTTCCCGGTCTCGGGGTTCACCGACGGCGAGAAGAACGACGGGCCGAAGCCCTTCCACACCGGGATGCTGGGGGTGAGGGTGTGCGTCAGGTCGATGTACTTCGCCGGCTCGAGGCCACCGTCGTAGAGCCTCCACAGGTCACGGCCGTGCGATCCGCCCGCCAACGCCGGGCCCGCCGTGAGCCCCGCCATCGCCACCGCCAGCGTCGTGGCCGCCATCAACAAACGCTTCACCGCGGGTCCCTTCTCATCCGATCTCAACGAGCCGGTGAATCGTAATGCCGGGGGTTGGAATACTGCGGCTCATGCCCTACGACGCCGCGCCCGGCCGCTACGACGACATGATCTACCGCCGCTCCGGGCGCAGCGGGCTCAAGCTCCCGGCCGTGTCGCTCGGCCTGTGGCACAACTTCGGCGGGGAGCGGCCGATCGAGGACGCCCGCGCGGTGCTGCGCCGCGCCTTCGATCTCGGCATCACCCACTTCGACCTGGCCAACAACTACGGGCCGCCGTACGGCTCGGCGGAGGAGAACTTCGGGCGCATCATGGCCCAGGACCTGCGCCCCTACCGCGACGAGCTCGTGATCTCCACCAAGGCGGGCTACGACATGTGGCCGGGCCCCTACGGCGATTGGGGCTCGCGCAAGTACCTGCTGTCCAGCCTCGACCAGAGCCTGTCGCGGATGGGGCTCGACTACGTGGACATCTTCTACTCGCACCGGTTCGACCCGGAGACGCCGCTCGAGGAGACGCTCGGCGCCGTGGACACGGCGGTGCGTCAGGGCAAGGCGCTCTACGCCGGCATCTCCTCGTACTCGGCCGAGCGGACCGAGGAGGCCGTGCGCATCCTGCGCGACCTGGGTACTCCGCTGCTCATCCACCAGCCGTCCTATTCGATGCTGAACCGCTGGATCGAGGAGGACCTGCTCGACGTGATCGGCCGTGAGGGCCTCGGTTGCATCGTGTTCTCGCCGCTGGCCCAGGGGATGCTCACCGACCGCTATCTGGACGGCATCCCCGAGGACTCGCGCGCCGCCCGCGACAGCTCCCTGTCACCGGACCTCCTCTCCGAGGCGAACCTCGAGCACGTGCGGGCACTGAACGAGATCGCCGGGCGGCGTGGCCAGAGCCTGGCCCAGCTCGCCCTCGCGTGGACGCTGCGCGACGAGCGCGTGACCTCCACGCTGATCGGGGCCAGCAGCGTCCGGCAGCTGGAGGACAACGTGGGGGCGCTCGACCGGCTCGACTTCGACGACTCCGAGCTGGAGGAGATCGACCTCCACGCGCGCGAGGGCGACATCAACCTCTGGGCGTCCTCCAGCAACGCCTGAGCGCGAGGTCCGCGGCTCGCCCGCCCGCCCGATGTGAAAAAGTGCAGTGGCTGCCCGGTGTCAGCCGGGAGGCGGCAGAAGAGGAGAGAGCCTTGCGCGCACGTCGTTCGGTCTGGTTCGTCATCGCCGTCGTGGCCGCGCTCGCGAGCGCGCCGGCCGCCGTCGCCGACACCGCCAAGTACATCCTGCCTCCGGGCAACTTCGGCGGCCTGCCCACCACCGCGAACTCGCTCGATCAGCTGCCGCTGTACGACGGGCTCACTCCGCTGCGCGGCAACGTGACCGCGGCCGACATCGAGAGCAAGTTCCTGAACGAGAACTTCATCCCGATCGGGGCAACGCGCGAGGAGAACACCGGGCGGCCCGGACTGCGTCTCGTCTACGACTCGTACGGCATCCCTCACGTCTACGGCAAGACGCGCGCCGACATGGCCTTCGGCGCCGGATGGACCACGGCGCGCGACCGCTCGCTGCTGGTGGGCCTCGGCCGCGGGCCGGCCCGCGTGGCGCTGGCCGACGTGCCCGGCATCAACGCCTTCTCGCTCGTCACCAGCGGGCAGTCCTTCACCCCCAGCCCGCAGGCCGAGGCGCTGGTCACCAAGCAGCGGAAGCTGCTCGTGAAGACCTACGGCGCCAAGGGCAGGCAGATCATCGCCGACGCCCAGGCCTACGCCGACGGCATCAACGCCTACTTCAAGTCGGTCAACCAGATGCAGGACGTGCCGCCGGCCAACGTGAACGACGTGATCGCCGTCACCGCCTTCATCGGCTCGATCTTCGGAGCGGGAGGCGGGGGCGAGGCCACGAACTCCGAGCTCCTCGCCAAGCTCAACCGCAAGCTGGGCCCGGTGCGCGGCCACCGCGCGTGGGACGACGCGATGCTCTCCGACGACCCCGAGGCGCCGAACACGATCCGCAAGCGCTTCAACTACCCGCCGCGCACCGGCGGGAAGGTCACGGGCTCCGTGATCATCGACCCGGGCTCCATCGTGCCCTTCGATCCGCGCGGCGCGAGTGCGGCTCCGGCCGCCGGGGCGGTGAACTCGGTGGCCCCGCCGCCCGGGCGCAAGGCGTCGAACTTCCAGGTCGTGTCGCCGCACGCGCTCGGCCACGAAGAACACGCTGGCCGTGATGGGTCCGCAGCTGGGCTACTACTACCCCGAGATCGTCCAGCAGATCCACCTGGAGGGACCGGGCATCAAGGCCCAGGGCGTGGGCGTGCCCGGCCTGGCCATGTACATCCTGATCGGGCGGACCCAGAACTACGCCTGGAGCCTCACGTCGGCCAATCACGACGTCCGTGACGTGTACGCGGAGCGGCTCTGCAACAAGAACGGCTCCAAGCCCACACGGGCGTCCACGCACTACCTGTACAAGGGCAAGTGCCGGGCGCTGAAGGACTTCAACGCCGGGCTGCTGGCCGGCAAGGCGCTCAAGTACAAGGTCTCCGTGCACGGCCCGATCATCGGGACGGCCACGGTGGGAGGCAGGCCGTACGCGCTCTCCCGCAAGCGCTCGACCTTCGGGCGCGACGGCCTGAACCTGGGCGCCCTCAAGGACATGACCGAGGGCAAGGCCTCCACGCCGAAGAAGTTCTTCAAGGCCGCGAACCAGTTCGGCTTCACCTTCAACTGGGCGTACGCCTCGCGCAAGGCCACGGCGATCTTCTCGTCCGGCCTCCTGCCGAAGCGCGCCCGCGGACTGGACCGGCGCCTGCCCACCCTGGGCACCGGGAAGTACGAGTGGCGCGGCTACCTCTCCGAGCGCCAGCACCCGCACGACATCAGCGGGCCGAGCGACCTGCTGCTCAACTGGAACAACCACTCGGCGCCGGGCTTCATGCACGGCGACGACGAGTCCTTCGGATCGGTGCAGCACGTGGAGCTGTTCGACAAGTGGCCGGCCCGGCCGCGGCTGCCCGACGTGGTGAGCGTGATGAACCGCGCCGCCACCGAGGACGACCGCTCGCTCGTGTGGCCCGTGGTGAGCAAGGTGCTCCGCGGCTCACCGGCGCCGAACGCGCTGGACCAGCAGGTGGTGGACATCCTGGACGACTGGGTCCGGCGGGATTCTCCGCGGCTGGACGCCGACAACAACGGGAACTACGACGAGCCGGGGCCGGCGATCATCGACACCGTCTGGACGCCGATCGTGGAGACGGTGATGCGTCCGGTGTACGGCAACCTCCTCGACGACCTGAACGACGTGCGCAACCTCGGCACGCCGGCCGGCCAGTCCTGCGTGGACAAGGACCTGCGCACCCTGCTCGGCCGGAAGGTGCGGGGCAAGTTCCACCTCCGCTACTGCGGCAAGGGGAACCTCAAGGCCTGCCGGACATCGCTGTGGACGTCGCTCGACACGTCCGTCAAGGATCTGGCGAGCCGCCTGGGCCCCGATCCCACCAAGTGGCTGACGGAGGCGCGGACGCACCACGCTTCACCCCGGGCCTGATCCCGAACACGATGCGGGCCACCAACCGCCCGACGTTCCAGCAGGTGCTGGAGCTCCAGCGGTAGACGGTACAGGGCTGACGCGGTCAGCGCCGGCCGAGCCAGGCGAGCCAGAGGAGCCCGCGGCCGTCGGCGCTGTCCACGTCCAGACCCGTGATCGCGGTGATGCGGTTGAGCCTGTTGGTGAGCGTGTTCCGGTGCACCGGAAGCGCCGCCGCGGTGCGGGCGCGATCGAAGTCGTGCGCCATCAGGGTGTCGAGCGTGCGCGTGAGCTCGGGCTCGCCCGACAGCCTTCCGTAGACGCGCGCGTCCAGCCGCGCGGCGAGTCGCGGGGAGCCTCGGAGAAGCAGCGGCGCCAGGTGGTCGTCCACCGTGGTCACCCCCGGGCTGTCCCTCCAGCACGGCCAGCTGCGCCGCCGCGCGTAGCTCGTCGAGCGTGTCGGCCAGCAGCTCGCGCTCGCGTGCCGGCGCCCTGCGCCACCGTGGCGTCGTCGCCGAGGCCCAAGCTCCAGGCCGGGCACGGCTCCGGTGAGCACGCCCACCACCCGCCGGCCCTCGAAGATGGCCAGCGCGCCGTGGCGGCGGAGGCGGGCGGCCAGGGCGGCGTGCTCGCGCACGGTCCGGCGCGGCGCGACGATCGCGAAGGGGAGGTGGGGCCCGGCCAGGGCGAAGCCGAAGTCCTCGGCCAGGCGGTGCTCCTCGCCGGTCAGCTCGGCATCCGAGCAGAGGCGCTCGAGCAGCCCGTGGGCCAGGCGGTCGTCCTCGGAGTCGAGGTTCGCGGGCTCGGCCGACTCGTACGCCGTGGAGAAGAGCTGCGACACCTGGTCCACGAACTCGAAGAGCAGGTCCGCGCTCTCCAGCAGGGCGGGCCGCTCGTCCTCGTGTGCGGCATCCAGCAGGGCGGTCCACGCGTAGCGCGCGCCGCGCCGGAAGTTCGCGGGCACCATGTCCGCCGGCATGCCGTCCGCGGCCCATCCCCGGGCCCGCTCGCGGAAGCGCTCGAGATCGGCGGCGCTGGGGCGGCGGTCCTCGGCCAGCCAGCGAAGCACCAGGTCGATGTTCCAGCGCACCCAGGACCGGAGCTCGTCGCGGGAGGGCTGGAAGCGCTGGTACTCGGGCCGGGACCAGAAGCTGTCGAGGACGCCCTCGGTGAAGTCGTCGACGTCGATCCGGCGGGCGATCCGGCGGATGACCTCGCGGGCGCGCCGCTGTTGGCTGGAGCTTTCGGCTACCTCGTTGTGCACGTGCACAGTCATAGTGGCCGAAGTATGGGCGCGGTGCGCTGGGCGAGCGGGGCGGCGTGGTGCATGATGCCGGTGTCAGCCGTTCGAGGAGGAGAGATACATGCGTTCGATGAAGGCCCGGGCCGCGCGGCTCGCAACGATGGTCGCGGTCCTGGCCGCCGGACTGGCGGTGCTCGCTCCGGTGGCGTCGGCGAAGGTCGCCGTCTCGTTCGAGCGCCTCGACGGGCTACGCGTCTCCCGGGACGCCGGCCAAGTACAACAAGGTCGGGATCCTGAAGATCGGCTCGCCCAGGGCGAAGAACGTGCTCGTCCTGAACCCGGGCACCTCGGCCAGCGCGGCCTACTTCGCTCCGCTCGCCCGTGACATCGCCTCGCGGGCCCGCAACTGGCAGGTGTGGGCGGTGGAGCGCCGCGAGAACCTGCTCGAGGACCACTCGGTGTTCGACAAGGCGAAGGCCGGCAAGGTCACGGACCAGCAGACCTTCGACTACTACCTCGGCTACCTCACGAACCCGGCGATCACCGATCACTTCCAGCCCATCCCCAACGACACCGTCGCGTACGCCAAGAACTGGGGCATGAACGTGGAGATCCAGGACCTCCGCCGCGTGGTGAAGAAGGCCCAGCAGAGGGGTCGCCGCGTGGTGGTGGGCGGCCACTCGCTCGGCGGTTCGATCACCACCGCCTACGCCACCTGGGACTTCAAGGGCAAGGCCGGCGCCGATGGCCTCTCCGGACTCGTGTTCATCGACGGGGGCAGCGGGCCCACGCCGGTCAGCGTGGACCAGGCGAACGCGTCGCTGAGCGCGCTGGCGGCCGGGAGCCCGTGGCTCACCTTCGGCGGCATCCCCGCGCCCTTCACCGGGCTGTTCAACACCAGCGGGGCGCTCGGCGCGATCCGGTCGCCGAACGCATCCGTCACTGGGTCAGACCTTCCCGCTGCTGCCGGCGAACCTGAAGCCGCCCGTGCCGGTCACGAACCTGGGCCAGTACGGCTACGCCCTCGACACCGAGACCTCGCCTCCCGGCCTCATCGCCGCGCAGGCGCACCTCGGCCACCTGGCCGCGAGCGGCGATCCGCGAGGCTGGGACCAGGCCGGTGAGATCACTCCGATCGGGCGTTACGCCCGCGCATTCGCCGGATGGGGCCTGAAGAGCCTGGACGGCACGGCCTGGTACCACCCGCAGCGCCTGACGATCGACTCGGGCGCCGTGGCGGCGGGCAACGCCAACCCCGCGCAGCAGGTGCTCGACGTGCACGCCACCCACGGGCACGACCTGTCGAAGAAGTTGCGCATCTACGCGTTCGGTGCCGCCCTCGGCGGTCAGCGGGTGCTGGACGCGGCCACCAACCTGGCCGCCCAGTCGAACATCCCGAAGCGCAACCTGCTGCTGGTGGACCGTCAGACCACCTACTCGCACAACGACCCCAACACGGCCAGCCCCAAGAACGACTTCCTGAAGAACCTGCTTCCGTTCCTCGGGAAGATCGGCAAGCGGCAGGGCCACGGCCACCACGGCCACCACCACCCGCACCGCTAGCACGCAGCTAGGAGTCGAAGCCGAGCCCCGCGCGGTCCAGCGCGCGGAGCCACAGCCCACGGCGGCCGGCGTTCGCGTCGGCCGCCGCGAGGCGGTTCTGGGTGATGCCCACCACGGCTGAGCGAAGCGGCTCGGGCGGGAAGGGCACGGGCCGGCGGCGGACGTAGCGGAGCCGGGTGGCCTCCGTCTCGCGCCCGTCCACGAGGTCCAGCGCCACCCGCGCGCCGAAGCGCGACGAGGCCACGCCCAGGCCGGTGTACCCGGTGGCGTAGGCCACGCGGCCGCCGTGGGCGGTGCCGAAGAACACGGAGAAGCGGCTGCAGGTGTCGATCGCGCCGCCCCAGCGATGGGTGAAGCGGACCCCCTCGAGCTGAGGGAACGTGGTGAAGAAGTGCTGCGACAGCTTCGCGAAGGTGGGGTCGTGGTCGTCGAGATGACCGCCCACCGGGCCGCCGTAGCGGTACACGGCGTCGTAGCCGCCCCACAGGATGCGGTCGTCGGCGGTGAGCCGGTAGTAGTGGAAGCGATTCGCGGCGTCGCCCAGGCCCTGGCGCCGCCGCCACCCGATGGCCTCACGCCGCGCGCGGTCCAGGGGCTCGGTGACCAGCACGTAGTCGTACACCGGCAGCACGTAGCGGCGCACCGGCCGCAGCAGCGAGGGATACGCACTGGTGGCCAGCAGCACCCGCCGTGCCCGCACGGTGGCGCCGGCCAGGTGCACGTCCACGCCGGCCCGGCTGCGCTCCAGCCGCGTGGCCGGGCTGTGCTCGAACACCCGCACCCCGGCCCGCATCGCCGCGTCGCGTAGCCCCGCCGCCAGCCTCCCGGGATGCACGAGCGCGGCTCCCGTGCGGTCCCAGAGCCCGCCCAGGTAGGTGGGCGACGCCACCTCGGCCCGCATCTCCTCGGCCTCGAACAGCTGCACGTCATGACCGAAGCGGCGCATCTCGTCCAGCCTCCTCGCGCATGGCGTCCATCTCGTGGTCCTCGAGCGCCACGGTGAGATCGCCGGTCTCCTCGAACTCACAGTCGATGCCGTGAGCCGCGAGGTCGGCACGCAGCCCGGCGTAGTTCTCGTCGCCGAGGCGCTCGAGTGTGTCCATCTCGTCCGGGAAGCGGGCCCGCCCGTTCTCCAGGCCGTGGGTGAGGGAGGACTGGAGGAACCCGCCGTTGCGTCCGCTGGCCCCGAACCCGCAGGTGTCCGCCTCGAGCACCACCACCTCGCGTGCCGGGTCGCCGGCCTTGGCGTGGAGGGCGGCCCAGAGTCCGGTGAACCCGCCGCCGACGATGCAGAGGTCGGTCTCGGCCACGCCCGCCGGGGGCGGCGCCTCCTGGCTCGGCGGCAGGCCGTCGAGCCAGAAGGGCCGCACCTCGGCGTCGGCGTAGGCGGTGCGGTGATCGGCGGTGGGCTCGCTCAGGGGCCAGGGCGGGGTCACCGCGCCATCGTAGGCAAGCCGGTGGCCTGTGCCGCTCGCGGCCCGCGTGCGCCCAGCACGATCAGCAGGGCGCCGCCGAGCGCGAGCAGCGCTCCCACCACGACGAGCCCGAGGCCGACTCCGAACAGCCACCCGATGCGGGCGCCGATGTCCGCGTCGAGCGAGACGCCGCGGGAGCCGTCCGCGTTCATGGCCACCGCGGCCCAGCTGCCGTCGTCCACGTCCCACGTGACCGTGCGGCTGCCGGAGCCCTCGGACCGCGCCACCCAGAAGTCCTGGGCGCCGGGGCGTCCGTGCGGTGCTCCGCCCTCGTGCGTCACGTACTCGGGCGGGTCGGCCGTGGGGTCGTCCACCTCGGACTGCGCCACGCCGTCCAGGTACGCGTTCACCTCGCGCTCTGGGCCGATGCCCACGAACACCGGCTCTCCGCCCTCACGCTCGGCCCGGATGCGGACGCGGCCGAGCACGTCCTCGGGGATCGAGTCGGCGGCGCTGCCGAGATCGATGTCCCGGGCGGTGAGGGCGTAGCCCGCTGGTGGACAGCCGCTGGCTGCCGCTTCCGTAGTAGCCGTCGTCGTCGCGCTCGTTCTGGTGCACGACGATCAGGGCGGAGCCGGCCACCAGGACCAGGACGCCCAACAGGGCGGCCACTCCTCCGGCGGTCAGGCTGAATATCCGTTTGGCGTTCATGGGATCTGCACCTCTCTGATTTCGATGGGGCGGGTCCGGCGGGCCACGAACCGCGGAAGCAGCTCGAGGGCCTCGGCCGGGTCGGTGGCCTCCACGCGCCACCACAGGGCGTGACCGCCCGCGAGGCATGTGGAGGCGGTCGAGCGGTGCCGCAGCGGGCTCTCGAAGCCCTGCCAGGCGGCGAACGCGGCGGCACACTCGCCGGGCGCGTGCTCGTGATGAAGGAGGAAGAAGGGCATCGTGCGCTCCTCATCCCACCTGGGGGCCGGAGAGCTCCGCCCGCAGGGTCGCTATCTCGGTTACCGCCGCGCCCACGTAGGCGTGGTGCAGGGCGGCGATCTGCTCGTCCAGCTCCGGCACGAGCGTCCGCTCGGCCTGCAGCTGCACCAGTTGGTTGCGTAGATCCAGGGCGTTCATTGCTCCTCCTTGGGGGGTCGAGTTCATGCATCTCATCCTGCTCCGACACGCCCCCCTGAACATCGGGGACGGCACCCTGAACCCACCCCCTGAAGATCGACCCTGCTGAACGACCGGTGCCCGCCGAGGGGCGGGCACCGGTGCTGCGGGTATGTGGGGTTGGGGGCTAGGCCTTGGCGGGCTGCACCTCGCCTTCGAGCTTGACCTCGGGGAGCCAGCCGAGCTTGCTGGGCAGCCACCAGTTGCGGTCGCCCAGGAGCTTCATCGTGGCCGGCAGCAGCACGCCCCGGATCACCGTGGCGTCCAGCAGGACGGCGAAGGCCAGGCCCACGCCCATCTGCTTGAACATGATGAACGAGAGGCTGCCGAAGATCGCGAACACCGCGACCATCACGATGGCGGCGCTGGTCACGACGCCGGCGGTGTTCTTCACCGCGTAGGACACGGCGTCCTCGGTCGTCATGCCCTTGTCGTAGGCCTCGCGGACCCGGCTGAGGATGAACACGTGGTAGTCCATCGAGAGCCCGAACAGGACCACGAACATGAACAGCGGCACCCATGAGGTGATCGGGCCCGTCTCGGTGAACCCGAGCAGGCTCTTGAACCAGCCGTGCTGGAACACCAGAACCATCACGCCGAAGCTCGCGGCCACGGAGAGCAGGTTCAGGATGATCGCCTTGATCGGGACCACGATCGAGCGGAACGTGACCATCAGCAGCAGGAACGCCGCCGTGAGCACGAACGCCAGCACGTAGGGGATGTTCGACTTCAGGGTGTTCGTGAAGTCGGCATCCGATGCCGTGTTGCCGCCGACGTACGCCTGCACGCCGTCGACCGATCCGAGCGTCGGGTCCACCACGTCGTCGCGGAGCACCTCGAGCGCCCGGTTCGACTCGTCGTCGGTGCCGTTGCCGGCGATCTCGAGCTCGACCGTCCCGACCGTCCTGTCCGGGTTCGGGTCGATTGCCTCCGGCTTCGACGGAAGCAGGTCCGGGTGCTGCGCGACCGCGTGCTCGAACTTCGCGAGCCCGGCCTTCACGGCCGGGGCCGTCACGTCCTTGGCCTTGATCACCACGGTCAGGGACGAGGTCTCGGACGGGAAGGCCTCCGAGACCCGGTTGAACGTCTGCACCACCGGCTGGTCCTGCGGCAGCGAGGCCGAGGTGTTCGGGGTGCCGATGTCCATGCCGATCGCCGGGATCGCCATCGCCACGAGCAGGCCCGTGGCCAGGACGGCCGACAGAAGCGGGCGCCGGAGCACCCGGTCCACGATCCGCGACCAGATGCCCACGCGGGCCACCCGGTTGCGGAGACGGCCCAGGCCCGGAATCCGGCCCTTCTCGGTGCGGTCTCCGAGCATCGAGAGCACGGCCGGCAGCACGGTGAGCGACCCGAGCATCGCGACCGCGACCACCACGATGGTGCCGGTGGCGAACGAGGTGAACGTCGGAGCTCCGGCGAAGTACATCCCGGCCATGGCGATCATGACCGTGATGCCGGAGACGAGCACTGCGCGTCCCGAGGTGGCCGCGGCCGCCTCGATGGCTGCTTCCTTGCTGCGGCCGGCGGCGCGCTCCTCGCGCACCCGGCGTAGGTAGAACAGCGCGTAGTCCACGCCCACGGCCAGGCCGATGAGCAGGATCACGTGGTTGATCGATTCCTCGACCGGCGACAGCTGGCTGAGCGCCGCGACGACGCCCATCGTGCCCAGGACGCCGGTGATCGCCAGCAGGAGCGGAATTCCCGCCGCCACCAGCGTTCCGAACGCCAGCACCAGCAGGATCAGCGTGATCGGCAGCGAGCGTGGACGTGGCCTTCTGAGAGATCCTCGCTGAAGATCTTCATGGAAGGCGTCCTCGGAGCTGCCCGAGCCGAACTGCTCGACGTTGAAGTCGGGGTGCGCCCGCTGCGCCGCCTTGGTGTCGGCGACCGTGGCGTCCACGATCTTCATCGGCGCCGCGTCCTCCGTGGCACCGTTGATCTCGAAGCCGATCATTGTCGAGTGGCCGTCATCCGAGACCGGGGCGAGCTGCTTGCCCTCGCCGTAGGGACTGGTGATGCTGTGCACGCCCTTGGTCTCCTGCAGGCGCTTGGTCACGTCGGATACGACGGCCCGGTACTGCGGGTCGTCGGTCTTCAGGGTCTTGCTCTGGATGAGCACCGCCTCGTCGATGCGGTCGGGGTAGGAGTCCTTCACGATCCTGTCGGCGCGACCCGAGTCGCCCACGCCGGACTGCTCCTGCGTGAGGGTCTTCGTGCCGAGGTTCTGGCCGGCCATAAAGGCCACGACGATGAACAGGAGCCATCCGAAGACGGCGGTCTTGCGATGCCGGGCGCTCCAGCGTCCGGCCCGCGCTGCGATGTTGCGTGACGGTTGCATGTCACTCCTCTGGTTGGGGTTCGACTGCATGGGTGCAGCCTGCGCTCTCAGCGCCCCCTGAACATCGGGGGGCGTCCCTGAACCGGACCCCTGAAAAGCGCCGCTGACCACCCCTGAGGAGCGCCGCGCGGTTAGGCTCGCCAGCGGTGTCTCCCGGCCCGGAGCAGACCGTTGGGCGCGACGTCGAGCTGGAACAGCTCGATGCGGTGCTGGCCGCGCTCGGGGAGGGCGGCGCGGCCTGCCTGACCGTCGAGGGCGAGCCCGGGATCGGGAAGACCCGGCTCCTCAGGGAGCTCCGCCTGCGGGCCGAGGGCGCTGGGCCACATCGTGCTGAACGGCTCGTCGGCCGAGTTCGAGCAGGACATGCCCTTCGGCGTGTGGGTCGACGCCCTGGACGCCTACGTGGCGGCACAGGACCCGAGCGAGGCGGGCGGATGGGACCCGCGCCTGCTGGCCGAGCTGGGCGGCGTGCTGCCCTCCGTGGCGGGAGCGAACGGCGATCACGGGGTGGCGGACGAGCGCTACCGCGTGCACCGCGCGATGCGGAGCCTTCTCGAGCGCCTGTCCGAGGCCAAGCCGCTCGTGCTCGTGTTCGACGACCTCCACTGGAGCGACACGGCCTCGCTCGAGCTGATCGCGGCGCTGCTGCGCCGCGGGCCCGACAGCCCGGTGCTGTTCGCGCTCGCCTTCCGCCCCGGCCAGGCGCCGGAGCGGCTGTCGGCCGCGCTGGCGGTGCCGGCGCTGCAGCGGATCGAGCTCTCCCAACTCAGCGAGGCGGACGCGGCGGCGATGCTCGCCGGGGTGGACGCGGCGACGATGGCGCACATCTACCGGCAGGGCGGCGGCAACCCGTTCTACCTCGAGCAGCTCGCGCGGGCGAGCGACGCCGGGCGGCTGCCGGCGGCCTCGCCGCGGCGGCGCGCGAGCCGGCGCTCGAGGGACGCCGGCGTTCCCGCCGCGGTGTCGGCGCTCCTGGCCGGGGAGATCGAGTCCCTGCCCGAGGCCACGCGCGCGATGCTCAACGGCGCGGCGGTGGCGGGCGAGCCGTTCGAGCCGGATCTGGCCGCGGCGGCGGCGGAGCTATCGGAGGCGGAGGGGCTCACGGCGCTCGACGACCTGCTGGAACTGGACCTGGTTCGGCCGACGCAGGTCCCCCGGCGCTTCGTCTTCCGGCACCCGCTGGTGCGCCAGGCCGTTTACGAATCCACCCGCGGCGGCTGGCGGCTGGCGGCCCACGCGCGCGCCGCGGAGGCCCTGGCCGCCCGCGGCGCGGCGGCGGGCGAGCGCGCGCATCATGTGGAGCAGTCGGCCACCGCGGGGGACGAGGCGGCGATCGCGGTGCTGATGGAGGCGGGCGACGCCGCGGCCGCCCGCGCTCCCGGGGCCGCCGCCCGCTGGTGCGAGGCGGCGCTGCGCCTGCTCCCCGGGGCCGATGCGGCGCGCCAGGTGGACCTGAAGGTGGCGCTGGCCTCCGCCCTGCGCTCGCTCGGGGACCTGGAGCGCTGCCGCTCCACGCTGCTGGAGGCCGTGGACCTGCTGCCCGCGGACGACGCGGCCCGCCGGGTGGAGCTCACCGCCCTGTGCGCGGCCGTGGAGCACTGGCAGGGGCGCCACGAGGACGCCCACCGCCGCCTCGTCAAGGCGTGGGACGAGCTGCCCGACCGCTCCACGGAGGCTGCCGCGGCGCTCCTGATCGAGCTGGCCGTGGACGGCCTCTACGAGCTGGACTACGACCAGGCGCTCGAGATGGGCGGGGCCGCCCTGGACACCGCGCGATCGGTGGGCGATCCGGCGCTGATCGCCGCGGCGGCCTCGGCGCTCTGCCTGGGCGAGACGGTGGCCGGGCGCATCGACGAGGCGCGCGTCCACCACGAGGAGGCGCTCGCGGTGGACGGGCTCTCCGACGACGAGCTGGCCCCCAGGCTGGAGGCGCTCTACTACCTGGGCTGGGCCGAGAACTACCTCGAGCGCTACGACGAGGCCATCGCGCACGTGGACCGGGGGATCGGGATAGCCCGGGCCACCGGGCGCGGGGCGCCTGCTGGTGCCGATGATGCTGGTGAAGGGCTACCCGCTGGAGATTCAGGGCCGGCTGGCGGAGGCGCTCGAGGTGTGCGAGCAGGCGGTGGAGTCCGCCCAGCTGTCGGCCAACCCCCACTACCGGTTCTGGGCGCTGTTCGAGCTCGGCTGGGCCCACTACTACCGGGGCGACCTGCATGCCGCCGTGGACGCGCTCGAGGAGAGCAGCCGGGTGGGCGGACTCCTCGCCGGCGCCACCATGCCGGCCGGCAGCGGCGGCCCGGGCTGGCCGCTCGCGGCCACGCTGTTCGAGCTGGGCGAGGTGGAGCGGGGCTTCGAGGTGCTCCGGTCGATCGGTGGGGACGAGCTCGTCCACGCGATCCCGGTGGAGAGCTGCTTCTACTGGGAGATCCTCGCCCTGGCCGAGCTGAGGCGCGAGCGGCCGGACGCGGCCGCGGCGCTTCTTGGCCCGTGCCGACGACCACGTGGCCACGCTCGGGCTGAAGCTGCCCGAGGCGGTGACCAGGCGGGGCCAGGCCGCGCTTCTCCTCGCCGGCGGGGACCATGCCGGCGCGGCGCAGGCCGCCGAGCAGGCCGTGGCGGCGGCCGAGGCCATCGGTGCCCTGCTGCCGGCGGCCTACGCCCGCGGGCTGCGCGGGCAGGTGCTGGCGGCGGCGGGGGAGAGAGCTGCCGCCGATCGAGGAGCTCCGGAGTGCCGAGAGCGAGCTGGACCGCTGCGGCTCCGTGCGCGTGCGCGACGAGCTGCGGCGGGACCTTCGCAAGCTCGGCGCCCGCGCCGAGACGCGGGGCCCGGCCACGGGGGAGGACTCGGGCGTGGGCTCCCTCACCAAGCGCGAGCTCGAGATCGCCCTGCTCGTGACCGAGCGCAAGACCAACCGCGAGATCGCCGCGGAGCTGTTCCTGAGCGAGAAGACGGTGGAGTCGCACATGCGGAACATCTTCGTGAAGCTCGGAGCCTCCTCCCGGGTGGAGGTGGCCCGCACCGTGGAGCGCGCGGGCCGCGAGCAGGTCGCGGGTTGAGCACCGCCGCGCCGGCCGCGGCCGATCCCGATGCCGCCCGGCTGGCCGAGCTGGGCTACCCGCAGGAGCTGAACCGCCGGCTGCAGGATCTTCGACAACGTGTCGCTCGGCTTCGGCGCGATCTCCCCGGTCGTCGGGCTCTACGCCGTGGTGTTCGTGGGATCGGTGGTGGCCGGCCCGGCGTGGATCTGGGTGCTTCCGGTGGCCCTGGCCGGCCAGTGCCTGCTGCTGGCCGTGTACGCCGAGCTGGCGTCGGAGTTCCCGATCGCCGGCGGCGCCTACCAGTGGAGCCGCCGGCTGATCGGCGGCGCGTACGGGTGGATGGCGGGCTGGGTGGCCATCTGCGCGTACCTGGTGGCCAACACGACGATCGCCTACCTCGGCGCGCCCTGGGCGCTCACCCTGGCCGGGATCGAGGCCACCCCGGGGAGGATCGTGGCCGCGGGAATGGTGCTGGTGGTGGTGTGCGCCGCCGTGGGCGCGCTCGGCATCGACGTGCTCGGGCGGGTGGTGAAGCTGGGCATCGTGGCCGAGGCCATCGCCTCCGTGGGCATCGGCCTGGCGCTGCTGCTGGTGTTCCGCGAGCAGGACCTCGGCGTGTTCACTCACACGCTCGGGGCCGAGGCCCTGTCCGGGGGCTCGGTGCTCGGTGCGCTGCTCGCCGCGCTGGCGGTGGGCGGCTGGGTGTTCATCGGCTTCGACGCCTGCGTGGGCGCGTCCGAGGAGACGAGGGGGGCCGCGAAGCACGTTCCGCGCGCGATCTGGATCGCCCTGCTGAGCGTGGGGGCCCTGGTGATCCTCAACGCCGTGGCGGTCACGCTGGCCCATCCCGACCCCGCGGCGATCGTGGCCGGCACCGACATCGACCCGGTCACCACCTCGGTCACCACCTCCTTCGGCTCGTGGTCGGACAAGCCCTTCGCGGCGGTGGTGCTGCTGGCCTTCCTGTCCTGTGGGATGGCGGCCCAGTCGCTCACCGCGCGCACGATCTACTCCGTGGCCCGCGACGACGTGCTGCCCGCGTCGCGCTTCCTGCGCTCGGTGGACCGCCGCGCCAACCCGGCGGGGGCGATCGTGGTCACGGCCGTCGTGGCCTGTCTCGGCCTGCTGCTGGGCCTGGACTCGGCCGCCGTGGGCAGCCTGATCGCGTTCGGCACGGCGGCGATCTACGTGGCCTTCCTGATGACGGCGGTCGCGGCGCTCGTGGCCCGTGCGCGCGGCACCTGGACGCCGGCGGGGGAGGTGAGGCTCGGGCGCGCGGGGATGGTGGTGAACGTCCTGGCGGTGGCCTGGCTGGCGTTCGAGTCCGTGAACATCGCCTGGCCGCGGACCTCGCTGGCCCCGCCGGGCGCGCCCTTCTACCAGGTGTGGGCGGCGCCGATCGTGCTGGGGATCATCGGCGTCGCCGGCCTGGCGTACCTGGTCCTGGCCCGGCCGCACGAGCGGCTGGCGGCGGCCACCCGCTCAGCGGCGACGTAGGAGGCGGGCGGTCCGCGACGGGGTCCGCGGGCGGCTGCGCCGGTACTCGCCGAGGGTCATGCCCACGGGGATGTCCGAGTGGAGCACGGACACGTCGTCGGGGAGGCAGATGCCGCTTGAGGGGCGCTCGCGAATGGCTGTGCGTCGGGTGGAGGTCATGGGAATGATCCTCCGGCGAACGCGCCTGCCGGTCATCGGGGGCAGACCCTTAACCGACCCCCCGGAATTCTGGTTCCGGGACCCTCGGCCAAGATACCCCCCACGTGGGGGATTGGCGCTCAGGCGGGCCGGCTCTAGCTTGTTAGGGGGAGGAGATACCGACCGGCACCCGACCTCCAGTTGGAGATCTCCACATGAACACCAGGATCCAGAAGCTCATCGCCCTCGTCGTCGCTCCCCCGCAGGACGACGCTCACGTGCACTTCCACAGCGGCCCCGAGGGGCATCCGGCCGTTTGCGACGACCCCGGGTGCTCGTCGCCGCGTCTGTCCGTCTGACCGCCGCCAAAGGCTGTACCCGCTCCCTCCGAGCGGTTCCCCCGGATACGGCCCCCCCGATCGAGTGCACTTGAATCGGCGGGGCCGGTCCGACTTCCGGAAGTGATCCAGCGGATAGGCTCGCGCCCGTGAGCCGCCTGCTGATCGAGGGAGGTCGCATCCTCTCGTTCGACCCCGCGGTGGGCGACCTCGAGCGGGGGGCGCTCCTGATCGAGGACGGGCGCATCGCCGCCGTGGGCGCGCGAGGCCGACGGCCGCGGACGCCGAGCGCCTCGACGCCTCGGGATGCGTGGTCATGCCGGGCTTCGTGGACACCCACCGGCACACCTGGCAGACGGCGCTCCGCGCTCTCTGCGCCGACTGGACGCTCACCGACTACTTCCGGGGCGTGCGCCTCACGTTCTCGCCCCGGTACACCGCCGCGGACGTGTACGCCGGGAACCTGGCGGGAGCGCTCGAGGCGCTGGACGCGGGCGTCACCACGATCCTCGACTTCTCCCACTGCATGAACACCCCGGAGCACGCCGACGCCGCCGTGGAGGGCCTGCTCGACGCCGGCGGGCGCGCGGTGTTCGCCTACGGCTACTTCCCCACGGCGGGACCGGAGCCGGCGTTCGCGACCCCGGAGGACCGGATCCGGGACGCGGGGAGGATCCGCGAGCGCCACTTCTCCTCCCCGGACTCGCTGCTCACCTTCGGCGTGGCCCTCACCGAGACCGGGCTGCTTCCGTTCGCGGCCACTCGCGCGGAGATCGACTCCGCGAAGGAGCTCGATGCCCTCCTCACCGCGCACACCGGCTGCGTCTGGGGCTCGCAGCTGTGCATGGGCGTGCGCGAGATGGACTCGCACGGGCTGCTCGGCCCGGGCCAGGTCCACGTGCACTGCAACGCCCTCTCGGACGACGAGCTCGGAATGCTCGCCCGCGCGGGGGCGGCGGTGTCCTCCACGCCCGAGACCGAGATGCAGATGGGCATGGGCCGCCCGGTCATCCGCCGCTGGCTCGACCTCGGCCGGCGTCCCTCGCTCGGGTGCGACGTGATCTCGTGCTGCTCCGGGGACATGTTCGCCCAGATGCGCCTCGGCCTCCAGTTTCAGCGCTGCATGGACAACGACGCCTTCAACGCCCGCGGGGAGAACCCGGAGACGATGGGGCTCACGGCCCGCGACGCGCTCGAGTGGGGCACGCTCGGGGGCGCCGAGGCGCTGGGGCTGGACGGCCGCATCGGCTCGCTCAGCCCGGGCAAGCAGGCCGACGTGATCGTGGTCGGCGGGGAGCGCCCCACGATGACCGCGCTGGCCGATCCGGTCGGCGCGATGGTGCTCCAGGCCGGGGCCGCGGACGTGCGCGACGTGCTCGTGGCCGGGCGCTTCGCGAAGCGCGGCGGCGTGCTCACCGGCGACGCGGCGCGGGGCCGGCGCCTGGTGGAGGAGTCCCGGGAGCGGCTCTTCGAGAGCGTGCTGGCCGACGGCCCGGTGCTGGCCGAGGCGCCGCCGGGATTCCTCGACGCGCTGAGCGCCGCCGCCGAGCAGAACCTGGCCGGCGCGCACGCCTGATGGCGAAGAAGAAGCTCGCCGGCTACCGCGCGAAGCGCGACCTCAAGCGCTCGGGCGAGCCGTCGGGCGCCACCCGGCGCGCGGACGGCCACGGACCCGTGTTCGTGATCCAGAAGCACGCCGCCAGCAGCCTCCACTACGACTTCCGGGTGGAGATCGACGGCGTGCTGGCCTCCTGGGCGGTGCCGAAGGGGCCCTCCACCGACCCGCGCGTCAAGCGCCTGGCCATCGAGGTGGAGGATCACCCGCTGGACTACGGCGGGTTCGAGGGCACGATCGGGAGGGGCCTCTACGGAGCGGGCTCGGTGATCGTCTGGGACACCGGGCAGCTACGAGAACCTGGGGGAGGAGCCGGTGGCCGAGGCCAGGGAGCGCGGCCACCTCTCCCTCTGGCTCCACGGCCAGAAGCTCCGCGGGGGCTACACGCTCCAGCGCACCGGCGGCGAGGCGACAAGCCGCAGTGGCTGCTCGATCAAGCGCAGGGACGAGGAGGCCGACGCGCGCCGCAACCCCGTGAGCACCGAGCCGGAGTCCGTGCTCACCGGGCGCACGGTGGAGCAGGTGGCCGCCGAGGCGGAGAGTTGAGCTCCCCGCTCGACTCGCTGAGCGAGGAGGAGCGGCGGCTGGTCCGCAAGGCGGCGGCGCCCCGGAAGGCCGCGGCGATGAAGGCCGTGCTCACCGACGAGCGCTTCTCGGACCCGGAGTGGATCTACGAGCGCAAGCTGGACGGCATCCGGGGCGTGGCCATCCGCTCGGGCCGCGACCTGCGCCTGCTCTCGCGCAACGACCTGAGCATGAACGAGCGCTATCCCGAGCGTGGCGGAGGCCCTGGCCTCGCAGTCCCAGACGCGCTTCGCCGTGGACGGCGAGGTGGTGGCCTTCTCCGGCGGCCGCACCAGCTTCGAGACGCTGGCCCAGCGCGGGGAGCGGGGCGTGAGCGTCTTCTACTACGTGTTCGACCTGCTCTGGCTCGACGGATACGACGTGCGGCCGCTGCCCCTCCGCTCCCGCAAGCGGTTGCTGCGCGACACGCTCGAGTTCCACGCCCCGCTGCGCCTCACGCCCCACCGCAACCGCGACGGGGAGGCGCTCTTCGAGGAGGCCTGCCGCAAGGGCTGGGAGGGGCTGATCGCCAAGCGGGGGGACAGCCCCTACACGAGCGCCCGCTCGCGCGACTGGCTGAAGTTCAAGTGCGACCGCTCCCAGGAGATGGTGATCGGCGGCTTCACCCCGCCGAAGGGCTCGCGCGAGGAGCTGGGGGCGCTGCTGCTCGGATACCACCGCGACGGCGACTTCCTCTACGCCGGCAAGGTGGGCACGGGGTTCACCCGCGAGACGCTCGCCGACCTGGCGGGGAAGCTGCGACCCCTGCGCCGCGACGATCCGCCGTTCACCGACGCGGACGCGATCAAGGAGCGAGGCGTGACCTGGGTCGAGCCGGAGCTGGTGGCCCAGATCGGCTTCACGGAGTGGACCCGGTACGGGCGGCTGCGCCATCCGCGCTTTCTCGGCCTGCGCTTCGACAAGGCCGCCGGAAAGGTGGTGAGGGAGGGATGACGGACGAGATCAGGGTGGGGCGCCGGTCCGTGCGCGTCACCCATCCCGACAAGGTGCTCTTCCCGCGAGCGCGGATCACCAAGCTCGACCTCGCCCGCCACTACGAGCGCGTGGCTCCGGTGATGCTCCCGTACGTGTCCGGACGGCCGCTGGCGCTCCAGGCGTTCCCCGCCGGGATCGGCGAGAAGGGCTTCTTCATGAAGGCGGTGCCGTCGTACTTCCCCGACTGGATCGCGCGCGCGACGGTGCCCAAGCGGGGCGGCACGGTGACCCACGCGCTGGCCGAGGATGCGGCGACGATGGTCTATCTGGCGGGGCAGAACGTGGTGACGCCGCACATCTGGCTCTCGCGGGCGGACGAGCCGCGGCTGCCCGACCGCCTGATCCTCGACTTCGACCCCTCGGGCGGCGGCTTCGCCGACGTGCGCGCGGCGGCCCGCGACGCCGGCGACCGCCTGCGCGACGCGGGCCTCGTGCCCTACGCCATGGTCACGGGCTCGCGCGGCGTGCACGTGGTGTGCCCGCTGCGGCGCGGGGCGGGCTTCGGCGACGTGCACAAGTTCGCGCGGGCGATGGCGGAGGAGATGGTGGCCGACGATCCCCGGCGCCTGACGCTCGAATGGCACATGGCGGAGCGCGGATCCAAGATCTACGTGGACGTGAACCGCAACAACTACGCCCAGCACGCGGTGGCGCCCTACGGGGTGCGCCCCCTGCCGCGGGCGCCGGTGGCCGTGCCCATCCGCTGGGAGGAGCTCTCCGATGGCCGCCTGCGCCCGGACCGCTGGACGGTGAAGACGATCGCCGAGCGGGTGGAGGCCGCGGGGGACCCGTGGCGGGGGATGGGCGCGGCGCGCGCGGGCGCTGCCCAGTCGGCCTCAGCGTAGCCTCGACGCGTGCGCCGCATCGCCGTGGACATCAGCTCGCTGCGCAGCTCGCCACGAGCTGCGCTCTCGTGCTCGGCAACGTCGTGTCCGGACGGCACCCAGGCGGCGCTGCTGGCGCTGTCTCCGGTCTACTTCCACCGGCTCGGCCTTCCTCACCGGCCTGCTCGGTGCGGTCGAGCTCGTCCCTCAGCATCGCTCCGCGTGCTCGCCAGGGGCTGGCCGACCGCTTCGACCGCCGCCGCGTGCTGCTCTACGACCAGATCGGCGTTGGTCTTCTGCCGGTCGGGGTCGCCGCGCTGCGTTGCATCCGGCGATGCGCCGCTCGCGCGGGTCGACTCCGGGCGGCCTGCTGGCCGGCTTCGGCGCGGTGCAGAACGTGGCCGCTTGCCGATGTCCCGAACCTGGTGGATCCGGCGCACCGCGTCGGCCCTGGCGCTGAACTTCGGCTTTCCAGCCCACCCTCTTGGCGGGTCCCGGGCGTGGGCGGTCTGCTGATCGCCTGGCCGGAGCGGGTCGCGGCCTACGCCGTGGACGCCGTGAGCTGCCCGGCCATGTGGCCTGCGCTGGTGGCATGGCGCTCGGAGCCGCGCACGGACGCGGGCCGCCCTGGCCGTGGGCCGCGACGCGAGGGCCGCGCATCGGAGCGGAACAGGCGTGGTGGCTCTTGCAGCCATCGACCAGGGCATCAGGTCGGGATGCCGCGCGCGCTGCTCTCAGTGCTCGCCGTGAGCGTCTACCAGCTGGTCCCGAGGGCACGGGCTGCTGTTCGCGGCGGTGTCGGCGGGCGCCTCCGTGGCCGCGCTCACCACGGGCTGGCTGCCGCGCGTGCGGCGCTCTGGGGCGGATCGTGATCTCGGTGGCGGGCGCTGGGGCTGGCGATCGAGCTGTACGCCGGGCTCGTCGTCGTCGCGAGCGATCAGGGCACGCCCGCTAGCGCCAGGTCGCCGGGCGCGAGCGCGTGGATGGCGCCGCGCGCGATGTGGGCGACCACGAGGTCGCCGCTGTCCACCGCGCGTCGTAGGACTCTCGTGAGAGACCCTCGTATCGCGCTGCCAGCGACCAGCGGGCCGGGTCGCGGTTGAAGTCCGAGGCGGGGCAGGCCGCCGCGCTGGCGAGAGTGCCCGCGCTTCTCGGTGACCCGGCGAGCCCCGATCGGGCGAGGCGAAAGGCGAGAACCTGGTCGGCGTCCACCCGAGAGCGATTGTCCGCAGGCGGACCGGTGACCTGGACGGAAAGCCCACCGCCGACGGCAGGATCCATCGTTATGGTTCGGCGAGTCGGCGGGCAGGGAAGCGCGCCAGACGTGCCCGACAGTTGCTCGGAGGAATCGTGAACAAGCTGCGCAACACGTTGATCGTGGTGCTCATGGCCGGCGTCGGTCTTCCCGGCCGCCTCGGCGTCCGCGGGTGGCGACCCCCGCGGGGTGGCCGCCCAGAGCCCCAACCCCCTCGCCGGCCTGCGGTTCTACACCGATCCGAACGCGCCCTCGTACCTCCAGTGGCAGGCCTACCGCCGCGCCGGGGCAGCAGAAGAAGGCGGACCTGATCTGGAAGATCGCCCGCGAGCCCAAGAGCCTGTGGCTCGGGACGCTTCACCCGGCCGAACTTCTTCGTGAAGGTGCGCCGGCTGATCGACCCGGCCCGTGCGCAGGGCGCCGTGCCGATCTTCGCCGTGCTGCGCGCGGAGGCCACCGGCTGCAGCCCCACCTACCAGGGCGGCGGGCCGGCGGGAGACGCGGCCACGCGCGCCTGGTACGACGACCTGGCGCGCGCCATCGGGAACGACCGCGTGGTGATCGCCTTCGAGCCCGACTCGCTGGGCACGATCGACTGCCTGGCGCGCAGCCGCCGGGACGACCGCCTGCGCCTGCTCCGCTACGGCGTGAGCGCCCTGGCCAAGCTGCCCAACGCCACGATCTACCTGGAGGCCGGGGCCTCCGATTGGGAGAACGCGAAGCGCACGGCCAAGCAGCTGAGGGCCATCGGCATCGCGAAGGTGCGCGGCTTCATGCTGAACGCCACCCACTACGACTGGACCAAGGCCAACATCAGGCACGGCCTGGCCATCTCCCGCCGGGTGGGGGGCAAGCACTTCATCATCAACACCGCCGAGAACGGCCGCGGCCCCGTGCACTACAAGTCCAACCACCGCGTGATCAACGTCTGGTGCAACCCCGGGCTGCGGGGGCTCGGACCGGCGCCCACCACGGAGACCTCCAATCCGAGGGCGGACGCGTACCTGTGGATCAACCGGCCCGGGTACGCGCAGTCGTGCCAGGGCCGGCCGATCGCCTGGTACCCGCCGCGGGCGCTCTCCTACGCGCGCTACGCGACGAGCTGGGAGTCACCGCCGGCGGGCACCCGTTTCGGGCATAAGAAGCGCTATCCGCTGAGCGCGTTCGGCATCGGGCGCTAGCCACCGTCCGGGGGCGCGGGCTCCCCGGCTGAGTACCGTCGCCCCATGCGATTCCCCCTGGCCGGCGAGCGGCTGGACCTCCGGCCCTTCGGGATCGGTGACGTGGCCGCCGCTCACACCATCCTCGGGGACCCGCTCGTGATGCGCTGGGTGGGGCACGGAGCGCTCCGCACGCCGTCGGCCACCGAGGCGGTGCTGCGCGAGTACATCGCCCACCAGGACCGGCACGGGTTCAGCTTCTGGGCCGTGATCGAGCGCTCCTCGGGCGCGCTGATCGGCGACGCCGGCCTGTTCCACGTCGGCGGCGAGGTGCAGCTGGGCTACACGCTCGGGGCCGACTGGTGGGGCCTCGGCTACGGCACGGAGGCGGCCGGACTCTGCCTCGGGCCCGCGTTCGGCGAGCTGGGCCTGTCCGAGCTGGCCGCCGTGGTGGAGCCCGCGAACGAGCGCTCGGTGCACGTGCTCGAGAAGCTCGGCTTCGCCCGCGAGGGCCGGTGCCTGGCCTACGGGCGCGCACACCTCGTGTACCGCCTTCGCGGGCCCCTAACCTCGGGGCAATGAGCGAGAGCGACGACAACCTGTTCGGAGATGAGCACGTCCGCGTCTACCAGGAGACCGGGGGCGAGCGCGGCTACGACTGGCGCGGGCGCCGAGATCCTGCTCCTGGAGCACCGAGGGGCGGAAGTCGGGCGAGACCCGGATCGCGCCCCTGATCCACCGCGAGGACGACGGACGCTGGGTGCTGGTGGCCTCCCAGGGCGGCTGCCCCGAGCACCCCGGCCTGGTTCAAGAACCTGACCGCTCAGCCGGACGCCGAGATCCAGGTGAAGGCGGACCGGATCCCGGTGCGGGCCCGCGAGGCCGAGGGAGAGGAGCGGGAGCGCCTCTGGAAGCGGATGACGGAGGTCTGGCCGGCCTACGACGACTACCAGAAGCGAACCGACCGGCGGATCCCGATCGTGGTGCTCGAGCGCCGCTAGACCGCGGGTTCAAGCTCGGCCTCCCCGCTGCCGACGATGACCAGGCCATGGGGCAGCGACCGGATCCCACGCCCGAGGTGGCTGGGGCGCGGATATACGCGGCTCGCTGCCGCATAGCGCTGGCCCTCATCGGCGGGGCGCTGCTCGCCCTCGACCCGGGCGCCTACCCGCACGTCGTGGCCGCCTCCATCGGCTTCGCCGTGATCGGCATCACCGGCCTGGTGGAGCGCTTCGTGCGGGGCTCGCGCTGGCTGGGCTACGAGGAGGCGCTCTCGTGCATCGCGGTGGTGTGCATGGTGGGCTACAACGAGGGGCGCGTCGACGTGGTGAGCCTCCTGTGGCTGGTGGCGGCCGTGACCGGGGTGCTCGCGCGCGGAGGGCGCGTGGGGCGGGTCGGGCCGCGTGATCGTGGTGGGCGCGCTGTTCTCGCCGCTCGTGACCACCGGGACGATGACCACCGAGAACCTCGGCCTGGCGGCGGGCTCGATCATCCTTCTCCTGGCCGCGGGCCGGATCTCACGGGAGACGGCCGAGCTGCTGCGGCGGGCTCGCCACGACGCCGCCCACGACCCCCTGACGGGACTTCTCTCGGGCCAGGCCTTCCGAACGCGGGTGGACCAGCTGTCCGAGCTGGCCACCGACGAGCGCCCGGCGGCCGTGATCGCACTCGACCTGGACGAGTTCGGCTCGGTGAACAAGCGCCTTGGGCACGCCGCCGGGGACCGGCTGCTGGTCCGCGCCGGCAAGGCGATGCAGTCCGCCCTCCGTGGCGACGACGTGCTCGGGCGCCTGGGCGGCGACGAGTTCGCCGCGCTGGTGTTCACCGACGTTCCCGAGCTCGTGGCCGAACGGCTGATGGAGGCCGTGTCCGGGGAGAACGGGGCGCAGTGCACCGCTCGCGCCGGCGTGGCCCGGGCGCCCGCGGACGGCACCGGCGCGGAGGCCCTGCTGGCCGCCGCCGACGTGGCCCTGCGTGTGTCCAAGCGCTCCGGCGGCGTTCACGTGACCGCGTACGACGGCGCCCCGCTCTCCGCGGCGGCCGACGGCGCCCAGGCGGCGCTGGCGCGGCTGTGCCGCGGCGAGGGCCTGCGCATCGCGGTGCAGCCGATCGTGGACCTGGAGACCGGGGTCGACCCACGCCTACGAGGCGCTGGCCCGCTTCTCCACCCGCGGGGGCCAGGGGCCGCTGCACTGGTTCGCGCTCGCCGACGAGCTGGGGATGCGCGCCGAGCTGGAGCTGGCCTGCCTGCGCGAGGCGCTGACGCTCACCCCCAGCGTGCCGCGCGGCGCCCGGCTGAGCGTGAACCTCTCCGCTCCGCTGCTCGCGGACCCGCGCACCGCCGAGCTGCTCGACGGCTGCGAGGAGCCGGAGACGCTGATCGTGGAGGTCACCGAGGAGACGCTCGTGCGCCACGACGCCATGGCGGCGCGTGCCACCGCCGAGCTGCGCGAACCGCGGGATCAGCATCGCCGTGGATGACGTGGGGGCGGGGTACTCGGGCCTGAGCCAGCTGGCCACCCTGCGCCCGGACTATCTGAAGCTCGACCGCGTGCTGGTCCGCGGCATCGACTCCGACCCCGGCCGGACGGCGCTGATGCACGCCCTGGCCGACTACGCGCGCGACACGGGTGGGCTGCTCGTGGCCGAGGGCGTGGAGACCTCCGAGGAGCTGGCCCGCGTCCGCTCCGCGGGGGCTCCCCTCGTCCAGGGGTTCCTGCTCGCCCGCCCCGGGCCGCCCTGGCCGGGCGTGGACGCTTCGGCCCTGCCCGCACGGGCGGGCGCACTCTCGCGCTGAGCCGGGATAGGCTGGCGGCGGAGAGAGGAGACACCGTGCGGCAACTGTCATCCCTGGACGCGCAGTTCCTGGCCCTGGAGAGCGATCGCAACTACGGCCACGTGGGCTCGGTCGCGATCCTGGACCCGTCCACGGCGCCCGGCGGGCAGGTGACGATCGAGGGCATGCGGCAGCTGCTGAGCGAGCGGCTGCACCTGATCCCGCCGTTCACCATGCCGCCTGGCCGAGGTGCCGCTCGGCCTGGACCTGCCCTACTGGGTGCCCGACGACCACTTCGACCTCGGCTACCACTGCCGCGAGATCGCGCTGCCGCAGCCCGGAAGCCCGGCGCAGCTCGCCGAGCAGGTGGCGCGCATCTACTCGCGGCGGCTCGATCGCTCGCGCCCGCTGTGGGAGCTCTACCTGATCCACGGCCTGCCCGACGGCCGCGTGGCGCTGCTCACGAAGATCCACCACGCGGCGGTGGACGGGATGTCCGGAGGCGAGATCCTCACGCTCCTCTACGACCTCTCGCCCGACCCGCCGGAGGTGGAGCCGCCGGGCGAGCAGGCGGAGCCGCGAGGGCGCGCCGGGCACGGCGGGGATGCTGGCCCGCGGCGTGCTCGCGCTCCCGCGCTACCCGGTCACGGTGGCCGGCCGCCTCGGGCAGCTGCTGCCCGCACGTGGACGCGCTCGCGTCGCTGCTGGGCGTGCCCGGCACGCCCACGGTCAGCCGGACGCTCTCGCGGGCGCGGAGGCTCGTGAGCCGGGACCCGCAGGCCCAGGTCATCGAGCGCCCGGCGGTGCGCGCTCCGAAGGGCCCGTACGGCGCACGCGTGTCGCCGCATCGGATCTTCGGCTTCGCCTCGGTGTCGCTCGACCGACGTGAAGCGCGTGAAGGACCACTACGGGGTGAAGGTGAACGACGTGGTGGTGGCGCTCGTGGCCGGCGCGGTGCGCGAGCACCTCGCTCCTGCACGACGAGCTGCCCGAGGACCCGCTGGTGAGCCAGATCCCGGTGTCGGTGCGCACCGAGGAGGAGCGCGGCACGTTCGGCAACCAGGTGTCGATCATGGCCGTGCAGGTGCCCACTCACCTGGCCGACCGCGCGGAGCGGATCGCCTTCGCGCACGAGGTGCTGGCCTCGGCCAAGGAGCGCCACAACGCGCTGCCGGCCAAGGCGCTGCGCGACGTGACCGAGTTCATCCCGCCGGCGCTCCACACCCGCGCGGCCCGCGTGGTGGCCGAGCTGAGCACGGTGCCCTCCGTCCGCCCGCTGTTCAACCTGATCATCTCCAACGTGCCCGGCCCGCCGATCGACATCTACAGCGGCGGGGCCCGCCTCGAGGCGCTGTTCCCGCTCTCGATCATCGCCGACGGCACGGGGCTGAACGTGACGATCATGAGCTACCGCGACTCGGTGGACATCGGCATCACCGCCGACCGCGAGCAGACCCCGGACGTGCAGACCATCGCCGACGGCATGGTGGAGGAGCTGAGCGCGCTGGTGGCCACGATCCCGGAGCGGCGCACCCCGGCGGGCAAGGCGGTGGCCGGGAAGTCGTGAGGCGACAGGGGTCGAGCGCCACTGTACGCTGGGGTTCGATGCTGGCCCGCGAGCAGCGCCTGATGACCCTGTCGGCCGGCTTCGCCGTCCTCATCACGCTGCTGGCCACGCTGGCCGGTGTCGGAGCAGTTGCTGGGCTACGCGGTGCCGCTGCTGGTGGTGCTGCTGCCCCTGCTGGCCGGCCGGTTCGTGGGTGAGGAGCGACTCATTCGCGCGGCCGCGCGCGCCCGCGGGGCACGCCGGCGCCCGCGCGCGATCAGCGCCCCCCGGGCATGGCTGCGCGGAGTGGCGATGTTCCCGCGGGGCGGGCTGCTCATCGCTCGCGCGATCGCGGTGCGCCCGCCGCCCGCGGCTCTCTCGCTCTAGCGTCCGGGCCCGTTGTGCGGGACTCGGACGCAGGTTCGTCCGAGTCGAGGAGAACTCATGCTCCGCCTTCTCGGCGCGACCGCGTTGGCGGTCGCGCTGCTCGGGGTGGCCGCCAAGGCCGCCCCCGCCCATCAGGGCAATCCGAACTTCCGCTCCGAGGTGCGGCACGTCACCCCTGCCCTGAGGGGGGTGGACGTGGACGTCGTGAACTACGACGACAGCCTCGAGATCCGCAACCGCAGCGGACGGGACGTGATCGTCGTGGGATACCGGGACGAGCCGTACCTGCGGATCTCCGCCGACGGCACGGTGGCGGTGAACAGGCGCTCGCCCACCGGCTACCTGAACGACGACCGGTTCGCGGAGGGAGTGGAGGTGCCGAAGAGCGCGGATCCGAAGGCGCCGCCGAGATTGGGAGACGATCGACAGGACGGGTCGCTACACCTGGCATGACCATCGCATCCACTGGATGGCCCACACGGTCCCGCCTCAGGTAGAAGGACGAGGGCGAGCGCACCAGGGTCTTCGACTGGAAGGTGCCGATGCAGGTGGGAGGCCGCCCCGCTGGCTGTTCGGGGCACCCTGACCTGGGTGGGGACGGGAGGACGGCGGCCTTCCTCTCGCGGCGGGCATCGTCGGGCGCGCTGGTGGTCCTCGCCGGCCTGGGGCTGGTGTGGCTCGCGCGCCGCCGTCGCCGCGCGGGCGACCGCGGACCAGGCCCCGCCCAAGGAGGCCTGGTGACCCAGAGGGCTGCCCTTGTCCGGCTGGCGTGTGCGGCGGCGACGCTCGCCGGTCTGGTGCTGCCCGCCTCGGCGGCCGCCCACGCGACGGTGGACCGGACACCTCACCGGAGCGGGGCGCCGAGCTCGAGCGCGCCCCGGGCGAGGTGGAGTTCCGCTTCAGCGAGTCGGTGGAGGCAGCGTTCGGAGCCGTGCGGGTGTACGACGGCCGCGGCGAGCGCGGTGGACCGCGGCGGCACGGTGCACCCCGACGGCCGCGGAGCCTCCCTGAGCACCGACCTCCGCGGCGGCCTGGGGACGGCACCTACACCGCCACCTACCGCGTGGTCTCGGCCGACTCGCACCCGGTCTCGGGCGGGTTCGTGTTCACGGTGGGAAGGGGCGGCGCGCCCGCGCGGTCCTCGACGAGCTGTTGGACGCCGGCGGCGCGGGTCCGGTGACCGAGGCCGGCTTCGGCATCGTTCGCGGGCTCGTCGTACCTGGCCTGGCGCTGGCGGCCGGCGGGATCTTCTTCCTGGTCCGCGTGTGGCGCCCGGCGCTGAAGTCGGTGGCCGGCAGCGAGGAGGCTGGGCTCGAGCCGGACACGGCGTTCGCTGCCCGGCGCCCGCGGCCTGGTGCTGGGCGCGGCTGCGATCGGGGCCGCGGCTCTCGGCGCTCGGCATCGTCTTCCAGGGGGCGGTGGCCGGCGGCACCTCGCTGTGGACCGCCTTCGATCCGGGCGTGGTGTCGGACGTGCTCGGCACCCGCTTCGGCACGGTCTGGGGCCTGCGGCTCGCTGGGATGGCTGGCCGTGGCGCGGGCTGGTGGCCCTCCCGTCGCTCGCCGGCCGGGCGGCGGTCCTGCACCGGGCGCGGCTGGGGCCACCGGGGTGGTGCCCGCCGCTCCCGCCTCGCCGTTGGTTGGAGCCGCGATCGCGGGCGCTGCTCGGATTCCTGTGTCTCGCCCGCGCTCGCCGGACACGCCTCCACCCAGAGCCCCACCTGGCTGCTGGTGCCGGCGAACTTCGTGCACGTGGTGAGCATGGCGGTGTGGGTCGGGGGAGTGGCGATGCTCCTGACGGTGCTGCCGGCCGCCACGCGGGCGCTGGAGGACCCCCGGACAGGACCCGCCTGCTGGCCGCGACGGTGAGCAGGTTCTCCGCCGTGGCCCTGCTGGCGGTGGCCGCCTGGTGGCCGGCGGAACGGTGCAGGCGATCGCCGAGCTCCGAGCGTTCGGGGACCTTGCTGGACACCCCGTTCGGCCGCGCCATCCTGATCAAGATCGGGCTCCTCATGGGGCTGATCGGCCTCGGGGCCTGGAACCGGCGGCGGTCGGTGCCCGCGCCTGGCCCGGCTGGCGGCGTCGGGCGAGGCACCCGGGCGCCACCGGCCGGGAGCTCCGCCGTGCGCTGCGCGCCGAGGGCGCGCTGATGGTCGTGGTGCTGGGTGTGACGCGCCGCGCTGGTGTCCTACGCACCGGCCGCCGGCCCCACCGGGCCCGCGTCGGCTGAGCGCGAATCTCGGACCTGCTCGGCTCGAGCTCACGGTGGACCCGGCCCGCGCCGGCCTCAACCAGGTGCACCTGTACCTGTTCGACCGCCGGAGCGGGCGCCAGTGGGACCGGGCGAAGCAGCTCACCGTCACGGCCCGGCTGCCGGACCGGCGAATCGGGCCGCTCGAGCTCGATGCCCAGAAGGCCGGGCCCGGCCACTACGTGATCCGGAGGGCCGCGCTCTCGCCCCCCGGCAGTTGGCACCTCAGGGTGGTGGCCCGGGTGTCCGCCTTCGACGAGTACGCCGCCACGGTGGCGGTCCCGATCCGATGAGCGATCGCCTGGTGCTCGAGCGGGAGCAGCGGCGCATGGCCGTGGTGTCCCTGATCGCGGCGGTGTGGGTGCTGGGCACCGCGCTGCTGGGCGTGGCCGACGCCCTCGGATACCTCGCTCCCGCCCTCGTGCTGCTGGCCCTGGTCGCCGCTCGGCCGGTACCCGGGGGAGGACGCCTACACCCGCCGGCTCACCGCCCACTTCGCGAGAGCTCGGCCCCGTGCCATCGCGCTCGGCTGGACACCGCCCGTGCGGGCTCGGGTCAGTTCGTGGCGGGGCGCTCCTGGCCTCCGGCCTCGCCGGCCGCGCGCCGCCCGCCGTCCACGTGCTGATCCCGCGGGCTCGGCCCGCTCCCGACCAAGCACACGATGGAGGTAGTACCGATGAGAAGAGAAGATCGCCATGGCCGGCGCCCTCGGGGCGCTGGCACTCCCCGCCGCGGCGGCGGCCCACGTGACCCTGCAGCCCGACACGGCTCCGGCCGGCGGATTCGCCCGGCTGGACGTGCGGGTACCCAACGAGACGGAGGATGCGGCGACGACCAAGGTCCAGGTGAAGTTCCCACCGGGCTTCGAGGGGGCGTCCACGGAGCCGGTTCCCGGCTGGACCGCGAAGGTCACGAAGACCAAGCTGGCCAAGCCGGTGACAAGCGCGCACGGCGAAAAGGTCACGGAGCGGGTGAGCACGGTCACATGGACCGGATCGGGCGCCGGAGGGGCAGATCGCCCCCGGTCAGTTCCAGGATTTCGGGACTGTCGGTGGGGCTTCCCGACGAGCCGGGCAAGAGCCTCACGTTCAAGGCGCTCCAGACCTACGACGACGGTGAGGTGGTGCGCTGGATCGGGGCTCCCGACGCGGACGAGCCGGCACCCCAGGTGAAGCTCACCGCCGCGGAGGACGAGGCACGCCACCGAGCCCGCGGCCTCGGTCCAGGTGGCGTCCGCCACGGGCGAGGACGAGACGGGAGCGCCCACCTGGCTGGTGGTGGTGGCGCTGGGCCTCGGGGGCGCGGCCCTGCTGATCGCGCTTGCGTCAGCACGCCGGAAGACGAGCTAACCCGATCGCGTGGGCGGCCTCCCTCGGGAGGCCGCCCGCCGGTCCAGGGCCTGATGTGCACCACGGGCAGGCCGTACACCGCGGCCATGCGCTCGGCCACGATCGACCGGTGGCAGGCCTCCGGGTCGCGCTCCACGCAGAAGAGGGCGGACGCCCCGTCGGCCGGCATCTCGGCCATCACGGCGTCGAGGTCGGCCCGGTCGAGGATCTCGCGCTCGTAGCGCTCCCGGTACTCGGGCGCGAGCTGCTCCCGGTTGCGCTTGCCCATTCCCAGGCGGTCGTCCTCCCGGTACTGGAGCTGGCGCAGCTCGGTGGTGGGGGCGAGCTCGAGGTGGTGGCGGTACTCGATCCCGGCCTCCTCCAGCGCCGCCGTCAGCCGCTGGGCGTTGGCCCAGGAGTACTCGCTCCCGCGCACGCCGCGGCGCTGGCGCACGTCGATGAGCAGGCGCACGTCGGCGTCGCGCAGGGCGGAGAGGAAGGCGGGTGCGGTGAAGCCGTACACGCCCACGGTGGCCAGGGTCCCCACCGCCGGATCATCCCACCGCCGCCTGCGCCTGGGCTAGCTTTCGGCCGATGGCCTCCCGGCGCGCGCAACCGCAGGCGATGGACCGAGCGCTGGCGCTGCTTCAGCCGAGCCGCCGGCCGGCGGACGCGGCCGCGACCGACGGTTACGTCGACCTGCTTGGGCGAGGACGATCCCACCGGCCGCCTGCCGGGGCAGCGCCTGATGGTCAGCACCGCCCTCCCGCTCATCTACGAGCGGCTGTGGCGGCCGCTCGGCGGGCGGCTCCTGATGGGAGCCCTCGGGCCGAGCATGGACGAGGAGCGCCTGATCGCCGTGGAGATGCTGGGGCTCTGCCCGGGCGACCGCGTGCTGGACGTGGGCTGCGGCCCGGGCAACTTCACGCGCGCCTTCGCGGCCGAGGTGGGGGACGGGCTCGCGGTGGGCATCGACGCCTCGCGGACCATGCTGGCCCAGGGTGCGGCGCGGCCGGCCGAGGGCAACCTCGCCTACCTCAGGGGCGACGCCGAGGACCTGCCCTTCCGCGCCGGCTCGTTCGACGCCGTGTGCTGCTTCGCCGCGCTCTACCTGATCGAGCGGCCGCTGAAGGCCCTGGAGGAGATCGTCCGCGTGCTCGCGCCCGGCGGCCGGGTGGCCCTGCTCGCGAGCGTCCAGCGGGGGCCGCTCCCGGCACCCCTGGCCAACCTCGCCGTGCGTCCCGCCACCGGCGTGCGCATCTTCGGCCGCAACGAGCTCACCGGCGCGCTGAGGGACCTGGGCATGGAGGAGGTGGCCCAGCGGGTCACCGGCTTGGCGCAGTTCGTGTCGGCGCGCAAGCCCCCAGGGAGGAGCGGAGCTCGACCGGCTGCACCGGACCATTCTTCAGGCGGGGATGCGGGCGGGCGCCGTGCGGTCCGCCGCGTGGGCGTGCTCGGCGATCTCGTCGGCGATCTGCGTCCAGAAGGCGCGCGGGAGGTCGTGCCCCATGCCCTCGATGCGCAGCAGCCGCGACCCGGGAATGGCCTTCGCGGTGGCCTCCCCGCCCGAGGGGCGCACGAGGCGGTCGGCCGTGCCGTGGATCACGAGCGTGGGGGCGCGGATGCCGCGCAGCTCGCGCGTGCGGTTGCCCGACGCCAGGATCGCCGCGAGCTGGCGCGGGGTGGCCGACGGGTCCCGGTCGCGGTCGTAGGAGAGCGCGGCCAGCTCACGCAGGTCCTCCACGTCCGCTCTTCCCGGCGAGCCGATGAGGGTGAACAGCCGCTCGATGTGCTGGAGGAACGCCTCGCGCCCCGCGGGCGCGGGGGTGAGCAGCGGGCGGTACAGGGCGGCCGCGGGCTGACCGCGGAGGCGGTGGCCCGTGGTGGACATGATCGACACGAGCGAGCGCACATGGCCCCGGTGCCGCGCGGCCAGGGTCTGGGCGATCATCCCGCCCATCGAGACCCCCACGATGTGGGCGGGGGCGAGCTCGAGCGCGTCGAGCAGGCCCGAGGTGTCGGCGGCCATGTCGCCGAGCGTGTACTGGCCGGGACCGAAGCGGCGGGTCACGAGCTGACCGATCTTCGGGGCGCGGCCGGAGAAGTGGGTGGAGCGCCCGGCGTCGCGGTTGTCGAAGCGCACCACGTGGAAGCCCCGCTGCACGAGCTCGGCGCAGAAGTCCGGGTGCCATCCCACCATCTGCATGCCCAGCCCCATGACGAGGAGGAGCGGCGGGTCGGCCGGGTCGCCGAAGGTCTCGTAGCAGAGCGTGACGTCGCGGCCGACGTCGCAGAAGCGCTCATCCGTTGCGGAGCCGGCGGTCACGGGCGGAGATCCTACCCGGCAGGCGACCGCGGACTTGACTCCGCGCGCGCGGCAAGGTCAACTACCCGGGCCATCGCTCCCGCCCGCTCCACCCTTCTGCTGACTCTTCTCGGCCTGGCCCTCGCGCTGCCCGCCGGAGCGGGGGCGGCCACGCCGATCCCGCCCGGACCGCCCACCACGCTCCCGGCGTTCACGGGCAAGGCGGCCAAGGCGAAGCCCATCCGCGGGGTGCCGCGCACGTACCAGAACCCCTTCATGGCGCCCAATCCGTTCAGCGAGCTGCACAACGACGCGTGGCAGACGGACACCTACCGCCACGCCGGCCCGCTGGGCCGCTCGCCGGAGGTGTTCTCCACCTACATCGGGCGGCTGTGCGGCTCGATCACCTTCGACAGCCGCGGGCGGCTCGTGGCCACATGCATCGCCGCGGACGGGCCGCGCCTGTTCATGTTCGCCCCGAAGACGCTGGACGTGCTGGCCGAGTTCGCGCTGCCGCCGCGCCAGCCGCTCACGCCGGGCACGTCGCTGTTCCAGGACTTCAGCGGTGGCGCCTACTTCTTCATGGACCAGAAGGACCGGATCTGGAGCGCCACCACCACGCGGCACATCCTCCTCATCGCCGAGCGCGGCGCCACCCCCGGGTTCACGCTCAAGCGCGACTACGACCTCAGCACCGTCCTGCGCGAGGACGAGCGCATCACCTCCGCGCTGCCCGACTCCACCGGCCGCATCTGGTTCGTCTCCAAGCGCAACGGCGTGGTGGGCACGCTGGACCCGAAGTCGCGGACGCGTCCGGCTGCGGCGGATGGGAGACGGCGCCGAGGGCCAGATAGAGAACTCCTTCGCCACGGGCGCGAAGGGCGCGGTGTACATCGCCACCAACCGCCGCATGTATCGCTTCCGGGCCGGAAGCGACGGGCGGCCGAAGGTGGTGTGGAGCGTGAAGTACCGCAACTCGGGGATCGTGAAGCCGGGCCAGGTGGACGACGGCACCGGCACCACGCCCACCGTGCTGCCGGGCGGCTACGTGTCCATCACCGACAACGCCGATCCGATGAACGTGGTGGTGTACCGCACCGGCGCGCGGCTCCACGGCAAGCGGCGAACGGTGTGCCAGGTCCCGGTGTTCAAGAAGGGGGCCGAGCGCCACGGAGAACTCGCTGATCGGAGCCGGCCGCTCGCTCGTGGTGGAGAACAACTACGGCTATCAGGACCCGCTCGGGCCCAACACCGGGCAGGTCACCGAGCCCGGGCTTCGCGCGTGTGGACATCCGCCGCAACGGGCGCGGGTGCGTCCTTCGCTGGACCAACCGCACGGTGCGAGCGCCCACCGTGGTGCCGAAGCTCTCGCTGAAGACCGGCCTGATCTACACGTACACCCGTCCGCCCGACCCGGCGGGCAGCGAGCCCTACTACTGGACGGCGATCGACTTCCGCACCGGGCGCACGGTGTGGAACCGCCTGTCGGGCACGGGCCTCACCTTCAACAACAACTACGCCGGGATCGCGCTGGGACGCGACGGAACGGCGTATCTGGGCACGCTTCTCGGCGGAATCGTGGCCCTGCGCGACGGGTCCTAGCGTCCGCCGGGGCTGCCGCCGTTCCCGCTGGTAGCGGGCACTGGACGGATATCTCTCGCGTACGGCCCGTGGCGTGGCTAGTCTGGATCGTTTGATGTCCGATCCGGAGAAGACAGAGGAGGGTCCCGCCCGTGGACGGGTGTGGCTGCTCGACGACAATCCTCGCGACGTCGAGATCGTCTTCGACTTCCCGATCCACGAAGAGCTGAACGACGCGGTCAAGCGCCTGCCCAAGCGCTGGTTCAACTGGCGCACGAAGCACTGGCGCGTTCCGGCCGACCCGCGCGTGGCCAAGTCGGTGGAGCGCGTGCTCGACCGCTTCCCTGGACTCGAGGCCACCCCCGAGGTGCGGGCCTGGCTCGCGGACTCGGATCGCTGGCGTGCGGTGGTCTCGGTGGTGTCCTACCGCGGTGCCGGCGCCTTCATCCTGCGCTCGCTGGCCGGCGAGGCTCCGCCGGAGCTGAACGAGGCGGCCGACGCGGCCGACGGCCGGCACCTTCTCCCGTTCAGCATGGAGAACGCGGACCTGCTCTACGAGCTCGACGGCGTGCAGCTCGACGACCTGGCTCGCGGCTGCGCCCGGGAGCTGTCGGCGGGACGGGAGCCCGCGCCGGCCGAGCTCAGCATCGAGGTGGGCGACGACGGCGAGCCCGAGGTCACGATCTTCACCATCTGGGACCCGCAGCCCGCGCGCGAGTTCCGCAAGCTGTCCGAGGCTCACCCGATCGCCCGGCCGGGCCGCTTCTACGTGCGCGACGCCTCGTGGGGGATCGCCGTGCCCGCCGACCCGGCGCTGGCCACCGACCTCACCGAGTTCGTGGCGGCCAACCCGAAGGTGCACCTCGACGAGCGCGTCACGGTCGATGATCGCGGAGCTCGTGGCCGAGCACGAGCGGGCGGCGGCCACGGTTGCGCTCTCCTACGCGGAGGACGCGGAGCTCGACGGGCTCGAGCTCGGCGGCGTGCTGCATCCGTTCCAGCGCGCCGGCGTGCGCTACGCGCTGGAGCGCCGGCGCACCTTCATCGCGGACGAGCAGGGACTGGGCAAGACCGTGCAGGCGCTGGCCACGCTGGAGCACGACGAGGCGTTCCCGGCGGCGGTGGTGTGCCCCGCGAGCATGAAGCTCACGTGGGAGCGTGAGACCCACATCTGGCTGCCCAACCGCACGGTGTCCGTGCTCGACGGCCGCACCGCCGACACCTGGTCCGGCGACGCGGCGGAGGCCGACATCGTGGTGCTGAACTACGACATCCTCGAGGCCCACTCCACGAGGCTCGCCGCGCGCGGCCTGCGCGCGCTGATCCTGGACGAGTCGCACTACGTGAAGAACCCCCGGGCCCGGCGCACCAAGGCGGCGCTGGAGCTCGCGGAGCGGCTGCCCACGGACGCTCTCCGCCTGGGCCTCACCGGCACGCCGATCCTGAACCGCCCCGAGGAGCTCGTGGCCCAGCTGCGGGTGCTCGGACGCCTCCAGGACTTCGGCAGCGGCGCGCGCCTCACGCGCCGCTTCCGCGCCGCGGGTAGCGACGACCGCCTGCACTGGAACCTCAGGGCGCACTGCTACGTGCGGCGCACGAAGAAGCAGGTGCTGCCCCAGCTGCCCGCCAAGCGCCAGGACACGGTGCCCGTGGCGCTGCTGAACGAGCAGGAGTACCGCCTGGCCGAGCAGGACGTGATCTCGTGGCTCCAGACGCTGCCGCTCGACATGCGGGCGATCGACGCGAAGGTGGCGGCGGCCCTGCGGGCCGAGCAGCTGGTGCGGCTGAACAACCTGAGGCAGCTGGCGGCGCGCGGGAAGCTGCCGGGCGCCCTGAGCTGGATCTCGGACTTCGAGGCCTCGGGCGAGCCGCTGGTGGTGTTCGCCGAGCACGTGGAGATCCAGCGCGCGGTGATGGCGCGCTTCCCCGACGCCGTGCACATCCTGGGCGCCGACACCACCTTCAAGCGCCAGCAGGCGGTGGACGCCTTCCAGCGCGAGGACGGCCCGCAGCTGATCGTGTGCTCGATGAAGGCGGCGTCGCAGGGCATCACGCTGACCCGGGCGTCGAACGTGGCCTTCCTGGAGCTCGACTGGACCCCCGCCCGGCACGACCAGGCCGAGGACCGGCTGCACCGCATCGGCCAGGACAGCGCCGTCACGGCCTACTACCTGCTGGCCCCGGACACGATCGACGAGACCATGGCCGAGGTGCTCCAGCGCAAGCGCGCGCTGATCAACGCGGTGACCGACGGCCAGGTGCGGGACGAGGAGCGCCTGGTGGACGCCGTCGTGCGCGAGCTGCGCGGGCGGCCGGTGCGGCACCTGCGCGTCGTGGCCTGAGGAAGAAAGCAAGGCTCGCGCAGCCGCTTCCACGCGAAAGCGCAAGCCCGGGGCGGCGCTCGCCGCCGATTGTCAGAAGACCGTCGCAGAGTGGGAGTATCCGGCGCACGGCAACCGACAGGAGGTACGGCCTGATGGCTGATCCCAAGCACGTCGTCGAAAGGCATGTCGAGGCGTTCAACGCACGGGACGCGGACGCCGAGCCGTGGAGCGAGGACGCCGACTTCGTCGCACCGAACGCGTCGATGCACGGCCGCGAGGAGGTTCTGGGCTTCCTCGGTGTGTTCTGGGACGCGTTTCCGGACGGGCGTCTTGAGACGTCGGGCCTTCTCGCCGAAGGATCCGTCGTCGCCGCCGAGGGCCGGTTCATCGGCACGCACACCGGTGTCATGCGCACGCCGGCAGGGGACGTCGCGGCCACGGGACGGCACGTCGACTTCCGCTGGATGTCGAGTTATGAGGTTCGCGGCGACGAGCTGGCCTCGGAACATCTCTACTTCGATCAGGCCGAGCTGCTCGGCCAGCTCGGACTGATGCCGGCGACCTGAGCGCGCTCCTGCCTTGCGCGAATAGCGCTAGTGAATGCCGCCTAAGTCGCCAGGCGATACCGCTGGACGACGGGAGCGTCGCTCGGAGGGACGAATCGGGCCGCCGACCCGACACCCGCGCGGGTCCGGCCCTGAGCGGCGAAGTCCGGTGACCCCGGGAGCGGGAGCTGGTTGTGGGTTCACGCGTCGGTGTGGCTGCGCGCCGCAACTCTGCGCGGTCTGCGGTGATTCAACGGGTGGTCATGCGTTGGTCACCGGCAATCGCGGTGGCGGTGTTGGCGGCACTGGTAGCGGCCGGGCACGTCGCGGCCGCGGACGGCGCCCGCGAGGAGGCAACGCCACGCGCGCAGCGAGCGGGCTGCGACAGAGCCGTCGGGACGTTCGGCCGGCGCGAGGTCTTCATCGGCACCGTGGGCGCGGTGAGGGCGGTGCTGAACTACGCCGATCCCGATGGCCTCGAGCCGTTCCGCAACCCCGACGGCCCGGGCTACGGCTTCAAGGCGCCGCTCGCCGTGCGCCGCGGCAAGGTCGTCACGATCGCGATCGCCCGCCCCGACCGTGACTGGGCCGGCATCAGCATCGACGGCCGCCGCCCTGCCGACCGGTGGCTGTTCACCGCTTGCCCCCGCCCGGCGCCGCGCTCGGTGGATCCGTACGAGCGGCACTGGTCCTCGTGGGCCGGCGGCTTCGCCGTCAAGCGGCTCGGCTGCGTTCACGTCGTGGCCCGCGAGCGGGGCAAGCGGCGCATCCACCGGGCGACGCTGTCGTTCGGCATGCGCGACGCCTGCGACTGACCCTTCGCGCGGCGCCCCCAGCGCCATTAGGGTCGCCCGATGGGCTGGGCGGCTCCCTCCGACGCACCCCTCGAGGCCGCCTACCGCGCCGTAACCCGCTCCACGAACTCCAGCGTGTCGGCCAGCACCTCGTCGCGGTTGGTCTCGTTGAAGATCTCGTGCCGCGCGCCGGGGTAGTGGCGCTCCTCGACCGCGGCGTTGCGCAGCAGCCGGACGCCGCGGCGTGAGTCCTCGAGCGGCACCAGCTGGTCGGCCTCGCCGTGCTGCCACAGCACGGGGCCGGTCACGCGGTCGGCGTCCAGGGCGATCTCCAGGAGCGCGTGCGCCATCGCGGAGAGCGTGGGCCGCTTGAACGGGCCGTGGTAGACGAGCGGGTCCTCCGCGTAGGCGGTCTGCACCTCGACGTCGCGCGACAGCACCTCCACGTCGATCGGGATCTCGGGGATCTCGTCCAGCGCCAGCAGGGCGCCGGCGGAGTTGGTGCCGATCAGGGGAGCGGAGAGCACGAGGCCGGTGAGCTCGCCGGGGAAGCGCTCGGCGTAGCGCGTGCCGATCATCCCGCCCATCGAGTGGGCCACCATCACCACGGGCAGCGCCGGGTGGGCGTCGCGGGCGAGGATCACGAGGCGGCGAAGGTCGTCCACCACGAGGTCGAAGTCCGGAACCAGCGCGCGGTCGCCGTCGGAGCGCCCGTGTCCCACGTGGTCGAGTCCCCACACCACCGTGCCGCGCTCGCCGAGCGCGCGGGCCACGTGGTCGTAGCGGCCGACGTGCTCGCCGTAGCCGTGCACCAGGATCGCCACCCGCACCGGATCGTCGTGCTCCCACACGCGCACGTGCACCTCGCCACCGTGACCCGTGAGGGTCTCCTCGTACACCATTCGACGGCCTCCCACTGCTCGAAAAGCCGTACCCCTGCCCGGATTGAACACGAACCGGGCGCCCGGCGCGCCGGGGGCGATTCAGGCGGAGCGGGTGAGCCGCTCGAGCATGAACACGAACGACTCGTAGGGCCGCCCGGTCACCTGCTGAAGCCCGATCTCGCAGGTGCGGTTGGAGCACACGTGCTCGTCGAACTCGCGCCGCCCGAGACCCGCGGTCTCGTCGCGCAGCGCCGACTCGGGGAGCTCGGGATGAAGCAGCCCGCGGTCTCCGGCCATGCCGCAGCAGCCGGCGCCCGATGGGCACCACCACCTCGTCGGCCAGCGCGCCCAGCAGACCCTCCAGCCTGTCCTGCACCCCCATGTGGCCGGCCGAGCAGGTGGGGTGCACGGCCACCGACCCCACGCGCTCCCGCACGGTCAGGTGCGGCAGCAGGTGATCGTGCGCCCAGACGGTGGAGTCGAGCACCTCGACCTTGTCGAAGCGCGCCCGGGTGTCCTCGTCGAGCGCGGGGGCCACGTCCTGGGCCAGGCCGTGGGCGCACGAGCTCGCGTCGATCACCACCGGCAGGCGCCCGCCGTCGCTCCAGCGCAACAGCGCCTCGGCGGTGTGGCGGGCCATGTGCTCCTGGCCGCGCCGGTAGCCCTTCGAGCTCCACGGCGTGGCGCAGCAGTGACCGGCCACGTCGGGCGGGATCCAGAGCGGCCGTCCCGCCCGGCGGGACACCTCCACCAGCGCCTCGGGCAGCGTGGGCTCGGCCGCCGCGTCGCGCGGGTTGCCGAAGATCCGGTTCACGCAGGCCGGCAGGTACACGGCCGCCGCGCCGGCCGGCACCGTGCTCGGCAGGCGGGCGGGGGCGGGGGGCGGCATCGCGTCCGGGTAGGTGGGCACGAGGTCGTGGCTCACCGCGCGGCGCAGGACCTCCGCGGTCCCGCGCACGGCCCCGTTGCCCACCGCCCCGCGCACCGCGTCCGCGGCGCGCAGCCCTCCGCGGGCCGCCCGCTCCACCGCCGCGTAGCGCTTGGCCACCGCCAGGGCCACCTGCTCCTCCCGGTCGGTGCGCTCCTCGGCGCGGAAGGCCTTCATCAGCTTGCCGGTGTCGATGGCCACCGGGCAGGCGTTCAGGCAGGTGCCGTCCGCCGCGCAGGTCTCGATGGCGTCGTACTCGTACTCGCGCAGCAGCACCTCGAGCACGGGGGAGCCCTCCGGCTGGCGCGCCATCTCGCGCCGCAGGACGATGCGCTGGCGCGGCGTGGTGGTCACGTGACGGCTGGGGCACACGGGCTCGCAGAAGCCGCACTCCACGCACTGCGTCACCACGTCCTCGACCGGGGGCGACGACTTCAGGTGCTTCATGTGCACGTCCGGGTCGCGGTTCAGCACCACTCCCGGGTTGAGCGCGTCGTCCGGGTCGGCCAGCCGCTTGATGCGCCACATCATCTCGGTGGCGCGGGCGCCCCATTCGCGCTCCACGTAGGGGGCCATGTTCACCCCGGTGCCGTGCTCGGCCTTCAGGGAGCCGTCGTAGCGGTCCACCACCAGCTCCACGAGGTCGTGCATGAAGGCGTCGTAGCGCTCACGGTCGGCCTCGTCGGAGAGCACCGGCGTGAGCATGAAGTGGAGGTTCCCGGCCGAGGCGTGGCCGGCCACGCCGGAGAGGAAGCCGTGCTTGCCGAGCAGCTCGCGCAGGTCGGCGGCGGCCTCCGCTATCCGCGCCGGCGGGAAGCACACGTCCTCGGAGATCAGGGCCGTGCCCGGCAGCCGCAGCTTGCCCACCAGCCCGAAGAGCCCCTCGCGCACCGTCCAGGCCAGCTCCACCGCGTGCTCCTCGCGGGTGAACTCGGACGGGCGCAGGAGGCCGTCCCCGGCCACGATCTCCTCACCCCGGGCCACGAGCGCGTCGAGCCCGGCGTCGTCGTCGGCCCCGAACTCCACCAGCAGCGCCGCCGAGTCGGGGGGCAGCTCCTTCCAGTACTCGGGGGTTCCGGGGAGCGAGTGAGCGGCGGCGATGAGCGCCGGGGCCACCATCAGCTCCACGGCCCGAGCGCCCGCGGCCACGAGCGCGTCCACGGGCGCCACCGCCGCGTCGATGCTCGGGAAATGGAGCCACGAGATCGTGGTCTTCCGTGGCTGGGGCACGGTGTGGAACACCGCCTCGGCGATGAAGGCGAGCGTGCCCTCGGACCCCACCAGCAGGCGGCGGAAGATCTCCAGCGGCGTGTCGGCGTCGAGGAAGGCGCAGAGCCGGTAGCCGGTGGTGTTCTTGATCTCGAACTTCCGCCGCACGCGATCGGACAGCTCGCGGTCCTCCCGCAGCTCGTCGCGCAGCTCGATCAGGCCGCGCGCCAGCTCGGGCTCCCGGCGGGCGAACTCCTCCTCGGCACCCGGAGCCGCGGTGTCGATCACGGTGCCCGAGGGGAGCACGAAGGTGAGCGATGAGAGCGTCCGGTAGGAGTCCTGCGTCACGCCGCAGCGCATCCCGCCGGAGTTGTTGGCGATCACGCCGCCGACCGTGGCGATGTCGGTGCTGGCCGGGTCGGGGCCGAGCTTGCGGCCGTACGGGGCGAGCACGCGGTTCACGTGGCCGAGCAGCGCGCCCGGTCCCACCCGCGCCCGCCGGCCGTCGTCCTCCACCTCGATGTCCCCGAAGTGGCGGCGCACGTCCACGAGGATGGCGTCGGTCTGGCCCTGGCCGTTGAGGCTCGAGCCACCGCCGCGCAGGGTGATGCTCGTGCCCTCGCGGCGCGCGAAGGCGAGCAGCGCGGCCACGTCCGTTGCGGAGCGGGCCATGGCCACGGCCCTCGGGATCTTGCGGTACGGGCTCGCGTCCGACGCGTAGCGCACCAGGTCGCTGGCCCGGGAGAGCACGTTCTCGGCGCCGAGCAGCGCCTCGAGGCGCCCGCGCAGCGGCTGGGGGGTGCCGCTCGCCACCCAGTCGGGGACCCGGTCCGCGTAGGGCTCGGCTCCGGGGGGCCGGCCGATGCGCGTCGGATCGGGCGTGAGCAGAGCCACGAACCCGGGTTTCTACTCGATACGCGGCCTCTCGCCGGTGCTCAAGCAACTCCGGCTGATCGGCCGATGCCATTTCCAGTGTCGGGCAAGCCGGCCCGGCTACCTCATGGACACGGACACGCTCGAGAACCGAAGCCTGCGCGCGGCCTATCGCACGGAGGTGAAGCGCCGAACCCGCTCCACCGCGCTGACGGGCGGGCTGATCGCGGTGATCGGGATGCCCGCCTGGGCCGTGTTCGACCACATCGTGGCGCCCGACCAGGCCGGGACGTTCACCGAGATCCGCCTCCTGCTGGAGCTGCCGCTGGTGGCCCTCCTGCTCTCGCTCTTCACGCGCTTCGGCAGGCGCCACCCGGAGTTCGTGATGGTGGCCATGCTCGTCCTGATCCAGGGCGCGATCGCCTACATGATCTCCCGGCTCCCGAGCGCCTACGCGCCCTACACGCTCGGCCTGTCGCTCGCGATCTACGCGAGCTCCTTCCTGCTCGTGGTCTCGTGGCCGTACACCGCCGCGCTGATCGGGCTGACCTGGCTATCGCTCGGGGTGGCGATCGCCACGGCCCCCACCCCCCTCGACGGGCCGGCTCTCGCCACCATCGCGTTCTACCTGGGCACGGCCTCGGTGGTCGCCTTCGTCGGCCAGGTGCACCGCGAGGTCAGCGCCTGGAGGGAGTTCACCAGCCGCATGGAGCTCGAGCGGGAGCAGGAGCGCAGCCAGGAGCTGCTGCAGCAGCTCGAGCGCCTCAGCCGCGAGGACCCGCTCACGGGCCTGGCCAACCGGCGCTGCTGGGACGAGACGCTCTCGCGTGAGTTCGAGCGCAGCTGCCGCCAGGACAGCAACCTCGCGATCCTTCTCTGCGACCTGGACCGGCTGAAGGCCGTGAACGACCGCTTCGGTCACGCCACCGGCGACCGCGTCCTGAAGGCGGCCGCCGAGGTGCTGACCGCACGCCTGCGCGCCGGCGACCTGGCCGCGCGCCTGGGCGGAGACGAGTTCGGCGTGCTCTGCCCGGACACCGACGTGGACGCGGCCACCGTGCTGGCGGAGGACCTGCGCCGGCGCCTGAGCGAGCTGGCGCCCCTCACGCCCGACCTGCCGGGCGTGACCATGTCGATCGGGGTGGCCCACCGCAAGCACGTGGACGCCTCGCCCGAAGAGGTGGCCCTGCGCGCGGACGACCGGCTCTACCGGGCCAAGCGCACGCGCAACGCCGTGTGCCGCGACGAGCGCGATTCCGGGGTCCGGTGCTCGCCCGATCACCGATCGGGCTCCGCTCCTCCCTGGGCCTAACAGTCCGAACCGGTGTAGCGGCAGGCCACCACCGACGGGCGCTCGATCGGCTCGCCCCGGTCGATCGACCACGCCAGCCGCACGAACTGCGCGTGCGTCCAGGCCAGCGGAGTGGCCGAGCGGGTGCCCTCGCCCAGGTCGAACCCGGGCTGGCCGGTGGGCGGGCGCCCGTCCCACACCTGCTCCGGCAGCAGCAGGCCGTCGTTGGCCGCCCCCGCGATCGTGCGCAGGTAGGGCTTCGCGCTGCGGCCCCGGAGCAGCTCGTACTCGCCGCGCTCGCCGCTCAGCAGCGGCCACAGCCGGCCGTGCGTCTGGCCCTGCTTGGCGTCGAAGATGTCCCAGTCGGCCCCCGAGTCGGTCTCGCCGTAGCCGTCGTTCGTGAAGCGGTGCCACATCGGCCCGTGCGGCGTGTCCGCCTTCAGCACTTCGTCCCCGACGGCGAGCGAGTTCCGGATCACCGGGTCGCCCGGTGCCTTGGCGCCGAACAGCACGAGCCCGAGGAAGCTCTGGTCCACGATCTCCCGCTGGTCCACGGGCTGCGGGAAGTTGTCGCCGAGGTCGTAGGTCGTGCCCACGTTCGGATCGGCGTTCTTGGTCACGCGCAGGTAGTAGGGGTCGGGGGAGTGCGGCCCGTTGGACGGTGGCCGTCCAGCTCTCCACCTTCGACTGCCAGTCGTCGGCCACGGCCTCCCAGCGCGCCGCGGACGCCGGGTCGCCGTTCCGGCGGGCGATGTCCGCCGCGCACACCAGGCCGGCGATCTCGGTGGCGATCGTGTTGGGGGACCAGCCGTCCTGGTTCTCCCAGCGCTCCTGCTCGGTCTTCGGGCCGTTGGCCACGATGAAGTCGGCCGCCCGGCGCACGTGCTCCCAGTCGGACGGGCCGTCGCGCCCGAGCCACCACGCCAGGACCACCGGCAGGGCCACCTCGTCCAGCTGCAGGTTCGTCCAGTACTCGGTGCCGTCCACCCGGGTGTTCTGCCACCAGGAGCCGTCCGGCTTCTGGACGCGCCACAGGTAGTCCACCAGGCGCGTGGTGGCGGCCTCGTCGCCGGCCGCCTGCTGTGCGGTGGCCACGTGGTAGAAGTCGCGCGGCCAGACCAGGTGGTACGGGCCGGAGATCTCCTTGTCCTCCAGGGTCAGCGTGCCCCACACCCACGGCATCGTGGGGGATGCCACCGAGGCGCCGGGGTTCTGCTTGTCCTCGTGGGCGGCCAGCACCATCACCGACTGCTCGTAGAGCCTGCGCAGCGCGGAGGAGTGCCGCACCGAGCGCGGCGGGCGCTTCAGCGAGCGCAGGTAGCGCGTCCAGCCGTGGGCGTAGTCCCGGGCGGCCGTGCCGAAGCCGTCGCGCAGCGACCTGCCGGCGGCCTTGCGGGCGGCCTTCGTGCCGGCGCCGAAGCCCACGGCGAGCGTGATCTCCTCGCCGCGCCCGAGTCCGTCGAGGCGGGTGAGCCCGGCCTGCACCACGTTTCCGGGCGCGATGGCGTCCCGGCGGGCGCCGAGGCGATGGTCGCTGCTCAGGCTCGCCCACGGATCGCTCGCCGATCCCTTGTATCCGCTCGTGGCGCGGGTCAGGGCGGGGCGGGCGGCCACGGCACTGGCCGCCGCGTCGTCCCAGGCCAGCAGGGCGCCGTCGGCGCTGCGGGCGTGGTCGTCGTTGCCGTCGTCACCCGGCGCGGGATCGGCCAGGACGTAGAGCCTCAGCGGCCGCCCGGTGAGCGAGCGGAAGCGAACCCGGGCCAGCACGGTGGCCCGCTCGGGGTCGGTGATCCAGGTCTTGGTGATTCGCCAGCGCCGCGTGGAGGTGGTCTGGCGGAAGGTGAGCGAGCCGGGCACGGCCTGGACGCGGGACCGCACGCCGGGGTCGGTCTCCCGGTCGGTGAAGGTGCGGCCGTCGGTCACGGCCAGCTCCAGCTCGCGGAACGCGGGAGTGCTGAGGTCGGGGTAGTAGACCTCCGTGAGGTCGGGCGACCTCAGCGTGAACGCCACGTTGCTGGGCTCCTCGCGCGCGGTGCCGAAGCCCTGCTTGTCGGCGCTCGCCCACGTGTGGCGCTCGCCCGGGGCGCCCGGCGCCTGCGGGGCGGCCTGGGCCGTGGCTACGACGACGATCGACAGCATCGCGGCCATCACGGCCGCCCGGATCACAACGCGCACTCCACACCTCTCCTCATTCGGCGGTCGCCGGGCTCGTACCCGGGGCGGATCCCGCCTAACCGATCCGGGAAGTAGCGTGGGGGAGCCCTGATGATGAACGGACGTCTCACCGGAGCCGGTGGCGCCGGCGTGGACTCGGCTCGGGCTTCGGCGTGGAGGCGGCTCTGGTCCCGGCCCGGCGCGCAGGACCTCGCCATCGACCTCGGCACCGCCAACACGCTCGTGTTCGTGCGCGGGCAGGGCATCGTGGTGTCGGAGCCGTCGGTGGTGGCGATCGACTCGCAGACCGGGCGACGTGCACGCCGTGGGGGAGGAGGCGCAGGGCATGATCGGCCGCACCCCCGCCGCGATCACCGCGGTGCGGCCGCTCCGCCACGGCGTGATCGCCGACTTCGAGGTGACCGAGCAGATGCTGCGCCACTTCATCGGCCGGGTGCACCGCAGCCGCCTGGCCCACCCCCGGGTGATGATCTGCGCCCCGTCCGGCATCACCGACGTGGAGCAGCGCGCGCTGATGGAGGCGAGCCTCGCCGCCGGCGCCCGCTCCGTGCACCTGATCGAGGAGTCCCTGGCCGCGGCCATCGGCGCCGGGCTGGCCATCGGCGAGCCGCGCGCCAGCGTGGTGGTGGACGTGGGCGGCGGCACCAGCGAGGTGGCCGTGATCTCCCTGGGCGGCATCGTGGTCTCCCGCTCCCTGCGCACGGGCGGGTACGACCTGGACGAGACCGTGGCCGCCTGGCTCCGGAACACCCACGGCCTGGCCATCGGCGAGACCACGTCCGAGCGGGTGAAGCTGGACGTGGGCGGCGTGAACCCGGACACCTCCGACGCCACCACCGCCGTGCGCGGGCGCGACCCGGTGTCCGGCCTTCCCCGCGAGGTGATCGTCACGAGCGAGGAGATGCGCCGCGCGCTGGAGCCGCCGGTGGCGGACATCATCGCCGCGGTGAAGGAGGCGCTGGAGGAGACGCCGCCCGAGCTGGCCTCCGACATCTCGGAGCGCGGCATGCTCCTGGCCGGCGGCGGCGCGCTGCTGCGCGGGTTCCGCGCCCGCCTCGAGATGGAGACCAACGTGCCCGTGGTGCTGGCCGACTCGCCGCTCACCTGCGTGGCCGAGGGCGCGGGTCAGGCCCTGGACGAGATCGAGCTGCTGGAGCGCATGTCGGCGGGCGCGCACTCCCGCGGCGCGTCTGACGCAGCGCGGAGCTCGCCCGATCGTGACTCGGGCGAGCACCGCGCTCTAGGTCTTCCCGCGGGCTTCGAGCGCCGCGAAGTACTCCTCGCCCTCGACGCTGATCTTCGGCAGCACTCGCCCGATCGGAGCGGGCAGCCACCAGGCCGCGTGCCCCATCAGGGTCATGACGGCGGGCACGAACAGGCAGCGCACCACGGTCGCGTCGATGGCGATCGCCACCGATAACCCGACCCCGAACTGCTTGATCACCGCGTCGTCGGTGAGGATGAAGCTCGAGAAGACGCAGACCATGATCAGCGCCGCCGAGGTGATGACCCGGCCGGTGGAGGCCAGCCCGTCGACCACCGCCTGGCGCGGGTCCCCGGACTCCTTGTAGTGCTCCTGGATCTGCGTGAGCAGGAACACCTCGTAGTCCATCGAGAGCCCGAAGAGGATGGCGAACATGAGCAGCGGCACGTAGCTCACGATCGGGGTCGCGCCCTCCAGCCCGATCAGCGTCGCGCCGTGGCCCTCCTGGAACACGAAGGTCACCACGCCGTAGGCGGCGCCCACCGAGAGCAGGTTGGCCACCGCCGCCTTCACCGGCAGCAGCAGCGAGCGGAAGGCCAGCAGCAGCACGATGCAGCTGAGCCCCACCACGATGGCGATTATCGACAGGAGCTTGTCGGCGATGCGGTTGGCCATGTCGATGTAGCCCGCGGTCTGACCGCCCACGAACGCCTTCTCGTCCGTGCCCTTGGTGGCCTTCGGGATCACGTTGGAGCGGAGGTCCTTGATCAGGTCCTCGGTCTTCGGGTCCGAGGGGGCCGTGGTGGGTATCGCCGTGAACACGCCGGAGGTGCCGGCCTTGTCCAGCGTCGCCGGCGTGACCGACTGGACCCCCGGCGTCTTCTTGACGGCGTTCTGGAGGTTTGCGATCCGGGTGTCGGTGGTGGGTGAGGAGGCCGCCTGCTTCTGCTGGTCGAGCTTCTGCTGCTGGCTCGCGGTCTGCTGCTGCACCTGCTGCTGGGCCTGGGCCTCGGGCACCCCCTCGAGCTCGAGCTGCTGGGTCTGCTGCTCCTGTTGCTGCTGGAGCTTCTGCTCCTGCTGCTTCACCTGGTTCAGCTGGTCCTGGTCGGCCTTGGCCGGCTTGCCGAGCGTCATCCCCACGAGGAGCGGGGCGTTGGCCCCGGCGCCGAAGCCCTCGGTGATGTCGTCGAAGGCCTGGCGGGCCGTGGTGCTCTCGGGCTTCTCGCCGGCATCGGACGAGCCGAACTCGAGGTTCACGACGGGCGCGGCCAGCACGAGCAGGAGCGCCACGCTGGCCACCACCGAGATCCAGGGGCGCCGGGCCACGCCGCGCGCCCAGCGGGCCCAGCCGTGCGGCTGATGGTCGTCCGGATGGGTCTTGCCCAACTGCACGCGCAGGGAGTTGATGCGGAAGTCGAGAGCGCCGAGCAGGGCGGGCAGCAGCGTGATGGCCGCCATCACGGCCACCACCACCGACACCGCGGCGCAGTAGCCCATCGTGCCCACCAGGGGGATGCCGGAGGCCAGCAGCGACACCAGCGCGATCACCACGGTCCCGCCCGCGAACGTCACCGCCCCGCCGGCCGTGGCCGTGGCGCGCGCGATCGACTCGCGCAGCTCCATGCCGTCCTTCATCTGGAGCTTGTGGCGGGTGACGAGGAAGAGGGCGTAGTCGATGCCCACGCCCAGCCCGATCATCGTCGCGAGCGTCGAGGAGACGTCCGGCACCTCGGCCACGTGCCCGAGCAGCTTGATGATGGACAGCGACACCGCCAGGCCGAAGATCGCCGTGACGATCGGCAGCGCCATGGCGGTCGCGGTCCCGAAGGCGAACAGCAGGATCACGATCGCGGCGGCGATGCCGATGAGCTCGCTCTTGCCCTCGTCGGCCTTCGACACGGCGTTGCCCACGTATCCGCCCGCGGCCACCTCGAGGCCGGCGTCCTTGGCCGGGTCGGCCGCGTCCAGGATGTCCTGGGCCTCCTCCTCGGTCAGGTCACTCGGGCCCTCGTCGAGGGTCACCGACAGGTAGCCGATCTTCTTGTCCTTGCTGAGCGCGCTCGCGCCCTCCGGATCGAGTGGGCTCACCACCCGGATCACGTGGTCCGTCTTCTTCAGCGCGGACGCGGTGTCGTCGATCGGCTTCTTGTACTTCGAGTCGGTGAGCTTCCCGCTGGTGGTCTTCAGCACCACCGGGTTGGTCCCGTAGGCCTGCTTCGGGAGCTTCGACTGCAGCAGGTCGGAGGCCCGCTTCGAGTCGGTGCCGGGCAGCGACAGGTTGTCGCTGTTCTGCACGCCCGCCGCGGTCGAGACGACGATGAGGGCTGCGGCGGCGAGGATCCACGCGACAATCACGGGCCAGTGATGACGCGAACAGACCCGGCCGATGCGATAGAGAGGGCCGGTCATGCGAGTGCGCCGACCCTAGCCGCCCGCCGGGGCGATCCGCAACCGGCCCTATCGCGTACCAATTCCTGTGATGGCTAGCTCCGGGCTCAACTACCGCCGCCAGGGCGAGGGCGAGCCCGTGGTGCTGGTGCACGGCATCGGGAGCGAGCTGTGCGTCTGGGAGCCGGTGCTCGAGCCGCTCGCGGCGGAGCTCGACGTGATCGCGGTGGACCTGCCCGGGTTCGGGCACTCGCCGGCTCTGCCCGAGGGCGTGCCGCCGTCGCCGCAGGCACTGGCCGGTGCCGTGGCCGAGCTCCTCGACGGGCTGGGGCTGGACCGCGCCCACCTGGTGGGCAACTCGCTCGGCGGCTGGGTGGCGCTCGAGCTGGGCAAGACCGACCGGGCGCTCTCGGTCACCGCGATCTGTCCCGCCGGCCTGTGGGGCGCGCCCCTGCGCCGGCCCGGTGGGCCTCCCGCGCCGGGGCGGGCGAACAGCCTGGCCCGCACTCTCCGGCCGCTGCTGCCCGCTTTGCTGAGCAGCCGGCGCGCCCGCCGGCTGGCCCTCGGCTTCGTGGTGGCCGATCCCGACCGCGTGCCGCGCGACGCGGCGATCAGGATGGTGGACTCCTACGCCCGGGCCACCGCCTACGAGGCCACCAACGCGGCCATGCGGGAGACCCACTTCACCGACCCGGACCAGATCCGGGTGCCGCTCACGGTGGCCTTCGGAGAGCTCGACCGGCTGATCAGGCCGGTGCGCCTGGACGTGCCCGGCGCGCGCACGCTGATCCTGCCCGGCTGCGGCCACATCCCGATGTGGGACCGGCCCGACCTCGTGGCCGATCTGGTGCTGGAGACGGCCCAGGCGGGCAGCGCCGCCGCCGTTTCGTCCGGCGCTGAGCGGGCGGCGACTCATGGCCTAGCGGCGCAGTCCGGCGCCCGGGGTAACGTCGGGCGGTGCCTGAGCCACGCACGACGCGGTGGTCGTCGGATCGGGGCCGAACGGCCTGGCCGCGGCCATCGCCATCGCGCAGGCGGGCCGCTCGGTGCTGGTGCTCGAGCAGGCGGACACGATCGGGGGCGGCATGCGCTCGGCCGAGCTCACGCTGCCCGGCTACGTGCACGACGTGTGCTCGGGCGTGCACGCGCTGATGCCGGCCTCGCCGTTCCTGAGCCGGCTCCCCCTGGAGTCGCATGGCCTGGAGCTGATCCACCCCGGCGTGCCGCTGGCCCATCCGCTCGACGACGGCACGGCCGTGACGCTCGCGCGCTCGCTGGACCACACCGCGGAGTCGATCGGCGGTCCCGATGCCGACGCCTACCGCTCGCTCATGGCTCCGCTGGTGAGGGACGCGCCGCGGCTGCTGCCCATGCTCCTGGGGCCGGCGCGGCCTCCCCGGCACCCGCTGGCGCTCGCCCGCTTCGGGCTGAGTGCGATCAGGTCGGCCACCGGGCTGGCCCGGTCGCGCTTCTCCGGTCCGCGCGCCCGTGCCCTCTTCGCGGGATCGGCCGCGCACTCGATTCTGCGCCTCGACCGGCCCGCCACCGCGTCGTTCGGCCTGGTGCTCTCCATCCTCGCCCACCACGGCGGCTGGCCCGTGGTCCGGGGCGGATCGCAGGCCCTGGCCGACGCCATGGCCTCCTACCTTCGCTCGCTGGGGGGCGAGATCCGGACCGGAATCCGCGTGGAGAGCGTGGATGACCTGCCGGCCTCCAGCGCCGTGCTCCTCGACGTGACCCCTCGGCAGGTGCTCGCCCTCGCGGGCCACCGGCTGCCCGACCGCTACCGCCGTGCGCTGGGCCGGTACCGCCACGGCCCGGGCGTCTTCAAGGTGGACCTGGCGCTGGACGGTCCGGTGCCCTGGACCGCCGGGGACTGCCGGCGGGCGGGCACGGTGCATCTCGGGGGCACGCTCGAGGAGATAGCCGCGTCGGAGGCCGAGGTGGCGGCGGGGCGGGAGCCCGAGCGCCCGTACGTGATCCTGGCCCAGCAGTCGCTGTTCGACCCCGGCCGGGCGCCGTCCGGCAAGCACACCCTCTGGGCCTACTGCCACGTGCCCAACGGCTCCCGGCGCCGACATGGGGGAGCGGATCGAGGCCCAGATCGAGCGCTTCGCCCCCGGGTTCGGGAGCCTCGTCACCGCCCGCCGGGCCATGGGGCCGGCCGACGTGGAGCGGCACAACCCCAACTACGTCGGCGGTGACATCAACGGCGGCATGCAGGACCTGCGACAGCTCTTCACCCGTCCGGCCGTGCGGCCCGTGCCCTACGCCACGCCCGACCCGCGGATCTTCATCTGCTCGTCATCCACGCCGCCGGGCGGCGGGGTCCACGGCATGTGCGGGCACTGGGCCGCGCGGACGGCCCTGCGCCGAGCGCTCTGAACGACCTGGGGCGGCCCGAAGGCCGCCCCAGTTCGCAACTTCGGTCGTTCAGATGCTCAGCACTTGAACGTGTTGGTGTCCGTTCCCTTCGCGCCGTCCTCGGCGGTGAAGGTGGCGCGGATGTCACGGGTCTTGCCCTTGCATCCGATGCCGGAGTAGAAGCCGACCTTGCGGCTCTTGCCGGCGATCTTCTTCTTCGCCCTTCTTGCTGATCGTGGCGGTCACGTTGCGCACCGTGTTGTCGAGTCCCGACGGGTGCAGCAGGTCCGGCGGCACCGTGAACCGGAGCTCGTCGGAGGTCACGCCGCCGATCTTCGTGGCCTTGTACGCGGCCTTGATCGACAGGTGGATCGGGGTCGGGCAGCCGATCGCCTTCGAGCTCTCACTCGTCGGAGCGGGCGGGTCGCCGTCGAGCCGAATCGCCAGGCCGCCGTTCTTGCCGCTGCCGCTGATGTTGTAGAGCGCCAGCTTCAGGTTGCAGAACAGCTTCGTCGTGGGGGACGCGCCCGGGCCGACGATGTTCTGCACGAGGCCGGTGCCGACCTTGGCCTTCTTGCACTTGCCCGACACGGTCTCGGAGTTCGCCTGCGAGAACGTGCAGGTGGGGAAGGCCTCGGGGTAGGTCACGAGGCCCTCGGCGCCGATGGCGAACGTCTTGATCGGCGTCCCGCGGTTGGCGGGGTTCGAGTCCGCCACGGCCAGCCCGAACTTGAGCGTCTTCGGAACCGGCTTCTTGGCGCTGCCCTTGCCGGCCGGTGTGGCGTTGCCGGTCACGGAGTAGACGTTCGCGGCGTAGGCCACGCCGCCCGCCGCCAGGACCGCAACCGCGGTGACCAGGGCGAAGATCGACTTTCTCATCACATTCCACTTCCTCATCTCGAGACTTAGCGGCAACCCGCCGGCAAGGGGTCCAGCACTCAATTCGCGCGTGAAGGATGGCCCATGGACCTGCAGGCCATCTAAAGAATGGTCAGCCCACCTGGCCGGTGGGCCGGATGAGCACCTCGTTGATGGCCACGTGCGCCGCGCGGGTCACAACGTAGGCGATCGCGTCGGCGATGTCCTCCGACTGCAGGCGCTCGATGTCTCCGAAGCGCTTCTCGATCTGCTCCCGGATCTCCGGCCGGTTGTGGCTGGACAGCTCGGTGGCCACCGCGCCGGGCTCGATCAGGGAGACCCGCACCTGTTGGCCGGCCAGCTCCTGGCGGAGCGCTTCGCTGAACGCGCCCACCGCGTGCTTGGTGGCGTTGTAGACCCCCGCGCCCGCGGCGGCCCGCCGGCCCGCCACCGAGCTGATGTTCACCAGGTCGCTCACGCCACGGGAGCCGTCCTTGGCCGCCTTCAGCGAGGTGGGGGAGCGCGGCGCGGGAGCAGTAGAGGAGGCCGAGCACGTTCACCTGGATCATGCGCTCCCACTCCTCGAGCGGGGCGCCCACCACGGGCCCGAGGAGCATCACGCCGGCGTTGTTCACCACCACGTCCAGGCGGCCCAGCTCGGAGGCGGCCCGCTCCACGGCCTCGCTCGCCGCGGTCTCGTCCGTCACGTCGGCCTCGATGGGGAGGGCCCGGGCGCCGAGCGCGCTCACGCGCTCGGCCAGCGCGTCCAGGCGGTCGGCTCTGCGGGCCACGATGGCCACGGCGGCGCCCTCGGCGGCCAGGGCCAGCGCGGCGCCCTCGCCGATGCCGCTGGAGGCGCCGGTCACGAGCGCGACGGTGCCGTCGAGGCGGCCGCTCAAGGAGTGGACTGCGAAGGGTGGTCATGGCGCCAATGCTCGCAGCCGCGGCACCACGTGCTCGCGGTATCCGCGGAGGGCTCGCTCCTGGTCGGGCCCGGGGAAGTGGCAGACCAGGTGGGTGAAGCCGAGCTCCACGTACTCGCGCAGCGCGGACACGTGGTGCTCGGGATCGTTCGAGGCGATCCAGCGAGTGGCCGTCCGCTCCACGGGCAGCGCGTCCGCCAGCCGCTGCATCTCGATCGGGTCGTCCACGCCCACCTTCTCCTCCGGCGTCAGCGCCAGCGCCCCCCAGTGCTGGGTGTCCTCCAGCGCGCGCGACGGGTCCTCGTCGAAGGAGACCTTCACCTCCAGCATCAGCTCCACCTCGCCGGGCGAGCGGCCCGCCTTCTCGATGCCCTCGCGCAGCGCGGGCAGCAGCTTCTCGGCGTAGAGCGCCGGGTCCTTGCCGCTCGTGGTGATGAAGCCGTCGGCGATGCGCCCGGCCAGCCGCGCCGCGGCCGGGCCGGCGGCGGCGATGTGGAGCGGGATCGGCTCCTCGGGCTTGTCGTAGATCGTGGCCCGGTCCGTCTTGAAGAACTCGCCCTCGAAGGTCACGCGATCCTCGCGCCACAGCTGCTGGATCAGGAGGCAGGCCTCCTTGAGCATCCGGAAGCGCACCTTCTGCTCGGGCCACTCCACGCCGAGCGGGATCTCGTTCAGGGCCTCGCCGGTGCCCACGCCGAGGAACACCCGCTTCGGGTAGAGCACGCCGAGCGTGGCCATGGCCTGGGCCACGATCGCCGGGTGGTAGCGGTACGCCGGGGCCACGACGCTCGTGCCCAGGGCGATCCGCGACGTGCGCTCGCCCACGGCGGCCAGCCAGGCGAACGAGAAGGGCGAGTGGCCGCCGTCGTGGCGCCACGGGTGGAAGTGGTCGGACACGACGACGCTGTCGTACCCGAGCTCCTCGGCCAGCACCGCGTACTCCACGAGCGCGCGCGGCTCGAACTGCTCCGCCGATGCCTTCCAGCCGATCTTCAGCACGGCGGAGACCTTAGGCGACGGCCGGTGCGGCGCCCTCCACGAAGCGTGCGCGACAGCGGGCCAGGCGCGCCAGCTTGCGCCCGGCCCGGCACGACTGCCGGGCGAGCACGAGGTCGTTCGGCTCGAAGTCGAAGCGCGCGAGGGCGGCGTGCGCGCTGCCCTCCACCAGGCGGTGGGTCACCGACACGTCCAGCGGGGTGCGAGCCAGGGCCATCTCCACCAGTTGGCGCGCCTGGAGGCAGGCGTCGCCGGCGTGCGCGGCGTACGCCACGGGCGCGAAGCCGAGCAGCACCGGCGCTCTGGGGATCCCCGCGATGATCGTGACCAGCGCCCGGTGGGCCACCGCCAGCGCCACGGCCTCGTCCACGAGCACGAGGTCGCGCGGGCGAATCCAGCGGGACCACAACCCGGCTGACCACGTTTCCCACGCTAACCCCGCTGCCGGCGGCGGCGCGCAATGGGGTGCGGTGCCGGTCACCGGCTGCAGGCGCAGCGCGGCGCCGCCGCAGCGGGCGCGCCCGACCGCCACCGTCTCGCGGCTCACGGGCGCGCGGCCGTTCGGCGTGACCTGCACCGAGTAGCACCCCGGGGCGACCCGCCAGCGGTGCGATCGCGGCGTCCCAGTAGGAGAAGGCGCGCTTGTCGAGCGTGAACCTCACCTGGGCCCGGCGGCCGGGCCGGAGCGTGAGCTTCTCGAAGCCCTTGAGCTGACGCGGTGGCTGGACGCGGCCCGGAGCGCCCGGGAAGCCCGAGGTAGAGCTGGGGCACGGCGATGCCGGTGCGGCGGCCCGGTGTTCCTCACCGTGATCGAGGCCCGAAGGCCGAAGCCCTTCGCGGCGGGCCTCAGCCGAAGCGGGCCGTACCCGAACCGCGTGTACGAGAGGCCGAACCCGAACGGGAAGGCCGGGCGGATGCGGCGGGCGTCGTACCAGCGGTAGCCCACGAGCACGCCCTCGCTGTAGCTGGCCACTCCGTCCACGCCCGGGTAGCGGCGCGGGTTCGCCGGCGGTGGGGAGGTCGCCGACGCGGTTCGGGAAGGTGGCCGGGAGGCGCCCGCCGGGGTCCACGTCGCCGAAGAGCACGCGGGCCAGGGCCGAGCCGCCGGCGGAGCCCGGGAACCAGGCCTCCACGATGCCCTCCACCCGGCTCGCGCCAGGGGGTGAGCACCGGGCCGGCCGGTCTGGAGCACCACGATCGTGCGCGGGTTGGCCTTCGCCACACGCTCGATCAGCACGTCGCGGTCGAGCGTCCCGCGGCCGGACCGCAGTAGAGGGCCAGGCAGGGCTTGTCCACGCCCTCGCTCGCGGCGTCGGACACCACCACCACGGCGGCATCGGCCCCGCGGGCGGCCTGCTCGGCGGCGGCCAGGTCGGTGCCGGGCTCGTAGCTCACCCGTACGCCCGTGCCGGCGCGCGCGGTGATGCCCTGGCGAGCGCTGACGAACGAGTAGGGCACCACGTTGGAGGAGCCGCCGCCGTTCTTGTAGCCGTCGCCGTCGGACCCGATGATCGCCAGCGACTTCAGCCGCTTCGAGTCGAGCGGCAGGGCGCGGTGCGGTTCTTCAGCAGGGTGATGCCGCGCCTCCGCGATCCGCGGGCCGCGGCCAGGTGGCCGGCCTTGTCCACCCGCGAGTCGTCGTCCACGTAGGCGGCGCGATCGAAGTAGCCGTAGGCGAACAGCGTGCGCATCAGGTTCCGCACCGCGCGGTCCACGGCCGCCTGGGTGGTGCGCCCGGCGGCCAGCGCGGCGTTCACCTTCTCGGGCGTGAGGTTCTCGCCGCCGTCGGAGTCCACGAAGGGCCAGGGCTCGAAGTCGAGCCCCGCGGCCAGGCCGGTGCCCACCGTCTTGGAGGCCGCGTAGTCGGCGAGCACGAAGCCGCGGAAGCCCCAGTCGCGGCGGAGGATGCCGTCCAGCAGGGGCCGGTTGGCGCAGGCGTGCGCGCCGTTCAGCTTGTTGTAGGAGCACATCACGGAGCCCACGTCGGCCTCCTTCACCGCCGCCTCGAACTGGGGCAGGTAGATCTCCCGCAGCGTGCGCTCGCCCACCCTCGCGTCCACGCTGAAGCGGTTGCCCACGACGCTGCCGTCGGCCTGCACGGCGCCCTCCTGGTTGTTGGCCGCGAAGTGCTTGACGTTCGCGATCACGCCCTGCGCCCTGGGCGCCCTTGATCCACGCCACCCCGAGGCGGGCGGTGAGGAACGGGTCCTCGCCGAAGCTCTCGAACACCCGGCCCCACAGCGGGGTGCGCAGGATGTTCACCGTGGGGGCGTACACCACGTCGTTGCCCTTCAGGCGGGCCTCGTTGCCCACCACCGCGCCGTCCAGGCGGGCCAGCGAGCGGTCGAAGCTCGCGGCCAGGGCCATCGTGGCGGGAAGGGCGGTGCTCGGGCCCTGCCTCACGCCCACGGGCCCGTCGGTGAGGTAGAGCGGGGGCACGTCGAGCCGCGGCACGCCGTCGGCCGCGCCGGTGTGGCCGCCGGGCGCGCCGCCGACGCCCGTCGGCCACGTCGCCGGCCAGCAGCGAGATCCGCTCCGCCGGGGTGAGGGCGGACACGAGCAGCTGGGCGCGCCGCTCGGGCGACAGCGAGGTGTCGCACCAGGGGTGGGAGCCGCAGCGACCCGCCGCGCCCGCGCCGGGGGCGGCGGCGAGAGCGGCGATCGCGACCGCGACGCACACGGTCAGCGTGCGGCGCACCACGGCGGCTATGGGCAGTCGTCCGATCGTCCTCTCCCTGCGCGGATCTTAAGCGCGCGGGCAAGTCTCAGCCCGCTCCCAGGTTTCTCCCAGGTTCATGAGGACAATGGTTGGTGCATGGCGGCCACCGAGACCACCTCCCACCGCGTGCTCGTGGTGGACGACGAGCCGAACATCGTGGACGTCGTGGCGATGGCGCTTCGCTTCCAGGGCTTCGAGGTGGCCTCGGCGGCCACCGGGCAGCGAGGCGCTCTCGGCCGTGGAGAGCTTCCGGCCCGAGGTGATGGTGCTGGACGTGATGCTGCCCGACATGGAGGGGTTCGAGGTGGCCGAGCGGCTCGGGGCCGAGCGCGGCCACGTGCCGATCCTCTTCCTCACCGCGCGCGACGCGAGCGAGGACAAGATGCGCGGCCTCACCACCGGCGGCGACGACTACATGACCAAGCCCTTCAGCCTCGAGGAGCTGGTGGCCCGCATCCGCAACATCCTGCGCCGCACCGGCAACGGCGGCCGAGTCCAGCCGGCTGGTGTTCGAGGACCTCGAGCTGGACGAGGACACCCGCGAGGTCACGCGCGGCGAACGAGCCGGTGGAGCTCACGGCCACCGAGTACCGGCTGCTGCGCTACCTGATGCTGAACCCGCGCCGCGTGCTCACGCGCGGCCAGATCCTCGACCACGTGTGGGACTACGACTTCGGCGGCGACGCCCGGGTGCTGGAGACCTACATCAGCTACCTGCGCAAGAAGCTCGACCGCCACGGGCCGACGCTGATCCACACCTCGCGCGGGGTGGGATACGCGCTGCGCCCGCCGAAGCGCTGAGCCGTGTCGCTCCGCGCGCGCCTGATCGCGACGCTCCTCGTGCTCTCCGCCGCCGGGCTGATCGCGCTCGGCGGCGATCACGTACGTCGTCGCAGCGCTCGTTCGAGGAGCAGCGCGTGGACGACCAGACGAGCGCGGCCGGCCCCGCGGTGCGGCGGGCGCTCGATCTCGAGACGGGCGAGGACATCGACGGCGAGGCCGCGCGGCGGGCTCGGCAGGCGCGACCCGGCGCGCGGGCACGGCCCCGGCGGACCCGACCCCGCGGAGACGAACCTCCCGCCGGGCACCTACGCCGAGCGCCGCGCCGCCGACGGACACGTGCTCGGCTCCGTCACGCCGTTCTCGACCAGACCAGAGCCTGCCCAAGCCGGACCTTCCGGCCGACGTCCCGGTCGGCCGGCCCTTCACCGTGCGACGCGAAGGGCGAACAGCGACCTGCGCTACCGCGTCGCGGGCCACGCCCGGGCCCCGACGGCAGGCTCACGATCGTGGCCATCCCGCTCCAGGGGGTGGAGGACGACGCTGCGACCGGCTGCTGCTGGTGGAGGGGCTCGTGATCGGCGGGGTGCTCGCGCTGCTCGCGCTGCTGTCCTTCGTCGCTGGTGCGGGCGGGGCTGCGACCGCTCGAGCGCATCGGCCACGACCGCGGACGCCATCGCCGCCGGCGACCTGTCCCACCGGGTCGAGACCGCCAACGAGCGGACCGAGGTCGGGCGCCTGGGCCTGGCGCTGAACTCGATGCTCGACCGGCTGGACGACGCCTTCACCAGCGCGAGGCCAGCGAGGGGCGGCTGCGGCGCTTCCTCGCCGACGTGTCGCACGAGCTGCGCACGCCGCTCGCCTCGATCCGCGGGTACGCGGAGCTGTTCCGCATCGGGGCCGCGCGCGAGCCGGCGGACACGGAGAAGGCGATGCGCGGATCGAGGAGGAGTCGGCGCGCATGGGGGTGCTCGTGGACGACCTGCTCACGCTCGCCCGCCTGGGCGAGGTGCACGACCGGCCGAGCGAGGCCGTGGACCTGAGCGCGCTGGCCGCCGACGCCGCGGCGGACGCCCGCGCCACCGACCCGGCCGGGAGATCGCCGCCCGGCGACCAGGGCGAGGCGATCGTGCTCGGCGACGCCGACCAGCTCCGGCAGGTGCTGGCCAACCTGATGCGCAACGCGCTCGTGCACACGCCGGCCGGGCACGGCGGTGGAGGTGGCCACCCGGCGCAACGGGGACGGGCCTGGTGGAGATCGAGGTGCGAGACCACGGCCCGGGCCTGCCCCGGGCGAGGACCCGCGCGCTCCTGTTCGAGCGCTTCTCGCGCTCCGAGCCCGGCCGCGAGCGCGGCCGGGCGGGAGCGGGGCTCGGGCTGGCCATCGTGGCCGGGATCGTGGACGCGCACGGCGGCACGGTGGACGCGGCGAACGCGCCGGGCGGCGGGGCCGTCGTTCACGGTGCGGCTGCCGCTGGCCGGGCAGCCCTCGGGGCTTGACGGTCAGCCGGCCGGCGCGTAGCGTCGCCCGACCGCATGCCGATCGGTAAGGCCGGGCCGGCCGTCAGCCACATCAGTCAGGCCTATCCCGACCGGGTCGAGGTGCGCGGGCGCGACCTCTGCGGCGACCTGATGGGCAGGCTGAGCTTCACCGAGTACTTCCACCTGCTGCTCACCGGGCGACGAGCCGACCGAGGACCAGCGCTACTTCCTCGACCTGCTGCTCGTGGCGATCGCCGAGCACGGCATGATGCCCACCAACGTCGCCGCGCGGATGACGCTCGCGGCCGATCCCGGATCGCTGCAGGGGGCCGTGGCGGCGGGCATCCTCGGCTGCGGCCCGGTGATCCTCGGCACCGCCGAGGCCTGCGCGCGGCTGCTCGAGGAGGCGCAGGAGAAGGTGGCGGCCGGCGGCGAGCCGGCGGCGGTGGCCGGGGACGTCGGCGCGCGCGGTCCACGCCTCGGGCGGCAGGCTGCCCGGGCTTCGGCCATCCCGTTCACCGGCCGCTCGACCCGCGCGCCGAGCGGATCCTCGAGCTCGCCGACGAGCGCGGGGTGAGCGGCCCGCACGTGCTGCTCGCGCGCGCGCTGCGCGACGGCCGTGGCCGAGGCCTGGGGCAGGCCGCTGACGATGAACGTGTCGATGCCGATCGCCGCGGTGATGCTCGACCTCGGCTTCCCGTCCGCCACCGTCAAGGCGGTGCCGATCCTCGCGCGCACGGCCGGGCTGCTCGCTCATCTGGCCGAGGAGCGCGAGCAGCCGCTCGGCTTCCTCATGGCGGGGCGCGCGGAGGAGGCGATCGAGTACGAGCCGCCGCCGGAGGACGGGCCAGCTGATCCTCGCGCCGGAGGTCGAGACCCGCCCGTGGGCGGAGCAGCTCGCCGTGGACGACGCGAGCTACGCGACCCAGCTCGCCTACCTCTTCGAGCGCTCGGCCTTCTACCGCGAGAAGCTCGCCGCGGCCGGGGTCGCCTCGGCCGCGGCGGCGGGCGGCCTCGCGGAGATCGCGCAGCTGCCGCTCACCGAGAAGCGCGAGCTCAGGGACACGTGCACGCCCGACAACCCGATCGGCGCGCACCTCTGCGCGGCGCCGCGGAGATCGTCCGGATCTACTCGACCAGCGGCACCACCGGCACGCCGAGCTACATCCCGCTGACGGCCGGCGACCTCGACAACTGGGTCGACGGGCTCGGCGCGCAGCTACGCGGCGTCGGGCATCGAGGCCGGCCAGCGCGTGGTCACCACCTACAACGCCGGGCCGTTCGTGGCGGGCGCGGCGCTGGCCTCCTTCGATCGCATCGGCCTCTCCCACATCCCGGTCGGCACGGGCAACACCGAGCGGCTGATGCGCGCGATCGAGCTGCTCGGCCCCGAGGCCGCCGTGCTCACGCCCTCCTACGCGGCCTACCTCGTCGAGTGGGCGGCCGAGCGGGGCTTCGACCTGCGCGGGTCGAGCGTCGAGCGCGTGCTGGTGGCGGGCGAGCCCGGCGGCGGCGAGCCGGCCTTCCGCGCGATGCTCGAGGAGGGCTGGGGCGCGCGCGTGACCGAGGCGATGGGCATCGGCGACATCGGCGTGTCGCTCTGGGGCGAGTGCGAGGAGCAGGACGGGATGCACCTCGGCGCGCGCGGCTTCGTCCACCCCGAGCTGATCGACCCCGGACACGGGCGCCGCGCTCGAGCTGGAGGACGGCGCCACCGGCGAGCTCGTGCTGACCCATCTCCGGCATCGCGCGGCGCCGCTGCTGCGCTTCCGCACGCGCGACCACGTGCGAGGTCCGGACGGGCCCGTGCCGCGTGCGGCCGCACGGGCCCGCGCATCCGCTGCATCGGCCGCACCGACGACATGCTGATCGTCCGCGGCGTGAACGTCTTCCCCTCGGCCGTGCGCGAGGTGGTGAGCGCGTTCGCGCCCGACGTGAGCGGCCACATCCTCGTCAGGCCGCGGGCGGCCGGGCGTGAAGCAGGAGCCGCCGCTGCCGGTGAGCGTCGAGCTGGCGCGCGAGCGGCCGGGCCGGATGCCGCGCTCGCGGAGGCGATCCGCGAGAGACTGCGCAGCGTGCTCGTCGTCCAGACGCGCGTGGAGCTCGTGCCGTGGGGGAGCCTGCAGCGCAGCGAGTACAAGTCGAAGCTCGTCGAGCACTAGTCACGCGGAGGGCCAATGCGAAAGCTTCAGAGCCAGGGCGTCCACCACATCACGATCGTCGGCGCCGACCGGCAGACGTCGATCGACTTCTGGGAGGGCGTGCTCGGCATGCCGTTCGTGTTCGAGCAGCCCAACCTCGACAACGAGGCGGAGAGCCACCTCTACTTCGATCCGGGCGACGGGCGCCTGATCACGATCTTCACCAACGAGGAGCGCGAGCCCGACCCGACCCGCACGCCCACCGACCCCGGCTGCGTGCACCACCTCGCGTTCGCGCTCTCGCAGGCGACGTTCCACCAGGCGGTGGAGCGCCTCGACGAGCGCGGGATCCGGCACAGCGGCGTGAAGGACCGCGGCTTCATGGACTCGATCTACTTCGAGGATCCGCTCGGCCTGCTGATCGAGCTCGCGTCGTACCGCTTCGAGCCGCCGCTCGGCCACACCCACGCCGACGTGCTGCTCGAGGCGCACAAGATCCGGGTGGAGCGCGGCGACTACAACATCGACCGGGAGCACCTCGCCGACGCGATCGAGGCGCTCGTCACGCGATCGCGGGAGTCGCTGTCCGACGACCGCTCGCCGAAGGACCCCTACAGTAACCGAGGAGGAGCCGCATGGCCGACGAACACGCTGAACATCCTCAAGCCGAGCGTGAACAACCTGACCGCCCGGATCTTCGTGCGGGCCGCCGGGCTCGACTTCGAGGAGCTGGACGTGTGGGGCAAGACCACGACGCCGGAGTTCCTCGCAGAAGGACCCCGCCCACCTCACGCCGATGCTCGAGGAGGACGGGCTGCCGAGGGGCTCGCTCTGGGAGAGCTGCGCGATCATGCAGTACCTCTGCAACAAGCACGGCCTCGACCAGCTCTACCCGACCGGACCCGGCCGAGCGGGCGATGGTCGACAGCGCGATGTTCTACCTGATCGGCACGCTCTATCCGCTCGTCGCGCGCGCCACCTATCCGACGCTCGGCTTCCCGCAGTACCCGGGCGAGGTCGGCCACCTCGGACGCCGACGACGACATGAAGGCGCAGGCGCAGCAGGACGCCGAGGCCGCGCTCGCCGAGCCGCTCGACGCCTACCGCGCGTTCTTCCTCGACGGGAAGACCGTTCATCGGCGGCGACGCGCCCTCGATCGCCGACATCCGCCTGGCCGCGACGCTCGAGTTCCTGCGCGCGATCGACTACGACGTTCCCGGCCTGGGCCGAGGAGTACATGGCGCGCGATGGAGACCGCGCTCGGCGACGCCTACTCGGAGCCGGCGGCGGACGTGCGCGGCTTCGTCGGCGCAGGCGAAGGGGGCGAGCGCGTAGGGGCGGCGTCCGGGCGCTCGCTTCGGGTCGGGCGTTACGGCAGCGGGGTAGGGGCATCGGGTTCGGCGTCCCGGCGGTTACGTTCGGGCGGGGCTATCCGTCCTGTGCATCCCTGCGGTGCACAGGACGGATCACCCTCCGGGTCGACGGTCCTTCCGCGCTCTCCCGTTACGCCGGACGCGGTGTCTCGTAACACTGGGCCGCTGCCGGGCCGGGTGGGGACCAGGGTGTGGGCCGAGTTAGTCCCGCATAGCGTGAGTAAGTCGGCCCACACTCCGGGCCCTGGCACCGCATGGACCACCCAAAGGTGACGGGAGCGTGACGGGACACAACCCCCGCACCCAGCCGCAGTAGACGCTGAACCCGCCGCTACGAGGCCAGCGCCCGCAGATCCGCCGCATGGCCCTGGCAGTCGTAGAGCACGCCGGAGCTCGTGCCGCCGGTCCCCGACAGGCTGACCTTGGTGCACGTCTTTGCCACGGCGGCCATGACCTCGCTGGATCCCACGCGATTGTCGCCGGCGCATGCCGCCGCCGGTGCCGTCGGTGAGGACCCAGCGGATCTTCCCGCTCGCCACGGCGTCGGCCAGCCACGAGACGCTCACCTGGCTCTCGCGGCCGGAGAAGCCGCCGATGGCGGCCACGTCGGCGACCCGGACGTGATCGAGCTGGCCGGCCGCTCCGGTCTGGCTCGAGACCGCGAGCGTGCCGCCGCCGTGCGCCTTCGCGTAGGCCAGCGCCTGCTTCAGCGACTGGCGTGTTCGCCGCCGAACATGCCGCCGCCGCCGCCATGCCGGCACCGCCGCCCGCGCCGATCCGGGCCGCGCCGCCCGCGGGCGGGCCTCCCGCCAGGCCGCCGCCGAAGCCGCCCTGCGGCGCGCGCCGGCGCCCGGAGGCATCCCGCCGCCGGGACCGCCACCGCCGCCGCCCGGACCGCCGCCGCCCTGGCGCGCTGGCCCGCCGGCCGGGAACGTGCCGCTGGTGGCGTGCCCGAGGGTCTGCACCGCCCAGGCGCCCGGGGCCAGCAGCAGCAGCCCCATCGCCGCGGCCACCACGGCCACGCGGACCTGCCGCGGATCCGCCGACCGAGCGCCAGCACCACCGCCGCGGCACCGCCGCCGACGATCAGCAGCGGGCGGAGCCAGCCGAGCTCGCCCGGGTGCTGGTGCGAGCACCGCGAGCTCGGTGACCACGCCGGCCGCCAGCGCCGCCGGCCCAACGATCCGCGCGGCGCGCCCGCCGCGCGAGCATCAGCCCCACGCCGGCGCCGGCCAGCATCGCCGCGAACGGCGCGAGCTGGGACATGTAGTAGGGGTGGAAGATCCCCTGGGCCTGGCTGAAGGCCACCGCGATCGTCGGCGAAGCTGCCGCCGACGGCGATGATCCATCCCGTGCGCGCGTCGCCGCGCCGCAGCCGGCGTGGCGGCCACGAGCCCGGCGCCCGCCACCAGCGCGAAGCCGAGCAGCCAGCCGGCCTGTCCGCCGAGGCTCTGGTTAGCAGCCGCAGCGACGCCCGGCGTCGCCGCCGAACATCCGCCGCCTCCACCGCCGCCGCCCGGCCCGCCGGCCCCGCCGCCCGGCCCACCGCTCCTGGCCGAACAGCCGCCCGAGCCCGTTGTAGCCGAGGATCAGCGACCAGATCGCTGTTGTCGCTCGTGCCCGAGACCCACGGCCGGTCGGCCGCCGGGGTGAGCGCCATGAGCAGCGGCCAGGCGCCGCCCGACGACGACCATCGCCGCGCCGCCGGCGAGCAGCTGGCGGACCGCGGCCAGGCGGCCGCGCGGCGCGACCCACATCCATGCGGCGGCGATCGCCGGCACGACCAGCAGCGCCGCCGCCATCTTGGCCTCGAACCCCAGCCCCACGAACACGCCCGCGAGCACGAGCCAGCGCGTGCGCCCGTCCTCGAGCGCCGCGCACGACGCACCACAGCGCGGCCACGCAGCAGAGCACGAGCAGCGCGTCCGGGTTGTTGTGCCGGGAGACGGCCACGGTGACCGGGGTCAGCGCCAGCGCCAGCCCGGCCGCGAACCCGGCGGCCCGGCCGAAGCGGCCGGCGGACGAGGTCGTAGACCAGCACCGACCGTCGGCCACGCCCATCAGCGCCTGCGGCACGAGCAGGCTCCAGGAGCTGAACCCGAAGACGCGGGCCGAGAGCGCCTGCACCCAGAGCGCGAGCGGCGGCTTGTCGACCGTCATCACGCCGGCGGTGTCGAACGAGCCGTAGAGGAACGCGTGCCAGCTCGTGCTCATCGAGCGCACGGCGGCGCTGTAGTACTCGTTCGCGTAGCCGTTGCGGTCGAGCGCCAGGAGGTTCAGCACGGCGGCGATCAGCAGCGAGCGCGCCGAGCTCCGGGCGCCGCCAGGCGGCGCGCGCGTGCCCGCGAGGAGATCGCGTCGCAGCGCTCGGCGGGCATGGGCATGGAGGCGGTCGACATGTGTCGTGTTCCTTTCGTGGTCGAGGTCAGGACGACGTCGTGCGCGGGCCAGGGCCCAGCGCACGACGCGGCAGCGGCGCGGGTCGGCGAAGACCCAGGCCGCAGTGCGATGTAGCGGGCCACGCTCGTCGCAGGCGCTGGCCACGGCCAGGACGCCGAGCTCGACGCGCGCGCGGCGGCTACGGGTCGATCGCGTGCATGCAGGCCAGCGACGCCGCTGGTCACGGCCGAGCGTGGCAGGAAGACGACGCGCCCGCGAGCGTGGTGGCTGCCACAGGCGCCTCGCGGCCGCGCACCCCGAAGGTCAGCCGCCGGTTGGCCTGCGTGTTGCCGACGCCGGTGAGCGCCAGCGCGAGCGCGTTCGCGCCGGCAGCGCCGAGCGGCGCCCGCAGCAGGAGGAAGAGCAGCGCGTAGGCCAGGTCGAGGCGCACGCCGAGGGCGAGGAAGCGGGCCAGCGCGGCGCTCGAGGCCAGCAGCCGCGCGACCCCGCGCAGGTCGTCCACCGCGGTGCGTCATCAGGTCCACGCGCGAGTCGGGGTCGTCGACCCAGTCGACCGGGCACCTCGCTGATGCGCATGCCCTCGCGCTGGGCGAGCACGAGCAGCTCGGTGTCGAAGAACCAGGCCTCGTCGCGCACCTGCGGCAGCAGCCGCCGCGCCGCGTCGGCGCGGATGGCCTTGAAGCCGCACTGGGCGTCGGAGAAGCGGGCGCGCAGCGACGGTGCGCAGCACGCGGTTGTAGCGCGCGCGAGATCAGCTCGCGCTTGGCGCTCGCGCTCCACGCGCGCGCCGCGTGCGCCAGCCGCGTGCCGATGGCCACGTCGCTGTGGCCGGAGAGCAGCGGCGCGACGAGCGGGAGGAGCGCCGCGGAGGTCGGTGGAGAGGTCGACGTCCATGTAGCAGAGGACCTCGGCGTCGCTGCGCGACCAGGCCGCGCGCAGCGCCCGGCCGCGCCCCTTCTCGGGCAGCTCGCAGGAGCTCCACGCCCGGGCAGGTCGTCGGCCAGCGCCTGCGCGCAGCCGCGGCGTCTGGTCCGTGCTGGCGTTGTCGGCGATCACGATGCGCCAGGCGAACGGCAGCTCGGCGCTCGAGGTGGTCGTGCAGCCGGCGGATCGAGCCGGGCAGCGCCGCCTGCTCGTTGTAGACGGGCACGACGATCTCGACGCGCGGGGCCTCGGGGGTCGCCTCCGGCGGCGCGGGCGTTCGGGGGAGAGGGCGGCGATCGACATGGCGCCACCCTCGGTCCCCGCCGTGGGAGCGCCCTGTGGCCCGCCTGAGAGATCACTGAGCGGCGAGGGGCGATCAACGCCCGACGCCCGCCGCCTCACTACGCTGAAAGACCAACGAGGACCGGTCGGGAATCCCTGAGGGGAACGCTAAGGTCAGACTACATAGGGCTCGCAAGAAACTGAGAACGAGAGTTGAGAGAACGAGGATGACTGTGCAAGCGGCAGGCGTTGGTCGACCAGCGCGTGGCCAAGGCTCTTTCCCACCCGCTGCGGGCGCACATCCTCGCCATCCTCAACGAGCGAGTGGCCAGCCCCAACGACATGGCCGAGCAGCTCGGGGAGCCGCTCGGCAACGTGAGCTACCACGTGAAGGCGCTGCTCGAGCTGGACTGCATCGAGCTCGTGAGCACCCGGCCGCGCCGCGGCGCCGTGGAGCACTTCTACCGCGCCATCGCCCGCCCGTACTTCAGCGACCGCGACTGGAGCCGCCTCCCGCGGTCGCTGCGCCAGGCGATCTCGGACGTCGGGCTCCAGCTGATCTGGGACGACGTGGCGGACTCGATCGAGGGCGGCGCGTTCGAGGCACGCGACGACCGCATCCTGAGCCGCGTGCCGCTGGTGCTCGACGAGCGCGGCTGGGAGGAGCTCCACGGCATGGTGGCCGAGCTGCTGGAGCGCACCGTGCAGGTCGAGGCCGACGCCACGGCCCGCCTGGCCGAGAGCGGCGAGCAGGGCATGGCCACGAAGCTCGTGATGATGCAGTTCCTGTCGTCCGCAGGCGACGGCGACGAGGACGGCCGCGAGGGCGCCAAGAGCGAGGCCACCGCCGGCGCCGACTGAGGGCTCGGCCATGCCGGTGGACCCCCCGATCCAGGGCATGCTCGCGATGCTCGCCGCGATGCAGCGGCCGGCGCTGGCCGCCGGCACGCCGGAGGAGGCGCGCCGGGCCTTCCGCATGCTCACCGTGGACTTGCGGCCGGCCGAGACGATCGTGCCCGTGGCCGCCACCGAGGACCTCGAGGTGCCGGGCGCCGCGGGGCCGCTGCCCGCTCGCATCTACCGCCCGGAGGCCGAGGGCGAGGTGCCCACGATCGTCTTCTTCCACGGCGGCGGGTTCGTGATCGGCGACGTGGACACCCACGACAACCAGTGCCGCGCGCTCTGCCGCGAGGCGGAGGCCGTGGTGCTGAGCGTGGGCTACCGGCTCGCCCCGGAGCATCCCTTCCCGGCCGCGCCGGAGGACTGCCTCGCCGCCACCCGCTGGGCCGCCGAGCACGTGGCCGAGCTCGGCGGCGACGCCGGCCGGATCGCCGTGGCCGGCGACAGCGCGGGCGGCAACCTCGCGGCCGTGGTGGCGCTGATGGCCCGGGACGCCGGCGGCCCTGCCGCTGGCCGCGCAGCTCCTGATCTACCCCGGCACCGACTTCGTGGGCGGATACCCCTCCGAGACCGAGAACGCGGAGGGGTTCTTCCTCACGCGCGCGGACATGGAGTGGTTCCGGGAGCAGTACGTCGCGGGCGCCGATCCCCTCGGACCCCAGGCTGAGCCCGATCCATGCGCCCGACCTCGCCGGGCTGCCGCCGGCGGTGGTGGTCACCGCCGAGTTCGACCCGCTGCGCGACCAGGGCGACGCCTACGCGCGCGCGCTCGAGGAGGCCGGCGTGCAGGTGGTCAAGCGGAGCTACGGCGGCCTGATCCACGGCTTCTTCGACCTGGGCGCGCTCAGCCCGGCGTGCGCGGAGGCCGCCCACGAGGTGTGCGCCGACCTTCGCGGCCTGCTCCAGTACGCGGTTCAGTGCCTGACCGGCACGATCAGCGCCAGCTGCCGCGACTGCACCAGTAGGCGCCCGTCCGGAGCCCATAGCTCGCCGTCCTCGGTCCACAGGCCGTCCTGCGCGCGGGCTGAGGTGAAGCGGCCGAGAACCGGGGTCTCGGCGTCGGCATCGGGTACGGGCAGGCGCCCGAAGAGGTGCACCGTGAGGTCGAGCGTCGGGGCGCCGAGCGGCAGCGCCGCGCGCGAGAGGGCCACAGGGGGCATGGCGTCGGCGAGGCACACGAGCAGCGCGGCGTCGAGAGGGCCCGGTCCGTCGGCCCTCATCCACCCGTTCAGCTCCACGTCGCCGCTCGCGCCGCTGAGCGGGGGCGGCCCGCCGGCCCACCGGAGCTCGAGCGCGTCGAGGTAGACCGGCGCGCCCGGCCTGTCCGCGGACACGCGCGGAGCGTCGTCGAAGGGGGTCGCCTCCGGCATCGGCGACACCGTCCACGACGGTCCGTGGCGGGGCGCGGAGAACTCGCCGATGGCGATCCCGAGCAGGCGGCCCTCCTGCTCGGCGCGTCCTGTGAGGGTGCTCACCGACCGTCCCCGGCGGGCCAGCGTCACGTTCATCTCGATCTCGCCGTTGCGCGGCGGGGCCACGAAGTGGATGTTCAGCGAGCGAAGGGTGCGCTCCGGATCGCCCGACTCCGCCTCCATGGCTCGCACGGTGCATGCGGCCAGGAACCCGCCGAGCGGCGCCACCGGCCCCCACCAGCGCGACCCGAGCCGGGCCTGGTAGCGGCCGTCGGCGCCGGTAATGGCGGTGTCCTCGGCGAAGCTCGGCATGACGGCCCGGCAGCCTAGACCCCGGGCGCCGCGTGCGGGCGAACGGACCATCTCGCCCGGTCAAGGTCCGCCGGGGCCCTGACGACAAAGAACCCGTGGGCCCACGCACGCCGGAGCCGGCATGAGCGAAGGATTCGTCCCGCGGCTACGCGACCTCGGTCGCGGGTCGCAGCGCGAGCGCGCCCGCGTGGGCGCGCTCGAGGAGAGCGAGCGCTGGTTCCGCGCGCTCGTGGAGCACGCGCCCGACCCCGTGCTCGTGATCGGGCACGGCGGGGTGGTCCACTACGCCTCTCCGGCCATCACCCGGCTTCTGGGCCACGAACCGGACCGTCTGGCGGACAGCCCGCTGCTCGACCTCGTGCCCGCGTCGGACCGCGGCGCGGCGTCGCTGGCGCTGGCCGTGACCGAGGGCGAGACCCGTCGCGGGCGCTGGGCGATGATCCATCGCGATTCCAGCCTGGTCACCGTCGAGGGCGTGGCCGAGCGCCCGGCCGAGGCCTCGCCGCTGCACGGGGTGGTGCTGTCGCTGCGCGCCGCGGCCACGCAGCCCGCCGAGCGTCCCGCGGACGGCCGGAGCTTCTACGACGACCTCACCGGCCTGCCCACGCGGGCGCTCTTCGAGGACCGCGCCACCCACGCCTTCGCGCGCGCCCGGAGGGCCGGGCAGCCGGTGGCCATCCTGGTGGTGGACCTGGAGGACATGGGTCCGGTGAACGACGTGCTGGGATCCGCGGCGGGCGACGAGATGCTGCTGGAGGTGGCGCGGCGCCTGGACGCCGGGCTGCGCGCCGGCGACACCGGGGCGCGGGTGGGGGAGAGCGAGTTCGCCGTGCTGCTCGAGGGCTTCGAGCGCCCGAACGAGGCCACGGAGGTGGCGCGGCGGCTGGTGATGAGCCTGTCGAAGCCCGTGCGGGTGGGCGGCGAGGAGGTGCTGCCCACCGCATGCGTGGGGGTGGCGGTGGCCGAGGACGGCGGCGGGGTGGCCATGGACCTGCTGCGCGACGCCGGCGTGGCGGCCTACGCGGCGCGCGGACGCGCGGCGGCGGCCCGTTCGCTTCGAACCCGCCATGCGGGCCTCGCTGATCGAGCGCCTGGAGGTGTCGGAGGATCTTGAGCTCGCCCTGGAGCGCGACCAGCTGGAGGTGCTCTTCCAGCCGCTCGTGGACCTGGGCGACGAGCGCATCACCTCGGCCGAGGCGCTCCTGCGCTGGCACCATCCGCGTGCCGGGGTGATCAGCCCGGTGGACTTCATCCCGCTGGCCGAGGAGTCGGGCACGATCGTGCCGATCGGCCGTCACGTGATCCGCACGGCCTGCGTGCAGCTGGCCCGCTGGCAGGAGGGCGGCCGCGTGGATGACCGCTTCCGCGTGAGCGTGAACCTCTCCGGGCGCGAGCTGCGGGACCCGGAGCTGCCGGACGCGGTGAAGGCCGCGCTGGAGGACGAGGGCGTGGCGCCCGGCCGGCTGATGATCGAGGTGACCGAGACGGCGGTGCTGGCCGACCTCGAGACCGCGCGCGTCAGGCTGTCGGAGCTGCGGGCGCTGGGCGTGGGGATCACGCTGGACGACTACGGCGCCGGCCGGCCGCCGATCGCGCACGTCTACGGGCTGCCCGTGGACGAGGTGAAGGTGGAGGGCGGCCTACGTCGGCGACACCGCCGGCGACGCGCTGGCCCGCGCCGTGTCCCGCCTGCGCGACGAGCTCGGGATCGGGATCGTGGCCAAGGGCATCGAGGAGCGCGAGCAGGTGGAGGGCCTGCGCGCTCTCGGCTGCTCGGCCGGCCAGGGCTTCCTCTTCGCTCCTCCGCTCACCGCGGAGGACCTCACCCGCAGGCTCGGCCGCGGGCAGGATCAGGACCGCCCGGCGGCCGGCCCGCCACCGGCTAGCGGCCGGCCGTAGGTCGCAGCGCCAGCTCCAGCTCGAACCTCGCGTCCGGATCGTCCAGCTGCTCGCCGAGCAGCTCGCGCAGGCGGGTGCGCCGGTAGCGGGCGGTCTGCGGGTGCACGCCGAGGGCGCGGGCCATGGCCGCCGCGTTGCCCTGATGCTGCACGAAGGCCAGCGCCGTCTCCTCCATCCGCCGGCGCGCCCTGGGGGTCAGGGGCGCGAGCGGCGCCAGTCGCCGCGCGGCGATGCGCTCCACGAGCGGGCCGCGCGCCCGATGAGCAGGAGCCGGGCGAGCTGCTCCTCGGCCCGCACGAGGCCCGCTGCCCTCCACGCGCCCGACTCGATCCCGGCGAGGGTGGACGCGGGCCAGCGCCCAGGACTCCGCCAGCTCGGACGGCGGGCCGGTGGGGCCGAGCGCGGCGGTGGTGCCCTCGGCGGCCCGCGCGAGCTGCCGCGCGCGGCCCGGTCCGTCCGGGTCGCTGATCACTGCGCAGCCGCGTGCCCTCGAGCCGGGTGGTCAGCGACTCGGGCGGCAGCCGCCGCGCGATCCGGTCGAGGTCCTCCTCCCGGCAGGCCAGCGCCGCGGCGTGCGGGGCAGCGCCCAGGCCGCCGCGCCCGCCGCCGGCCTCACGTCGGCGTCGTCCGGCGGGCGGGTCGCGCAGCAGCAGCGCGATCAGGTCCCGCCGGCGGCGCTCGCGCTCGCCCTCCAGGCGGGAGCGGGCCTCGGCGTAGCCCTCGACCGAGTCCGCCGAGAGCTGGTCGATGTAGGCGAACGCGGACTCGGCCAGGAGCCCGAGCGTGGGCCGGTCCACCCCGGCCTCGATCGCGGCCGCGGCGAACTCGCGCCACGCCACCCGGGCGCCCACGCGGTAGGCGGACTGGAGCGCGTCGAGGGCGCGGCCCTCGCGCAGCTCGCCGCGCGCCCGAGCGCCAGGTACACCTCGCGGCCCGAGGCCGGCCCCGGTCGGGGTCGCGGATCAGGGCCACGAACTCGCGTAGGGCCTCGGTCACGCCCGTGCGCACGCCGTGCCCGAAGGCGCCCTCGAGCGGCCGCGCGTACTCCGGCACCTCGCGGGCGATGGCGGCCAGGATCTCGTCGGTGGCCGCGCCGAGGGCGGGCTCGATCGCGTCGGCCACCGAGGGCGGCAGCTCGCGCCAGGGCTCGGCGTGGAGCAGTTCTTGTCATTCAGATGAGCAAAACCGAGACGAGAACACTGCCGCTGGCAGTCTAGGACACATCGACACGTGCTCGTAGCCTGTGTCGCATGACAAAGCTCGAGAAGCGCGTGAACCTCGCCGCCGTCGTGTTGCCGTTCCTGGCCACGCTGGCCGCCATCGTCCTGCTGTGGAACCAGGTGGTGTCGGGCCGCGACCTCGCGATATTGGCCGTGATGTACGTGATCACCGCCCTCGGGATCACGGTCGGCTACCACCGCATGCTCACCCACCGCTCGTTCCAGTCGCCGCGCCCGGTGGAGTACGCCTTCGCCGTCCTCGGCTCGATGGCCGTGCAGGGACCGGTGATCAGCTGGGTGGGGGACCATCGCAAGCACCACGCGCACACCGACAAGGAGGGCGACCCGCACAGCCCGCACGTCGGCCACGGCGACGGGCCCGGGTCGGTCTTCCGCGGTCTCTGGCACGCGCACATGGGCTGGCTCATGACCGACCACGGCACGGCCGGCAGGCAGTACGCGCAGGACCTCTACGAGGACCGCGGCATGCGCGTCATCAACCGCCGCTTCCCGCTGATCGTCCTGGCGGGGCTGGCGCTGCCGGCGCTCGCCGGCTGGCTCATCTCGGGCACGCTCGCCGGCGCGGCCACCGGCCTCCTGTGGGGCGGCCTCGTGCGCATCTTCCTCGTGCACCACGTGACCTGGAGCGTGAACTCGGTGTGCCACTTCCTCGGCTCACGCCGCTTCGAGACCGACGACGAGTCGCGCAACGTCTTCTGGCTCGCCCTGCCCTCGTTCGGCGAGTCGTGGCACCACAACCACCACGCCTTCCCGCGCTCCGCCGAGCACGGGCTGCGCCGGTGGGAGGTGGATCCCTCGGCGCTGGTGATCAGGGGGCTCGAGGCGGTGGGCCTGGCCCGCAACGTGGTGCGGATCGACGCCCGAGCGCCAGCGCCAGCGGGAGGTCGCGCGGCCCGGCGCGCCAGGTCGCGCGCTCGCGCTAGCGCTTCTGCGCTTCTTCACCGTGAGCCGGGCGCGCATGCCCTTCGCCTCGTGGCCCTCGAGCGTGCAGAAGACGACGTAGCGGCCCGGGCGTGCGCAGGCGCACGCGCAGCGTGTCGGTGCGGCCCGGCCGGAGCTTCGGGCAGCGCTCCGAGCACCCTGCCGGACGCGTTGCGGACGGCCAGGTCGTGGCCGTCCTCGCCGTAGTTGTGCGCGTTCAGGCGCACGACGCCCGTCGGCACCTTCGTGCGGTAGAGCGACACGCGCCACTCGCGCTCGCTCACGCCCACCGAGGTGGTCCGCGCGCGACGGCGGTGGCGCCCGCGAGGGCGGGTGCCGCGGCCAGCAGGCCGAGCAGCGGGAGGAGGAGGGCGCGCCTCACCGGACCAGGGAGACGCGGCCGAGCCTGCCCGCGCCGGGGATCACCGATGCGGCGTCGGTGCCCAGGTGCTGCTCCAGCAGGCTCGCGTAGACGCGGCGGAAGTCGATCGTGACCTTCAGGTTGTCGTGCGCGTCCAGGCTGGTGAGGTCGGGGTACTCGCTGAGCACGCCCGAGCGCGCGCGGTCGCCCTGGACCCAGGCCACCCCGCCCGCGCCGTGGTCGGTTCCCGAGCCGTTCTGCTCGGGCCGGCGCCCGAACTCGGACCACACGAGCGTGAGCACCCGGCCGGACACGCCGCGCGCCTCGAGGTCGGCCTGGAACGCGGCCAGGCACTCGCTCACGTCGCCCAGCATGCCGCTGAGCTCCTTCTGGCTCGTCGTGGGTGTCGAAGTTGCCGTCGGCCTGCACGTCGGCCACCCGGATCCCCAGCGGCTTGGAGATCATGGCCGCGAGGTAGCGCAGCCGCCGGCCGAAGTCGCTCTCCGCGGGGTAGGGGACCGGGGAGGCGAGCGGGTCGCTTGCCGTCCTTCTCGGCGTAGGGCTCCAGCCGGTCGGCCACCTGCTTCGCCAGCCGGGCCGCGGTGCGCGACGAGCGCAGCGCGTGGCTGCCCGCGGGACCGTGGCCGAGCTTCTCGTAGCTCCTCATGGCCTCGTCGTAGGGCTCGCCCCACACGTCGCGGATCCAGAACCCGGCGTCGCCCGGCGAGGCCACCGCGGCCACCGGCGCGCGGCCCGAGCGCATCAGCGGCGAGAGCCCGTAGCCCATCGAGATGCCCTGGAGCGGGTTGTCGCGGTTGCCCGGCGCGGTCGAGCCAGCGGCCGAGCCATCCCGGCGCGCTGCGGTCGGTGATCAGGCCGGTCTCCCAGAAGTGGCGCGAGTGGAAGTGGGAGAGGTCGGGGTCGGGGTAGTCGATGCCGGGCAGGAAGCCGATCTTGCCGCGCTCGAAGAGGCCGCGCACCCCGCCGCGGACGCCGCGGCTCAGCTGCGGGTTCAGTCCGAGGCCGGAGCCGCCCGCCAGCGGCGAGGCCTCCACCTTCAGGTCCTGGTGCAGGTCGGCGTAGCGGCCGTAGTCGTGGAGCGGGACGAGCGTGTCGAGCAGGTCCACGCCGCCGGGGAGGAAGACGGACACGAGCACGGGCGCGTTCGGTGCGGCCGCGGCGTCGGCGGCCGCCGCCTCGAACACCCGCGAGACGGGCATCGCCCTGGCCGTGTAGAGGGTGAGTCCCGCGCCGATCCCGGCGGCCAGCACCTGGCGGCGCGTGAGCGGCGGGCCGCCGAGGTAGTCGCGGCGCACGGCCTCGGAGGTGCGGTGGAAGTCGTCGCAGGCGGTAGTGGCGGGCCATCAGTGCACGTGGGCGTCGGGTCCGGAGAGCAGGAGGTGGCGGAGCACCCGCTGGCACATGTCGGCGCGCTCCTGGCGGTCCTGGCGCCACTCGCCGTCCTTCAGCTTGCGCTCGGTGAGCAGCCGGCGGGCCACGCGCAGCAGCTCGGCGTCGGTGCGCGAGGAGGTCCACGGGTTGCCCACGGCGCGGCGCGCCCGGGCCACCGCCCGGCGCGGCGAGAGCCTCGCCGGAGTGGACCTCTCCTTCACGCGCAGGCGGCGGGGTCTCGAGCAGGTAGTTCGCCGCGTCGAAGCGCACGTGCATCGCGTTCGAGGACAGCCACGCGGTGCCCCAGTCCCAGCCCGCGACCGAGGGCGGATGGAAGAGCTCCTGGCCCATGCTCTCCATGAGCCAGCCCCAGCTGTCGTCGGTCGATCCCCTGCCCGGCGCTGCGCAGGGCGCCGGCCAGGAACACCACCGGCGACTTGACCATGCCCGGGGCGTCGAGGCTCCGGTAGAGCGCGGGGTGGGCCAGGATCTCGCCCACCACCGGCTTGATCCGGTGGCCGGAGCGGCGGTAGGTGTGCGCCAGGCGCGGCCGCGTGCCGCCCGGGATCGGGGTGCCCACGAAGTAGTCCCAGAGCTTCCCCACCAGGAAGGGCGCGTGCGGCGGGTGGTGCACGCAGAGGCGCAGCACGTCCTGCCAGTCGAAGTTGCCGGCGTGGCCGAAGATGCGCTTGACCCCGGCGGCGTGCGCCTCCCTGTCGTAGTAGCAGCGCGGCGGGCCGTTCTCGCGCCAGTCCACGCGGAAGCCGGTGAGCGCCCGCGCGGCCTGGCGGATGTCGCGCTCGCTGTACCCGCGCCCGAGCGTGAACAGCTCCATCAGCTCGCGCGCGTAGTTCTCGTTCGGCGCCTCCTTGTCCGAGTCGGCGAGCGAGAGGAACAGGAGCATCGCCGGGTCGCTCGTCACGGCCGTCAGGAGCGCGGGGAAGCTGCCCAGCGCGTGGCGGCGGAGCGTCCGGTTCTGGGCGAGCATCAGCGGCGTGTCCTGGTCGCTGGTGGCGAAGTGGTCGTGCCAGAAGAGCGTGAGCTTCTCCTGCAGCGGGCGCCGCGAGCGGACCATCCGGTCGAGCCACCAGAGCGCGTCGTGGCTCCATTCGTTCTCGGGGTCGAGGCGGTGGCCGTCGACGCGCGGCGGCCGATGCGCGGCGCCGGGGACGGGCCCGCCGTTCAGCAGCCAGCGGATCGTGCGCGCCTTGCCGCGCCGGGCCCAGTGGTGGGCCTCGCGCGGGGTGGCGCCGAAGCCGGCGCGCCAGAACAGGCGCTGCACGTGGGCCTCGCTCCAGCCGCGCCGGCGTCGGGCCGGCCTCCGCCGTGCGCGGGTCCGGGCCGCCGGGCGGCCGCTGATGCCGTCGGGGGATCCGCTGCCATCCGTGGCCTGCCGGCGCGGGATGTCTGGGCCATCCCCCGCCCGCCGGTGCGCGCAGAAGGATGACGATCGGGGGGAGCGCCGTGCGCTCGAGTGCGAAGGATCACCCGAAAGGGCGATTTGCGGCGCCGAGGCCCGTGCGACCCGCCGTTGCCAGACTCACCGGCGTCCGTGCTCGCCATCGCACTCGCCCTCGGCTCGTCCGCCTGTTACGGCGTGTCGAACTTCATCGGGCCCCAGCTCGCCCGCCGCCACGCGATCGTGTCCGATGCTGGTGGTCTCGCAGGTGGCGGCGCTCGATCGGGCTGCGTCGTCTACCTGGCCGGGCACGGCGGTGCGGCGCTGCCGCGCGGCAGCCTGATCCTCGCCCTGCTGGCCGGCGCGGGCAACGCGGCCGGGCTGATCGCCTTCTACAAGGCGGCGGAGCTCGGGCCGCTGTCCGTGGTGGCCCCGATCGGGGCCGTGGGCGCCGTGGTGCCCGTGGTCTACGGGCTGGCGGACGGCGATACGCTCAAGGCCCACCCAGGTGGTGGGCATCGTGCTGGCGCATGGCCGGCGCCGCGATGGCTCTCGCGCCGGGACCCCGACGGCGCCGTGGGCGGGCGCGACCTACCCCGACCCGCGCGCGAGCGTGATCTGGGCGCCGGCGTCGGCGGTGGCCTTCGGCGTCTTCCTCACCGCGCTCCCCAAGGCCTCGAAGGACGGCCGGGCGTGGGCGCTGTTCGACGCCCGCGTGGCGCTGGTGGCGCTCGTCGGACTGTGGGCCGGGCGGCGCATCGGCGGCCTCCGGGCCACGCGGGACCTCCCGCTGATGGCCGTGCCCGGACTGCTGCTGGTGGCCGGCACCCTGCTCTACACGCGGCCGCGGACCACGGCCAGCTCTCGCTGGTGTCGGTGCTCGGCTCCCTCTTCCCGGTGGTGACCGTGGGCCTGGGCGTGGCGCTGCTGGGGGAGCGCCTGTCGCGGGTCCAGGCGATCGGGGTGGCGGCCACGCTGCTCGGCGTGGCGCTGATCGCGCTCTGAGCGGGCTAGGCCGCGCGCACGTCGAGCACGACCTTGCCGGTGGCCCCGCGGCCGTCGATCAGCTTCAGCGCCTCGGCGGCCTGCTCGAGCGGGAAGCGCGCGCCCACCACCGGGCGCACGAAGCCCTCGTCCACCAGGCGGTTCACCGCCTCGCCGATCTCCAGGTTCAGGTTCGGCTTGGGCATCACGAAGGCGCCCCAGCCGGCGCCCACGACCTCGGTGTTGTTCAGCAGCAGCCGGTTGACCTTGCACCTCGGGGATCGAGCCGCCGGTGAAGCCCACCACCACCAGCCGCCCGCCCTCGCGCGAGCGAGCGCAGGCTGTCGGTGAAGCGGTCGCCGCCCACCGGGTCGATGACCACGTCCACGCCGCCGCCGGAGAGCTCCTTGGCCTCGTCCTTCCAGGGCCCGTCCGAGCGCACCACCTCGTCGGCGCCGGCGTCGCGGGCCACGCGCTCCTTGTCGTCGCTCGACACCACGGCGATCGTGCGGGCCCCGAGGCCCTTGGCCACCTGGATCGAGGCGGTGCCCACGCCGCCGGCGGCGCCGTGCACCAGCACGGTCTCGCCCTCGGCGAGGCGCCCGCGCAGCTTCAGCGAGAAGTAGGCGGTGTGGTAGTTGAGGATCAGGCCGGCGCCCTGGGCGTAGTCGAGCTCGTCGGAGAGCGGGAAGGTGAGGAACTCGGGCGCCACGGCCACCTCGGCGAACCCGCCGAGCATGCAGCAGGCGGCCACGCGGTCGCCCGCCTGTCACGGACGCGCCGTCGGGCGCGCTGCGCACCACGCCGGCCACCTCGCTGCCGGGCACGAACGGCAGCGGCGGCTTCATCTGGTACTCGCCGCGGGTCTGCAGCACCTCGGGGAAGGACACGCCGGCGGCGTGCACGTCCACCACCACGGCGCGGTCGCCCGAGAGCATGTGCGCGGCCTCGGGCTCGGGCAGGTCCTCGAGACGCAGGGCGTCGTCCGGGCCCGGTCAGCTCGGCGATCTGGACGGCGCGCACGGCGCGGCAGGCTAGCTCTTCGCCGCCGAGTTAGTGTGCGTGCCGGTGGAGGCGCTCCGTGCCCACAGGCTCCGACTCATCTGCGCGGGAGTCGCGCTGCTCGTGCTGGCCGCCGCCGGGACCTCCGTGGGCAGCGCCGCCCGCCCGGCGAGCGCGCGAGCGCACAACCCACTGGCCGGAGCTGCGGCTCTACGTGGACCCGGACTACCCCGCCGGCGCCCAGGCTCAGCGGTGGCGCGCGGAGGGGCGCTCGGAGGACGCGAATGCGATGGCCGCCCTCGCCCGCCGGCCCACGGCGCATCTGGCTGCCCACCGACGACGGGGCGGAGGCGCGCGCCCGCTCCGTGACCACCGCCGCGGCGCGCAGCACCGGGTGCCGGTGCTCGTGGCCTACTTCATCCCGAACCGCGGGTGCGGCGGCTTCTCCGCCGGAGGCGCGCGCGGCGCCGCCGGCTACCGGGCGTACGTCCGCGCCGTGGCCCGGGGGATCGGCCGGAGGCGAGCCGTGGTGGTGGTGGAGCCGGATGCCCTGGCCCAGGCCTTCTCCAGCTGCGTCACGCGCGCGCACCGCGCGGGGCGCTTCGCTCTGCTGCGCTTCGCGGTGCGAACGCTCGCGGCCACGCCGCGGGCGCGCGTGTACCTGGACGCCGGGAATGCCGGCTGGATCCCCCCGCGTCCCGGCTGGTGCGGCCCCTGCGCGCCTCGGGCATCGCGGGGGCCGACGGCTTCGCCCTCAACGTGAGCAACTTCTTCGGCACGAAGCGAACCTCCGGTACGGCACGGCGTGTCCAGCCGGCTCGGTGGAACCCACTTCGTGGTGGACACGGGCCGGAACGGGAACGGTCCGAGCCTCCACGGACCCGGCGGCTTCCGGAGTGGTGCAACCCTCCGGGCCGGGCGCTCGGCCACGACCCCACCACCCGCACCAGGCGCCCCCGCGTGGATGCCTACCTGTGGGTCAAGGAGCCCGGCATGAGCGACGGGGCCTGCCGCCCGGGCGCGCCACCCGCGGCGTGTGGTGGCCGGAGTACGCCCTCGGCCTGGTCAGAAACTCCTCCGGGCGCTGCCGCCGCCCACCAGCCGGGCGGGGAGCGCGGGGTCGGCCTGGTGGCGTAGGAACAGCTCCGCGGTCACGAGCCGCCAGAGGAGCAGAGCCCAGCGGCGGCGGTCCTCCCAGTCCGGGCGCCGCGGCGGGATCCAGCAGGGCGGCCACCCCGGCCGGGTCCGTGTAGCCGCGGATCTCGGCGTCAGGGGCGGTGAGGAGGCGCCGGATACGCGCGGCCTCGGGGCCCGCCAGGCTCTGCTGGAGACACGGCGTCGAAGGTGCTCTTCGACGGACGCAGCCGGACGCGATCCGGCAACAGCCCGGCCACGGCGGCGCGAAGCACGGGCCGGCTCAGTTGCGGATCGAATGCCAGCTCGGGGTCGAGGCTCAGCACGAGGTCCACGAGGTCCGCGTCGAGCAGCGGATGGCGCGGCTCGATCCCCGTCATTCGCGAGCGGAGCCGCACGTGCTCGCGCGTGGGCGCGGGGCCGTCGGCGCCGGTCAGCGACTCGATCAGCCCGAGCCACCAGCGCGGCCCGTCGCCGCGCACCCATTGCCAGTCGTCCGCCGCCACGCGGTGCACGTCGGCGGTGCGGGGGAGGAGGTAGGGCGGGGTGCGCGCCTCGATCCAGGGGGCGCGCAGGTTCACCTCGTGGAGGGCGTGGGGGAGGGCGCCGAGCACCCCGTAGTCGCGAACCGCCCGGGCGACCTGCCGCGGCGACGGGCGCTCGCCGGCGCCCGGGAGGCGGCGGGCCAGCGCCCACGCCGCGAGCGGGCGCCGGTCGCGTACCCGGTCGGCCAGCAGCCAGGGGGCGACGCCGAAGAGCTCGTCGCCGCCCTCGCCGTCCATCATCACCGCGACGCCATCCCCGGCGGCGCCGCGCACCAGCGGCAGGTAGAGGGAGAGACCGGGGGAGAGGGGCGGAAGCTCCCATTCGGCGAGGTACTCGAGCGCGGCTTCGAGCGGCGGCCCGGGGCGGCCCTCGACCCTCGCTGACCGCAGCCCGAGCCCGGGCACGAGCTCGTCGATCAGGCCCGGCCTGGGTCCGGGAACACCGCCGAGTAGGTGCGTGCTCCGGGTCGCGCGCCGCCGTCCGCCAGCACCGCGGCCACGGCGCCCGAGTCGATGCCGCCGCTGAGCAATACGCCCGATTCACCGCGGCCGCCGGCCCGTCCCACCGCGGTGCGCAGCCGCTCCCGCACGGCCCCGGCCGCGTCGTCGAGCGAACGCGGGGCCGGCGCCTCGAAGCGCGGGCGCCACCAGGGCGTGGCGCTGGCCCCGCTGCCGGCGCTCGTCACCGCGTGGCCGGCGGGCAGGCGGGCACCCCCGTGTAGAGGGTGCGGGCGCCGGGCGGACCGCCGCCCGCCAGCCAGTGGGCCATCGCGGCGTGGTCCGGTCCCGGGCGCGCCGGGAGTGCGTCCACCACCTCGCGCGCCTCGGAGCCCATGATCACCCCGGATCCGGAATGGGTGTGATGGATCGTGCGCGAGCCCATGCGATCGCAGGCGGCCAGGGCCAGCCCGCGCTCGCGGTCCCAGACGAACAGCGCCCACTCCCCGCGCAGGCGGTCGAGGAGGGCCGGGCCGAGCCGCGCCCACCCGGCGGCCACCACCGACTCGGCCCCGGTGCCCGGGCGCTCGCCCACCTCAACGGCGAGCGCGGGTAGGTCGTCAACGATCCCGTCGAGCAGGCAGAGCACAGAGCCCGCGGAGGCGGGCGGTGGGGCCGTCGTGGAACAGCAGCAGCGGGCCGTCCTCCACCACGGCGGGCGCGAGCGGGGGCTCGGCCGGGCGGACGCCGACGAAGGCCACGAAGCGGCGGCTCACCTCTGTGTCCTCCGGGCGTGCGAGATCACCCTACGGATTGTGGTCGCGCCTCCGGCTGCGATCCTGGCCGGATGAGCACGCGCGCATCTGTGGCGTTCGCCTCGGTCTCGGTCCTGTGGGGAATTCCCTACCTCTTCATCAAGATCGCGGTGGACGACGGCGTTCCGCCGGTGTTCCTCGCCTGGGTGCGGGTGGTCATGGCCTCGCTGGTCCTGCTGGCCCTGGCGTGGCGCGCCGGCCTGCTGCCCACGCTCCGCGGCCGGATGCGCCTGGTGGCGCTCTACGCGGTGGTGGAGATCTGCATCCCCTTTCCGCTGATCGCGGCGGGCGAGCAGCACGTGTCCTCGTCGCTGGCGGCCATCCTGATCGCCGCCGTGCCCCTGCTGGTGGCGCTGATGGCGTTGCGCTTCGACGAGGGCGAGCGGGCGCACGGGCGACGCCTCGTCGGGCTCGTGGTGGGCTTCGCCGGCGTGGTGGCGCTCGTGGGCCTGGACGTGGCCGGCAACGCCGGCGAGCTGCTCGGGGCCGGGGCGATCCTGCTGGCCGCCACCGGCTACGCCGCGGGGCCCATGCTCCTGAAGCGGCACCTGGCCGATATCGAGCCGGTGCCGATGATGGGCGCGGCCACGGGCATGGCGGCGCTGATCCTGACCCCGGCGGCGCTGCTGGCGCCACCGCAATCGACCCCGTCCACCGAGGCGATCGGGGCGCTGCTGGTGCTCGGCCTGCTCTGCACCGCCACCGCCTTCGTGCTCTTCGGCGCGCTGGTCACCGAGGTCGGCCCGGGCCGGGCCACGGTGATCACCTACGTGGCGCCGGTGGTGGCGGTGGCCCTGGGCGTCGCCGTGCTGGGCGAGCGCCCGGGCGCGGGCGCCGTGGCGGGACTGCTGCTGATCATCGCCGGCTCGTGGCTCTCCACCGACGGCCGGGTGCCGCCGGGGCTGGCCGCCGTGGTGACCCGCATGGGACGAAGACGCGGGGGACCCGGCGCGGCGCCCGCGCGGCGGACGTCGCTCTGCCGTCACGTTGTCCGGCGCGCGTGCGTCGCCTGAGCCCGGCCCCCTGGGGCCCAGGGGCGGGCCCTTCACGGCAGTCTCGCCGGCCCATAGAATCCGCGCGTGTCCAGAGCTGACTACGTGATCGTGGGAGCGGGTTCGGCCGGGTGCGTGCTGGCCAACCGGCTCACCGAGGACCCGGCGTGCGCGTGCTTCTGCTGGAGGCCGGCGGCAGGGACCTCAGCCCCAACATCAAGATCCCCGCCGCGTTCTCGAAGCAGTTCCACACCAAGCTCGACTGGGACTTCGCCACCGAGCCCGAGCGACTGCGACAAGCGGTCGCTCCACATACCGCGCGGCCGCTCGTTGGGCGGATCGAGCTCGATGAACGCGATGCTCTACGTGCGCGGGCGGCCGCTCGACTACGACATCTGGGAGGCGCGCGGCGCCACGGGCTGGGGTTGGGGCGGGGTGCTGCCCTACTTCCTCAAGGCCGAGAACAACGAGCGCGGGGCCTCGGAGTTCCACTCCACCGGCGGTCCCCTGAACGTGGCCGACGAGCACTACCGCGGAGGGATGAACTCGAAGTTCCTCGCCGCCGCGGAGGCCGCCGGGATCCCCCGCATCGCCGACTACAACGGGCCGGAGCAGGACGGCGTGTCCATGTTCCAGGTGCTCCAGCGCGGTGG
>CAVVYE010000022.1:0-258503 GCA_963752455.1 uncultured Thermoleophilaceae bacterium
GCATCCAGCGCCTCGTAGAGCGACATCAGATGCCGAGCGCCCTGTTGCATCTCGAGGCATCTCGAGCCGCCTAGCCCGGGAGGGCGTCCAGGATGCCGTCGAGCGAGCGCGGGTTCACTCCGAACTTCCGCTTGTAGGCCTCTGCCTCTGCGTCGTTGGCGATGGCCAGCAGAGCTCTTCGCGGGAGGAGCCGTTGTCGCAGGCCACCCGGTCGAGCTGCTCCAGCGCTTGGTCTTGGAGGAAGCCGGTCAGGCCGCCGCTGTCGGGTGAGTCGCGCTCGCGGCAGGGATCGGCGATCGTCACCGATTCGGGGCCGGTGACCGAGCGCGCCAGTGCGTATGCCGCCGGTGCGAGGAGGGCCAAGCAACCACGGCCGCAAGCGCTCCGACCTGAACGGCGGGCCCGAGAGAACACGAGGGCCGCGGCTCCCAGCAGCGCCAGGCCGCCTGTGATGAGGAACGCCGGTTCGAACGCGCGAGCTACGGCGGTCACGAACACGTCGTCGCGTGCTGCCCCAGGGTCTCGTAGGCGTCCGCGTCGTCGCCAGAGAATCTGTCGCGATTGTCCGCGACAGCCGCGCGCAGCGCGTTGCGCGGCTGGCGCGCCTCGACGCTGGCCAGCAGGTCCGGGGCCAGGCGGATCTTGTCCTGCGGGGCGAGTGGGCGTCGAGCACGATCGCGACGCCCTGCAGGCGGGCTGCTCGACCGTGCTGTCGAGCCGATCGGCCGCGATGGGCGCGATCAGCAGGAGAGCCAGCGCGATCCCCGCGTGGCGAATGGTGAGCAGCACGGCGGCGTCCCGGGCGCTGCGTTCGGGCAGCAGCTCTCCGCCAAGCGCCGGCAGGGACAGGCCCATCCCGAGCCCAGCGAGGAGCTGGGGCGGGAGAGTCCACAGCGGGTTCGCCCCGGGCAGCCACGCCAGCGCCAGCACGCCGGCTCCCACGAGCAGGCAACCCGCTGCGGAGCGGGAGACGGCGTCCCCTCGCGACACACGCGACCCGATCAAGGCCCCCGCGGGCAGGGCGGTGACCGCGGCGGCGGCCGCCAGCGGCGCCTCGTTCCAGCCGGCGACGAGCAGCAGGATGAGCAGGAACAGGACGCCGGTGAGGGCCGCGGACACGAGCGCCAAGGCGAGCGCCGGACCTGGATCGGGAGCCGACGTGAGGGGATCTCCCGCCGCGGGCCGCCGCGGGGAGGCCGTGCACGCGACCGCACCGATGAGGGCCAGCGGCACCCGGACGATGAAGATCGCGCGCCAGTCGAAGGCCTGGGTGAGCGCGCCACCCAGTGCGGGCCCGACTGCGGACCCGAGCACCGCGGCCCCCACCCACAGCTTGCGCTGCGGTGCGGCGTCCGCGTGCAGGAGCGCGAAGGCGGCCACCAGACCGCCGGCTCCTCGAACCGCCTGTAAGGCGCGACCCATGAGGAGGGTGGTCACATCGTTCGCCCCGGCGTACACAAGCGAGGCCGCCGCGAAAAGCGCGAACCCGGCGACGCCCACGGCCCGGTATCCGAGACCTGCGCCACACGCCACGCGCCCAGGAGCGTGAGACACAAAACCAGCGTGTAGACGCCGATCACCGCCGCCACGCCCTCGATCGTGGTGTCGAGCTCGGCGAGCAGCTCGGGGAGCGCCAGCGTGACGATCGAAGCGTCGGCCAGCGCCAGCCCGGCGGCGGCCGCAAGGGCGACGGGCCGCGCCCTCACGCGTGCCCTCGCGCTGCCCGGCAGGAGGCCGATGAGCGGCGGCATCACCAACAGGATGGCAACCAAGGCAAGCGCCGGGCGGGGACCGGGGCTTAACCGGGCCTGAAGGATGGATCGGTCCGAGCCCCGTCAACAGCTGGTCACTGTGCTGGCGCCACGTAATGGGGCTGCCGGTCTCGTCTTCAGATAAGTATGGCCAGGCTGGGCGAGAAGCGGTTAGGTGTGGCGCCGCGCCAGTGGTTCTGGCCTGGTTTAAAGAAGACGCGGTCACAAGGACGGTTTACCTCCACGGCGTTGCGCCCTCACGCTGGCATAGGCCGATCCCTTTGGTGACGAAGATGGTTTGGCCGTGGGGGTGGGTGGCGCCGGAGGCCGCGCGCGGCGCCGGGTGTGAAAGCGCAGAAGCGCTGCGCCGAACGTTGAGCTGCTGAACTGGGCGGCGAGCGTGTCGATGTAGACGTTGCTGTGGAACGAGTCTGCTGGAACCTTGGCGGCGTTGAGGCTGCTGCGGGTGGATCTCGTAGATGTCCTATGGCGTTCTACCGGAGACTGTTCGAGTGTGTCGTTTCTTTCCGGGAGCCCGTACTGTTAGCTGCCGGGAATAATGGGACGGCGAGCGATCCGGTGCCTGTCGTCGTGCTGCGAGATGGCACGAGGGCGTTGATCCGGCCGATCGCGCCGGAGGACCGCGGTCGGCTCAAGGCGGGTTTCGAGAGTGCAAGTGCTGAGTCGATCTTCCTGCGGTTCCTCGCTCCGCATCCGCGGCTGTCCAGCAGCGAGTCGGTACCTGACCGCGGTGGATCACGTTCGGCACGAGGCGCTGATCGCGGTCGATCCCGACACCCACGAGAGCTTCGGGACAGCGCGCTACATCCGCAGCGACACTGATCCGGCAACGGCAGAGTTCGCGATCGGGGTGGGCGATCGCTGGATGCGGATCGGCCTCGGGACAGCCCTGCTCGAAGCGCTGGCTCGCCGGGCCCGCGAGGAGGGCATCGCTCGATTCACGGGCCTGATCCACTCCGAGAACAAGGCGATCAGGCGCCTGGTCGAGAACGTGATCGGACCGTTCACAACAACGTCGGCAGGTCCCGGTGCACTGGAGATGGTCGTGGATCTGGGAACGGAAGGATCTTCCCCCGCCCGCACTGGTCCAGGATGAGCCCCGGTGCCCGGCGACCCAGGACCACCGGACGGCCACCCGCTGTTCAGGCGTCCGATCAGAAGCTTCCCCTGCTCCCCTCGGTGCGGTCAGCGCGCCAGGCGCGCTGGCACGGTGACTACGCGATCGACGATCGCACCTTCGAACCAGGGGTAGACGCCGGCGCCCGGCGGTGTCTCGCCGGTGACGCGGAAGATCGGGATCTCGGCCGGCGTGATGTCGCCGGTGCGGTCGAGACGGAAGTCGCCGAGGATGCCGTCCTTCACCTCGATCCTCCACATCTCCTCGAGCACCGAGCCGCGCGTGCCGTCGGAGCGCGCGATCGCCTGGAGCACGACCTCCGCCGCCTGGGCCGCAGGGAGCACGTACGGAGTTGGCGGGTCGAGCGCGCCGAAGTCGCGGACGAAGCGCTCGCCCAGCCGGACTCAGGTCGCGAGCGGCTGGCGGCACGTCGAGAAAGCTCATGTACACCCCTTCCGCTGCCGGCCCGGCGATCTCCAGCAGATCGGGGACCGGCCCGAATGTCTCGGCGATCATGAGCTTGACCCGTGTGCCCATGCGGGCGCGCAGGGCCTTCAGCAGCCGGTCGCCGCCTTCGTAGAGGCCGCCGGCCACGAAGACAGCTTGCGCGCCGGAGCGCGCGACTCGCGCCGCGAGGGCGTCGTAGCTCCCGGCGCCGGGGTCGTAGCTCCGCGAGCCCGCGACGCGGAGTCCCAGCCTGCGGGCCGCGGTGCGGAAGGGCCGAGCGTGCACGATGTCCCAGTCCGACCCCCGCTCGTGGAGCGAGTACACGCGCTCCAGCCCGAGCCGCTCTGCCAGCATCGCGAGCCCCACGCCCTGCAGGTCCTCCCGTGGGGCGACCCGGACGAAGTTCCGGGTGCCGGTCGGGTAGTAGACCTTCGGCTCGCCTCTTTTTTCCGCAAGCCGTCCGCCGCGGGTCAGGCCGGCGCCGGTGTTTGATGGACTGATCATCGCCACGGGCCCGCCGGGGGCCCGGTTCAGGATCGGGATCTCGACCTCGGCGCAGAAGGACGAGTAGGTCCCGATCACGGCCACGAGCTGTTCCGCGTGGGCGTAGCCGTTCGCGTTCGCCGCGCACTTGCGGAACTCGAAGCCTCCGGTCTGGACCGTCGAGACGTCGCACGAGTGGTAGCCGACCGTGTGCTCGCCGGCCCGGAACCCGTGCCGCTCCAGCACGAAGCGGATCGCATTCTCCATCGCGCGCGGATCGGCGCTGCCCTCCCCCTTGAGCGGGAGGTCGGAGGCGATCAGGACGTCAGGCGTCGCGCCGCCGGAGGCGAGCTCACCGCAGCCGGGCGCCCTGAGAGCCCCCTCCGTCGTCCCCCCCGCCACGCTGACCCAAGCCGCGCCGCTGCCGGCCGCGAGCGCCTGGGGAGCGCCGATCGAGGTCCTTGAGGTGACCGTATTCGTACGAGGGTCAATCCGGGACACCACGCCGTCGACGTAGTTGCCCGTCCAGGCAGCCCCCTCGCCGAAGTCGACGAATGTCACGCCGACACCGACGTCGATCGTCCTCGTGACCGGCCTCCGCCCCGGCTCGATCCGCCAGAGAAAACCCTCGCCGCGCGCCGTCGCCCATACCGAGCCGGCCCCGACGGCGACTCCCCAGAGGTCGCCGGAGCCCACCCGAATCCTGTCCGAGACTCGGTTCGTGCGCGGATCGATCCGCATGACAAACGATTCCTCGTCGCCGCTAGGGAACCAGACCCCCTCCTCGCCGGCCGCGATCGTTAAGGCCCCGAACTCGACGTCGATCCTGGCGACGAGCTTGCCTGTCTCGGGATCGATGCGCGACACGCTGCCGTCGGGGTTGACGGCCCAGACCGCGCCCGCCCCCACCGCGAGCCGAGGCAGCCCCGCGGTTGGAAACACCCCGGCGTCGCCGCCCGGAAGCTTCTGAGTTCGCGTAACGGCGGTCGAGTCGGGATCGATGCGCGAGACGCTGACGGTGGTGTTGGTCTGGTCGCCTCCCCCGGCGTTGCCAATCCATACCGCCCCCTCGCCGGCAGCTATTTCGCTTGGCACGCCACCTGGCCCGAACGATTTGACGGTCTCCTTCGTCTTCGGGTCGATCTGCGACACAGTCGGGGTCTCGGTGTTGAGGACCCAGACCGAGCCCTCGCCGACCGCGACGTTGCCCGGGGGCGACTCGATCTCGCTGAACGCGGTTACACCGCCCTGCGCCGGGTCGATCGCGGCGACGCCGTTCCCGAGCGCGACCCCCTCGTCGTCCCCGCTCGTCGTGAGTGCGACGATCCCCGCGGCGACCGCTAGGGCGAGCACGAGCAGCCCGGCGACGAGGATCGCCCGCCTGCGGCGCACGAGCGCGGGTGGGGCAAGCACCGGCGCGGGCGGGGCCGCGATGCCAAGCGCCTCGCGGGCGGCCGCGATCAGCGCCGCGCAGCTCTCGTAGCGGTCGTCCTTCTCCTTGGCAAGCGCGCGCCGGAGGACCGGGTCGAGCGGGGGATAGCCGGGCAGCACGGCCGGCTCCTCCTGCATGTGAGCCCACATCGTCTCAGCCTCCGTCTCCCTGTGGAAGGGCGGCGCGCCGGACAGGCACTCGTACAGCACGCAGGCGAGCGAGTAGCAGTCGGTGCGTGCGTCGACCGGCTCCCCTCGGATCTGCTCGGGGGCCAGGTAGTCGAGCGTGCCCACCAGCTGCCCGGTCTCCGTCGAAGCCCGCCCGAGCTGCTTGGTGATCCCGAAGTCGGTCAGGTACACATGCCCGTCCTCGTCGAGGAGCACGTTCGCCGGCTTCACATCGCGGTGCACGAGGCCGCGCCGGTGGGCCGAGTCGAGCGCCCCGGCGACCTGCGCCAAAATTGCGAGGCTGCGCTCCGGCGGAAGCGTGCCCTCGCTGTCGAGGATGGTCTTGAGGTCGCTGCCCTCGACGTAGCGCATGGCCAGGTAGAGCTGCCCTTCCCGCTCCCCGGCCCCGTAGATCGGAACGACGTTCGGATGGTCCAGCGACGCGGCCAGCCGCGGCTCCTTGAGGAATCGCTCGCGGAAGCGCGGGTCTTCGGCGAGCTCCGGAGCTATCAGCTTCAGCGCCACCGGCCGCTCGAGCGAGAGGTCGGTGGCGCGGTACACGACGCCCATGCCGCCGCGCCCGATGAGCGACTCGATCCGGTAGCCCGCGAACCTCGCGCCTGGAGCGAGGCCCGTGCTCACGGGGTGCTCCCAGTCAGCGACCAGCCGAACCGGGTTCGCGTCTCCGGCGGCGCAAGCCCGCCTGGCCGCGGCCCTCTCCTCACGATCAGCGTCGGCGCCGGCGGGGCCTCCACGAGAGAGGTGCGCAGCCGCCCGAGCCCTTCCTGACGCCAGCGATCCGAGAGTCCGACGACGAGCAGACCGGCCCCCTCCGCCAGGGCCGCGACGCCCTTGCGCCCCGGGCTTGCAAGCAGCGGCTCGGCCACGATCCCGACGCTCCTCTGAACGATCAGCGAGGCGTCCGCGAGGAGACGACTCGCATCGCCGCCGTCCTCCCGCGGCTCCGACGCCGCGCCGATCAGCCGCAGCGGCGCGTCCGTCGCGCGGGCTACCCAGGCCCCGAGCTCGAGCGCCGCCCAGTCGTGCCATGCGGCACCGAAGGGGACGACCACGGGTCCCGCTCGGACCGAGCCTCCCGCCCGGACAAGGAGGGCAACGTCGCAGGGCGCCTGCTCGAGAATGACGCCGGCCTCGACGTCGAGGGGCGCCTGAGCAGAATCCATGAGCAGAAGATCGACGTCCTGCTGGGAGGCCACCCGCACGACGTCCCGGGCCGGCGCCCGCGACGCAAACGCCGCGGTCCTCACGGCAAGCCCGTCGGCCAGGAGCGCATCTCGCCGATCGGCGAGCGTCGCCGTTGCGGTGCCGAGCTCCTCGGTCGCTACGACGCTGGCGATGATCAGCTCGTGTGGCTCCCCCGAGGTCGCGAGGGGCTCCGCGAGGTGCAGCAGCGGCCCGATGCCCTCCAGGGTCCCGGGCACGATGAGGATCGAACGCCCGGGTGGCGCGGGGTCCGTGGCAACCGACGACGCCGGCGAGAGATCGAGCGCAGGGTCATGACGCAGGATCGCCTGCTCGAGCTGCCTCAGGTCCTCGCAGGGCTCGAGGCCAAGCTCATCCGAGAGCTCGCGGCGGGCTGCGCGGTACGCCTCGAGGGCGTCGGCCTGCCGAGCCGAGCGATAGAGCGCGAGCATCAGCTGGTAGCGCAGGCGCTCCCTCAGCGGATGCTCGGCCGCCACCGCCTCGAGTTCGGGTACGAGCTCCGTGTGGCGGCCGGTTGCGAGATCGGCTTCGATACGCTGCTCGAGCGCGGCCAGCCGTAGCTCCTGGAGGCGCGCAATCTCGGTCTGGGCGAAGGGCTCGTAGGCCAGGTCGGCGAGCGCGGGCCCGCGCCAGAGTGCCAGTGCCTGACGTAGCTTCTCGGCCCTGCGTCTCCGGATCGGCGCCGCGCGCTTCCACGAGGAGCCGTTCGAAGCGGGCGAGATCGAGCTCCTCGGGATCGACGCTGAGGACGTAGCCAGGGTGCGCGGGTGGCGAGCCTGCCGTCGCCCAGCAACTTGCGCAGCTTCGAGACGTGGACCTGGATGCTCTTGGCTGCCGTGGCCGGCGGCTCGTCCCCCCAGAGCTCGTCGATCAGGCGATCGGCCGACAGGACCTGGTTCGCGTGCAGCAAGAGCAGTGCGAGGAGCGAGCGCGGCTTGATCCCGCCGAGCACGAGCGAGCGATCGTGCTCAGCCACCTCGAGAGGGCCAAGAAGCCGGAATTCCATCTGCGTCACCTGCCGGATCGCCTCGACCGTACCACCGCACCGGGCGCAGACGAGGAGGCGGCGCCCCTCAGGAGCGCCGTCGCATCCTCCTCGTGTGCCCCGCTGTCAGGTCGTGGCGGTGCGACTCCTGCGATGCGCCACGGTGAACGACACCGAAAGCGCGATCAGGAGCAGCCCGAGAGCGCTACCGGCTCCGATGCCGGCGTCACCCCAGTCGAACCCGGGCGCCTGCGCGATCGTGGGCGGGGCCGGGGTCTCCGCGGGCGTGCCGCGCTGCGCCTCGATCGCCGCGGCCTTCGAGTCCGGGTTGCGGAGATCCTGGTAGACCGGCTGCTCCCGCTGCGCCTCGATCGCCGCGGCCTTCGAGTCCGGGTTGCGGAGATCCTGGTAGACCGGCTGCTCCCGCTGCGCCTCGATCGCGGCGGCCTTCGAGTCCGGGTTGCGGAGATCCTCGTACGTGATCGCGGTCGCCGGGGCGGCAAGTGCCGCTACGGCAATCGCCGTCGTGAGCATGGAGAGCGTGTGACTCTTGCGGAGCATGTCCGTCCCTTTCGCAATGAGACCGCTCGCTGCGATCTCTGTTGCGGCGAGCCTCCGCCCCAGCGGTAAAGGTGCGGGTAGGCGCTCGGTAAACGCGGTGTGCGCTGAGGCGGAGATTGAACCGTAGAATCGCGGCCGTGCCGTTCACGCTCAGGAACCTCAAGGAGGATCTGGAGGATTTCGGGTCCAACTTCGACGGCGCGCCGGACCTGGAGTTCCGCCTGGCAACCGATGCGCTCGAGCTCGAGCAGTCCGGCCTGAGCTTCCAGCGCGTCCCGCCCGGTTATCGCTTTCCCGTACGGCCACACGCACGAGAAGCAGGAGGAGGTGTACGTGGTCGTGCGCGGGAGCGGGCGGATGAAGCTCGACGACGAGATCGTCGAGCTCAAGGAGTGGGACGCGGTGCGCGTCCCGCCCGGTACGTGGCGAGGCTACGAGGCCGGGCCGGAGGGCCTCGAGATCATCGTCTATCGGCGCGCCCAGTCTCGGGGAGGACCCGGCGCGAAGACGTCGAGGGTCAGCGCGACTGGTGGGCTGACTAGCGCCAGCGCGCGCTACAGAGACCGTTCAGACACCCGCACGGGTGAACGTCACATGCGTGACTCCGCTGGGCGAGGACGTGGCCTCGACCTCGTAGTCCTTCTCGAGGCCCTCCAGTCCGTCCCAGAGCCGCACGCCCCGGCCGAGCAGGATCGGGACCACCACGGTGTGCATGTGGTCGACGAGCCCGGCAGCAAGGAAGTCGCGGATCACGGTGGGACCTCCGCCGATGCGTACGTCCTTGCCGTCCGCGGCCTCGCGGGCCGTCTCGAGCGCCTCGGCAGGCGAAGCGTCGAGGAAGTGGAACGTCGTGCCGCCCTCCATCTCGATCGACGGGCGCGTGTGATGGGTGAGGACGAAGACCGGTGTGTGGAACGGCGGGTTGGGACCCCACGCGCCCTTCCACTCCGGGTCCTCGTGCCATCCGGGGTGGCCGAACTTCCCGGCACCCATGATCTCGGCGCCGATCCCCGGAGCGAACTGCTGCGCGAAGGCGTCGTCGATGCCGCCGCTACCGCCGGGCTGCCACCACCGGGTGGCGAACATCCATTCGTGCAGCCTGTCCCCGGCGTGACCGAAATGTGCGTCGGCGCTCTGGCCCTCACCGGTGCCGAAGCCGTCGAGTGAGATGGAGAAGTTCTGGACGCGGGCGAGTGACATGGCTGCTGCTCCTTCGGTGATCGGGGGAGGGCGGATGGGAGCCGGCGTCAGGCGATCGCCCGCTCGTAAACGCTGACGTGGCGCGAGCTGGCGCCGTCGAACGGTTCCTCGTTCCACCCACCCCACCGGTCGCGAAGCCGCAGGCCGGCGATTCGTGCCATCAGGTCGAACTCCGGCGGGTGGGCAAGACGAGGCTGATCGGTCCGAAGGTGATGCCGTCGGCGCCGATCCTGACGTGGTTCTCGTCGAGGATCTGCGAGACCGGGTCGTACCGGCAGACGTCGAGCACGACGTGATCGACGCTCGACGTGCTCGGCGTCGACGAACTGGTGACCGGGCCGGGAGGGAGCGGTCGGGACCCGGCACTCGAGGACGAAGACGCCGTCGTCGGTCAGGTGGCGGGCGGCGTTCTCGAAGCATCGGACCTGGTCGTCCTGCGTGAGCAGGTTGCCGATCGTGTTGTAAACGAGGTAGACGAGGCCGTAGGAACGCCCGGTGCTCGACGCGCGACATGTCGCCGATGGTCACCGTCGACGGCATCGCCACCGGGCTTCTCGCGCATCCGGTCGACCATGGGCTGCAGACATCTCGATGCCGTCCACGGGCACGCCGGCGGCGGTCAGGGGCAGGGCGATCCGTCCCGTGCCCACGGCGAGCTCCAGCGCCTTCCGGCCGCCGGCAACCCGAGCGAGGAAGGCCGACGGTCTCGTCCTCATCGCCTCGGGTGTCTTCGGCGTCGTATCGCAGCGAGGCGTCGTGGCCGAAAGCCGCCTTGGGGTCGAACCCGTCCACCCGAGCCTCAGCCCGTGCGGTACAGGCGAGTGGTGAGCGGCGCGAACACCGCCGTCAGCGCCGCCGCCACGCCCAGCACGATCGCGATGTCGCCGGCGTCCGCGCCTCCCTGCATCAGGCCGCGGGAGGCGGTGGCCAGGATGGAGATCGGATTGACGTTCACGAAGGCCTCGAGACCCGCCGGCAGCGTGTCCGGCTCGACGAAGACGTTGGACAGGAACGTGAGCGGGAAGATCCCCAGGAAGCCCGCGTTCATGACCGCGTTCGGAGAGCGGAGCAGCAGGCCGAGCGTGGTGAACACCCAGGAGAGCCCGAAGGCGAAGACGATCACGAGCCCCAGGGCCGCGAGCACGCCGCCCACCCCCGCGTCGGGCCGGAAGCCCAGCAGCAGCCCGAGCAGGATGATCACGGCTCCCGCGACGAGGTAGCGCACGCAGTCGCCGAGGAGTGCTCCGAGGAGCGGCGCCGGCCGCCAGATCGGCAGCGAGCGGAAGCGATCCACGACGCCCCTCGTCAGGTCGGTGTTCAGCGCGACCCCGGAGTAGACCGTGGTGAACAGGACCGACATCACGAGGAGGCCTGGGAGGAGGTAGTCGAGGTACTCGCCGGTCGAGCCCGAGATGGCCCCGCCGAAGATGTAGGTGAACATGAGCACGAACATCACGGGAGTCATGGTCACGTCGAGCAGCTGCTCGGGCACGTGCTTCACCTTGAGCATCCCGCGCCAGCCGAAGGTGAGCGCAGCCGACGATGCGCTCGCGCGCGGGGGGCGCGGCGCGGAGGAGAGCGCCTTGCGGAGCGCGGCCTCGTCGGAGGCAGGACGTGCTGCGCGCCGGAGTCGTGGCTGGAGTGACGCTCATGCCGCCTGCTCCTCCTTGATGTCGTCGGTTTCCCCTTCGGCGTCCTCGGCGGGGTGCCCGGTCAGAGCCAGGAAGACCTCGTCCAGGCTCGGCTGGCCGAGCGAGAAGTCGGCCACGCGCACGCCCGAGTTGGCCAGCTCGGCCACGGCCACGGCGGCGCGGTCGGCGTCGGCGCACGAGACCGAGAGCGCGGCGGGGTCGGGCTCGAGGCTCACGGTGCCGAGCCGGCGGCCGAGGAGCTGCTCGGCCTCCTGCCGCTGCTCGGGGTCGAGCAGGCGCACATGGAGGGCGCCGGATCCGACCGACGCCTTGAGCTGGCCGGGCGTGCCCTCCGCAATCACCTTGCCGCGGTCGATCACGGCGATTCCCTCGGCGAGCTGATCGGCCTCGTCGAGGTACTGGGTGCAGAGCAGGATCGTGGTGCCCTCGGCGACCAGCGTGCGGACGATGTCCCAGACCTGGTTGCGCGAGCGCGGGTCGAGGCCGGTGGTCGGCTCGTCGAGGAACATCAGCTGCGGGGTCACCACGATGCTCGCGGCGATGTCGAGCCGCCGCCGCATTCCACCCGAGAAGTTCTTGACCAAGCGGCCGGCGGCCTCGGAGAGACCGAAGGCGTCGAGCAACTCGGTCGCGCGTTCCTTCGCGGCGGCGCGCCTCAGGCCGAGCAGGCGGCCGAGCAGGATCAGGTTCTCGCGACCGGTGAGGTCCTCGTCCACCGATGCGAGCTGGCCCGTGAGGGTCATGAGCCCGCGCACGGCGTCGGACTCCTTCACGATGTCGTGCCCGAGCACGCGCGCAGAGCCCGCATCCGGGCGCAGGAGCGTGGCGAGCATGCGGATCGTCGTCGTCTTCCCGGCGCCGTTCGGCCCGAGCACGCCGTACACGGAGCCCCTGCGCACCGCGAGGTCCACGCCGTCGACGGCGACCGTGTCGCCGAAGGACTTGACGAGGCCGGTGGCCTCGATCGCGAGCGGGCTGTCGGAAGGCATCTGGCTCCTCGCCTTTCGGGTCTCACCAGCAGCGTACGTGGGCGCTCGGGGCGCGACAGTGGGGTTAACCCCCCAATTCTCGGCGGCGTTCTGAGGAGGCGCGGCGCGTCTCCTACACTCGCTCCTCGTGCCATCGCTCGAGCGCACCTTCCGGATCACCGCACTGGCGGAGGCCACGAGCTTCCTCGCTCTGCTCGTGGCCACCTACGTGAAGTACGGGCACGACGAGCCCGGTGGAGTGGAGATCCTCGGACCGATCCACGGGGTGCTGTTCATCGCCTACGTGCTGCTCGCGCTCAACCTCGCGCCACGGGCTGGTTGGGGGGTGCTCACGACGATCCTGGTGTTGATCGGCGCGGTCGTTCCCTTCGGCGGCTACGTCGTGGACCGGTGGCTCGCGCGGCAGCGCGTGGGCCTGGCCGGCTGACGAGCACCTTCAGCCGGTGCCAGCGGTGGGGCCGGCGCCGCCGACGCCGCCTGTACTCCCCAATGGTCATTCCGGGCGGCACGCTGGATTCCACATAGAAGGCCGCATCGGGACGTGAAGGAGGCTCTGCCTCTGAGAGGTCGTTCTTCATGCTCGGCTAAGGCCCTTGCCAGAAACGCTCCAGGGGCGTGCTCGCGAGGGAGCACTTGAGGACGAAGCCCCGAGCGCCGGCCAGGTCGACGCGAAGGTCCCGCCTCGGCGGCTCGTCGGTTGAGGTCAGGAGCACCGCCAGGTCCGGATCGGCATCGGTCAGGGCCGCCGACACCTCGAACCCGCAGCCGTCGGGTAGGTGGACATCGAGCAGGACGGCGTCGGGCGCCAGCCGCTCGGCGGCCTCAACGGCACGCGCCGCGGTGTCGGCTTCGCCCACCACGAGGTAGCCCCGACGGGTGAGCAGCGCACGGACGGCGCGAGCGGAAGGGCGCCGAGTCGTCCACGATCAGGACGCGCACCGGACCGTGACGGCCGTCCGCAGCGTCGCGGATCACCTCCGCTCGGACGAAGTGCCAACCCGCGTTCCGGCGCGCCAGGTCGTACATCTCGGTCTGCCATTCCCACGCCAGGTCAGGTCGCCCCGGTGTGGTCGTGAGCGTGACGCCCCAGCGCCGCCCGATCAGGATCCGGAGCGGTGCGGGGAGAATCTGGACCGTCCCGCGCCCCAGGGCGCGCAGCTCGCCGGCGAGCTCCACGGCCTGGCGGAGGCTCGACGCTTCGAAGCACACCCGCAGTCGATCCGATCCGGTTTCCACATTGCTTCATGGTCGCTGGACGCCCACGGATGCGGAATACCGCAGTTGCACGATTTCGCCTGGCTCAGCGGAGCGCGACGCCCCTGCTCAACGCATTGGCCACCAGGTGCGCCCGCGAGCGGGCGCCCATCTTCAGCATCGAGTTGCTCACATGCGTTCGGACCGTGTTGTGGGCGATCTGCAACTCCTCCGAGATCTCCGGCCCGCTCCGTCCGAGCGCGATCAGCCGCACGACCTCACGCTCGCGCGCGGACAGCTCGCCCTCGTCCCGTTCGGTCGACGTCGTCCGGCGGAACTTCCCGCCCCAGCGCGAGGTGCTCAGAGCCACGAACAGAACGAGCTGGCGCCCGGTGACGATCTCCCTGGCCGCCCCGTACTGAACGCCGACCCTCGTCCCGTCAGCGCAGATCATGTCGCCCTCGCCGGTGAATTGGCCGATCGCCAGCGCCGCCGCCCATTCCTGACCGGACTTCCGGGAAGGCCCGGCGACGAATCGGTAGAGGGGCTGGCCGATGAGCGCCTGACGGTCGTAGCCGAGGAGCTTCAGATATGCGCCATTGACGTCGATTTGAACGCGGTTTTCGTCAACGAGCACCATGGCGTTGCGGGACTGCTTGAAAGCCGTCGAGAAGAGCGCCGACCAGCCGTCCGAGCGGGCCATGGACGATCAAGCATCCAGCCTGAGTGCTGAGCCGGCATCACCCCTTCCGGATGAGGCGAAGGAGGGCGCGGCCCGCCACGATGGCCACGATCGTGCGTGGACGCAGACAGAAGCGGCGCGACGAGCGCGAGGCGTTTGGGCGTGGAGGCAACGCGGTCCGCTACCGGATGCGCGAGAAGCTGCTCTCGATCGGCGACGACTCCTGGATCGAGAACGCGGACGGCCAGCGTGTCTTCAAGGTCAACGGCAAGGCGCTGCGCGTTCGCACGACGCTCATCCTCGAGGACCTGGACGGGAACGGGCTCTGCAAGATCCAGGAGCGCAAGCTGCGCATCAAGGACAGCATGGAGATCGAACGCCCGGACGGCGACCGTCTGGCCATGGTCAAGCAGGCGCTGCTCACACCACTGCGCGCGCGGTTCGACGTGAAGGTCGAGAACGGCCCCGACCTCGAGGTGCAGGGCAACGTGGTCGACCACGAGTACGAGATCGAGGCCGACGGGACCAAGATCGCCGAGATCTCCAAGCGCTGGTTCCGCGTACGCGAGACCTACGGCATCGAGATCGCGCCGGGCGCGGACGAGATCCTGGTCCTGGCCGTGGCGGTTGCCGTCGACGTGATGGCCGGCCGGGTCGACTAGGCCCGAGGCTTGTCAGGGGTCGTGCCGGTGTGTGCGGTTCCTCACGCGCGGCACTAGCATCGCCGAGGCATGAGCTACGAGACGCTGCTCTACACCGTCGACGGGCCGGTGGCCACCATCACCCTCAACCGCCCGGAGCAGCTCAACACGATCGTGCCCCCGATGCCCGACGAGGTGGAGGCGGCGGTGGGCGCGGCGATACGAGACGCCGCGGTGAAGGTGATCGTGGTTCGGGGCGCGGGGCGCGCGTTCTGCGCCGGGTACGACTTCGGGGGCGGCTTCCACCACTGGGCCGAGGGTCTCGAGACCGACGGGCGCTGGGATCCCGGCAAGGACTTCGCCATGGCCACCTCGCCCGAGGTGTCGCCCACCCAGAAGTTCATGAGCGTGTGGCGTTCCCCGAAGCCCGTGATCGCCCAGGTGCACGGCTGGTGCGTGGGCGGCGGCAGCGACTTCGCGCTCTGCGCCGACCTGGTGGTGGCCAGCGAGGACGCCGTGCTCGGCACGCCGTACAGCCGGATGTGGGGCTCCTACCTCTCGGGCATGTGGCTCTACCGGCTCGGCCTGACCAAGGCCAAGGAGCACGCGCTGACCGGGCGGCCGCTGAACGGCAGGCAGGCCGCGGACGTGGGCCTCATCAACGAGGCCGTGCCGTTCGCGCAGCTCGAGTCCACCGTGGCCGGCCTGGCCGCCGACCTGGCGAGCATTCCCTCCTCGCAGCTGGCCGCGATGAAGCTGATCGTGAATCAGGCCTACGAGAACATGGGCCTGGCCTCCACGCAGGCGCTGGGCCCGATCCTCGACGGGCTCATGCGCAACACCCCCGACGCCCTGAGCTTCATCGAGCGCGCGGAGCGCGAGGGCGTGCGCAGCGTCGTGGCCGAGCGCGACGGGCGCTTCGGCGACTACTCCCAGGCGCCGCCGGAGCTGCGACCCGATCCCGCCAACGTGATCGTCCCCTAGCATCTGAGGCATGGCCATTCGCGTTCAGGATCCGGAGCAGACGGCGTCATCGCCGGGCTGTCTCGCCGGAAACCTGGGGTGGCTCCTCGATCAGGTGCAGCACACGCTGACCTCGGAATTGGCGGTGGCCCTCGAGCCGCTCGGCCTCGCCTCGCGCGACTACTGCGTGCTCGCCACGGCCCGCGAGGCGGACCGGACTCAGATCGAGCTGGCCAACCTGGTGGGCCTCGACAAGACCACGATGACCGTCACGGTGGACCGCCTCGAGCGGGCCGGCCTCGCCCGCCGCACCCCGCTCAGCAGCGACCGGCGGGTCAGGGTGATCACCGTGACCCCCGCCGGAGAGCGGAGGGTGGCGAAGGCACGCCAGGTGATCGAGCAGGTCCAGGCCGACGTCCTCGCCCGGCTGCCCGCCGGACAGCGCGACGCGCTCATGTCGGGTCTCACGCGCCTGGTTTCAGACGCATCGCCCTGCGCTGCGCCGGGCTCAGCATCGTCCTAAATCGGATGATCTAAAACAAGATCGTCCCGAACAAGATGATCTGCTACGGTCGGTCCATGACCGAGTCCGTGACACATCTCAGCCAAGGGGCCCCCACCGACCGGACGCGCTGGACGGCGCTCTACGTGCTCTGCGTCGGGATGCTCATGATCATCCTCGACTCGACCGTCGTGAACGTGGCGCTGCCGTCGATCCAGAGCGACCTGGACTTCACCCAGTCCGGGCTGGCGTGGGTCATGAACGCCTACCTCATCGCCTTCGGCGGCCTGCTGCTCCTGGCGGGGCGGCTGGGCGACCTCGTGGGGCGCAAGTCCGTCTTCATGGCCGGGCTCGCGGTGTTCACCATCGCCTCGCTCGTCTGCGGCATTGCCCAGAGCTCCGAGGTCCTGGTGGCCGCCCGCTTCGTCCAGGGAGTCGGCGGCGCGCTGACCTCGGCCGTGATCCTCGGCATGATCGTCGCGATGTTCCCCGAGCCGCGGGAGCAGGCCAAGGCGATCGGCGTCTACAGCTTCGTGGCCTCCGCGGGCGCGTCGATCGGCCTGCTGGCCGGCGGGGTGCTCACCCAGGCCATCAACTGGCACTGGATCTTCTTCGTGAACATCCCGATCGGCGTGGCCACGGCGGTCGCGGCGTCGCGGCTCGTGCAGCGCGACAAGGGCATCGGCCTCCATCGCGGGGCGGACGCGCTCGGTGCCGTGCTGGTCACCGGCGCGCTGATGCTCGGCGTGTACACGATCGTCGGCGCGGGCGACCACGGCTGGGCCTCCGGCCGGACCCTCGGCCTGGGCGCCGTGTCGCTGGGCCTGCTGGGCGCCTTCGTGCTGCGGGAGTCGCGCACCGAGAACGCCCTGATGCCGCTGCGGATCTTCCGCTCGCGCAACGTGTCGGGCGCCAACCTGGTGCAGATCCTGATGGTGGCCGGGCTGTTCGGCATGTTCTTCCTCGGCGCCCTCTACCTCCAGCGGGTGCTCGGGTTACGACGCGGTGGAGACGGGCGTGGCCTTCCTGCCCGTGTCGGTGGGCATCGGCGTCCTGTCGCTCGGGTTCTCCGCGCGGCTCATGGCGCGGTTCGGCGAGCGCGCCACCCTGCTCCCCGGGCTCGGGCTGATCGTGCTCGGACTGCTGTGGTTCTCCCGCGCGCCGGTGGACGGTGACTACCTGGTGGACGTCCTGCCCGCGATGCTGCCGGTGGGCGTGGGTGCCGGGCTGGCCTTCCCGGCCATGATGACCCTCGCGATGTCGGGGGCCACGCGGGCCGACGCCGGCCTGGCCTCGGGCCTCGTGAACACCACGCAGCAGGTGGGCGGTGCGCTGGGGCTGGCGGTGCTGGTCACGCTCTCCACCGGGCGCTCCGACGACCTCCTGGCCGGCGGGGAGTCCACGGTAAGGGCGCTCACCGAGGGGTACCAGCTGGCGTTCACCATCGCGGCGGGGCTGGTGGTGGCGGCACTCGTCGTGGCCGCCACGGTGCTGAGACCGGCAGCGGTGGCCGTGCCCGAGGAGGCGCACGACGCGGAGCCCGCCTACTCCGAGGCGGCGTAGCGGCTCAGCCGGGGGCGGGGCCGTGGCACACGGCCTCGATGTTGTGCCCGTCGGGATCGAGCACGAAGGCGCCGTAGTAGCTCGGGTGGTAGATCTCTCGTACGCCGGGGCCGCCGTTGTCGCGCGCCCCGGCCGCGAGAGCGGCCGCGTGGAACGCGTCCACGGTCGCGCGGTCTGGAGCCGCGAAGGCCACGTGCGCGGCCTCGGCCCCTCCGCCCGCCCGGAGCCAGAACTCGGGCTTGCGGTTCATCCCGTAGCCCACGACCTCCGGGAACTCGAGCAGCCTCTCCATCCCGAGCGGCACCAGCGCGGCGTCGTAGAACGCCTTCGACGCTCGAGGTCGGAAGCTCCGATCACGATGTGGTCGAGCACCGGCGTGATCAGCCGCCCTCGGCCCTGGCCTTCAGCCCGGCCGCGGCGTCGCCGAGGAGGAAGTCGCGAACGCGCGACTCCGCCGGGCCGCGCAGCAGCATCCCGAGCATGCGGCCGGGGTCGGCCTCGAGCCAGTAGGTGGCCCGTGTCCGGTCACCCCCGAGGTCCTCGAAGGTCCAGCCGCCGGTGAGCGACTTGGTGTCGCCCTTCTCCTGCACCCAGGTGATCGCCGAGGGCGGTTCGTAGCTGAAGCGCAGCACCGCCCGCACGGTCTTCACCTTGGCGTCGGACTCGGTCTCCACCAGCTCGGCACGTTTCTGGCCGTCGCGCTCGAGCACCTCCACGTCCTTGAGCGAGCCCTGCCACTCGGGCGCTTGGTCGATGTTCGACGCGATCTCGTAGCAGCGCGCCATAGGCGCGTCGATCTCGACGCTTCTGTCTCCCTTGATCACTCCCATGGCGCGACTCTAACCCCTGGGGGCCGTCTCACGGAATGAGGCCCGCGGTCGTTCGTACGGGTGCAAGGCATGATGGACTTACTCCCAGGAGGCTCGGCGTGACACAGGCGGAACAGACTCTCGAAGAGGTATGGGACCTGGTGAGCTCGGGCGGCGCTCCGTTCCACGGGCAGGTGATCTGCGGCGTGAGGACCACCGGCATCTACTGCCGGCCGGGGTGCGCCGGGCGCCCGAAGCGGGAGAACGTGACGTTCCTGCCCAGCGTCGCCGCCGCGCGCGAGGCCGGCTTCCGGGCCTGCAAGCGCTGCCGGCCCGACGAGACCGGGCCGGTGTACACGACGGTGGACAGCCCGATCGGCGAGCTCATGCTGGTGGGCGAGGGCGAGGTGCTCAGCGGGCTCTACATGCAGGAGGCTCCCCGCCCGATGCCGGTGCGTCCGGAATGGCGGCGCGAGGATGACGCGTTCCCGGAAGTGCGTCGCGAGCTGGACGAGTACTTCGCGGGCGAGCGCACCGACTTCGAGGTGGCGCTGGAGATGAAGGGCACCCCCTTCCAGCGCACGGTGTGGAGCGCCCTCCGGGAGATCCCGTACGGCGAGACGCGCAGCTACGGCGAGCTGGCGCGCAGCATCGGCAACCCCTCCGCCGTGCGCGCGGTGGGCCTGGCCAACGGGCGCAACCCGATCGCGGTGATCGTGCCCTGCCATCGCGTGATCGGAGCCGACGGCACCCTCACCGGCTACGGCGGCGGCCTGGAGCGCAAGCGCACCCTGCTCGACCTCGAGCGGGGTCCGCGGCTCGCCGTCTAGGCGTCGTCGTCCTGCTCGCTGGCGGCCAGCCAGTCGGTGGCCTCCGCGGGCGGCTCCCAGTCGTCGAGGGAGTCTCCCGCGGTGCGCTTGCCGAAGGCGTAGTCGCCGAAGGCCTCGTCGCGGGCGGCGATGGTGCCCATCAGGTCCCGGGTGGCGCGCTCGGAGAACACCGCCCCCTCGGGCGTGTGACGCGCCGAGCCGTCCAGCAGGGTGCCGATCACCTGGGTGGTGGAGAGGCCCATCTGCTCCACCGCCGTGTTCACCAGCAGCTTCATCATCCGGAGCTGGTTCGCCGGGATCAGGGCGATGCGCCGGCACAGGGCCAGGGCCGCGTCGTCCAGCTCGTTGCGCGGGTGCGAGGAGGTGGCGAAGCCCCAGCGCGCCGCCAGGCGGCCGTCCATCGGGTCGCCGGTGAGGAGCAGCCGCTTGGACCGCTCGAGGCCCAGGCGGTAGAACCACATGGCCGTGGTGGGCGAGCCCCAGATCCGCGCCGGCGGATAGCCGATGCGCGCGCTGTTGGCGCACACGATCTGGTCGCAGCAGAGCGCCAGGTCCGACCCGCCGCCGATGCACACGCCGTGCACCTGGGCCACCACCGGCTTGGGCGAGCGCCACAGGCTCATGTAGCTGTTCACGAACCGCGAGAGGTTGGCGTAGTCGTCCATCGCGTCCCACGGGCCCGCGGTATCCGTCTCGTGCATCGCGGCGGACGCCCAGTCGAGGTCGTACCCGGCGCAGAAGGCACGGCCGGCGCCCCGCAGGCGGATGACCCTGATGGCCGGGTCGCCCTGCGCTCTCGCCAGTGCGCGCGTCCAGCTCGTCGATCATCGCCGGCGTCACGGCGTTCAGCCGCTCCGGCCGGTTGAGGGTGAGGGTGGCCACCGCCCCGTCCGTCTCGTAGAGCAGTGGCCGCTCCTCGGTCATGGCGGCGGTGCGCCTAGGCCGGAGCCTCGGCCTTCTCGCGCTCGGCCTTCGCCGCCTCGCGCAGCTGCTCGAAGCGCACGATCTGGCCGGACGCGCCCCAGTGACCCTCGGTCACCTCGTTCACGATGACCCACACCCGGAAGGTCTCGTCGTCCCCGAGCCCGGCGGCCGAGGCCACCAGCTTGGTGAACTCGTCCACCAGGCCGCCGCGGCGGCGCTCGCTGAGCGCGCCCTGGGGCACGGTGACCTCCACCACGAACTGGCTGTCGGTGGCCGGGCCGTCCGCGGTGTGCGCCGCGCCCTCGGGCAGCTCGTGCACGTGGGTCCAGGAGATCGAGCGGAAGAACTGCGTGTCCGGCGCGCCCTCCCAGCGGAGCATCGCCTCGGCCAGCTGGGCCGGGAGCTCCTGCTTTGCGTCGTCGGACAGCGCTCCGGCGGAGAAGGTGAGGTCGAGCTTGGGCACAGTGAGCCTCCAGGCAGCGGGAAAGGGAGCCAAGCCTAACCCGTCAACCGCGACGCTCGAGCGGCAGCTCCGGCAGGCCCACCAGCAGGGCCGCCAGTGCACTGCGGCGTCAGGAGCACGGCCTGTACCCCGCCGGTCACGCCGGACGCAGAGGTGTGCACGGTCGAGACTCCCTGGACATCGGCTCGCGCGAAAGAAATGTCCGCTTTTTGCGGGATTACGCCGCGGGAATCCCGTGCACGAGCGGGATTGCCGGTGGTACTTTTTCCGCCTGGCGGAACCCACCGGGCTCGCAGCACTAGGAGCCGCGCTGGGGGTTTTGGACCCTCGTTAGTCGTGGCGACAGGTAGAAAGCTCTTTCCCGGCCCGTCAAATTCGCGAAAAGATCTAGATCTCGGCGAGGCCCCGCACGATCGGCGGGGCCTCGTGCGTTTCCGGGCCGGTTTTCGCAGCGCGTCATCCAGGTGTAGGCCGCCTCGTCGAACTCGCGCGTGCGCTGCCGGAACGGCCAGGTGAACGTCGGCCAGAGCGTGGAGTTGTGGCCGTTGCGGTCGATGTAGTAGCTCGAGCAGCCGCCGGTGACCCACACCGTGCCCTCCGTCATCCGGTTCAGCTCCTCGTTGTACGCCCGCTGGACCTCCGGGCGCACCTCGGCCACGCGTGGCGCCGCGGCGGCGCATCGTGCTGCAGGGCGGCCCACACGTGGTTGATCTGCGACTCGATCATGAACACGATCGAGGTGTGGCCGAGGCGCGGTGTTCGGGCCCACGAGCAGGAAGAGGTTCGGGTAGCCGGCCACGGTGGAGCCGAGGTAGGCCTCGGGGCTCCCGTTCCACACCTCCGCCAGGCGTGCGGCCGTCGCGCCCGCGGATCATGTCCGGCGATCGGGATGTCGGTCACGTGGAAGCCCGTGCCGAACACGATCGTGTCCACCTCGCGCTCGGTGCCGTCGGCGGTGACGATCGAGTGGGGGCGCACCTCGCGGATCCCGTCGGTCACCACCTCCACGTTGGGCTGGGCGAGCGCGGGATACCACTCGTTGCTGGGCAGGATGCGCTTGCAGCCGATGGCGAAGTTCGGCTTCAGCTTGCTGCGCAGCTCGGGGTCCTTCACCTGCGAGTGAAGGTGCCGCAGCGCGATCCGCTCCACCCGCTTTCCGAACCGCGGGTGGCGGAACAGCACGACGAACGCCTCGCGCCCCCAGTAGATGGCGGCACGCACGGCCTGCTGTGCCGCGGGCAGCCGCCGGAAGAGACGTCGCTCGCGATGGCTGAGGCGTCGCGCGCGAATGGGGCATGACCCACGGCGCGGTGCGCTGGAACACGTGGAGCTTCCCGGCCTTGGGCTGGATCTGGGGCACGAACTGGATCGCCGAGGCGCCCGTGCCGATCACCGCCACGCGCTCTCCGGTGAGATCGTGATCGTGGTTCCAGCGCGCGGAGTGGAAGGTGGTGCCCTCGAAGCTCTCGATGCCCGGGATGTCCGGCAGCTGCGGCTCGCTCAGGCCGCCCTGACCCGAGATCAGCACCTCGGCGGTGAGCTCGCCCTGGTTGGTGGAGATCCGCCAGAACCCGGAGTCCGGGTCCCACGCCGCGCCGGTCACCTCGGTGTGGAAGCGCACGTGGGGGAGGAGCTCGTAGCGCTCGGCGCAGCCCTTCAGGTAGGACAGGATCTCGGGCTGGGGCGAGAAGGTGCTCGACCACTCCGCGTTCGGCGCGAAGGAGAAGGAGTAGAGGTGGGAGGGCACGTCGCAGCGGCAGCCGGGGTAGGTGTTCACGTGCCAGGTGCCGCCCACCTCGCCCGCGCGCTCCAGCAGCACGAAGTCCTGCTCGCCCTCCTGCTTCAGCCGGATGGCCATGCCCAGCCCGGAGAAGCCGGTGCCGATGATCGCGATGCGGTGGTGGGTCATGTGAAGCTCCGTAGGCCGGGTGCGAGAAGGGATACGAGCCAGTCGGCGAGGGTTTCGAGCGGAAGATCGGGCTGGTCCGAGGCCCAGTGCCCCAGGGCCTCGTAGGCGCCGTTGATCGCGTGGGCGAAGGCGTCCAGCTGCCGCGGGTCGATGCCCGGCGCCGCCGTCTCGGCCAGCAGCCCGCGCAGCAGCAGCGGCCTGTTGCTCGCGGATGGCGTCGGCCTCGCCGGCAAAGCGTCCCTCGCCGGTTCCGAAGAGCACCTCCCAGGCCACCCGGTGGTCGGCCGCGAAGCGCAGGAAGGCCTCGCCCCCGGCGCGCAGCTTGGCCTCGGGGTCCGACTGCGCGCGCACGGCCTCGGTGATGACCCGGGCCAGGTGGGACGCGGAGCCCTCGAGGCAAGCGCGGAAGAGGCCGTCCTTGCTCCCGAACAGCTCGTACACCACGGGCTTGGTCACGCCGGCGCGACGGCAGAGCTCATCCATGGAGGTGCCGGCGTAGCCGCGTTCCGCGAACAGCTCCTCGGCCAGCTCGAGCAACTGGCGCTCGCGCACCGCCCGGGGAACACGCCCGTGTTGGAAGTCCGTGACCTGGAGGGCGCTCTCAGACATGGTTACCGACGGTAACCTACCACCGAGTAGGGCGGGAGAGGCAAGGCCTATGGCGGCTGATCCACCGGGCACCACCATGTGGTGCGCCCGCCCACCGTGTCGCGCACCAGCGCGGCCCCGCAGTTCGGGCAGTGCCCGCCCGGACCGCGGTGGGGAATGAGGTCGCCGGTGTGCACGCCCCCGCGCCTGACGGCGCGCCGTGTGGCCGCGCGCAGCGCGCGCCGCAACCGGTCGAGCTCCTCGGGTGAGAGCGAGCCGGCCTCCCGCAGCGGTGAGAGCCCGGCACGCCACAGGGTCTCGTCGGCGAGGAGGTTGCCCACGCCGGCGATCACCGACTGGTTCATCAGGCGGGCCTTGAGCGGCGCGTGTCCCCGGCCCACCCGATCGGCGAAGTCGCGGCGGGTGACCTCGGCGGCGTCCGGTCCCAGGCGCGAGAGGTCGGGGTCGAGCACCACGCGCCCGAGCCGGCGCTTGTCCCGCAGCGCCAGCGAGCCGCCGTCCTCGAAGCGGAGCGTGAAGCGATCCCAGCCCCGGTCCGAGTGGCGCCCGTCCACGATCATGTGCCCGGACATCCCGAGGTGAAGGCCCAGCACCGGTCCGTGGTCGGTGTCCACCCACATCGCCTTGCCCCGCCGGTGGGCCTGCTCCAGGGTCGCGCCCACGAGGGCGGCGGCGATCTCGCCCGGGGCGTGGGGACGGCAGACCCAGGTGTCGGCGTCGTCCACCGCGGCGATCCGGCGTCCCAGCGCGCCGTCCTCGATCACCTCGCGCGCCCTCTCCACCTCGGGAAGCTCGGGCATGTGCTCAGCCGCCGGGGGCGGGGACGCCCTCCCTGACGCCCGACACCGCCTCGGCGTGCTCCACCCCCGCCGCCCGCATCAGGTCCACGGAGATGGAGCGCAGCTGGCCCACCATGTGGATGGCGGACATGTTGCCGGTCTGCTGGAGCACGGCGTTGGCGTCCCGCGCCGCGCTGAGCGCCGCCTCGTGCACCGCCTCCCGGTCATCCTCGTCCAGGGCGCGAACAGCCCGAGCCAGGCTGCGCAGCGCCGAGACCAGCTGCGGCGGGGTGGCGTCCCCGAGGGCGAGCGCACGCGCTCCCCCGCGGGCCAGCACGCGCACGTTGTTCACCGCGAGCTCGAGCGCCGCCACGATCTCGGCGAAGCGATCCACGGCGCGCCGGTTGCGCGCACGGTGCAGCGTGAGCGGCGTGCTCTCGCGCGCCGCCGCCAGGGCCTGGCGCGGCGTGGAGAGCACGATCGCGCGAGCCTGCAGCACCGCCTCCTCGGCCAGGTCCGGATCGCGTTTCTCCAGGGCGTCGGCCACCGTGTCGAGCGCCAGCGCCAGCGCGTCGAGCACCGGTTCCACCGCCCGGCGCACGACATGCGCGGGGTCCACGGGCAGGAGCAGGGTGGCCACCACCAGCGCCGAGGCTCCCCCGGCCAGCGCGTCCAGGAACCGCGAGAGCGAGATGGCACCGTCGGGCGGCTGGAGCGTCGTGACCAGCACGGCGGAGGTGGCCGCCTGGGACACCACGAGCGGACCGCCGCCCAGCAGCAGCGCCGCGCCCATGGCCAGCGCCGTGACCACCGCGATCTGCCATGTGCCGGTGCCGATCACGAAGACGAGCAGGTCGGCCACGAGGATCCCGAGTGCCACGCCGAAGGCCACCTCCACGGCGCGGCGGCGGCGCTGGCCCAGGCTCAGGCCCAGCGTGACCACGGCGGCGACGGGAGCGAAGAAGGGGCGATCGTGACCGAGGACCTCGGTGGCCACGAGCCAGGCGAGCGACGCGGCCACCGCGGTGTGGAGGATCGGGCGGGCGCTCACGAGGATGGACTCGCGCCGCCGCTGCAGGCCGGCCCGGGAACGAGCCGCGGCCTCGGCCCGCAGCTCCTCCCCGGTCATCCCGGGGGTGGGGATCCGGTTGCGGATCACGGCACCCGCAGCGTGCGCGCGTTCGTGTTCCCGTACGCGTCGCGCGCCGCCCCCCGCTCGACCCTCAGGCCGCTGCCCCCGGATGTGGACGCGCCCGCTCCCGGGGATGCGCAGGGTGCGCGGGCGGCCGCGCACGAGCACGCGGATGACCCCGCCCCTCGCCCGGCGCGGCCGGGCGGTGAGGTCGCGCTCGGGCACCGCCGCCGGGTAGCGCAGCACGAGCGAACGCGTGCCCCGGCGCCGCGACGGGCCGTGACCCGCAGCGCGCGCGAGGGCAGCACCCGGAAGGGCCGCGAGACGAGGCGGTAGCGCGTGGCGCTGACCACGAAGCGGTAGCGGCCCGGCCGGGGCTCCGAGCGGCGCCTCCCACCAGGCCCGGTAGGTGCCGCGGCGCCCGGGCCGGAGCACCGGGATCCCGAGCTCCTGCGGACGGTCGTCGTCGACGCGCCAGAGGATCCGCAGGCCACGGTCGTCGTCCACGCTCGTCCACCCGCCGGGTCCGAGGCGCTGGACCGTCGACGAACGCCCGGTCGAGCGGGCGGTCGAGGCCGTCGGCCCCTCCGCGCCAGCGGAGCTCGGCCCGGTGGAGTCGAGCGGCGGCTCGTGGCTGGCGCGTGATCCGGCCGGCGGGAGCCCCGGCCGGATAGCCGGGCCCGTCCGGGCGCAGCCCGCGCGTGGGATCGAAGGGGTACGCGGGCGGCGGGGGCGCCCCCGACCCGAGCCGGCCCGCCAGATCCGCGAGCGCCGCGGTGAGGAAGGGGCCGCTGGCCGGCCCGTAGACCGTGGTGCCGCCCTCGTAGTGCTGGGCGGCGTACTCCTCCGGGGTGGTGAGGTAGGACACGTACTCGTTCGCGTACCCGGCCACCACCACGTGCCTCAGCTCCGAGCCGGACAGCGCGGCGCGGGCCGACGCCCGCACCCGCCGGCCGAGCTCCACGGTCATCTCGCCCGGCACGGTGAGCATCACCCGGTTCCCGATGCGGGCCGCGCTGAGCGGCACCGCCGATGGGCTCGAGGGTGCGGTCGGAGTCGGTGAGCGCGGGGATCTTGAGTCCCTGCGGCTCCACCGGAGCGGCCAGCCGCTGGCCCTCGAGCACCTCGTCCGTGGCGTCGAAGAGAGGTCCGCGGCCCTCCTCGGAGCCGGTGAGGTACGAGCGCCCGAACACGGCGAAGCCGGCGAGCCGCCCGAACGGCGTGGCCTGCCCGCAGAAGCACACGCGCGTCCAGCGCATGTCGATCGCCGGCCGCCGGTGGAGGTCGCGGCCCGCGCGTGCGCCAGGCCGAGAGCATGGCCCTCGCCTCGCGGCGGCCCACGCCCTCCGCGGCCGCCGGGCCGGAGCGGTCGAGGCCCGCGGACACGTCGCCGGCGTCGCCGTTGCCGTACACGAGCACCGGGGCGTTGCGGCCGCGGCGCAGCGCGGCCTCCACCGCACGCTGGGCCACGCCCACGTGGTCGCCGTTGTAGAAGGGGAAGGTGGCCTTGTCCACCGTCCCGTGATTCGCGAACACCGCCCAGGCTCCGATCGGGGAGCGTCCGGCGCGTCCCACCGCGTCCACGCGGAGGAGATCCACGTTGGCGTCGATCGCGTGGCCGGCGCCCACCGGATCCTCGTCCGCCCGGCCCGCGCCGTACGAGCGCTCGATGCCGTGGTCGGCCAGATGCGCCTCGATCGAGCGGTTGCGGGTGACCCCGCGTAGCTCGGTGTGGCCCCACGCGGCCGCGGCGGGGCGCAGGCGAGCATCGGCCCGGCGAATGGCCAGCGCCAGCCGTCGCACCATGAATGCGTACAGGCGCGGGTCGGGCTCGGATGCCTGGGCGCGTCGGGGCGGACGGGGTGGGGAACGCCCGGTCCTTGAAGAGGAAGTTCGAGTACCCGGTGGGCCCGGCGTGCGTGTGCGTGGCCTGCACGATCACGTCCTGCTCGCGGAGGCCCAGGTCCCGCACACGGCGGGCGGCCTCCTGGACCATGCCGCCGGCCACCATGTTCAGGTCCATCGACACGAGCGCGAGCTTGCGCGAGCCACGGCGCAGCACCAGCGCCTTCGCGTAGAGCCGCGTGTGCTGGCCGGTGATGCGGGCGTCGCCGCGGGCCCAGCCGAGCATGATGTAGCCCGTCGGGGGCGTGATGTCCGCGCGCGCCGCACCCGCCTGGAGCGGAGGGCCGGCGGCTGCCGGCGCGGACGCCGCGCCCGCGAGCGCGGCCGACGGCCGCAAGGGCGATCACGGCGGCGGCGCGCGGTCCCGGCGGCACCGGCGGAGCGTACCCGTGGGCGCCCGGGGAATACGCTCCCGGCGTGTCCGAAGCCCCCCTGGCCCGCGAACGAGAGCAGCTGGCCGGCGCCGCCCGGGCGCTGGCGGCCGAGGGCCTCGTCCTGGGCACGTCCGGCAACCTGAGCGCGCGCAACGGCGACCTGATCGCCGTGTCCCCGACGGGAGCGGTGCTGGCCGAGCTCCGCGCCGATCAGGTGAGCGTGGTGGATCTCGACGGCGCGCTGGTGGCGGGCGAGCTCGAGCCCACCTCCGAGCTCGGCCTCCATCTGAGCGTCTACCGGCGCTTCGACACCGGCGCGGTGGTGCACACCCACTCGCCCGTGGCCACCGCCCTCTCGTGCGTGATCGACGAGCTGCCGAGCGTGCACTACGCGATGCTCGCCCTGGGCGGATCGGTTCGGGTGGCGCCCTACGCGACCTTCGGCACACCCGAGCTGGCCGCGCTCGTGGTGGAGGCCCTCGAGGGCAAGACCGCCGCCCTGATGGCCAACCACGGAGCGCTGGTGCACGGGGCCGACGTGCCGGCCGCGCTGGAGCTCGCGCGCCTGCTGGAGTGGGCCTGCACGGTCTACTGGCGCGCGGCCACGCTGGGCCCGCCGCGGACGCTCAGCGACGAGGACCTGCAGGCCGTCCTGGCCGCGGTGATGGAGCGCGGGTACGGCGCCGTGCGCGGCGCGGAGCGAGGAGGTCGCAGGCGTGAGGGCGATCGCCATGGGAGTGCACGTGCTGGACGTGCTCGCCCGCCCGGTGGACGTGATTCCCGAGGGCCAGGGCGGCGAGCTGGTGGACGAGATCCGCATGACCGCCGCGGGAGCGGCGGGCGGCACCGCGCTCGTCCTGGCCAAGCTGGGCGCCGAGGTGCGCTCGGCGGGGGCGGTGGGCGAGGACGCCCTGGGGGACATGCTGCTCTCGCTGCTCCAGCGCGACGGCGTGGACACCTCGCTGCTCCTGCGCCGGAGCGACGTTCAGACCTCGCCGAGCGTGCTGCCCATCAGGCCGAACGGCGACCGCCCGGCCTTCCACGTGATCGGGGCCAACGGAACCTACGGCGCGGCCGACGCTCCGCTCGGCGAGGTGGAGCGGGCCACCCACCTGCACCTCGGCGGGCCCGAGTTCATGGGCGGGGAGGCCGCCGCGGGGATCCTCGCGCACGCGCGCGCCCACGGAGTCGCCACATCGGCCGACATCCTGGCGCCGGGCGATCCGGGCCTGCTCGAATGGATCGCCCCCGCGCTTCCGGAGCCTCGACTTCCTGCTGCCCAACGACGAGCAGGTGCTGGGCTTCACCGGGGCCACGGACCTCGAGGACGGCTGCCGGCGGCTGCTCGAGCGGGGGGTGGGCTGCGTTGCCGCGACCCGTGGGGCGCGAGGGCGCGCTCGTGGTGGACGCGGACGGAGCGCTGGCCGTGCCCGCCTTCTCGGTGGAGGTGGTGGACACCACCGGATGCGGCGACGCCTTCTCGGCCGGCTTCCTGCGCGGCACCGGTCTCGGCCTCGACCGGGGCGCCGCCGCCCGGATGGGCTGCGCCACGGCGGCGCTGGTGGCCCAGGGCCTGGGCACGGACCACGGGCGATTCACGCTCGAGGACGTGAAGGTGATGTGCTCCGCGCCGTGATGACGTAGGCTCGCGTCTCGTGGCCAAGTCGCACGTGACCAGACGGCAGGTGCTCGGCGCCGGGGCGGTCGGGCGCCGTGGCGGCCGGAGTTGCCCGCGGCGGCCGAAGCCAAGCGCGCGCGGCATCGCGTGCGCACCCGCAGGGCCGACGTGGTGATCGTGGGCGCGGGCATCGCGGGGCTCACCGCCGCCCGGGCGCTCAGGCGCAGGGGCCGGTCCGTGATCGTGATGGAGGCGCGCGAGCGGGTGGGCGGCCGCACGTGGAGCAAGAACGTGGGCCACGGCGAGGTGGCCGATCTGGGCGCCGCGTTCGTGGGCCCCACCCAGGACCGCGTGCTCGCACTGATCAAGTCGCTCGGGATCAAGATCTTCCCCACCTACAACGAGGGCCAGAACGTGCAGTTCCTCGGCGGGGTGCGCACGCTCTACCCGGCCGACGGGCTGCCGCCCGATCCGGGCGTCCAGGCCGATCTCGGCGCGCTGCTCGCGCTCGACGAGCTGGCCGCCCAGGTGGGCGTCGAGGCACCCTGGAGCTCGCCGCGCGCGGCCGAGTTCGACTCGCAGACGCTCGAGACCTGGTCGCAGGCCAACCTCAAGACCGCCAGCGGCAGGAAGGTCTTCGAGACCGCGGTGCAGCCGAACTGGGGCGCCGAGCCGCGTGACCTCTCGCTGCTCTACGTGCTCTTCTACATCGCCGCCGCGGGCAACGAGAAGAACCCGGGCAACCTCATGCGCCTCATCAGCACGCCGGGCGGCGCGCAGGAGAGCCGGCTCGAGGGCGGCACGCAGCTGATCTCGATCCGGATGGCCAAGGCGCTCGGCAAGCACCGCGTGGAGCTGGGCGTGCCGGTGAAGTCGATCCGCCAGCACAACGGCCGCGTGACCGTGGAGGCGGACGGCCTGGTGGTGCACGCGCGGCGTGCGATCGTGGCCATCCCGCCCACGCTCACCGCTGAGATCGAGTACCACCCGAAGCTGCCGTCGAAGCGAGCTCAGCTGATTCAGCGCATCCCCCAGGGCACCCTGGTCAAGGCCGAGGCCATCTACGACAAGGCCTTCTGGCGCGACGCCGAGCTCTCCGGGCAGGCGGTGGCCGACGTGGGGCCCGCGCGCACCACCTTCGACGCCAGCCCCCGCAGCGGCACGCCGGGCGTGATGCTGGGGTTCGTCGGCGGGCACGACGCCCGCACCTGGTCGGGGCGTTCGGCCGCGGCTCGCCGCCAGGCCGTGCTCAAGCAACCTCGCCGACTACTACGGCGCCGCGGCCCTGAAGCCGAAGAAGTACTTCGAGCAGGACTGGAGCCAGGAGGTCTGGACGCGCGGCTGCCCGGTGGGCTACACCGCCCCGGGCGTGCTCTACGAGTACGGGCCCGCGCTGCGACGTCCCGTCGGGCGCGTGCACTGGGCCGGGACCGAGACCTCGACCTTCTGGATCGGGTACATGGATGGCGCGGTGCGCTCGGGTGAGCGGGCGGCGCGCGAGGTCCTGCGGGCGTAGCACGCTGGTCTCTCAGCATCGTGCTGACCCTCGCGGGGGCGGTGCTGACCCTCGTAGGCGGGGTGTCGCTCTATCTCGGCCAGCAGGTCGTGGACGAGCGCGCGTTCGCCGATCACGCGGTGCAGAGCCTGGACGACGAGGGCGTGCGCCAGGCCGTGGCCCGCGAGGTGGCCTCGCAGGTGGCCGGCCCGTTCGCCGTGCAGCCGCGAATCGAGACCGGGGTGAACCGCGCGCTCGGGACGCCGGCCTTCCGCGAGGCTCTCCACGCGGCGGCGATCCGCACCAACCGGCTGGCCTTCGACGACCGCCCGCAGGAGATCGTGCTCGAGCTGGAGCGCCCGCTCGAGATCGTGCGCCCGGAGCTGGACCGGATCGCTCCCCGGCTCGCGGACCGGTTGCCCGCGTCCGCGGGCATTCGTCTCCTCGACCTCCAGGAGTCCAGCCAGGGCGCGGATGTCCTTCGCGCGCTGGACGAGCTCGACGACTGGGGACCGATCCTGCTCATCCTGGGCCTGCTGGCCCTGGCGGGCTCGATCGCACTGGCGCCCGATCGCATCGTCGCGGCGGGACGGGTGGGCCTGGCGCTGGTGGTGGGCGCCGCGGTGGTGGTGGCCGCGGTGATCACGCTCGAGGAGGTGGCGGCATCCAACGCCCACGGCGGGGGGGTTCTCTCGGGAGACGACGTGAGCCTCGTGGTGCGCGGGATCTGGGAGGCCTACCTCGGCGACCTCGTGCTCTGGGCGATAGCCGTCGGCGGTGTCGGGCTGGTGGTGGTGGCCGGGTCGATGGTGGCTCGCCGGATCGTCTGACTAGTCTCTCGCGCGTGGAGCCCGACGCGGTGGAGATGCGGGTGCTCGGCTGCCTCATCGAGAAGCAGCGCACCACCCCCGACGCCTACCCCCTGACGCTCAACTCGCTCCGCATCGCGTGCAATCAGTCCACCAATCGCGACCCGGTGGTGGACTACTCGGAGCCCGAGGTTCGCGGGGCGCTGGAGCGGCTCGGGCAGCGGCGCTGGACCCGGCTGGCCAGCTGGTCGAGCGGCCGGTCCATGAAGTACCGCCACCTCGTGGGCGAGACCCTCGGCCTGTCCGACCCCGAGCTGGCCGTGCTCGCGGTGCTGATGCTCCGCGGCGCGCAGACACCGGGGGAGCTGCGCGCGCGCACCGAGCGCCTGCACCGCTTCGGCGACGGTGAGCTCGAGCCCCTGATCGGCGGCCTCGAGGAACGCGGCCTCGTTCGGCTGCTGCCGCGCCGCCCGGGGCAGCGCGAGCAGCGGTACGAGCAGCTGCTCGGCGGCGTGGATGGTGCGCCGGCGGCGGCCGGCGAGCCGCGCGCGGCCGACGTGCCCCCGGCTCCGAGCCGGCGCCGGCTCCCGACGGCCTGAGCCGAGCGCGTGGAGCGCCTCGAGACCGCACTCGCGGAGGTGCGCGAGGAGCTCAGGGCGCTCCGCGAGGAGCTCGGCGCGTGAGCGACGCCGGCCGCCCGTCCTGGCGACGTCCCGGGGTGCTCGCCCGCGGGCCCTGGCAGCCGGGCGCAGGTGAAGGTCAGCTGGATCGAGGAGGCCTACGAGCCGCCCGGTGAGCTCGACCGGCAGGCCGACGAGGCGGTGAGCGCGCTTCGCGATCGCGGCTCGCCCGCGCACGACGGAATGGCCACCCGGCTCGCCTCGTTCGACCAGCACGATGGCGGGCTGGCCCTGGAGCTACAGCCCTCGCGCTGGGCCCTGCGCCTGGTGGAGGGCGATGCCTCGGCCAGCCTCACCGCGCTCTGTGCGGTGCGCACCGAGGACGGCCGGTGGCTCGCCGGACGCCGCGCCGAGTGGGTGTCCACCTGGGCCGGCCGCTGGGCGCTGGGCGCGGGCGGCGCGGTGGACCTGGGCGAGAGCCCGGCCGAGACGCTGCCGCGGGAGCTCCAGGAGGAGTGGCGGCTGGAGCCGCGCCACCTGAGCATCGAGGCGCTGGTGGCGCTGCCCAACAGCATGGCGATGGTGGTGGGGATGGCCACCGTGGACGACACCAGCGAGCCCGTGCCCGACGCCGAGCACGACGAGTGGGAGTGGTGGGATCCCGATCCCGACCGCTGGCCCGACCACGCGGACGCCCGCGTGCGGCTGATGGGCCACCTGCTCGCCGCCGGCTGAGCGGCGGTCCGGCCGGCGTCAGACGCCGGCGACGCCCACCGGGCAGGACACTCCGGTGCCGCCGATCCCGCAGTACCCGCCCGGGTTCTTCGCGAGGTACTGCTGGTGGTAGTCCTCGGCGTAATAGAACTCGCCCGCGGGCTCGATCTCGGTGGTGATCTCGCCATGGCCGGCGCCTTGAGGCGCTCGCCGTACAGCGCGCGCGATGCCTCGGCGGCCTCGCGCTGGGCCTCGGAGAAGGTGTAGATGCCGGAGCGGTACTGCGTGCCGACGTCGTTCCCCTGGCGCATCCCCTGAGTGGGGTCGTGGCCCTCCCAGAAGCGGCGGAGCAGCTCGTCGTAGGAGATGTCGGAGGGCCGGTACACCACCAGCACCACCTCGTTGTGCCCGGTGCGCCCGGAGCACACCTCCTCGTAGGTGGCGTTGGGCGTGTACCCGCCGGAGTAGCCCACGGCCGTGGTGTACACGCCGTCCGCCTCCCAGAAGTCGCGCTCGGCGCCCCAGAAGCAGCCCATGCCGAAGATCGCGCGCTCGGTGCCCTCGGGGAACGGCGGCTCGAGCGGAGTGCCGAGCACGAAGTGGCTCGACGGCACCGCGATCCGCTGCTCCCGGCCGGGCAGGGCGTCCTCGGGGGTGGGCATGGCGGTCTTGCGCCTCAGTGAGGAAACTCATGGTGAGATCGAGACTAGCGCCACGCGTTACGGTTCAGCAATGGCTGCGGTCGCCGAGCTCCGGCTCCCCGAGTTCGACTACCTCGACACCGAGCTGAGGGGCGAGCGCTTTCACCGGACCATGATCGATCTGGCCCGGCGAGTCGTGGCTCGTGAAGTCCGATCTCGGCTACTTCGTGCTCGATCGCGAGTCGGCGGCGTTCTTCCTGCGCACGAAGAGCGCGACCTTCCCGGGGATGAAGATCGCCGAGCTGTTCGAGGTGGAGGACGGCCCGCTCTACGAGGAGATGCGCCGCAACATCCTCCACATCAACGGCGACGCCCACCGCCGCCTGCGGAACCTCGTGAACCCGGCCTTCACGCCGCGCTCGGCCGACCGCTGGCGCCCCGCGATGCGCGGACTTCCTGGAGCAGCTCTGGGCAGGGCGTGGAGGACGCCGGGCGCTGCGAGTTCGTGGCCGACTTCGCCAAGCCCTACCCCTCGCTCACCATCGCCACCGTGATGGGGGCGCCGCTGGAGGACGCGCCGCGGCTGCACGACTGGTCGAACTGGATCCAGCGGCAGTTCGACCCGCCGAGCCTGATCGCCGACCGCGCCCGGATCGAGCGCGCGGTGAGCGAGTTCTACGAATGGTGCGAGGGGATGCTGGCGGCGCGGCGCGGCGACCCGCGCGACGACCTGGTGTCCACCCTCCTGGCCGCCGAGGCCGAGGGCGACACGCTCTCCGACGTGGAGTGCATGAACCTCGTGCTGAACGTGCTCGTGGGCGGGGTGGACACCACGCAGTCGCAGCTCACGCACGCCATGCGCCTGTTCGCCGCCCATCCCGACCAGTGGCAGCTCCTGGCCGAGCGTCCCGAGCTGGCCCCGCAGGCGGTGGAGGAGGTGCTGCGCTACGAGCCGATCACGCCGTTCACCGCGCGCATCATGGTCGAGGACGTGGAGTACCGGGACGTGACCTTCCCCGAGGGCACGGTGGTGATGGTCTGCGCCTTCACCGGGAACCGCGACGGGGACGAGGACCTGCTCGAGCTTCGACATCACGGCCGAGCGCGACGAGGGCAGGCCGCTCACCTTCGGCGCGGGCGTGCACTACTGCCTCGGTGCGAACATCGCGCGCGCCGAGCTTCAGGAGGCGCTGGCGTTCCTTCCGTCGCGCATGACCGGGCTGGCGCTGGACGGCGAGCCCGAGCTCGACACCATCACCGGGATCTACGGGCTCCATCGCCTGCCGGTTCGCTGGGACGCGGCCTGATGGAGGTGGGCCTGTGCACCTTCTCCACCGACTGGTCGATCCAGCCCGCGGACCTGGGGCGGCTGGCCGAGGAGCGCGGGTTCGAGTCGCTCTTCTTTCCCGAGCACACGCACATCCCGGTGAGCCGGGAGACGCCCTATCCGGCCGGCGGCGAGCTCCCGCCGGAGTACAGCCACACCCTCGACCCGTTCGTGAGCCTCGCGTCCGTGGCGGCGGTGACCGAGCGGCTGAAGCTCGGCTTCGGCGTGGTGCTCGTGATCCAGCGCGACCCGATCGTCATGGCCAAGGAGGTGGCCACCCTCGACCAGATCTCGAACGGCCGTGTGCTGTTCGGGGTGGGGGCGGGCTGGAACCTCGAGGAGATGCGCGACCACGGCACCGACCCGGACACCCGCTTCGGGCTGATGCGCGAGCGGGTGGAGGCGATGAAGGCGATCTGGACCGAGGACGAGGCGGAGTACCACGGGCGCCACGTGGACTTCGACCCGATCTGGTCGTGGCCGAAGCCGGTGACCAAGCCGCACCCGCCGGTGCTGGTGGGCGGCATGAGCGACGGCGCCCTCAACCGGGTGGTGCGCTACGGGGACGAGTGGATGCCGAACGTGGTGGGCACGCCCGAGATCCTCGCCGGGCGGATCGCCGACCTCCAGCAGCGGGCCGCCGACGCGGGCCGCGAGCCGATCCCGGTGACCCTCTTCGCGGCCAAGCCGGAGGTGCGCGCGCTCAACCGGCTGCGCGAGGCGGGGGTGGACCGCGCTCTGATCCTCGTGCGCTCGGCCGACGCCGAGAGCACCGAGGCGCGGCTGGACGAGCTGGCCGCGATCATGGCCGAAGCCGCGGGCGGGCTGAGCCGTGGGCCGCCTCGACGAGCTCGACCTGTCGCTCGACCTGAGCAAGGACGAGGCCGCCGCACGCCTGAAGGCGGCGCAGGAGCGGCTGCTCGCCGTGCGCCTGGCGCTCGGCGGGAAGCTCGACGGCGAGGACGGGCGGATCGGCCCGCCGGTGTGCGTGCTGTTCGAGGGCTGGGACGCCTCGGGCAAGGGCGGCGCGCTCAAGCGCCTGGTGGAGCCGCTCGACCCCCGGCACGTGCGGGTGGCCCAGTTCGCGGCTCCCACCCCGGACGAGAAGCGCCACCACTTCCTGTGGCGCTTCTGGCCCAAGCTTCCCGGGTGGGGCGGGATGAGCGTGTTCGACCGCTCCTGGTACGGACGGGTGCTCGTGGAGCGGGTGGAGGGCTTTGCCACCCAGGAGGAGTGGGAGCGAGCCTACGACGAGATCGTGGGCCTGGAGCGATCCCTCGCCGACGAGGGGATGATCCTGGTCAAGTTCTGGCTGCACATCTCGGACGAGGAGCAGCTCAAGCGGTTCAAGGCCCGCGAGAAGGATCCGCTGAAGGCGTGGAAGCTCACCCCCGACGACTGGCGCAACCGGGAGAAGCGGCGCGGAGTACACCCTGGCCGTGGAGGACATGCTGGCCCGCACGAACCCGCCGTTCGCACGCTGGCAGCTGGTGGAGGCGGACTCGAAGCGCTGGGCCCGCGTGAAGGTGGTGGAGACCGTGGTGAGCCGAGATCGAGAAGGGCTGCGAGGCGCGCGGGTTCGAGCTGCCCGCTCGCCTGCCCGTCGGTAGAGCGTCTACCGGCGAAGAGAGTCAGGTCCGGCTCGCGCTCGCCGCGCAGGACGTGGAGGTCCACCTCCACGCAGTCGATTCCGCGGGACTCGGCCAGGACCCGGGCCTGGGGCTTGATCGACTGCGCGGCGAGGATCCCGCGGCAGCGGCCGAAGCTCGGCTCGGTGCAGATCCGCTCCAGGTAGCGCGTGAGCTGCTCCACCGCGTCGATCGTGCCGAGCGCGCTTGATCTCCACGGCCACGAACTCGTCCTCCGGGTCGCGGCACATCAGGTCCACCGGCCCGATGTCCGTGGGCCACTCGCGGCGCACGAGCCGCAGCCCCTCGGCGCAGCGCTCGGGCTGGTCCGCCAGCAGCTCCTGCAGCTCGCGCTCCACGCCCTCCTTCTCGAGCGCCGCGGCCTCGCCCATGTCGTGCGACACGTCCGACACCACCTCGGCGATGCGGATCTCGAGCCGGTCCTCGGAGGCCCCGGCGCGCTTGCGCACCACCATCAGGCCCTCCTCCTCCTCGATCACGGTGGGCGGCGTCATCCAGTTCTGCGGCTTGAACCCGCCGGAGTCGGCGTGCACCATCACCGAGCCGTCCTGCTTGAGCATCAGCAGCCGAAGGGCCTCCGGCAGCACGGCATTCAGCCGGCCGGTGTACACGACCTCACAGCGGGCGACGATCAGGCGCATCCCGCGAACCTAGCCCACCTCGCGGACGCGGCCGGTGCGTGCGGCCTCCCTACGTCCGCAGGCTCGCGGCCCTCACGGCGTCGTCCCTCTCGGTGCAGATGTAGTTCCAGACGATCAGGCCGTCGCGCACCTCGAAGACATGCACCATCTCCGTGGGCAGCATGTCTTCGGTGATACCCGTATGCCGCAGGCGCCCCCCCAGCCTGACCGGAACCACCACGGCGCCGCCCTGCTCGACGAACTCCAGCGGATCGGTGTGGGCCGCCTCCACCACCTCGAAGAAGTCCTCGAAGGACCTCCGGATCGCGGCCCGGCCGCGGTGGGTCTGCCCGAGCGTGGCGACCTCCATCTCGGCGTCCTCCGAGAACTGGTCGATCAGCACGTCGAGGTCGCCGCGGTTGTACGCGTCGTACGCCGTCCGGATGACGTCGATGCTCGCCTGGAGCACCGATCAGCGCTTCCAGGGCAGCTTCGACTTCTTGCGCCGGGACAGGACTCCGCGCCGCTGTGCGAGCACGCCGCCGCCGACACCGAGCGCGGTGAGCGCCGCCGCGATCACCGTCGGGCGGGAGCGCAGGCGCCGGTACTCACCCTCCACCTCGGGCCACAGCATGCCCTCCACCACCTCGGTGGCGCCCTCGGGCGTCACCGCCAGCTCGGACACCTCGATCGGCGGCGCGAACGCCACCTGCACCCGGCGGGGCTTGGGGATGGGGCCGAGGAAGAGCTTCTCCGTGCCGGTGATGGCCGCGGGCACGAGCGGCGCTCCCTCCTCCAGCGCCAGGCGTCCCGCTCCCCGCCGGGGATGACCGAGCTCCTCCGGGTCGCGGATGCGCGTGCCCTCGGGGAAGAGGGCCAGCAGGCCGCCCTGCCGGAGCACCGTTCGCGCGGTCTCCAGCGCGTCCTCGTCCGCCTCGCCGCGCCGCACCGGGAAGGCCCCCAGGCGCACGAGCAGCCGCCCGTAGCGCGCCTCGATCAGCTCCGTCTTCGCCATGAACCGCAGGTGGCGCCGCGTGCACACCGCGACGAAGAACGAGTCCCAGAAGCTCTTGTGATTCGGGGCCACGATCGCCGCGCCCTCGCTGGGCACGTGCTCCCGTCCGGAGACGTGCATCCGGAAGTACGTGCGGAGCGCCGGCTTCACGAACGCCCGGACGAGTGCGTAGAGGGGCCGCGACACCCCCTTCTCACGCGCGAGGCGATGCGCCTCGTCGTTCGTCATGCGGGCAAGCTACACGTGTTTGCGGCGGGGATCTTCGGTTTCCCCCGGCCCGAGGGGGGTACTCACAACGAGGACCCGAACTAGGAGTACTGGACCGTGAGCATCATCGACAAGATCACTGGCCGCGCAAAGAAGGCCGCGGGGGACATCGCGGGCGACTCGTCGCTGCGCCGCGAGGGCGCGCGCGAGGAGAAGAAGGGCGAGGCGAAGGAGAAGCTCGACGACGCCCAGAACCGGGTGGAGGAGAAGGCCGCCGAGGTCTCCGACCTCGAGCGCAAGACCTGATCGATCCTCTCCGGCGGGCGCCACCCTGGCGCCCGCCCGGGGCGCGGGTAACCTCGTAGACGCCCGATGAACGGCGAGGGCACAGCTCCGCAGTTGGCCTATCGAGCCGTTCTGCTGGCCGCGGGCCTGCTGTTGTTCGGCCTCCTGTTCCGTCAGCTCGCGACGCTGATGCTGGCGGTGCTGATGACGATCGTGATCGCCATCCCGCTGTCCTCGGCGGCCACCTACCTGGAGCGCTGGCACGTGCCCCGCGCCGCTGGGCGTGCTCGTGGCTCTGCTCGGCAGCCTCTCAGTCTCGCGCTGGTGATCTATCTCCTGATCCCGCCGTTCGTGGATCAGACCGAACAGTTCGTGGACGACGTGCCGGGCATCGTCAAGGACCTCGAGGGGCGGATCGGGGACGTGGTGGGGAGCGAGCCGAGCGAGGTGGGGGACCGCGTTCAGGACTGGTTCCAGAACTACACGGACGATCCCGGCAAGCTGATCGGGCCCGATCACCTCCATCGGCCTGAGCGTGGCCGGCGTGGTGGGCGCCCTGATCCTGATCCTGATCACCGCCTACTACATGGCGGTGCGCCCGGAGCCGCTCGTGAACGGCCTGGTGAGCCTGGCTCCGCCGGCCCGGCGGGAGCACGTGCGCCACGTTCTCGCCCGCGTGCGCGAGTCATGGATCGGGTGGATGGAGGGCGTGGTCATCGACATGCTCATCACCGGGGTCCTCACCTACGTGGGCCTGACGATCATCGGGCTCGACTTCGCGATCTTCTTCGCCGTGCTCTCGGCCCTGCTGGTGGTGGTGCCCTACTTCGGTGCGATCGCCGGCGCCGTGCCCCCGGTGCTCTTCGCGCTCACCGACTCGCCCGGCAAGGCGCTGCTGACGCTCGGCGTCTACGTCGTGATCCAGCAGCTCGAGAGCAACGTGACCATGCCGGTGATCATGTCCCAGCGGGTGCGCATGCACCCGGCGATGATCGCCATCGGCGTGGTGGTCGTCGGGCAGCTGTTCGGCTTCGTGGGCCTGTTCGTGGCCGTGCCGATCCTCTCCCTGATCACGATCTGCGTGCAGGAGTTCTGGGTGAAGGAGATCGACGAGATCGACGCGGCCCGGCGGCGCCCGGAGATCGCGCTCCCAGAGCCGCGGAACCGAGCCGAGCCCGAGGCTGGGCGAGGACGAGCCCGCGGTCAGATCAGCTTCGTGAGCGCGATCACCATCCCGATCACCACGAAGATGACGATCAGGACCTGAATGACGATCCAGAAGCGCGGAAGCTCGTTCACTCGATGAGGGCCCGGCGGATGGCGATCGCCACCGCGTGCACGCGGGTGTCGGCGCCCAGCTTCTGAATCGCGCGCTTGGTGTCCGACTTCACGGTCTCCGCGCTCAGCCCGATCCGGGTGGCCACCTCCTGGGTGTGGAATCCGCTCGCCAGGAGCTGGAGGATCTCCCGCTCGCGCTCGGAGAGCGCGGGGTCTCCGCCCGCGGAGGAGACCAGCAGGGCGGGAGACAGGGACGGGTCCACGAAGGGCTTGCCCGTGCTCACGGTCGCGCACCGCGCGGAGGAGGTCCTCGGGCGGCGAGCCCTTCATCACGTACCCGCGCGCGCCGGCGGTGATGCGTCCGCGAGCAGGCGCTTGTCGCCGTAGGCCGAGAACATCACCATCTTCACGTCCGGCGCCGCCTGCGGCCACGCGCTTCACGGCCGAGATGCCGTCGATCCCGGGCAGGCGCACGTCCATGATCACCACGTCGGGCTTGAGCCGGGCCACGGCGTCCACGACCTGCTCGCCCGTCTCGACGCTGCCGACGAGCTCGAGATCATCCGCCTGGCCGAACATGAGGTCGAGTCCTTGCCTCACGGTCGGATGGTCGTCCGCCGCGAGGCACCTCGTCGAGTGCGGTCATCTGATGACAGGGTATTGCGGTGGCGTCGCCACCGCCATAGGGAAACCGACATATGATGCGCCGCGCACCGCGAAGGGAGAGGACTTGTTCGGATCTCTGGTCGTAGGAACCGATGGGTCGGACACCGCCAACGAGGCGGTCAAGCAGGCCAGCGAGCTGGCTCAGCGCCTGGACGCCACCGTCCACCTGGTGAGCGCCTATGAGCCCGTTCCCGAGGGACGCCTGCGCGAGGAGCGCCAGGAGATCCCGGAGGACCTTCAGTGGATGGTGAGCCCGCGCGAGGACGTGGACGCCACCCTCGAGGAGGCGGCCAAGAGCCTGCACGCGGTGGGGGTGAAGGTGGAGGTCCACGCGCGCGAGGGCGATCCGGCCGACGCCATCCTCGACGTGGCCGAGGAGGAGGGCGCCGACCTGATCGTGGTCGGCAACAAGGGAATGACCGGCGCGAAGCGCTTCCTGCTGGGCAGCGTGCCGAACAAGGTCTCGCATCACGCTCCCTGCAGCGTGATGATCATCCGAACGACCTAGCTGCGGTAGCGCGCCCGATCGGCGATCGGGCGCGCACCGCGCTCTACGCAGGGCGCTGGCGCGTTCACGATGCCCCACCCGTAGCGGTCGTCGAAGCCGGGGGGGCCGGCGTCGGTGGCGGTGGCCTCCAGGTGCGCCTCCACCTGCGGCGGGGTCGGGGTGGCGCCCCAGCCGCTTGGTGGCGATCAGCAGCGCCACGACGCCGGCCACGTGGGGGCTCGCCATCGAGGTGCCCTCGTATCCGCTCGGGAGGCCGAAGTGGCGGACGCCCCGGGTGAAGGTCTGCTGGAGGATCGAGCGGCCGGGCAGGTCGGGGCGGCAGTGGAGCGCGTCCCAGGGGTCGTCGGAGTTGGGGGCGTCCACGCCGCCGCCGGGGGCCACCACGTCGAGGTCCGAGCCGGCGTTCGAGTACTCGGCCTCGCAGCCGGTGGCGGTGGTGGCGCCCACCGCGATCACGCTCGACGCGCGGGCCGGGTAGGCCACCGCGGCGTCGGCCTGGTTGCCGGCGGCGGCCACCACGGTCACTCCCTTGGACCGCGCGTAGCGGAGCGCCGAGAGCACGTCGGGGATCTCGCCCGCGCGCACGCCCGTGGGGAACTCGAGGCTCAGGTTGATCACGTCCACACGGCGCCTGGCCGCGTACCGGATCCCGCGGGCGATGGCCACCGAGTCGCCCGAGCCCTCCGAGTCCAGCACCCGGAGGGGCATGATCCGCGCGCGATAGGCGATGCCCGCCGTGCCGAGCCGGTTGTTGGTGGCCTGGGCGATGGTGCCGGCCACGTGGGTGCCGTGGCCGAACACGTCGTTGGGGTGGCGGTCGCGACCGACGAAGTCGTAGCCCTTGAGGAAGGTGCCGCGGCGGAAGTCGGGAGCGCGGCGGTAGCGGCCCCGGTTCTCGTAGGCCACGCCGCTGTCCAGCACCGCCACGGTGGCGCCCCTGCCTCCGGGAGCGCCGCGGTCGAGCGCGATCTGCCAGGCCTCGGGCATGCCGAGGCCGAAGGGCCCGATCAGGTTCCATTGGCGGTTCAGGCTGGGGTCGTCGGGCGTGAACTGAGAGGCGTGTGCCCGGTAGTTCGGCACGGCGTAGGCCACGTTCGGGTCGGAGCGAAGCTCGCGCACCGTCTGGCTCACGGAGGCGCCGTCGGCGATCTCGAGCTGCTGCGAGCCGCCGGGGAGGCGGGCCTCCACCGCGGTGCCCGCGGCCCGCTGGAGATTGGACCGGTCGGCGGGGCCGGTGCCGTCGCGGTACTTCACGATCACCTCTCCGGGCACGTAGTCGGCCGCCCGCGCGGACACCGGGAGGGCCAGGAGAAGGAGGGCCAGGAAGGCCGTTAGGAGCAGGCGGGTGGGCATTGGTTACGGTGCGGTTTGAGTGTACGAAGGCAAGAACAGGGCGGAACCGGCGAAGTTGTGACCGTCTGCGTCACAGGCGCCACTGGTTTCATCGGCTCGCACCTGGCACAACTTGCGTCCGAGTCGCTCGGACCGGTACGGGTGACCTACCGGGACGAGAGGCGCCTGGAGCGACTCGGTCACACAGAGGTCGAGCCGATCCGGGCTGACGTCCTCGATCGCGGCGCGCTCCGGCGGGCCTTCCGGGGCTGCGAGATCGTGTTCCATGCCGCAGGCTACGTGGGATCCCGGCCGTCAAGCCGCGTCTGGGAGGTGAATGCGCTGTCGCCGAGGGTGGCCGTGGAGGCGGCCGCCGCCGAGGACGTGCGGCGCGTGGTGGTGACCTCGAGCGTCGCGGGCATCGGTCCCGCGCCGCTGGACCGGCCCGGGACCGAGGACGACCCCTATCGGGGAGGGGGCCTCGGGCTCACCTACCCGGACTCCAAGCACGAGGGCGAGTCGGAGGCGCTGGCCGCGGGCGCGCGCCTGGGGGTGGAGGTGGTGATCGTGAACCCGTCCTACGTCTTCGGGCCGGCGGTGGACCGCACCCATCCGGGCGAGACCTCCAACCGGCTGATCGGCAACTACCTGCTGGGCCGGCTTCCCGCGGTGGTGGACTCGGAGACGAACGCGGTGGACGTTCGCGACGTGGCCAAGGGCCATCTGCTGGCCGCGACCGGCGGGGCGCCCGGGGAGCGCTACGTGCTCGGCGGCCACGACCTGCAGTGGGTGGAGCTGATCGAGCGGGTGGCGCGGCTGTCCGGCGTGCATCACCCGCTCGTGGTGCTGCCGCGCGAGGCCGGCGCGCTCGCCCGGCGCGCGGAGGAGCTCGGCCTGCCCTCGCCGGTGGCGGGCGAGGGGGTGCTCGCTGATGTCCCAGAACTGGCGCTACTCGTCGCGCAAGGCGCGCCGGGACCTCGGCTACCGCGCGCGCCCGCTCGACCGGACGCTCCGGGACACGATCGCCTGGTACCTCGAGCTGATCGAGGCCGGAGCGCTCAGCGGGCGTCCGTCCCCGCTGTCGCTCGCCGCGGCCGGCGTGCGGATCGCGGGCCGGGTGGGACTGCTGAGCGGCCTGCGGGTGGCGGAGCGCTACACGGGCCGGCGGCTCGTGATCCGCGGATGAGCTTCTTCCCGCGGGACGAGTACTTCATGCGCCTGGCCCTGCGCGAGGCGGAGCGGGCCACGGAGCACGACGACGTGCCCATCGGCGCCGTGCTCGTCCACGGCGGGGAGGTGATCGCCGCGGCCCCGAACGAGCGCGAGCTGCGAGGCGACCCCACCGCCCACGCGGAGATGCTCGTGCTGCGGGCCGGGTCGGAGAAGCTCGGCGGCTGGCGCCTGCTGGACACGGTGCTGTACGTGACGCTCGAGCCCTGCGCGATGTGCGCCGGAGCGATCGTGCTGGCGCGGGTACCGCGCGTGGTGTACGGGACCGACGATCCCAAGGCGGGCGCCGCGGGCAGCGTGCTCGACGTGCTGGCCGAGCCGCGCCTGAACCACCGCCCGGACGTGGCCGGTGGGCTGCTGGCGGAGGAGGCGGCCGACCTGCTGCGGGCCTTCTTCGCCGAGCGGCGGCGGTAGGGGCGGCGTTGTAACACCGGAGCCTTGTCCGGTCACACGAACGGCAGCAGGGTGGGGCCATGGCCGATTCGTCGCCTATCACTGTCGCCCACCGACAGCAAAACGCGACACTTCGGGTTGCCCGGCTCGCCGAGCGGCAGTTCGGCGTGGTCTCACGTGCCCAGCTGTTCCAGGCCGGATTGTCCGAGGGGCAGGTGGCGAGGTGGTTGCGGGGTGCGCAGGCTGCACCGCGTTCACCCAGGCGTCTACGCCCTGGGCCACGCCCGCCTCTCGGTCGAAGGTGAGCTGGCCGCGGCGCTCCTCCACGCCGGACCCGTCGCGGCGCTGAGTCACGAGACGGCCGGATGGTGGTTCGGTCTCCTCGAGCACCGGCCCCGGATCACCCACGTCAGCGCGCCCGGTCGGGCCCGCTCGCGGCCCGGGATCCAGATCCACCATCCCCGCCGGCACGAGCGCGTCAGCCATCGCGGCCTCCCGGTCACCCCTGTCCGGCGCACCCTCGCGGACATGGCCGCGACCTCACCCGACCGGATCCTGAGGCGAGCCGTGGCCGAGGCGGAATACCGGAGGCTCATCGCGTTGGACGGGCTGGCGGACCAGCCGCGTGCTCCCGCGCTCCGCCGCGCCGCCAAGGCCCACCTGCCGCAGCTCGCCACGTCGCGGAGCGAGCTGGAGCGCCGATTCCTGTTCCTCTGCGAGGCGGGCGGGTTGGCGCTGCCCGAGACCAACACGATCGTCTGCGGCTTCGAGGTCGACGCGGTCTGGCGAGCTCGCCGGCTCGTGGTGGAGCTCGACGGGCATGCGGCTCACGCCCGGCCGGTGGTGGCGGAGCGGGACCGGCAGCGGGAGCTCGTGTTGCGCGCCGCCGGGTTCGGCGTGCGTCGCTACACCTGGCTGCAGGTCACGGGCGAGGCGTGCCGCCGTGCTCGCGGATGTCCGGGCCGGGATCGAGGGCTAGAGCCCGGCACGACGCAATGCGAGTCCCGTGGCGCCGTCCACTGCCGTGAGTCCCACGAGCACGGCCGCGCCGCCGTTCAGAGCGTCCGGCGCGGAGGACTGCGGCGCCACCGCGCGCAGGTAGGCGGCGAGCCCGAGGTTCAGCGCGGCGCGGGCGATCATCCATGGCCAGCGCGGGCTCCCCCGCAACAGGCCGGGCACGAGCACGAGGTCGGAGGCGCCGATCGCGCGCAGGGCCGCCTCCTGACCTTCGAGACCGAGCGCGCCGGCCACCCGTCCCGGCGCGACGAGCAGCCCGGTCCCCGCGGCGAGCGTCACGCAGCCGACGAACACCGGCGTCCGCTCCGCGGTGGATGGGCCGGTTTCGCGAGTCATGCGTGGAATGTACGGACCGTCACCCCTGCCCGCCGATACCCTCTATCCGCCTCGGAGGGGTGCCGGAGTGGTTGAACGGGGCGGTCTCGAAAACCGTTGTGGGCGGCAACGTCCACCGAGGGTTCGAATCCCTCCCCCTCCGCTGATTTGCTGCTCGCTCGGCCGGCGGGGGCCGGTATGGCGACATAATCCGCGGACATGATGCGAATCCCCCGCCCCCTGACACTGCTTTCGGCGATCGTGGCCGCCGCCGCCCTGGCGCCGGCCACAGCGTCCGCCGCCCCCGAGCGAGGCACACGTGACGTGCTCGTCGTGAGCAACAACTGGGCCGGCACCGCCGACCTTGTCGATCCCCACACGTTCAAGCGGCTCAAGCGCATCAACGTCATCCCGGACAAGCGAGCGCGGATCGCCGAGATCACGGCAGACCCCACGGCGAAGTTCTTCTTCGACAACATCCGCACGCTCGTCGGTGAGGGCCACAACCAGTACGTGGACGACGGCTTCACCTCTCCCGACGGGCGGGTCGTCTTCTTCTCCCGGCCGAGCTTCGCCGATGTGGTGGCCATCGACCTGAAGACCGGCAAGATCCGCTGGCGCACCAAGGTGGGCGGCAACCGCGCCGACCATATGGCCATCTCCAAGAACGGGCGCCGGCTGCTCGTCTCGGCGTCGACGGCGAACGTCGTCGCCGTGATCGACACGCGCAGGGGCAGGATCGTGGGCCGGATCCCCTCGGGGGACTCGCCGCACGAGAACAACTTCTCACGCGACGGCTCGCGGATCTTCCACGCCAGCATCGGCTTGGTCTACACCGACTCTGACGACCCGTCTCAGGACTCCACCAAGGGCGTGCGGGTTTTCGAGGTGATCGATGCTCGCACGCTGAAGGTGCTGAAGACGATCGACATGGGGCAGAAGCTGGCCGAGGCCGGCTACTCCGGAATGAGCTCCGCGGTGCGGCCGATGGCCATCACGCCGAACGAGCGCTTCGTGTACTTCCAGGTCTCGTTCTTCTTCGGGATCGTCAAGTACGACCTGAGGACGGACCGCGTCATCAGGGTCCTGAACCTGCCGCTTGGAGCTGCCAAGGGATTGCCGCGCACCGATTTCCTGCTCGACTCGGCCCATCACGGGCTCGCGATGAACCCGGGCGGGACGAGGCTGTGCGTGGCCGGAACGATGTCGGGCTACGCGGCGGTTGTGACCCTCAAGCCGTTCAAGCTGAAGCGCACGACCCGCGTCGGGCGCGTGCCCTACTGGTCCCAGTCGAGCGCGGACGGCAGGTACTGCTTCGTGTCCGTCGCGGGAGAGGACCGCGTGTCGGTGATCTCCTACAGGACCGGCCGAGAGGTCGCGCGCATCAAGGTCGGGAACCACCCGCAGCGCATGCGCACCGGCGCGATCCGGCGCGCCTACGTGGCCTCCCGGCGGTAGCGCCTACCCGGGCCGGGGCCAGACCATCCGGGCGTCGGGCTCGCGTTCCTCGTTCGCTGAGCCGTCGGTGGTCTCGGCGGTCACGAAGCCGTGCGCCTCGTAGAACGCGATCGCCGAGAGGTTGCGCTGGAACACCCACAGGTCGAGGCCGCTCGGATGAAGCGCCTGGGCGTGGCACAGCAGGAGGCTGCCGATGCCGCTCCTCTGCCGTCCGGGCTCGACGTAGAGGTGCTCGACGCGGTCGGTGCCGACCACGATGAACCCGAGCACGCGGTCGCCGTCGGCCGCCACGGTTGCGGCACCGCCTGCGATGTGGCCGTCGAAGAAGTCGCGGTCCTCGGCGCCCGAGTGCAGCACCGGCAGCCAGGGGAGCGCGGCTGCGCGAGCGGAATGGAAGATGCGGACGATCGCGTCTCGGTCGCCGGCGTGAGCTGGGCGCAGACGAGCGTTCATTGCCCGCGAAGTATCCCCGGCCGCCCTGACCATTGACATATTCCTATATGGGTATATGATGTCCGCATGGCACGAGCGGCAACCACGGCAGACGCGTTCAACGCGGTGGCCGAGCCCCGGCGGCGGCAGATCCTGGACGTCCTCGCGGGCGGTGAGCGCCCGGTGAACGACCTGGTGCACGCGCTCGGACTTGCTCAGCCGCAGGTGTCCAAGCACCTGCGGGTGCTCCGGGAGGTGGGAGCGGTTGACGTGCGTGACGAAGGACGGCAGCGGATGTACCGGCTGAACGGCGAGGCCCTCAAGCCCATCCATGACTGGGTGAAGGCGTACGAGGACTCATGGTCGGCCCGGTTCGACGAGCTGGACGTGGTGCTGGAAGATCTCAAACGGAAGGAGCAAGGAGATGGAAGCGATGACGAGTAGCCAAACCGCGACGGTGACCCTCCCCACGGATCGGCAGATCCTCATCACGCGGGAGTTCGACGCCCCCGCGCCACCTGGTCTACAAGGCCTGGACCACGCCCGAGCTGGTGAAGCGGTGGTGGAACGCGAAGCGGGGCGAGGTCACGATCGCGGAGATCGACCTGCGGGTCGGCGGCACATGGCGCTGGGTGATGATCGCCGACGGCGGAATGGAGGTCGGCTTCCACGGCGAGTACCGCGAGATCGTTCCGAATGAGCGGATCGTGTCGACGGAGGTCTTCGAGGGCATGCCCGACGCAGAGTCCGTGAACACGCTGACGCTCACCGAGCGCGACGGGCGCACGACGCTCGAGGTCCTCGTGGAGCACCAGACGCAGGAGCACCGCGATGGGCACATCAACTCCGGCATGGAGGCCGGCATGCAGGACGCGATGGACCTCCTGGAGCAGGTGGCCGTCTCACTTCGCTGAAGGACCTCCGGGATTGCGGACCACCGGTACGGGCCGGTGGTCCGTCGTCCTTCAGACTGAGCACATGATCGAGGCGACCGTCATCCCGGCCGGGGCGGGCGAGGTGGTGGGGGACTCGCCCGAGCGGCGGGTGGAGATCCTCTGCGAGCACGACGCCCTGCACGCCACCTGGTCGAGGTTCGCCGCCGGCCGCGAGGGCGCGGACCTTCACGTGCACCGCCGCCACACCGACCTGTTCTACGTGCTCGAGGGAGAGCTCACCGTGAGGCTCGGGCCCGAGGGCGATGGCGTGGTGGTGCCGGCGGGGACGCTCGCGCGCGTGCCCCCGCTCGTGGTGCACGGGTTCCGCAACGGAAGCGACGCGGAGGTCCGGTACCTCAACCTCCATGCGCCGGGGCAGGGATTCGCGGGCTTTCTTCGCGCCCTGCGCGACGGCCGCGACCTCTCCTACGACCAGGAGCCGCCGCCCGCGGACGGAGGGCGCCCGGCCACGGAGGCCGTGGTCGGCGGCCACCTGTCCGTGTCCGAGGGCCCCGGCCGGCGCACGGTGTTGCTGGCCGACGTCGATGCGATCCGCGTCGCCGAGGTGAGCGTCGATCCGGGTGCTCCCTCGGTCCCGTCGAACGCGGACGACGACCACGTGCTCTCGCTGTTCGTGCTCGAGGGAGAGATCGTGCTCCTCGCAGGCGGACACGAGCTCCGCGTGGAGACCGGGTCGTGGGCCCAGGTGCCGCCGGGTGTTCCGCACAGCCTCTCGTTCCCCGCCTCCGGTCAGGCCCGCTTCCTCGAGCTGCACGCCCGGATCACTTCGCCGTGACATGGCGCAGGCTTGCGGCGGGCCGGAGGCGGTGAGACGCTCCGCTCGTCCACGAACAGAGAGGCCGGGCCATGAGCGAGGGGTACGACGCGATCGTCGTGGGAGCGCGCTGCGGGGGATCGCCGACGGCCATGCTGCTGGCGCGGCGCGGCCACCGGGTGCTGCTGGTGGACAAGGCCACCTTTCCCAGCGACACGATGTCCACCCACCTCATGCACCCGCCCGCGGTGGCCGCGCTCGCCCGGTGGGGGCTCCTCGATCGGCTCGAGGCCACGAACTGCCCGCCGATCACCAGGTACTCGTTCGACTTCGGGCCGGTGACCATCGCCGGATCGCCGCGCCCGGCGGAGAGCGCGCCGCAGGCGTACTGCCCCCGGCGGATCGTGCTCGACGCGATTCTCGTGGAGGCCGCGGTGGCGGCGGGCGCCGAGCTGCGGGAGGACTTCACGGTGGAGGAGATCCTGAGTGACGACGGACGCGTCACGGGCATCCGCGGGCACTCCAAGGGCGGCGCGACGGTGACCGAGCACGCGCAGGTCGTGGTGGGTGCCGACGGGAAGCACTCGCTGGTGGCGAAGACGGTCGAGCCGGAGCGGTACAACGAGACTCCCTCGCTCGCGCCGGCGTACTACACGTACTGGAGCGATCTCCCGGCGGACGGCTTCGAGACCTACATCCGCGGAGAGGACGACCGCGGCTGGGCGGCGTTGCCCACGCACGACGGCCTCACCTGCGTGGTGGAGGGCTGGCCGCAGTCGCAGTTCAAGGACAACCGCAGTGACGTGGAGAGCACGTACATGGAGACGTTCGAGCTCGTCCCGGAGTTCGCGGAGCGCATCCGCGGCGCCAACCGGGAGGCGCGCTTCTCGGGCTCGGGAGACCTGCCCGGCTTCTTCCTCAAGCCCTACGGGCCCGGGTGGGCGCTGGTGGGTGACGCCGGGTACCACAAGCACCCGATCACGGCGTTCGGGATCACCGACGCGTTCCGGGACGCCGAGGCGGTGGCCATCGCCCTGGACGCGGCGTTCTCCGGGCGACGTCCGTACGACGACGCGATGGCCGACTACCAGCGCGCGCGGGACGAGGAGGCGATGCCGGTCTACGGGTTCACGTGCGACTTCGCGAAGATCGAGCCCCCGCCGCCCGAGATGCAGCAGCTCATGGGTGCGATGCGGGGCAACCAGGGCGCGATGGACGACTTCGTGAGCGTCATGGCGGGCACCCTCCCGGCGCCCGAGTTCTTCGGCCCCGAGAACGCCGGCCGCATCATGGCGCAGGCGGGCCGGGCCGGCTAGACGGACGAGGTCAGCTCCCGGGCGGGACGACCAGCACGGGCAGGTGGCTGTGATGGACCACGCCGTGGGAGCAGCTTCCCAGCGCCGCCGAGATCCCGGTGGTGCCCCGGGAGCCCATGACGATGGCGGCCGCGCCGTGCTCGTCGGCCGACGTCGATCAGGTTTCTCCAGATCGGGCCGGTGACCGCCTTCGACGACACCGGTTCGGCCGCGAGCCCGGCCTCCTCCGCGGCGGCCGCGCCCTCGGCGGCGTTCCCCCGGCCCTGCTCCGATCCGATGTCGTCCATCTCGGCCTCCATGCCGGACGTGAACCCTCCCGGTCCGGCCAGCGCCGCGGTGCGCGCGGCCAGCGATTCCCAGACGGTGAGCACCACCGCACGACGACCCGGGAAAAGCTCGCCCGCGGTCCGGATCGCCCGCAGTGAGTGCTCCGATCCGTCGTGGCAGATGAGCAGCGGCCCGTCGGGCAGAGGGTCCGGCGTGGAGTCGGGCACCACGAGCACCGGCGCCCCGCGAGTGGGTGAGCACCGAGTTCGACACGCTGCCGAGGAGCGCCCGGCCGATCCCCGAGACACCGTGGGCACCCACGACCGTCAGGCCCGCCCGCTGATGGGCGGCGGTCTCGATGATCGCCCTCCACGTCCTGCCGTTCTCCTTGACGGGGAGGGGCTCCGCGTCGAAGCCCGCGGCGCGGGCCAGGTCGACGCCCTCCGCGGCACGCTTGGCTCGCCGCCTCGCGCGTCGCATCTGATCGATCTTCTCGATGGCGTCGGCCAGCGGAGGAGGACCGGGGCCCATGGTTCCCCGGAACACCAGCTCGGACATGTCCCGCGTACGTGTGGCAGACGAGGGCCGGCCCGCGGATCGCAAGCGCTCCGGCCGCTGCGATCGCGCGAGCCGAGCTCTCGGAGCCGTCGTAGCAGAGAAGGATCGGGCCGGCCTTGGGCTGACCGCTCAAGACGCCGATCCTGCGTGCTCGCGCACCGCCCTGTAGGGGATGACGACCACCGGTCTGTCCGCACTGCGCAGCAGTTCGTGCGACACCGAGCCGAGCGCCGAGCGCAGCTTCCCGAACCCGTGCGAGCCCACCACGATCTCGTCGGCGTCATGCTCGTCCGCCGCCCTGTTGACCGCCTTCGCCGGGTCCCCTCCCACGAGCTCCAGCTCGTAGTCCACGTCCATCAGGGCGTTGCCGCCCTCGAGCAGCAGCGCATCGAGCACCGCCTTGCCGCGCCTCGCGTGGTCATCGGGCACATGGGCCGCGTTCAGCGGGTCGTACCAGTCCACCGACCCGCTGAAGCAATGGACGATGTAGACGGTTCCGGCCCGGCCGGCCCGGTCGGCCGCCCAGGTCACCGCCGCCCGCGCGGTCTCGGAGCCGTCGTAGCCGACGACCAGCCGGGGGCGTCCGTTCGGCCCACTCACAGTAGAACCTGACCCCGGCCCGCTCCATAGGCGGTGACGCTGTGCGGGTTCCCGGCCGAGCGCGGGTGCACGATCAGGGGGATGGGAGCGGATCGCATCAGTGCGCGGGACACGGAGCCGAGCAGCACGCTGCGAATCGGACCGTAGGAGCGAGACCCGACCACGAGGACACCGCCGTCCTTGCACCGCGACCCGTGCGAGCTCGTCCGCGGGGTCTCCGGTGACCATGGCCGCTTCCACGGGCACGTCGCCGGGCAGGTCGGCGACAGCCTCGTCCATGCGCGTGCGCATGATCGCCTCGACCTCGCCCTTGAGCTCACGCCACCCCTGGTCGGCCCCGCCGCCCTTGCCGTAGACCACCGGCGGCGGCTCGGCCACCGTCACCATCTTGAGCGGCGCGCCGGCGGCCCGCGCGAGATCCACGGCGTCGTGCAAGGCGTCGGCCGATTCCGGGCTCCCGTCAAATGCCGCGACCACCTCGCCGATGCTGTCGGAGGCTGCGCGGGCGAAGCCGCGCGGGGCCACGGCGATCGAGCAGGGCGAGCCGTGGAGCAGGCTGAGCCCGGTGTTGCCGGCCAGCACCTGCCCGATCTTGCCGTGGCTGGCCGAACCCACGATCAAGAGGTCGGCGCCGACCGTCTGGGCCAGGTCCTGCAATCCGCGCGCGGCCGACGCGCTGGGCACGGTCACGGGCTCGCCGCCGGCGGATGCGGCCGCCGCCTCGAGCTGCTCGGTCTGGTCGGAAGGCCATTCCTCGACCGCGGCGTTGCGGCACGTCCCAGACGGGGAGCAGCCGGTACACCCCGGCCACCACCAGATGCGCGTTGGTCGCGCGCGCCAGCAGCTTGCCGAACGCCAGGGCATCCTCGGCGGCCTCGCTGCAGTCGTATCCGACGATGATGTTGCGGTACATGTGGCCTCCCTTGCGTGTGGTCAGCGTCCCGCCGCGACGGCGAGATCGAAGTCGGTGAGAACGCCCTCGGGCAGCTGCTGCGTTCCGGCGACGGACCAGGAGCCGCGTGGTGCCGGCGGTGGAGAGGGCGTAGAGCGCCACCGCCACGCGCTCGTGCGGATCGATCGCGGTGACCTGCTCGGTGATCGCGTCCCGTGCGCTCGCGTGTGCTCGGTCCCTGCCCAGCCAGGCGAGCAGCCCGCGAGCGGTGACCCAGCCGAGCGGAGTGCCGTTCTCGGCCCCGAGCACCAGCACCGCGTGGACCCGGTGCAACGCGATCGCCCTGGCTGCCTCGGCCACGCTCGCGCGCTCCGAGATGGTGATGCAGCCGGGCGTCATGAAGTCGCAGACCTCGCGCTCCAGGAGTTCGTCGTCGGAGGCGACCGGTGTGAGGGCTGAGCTCATGAGAAGAGCGTCGCGCGCCGGTCGCGTCCGGTCATCGGCGGCGCGCCCCATGGCATGTCCGTACTTCCCCGCGGACCGGATCGCGTGTTTTCCGGGGCGCTTTCGGCCGAGGCGCCAGTATGTGCCGTCGATGGCGCCGGACCCCGCACAGGACCTCGAGCTGCTGGACGCCTACTGGCGCGCGGCCAACTACCTGTCGGTCGGCCAGATCTACCTTCTCGACAACCCGCTCCTGCGCCGGCCGCTCGAGCCGGAGCACGATCAAGCCGCGCCTGCTCGGACACTGGGGCACCACTCCCGGGCTGAACTTCGTCTACGCGCACATGAACCGCGCGATCCGCCGGCACGATCTCAACGCGATCTACGTGGCCGGGCCCGGCCACGGGGGCCCGGGCCTCGTGGCCAACACCTACCTGGAGGGCACCTACACCGAGGTCTATCCCACCATCGGCCACGACGAGGAGGGGCTTCGCCGGCTGTTCCGCCAGTTCTCCTTTCCCGGGCGGGATCCCCAGCCACGTGGCCCCCGAGACGCCGGGGTCGATCCACGAGGGAGGCGAGCTCGGCTACGCGCTCGCGCACGCCTATGGGGCCGCGTTCGACAACCCGGACCTCCTGGTGTGCTGCGTGGTGGGGGACGGCGAGGCGGAGACGGGGCCGCTGGCCACGAGCTGGCATTCGAACAAGTTCGTGAATCCCGCCCGCGACGGGGCGGTGCTGCCGGTGCTCCACCTGAACGGCTTCAAGATCGCCAACCCCACGGTGCTCGCCCGCATCCCGCACGGCGAGCTCGAGGCGCTGCTCACCGGGTACGGGCACCGCCCGCTCTTCGTGGAGGGCAGCGATCCGGCGGACATGCACCGCCGGATGGCCGAGGCGCTGGAGGAGGCGGTCGACCGAGATCCGTGCGATCCAGGAGGCGGCGCGGGCGGGGGACGACAGAGCCGCCGCGGTGGCCCATGATCGTGCTGCGCACGCCGAAGGGCTGGACCGGGCCGAAGGTGGTGGACGGCCACGCGGCGGAGGGGTCGTGGCGGTCCCACCAGGTCCCACTCAAGGACATGCGCACCAATGCCCGAGCACCTGGCGCAGCTCGAGGAGTGGATGCGCAGCTACCGGCCCGAGGAGCTGTTCGACGACGAGCGGGGCCCTGGTGCCCGAGCTGGCCGCCCTTCCGCCCGCCGGCGAGCGGCGGATGGGCGCGAACCCGCACGCGAACGGGGGTCTGCTGCTCCGCGACCTCGAGCTGCCCGACTTTCGCGACTACGCGGTGGCGGTCAAGGCGCCGGGCAAGGCGTCCAGCGAGGCGACCCGCGTGCTCGGCGGATACCTGCGCGACGTGATGCGCCGCAACGAGTCCAGCGCCAACTTCCGCCTCTTCGGACCCGGACGAGACCGCCTCGAACCGCCTCGACACCGTGTTCGAAGCCACCGACCGAGCGTGGTCGGCGCGAATCGAGCCCGAGGACGACCACCTCTCACCCGACGGCCGCGTGATGGAGGTGCTGAGCGAGCACATGTGCCAGGGGTGGCTCGAGGGCTACCTGCTCACCGGCCGCCACGGGGTGTTCAACTGCTACGAGGCGTTCATCCACATCGTGGACTCGATGTTCAACCAGCACGCCAAGTGGCTGAAGGTCACCCAGGCGATCCCGTGGCGCAGGCCGATCGCGTCGCTCAACTACCTGCTCTCGTCGCACGTCTGGCGCCAGGACAACAACGGCTTCTCGCACCAGGACCCGGGCTTCATCGACCACGTGATGAACAAGAAGGCCTCGATCATCCGCGTGTACCTCCCGCCCGACGCCAACTGCCTGCTGTCCGTGGCCGACCACTGCCTTCGGAGCAAGCACTACGTGAACGTGATCGTGGCCGGCAAGCAGCCCGCGCTGGACTTCCTGCCCATGGACGAGGCGGCCGCGCACTGCGCCCGCGGCATCGGGACGTGGGACTGGGCGAGCAACGACGACGGGACCACGGAGCCCGACGTGGTGATGGCCTGCGCCGGGGACATCCCCACCCTCGAGACCGTGGCCGCCGTGAGCCTCCTGCGCCGGCACCTTCCCGATCTCCGGGTGCGCGTGGTGAACGTGGTGGACCTGATGCGCCTCCAGCCGGACACCGAGCACCCGCACGGGATGCCCGACGCCGAGTTCGACGCACTCTTCACCGCGCGACCGCCCGGTGATCTTCGCCTACCACGGCTACCCCTGGCTGATCCACCGCCTCACCTACCGGCGGACCAACCACCAAGGTCTGCACGTGCGCGGCTACAAGGAGGAGGGCACCACCACCACGCCCTTCGACATGGTGATGCTGAACGACATGGACCGCTTCCATCTCGTGATGGACGTGATCGACCGCGTGCCCGGACTCGGGCCGAGGGCCGCCCACCTGCGGCAGGCGATGGTGGACGAGCGCCTGCGCCACCGGGCGTACACGCGGGAGACCGGCGACGACATGCCCTCGGTGCGCGACTGGGTTTGGGAGGAGTAGGCGCCGCCCGGTCTAGATGCCGAGGACCGCGCGCACCGCTCGTGCGATCTCCAGCTCCTCGCGGCTCTCCACCACCAGCACTCGCACCGATCGCCCGGGCGGCCCCGATCTCCCGGTCGCCCGCTCGCGTCCGCCTGGTTCGCTCCCTCGTCCAGACGGACGCCGAGGAACCCGAGGCCACGCGCACGCCTCGGCTCGCACCCGCGGCGCGTGCTCTCCCACGCCGCCGGTGAAGACCAGCGCGTCCAGGCCGTCCATGGCCGCGGCCATGGCGGCGACGCCCGCGCGGAGGCGGTGGACGTAGACGTCCAGCGCGGTGCGCGGCGCGCCCGTCCGTGGCTGAGGCGGCGATCACCTCGCGCATGTCGCCGGAGGTGCCCGAGAGGCCGCGCAGCCCCGACTCGTGCTCCAGACCCTGCTCCACCACGTCCGGCGCGATGCCGGCGTGCCGGATCAGCCAGAGGAGCATCCCCGGATCCACCGAGCCCGATCGGGTGGCCATCACGAGTCCCTCGTTGGGCGTGAACCCCATGGTGGTGTCCACCGAGGCGCCGTCTCTCACCGCCGCGAGCGAGGCGCCCGCGCCCAGGTGGCAGGTCACGAGACGCAGTCCCGCCGGTGGCCGGTCGAGCAGGCCGGCCGCGCGCCGCGCGGCCCAGGCGTGGCTGATGCCGTGGAAGCCGAAGCGCCGCAGCCCGAACCGCTCGCTCCAGTCCCGGGGCAGGGCGTACAGAGCGGCCTGGTCGGGGATCCCCGCGTGAAACGCGGTGTCGAAGCAGGCCACGTGCGGGACGTCCGGACAGATTCCGCGGAGGGCGACGATCACGCGCAGGGCGGGGGCGTTGTGGAGCGGTGCCAGGTCGCTGAGCTCGCCGAGGCGCTCGATTCCGGCGCGGTCGAGCACCAGCGGATCGACGAACTCGCGCCCGCCGTGGACCACCCGGTGCCCCACGGCCTGGACGTCGCTCACGGTTCCGAGGAAGTCCCGCATCGGTTCCAGATCCACGGGATCGCCGGGCGGCGGGAAGGTCGCACGAGGCCGCCACCTCTCCGGCGCGGTCGACCAACCGGAGCTTGAGGCTGCTCGATCCGGTGTTGGCCACGAGGATGCTCATGCGCTACCGGGGAAACTACGGGCCCGGCGGGCAGTAGGCTCGCGTTCGTGACGGAGACGCCCGACGAACGGGACCCCATCACCATCGTGCTCGCCGATGATCACGCGGTGGTGCGCTCGGGCCTGCGCATGCTCCTCGAGGCCGAGGACGACATCGAGGTGCTGGCCGAGGCGGGAAGCGTCGACGCCGCTCAGCGCTCGGTGCTGGGCCACAAGCCGACGGTGCTGGTGCTGGATCTGAACATGCCGGGGGGATCGAGCCTCGCCGCGATCCCAGACGTGGCCGATGCCTCGCCCGGCACATCGGTGGTGGTGCTCACCATGCAGGAGGACCCCGCGTTCGCCCGCGAGGCCCTTCAGGCCGGAGCCCGGGGGTACGTGCTGAAGCATTCGGCCGGCACCGAGCTGGTCCAGGCCATCAGAGCGGCGGCGAGTGGGGGGACCTGGCTGAATCCCGAGCTCGGAGCTCGGATGGCCGCCACCCCGACCGTCCCGAGCGGCCCGCCCGGCGACCTCACGGAGCGGGAGGTGGACGTGCTGCGCCTGATCGCGCTCGGCCACACCAACAACGAGATCGCAGAGCAGCTCTTCCTGAGCGTTCGGACCGTGGAGACCCACAGGGCGCATATCCAGCAGAAGCTCGGCCTCTCCACGCGTGCCGAGCTCGTCCGGTACGCGCTCGACAACGACCTGATCGAACGCTAGGGGCCGGCGGTGGACGTGGCCGTGCTCGCGCTGGCCGGCGGGGCCACGGCGCTGGCCACCGGCCTGGGCGCGGTCCCGGTGTTTCTCCTCGGACAGCGGGCGGAGTCGCTCCGGCCGTTCCTCTGGGGCCTGGCCGTGGGACTGATGAGCGTGGCCTCGGTGGTGGGCCTGATCCTTCCGGCGCTGGACGAGGGGACCACGGTGGAGGTGGCGGCCGGTCTCTCCGCGGGCGTGCTCTTCCTGCTGGCCAGCCGCCGGCTCCTGTCCCACCGCGACCCGCACATCGCCGGGCTCCAGGGCGCCGGCGTGCGCAGGTCGCTGCTCGTGTTCGGGGTGCTGCTCGTGCACAGCCTGCCCGAGGGCTTCGCGATCGGCACCGCGTTCGCGTCCGACACCGAGGGGCTCGCGCTCTTCGTGTTCCTCGCGATCGCGCTGCAGAACATCCCCGAGGGCACGAGCGTGGCCATCCCCATGGAGGCCGCGGGCTTCGGGCGCGCGCAGCAGTTCTGGGCCGCCGTGCTCACCAGCGCGCCTCAGCCGGTCGGGGCGGTGATCGCCTTCCTGGCCGTGGAGCAGATCACGGGATTGCTCCCGCTCTCCTTCACCTTCGCCGCCGGCGCCATGCTGGCGCTCGTGGTGGTGGAGATGGTGCCGCAGGCCTTCGCCGCCGGCGGGCGGGGTGAAGGCCCTGGCCGGGTCGGCGGCCGGCGCGGCCACGATGCTCCTGCTCGCGCTGTGGCTCGGCGTGTAGCTCAGCCGTCGAGCGAGCGCAGGAAGGGGCCGAGCTCCTCGGCCACCACCTTGTCGGCGCTGTCCCACGGAGGCTCGTCGAGAACCTCGGAGTCCACCGCCGTCCCGTTCTCGAGTCGCGCCTGGAAGTAGAGCCTGCGCCGCTCGCCGGCGATCAGGGCGCCGCGGAGCACCGGGTCGAACCGCTCGGGCTCGTGATCTCCGGCCAGCGCGGCGATGCCGGCCGCGGCGACGTCGGCCTGCTGCGTCCCGATGCCGCCCTGCTTCACCGGGAAGTCGGTGGCGTCGCCGGCGGCGAACACTCGCTCGCCCATCCCCACGCACGCGGCAGTGCTCGTCGATCGGGATGAAGCCGTGGTCGTCGCCCGGCAGCCCGCGGATCGCGCGCCCCTCGAGCCGCGGCAGCGCCACGATCAGCTCGGGCTCGAGCGCGCGTCCGCCGGGGTGGACGATCAGCTGCCGGTTCGCGGGCACCTCGGCGCGCGAGCCGGTGATCAGCCGTCACGCCGGCGGCCTCGAGGGTCTCCTCGCACGGCCGCCGCCACCGGCGCGCCGAACACCTCCAGCGGCGCGTGCTCGGGGGTCACGACGGTGACCGTCACGTCGTCGAAGCCGGCACCGAAGGCGCGGTCGGCGGTCTGCAGGGCCAGCTCGTAGACCGGCAGCGGACCAGGCGGGTCCCTCGGGCACGACCAGCGCCACGCGCTTGTTGTAGCCCTCCTCGATGTCCTGGACGATGCCGCGGAAGGTGTCGTCGGCGTGGGCGTCGTCGAACGTGGTGGCGTGCTCGAAGGCGCGGCGACCGACCGCGCGCCGATGGCGAGCAGCAGGGCGTCGTAGGCGCAGCGACTCTCCGCCGGCGGTATGCACCACCTGGCCGTCGCCGTCGATCCACTCGACCGCGTCCTCGCACCAGCTCGGCGCCGGCGCGCTCGGCGACCTGCGAGAGCGGGTAGCGGCGCGCGCCGGGCCGGCGAACGGCTCCTGCACGGCAGCGGGCGATAGCGAAGCTCGCCCTCGGGCGCGACCATCGTCACGTCCACGCCGTCGCCGGCCAGCCGCCGGAGGCGGAGCAGCCCCTCAACCGCGGCGATTCCCCCGCCGCAGATCACCACGCGAAATCCGCTCATGGCGCCGAGCCTAACGTGGCCTTCCGAGCCGATGCGGGGAACCACGTACCCGGTAGCGCCGTTCCCCCGGATGACGTGCCCTCTCGCGCGGGTTCAGCCTGGGGTTGTGAGCGAATCCCGAGCAAGCGGAAGGTCACGATCGTGGGCGGCGGCGTGGCGGCGCTCGAGGCGCTGCTCGCCCTTCGCTCGCTCGCCGGCGACCTCGTGGACCTGGAGATCGTGGCCGCCACGCCGGAGTTCGTCTACCGCCCGCTCGCCGTGGCGGAGCCGTTCGGGCTCGGCACCGCCCACCGGTTCGACCTGAGCCGAGATCGCTCGCGAGCAGGGCGCGGCGCTGCACGTGGCCGGCGTCGACCGCGTGGAGCCCGGACGAGCATCGCATCGTCACGTGGGACGGGCGGCGCTTCGACTACGACCTGCTGCTGGTGGCCGTCGGGGCGCGCGCCCACCACCGCGATCCCCGGCAGCGTCTCGATCAAGGGCCCGGCGTACACCAGCCGCTTCAGCACCGTGCTCCGAAAGCTCGACAAGCGACACGGTCACCCGGGTGGCGTTCGCGGTGCCCGCCGGCACATCCTGGCCGCTTCCGCTCTACGAGCTCGCCCTGCTCACCGCCGCACACGTGGCCGAGCGCGGACTGCGCAAGGTCACGCTCCAGCTCGTCACGCACGAGTCGGAGCCGCTCGAGCTCTTCGGCCCGACGGCCTCCGCGGCGGTGCGCGAGCTGCTCGACCAGCGCGGCGTGGAGCTCGATGACGGATCGCGTGCCGCTCGAGGCGCGCGGGGGCGAGCTCGCTCACCGCTCCCGGCCCCGCCGCTCGGTGCCGACGCCGTGGTGAGCCTTCCCGGACTGGCCGGACCGGCGCTGCAGGGCCTCCCGTCACGACGGCGACGGCTTCATCCCCGTGGACCTTCACGGCGCGCGTTCGCGGGCCTCGAGGACGTGTACGCGGCCGGCGACGCCACCACCTGCCCGATCAAGCAGGGCGGCGTGGCCGCCCAGCAGGCGGACGCGGCCGCCGAGGCGATCGCCGCGCGGGCTCGGCGCGGATATCGACCCGCGCCCGTTCCGCCCCGTGCTGCGCGGCCTGCTGCTCACCGGTGGCGTGCCGCGCTACCTCCGGGCCGAGGTGGCGGGCGGGCGCGGCGACGAACTGGCAGGTCTCGGAGGAGGCGCTGTGGTGGCCGCCCGAGCAAGGTGGCGGGGCACTACCTCGCGCCCTACCTCGCCGGCGCATCTGGAGGAGATCGAGCGCCCCACCACGGCATCGGCGTGGAGGTGCGCGTGGACGGCGGGCTGTTCGCCGCCGGGCGCTGATAGCTCCCGGCCCCGGCGGCCGCGCCGCCGCGATCCCGACCGACGGCCGGCTCCGCCTAGCCCGCCCGGGCGCTCCGTGCCGTGCCGCGTTGCGGCGCCGGCGAGCGTCGCGGGCAACGACGCGGTGACCGTGGTGCCCGCCCCGGTCGTGGATTCCACGCTCAGCTCCCCGCCGACGAGCGAGACCCGCTCGCGCATGCCCGAGCAGGCCGAAGCCCTCGCCGCGCCTCGCCGGGTCGAAGCCGCGCCCGTCGTCGTGGACGCTGACCGTCGACCCGCCCGTCGTCCTCGCTCACGTCGATCTCGACGTGCTCCGCCTCGGCGTGCTTGACCACGTTCGTGAGCGACTCCTGGACGAGCCGGAAGATCGCGCTCTCGACCTCCGGCGACGTGACGGGACGGGCTGCGCCCCTGCTCGTAGGCGAGGTCCACCCGCGCCTGGATGTCGAGCCCGGAGGTGGCGGCGGTGCGCTTGATCAGGGCGTCGAGCGCCGGTCCCGTCCCCAGCTCGTCGAGCGCCGCGGGGCGCAGCTCGGTGATCAGGCCCTGGAGCCCGCTGATCGAGAGCTGGATCTGCTCGACGGCCTGGTCGACGGCCTCGGTCACGAGCGTCTCGGGCGCTCGGACTGGCGGGCGCCCTGCGAGCAGCACCTTGAGCGCTCCCAGCTCCTGAAGCGTCTCGTCGTGGAGCTCGCGCGCCCAGCGGCGCCGCTCCTGCTCGGAGGCCTCGCACGGAGTTCCGCCGCCGCTCGTCCTCCACCGACTGCGCGGTGGCGATCGCGATCGCGGCGCTGGCCGCGAAGGAGGAGAGGATGTGCTCGTCGTCGGCCTCGAACGCCGGGCCGCCGCTCAGCCGGTCGAAGGCCACGAGGAGCCCCCGCGTGCCGGCGCGGAAGCGAAGCGGCGCGACCAGCGCCGACGGTGGCGCCCTCGGCGAGCTTCCCGAGCCCGTGGCCCACGCGGCTCGCCAGGTCGGCGATGCGCTCGGACGACCCCGCGCTGAGCGCGGCCGCCGGCAACCGTCCCGGTGCCGCGCCAGGGCCTGGCCCACCACGTCCTCCCCGGCCTCGCCGGCGGCGGCCGCCACCCGCGCCTCGCCCGTCGCTGCTCGAGCACCACCACGAGGGAGCGGGCGTCGAGGAGCGCGCGGCCGCGCTTCACCACCAGCTCGAGCACCCGCTCGAGGTCGGTCTCGGCGCCCACCGAGTGGGCGATCACGGCCGTGGCCTCGAGCCCGCGCACCGCTCGCTCGAGCTCGGCGTGCCGGCTCTGGAGGCTCGTGTAGAGGCGAGCGTTGTCGATCGCGATCGCGGCCCAGTCGGACAGGACGACCGCCGACTCCAGGTCGCGCTCGTCGAAGTCGGCTCCCGCCCTCCTTGTCGGTGAGGTAGAGGTTGCCGAAGACCTCGTCGCGAATCCGGATCGGCACGCCCAGGAAGGTCTTCATCGGCGGGTGCTCGGGCGGGAACCCGTAGGAGCGCGGGATGCGCCGTCACGTCGTGCAGGCGCAGCGGCTCGGGATGGCGGATCAGCTCGCCGAGCACCCCGTGCCCGCGCGGAAGCGGGCCGATCCGGCGCCGCTGCTCCTCGTCGATGCCCACGAAGAGGAAGCGCGCGAGCTCCTCCTTGCTGCTCGTCGAGGACGCCGATCGCGGCGTAGCGGGCGCCGGTGAGCTCGCGCGCCGTGCGCAGCACCTGTCGAGCACCGACTCGAGGTCGAGCTCTGCCACCAGGGTCCGGCCAACGTCGAGGAGTCGTCGCAGCTCCGTCTCGCTGAGCCGGGTCCCTCGCGGCGGGGGCCATGTCACCGCTCGGGTCCGGCACTTGGTTTCGAGCGTACCGCTCGGGGATCGGTCGAGTCCATCGGCCGTGCCCGCAGCCCGGCGGCGTGTTGCGGTTTTTCCGCGAGCGGATCGCGGCTGGCCCCCGATGGCGTGCGGTCCCGATCCGCCGTACGGTCGTTCCACTGATCCACGCAAGGAGGAGTCAAGTGTCGGTACGCGTTGCCATCAACGGCTTCGGCCGGGTCGGAAGGGCCCTACTGCGCTCGGCGCACCAGAGCGGGGCCGGCATCGAGATCGTGGCCATCAACGACGTGACCGACCCGGTGACGCTGGCGGCGCTCCTGCGACACGACTCCGTGTATCGGGCGCTTCCCCGGCGTGATCGGCTCCACCGACGCCGCCATCACCATCGACGGCACCGAGATCCCCGTCCTCTCGGAGAGGGACCCGGACAGCTGCCCTGGGCGGACCTCGGGCGTGGATGTGGCGATCGAGTCCACCGGCCGCTTCCGCACCCGCGAGGCCGCGGGGCGGCACCTCGAGGCGGGCGCCGGCCAGGTGATCATCTCGGCGCCGGCCAAGGGCGACGAGCCGGTGGATGCCGATCTCGTGCTCGGGTGTGAACTTCGACGACGTGTACGACCCCGAGCGGCATCGGATCGTGACCAACGCCTCGTGCACCACGAACTGCCTGGCTCCGGTGGCGAAGGTGCTGCACGAGACCGTGGGGATTCACCACGGCCTCATGACCACCATTCACGCGTACACGGCTGACCAGAACCTGCTCGACGGCCCGCATAAGGATCTGCGCCGGGCGCGGGCCGGAGCGATCAACATGGTGCCGACCACGACGGGAGCCGCGAAGGCCGTGGGCCTGCGTGATCCCCGAGCTTCAGGGAAAGCTTCACGGGTACGCCGTGCGCGTCCCGCTGCCCACCGGCTCGCTGGTGGACCTGACGATCGAGGCCGAGCGCCCGACCAGCGTGGAGGAGGTGAACGCCGCGTTCCGCGAGCGGGCGGACACCGGAGAGCTCGAGGGGATCCTCGCCTACAGCGAGGAGCCGATGGTGGCCACCGACATCGTGGGGTCCACCTACTCCTCCGTCTTCGACGCGCCGCTCACCGCGGTCATCGCCGGCACGCAGGTGAAGGTCGTGGCCTGGTACGACAACGAGTGGGGCTATTCGACGCGGCTCGTGGAACTGGCGGAGCGGATGCTCGCGCCGGTGCCCGCGGGGCGCCCCTGAGGCCGATGTACAGCCACATCGTCGTCGGGTATGACGGGACCGAGGAGGCGCGCGACGCACTCGCGCTCGCGGAGGTCCTGAGGTCTCGTGACGGGATCGTCACGGCGGCGTGCGTGCCCGTCGATCTGAGCGGCACCGGAGTGGAGCGCACGCTGGAACCGCTCGAGCAGGAGGCCGGAACCAGACCCTGGCTGCGCACGATGAGCCTTGCCGATTACGCCGGCCCGGAGGGACTCGGGCGCCTCGTGCACGACGTGTCCCCGGATCTCTTCGTGCTCGGCTCGTCCAAAGAGGGCAAGCCCGGCAGGACACTCACCGGCCCTGTGGGACGACGGCTCCTGTTCGGCAGCCCCTGCCCGGTGGCTGTTGCGCCCAGGGGGTTCCGCCACCGCGCCGGCGCGCCGCGCACGGTGAAGATCGCATTCGAGTGCGAGCAGGAGGCGGCGAGTGCCGTGGAGGAGGGCGCCCGCCTCGCTCGATCGCTCGATGGCGGTGTGGAGCTGCTCTGCCTCGTGCCTCCGCTAGCGGCCTGGGCCATCGGCGCCGGCGCCGATGCGGGCTACAGCCGGGGCGATGTGGAGTCCCACCACCACAGCGCGTTCGCTCATGTGCTGGCCGAGGCGCTGGCCCAAGTGCCGGACGACGTGCCGGCCGAGGGCCGGCTGCTCGAGGGGCGGCCCGCCGCGGCGCTGCGGAGGGAGATCGAGCACGGGGGCGATCTCCTCGTGATGGCGTCACCTGGCGCCCGGCCCGCTCCGGGGGTCAGGCCCGGGGCCACGGCGATCGGGGTCATGGGCTCGTGCCCCTGCCCGGTGTTGCTCACTCCGACCGGGGTACGAGCGATCGTTCAGTGACCGGACGGGTGCTGATCACCTACGCGAGCACCCACGGGCACACCGCCAAGGTGGCGACCCGGATCGCGAGTGTGCTGGTCACCCAGGGCGCCGAGGTCGAGCTGCGCGATGTGGAGGACGCGGGCGCGCTGCGGCCGCTCGAGTACGACGTCGTGATCGTGGCGGGGTCGGTCCATGCGGGCCGGCACCAGACGGAGATCGTCGACTGGGCCAAGCATCATGCGGCTGCCCTCAACGGCATGCCCACCGGGTTCGTCTCGGTCTGCCTGGCCGCGGCCGACGACTCGGACGAGGCGCGCCGCGCCGCGCGCGACTACATCGAGGACATGCAGGACGACAGCGGCTGGACGCCCACCAGGTCGATCACGGTGGCCGGGGCGCTCCAGTACCGGGAGTACGACTTCGTGACCCGCCTCGTCATGCGCGTGCTGATGCGTCACGGCGATCATCCGACGGACATCACGCGGGACTACGACTACACCGACTGGGACGCGGTGGAGCGATTCGCGGGCAGCTTCAAAGAGCTGGTGAGCGTCCCGGCGTCATGACCGGCCCCAGGCGAGCACGGCGGCCACGTCGAGGGACGCGCTCGGCCATGGCCGCGGCATCGGCCAGGGGGGCGTCGGAGTCGATCGTGACGGGCTCGCTGGTGATCTCCTCGACCCGGGTGCGGCCGTCGCTCCCGGGCCACGTCGAGCGCGTCGACCATCCCAGCGGCAGGTGTGCCCGCCCTGGCCGGGTCGGCCACGATCAGAACTACGTATCCGCGTCGGTGGGAGACTGGGCCTGCAGGTGATCCACGAGGTCTCCGCTCACAGCCCGTGGAGGAGAGGTCGCCGCGGCCATGGCCGATCCGGGCTTCTCACCCCCACGGGCCCGATCGCGTGGACGTATGTGAGACGCACGTGTCGTGGGTGTTCCTGGCCGGTGACCGCGCCTTCAAGCTGCGCAAGCCGGTGGTGTTCCCGTTTCTCGACTACGGCACCCCCGAGCGGAGGCGCCACATGTGCGAGGAGGAGGTGCGGCTGGGACGGCGGCTGGCGCCGTCGCTCTACCGGGGCGTTCGGGCGGTGGTGTCCCAGGGGGCGGGCCACGCGCTGGCCGGCGCGGACGATCCCCACGCCGTCGAACACGTGGTGGAAGACGCTCAGGTTCGACGAGTCGAGCACACTCGCCGCGCGGTTGCGGGCACACACCGTCACGGAGGAGGAGGTGCGGCGGGTGGCACGTCGAATCGCGGCGTTTCACTGAGACGGCGGTCCCGGCCCCACCCGAATCCTTCGGGCCCTCCGAGGTGGCGGCCACGGTCAGCGAGAACTTCACCGCGCTGCTCGGGCTTCGCGGATCAGATCGGCGATCCGCGGCTGGCGGCGGCTCACCGCTTCGCGGTCGCCTTCCTTCACGGGCACCGCGAGCAGCTGGCGTCACGGCGCGCGGGTGGCTTCGTGCGCGATTGCCACGGCGACCTCCGTGCCGAGCACGTCCTGCTCGGCGAGGACGAGGTGGAGATCTTCGATCCGGTGGAGTTCGATCCGGCCCTGCGGCTGATCGACGTGGGCGCGGATCTTGCGTTCCTCGTCATGGAGCTGATCGAGGCGGACCGCGAGGACCTCGCGCGGGTCCTCTCAGAGCGAGTACCGCCTGGCCGGCGGCAACGACGGCGGGGACGCGCTCACCGGGTTCTACGCCACCTACCGAGCCTGGGTCCGCTGCAAGGTCGCCTGCCTGCGCTCCGAGGAGCTCGCGGATGACGTCACCCGCCTCGCCGAGCTGGACCACGCGCGCCGGCTGGCCGAGCTCGCGGGGAGACTGTCCTGGCGAGCGAGGAGGCCGATGGTCATGGTGTTCTGCGGCGGGGCCGCCACCGGCAAGACCCGGCTCGCTCGAGAGCTCGCGGCCGCCGCCGGCCTCGCTCACCTGAGCTCGGACGTGATTCGCAAGCAGCTGGCGGGGATTCCGCCGGAGCGCCCTGCCCCCGAGGGCACCTACTCCGAGGAGGCGAGCCTCGCGCACCTATCGCGAGCTGGGGGCCGCGGCCGCCGCTGCGGTGTCGCGGGGCGGCGCGCTCGTGGACGCCACGTTCCGGCGCCGCGCACACCGCGACGCCTTCGCCGCGGGCTACGGCGGGGCGGGACCCGAGCCGCTCTTCGTGGAGTGCCGGGCCCCCGCCGCGGTGGCCGACGAGCGGGCCCGCCGCCGCACGCGTGACTCGGGGCAGGCCTCCGACGCGACGGCCGAGATCGCCGCGCGCCTGCGTGCGGAGTTCGAGCAGCTCGATGAGGTCGACGCGGACCGGCACATCATCGTGCGCAGCGATCGCGAGGTGGGGCACATCATCGACGAGCTGGAGGCGGCGCTGGACGCCCGCCTCGCCCGCTCCGGAGGCGGCTAGCCCGTGCCGCCCCAGGCCAGAACGCCCGCCACGTCCAGGGTCGAAAGGACGCCGACGGGGTGCCCGTCATCCGGGTGCACCACCACGAGATGGGAGACGCCGTGCTCGGCCATGAGCTCCGCGGCGTGGGCGAGGCTCTCCTCCGCGCGTACCGTCACGAGCTCGGTGCCGGCCACCTCTCCCACCTTTCGCGTGTCCAGGTCCGGGCCGGCAGCGGCCGCCAGGTCGAGGTCCGAGATCACGCCCCACGGGCCGCCCTCGAGGTCGAACACCACGATGCTGTGGATCCGGTAGGTGGCCATCATCCGCGCGGCCGCCCGCAGCGACGAGCCCGCCGCGCAGCTCACCACCCCGACGCGCATGGCGTCGAGGACGGTGGCCTCCTCGAAGGGCGGTGCCGCAAAGGTGTGCTGGAGAGGTTCGCTGGTGGTTCCGCTGGGGCTCATGACCCGAGCCTACGGCCGATCCGCCTCGCCGGTCATCGGGGTCCGCGCTGATCGTGCTCCGTAGTCCCCACGGACGTTGCGAGCGGCGTGCGCGCATCCCTCGAGCACGCGGCGATGGAAGTCGGACCATAGCCGGCGGGTCCGGCCGTCCACGGGCACCTGCTCGGGCACGACGATCACCGGCACGCCGGTGCCGTGCATGAGCTCCCGTGAGACGCTTCGGAGCGTCGGGTGGCCGAGCGGCCCACCCACGTTGCGGCAGCCGAGCACGAGCAGGTCGAAGTCGTCCGCGGCCGCGGCGCGATGGCCGCCGCCGGGCCGCCCTTCAGCACGCGCCGCTCGATGTCGCGCGGCTCCGCTCCGCTCGAGCATGCTGTCCACGTCGGCGAGGAGCTGCTTGCCGGACAGTGCCCGCGGCGAGCGCCACGGTGGAGCGCCACCAGGCTTCCGGCGAGCGCCGAGGTGAGCGACATCGCCTCGTGAAGGGCGTCCTGGCAGTCGGGACAGCCGTCCACGGCCACCGCCACCCTCTCGAAGGGCCGCGGGCCGCGCTCGTAGAAGCCCATCGGAGCGACGGCCACGTGAGCACGGGGCCTTGACGAGAAGCCGCGCCGCGGTGGTCCCCACCGCCACGCGCCCGACGGGCCCGTGGTGGGTGGATCCGAGGACGATGGCGCGGGCTCTCTCGGCCGCCGCGAGGTCGTGAAGCCCGCGCGATGCGCTGTGGGCGGGAACGTCGCGCAGGCCCACGGCCCGGTCGGCCGCCCGGTGGGGCAGCACCTCGTCCACCACGCCCCGCAGCACGTGCAGCCGGTCCATCACGTCGTGCTGGCGCCGGCGATCGTTGCGTCCCGTAGCGGATGGAGCGCCTCCGAGACGTACGCGGCGATCAGCGGGTCGCTGCGGGACGTGGCCAGGGCGTCGGCCAGGACGAGCGCGTCACGGGACGCGTCGCGGCCGTCGTAGCCCACGATCACGGCCGTGGGCTGAAGTCGGGGCTTCGGCGCGTCCGTCGCTGCGGTGGCCTCGCTCATGGTCAACCATCCAGCCTGGGCTCCGCGGCGCGCAACCGGGGTCCGCCCCGTTCCTCGTCAGGGATTCCCCGCAGCCGCTTCGGACCGGCGGCGTACGATGCGCCCCCATGAGCCGCGGTCCTGCAGGTCGAGACGCTCGACCGGTTGCTGGAGGCGCTGCGGGGCCGAGGCTTCATGCCGATCGGCCCGACGGTGCGCCAGGGGGCGATCACCTACGACGAGATCGACTCCGTGGCCGACCTGCCCGCCGGGCTGACCGACGTTCAGGACGGTGGCCACTATCGGCTCGTGCCCCGCGGCGACGGCGCGCTGTTCGGCTACAACGTGGGCCCGAACTCGTGGAAGAGCCATCTCTTCCCGGCCACGCTCACGCTCTGGAAGGCCCGCCGGTCGCGACGACGGGCGAGCTTCGAGGTGGAGGAGGAGCCGGCCGAGCGGCCTCCCTACGCCTTCATCGGCGTGCGCTCCTGCGACATACACGCCATCGCGGTGCAGGACCGGACCTTCATGGAGGGCGCCTGGGCCGATCGCGACTACCAGGCCCGCCGCGAGGGAGCCTTCATCGTCGCGGTCAACTGCGGCAAGGCCGGCGGCACCTGCTTCTGCGCGTCGATGAACACGGGCCCCGCGCGCGAGCGGCGGCTTCGACCTGGCCCTCACCGAGCTGCTGGACGACGGCGGGCACCGGTTCCTCGTGGAGGTGGGGAGCGAGCGCGGGGCCGAGGTGCTGGCCGAGCTTCCTCACGACGGGCCGCCGCGCCGCCGACGAGGCGGCCGCCGAGCGGTGGCGGAGTCCACCGCCGCACAGATGGGGCGCACGCTCGACGTCACCGACATCAGGGATCTCCTCTACCGCAACAGCGAGCATCCGCGCTGGGACGAGGTGGCCGATCGCTGCCTCACCTGCGGCAACTGCACGATGGTCTGCCCGACCTGCTTCTGCGCCAGCGTGGACGACGTGACCGACCTCGCCGGCGAGGAGGCCAGCCGGGAGCGCCGCTGGGAGTCCTGCTTCACGCTCGAGCACTCCTACGTCCACGGCGGCAGCGTGCGAAGGTCGGGCAAGGCCCGCTACCGCCAGTGGATGACCCACAAGCTGGCCAGCTGGATCGACCAGTTCGGCACCTCGGGCTGCGTCGGCTGCGGCCGCTGCATCACCTGGTGCCCGGTGGCGATCGACATCACCGAGGAGGCGGCCGCGATCCGCGCGACCGACCTCGGCGCGGACGGCGCGCCTGGCGATGCGCACGATTGACGCCCTCCTCGCCGAGGTGCCGGCGTTCGAGGGGATGGCTGCCGGAGCGGCTGGAGCTGATCGCCGGCTGCGCCGTGAACCGCGTGTTCGAGAACGGCGAGTACCTGCTGCGCGAGGGCGAGCCGGCCGACGCCTTCTACGTGATCCGGCAGGGCCACGTGGCGCTCGAGACCTACGTGCCCCAGCGCGGCGCGCTGACCATCGAGACGCTGCACGACGGCGACCTCGTCGGGATGGTCCTGGCTGGTGTCCCCGCACCGGACCGTGTTCGACGCGCGGGCGAGCGGGCACGGTGCACACCGTGGCCTTCGACGGGCGCTGCCTGCGGGGGAAGTGCGAGGCCGACCCCGCGCTCGGCTACGACCTGCTCACGCGCTTCGTCGCGGTGATCGTCGAGCGCCTCCAGGCCACCCGGCTCCAGCTGCTCGACGTGTACGGGCATGTCGGCCCACTGACGCCGCGCCGGGGCCGATGGTCCCGGCGAGCTTCCGGGTCGTGCACCGGACCCCGGAGACCGGGGACACGTGGACGCATCGACCTCCAGCCCCGGCAGCGCGCGCGCCATGCCCTGACTTCGCACCCGGGCAGTTCGCGATGCTGTACGCGTTCGGCGTGGGCGAGGCGCCGATCTCGGTGAGCGGCGACCTGACCTGTCCCGGCCCGCTGGTGCACACCATCCGGTCGGTCGGCGCCGTGACCGCCGCCCTGTGCAAGTTGCCGCCGGGCCAGGACGTGGGCGTGCGCGGCCCGTTCGGCACGCGCGTGGCCGGTGGCCGAGGCCGAGGGCAGCGACGTGGTGCTCGTGGCCGGCGGGCATCGGCCTCGCCCCGCTTCGGCCCGTGGTCTACCACCTGCTCGCGAACCGCGAGCGCTACGGCAGGATCGTGATCCTCTACGGCGGGCGCTCGCCGGCCGAGCTGCTCTATCCCGGACGAGCTCGAGCACTGGCGCGGGCGCTTCGACATGCAGGTGGAGGTGACCGTGGACAGCGCGCCCGCGGACTGGCGCGGCAGGGTGGGGGTGGTGACGAAGCTGATCCCGCGGCGCCGAGTTCGATCCCGACGGTGCCGTGGCAATGGTCTGCGGACCCGAGGTCATGATGCGCTTCACCGCCGCGGCGCTCGAGGAGCGCGGTCTCGCGAAGGAGCGCATCTTCGTGTCGATGGAGCGCAGCATGAGCTGCGCCATCGGGCTCTGCGGGCACTGCCAGCTGCGCGAGCTGTTCATCTGCAAGGACGGCCCCGTGTTCCCGCTGGACGCGGTCGAGCCGCTGCTCACGGCGCGCGAGCTGTGACCCCCGCCCGAGCCAGGCCCACGCTCGCGGTGTGGAAGTTCGCCTCCTGCGACGGCTGCCAGCTGAGCATCCTCGACCTCGAGGACGAGCTGCTTGCGCTGGCCGGCGAGCTCGAGATCGCGTACTTCATGGAGGCCAGCCGGGCCGCGGTCGAGGGGCCCTACGACGTCTCGCTCGTCGAGGGCTCGGTGACGACCGAGGAGGATGCCCGGCGCATCCAGATGGTGCGCGAGCAGTCGCGCCGGCTGATCACGATCGGCGCGTGCGCCACGTCGGGTGGCATCCAGGCCCTGCGCAACTTCGCCGACGTGGACGACTTCATGTCGGTGGTCTACGCCTCGCCCGAGTACGTGTCGACGCTCGCCACCTCCACGCCGATCTCGGACCACGTGCACGTGGACTTCGAGCTTCAGGGCTGCCCCATCAACAAGATGCAGCTGCTCGAGGTGATCAGCGCCCTCCTGAACGAGCGCAGGCCGGCGATCTCGTCCTCCAGCGTGTGCATGGAGTGCAAGCGCCGCGGCAACGTGTGCGTGATGGTGGCGCACGGCACCGCGTGCCTCGGGCCGGTGACGCACGCGGGATGCGGCGCGCTGTGCCCGTCCTACGACCGCGGCTGCTACGGCTGCTTCGGGCCGATGGAGACGCCCAACACCGCCTCGCTCTCCGGCTGGCTCGGCCACCTGGGTGCGGACGAGGTGGACCTCGTCCGGGTCTACCGCACCTTCAACGCGAACGCGGAGCCCTTCCGGGAGGAGAGCGAGGCGCATGAGCGCTGAGCCGCGCACCCCGCACGATCAAGACGGACGTGCTGGCGCGGGTCGAGGGCGAGGGCGCGATGCACGTCCGCATCCGCGACGGCGAGGTGGACGAGGTCCAGCTGCGCATCTACGAGCCGCCGCGCTTCTTCGAGGCGCTGCTCCGCGGCCGGCGCTACACCGAGCCGCCCGACATCACCTCGCGGATCTGCGGCATCTGCCCCATCGCCTACCAGATGAGCGCCTGCGCGGCGATCGAGGACGCCTGCGGCGTGACGGTGGACGAGCCGATCCGGCTGCTGCGCCGCCTGATCTACTGCGGCGAGTGGCTCGAGAGCCACGCCCTGCACGTCTTCATGCTGCACGCGCCCGACTTCCTCGGCTACGACGGCGTGGTGGCGATGGCCGCCGACCACCGGGAGATCGTGGAGCGGGGGCTTCAGATCAAGAAGTCGGGCAACGAGCTGATCCGGGTCATCGGCGGTCGCGAGGTGCACCCGATCAACCTGCGCGTCGGCGGCTTCTGGCGCGCGCCCGGCAAGCGGGAGCTGCGCGCGCTGCTGGAGCCGCTGAAGCGGGCGCGCGAGAACGCGCTCGAGACGGTGCGCTGGAGCTGCGACGCTGGACTTTCCCGACCTCGAGACGGACCACGAGCTGGTGGCCCTGTCCGACCCGGGACGACTATCCGCTCGAGCGCGGGCGGCTCGTGTCGAGCGCCGGGCTCGACATCGAGCCGCGGGAGTACGAGGAGCACTTCGTGGAGGAGCACGTGGCGCACTCGAACGCGCTCGCACTCGAGCCTCCGCGAGCGCGGGTCCTATCTCACCGGGCCGCTGGCGCGCTACGGGCTCGCCTCGGACAGGCTCTCGCCGCTCGCGCGCGAGGCCGCCGCGGAGGCGGGTCTCGGCCCGGTGTGCCTCAACCCGTTCCAGAGCATCGTGGTGCGCTGCGTGGAGATCCTCTACGCGCTCGACGAGGCGATCCGGATCATCGAGGCCTACGAGGAGCCCGACCGGCCCGCGGTGGAGGTCCCGCCGCGGGCGGGCACGGGCTACGGCTGGACCGAGGCGCCGCGCGGGATGCTCTGGCACAGCTACACGCTCGACGACGAGGGCACGATCCTGGACGCCAAGATCGTGCCGCCCACCTCGCAGAACCAGCGGACGATCGAGGAGGACCTGCGCGCGCTGGTGGGGCGGAACCTGGACCTGAGCGACGAGGCGCTCCAGCTGCGCTGCGAGCAGGCGATCCGCAACTTCGACCCCTGCATCTCGTGCGCCACCCACTTCCTGACCCTCACCGTGGATCGCGGATGACCGCGGCGCCGCTGGTGATCGGCGTGGGGAACGAGTGGCGCAGCGACGACGCGGCCGGGCTGGTGGTGGCGCGGCGCCTGGCCGCGCTCGAGCCCGCGCTGCGGGTGGCGGCGCACGGGGGCGAGCCGGTGGACCTCATCGACGAGTGGGCGGAGCAGGACGAGGTGATCCTGGTGGACGCGGTGGCGTCCGGGGCGCCGCCGCGGCACCATCCACCGCATCGACGCCGCGGAGCCCGGCCTCGCGGCACGCGCCGTCCCGCGGCTCCACGCACGCCCTCGGCGTGGCCGAGGCGATCGCGCTCGGCCGGGCCCTGGGGCGGCTTCCCCGGCGGCTGCTGCTGTTCGGCATCGAGGGCGGGCAGCTTCGACGCGGGCGCGAGCCTCTCGCCCGAGGTGGAGCGGGCCGCGGAGACCCTGGCCCACGAGCTCCGCGACCGGCTCGCGCTCAGTCCGCGTGCCTGAGGTAGCCGGCGGCCTCGAGCCTCGCCACCACCTCGCGCTCGTGCCGCTCCACCTCGTCGCGCCTTCGCTTCAGGTCGTGCTCCAGCGCGCTCTCCCTCCCGCTCCGCCCGGCGGATGGCCAGCAGCTGGCGGGTCAGCGCGTCATGGCGCAGGTCCTCCTCGGAAGGGGAGCTCGCGGGGCCCTCGTCTCCGACGGACGTCGCGGCCCACGGGCACCGCCACCGGCAGGCCCGCGGGATGTCGCTCGAGCCCCGGCCTGACCCCTCGGTCCCGTGCGGCGAGGTAGGGGGCCAGGTGGCGGCCGGCCACGTGGCCGGGCGGCCACCACACGCAGTGGGTTGTCGGGCTCCCCGTCGGCCAGCCACGGCGATCCGCGGGCACCCGGGTAGCGGGGCGGCAGCGTCAGCAGCCCGTAGAGGACGGCCGACCACGGGCTGGGCGTGACGTCCGCCCCGGCCTCGGCGGCCATGGCCTCCGCCGCGGCGGAGGCCTGGCTCGACGCGAGCGTGCTGTGCTTGAGCGAGAGCGCGGTGGCGTCCCCGGCCGCGTAGACGCGCGGGTGTGGCGGTGCGGGCGTGGCCGTCCACCGTCAGGAATCCGCGGGCGTCGTGGGCCACCCCCGCCACGGCCGGGGCCGTGGGCCTCCGGCAGGTGCACCGTCCCGGTCCACGCCCAGGGGCGGCGAGGCGGGCTCGCCGGTGACGCCCGTCACCGACCTCGACTCCCCGCGCGGCGCGAGCTCCTCGGCCACGGCCTCGCTCGCCGCGGGGCCGAGCGCCTCCACGGGGCTGCTCTCGGCCGTGACCACGAGCACCCGGCCTCCGCTGCCGCCTCGCTCGGCCGCCAGCCGGGCCACGAACGCGAGCTCGTAGGCGTCCATCGGCCATGCGGCGCCGCGCGGCACCACGAAGGCCACGCTCCGGGCGCGTCCCGTCCTCGAGCTCGCGCAGGAGCCGGGCCAGGTCGCGACACGCCCTCGCGGCTTCGCGACCACACGACGCCGCCGGACGGGCGCGCGGAGCCGGGCGCCCACGGCGATCAGGAGCGCGTCGTAGGGGAGGAAGTCCCCGTCGCGCGTGAGCACGCGACCGCGGTCGGCATCCACGTGGCGAGGCCGTCGTGCACGAAGCGCGCGCCCAGGTCGCTGGCGATCTCGGCGAGCGAGCGCGTGCGCTGCTCGTGGAACGTGAACGGCACCGCAGTGGACATCGGCCGGTAGTGGAAGGCGTCGACGGGAGCGAGGAGGGTCGAGCTCCACCCGGTCGCCGGCCAGAGCCCGCAGGCCCGCGAGCGCCTCGAGCGCGGCCACTCCCCCGCCGGCGATCAGAACCCGCATCACGCGTGGCGCGTGCGCTCGCGTCACGCCGGACGCTACGGCGTGAGGCCAGGCAGCGGCAACGCGATCGAGACGCGCCACGCTGACCCTCATCGCGCCGGTAGTCTCGACCGGTGAGCGTGCGCAACCTCGACAAGCTGTTCGCACCGAGGCGCGTGGCGGTGGTGGGCGCCGGCGCGGCTCCCTCGGGCGTCGGTCACATCGTGTTGCGGAACCTGCTCGAGGGTGGCTTCGAGGGTGTGGTGTACCCGGTGAATCCCGGACACGAGTCGATCCACGGCGTGCAGGCGTACGCCGCCGTCGGGGACACGCCGGAGACGCCGGACCTGGCCGTGGTCTGCACGCCCGCGGCCACGGTGCCGGACGTGGTCCAGGCCTGCGGGGAGGCCGGGGTGGGCGCGGTGGCGGTGATCTCGGCCGGCTTCCGCGAGACCGGCGCGGAGGGCGCGGCGCTGGAGGCGGAGGTCGCCCGGCGCGGGGCCGCCTTCGACGGCCTGCGCGTGCTCGGCCCGAACTGCCTCGGGCTGATCGTCCCGCGCCTCGGGCTCAACGCCAGCTTCGCCGCCTCGATGCCCGGCGACGGCCACGTGGCCTTCGTGACCCAGTCGGGCGCGCTGGCCACCTCGCTGATCGACTGGGCGCAGGGCCGGGCGGGTCGGGTTCTCCCACGTCGTCTCGCTCGGAAACATGATGGACGTGGACCTGGGCGACATGATCGACTACCTCGGCCAGAGCCCGGGCACGCGCTCGATCATCCTCTACGTCGAGAACGTCACGAACCCGCGCAAGTTCATGTCGGCCGCGCGCGCGTTCGCCCGCGGCAAGCCGATCGTGGCCTACAAGGCCGGGCGCTTCGCCGCGTCGGCGAAGGCCACGGTGTCGCACACCGGAGCCATGGCGGGCGAGGACAGCGTCTACGACGCCGCCTTCGAGCGGGCCGGGATCGTGCGGGTGGACCGCATCGAGGACGTGTTCGCCACCGCCGAGCTGCTGGCGCACGAGCGGCGCCCGGCGGGACCGCGACTGGCGATCGTGACCAACGCCGGCGGCCCCGGCGTCATGGCGGCGGACACCCTGCTCGCCCGGGGCGGGCTCCTGGCCGAGCCGGGTCCGGACACCGCGAAGGCGCTCGCGGACGCGCTTCCCGCCTCGGCGTCGATCACCAACCCGGTGGACGTGCTCGGGGACGCCCCGCCGGAGCGGCTCGAGGCGGCGGTCACGGCGCTGCTGGCCGACCGCGGGGTGGACGCGGTGCTCGCGATCCTCACCCCCCAGGCGATGACCGATCCCACGACGGCGGCCGCGGCCGTGGCCGGGGCCGGGCGAGGGCAGGCGCAAGCCGCTGCTCGCCGCGTGGATGGGCGGGCCCTCGGTGGCGGAGGGGCTGCGCGTGCTCGAGCAGGCGGGCGTGCCCGCCTACAACTATCCCGGAGGAGGCCGTGGAGGCGTTCATGCACCTCGTGGCCTACGCGCGCAACCTCGAGACGCTGCACGAGACGCCGCGGGCGCTGCCCGTGTCCTTCGCCCTCGACCGCGGCCGGGTGAAGGACCTGATGGCCACGATCCTCTCGGAGGGGGACGCGGTGCTCTCCGAGGCTTCGGCCAAGGCGCTGCTCGACGCCTACGAGATCCCGGTGACCAAGCCGGTGCCGGCCGCGAGCGCCGAGGATGCCGTGGCGGCGGCCGAGCGGATCGGCTACCCGGTGGTGCTCAAGGTCCGCTCGCCCGACGTGACCCACAAGACCGACGTGGGCGGGGTGGCGGTGGGCGTGGACACCCCCGACGAGGTGGTGGCCGCCTACGAGCGCATCGTGAGCTCGGTGGCGGAGCGCCAGCCCGGCGCGCAGGTGCGCGGCGTGACCGTGCAGCCGATGGTCACGACGCCCGGCTACGAGCTTCTGCTCGGGGCCCGCAAGGACGCGAGCTTCGGGGCGGTGATCCTGATCGGCGCGGGCGGCGTGGCCGCGGAGGTGCTCGGCGACCGGACGCTGGGCCTGCCGCCGCTGAACGAGCGCCTGGCGCGGCGCATGCTGGAGTCACTGCGGATCTGGCCGCTGCTGCGCGGTCACCGCGGGCGGCCGGCGGTGGACCTCGACTCGCTGCTCGAGGTGATCGTCCGCTTCTCCCACCTCGTGGCCGACTACCCGGAGATCGAGGAGCTCGACATCAATCCGCTGCTGGCCACGCTCCGAGGGCACCGTGGCGCTGGACGCCCGGGCGGTGATCGACCAGGGCCTGGTCGGCCGGCCGCCGGCGCCGTTCTCCCACCTGGCGATCCGGCCGTACCCGGAGGAGTACACGCGCGAGATCACCACCGAGAGCGGGCTGCGCGCGACTCCTCCGGCCGATCAAGCCCGAGGACGAGCCGCTCTGGCACGAGATGCTCGCGGCCTGCTCACTCGAGTCGATCCACATGCGCTTCCGCGGCCTGGTCAAGCACACCCACGAGATGGCCACCCGCTTCTGCTTCATCGACTACGACCGCGAGCTCGCGATCGTGGCCGAGGTGGAGGAGGACGGGGAGCGCAGGCTCGCCGGCGTCGGGCCGCCTGGTGGCCGACCCGGACCATCACGACGCCGAGTACGCCGTGCTGGTGGCCGATCCGTGGCAGGGCAGGGGCCTGTCCGACGCGCTCACCGACTACTGCCTCGAGATCGCCAGCCGATGGGGGGTGGCGCGTGGTCTACGCGGAGACCACTCCGGACAACAACCGCATGATCGCCGTGCTTCGCGCGCACGGGTTCGAGGTCAAGAGCAGGCTGGAGGAGGGGCTCGTGGTGGGCACGCGCGCGACCCGAGACCGACGCCGCCTAGATCGTCTCCGGCTCCATCTCGATCGCCCCGCACGGGCACTCGGCCACGCAGATGCCGCAGCCCTTGCAGTAGTCGAGATCGATCTCGTAGCCGTTCACGTTCGCGTCGGCGGCGTCGCTGAGCTTCAGCACGGCGTTGTCGGGACAGACGCCGTAGCAGTTGTCGCACGAGAAGCAGTTCCCGCAGGACAGGCAGCGGCGGGCCTCGAAGAGCGCGTTCGACTCGTCGAGCCCGCCCACCACCTCGTCGAATGTCGAGCTGCGGCGCGCCGTCTCGAGCTCGGGCTGCACCGTGCGCGGGGCGTCGGCGTAGTACCAGGTGTTGAGCATCTCGAAGGTGACGAGCTCGGGCTGGGACCGGCGGCCGGTACTCCTGCTCGCGCAGCCACCCGTCGATGTGGCGGGCGGCCTGCTTGCCGTGCCCGACGCCCACGGTCACCGTGCGCTCGTCGGGCACCATGTCGCCGCCCGCGAAGATCCCGGGATGGCCGGTCATCATGTTCGGGCCGACCTTCACCACGCCGTCCTCGACCTCGATGCCCGGTCACGTCGTCGAGCAGCGAGAGGTCGGTGTCCTGGCCGAGCGCGAGCACCACCGAGTCGGCCTCCAGCTCCTCGAGCTCGCCGGTGGGCTGGGGGAAGCCGGTGTCGTCCAGCTCCATCTTCTCGATCACGAGCTTGCCCTCGTCGGCCTGCTTGATCGTGGAGAGCCAGCGCATCAGCACGCCCTCCTGCTCGGCCTCCTCGACCTCGAAGTCGTGGGCGGGCATGCGCTCGCGGTTCCGCCGGTAGACCACGATCGCCTCGGAGGCGCCGAGCCGCTTGGCGGTGCGGGCCACGTCCATGGCGGTGTTGCCGCCGCCGTAGACCACCACGCGCCGGCCGAGCATCGGCGGCTCCTCGCCCTCCATGCTCCGCAGCACCGAGAGCGCGTCCAGGATGTGCGCCGACGAGCCGGCGGGGATGTAGGCCCGCTTCGAGATGTGGGCGCCCACGGCGAGGAACGCGGCGTCGAAGCCCCCCTCCCGCATCGACTCCTCGATGTCCTCGACCTTGCGGTTCAGCTCGAGCTTCACGCCCATGTCGAGGATGCGCCCCACCTCGGCGTCGAGCACGTCGCGCGTCAGCCGGTACTTCGGGATCCCGAAGCGCATCATGCCGCCGGTCGCCGGCCCGGCCTCGTGGATCGTGACCTCGTGGCCGAGGCGCGTCAGGTGGTAGGCCGCCGACAGTCCCGAGGGCCCCGCGCCCACCACCAGCACCCGCTTCCCGGAGGGCGCGGCGTCCACCTCGACCGTCCAGCCCTCCTCGATGGCCTTGTCGCCGAGGAAGCGCTCGACCGAGTTGATCCCCACCGCCTCGTCGAGCTGGCCGCGGTTGCAGGCGGTCTCGCAGGGGTGGTAACAGACCCGCCCCATGATCGCGGGGAACGGGTTGTCCTCCATGATCTGGCGCCAGCCGCGCTCGTAGCCCTCGCCGCCCTCCTCGGCGTGGTAGAGCCACTGCTGGATGTTCTCGCCGGCCGGACAGCCGTGGTTGCACGGAGGCATGCGATCGACGTACACGGCGCGCTCGGTGCGCCAGCTGCCCGTCTTGTTCGCGCGGCTCGAGCCGACGTCGAGCGTGATCGCGAAGGGCTTCTCCATCACTGCGGCCCCCGCTCGGCCTCGGCCAGCATCCGCAGGAGCGGCGTGTCGCGCGGAGTCGGTGGCCTCGCCCGGGAGGCCGCCGGCCACGTCCGCGTCCTCCGAGCAGCCCGTAGCGCCTGGATGTTGCGGTCGGCGATCGCCTGGATCCGCTCCACCACGTCGGGCCGCCCCTTCGGGCCGAACAGGTGGGCGTAGCGGCGCTGGAGCTTCAGGTACTCCTCGACCGGCACCCGGCGCCGGATCTTCGACACGCTCACCACCTCGCCGTTCACCGCCTCGAAGACGGGGAAGAGCCCGGTCTCCTTCACCAGCCGGGCGAGCCTGATCGTGTCGTGCGAGGCGGAGCCCCAGCCGAGCGGGCAGGGCACGAACACGTGCAGGTAGCGCGGGCCGCGGAACTCCATCGCGCGCTCCACCTTGTACTCGAGGTCGCGCAGCTCGGACACCGTCGCCGTGGCCACGTAGGGGATCTCGTGCGCCATGGCGATCAGCGGCGCGTTCTTGCCCTGGCCGAACACGTTGCCCGGCTCGTCGCCCACCGGCTTGGTGGTGGCGGTGCGGGCGGCGGGCGGCGTGGCCCCGGAGCGCTGCACGCCGGTGTTCATGTAGCCCTCGTTGTCGTAACAGATGTAGAGCACGTCGTCGCCGCGCTCGAACATGCCCGAGAGGCAGGCGAAGCCGATGTCCAGCGTGCCGCCGTCGCCGCCCTGGCCCACCACGCGCACGTCGTCCCGGCCCTTCACCTTCATCGCGGCCGCGATCCCCGTGGCCACGGCCGGAGCGTTGCCGAAGAGGGAGTGGATCCAGGGCAGCTGCCAGGACGACTCGGGGTAGGGGGTGGAGAAGACCTCGAGGCAGCCGGTGGCGTTGGCGGCGATGATCTTGCCCTCCGTCGCGCGCATCGCGGCGTCCAGGGCGTAGCGGGCGCCCAGCGCCTCGCCGCAGCCCTGGCAGGCCCGGTGCCCCGACGTGAGCGTGTTCGACCGCTCCGACGCGCGCCTGCACGGAGCGCTCCTCGGGCGGGAGCAGGCGATTGCCGGCCACGAAGCTGCCCGCTTGGTAGAACTTGATCTGCTGGTAGGGCATGCCGTCTCCTCAGTGCGATCGTGCGGCGACGGTCCCCACGTCGCGAAGGATGCTCTCGGCGTGCGGGCCGGTGCGCACGCCGTGCTGGGTGCGCTCGAGCTCGCGCTTCACCAGGTCCCAGTCCATGTCGAGGAAGGTCTGGGGCTCGAGCCGGTCCGCCACCGCGTCGGCGAAGAGCCCGCGCAGCGAGCGCTTGGTGATCGGCCGCCCGCCCAGCCCGGCCACCACGTCGTACACGCGGGTCGGGGTGCCGGAGAGGGCGAGGCGCACGTTCTGCCCGACGATCCCGCCCACGCCGATGGCGAACGCCTTCTCGAGCACCACCACCCGCTTGGCGCCGGCCAGGGCGTTCCGGACCTCCTCGAGCGGATACGGCCGGAAGGTCTTCACGCCCGAGGGCGCCGATGCTCACGCCCTCCTCGCGAAGCTCGTCCACCACGTCCTGGATCGTCCCGAGCACGGAGCCCAGCGCGAGCACCACCGTCTCGGCGTCCTCCGTGCGGTAGCCGCTGACCAGGCCGCCCGACTCGCGCCCGAACGTCTCCTTGAACTCGGCCGCGATCTCGGGGATCAGGTCCAGCGCCTGCATCTGCTTGGCGTGCATCAGGTACTTCACCTCGGTGAACGCCTCGGGTCCCACCATGGCCCCGATCGTCACCGGGTCCGCCGGGTCCAGCACCTGCCTCGGCTCGAACGGCGGCAGGAAGGAGTCCACCTGTGCCTGGTCGGGCACGTCCACGCGCTCGTAGGCGTGGGTGAGGATGAAGCCGTCCATGCACACCATCACCGGCAGCGAGAGCTGCTCGGCGAGCTTGAACGCCTGGATGTGGAGGTCGAGAGCCTCCTGGCCGGACTCGGCGTAGAGCTGGATCCAGCCCGAGTCGCGCTGAGACATCGCGTCGCTGTGGTCGTTCCAGATGTTGATCGGCGAGCCGATGGCCCGGTTGGCCAGCGTCATCACGATCGGCAGGCCCAGCCCGGAGGCGTTGTAGAGCGCCTCCGCCATGTAGAGCAGGCCCTGGCTCGCGGTGGCCGTGTAGGGCCGGGCGCCGGCCGCCGAGGCGCCGATGGCCACGGACATCGCGGCGAACTCCGACTCGACGCTCACGTACTCGCAGGGCGAGAGCTCGCCCGTGCGCACCTTGTCGGAGAGCGCCTCGACGATGTGGGTCTGGGGCGAGATCGGGTACGCGCAGATCACCTCGGGACGGCAGAGGGCGATCGCGTCCGCCACCGCCTGGGAGCCCTCCTTCTGCTCAAGCAAGGAGCGCCTCCTGCTCCGAGCGCACGAAGTCGAACGCCGCTTGGGCGGCGGCCACGTTCGCGTCGCCCATCTTGCCCGGGGAACTTCTGGCGCACCGCGGCGGCCACCGAGTCGAGCGTCGATCAGCCCGCTGAGCGCGGCGAACCCGCCGAGCAGCACCGCGTTGGGGATCGGGCGGCCCACGTGCTCACGGGCCAGGTCGGTGGCCGGCACGGTGAGCAGCCGCTCGTGACGGAACCCGCGGACGAACTCCCCGAGGCCGAGATCGTCGAAGCTGCGCGACGAGTTGATCAGGATGTAGCCGTCCTCGGTCAGGCCGCCGAAGACGTCCACCTGGTGCAGCAGCGTCGGGTCCTGGATGATCAGCGCGTCGGGCTCGGAGATCGGCTCGCGGGCGCGGATCTCGCGGTCGTCGATGCGGCAGAAGGCCACGACCGGAGCGCCCATGCGCTCGGACCCGAAGCTCGGGAACGCCTGCGCGTGCCGGCCCTCGATGAACGCCGCCACCGAGAGCATCTCCGCGGCGGTCACGACGCCCTGGCCACCACGTCCGTGGATGCGCACCTGGAACACGACGTTCGCACCGTAGCCCGGCAGGGTCGACGCGGCGTCCGTAGTTCGCCGCCGCGGTGCGTGGCACCACCCGTATCGCGGGACTAGGCTCCACGTTCTTGGAGGGGGCCGACGACATGCCCGAGCCGGCCACCGTGTTCGAGCGGATCGTGTGCGCGGTCGATCCGCGCGCCCGGACGGCCGAGGCCGCGCGCCGGGCGGTGTGGCTGGCAGGCCCGGCCACCGAACTCATTTTCCTCGCACCGGGGGAGGGTGGCGACGAGGAGCGAGCCGGTGCGGCGCTCGACTCCGCCACACGGCTGGCCGCGGAGCGCGGCATCGCCGCGGCCGCGCACAGGCTCACGAGCCGAGAACGCGCCGGAGGACGTGATCGAGGCGAGCGGCGGGGCGGACCTCCTCGTGGTGGACGCCGGTGAGCTCGAGGTGTGGATCGGGGGCGTGGCCTCGGCCGCCGTTCACGCCGCGCCGCTCCCGGTGCTCGTTGCGCGCCCGGCGGCTGACGCCGACCGCTCCCCCGAGCTGGTGCTGGTGGCCACCGACGGCTCGCCCGACTCCCGGCGCGGTGTGGACGCTTGCCGCCCGCATTGCCGGCGCCACCGGCGCGCGGGCTGCGGTGATCCAGGTGGCCGATGGACGGCTCGAGGGTCACGCGCACGTTGGCCGTGGACGCCGCCACCCTCGCCCGGCAGCTCGGCGCCGAGCCTGCGGTGTTCGAGGCCCACGGCAACCCCGCCTCGGCGATTGCCGAGGCCGCGGCGCGGGAGCGGGCATCGTTGATCGTGATCGGAAGCCGCGGCTTGGGCGGGGCCCGCGTGCTCGGCAGCGTCGGCGAGCGGCTCGCGCACGAGGCGCCCTGCTCCGTGCTCGTCCTGCGCGAGAGCGCGTCCTGGCCCGCGCGTTAGCACGCGGTCATGTAATCCGTAACAATCGCGCGTCATCGCGAGCATCGACCACGAGACCAGAGGTGACCAGTGGCACCACGCACCACCGCCAAGCGCAAGACCGGGGGGAAGGGCAAGTCCCGGGTATCGGGGGGCCACCAGGCTCTCGACCGGCTGAACGAATCCATCGAGGCGGCCGAGAAGGCCCTCAAGGAACTGCGCGGCGAAATGAGCCGCGGTTCGCGCGCGCTTCTGAAGGACATGGACAACACGCTCCGCGATGCGCGCAAGAGCGTTCGCAGCATCAGGCGGGAGGTGGCTAAGGAGCTCGAGGACCTCCAGAGGGCGGCGACCGGGAAGGCCGCCAGTGCCCGTGGCGCCACCGCACGGAAGCCCGCGGCCAAGAAGCCCGCGGCCAAGAAGCCTGCTGCGAAGAAGCCCGCAGCGAAGAAGGCCACCGCGCGCAAGCCGGCCGCCCGCAAGCCCGCCGCCCGCAAGAGCACGCGCGCCACCACGGCGCGCAAGAAGTAGGCCGCGGCGCCGCTCTCGGCCCTGGGAATTCACCGGAAGAACAACGAGCACCGGCCTGCGCGCGATGTGCAACAGGCGCTGGGTGACGCCTCCAAGAATCAGGACGGCGGGGCAGGAAGGCAAACCAGGAAGATCCGTAGTCGTCCCGGATGGCTCCCCGTGGTCTCTGCCGTAGCGCCTGAGCGCCCCTGTCGGGAAGCTTGACGTCGTGCCGGTCCCCGCCGCTCAACTGACCCACGTGCCGATGACCACCCTTCCCTGGGAGCGGTTCGCGGACGTGCTCTCGCCGGCCCAGGCGGAGGAGCTGCGCTCCACGGTCGACCGGGCGAGCACCGTGCTCGCCGGACGCGTGGTGTGGAACGTGAGCTCCACCGCGCGAGGCGGCGGCGTGGCCGAGATGCTCCATTCGCTGATCGCATACTCGCGCGGCGGGGGTGTGGATGCCCGCTGGGTGGTGATCGAGGGTGACGAGGAGTTCTTCAGGATCACCAAGCGGTTGCACAACCGGCTGCACGGCGCCGACGGCGACGGACGGTCGCTGGGAGACGAAGAACGGGGTGCCTACGACGCCGTGACGGAACGCAATGTCCGGGCGCTGGACGAACTGATGCAGGCCGGGGACATCGCGATCCTGCACGACCCCCAGACGGCCGGACTCGCGGGACCGCTGGCGGAACGGGGTGTGCGCGTGATCTGGCGCTGCCACGTGGGAGTCGACGTGGCCAACGGAGAGGCGCACGAGGCCTGGCGCTTCCTTCTGCCCTACGTGCGGCCTGCGGCGAAGTTCGTGTTCTCGCGCGAGTCGTTCGCTTGGGACTACCTCGACCGCGACAAGGTGGTGGTGATTCCGCCGTCGATCGACGCCTTCTCGGCCAAGAACCAGGATCTCGGCCCGAAGGCGGTGAGCGCCATCCTTCGCTGCGCGGGCATAGAGGAGGGCAGGTGCCGCTCCTCTGACGCCGTGTTCGCGCGCGGGGACGGCACTCCCGGCCGGGTGGACCGTGTGGCCGACATGGGCGGCTCCGCCCAGGTCGATGGATCTGTTCCGCTCGTGGTGCAGGTATCGCGCTGGGACCGCCTCAAGGACCCGGCCGGCGTGCTCGCCGGGTTCGTGGAGGGCATCGCGCCGCGTACGGACGCCCACCTCCTGATCGCTGGTCCGGCCGTGGCGGCGGTCACCGACGATCCCGAGGGGCTCGAGGTGTTCGAGGAGGTGCTCGCCCGGCGGGCCGCGCTTCCCGAGGAGATGCGCGCCCGTGTGCACCTCGTGTCCCTCCCAATGGACGACCCCGCCGAGAACGCGGCGATGGTCAACGCGCTCCAGCGGCGCGCCACGGTCGTGGTGCAGAAAAGCCTCGCCGAGGGATTTGGACTCACCGTGGCCGAGGCCATGTGGAAAGGGGCGGCGGTGGTGGCCAGCCGGGTGGGCGGCATCCAGGACCAGATCCGCGACGGCGAGACCGGCATCCTGGTGGATCCACACGACCTCGAGGCCTACGCGGACGCCGTGGTGTCCCTCATCGAGGACCCAGACGGCGCCGCTCGCATGGGAGCCGCCGCGCGGGACGGGATCAGGGACCTCTTCCTCGGCGCGCGCCACCTGAAGCAGTACGTGGACCTCTGCGAGGAGGTGCTCACCGGAGCGCCCGCGCAGGATGCCGGCTCCACCGTTCCGCGTTAGTCTCGCGCGCCGATGACGGATGGGCGGGAGCCGACCCTGAGGTCGGGGGACCGGGTCCTGATCCGGCCGATTCGCCCCAGCGACAAGGAGCGGTTGCTCGAGGGCCTCCACCGGATGAGCCCGGAGTCGCGCTACCGCCACACACATGACGCGCTGGCCGCTCTGGACGCGACCGGCGGCGAGCCGCTCGGCGCGTTTCATCCGCACGAAGGACGATCCGCACCTGGCCGAGGTGGCGGTGGCCGTGGTGGACGAGTGGCAGGGGCGGGGCCTCGGGACGGAGCTCCTCAGCGAGCTGGCCGTCCGGGCTCGCGAGGAGGGTGTGGAGCACTTCAGCGCCTTCGTGCTCCAGGAGAACAAGCCGATGCTCGAGCTGCCGGAGGAACCCGTTCCCCGAGGGCGTTCCGGACGACGGCTAGCTGCGCGGCCGGCGGCGGGTGCCGGCGCACAGGGCGCGCAGCTCGGCGTCGAAGGCCGCCGCGAGCGGTGCGGGATCCGGGACCAGGCCCACGTCGGTCATAAAGCCGACGGTGACCTCGCCGGCGTAGCTGAAGATGCTCACGGTCATCCCCATGTCGCCCGAGCAGGGCGCCCAGACGAGGATCCCGCCCACCGGCGTGCCCGCGAGATAGACCGTGTCGGCAGGGCCGGGAACGTTGGTCACCACCGCGCTCGCCTTGGCGGAGAAGTGGCCGATGAGCCGGTCCTCCACCTGCGGGGGCGTCATGCCGATCGCGCTGAGGATCCCGTAGGAGATGGGGCCCTCGTGCGATTGCTTGACGGCGTCCATGCGCCTCTTCACCTCGGCCAGGCGCTCGGCCTGACCGGCGATCCCGACGGGTAGTGCGATCAGGAGCAGCGCGAAGTCGTTGCCCAGGTCACGCGGCACCGGCTCGTCCAACGGCCGAAGATTGAACGGCACCATGATGTGCAGCTCGTCGGGGGTGTCGCCGCGACTCTGGAGGTAGGTGCGCAGGGCGCCGGTCACGCCGGTCACGAGCACATCGTTGATCTTGCCGTCGGCCCGGTGCGCCGAAGCTCGCACGCGGTCCAGCGAGAAGGGGGTGGACCACGCGACGCGTCGTCCGCCGTGCAGCGGCGAGCTCAGCACCGTGCGGGTGTCGTCTCGGGCGGTGAGGAGCTTGGCGAGCGTGCCCGCGTCACGGAGGGCGACCGTCCGCCAGCTCGGTGAGGTGCGCGGGGTGCACGAGCGACTCCATGCCCTCGTGCACGGCGGTGCCGGTGGCATGACGCAATGCGGAGAGGGCCGAGCCCGCCGGATGCACGAGCGCGCTGAGCGTCGAGCGGGAGTGGCCCTCTCCGCGCGGCGACTCGAGGTCGAGATCCGTGGTGGGCCCGGGGTCGGTGATCGAGAGCATCACCCGCGAGAGAGCGATGCCGTCCGCGATGCAGTGGTGGATGCGAAAGAGCAGCGCGCAGCCATCGCCGTACCCCTCGATCAGGTACGCATGCCACAACGGCTTGGTGCGGTCGAGAGGAGGAGTGATGAGGTCGTTGACCAGTTCCTGAAGGACGTTCCTGTCGCCCGGCGCGGGGAGCGCGAGCCGGTGCATGTGGTGATCGATGTCGAACCGGAGATCGTCCACGAAGCGCGGCCGGCCGGGCACCGTCTCGGTCACCCGGCGCCGAAAGCGGGGGAACTCATCCACCACCCGCCGCGCGAACACCTCCTTCGTGCGCTCCCAGTCCAGCGGTTCGTCGAACCAGATGAGCGCATTCACGACCATCGGGTTGGCCGGGCGATCCATGTGGAGCCACGCCGCGTCGGCGGCGGGCATTGCCGCGGAGGTCATGGAGGGCACGCTAGGTCCGCGCGATGGGTTCCACATCGTGTCCCCGCCGCGTGCCGGGTGTGGTGGAGTACGGAGCCGGGGGGATCGGGCATGCCCTCAGGGCGGTGCCCGCGGGACGGTCACGCTGGAACGGGGATCCTGTAGCCCACGGTCCGCAGCTGCATCTCCCACAGCTCGTGGGCCGTGTACAGGTCCTCGCTGAGCGTGTAGCAGTCCTCCATGTGGACGCAAGGGCCGTCGTTCGGAGCCAGGGTGCCCACCACGCGAAACAGCCGGAGACCATCGGTGAGGTACACGCCGGGGTCGGTGCCCGATGCTCGTATTTCTCGGAGCCAATCCGGGACTCGGGAGACGCCGATCAGCATGTGAATGAACGTAGCGCTCCGGGGGCTCTGACCCCATCCCCCGAACGTGCCGAGTAGCGCCCGAATTCCCGTAAGGCAAAGGGCTTACGGCCACTGTCGCCCTACTCGTTTCGGGGGAGCCGTAGGCTCCCCGCCGTGGCCGCTCGGCACGGGATATTCGTCGCGCCCTTCGAGGAGCTCTCGGAGCCGGCGCTGGTGGCCGAGCTCGCCCGGCGCGCCGAGGAGAGGGGATGGCACGGGTTCTTCCTCTGGGATCACGTTGAGTACCGCCCGCCGGTCGAGCGTGTGGCGGACCCGTGGATCACCCTCGCGGCCGTGGCCGTGGCCACGCGAGCGCCTGACGATCGGCCCGCTGGTCACCCCGCTGCCGCGCCGCCGCCCGCACCAGCTGGCCCGCGAGACGGTGACGCTCGACCGCCTCAGCGGCGGCCGTCTCGTGCTGGGGGTGGGCAACGGCAGCGAGCGCACCCCCGAGTTCGACCCGGCGCGCTTCGGCGAGGAGGGCGACGCCCGCGCGCGGGCGCGCCTGCTCGACGACGGTCTCGAACGCCTCGACGCCTATTGGCGCGGCGAGTTCGTGCCGCCTCCCGTGCAGACGCCTCGCATCCCGGTCTGGGTGGCCGCCCGCTGGCCGCACCGGCGCCCGCTCCGCCGGGCGGCACGCTGGGACGGCCTCTTCCCGATCGACCTGCCCGGCCCGGACGCCCTCGCGGAGCTGAGGGAGGAGACCGAGGCGCTGCGCGGCCCGCGTGCGGGCGAGCCCTTCGACCTGGCGGTGGACAACCCGCCGGGCACGGATCCCGAGCCCTGGATCCGCGCCGGAGCCACCTGGTGCCTCACCGGCTTCGGTCCTCAGCCCTCGCGCCGCGAGGTCGAGGAGGCGATCGACGCCAGGCCGCCGGCCTGAGTGGTCATGCTCCGCCGCGTGACCGCCACCCGGTACGTCGCACCGCTGCGGGAGGGCGGATCGCTTCCCGGGCTGGTGGAGGCTGACGACGACGGCCTCTACGTCATGAAGTTCCGTGGCGCCGGGCAGGGCACGCGCGGCGCTCGTGGCCGAGGTCGTGGCCGGAGAGCTGGCGCGAGGCCTCGGGCTCCTCGTGCCCGAGCTCGTGCTGGCCGAGCTCCAGCCCGAGCTGGCGCACGCTGAGCCGGACGCGGAGATCCAGGAGCTGGCCGAGGCCAGCGCGGGCACCAACCTGGGCGTGGACTTCCTCCCGGGCGCGCTCCCGTTCACGCCGGCCGCGGGGGCGGCCCTCGGTCCGGAGCGCGCGGCCGACGTGGTGTGGCTGGATGCCCTGGTCATGAACGTGGACCGCACGCCGCGCAACCCGAACCTCCTGGTGTGGCACGGGCGAACGTGGCTGATCGACCACGGGGCGGCGCTCTATCCGCAACACGGGCCGGCGCCGCTGTCCGACTCCGCCCGCGCGCCCTTCCCGCTGATCGGCCAGCACGTGCTGCTGCCCCACGCGGGACCGGTGGGCGAGGCCGACGAGCGGCTGGCGGCACGAGCGCTGGAGGCGGTGGGCCCTGCGGTGGAGCTGGTGCCCGATGACTGGCTCGAAGGCAGGACCCGGCGGCGCGCCGCGCGGACATCGCCGCCTTCCTGAGCCGCCGCCTCGACGCTCCCAGGACCTTCGTGGAGGAGGCCGAGCATGCCCGGGCGTAGCGCATTCCAATACACGATCCTCCGTCTGGTTCCCCGGGTCGAGCGGGGAGAGCGCATGAACGTCGGCGTGGTGGTGCACTGCCCGGAGCGCCGCTACCTGGGCGTGAGGGCCGAGCTGGACGAGGCACGCCTCGCGGCCCTCGCTCCGGGGATCGACCCGGGCACGGTGCGCGAGCACCTCGGGGCCCTCGTGGCCGTCGTCGAGCGCGACCCTTCGGGCGGGCCGCTCATCGAGCTCAGCGACTCCGAGCGCTTCGGCTGGGTGGCCGCCCCCTCGTCCACGATGATCCAGCCCTCGCACGTGCACACCGGTCTCTCCGAGGATCCGGAGGCCACCCTGGAGCACCTGTTCTCGTCACTCGTCCGGATGGGACCGGCGACGGATCCCTGTTGACCGCGACGGTCCCGCGTCCATAGGGTGGGCGGTCGGTCACCGGGCAAGGGGAGAGGAATCACGTGGGCAGCCATTCGGAAGCAGGCGTCGTAGTGAAGAGCGGGGCGCGTTCGCGTCGGCTCGGGGCGGTGCTCGCGGCGCTGGTCGCCGTGGCCGTTCTCGCCGGATGCACGCTCCCGCGCCCGGACGGCGCCAGCCCGTTGCGCTACCGGGATCAGGTGTTCTCGGCCGTCACCACCACGAGCAACCTCCAGTACGGCTCGGCGCCCCTTCCGAGCGGCGAGACCCAGGCCCTCACGCTCGACCTCTACCGGCCGACGGGCGACACGCAGACGAAGCGCCCGGCCATCGTCTGGGTTCACGGCGGGAGCTTCATCTCCGGTGACAAGACCAACTTCGTGCCCGTCGACGTGGCCAACACGTTCGCCAAGCAGGGCTATGTGGTGGTGTCGATCAACTACCGGCTGACGGCCCCGTCCGGCTGCGCGGCCAACCCCTCGCAGTCCGCCTGCACCATCGCGGCGCTCGACGCCCAGCACGACGCTCAGGCGGCGGTGCGCTGGCTGCGCAATAACGCCACCACCTACGGGATCGACCCCGCTCGAATCGGCATCGGCGGCGAGTCCGCGGGAGGCATCACCGCCACGCTGGTGGGACTGCGCCCCAACGACCCGGGCACCAGCGGCAATCCCGGCCCCTCGTCGAAGGTCAGGGCGTTCGTCTCCGTGTCCGGGGGGCTTCCCGGCGGCGTCTTCGCCTCGTCGGCCGCCTCTCCGGGACTGTTCTTCCACGGCACGGCCGATCGCGTGGTCTCCCCTCAGTGGTCGAGGGACACCGACGCGGCGCTCCGATCCGCGGGCGTCTCGTCTTGGCTCCAGCTGCAGGAGGGGGCAGGGCACGTGCCCTGGGCGCAGTACCGCTCGCTCTACCTCGAGCAGACGGACTACTTCCTCTACTTCTACCTCGACGCGGCTCACGCGCAGGGCCAGCCCAGCTCGGCCGCGCGTGCGGCGGAGGCTCAGGTGAGCAGGCTGAAGGCGATGTACCCGGCGCTCGCGCTCGAGCGCTAGACGAAAAGGGACCGCCGGGTCCCGCCTCGTCGAAAGCGGGCCGCCGGCGGTCGAATTTCACTATGCATGCGATCCGCCGGACGTGCGCAGGTCAGGCGTCGGCCTTGGCCAAACCCTCGACCTTCGGTGCCATCCGCTCGGCCACGGCCATGATCGCCGACACGGGCCGGAGCATCACCGTGAACTCCTCGATCAGGCCGTCTTCGCCCATCCGGAGGTAGTCGAGGCCCTGCACGGACTTGTCGCCCACGCGCGCGCGGAACATCAGGGCCACGGTGTCGCCGGTGGTGAGCTCGTCCGTGTACTCGAAGTCCTCGAACACGGACATGATGGCCGCCAGCACTCCGGCGGTTGACTCGCGCCCGTCGAAGGGGCGGAAGGCCACCGGACTGTGGAACTGCACGTCGGGCGCGAGCGTGGCCACCATCGCGTCGTGGTCACGGGCGAGGACCGCCGCTTTGAAGGGATGACTCATGGGCGGAGCCTAACCCCCGGCAGCCGCCCGCCGCGCATACGCTGTGGACGTGGGCTCGCGGGAGATCCGCTCGTGGCTGATGGACATGGACGGCGTGCTCGTGCACGAGGAGCATCCGTTGCCCGGCGCGCCGGAGTTCGTGGCCCGGCTCACCGAGCTCGAGGCGCCGTTCCTCCTGCTCACCAACAATTCGATGTACACGCGGCGGGATCTGGCCGCCCGGCTCAGGCGCAGCGGCCTGGTGGTGCCCGAGGAGTCGATCTGGACCTCGGCGCTGGCCACCGCCACGCTTCCTCGAGGACCAGCGCCCCGGGGGCACGGCGTTCGTGGTCGGCGAGGTGGGCCTGACCACCGCCCTGCACGAGGCCGGATACACCATCACCGACCGCGAGCCGGAGTACGTGGTGCTGGGCGAGACGCGCACCTACAGCTTCGAGATGATCACCCGCGCGATCAGGCTGATCGTGAACGGGGCGCGCTTCATCGCCACGAACCCCGACAACGTCGGCCCGAGCGCCGACGGCCCGTTGCCCGCCACCGGGTCTGTGGCCGCGCTGATCAGCCGCGCCACCGGCGTGGACCCCTACTACGTGGGCAAGCCCAATCCGCTCATGATGAGATCGGCGCTGAACGCGATCGACGCCCACTCGGAGACCACCGCGATGATCGGCGACCGCATGGACACCGACATCGTTTCCGGGCTCGAGGCGGGGCTGGAGACCATTCTGGTGCTCACAGGGGTGACCCAGCGGGCCGAGGCCGAGGGCCACCCGTTCGTGCCGTCGCGAATCGTCGAGTCGGTGGCCGACCTGCTCCCTCTCCTCCACTGAGTTTTCGCACCTCCGCGCCGCGGGTAGGAGAGATGCGTGACGAGCCCAGAGAGAACACCCGAGTCCGAGCCCGAGCGCGAGCTCGAGCAGATGGAGGAGCAGTCGGAGCGCCTCGGCGAGCAAATCGAGGAGACGCGCGACGACTGGGAGAACAAGGAGGAGGACTCGTCGGTTCCCGGGGCCCAGCCCGAGGAGGACGACTGATGGAGACGCCGCGCAGGGAGTCCGACCAGCTTCCGGAGGAGGCTCCCTCCGAGCAGGTGCCGGACGACGCCGGCGGAGCGTCTCGCCGCGAGGCTGACGACTCGCCCGGCGTGCCCGGCGAGGAGGGCACCGCCACCGGGAACCCGGACGCGGCCGGCTCGGACGAGCCGGACGAGGAGCCGACTAGAACCGCTGCCGCGTACCCTCGTGAGGCATGAGGGACGCCATCCGCGGACCCATCAAGGCGGCCGTCGGGGCGTTCTTCGCGGTCGGCCTGCTGCTGGTGCTGCTCAACCCGCCGTCCCTGTCGGGGGCCGTGGGCCTCATGACCATCATCGGCGGGGGGCTGCTCCTGCTGCTCGTCACGGCCTGGATGTCGGTGGCCCTCACCGGCGATGAGGGAATGAGCGACCTGGAGTTCGAGCGCCTGGTGCGCCGGAGCGAGGAGCTCGCCCGCCAGCCGGACCTTCGTATGGAGACGGAGGAGTTCGACCTGCTCGTGGCCGAAGCGATCGACGCGCTGCCCGAGGACTTCCAGCGGCTGCTCGACGACACACCCGTGGTGGTCTCCCGGCGCGGGGCGGAGCACCATGCCTACGGCCACTACTTCGGAGACACGGTGGCCCGGGACAACTACCCGGACCGAATCGTGGTCTACCAGGACACCCTCGAGCGGGACTTCGGACACGATCCCGACCTGCTCCGGGCCCAGGTGGAGCGGACGCTGCGGCACGAGCTGGCCCATCACCTGGGCTGGGGCGAGACCGGCGTGCAGCAGCTCGGCCTCTAGCCCAGCGCCGCCCCGAGCTCCTCTCCCGCGGCTACCCTACGGGGCCGCCTGGAGAGGTGACCGAGTGGCTTAAGGTGCACGACTGGAAATCGTGTGGGCGGGTCAAACTGCCTCGTGGGTTCGAATCCCACCCTCTCCGTTCCGGGTTCGCATCGCCTCGCTGTGTCATCGGCCCGCTCGCGTGCGGAGCACGCGTCGCGTGCCTCTTCCTTGCGACGCGGGCGCGCTCGGCGGCCTGGAACTCCGCAATCAACCGCGCGGTGAGATCGGGATCGTCAGCCTCGGTGATCAACTGCTCTCGCAGCTCGGCGTCGTAGGCGCCGCCATTTTCATGGTCGGGCATCGTGGCGAGGTTAGCTGCGCTAACGGCGCCCATTCGACTTCATTCTCTGGCGGTGGTGCCTGCAAATCGGGCGTCAGCGTGACGACGTCATTCCCGACGCTGGCGGCGCTCATGGGTGCGGGGCGCGCTATCGCATTAGGCAGACGCGAGAGTGCTGGGCTGACGGGCCCGGCTGTCGAGTTGGACGAAAAGCGACAGCGGCGAGAGACCGATAGCTCCCGAGTCGATCTACTCGGCGACCACTTGGGGAAGTCGCCAGCGGTCCCGAGCTCGCAGGTCCCTGGGGAAGCGGGTGGTAGTGCAGAAGACGGCTAGCTCGAGCGCGAGGCGGCTCATGGCGCGGACTCGACACGTTCCTTGACGATCTCGGAGAAGTCACGGTCCTCGCGATCCGACTGCACGAGCCTCTCTTGGAACGTCTCCCAGCTCAAGGCCAGCAGCTCGACGTCGTCGACCGCGCGTACGGTCGCTGTCCTTCGCGTCTCGGCGAGGATCCCGACCTCGCCGAATGATTGCCCCCGCCCGAGAGTTGCGAGCTTGACCTCGTCGCCCTCGGGAGTGCGGCGGCTGATCTCGACCTCCCCCTGCGTAACAACGTAGAAGCGCTCCGCGAGGTCGCCTTCAGCGAGGATCACTTCACCAGCGGCGAATGACACCCTTTCGGCTTGCTCCTGGAGCGAGTCGAGCTCCGGGCCGACGACGTCGGGGAACACCTTCGCGAACCAATCGTCCTCGGCGGTGAGGGTCGCATCACCTGGCGCCCAGTCGACCGGGCAGAGCGCCCCGGTGCGAAACGCGCGCAAGACCCGCAGCACCTCGTCGACGCTTCGGCCGACGTCGTGCTCGGTCACGCTCATATGCAAGAGCACGCCGTTCGGGTCGATGATGAACGTGCCGCGATGCGTGGCCCCGTCCTCCAGCAGCACGCCGAAGGAACGGCTCAGGTCCTGGAGCGTGTCGGCGATCACCGGATAGCGGACGTCGGCGAGACGCGGATCCGTCTCGAACCATGCCTTGTGGCTGAAGCAACTGTTCGTGCTCGCCGCGAGCAGCACCGCGTCCTCTCGCAGGAAGTCGGAGTGGCGCTTCGCGAAGGCCGCGAGCTCGGTCGGACACACGAACGTGAAATCACCGGGGTAGAAGAACAGGACGACCCAGCTGCCGCGGTGACTCGAGAGCTCGAAGACGATCGGTGTGGGCTCACCGCGGAGGTAGGCCTGCAAGGTGTGATCGGAAACGGGCTGGCCGACAGTGAGCGCCACGGTTACCACCTTCATCCTGTGGTTGGCGGAATGCCTAATAGATATGCAGCTGGTCCAGAAGTGCGACCGGGTCATCCAAGGACTGGAACAGATCCTTGTTGGTCTTGATCCTCTTGCTTTGCATGTACACGCGAAGCCACTGCTTGTAGATGTAGAGCTCGTAGCGATCGAGCATGTCCATGACTGGCAGGTGAGGCTGCGAGATGAGTCCCGCCAGAAACATCGCACACTCGAAACCGAGCGAAATCGACTGAAAGTACGGCGAGCCGATGGCCGAATCGCCGAGCAGGAGCACAGGAGTGGTCGCGAACGGGTGGTCGCTCGGCCCCGCTGTGGCCCACCGACGACTGGTCGCATTACGAGCCCGGTAGAGGTTGAGGGGTATCCGGATGATCTCGAGATCGCCGACGAGCTCGCCGTTCGTTTCCCGCTTGATCTTGTCGATGAAGCGGTCCATCGACTGGGCGACATTCGGAAAGTTGCCGCGCAGCCACTCACCATCGAACTGCTTCGGCATCGCCTCATATTCCTCGGGGGTGATGCTGACGATGCCCGTCACGTGGCTGACACTTCCGTCGTAGAACACGCGGTGCACCATTGGAATGAACTTGTAATGCGCGTTCTCGACATTCTTGTAGTACTTGCAGTACTCGTTACACGCATATGTCTGGCCGTACAGGAAGGTGATGACGAGCGCGTGTTCGAACAAGAAGTTGAACGTGTTCGCGCCCCCGTCCTCGTCGCCGGAGCCCGGTACCAGGTGATCTCGAAGCAGCGACCGGCTGCCGGTGCAATCGATCAGGACGTCGCCCGGCTCGAGCATCGCGATCGCCTCCTCCGCCGTGACGGCGCCCGCAGTGCGCTCCACCGAATTCGAGCCACGTGAATCGATCAGGTCGCTGATGGAGCGCTCGATCTGGTTGAGCGGGCAGAACCCCAGTTCCCAGTCCCGGAGAAGTGCCATCAGGTCCGAGGGAATCGACTGTCTGAACGCGAGGCCCTCCGCGAGCTCCGGTGGCTCGAAGACGGCCTCGACGTTGTCCCCATCGAAGCGGTCGGCACGGTAGCCCTCGGCGGAATCCGCGACGAGGTACGAGGCGAGCCGAACCATCCGGGTACGCGTGTAGTCGCGACGCTTCTCGTAGAGACGCACGGAGACGCCAGCAAGTGGCTGGAGCAACGCCGCCAACATCAGGCCGACAGGTCCTGCGCCGAGGACATGCACTCGGCCTCCGGAACGTACGGACTCCAGGGTTCCGAAACCGGACTGCGGCATCCGCCTCCTCGCTCGGGCCAGCACTGAAACAGCGGGTCGGGAATGTACCAGCCGCTTTCTCGGTCGCGCGGAGGCCGGCGTCAGTCTTGGGTGACGATCGTGACGGTCGCCCCGGCGCCGGCGATGGGCGCGCCCGTCGTGCCCGAAGCCTGGTTCCTCGAACAGCCCCGCAAGGAGCACGAATCCCGAGCCCGGGGCCGCGGTCGTCGCGGAGTTCAATCCACCCTCCTGGCTATCTACCGCTTTAGCGTGAACCAGGGCTGAGCCCGGCGGCCCGTCCCGACTGCTGCTTTGACGAACAGCAGCAGTCGGCCTGAGCCCGCGCTGACTACCGCGTTGCGCGAGAAGCGCTAGTCGCGCCGGGCCAGCGTCGTTAGAGATACTCAGTGGCCCGGCGTCGTGCCTCTCGTCCGACCGGCTCCATGAGCCCCTCGAGTAGAGAGATTCAAGTTCGGGTTGAGAGTTCGCACGTCGTCCGGATCTCTCCGTTCCGGGTTCGCATCTGTTCAACCGCCCTGGGGCCGCCCGATCACGCAGACCGCGGGGACCGGGCGCAGGTCCTTGACCAGCACCCTGTCGACGGAGAATCCGCCCTCGCGTAGCCGGTCGGCCAGCTCGTTTCCGAGGTCCCGGGCTCGCTCCGGCGCGGAGTGGCGCGCGTCCCAGAAGATGTAGACGGCCCCATCCCGGGCGAGGTGCTCGCGGACGGCACCGAGCGCCGCCTCCGGCTGCTGCCAGAAGGGAGCGACGTTGAAGGCGAAGACCTTGTCGAAGCGGCGATCGCCGAGGTCCGCGTCCTCCAGCGCGATGGCCTCGAGCACAGCCCTGCCCGCGTCGACGTGCCGGCGGTTCCTCCGCGTGGCCATCTCGATCATCTTGGGCGAGCGGTCGATCGCGGTGATCGTTCCCGTCGTCAGCCTCTCGCAGACCAGGGAGACCGCGACGCCGTGGCCGCAGCCGACCTCGAGCAGGCGGTCGGCCGGGCGGACCTCCAGAGTGTCGACCGCCCAGACGAACCGCTCCGATGCCTTGCTCCGCCGCTGGGCGATGAATTCAAGGGAGTGGGGTAGGTCTCTAACGACATGAGCGATAGAAAAGTAGTTCTCAAGATGGTCATGTCCCTCGACGGTTTTGTCACCAGCCCCGACGGGACCCATGAATGGATGTTCGAGTGGTTCGGCGACGACTCGCGTGGGTGGAACATCCGCGCGCTCGAGGAGGCCGGCGTCCACGCGATGGGGCGCCGCAGCTACGAGATCATGGGGCCGCACTGGGCCGCGTCCGAGGGGCCGATTGCAACCGCGATGAACGAGAAGCCGAAGGCTGTCTTCTCCCACACTCTGGAGAAGGCGGAATGGGGACCGGCCGAGATCTTCGGCGGGGACCTGCGCGCGGAGATCGCGGATCTGAAGGCTCGGGACGACGAAGGGACGGTCCTGGTCCACGGCGGCCCCGACTTCGCCAAGTCGATGACCCGCCTGGGCCTCGTCGACGAATACCAGCTGACGACGGTCCCGATTGCGATCGGCGCGGGGCACAGCCCATTCGCCGAGCTGGAAGAGCACCTGAAGCTGGACGTCGTCGAAGAGGAGCGCTTCCAGAGCGGAGCCCTCGCGCAGATCCTGGTGCCGAAGCGATGAGCGACAGCCCGAACTGAATCGAGCTGCGTGCTCGCGTGCGTAGCACCCGTTCTCTGCGGCAGGATGTCGAGAAACCCCTGCCGGCTCCGCTCACCAGGTGAAGGGCCACGACAGGCGCGGCCCACGACACCAGGAGACCACGATGCCGAAGTACCTGCTTCTCAAGCACTACCGCGGCGGCCCGGAGCCGCACCTTCCCGTGCCCCCGATGGACCAGTGGGCGCCCGAGGACGTGGAGGCGCATATGGCCTTCCAGCATCACGTCAGCGAGCTGCTCGAGGACAACGGCGAGTACGTCGACGCACAGGCGCTCACGCCGGCGCGCACCTGGGTGCGCTACGGCGGCCCGGACGCCGCGCCCGTCACCACCGACGGCCCGCACCCCGAGACCAGCGACCTGGTCGCCGGCTGGTGGATCATCGACGTCGATTCGCACGAGCGTGCGGTCGAGCTCGCGGCCTACGTCTCCTCCGAGCCCGGCCCGGGCGGGGAGCCGCTGTACGAGTGGATCGACGTCCGGGAGGTCATGTGGGAGCGTCCTCGGACGACTGACCCGGCGTGATCGACGAGCCGACGCGACAGCTGGACGAGGGCGCCCTGCGCGCCCTCGTCCCGCGGGTGCTCGCCGGCCTGGTCCGCCGGGGCGAGGACTTCGACGCCGCCGAGGACGCGCTGCAGGAGGCGCTGCTGGAGGCGCTCCGGGTCTGGCCCGAGCACCCGCCGCGCGACCCGCGCGCGTGGCTGACCACGGTCGCGACGCGGCGGCTCGTGGACGCCCGCCGCAGCGAGGCCGCCCGGCAGCGCCGCGAGGAGACCGAGTACGCGGAGCCGCGGCCGGCCGCCACGGAGGAGGGCGACGACACCCTCTTCCTGCTCTTCTGCTGCTGTCACCCCGACCTCGCGCCCGCGTCGCAGGTGGCGCTGACCCTGCGCGCCGTCGGCGGCCTCACCACCCGGGAGATCGCCGACGCCTTCTACGTCCCCGAGGCGACGATGGCGCAGCGGATCAGCCGCGCCAAGCGCACCCTGCGCGGGCGCCAACTGGACCAGCCCGGCGACCTCGCCGTCGTGCTGCGCGTGCTCTATCTCGTCTACACGGCCGGCCATGCGGGCCGCGTCGACCTGGCCGGCGAGGCGATCCGGCTCGCCCGCCAGCTCACCCTCGCCACGGAGGAACCCGAGGCGCGCGGGCTGCTCGCGCTGATGCTCCTCAACCACGCCCGGATGCCGGCGCGGCTCGACCCCGAGGGCCGGATCGTCACGCTCGACCGTCAGGACCGCGGCCTGTGGGACACGCGCGAGATCGCCGAGGGCGTGCGCGTCCTGCAGTCGGCGCTGGCCGTGCAGACGAACGGCGCCCGGGCCGCTACCAGATCGAGGCCGCGATCGCCGCCCTGCACGACGACGCGGCGAGCGCCGAGCGAGACCGACTGGCCGCAGATCCTCGCCTGGTACGACGACCTCGTCGCGCTGACCGAGGACCCCGTGCGCCAGGACCCCGCCGCGGTGCTCGGCCGCGCGGTCGCGGTCGGCCATGTCCTCGGTGCCGCCGCCGGGCTGCGCGAGACGGACCGGCTGCGCGAGGTGATCGGCGACCGGCACCGGTGGCACGCCGTGCGCGGGCACCTGCACGAGCTCGACGGCGACCTGCCCGCCGCCGCCACGGCGTACGCCGAGGCCGCCCGCCGGGCCACGAACGTCGCCGAGCGCGACCACCTGGTCCGCCAGGCCGCCCGCGCCCGAGCCATACCGTCGAGCGCCTGACAGGCTCAGGACGTGACGGCGGGAAGCACCGCCGTTGCCGCGAGCTCGATCTGCTGAGGCTCGTCGCCGAGCGGCCAGAGGTAGACGCGCTCACAGCCTGCCTGCGCGTAGCGTGAGAGCAGTTCCGCGCATTTCTCCGCGGGTCCGATGCACAGCTGGTCGCGCAGGGCATCTGGATCGCGCTTGAGCATCGGGGCCAGGACCTCCCGCAGCACGCGGTCCGCGTCGCGGGCGTCCTCGGTGATCCAGGTCCACATCGTCGCGAGCGCGTTGGGGAACCGATCGGGATTCCGCCCGTGGGCGTGAAGCTGCTCGGACAGCGACTGCTTCGCCGCCTTGAAGCCGTCGGGCGTCGTGTTATACGCGGATGCGAGCCACCCGTCGCCGAGGCGCGCGACGCGCCGAAGCCCGGCCTTTGAGCCCCAGCTGCCGATCCAGAGCGGGATTCCCCCGGGCCGGCATGGAGCCGGCGCCAGCTGCGAGCCGGGGAGGCGGTAGTGGCGGGTCTCCGGCGCCGGGTCGCCTCGCAGCAGCGAGCCCAGGATGGCGGTGGCTTCCTCGAACCGCTCCCAGCGCTCCTCGTAGGGCACGCCGATCGCGTCGTAGTCACGCTCCGAGGAGCCTGGACCGACTCCGGCAATCACCCGCCCATCCGACAGGACATCCAACGCGGCGAGCGCCTTCGCGAGGGGCACGGGACCGCGCAGCGTGACGAGCGCCACCGTGGTCGCCAGCTCCATGGCGCCGGATCGTTCGACCACGGCGGCCAGCGCCGTCAGACCGTCGAGCCACGGCGCCTGAAACAGGAAGTGGTCGTTGGCGGAGACCGCGGAGAAGCCGCAGTCCCGCGCGGCATCGACCGCGCGTGTGAGACGCGCGAGCGACTGCCCTTCGTCGCCGAATTCCATCAACGGCGAGTGAACGGCGAGTTCCAAACCGGGCCGATCCTCTCACCCCACTACCGGCCCGGCAAGACAGGCCGCCCGGCATCGGGCCTGTCACCCGTAGCCGAGGGCGCGGCCGAGCGGCGCCAGCACGCGGAGCATCGCCTTCTGCACGCGCACCGGAGGTTTCTCCAGGTAGAGGAAGCCGGGATTGTCGGCGAGCAGGACCGCCAGGCGAAGCGGCGTCGGTACTCCCGCGCGGTTGGTTTTCCCCGTCTCGGCGAGCGCGAAGAAGTCCTCGAAGAAGCGCTCGGCGTTGAGTGCCGGCTCGATCCTCGCGGTGAGGTGCAGCTCCTCGTCGCCGACCGCCGTCCACGTGTGGGGCGTTCCGGGCGGGATGACCACCGTCTCGCCGGCGCCGTGCTCGCGCTCCTCACGGCCGAGGCGTACGCGGACCCGGCCGGAGTGGATGGTGAAGCGCTCGACCTGGTCCGGATGGATGTGCGCGGCTGCCGGTTTCGTCCCGGGCATGGCGAACAGCTCGAGCTCGCAGAAGCGCCCATCCGTCTCGTCTGCGGTGCGGGCAAACGTCACCCGCTCACCCGTCTTGGGATGGCTCATGGTCTGACCACGGAACGCCATCGTGATCCTCCATTTCGATTCGATCATCGAACTAGTTAGTTCGATGATCTCACCATCACTAGCCTCTGTCCAGTGCCGGATCGCCGACTCCGACCCATAGGGACGCCCAACCTCGGGTTCCTGTTGCGTGATCCGGCGTTCTTCATGAACGAGCGGCTGCTCGAGCGCGTCGCGGCCGCCGGCTTCTCGGACATACGCATCGCCCATACGGCGGTGTTCCAACACGTGCGTGACGCGGGGTCGCGCGTCACCGAGTTGGCCGAGCGCGCGCAGTTGACCAAGCCGACGGTGGTCTACCTCGTCAACGACCTGGAGGCGATGGGCTACGTCGAGCGGTTCCCCGATCCAGGCGACGGACGCGCAAAGCTGGTGCGCCTCACCGAGCGCGGCCTGGCGGCGCGCCAGGCCGGCCGCGCGGCGGTCGTGGAAATCGAGGCCGAGTGGGGCGCGGCGCTGGGCGAGGAGCAGATGGCGAAGTTGCGCGAGTTGCTACTCGAGCTGCGCGCGTTCCTCTGGCCGCCGGAGTCCTGAGGTCATTGCCGATCATCGAGAAACGCGACGATCTCTCGCGCGCACCGGGCGGGCCACAGCACGGTCCCGCGAACCCTCGTGGACCTCGCGGCCGTCCTCGAGCTCAACGATCTTGCTCGCGCGTGCCACGAGGCCGGCGTCCTGCACCGCACCACCCCCGCGCAGGTGGAGGGGGTGCTGGCCAGGAGACACAGCGAGCCCAGGAGCTTCGAAGCTGCGAAAGGTCGTGCGCGGTGAGGTGCGGATCACGCTCAGCAAGCTCGAGCGCTGCTTCCTGGCGCGGCTGCAACACGCTGGACTTCCACTGCCCCAGACCAACCGTCCCGTCGGTGGGCGACGGGTCGACTGCCGCTGGCCCGAGCGTCGGCTCACCGTCGAGCTGGACGGCTACCGGTTTCACCACTCCCGCCATGCTTGGGAGCAGGATCGCCGGCGCGAACGCGAGGCCCGAGCGCGCGGCGACGAATTCCGCCGCTACACGTACGGCGACGTCCTGGAGGACCCGAGCTTCATGCTCGCCGAGCTGGGCGCACTCCTTCCGCTCGTCGGCGCCGGACATGGAGTCAGACCCCCGTCGCTTGGGTAGCGGGTCTCCATGCTGAGATCGCTCCGACATCTGCCGTTCTTGAAGCTGCTGGCTGTGGCGAAGGTGGTGCTGCTCGCCCGGCGCCATCTCCGGCGTCTCGAAGCGGGTGACCGGCAGCGCCTGAGCGAGCTCGTGCGGCGCGGCCGCCATATGGACCGCTCCGAGCGCAAGGAGCTGCGGCGCCTGCTTGGCAAGCTCGAGCCTCGTGCGTTGGCCGCCGCGACCGCCGACGCGTTCTCGCCCGTGCGGCTGCCTCGCCGGCTCGCGGGCCATTCGTCGCGCTGAGCCCCTCCCGAGACCCGCACTAGTCCAAATTCCGGATGGTGGCGGGCCCTGAGGCCGGGATAATCTGGGCCATGGACGCTGACGCGGTGCCCCGCGCCGGACGGCGTCAGGCCGACGCCGCGGCCCATGGTCTTGCCCGCCGCTACGGCGACGCCCTCCGGGCGGCCGAGGCCGCCGCGGCCGAGAAGGTGGTCGAGGACGCGCTCGCCGTGGGACTCACGCCCGCCGAGGTTCACGCCCTCGTGATCCAGCCCGCGATGATCCGCATCGGCGACCTGTGGGAGGTGAACGCGATCACGGTGGCCGAAGAGCACCTCGCGACCGCCATCAGCCAGGGCGTGCTCATCAAGCTCCTCGAGCCCCTCGCCGTCGCGCCGCCCCGGTCGCGGGAGCGAGTTCTGCTCGCCGCGGTGGAGGGCCAGGCGCACGTGCTCGGCCTGCGCATGATCGCGGACGTGCTCGAGGGCGCGGGCTTCGACGTGCTCTACCTCGGCCCAAGCGTTCCCGCGGACGCGCTCAGCGGCTTCGCCGCCGACCGGCAGCCGGCCATCACCGGCCTCGCGTTCGAGATGAGCATCGGCGTCGGCGCGCTGGCGGAATCCATCCTTGCCGTGCACGAGGCGTGTCCGGAGACGCGGATCATGCTCGGCGGGCGCGCGGTCCCGCAGGGATTCGTGTCCGCGGGCTACCCCCGGGTGGCGAACAGCGTGGAGGTGCTGTCCGTCGTCGAGCGTCTCCTCAGCGAGCCCGTGCACGCGGCTCCCCGGATACTCGACCTGCTCCGCCCGCGGGGACCACACCGGCCGTTCGCGCCAACCGACCTCTTCGAGTCGAACATCCTGGCCGAACGCCTGGCCGGGGTGGCCGAGGAGGCGACGGAGACCGCGCGTGAGTACATCCGGCGCGCGGGAGCCCTGAAGTATCTCGCCTTCCGCGATCCCGTCACCGATCTGGGAAACCGGCGGGCCTTCGACGACCGCATGTACGAGCACATCCACGCAGCCGGGGACGACGCCGCCGGCGCCCTCCTGATGATCGACATCGACGGGTTCAAGCAGATCAACGACACGCACGGCCACGAGGCGGGCGACCGCGTGCTCCGCGTCATCGGCACCGCCCTCACCAGCGCGATCCGGGAGCAGGATTTCGCGGCACGCGCGGGGAGCGACGAGTTCGCGGTTCTGCTGCCTTCGGCGAGCCTGGAGGAGGCGCACGCGATCACCGACCGCATCAGGGAGGCCATCGCGGAGACCACCGAGCCGCGCGCCACGGTGAGCATCGGCCTCGCTCCGCTCTCGCCGGATGCGCGCGCGGTGGTGCTGGCCGCGGACCTGGCTCTCCACCGGGCCAAGATCGCGGGTAGAGACCGGTGTGGTCGATGCATAACACTGGATAACGATTTCCAGAATCGCGCTGCTATCGTCCGAGAGCGGTCTTCTAAACGGGGAGGGGCCCTCTTGCCCGACTTCATCTTTTTGCCACGCAGCATCAGTTCGTATTCCGCCGGAGCCGGCGAGCCGGTGCGCGCGTGAGACTCCCGGGGCCGCTCCGCAAGCTGGTCACCCGTTCCTCTCCGGGCGAGGGCGAATCCGACGCCGCCCCGGGTCCTGTGGACGACTCGCTCCCCATCGCGAACTACGACCAGCTGAGCGCGAAGGAGATCACGGGCCGGCTGCACACGCTCTCCCAGGTCGAGCTGGGCATCGTCGAGGACCACGAGCGATCTCACCGCGAGCGCGCCGCCGTGCTCACCAAGCTCGGCTACATGCGCGAGGAGGAGCCCCTGCCCGGCTACGACGCGCTCCCCGCGGAGAAGGTCGTGGCCATCCTCGCCGAGTCCAACGCGGAGCAGGTCAGGACGATCCGCGACTACGAGCGGAAGTTCCGGCACCGCAGGGAGATCTCGGACGCCGTCGCGCGCCTTCTGCCCAAGGCGAAGCCGAGCGCCCGCGAGGACCAACAGGAGGTGGACCGCGCGTCTCGCATCAGCGCCGGCCACCGCTCTCGAACCGCGGCCGGAGAGAAGCTTCAGAACGCGCGAGCGGCGTCGGACAGTCAGGCGGTGGAGCAATGAGCGACGGCAGCTTCCCCTTCTCGGTGTCGGCCCCCTCGGCCGAGCCCACCCCAACTCCGGAGCCCCCGGCGCCGGAGGCCCCGGGCGAGGACGCGATCCGCGCGCTCGTGACACGACTGGCGCGGCCCCATTCCTCCGGCGGACACGTGATCGAGCGTGCCGCCATCCTGGCCGAGGGCAGCAGCTTCTCCACGGCCATGGCCTGGATCGTGGAACACGGTGGCGAGCCCGAGGAGCAGGCCGCGGCAGCGAGCGGCGGCCTCCACGGGTCGAGGCTGAACCGGAGCGGCGGATCGGTATCACCGACCGCGCTGCGCTTCGTGCTGCCCGCCGGCGTTCTCGCCTAGGGCATGGTCCCTAGGTCACGCGGACGCTGTCGTCGCCGACGGTGACCACGTCGCCGCGGTGCAGCTGACGCCCGCGCCGCACCTCGGTCTCGCCGTTGACCGTCACGCCGTTGTTCTGCACCAGCTCCCGTGCGTCCGACCCCGAGCCTGAGAGGCCGGAGAGCTTGAGGAGCTGACCGAGGCGAATCATGTCGCCGCGGATCTCGACGTCACGCAAGGGCTGCGCTCCTCCACGTCAGTCGTCGTCGGCGGTGTGGCCCTGCGGCTCGAGCACGAAGACCTCGGCCGCGAGGTCGGGGTCCACGTGATTGGTGCTCATGAAGGCGATCACCCGGCGGTCGAGGGCATCCTCCACGGCGCCCACCAGCTCGTCCTTCATGACCAACTGGAAATCGTGGCGGACCTGGATCACCCGGTCGGCCTTTCCCTTGTCCGCCAGCACGCGCTCGCCCTTGGTGAGGGTGTCGCGGAGCACGATCAGAACAGAGTCGTGGTTGATCGTGGTGCGGGCCGCCGTGGGCCCGCGTCCGGTGTACTCGCGGAGCAGCCGAACGGCGGCGTCGGAGATCACTGCGTTCGGGCTCTCGGGACTACCGCGCTGCTTATGCATCTTGGAGCTCCTGGCCCGCTTCCTCTTCTTGTGGAGACCACGAGAAGGGGGAGGAAGCGTGGGAGTCCCCGCAAGTAGCTGCCTCACAGGGTAGCGCCGGCGAGGCCCGCCCGTATCGAACTCCGACCAGACCTTCGTGCTGCGACCGAACTCCACACCCCACCGGTCCGCGAGCTCGTTGACGAGCCAGAGGCCCCAGCCACCCCCCGCGGCGTGGCTCGGCTCGGGTGGGACCACCGCCACCGGCTCGAAGCCGGGGCCCGGGTCCGTGACCTCCACGCGCAGCACCTCGGGAAGCACCGCCACCTCCAGGACGATCTTCTGGTCCTGGTCGAGCCCCGCGTGCCTGACGCAGTTCGTGAGCAGCTCCGTGGTCACCAGCCGGCAGCGTTCCAGCAGGTCGTCGTCCACCGAAGGCTTCAGGCGGTCGAGCTCGCGACGCGCGGCGGCCGGGGCGGCGGGATCGGGAACGAACGAACGACGGAATCCGGGACTCTCGGTCGTCGCGGACACCTGTGCTCCTTCTGGTCCGGCCGGCGCCCACAAGAAGCTCCGGCCGTCCCGAGTAGCTCTGCCGGCCGGCGTCCCGCGACCGCGTCGCCCGAGGGCGCCGCTGCCGAACACACCTGGCTCGACTGATGCGGGAAAGGCTACTCCGCCGGTCGGCGTGGCGAAAGGCCAGACCGGAAAGCGGTTAGATACGCGGGGCAATCGAACCCGTTCAGCGGAGGAGAGAACATGGGACAGCCGGTCATGCACTTCGAGGTCGCGGGCCAGGACGGGGAAAAGCTTCAGAAGTACTACTCGGAGCTCTTCGGGTGGGAGATCGACGCGGCGAACCCGATGAACTACGGATTGGTGTCGCGCGAGGGGAACCTCGGCCCGAACGGCGAGGGCATCGGCGGCGGCATCAGCCAGGGCCCGGAGGGCTATCCGGGACACACCACCTTCTACGTCGGCGTGCCCGACGTGGAGGCCGCGCTGGCCAAGGCGGAGAGCCTCGGTGGCACGAGGGTCATGGGTCCCGAGACGGTGATGGAGTCGATCGAGATCGGCCTCTTCAACGATCCCGAGGGTCACCTGATCGGAGTGGTCAACACCGCTTGACGGACGAGGAGGTCTGGGGCGAGGACCCGCAACTGGTGGCGCTCCTCGGCGAGCAGGGCGCCACCGGCTTTCGGGCGATGTTCGACTCGTTCCCGGAGGCGGTGGGAGTCCTCTGGGCGCTGCGGGACGCGGAGGGGCGGGTCGCCGACTTCTCGTTCGGCTACGGCAACCCGGCCATGCTGCGTGCCTTCCGGCTCCCGCCCGCCACGCGGGACCGCTACACGCTGCTCGAGGCGCTGCCGCGGATGCGCGGGAGCCGGGCCCTTCGCGCCTATGTCGAGGTCTGTGACTCGGGCGCGCCCTGGGTCCGGGAGGTGACCTACGACACGCCGTTCGGCGACGGCTACATGCTCGGCACCTTCGTCCAGCGCATCGCGAAGCTCGGCGACGGACTGGTGGTGTTCCTGACCGACGTGACCGAGCAGCGGCGGATGGAGGCGGACCTGCGCAGCTACGCCGACGTGGTGGCGCACGACCTGCGCGAGCCGGTGGCCGGCATGGCCGTGCTCGTCTCGCTGCTGGAGCGGCGGTCCGCCGAGCCGCCGCCTCCGGACGTGCTCAGGTTGTTGCGGTCGGGCACGGAACGGGCGCGGGAGCTCATCGATGGCGTGCTCGACTACGCGCGCGTGGGCGAGCTCGACGTGGAGCCGGTGGCGCTCGACCGGCTCGTGGCCGAGGTGGCCGAGGATCTGGGACCCGGCCTCGAGGACGCCGGAGCCACCCTCGAGATCGGCGAGCTGCCCGAGATCCAGGGCGATCCCCGGCAGCTGCGCCGGGTGTTTCAGAACCTCGTGGGCAACGCCCTGAAGTTCCGTGGCGAGCGAGCCGCCGAGGATCGAGCTCTACGCGCTCCGGGGCGCCTGGGAGTGGGTGATCACGGTCCGGGACAACGGCGTCGGGGTGGACCCGGACGAGGCGAGCCGCATCTTCGGGATGTTCTCCCGCGTCGACACCGCGGTGGACGGCCTCGGGATCGGCCTGGCCGTCTGCCGGCGGATCGTGGAGGCGCACGGTGGTCACATCTGGGTGGAGGCGGCCGACGGCGGCGGCAGCGCCTTTCGCTTCACCCTCCCGTTCTGACGGGTAGGGTGCCCGGCGATGGCGGAAGGGTTCCGGGGCACGGCTGTGATCGACCGGCCGATCGAGGAGGTGTTCGCCTTCCTCGCGAACGGCGAGAACGACCCCAAGTTCAGTCCGAGGGTGCTCGAGATCGCGAAGACCACCGACGGCCCTCCCGGCGAGGGCACGGTCTACGCCAGCACGGTGAAGGACGCCGGGATGAAGACCAAGCGCGAGTTCAAGCTCACGGAGTTCGTGCCGCCCACGCGCATCCGCTGGACGGAGCTATCGAAGAACGCCATCACGGTGCCCGAGGGGGGCTACGACCTCGAGCCCGAGGGCTCCGGCACCAGGGTCACGATCCACAACACCTTCGAGGGTCACGGCGTGGGCAAGCTGATCGCGCCGTTGGCTCTTCGCTCCGCCCGCAAGGGCGCGGACGAGTTCGCGAACTCGATCAAGAGGGCCGTGGAGGCGGCCTGAGTCCTCAGGGGCCGCTCGGCCCGAAGCGCTCGGTGCGGATCCGCTCGGCCGAGTACCCCGCCTCGAGCAGGAGCGAGGACGCGGTCTCCACGAAGCCGTTGGTGCCGCAGACGAACGCCAGGCCCGCGGCCGCGTCGTCGCCGCCGAACATCGACGAGTCGATGCGCCCGGTGTGGCCGGACCATCCGTCCGGCGCCTCGCGCGTGTAGGTGAGCGCGGTTTCCGTCGCCGAGCTCGTCCGCGTAGATCACGTCGTCGGCGGACCGCACCGAGTACACCAGCCGCATGGGCAGCTCGGGCATCGTGCGGCGCCGGTGGCGCAGGATCGACATCAGCGGGACCACGCCGGAGCCGCCGCCCACCAGGAGCACCGGCGCCTCGCCGCGCCACACGAAGTAGGAGGCGAAGGGCCCGCGCACCTCCACCTCGTCGCCCACACCCACCACGTCGTGGAAGTAGGGAGACACCTCGCCGTCCACCAGGCGGTCGATGGTCAGCTCGATCTCGCCCTCGTCGAGCGGCGAGGAGGCCACCGAGTAGGAGCGCTGCGCCTGGTACCCGTCGGGCGCGGTCAGCCGGACGTCGTAGTGCTGGCCGGGCAGGTGCGGCATCCACATCGGCAGCCGCAGCCGGAAGGACTTGACCGTGGGGGTCTCCGTCCTCACGGACGAGCACGGTGGCCACCTGCCACCTGCCGGGGGCGCGCTGCTCAACCGGTGTCAGTCCCCCCAGTACCGCTCCTCCTTCCAGGGGTCACCGCGGTTGTGGTACCCGTTCTGTTCCCAGAAGCCCGGCTCGTCGCGGTCCATGACCCGGAGGCCGGCCACCCACTTCGCGCTCTTCCAGAAGTAGAGGTGCGGCACCAGCAGCCGGGCCGGGCCGCCGTGCTCGCGGGGAAGCGGCTCCGCCCTCGTGCTCGGTCACCACCCAGGCCTTCCCACCCGTCAGGTCGTCGAGCGAGAGGTTCGTGGTGTAGCCGCCGTGGGAGAAGGCCATCGTGTACTTCCCCTGGGGGCCCGCCGGCTCGAGGAGCCGGTCGAGGGAAACGCCGCGAAAGCTCGTGCCGAGCTTCGACCACTTGGTCACGCAGTGGATGTCGCACGGCACATCCTCAAAGGGCAGCTCGGCGAACTCGGCCCAGGTCCACTCCTGCTCCTCGGCCACCATGCCGTCGATCCGGAAGCCCCAGTCCTCCGGCTCGAGCCGCGGAGTGGGCCCGCGGTGAGCACCGGGAAGCCCGGCTCCACGTACTGCCCCGGCGGAACCCGGTCGGCAAGCTCCTCCGGCACGCGGCGGCGGCCACCGAAACCCCTGGAGATGAAGTTCATGAGGTGAAGGCCCTCCCGCTCGCTTCTCCGAGCGCGCATTCTACGACGCCAAGTTGGGCGTGACCGCGACCCGACCCCCGGTGGCCAGCTAGCTTCGATCGAGTGGAGGCAGGCCGCCCCTTCGTCCGGACGGCCGGCGGTGCGGTGCTCCTCGCTCTGCTCCTCCTGGCCGGACTCCTCGTGCATGCTTCCGCCGGCCGGGGAGAGGAGGCGGCGCGCCCTGACGCGAAGTCGAGCGGCGCGTCCGAGGCGCGGGCGGCGCGCGTCCCCAGCCGCCGCCTCTATTCGGCCCGGAGCCCCTTCAACCGGCGGATCAGCCGTCGCCCGCACATCGACCGGCGGCTCGGATCTCATGGTGGCCGGCCTGAACCGCTACGTGGAGGCCGAGGGCGCGACCATCACGTCGCGCCAGTTCACGGTTCCGCCTACACGGCCGGCCCCCGCTCCCCGCGCGTCCGGGTGCGGCTGACGGCTCCGTGGCGGCCGCGCAACGCGATCCTGCGCGTGCCGATCCCCGCGGAACGCGGTCCCCGATCCCTCCAGCGACGGCCACCTCGCCGTGATCGATCGCAGGTCGGGATGCGAGTACGACTTCTGGCAGTTCCGGCGCAGCGGACGCGGCTACGCCGCGAGCTGGGCCAACGCGATCAACATCGGGAGCTCGGGCGTGTATCCCCGCGGCTACTCCGCGCGCGGATCGGGCTTCGCGCTGCTGGCCGGAGTGGTGCTGCCGCGCGAGCTGGCGCGAGGCCGGATCGATCACGCCCTGCTCCTCTCGTACCCGGGCACCCGCTCGCGCGGGCCGGTGCATCCGGCCACCGAGAGCGATGGCCGCGTGCCCGGCCGAGGCGCGATCCCCGAGGGAGCCCGGCTGCAGCTGGACCCGGGCCTCGACCTCGACTCACTGGGGCTTCAGGGATACGAGCGCACGATCGCGCGGGCGCTCCAGGTGTACGGCGCGATCGTGGGGGACACGGGCGGCCGCGGGGCGAGCTTCTACGCCCTGCACCCGATGAGCGGCGAGGCAGGATCCCTACGCCTCGCTGCTGCCCGACGAGGAGTACCCGCAGCTCGAGGGCATCCCCTTCGACCGTCTCAGGGTCCTGAACCTGGGACCGCAGAACCGGCACGCCCGCCCGCGCCTCGTATCCACCGGGTGCGGGCGCTTCAGCCGGCGCTAGCGGAGGCGGCCCAGGAACGACTTCTCCTGGCGGCGCACCAGGTCCACCAGGTTCCCGAGCGCGATGTTCGCGTCGGCCAGGTGCAGACCCCACGTCGGGGTGGGGGACGGGCGGTACTTCGGTGCTCCCCTGAGCGACCTGACCTGGAGGACGTTGGCGTTCGAGGCCGATGAGCAGGTGGCGCGGTAGGACCCGGGTGACTCGACCCACGCGGTCCGCGGCTCGGGGCTCTTCAGGCCGAGGAGGTCCGTGACCGCCCCGATCGTCGTGCCGCGCGCGAAGGGGGCGCTGGGAATGATCGGGTCGGCCTTTCCGGCGCCGCCGCCGAGAGCCGCCGGGTTCACGCACAGCACCTCGGTCCCCGGCTCGTCGGCGGGCGGGCGCCCGAAGCGCGACTCCGCGGGCACGGGTTCGTTGAAGGTCGAGTACGCGACGACGCAGCCCACCTGCGTGGCCGCGCGGCACGCCCGCACGTGCTTGAAGTCGCCGCCCACGTCGCGGCCCTCCTTCACGAGCACGTTTCCGCCCAGGAGCAGGGCCGACACCAGCTTCCTTCGTGCCGCCGGCTTGGGATCGATCTCCTCGGTCACGAGCTGCCGCAGCACGCGCGTGCCCTGGGAGTGGCTGATGAGCACCACGCCCCGGCCGCGGTTGTACTTCTTCAGATAGGTGCGCCACGCCGCCCGGACATCCGCGTAGCCGAGGGCGCGATCGGCGTCCGTGACCTTGCGTCGGGTCACCCAACCCCTGGAGCGTCACCTGCCGGTACATCGGCGCGAAGACGCGGCAGTGCTGGGAGTAGCGGGCGGCTTGGAAGAGCGCGATCGACCTCTCCTCGGGGTCGATTCGCAGGCTGGACACGGGGGACTTCTGGTCGCTCACGGTGGGATAGACGTAGAAGCAGTCGATTCGCCGCGGGCGGTCCACCCTCGGGCGCTCCACGCGCAGCTTCTTCCCGGCGGGCGAGTACACGGTGGTCCGCAGCCCCGGATCGCACGGGTCGGCCTTCTTCCCGGGCTTGCAGAGCCAGACGGTCTTGCGGCGCCGCCGAGGCGGGCACCGCGGCCAGGAGGGAGGCGAGCAGAGCCGCGGCCGCAAAGGCCAGGGCTCGATTCCTGATGGTGGCGGCGCGCGACGACCTCACGGGCGCCGAACCGTAGCTCAGGCGGCGCGGCGCAGCGGAGCGCGCAGCGGCAGGTGCACGAGCGGGGCGGCCTCCGACTCGGAGACGGCGATGATCTGCATCAGGCAGTCGCACCCGTCGCAGAGCATCAGCGCCAGCGCGTCGAGCTCGCCCCAGGCCTCCACGGTCTCGGTCGCAGTCCTCGTCGGTGCAGATGAGGGTGGCGTGCAGCATGGCGGGCGCATCGTGGGTGGGCGCGCGGACGGAATGCACGTCAGCGCCCGCCGAGGCCCCGGACCACGTGCCGCCCCAGCGCCTTGGCGGCCCGAAGGCGGTCGGCATCGGAGAAACCCCGCACCGTCACACCGATCCGCAGAGGTGGTCGTGCGCGTAGACCCCGAGCGTCCGGTAGCCGCGGGTCCACCATGCCCCGGGCGCCGCGAGCGCGTCCTCGCCGACGCCCTTCACCAGGCGCGGCTTCAACTCCGGGTCGCCGGCGAAGAACTGCTGCTGCTCCACCTGCTGGTTGGTGAACCGCCGCCGGGCCTGGGACGCGGAGTCCACGCTCACCTTCACGAGCACCACCGGGCCGCCGCGCCATTCGCACGCCGACAGGTCGTCGGGGTCGCCCTTCTCGCGGCGCGTGAGCACCGCGGGCCGCACGCGCACGACCCGGGCCACCACGGCGCGTGGTCACGCGGTCGCACGCGGTCTTCAGGTGCGGGCGCGGGGCCGGAGGGGCGACCGAGGCCGAGCCGGCGTCGTCGCCGCCTCCGCAGGACGCGGCGAGGACCGCGAGCGCGGCGAGGGCTGCGGGGGACGGCCGGACGGCGAATCGGGGAGCTAGGAGTCTTCTTCGAGCGGGACGATCAGGCGGATCTGGCTCCTGGCGAGCATCAGGACCGGCGCCTGCCAGTCGCGCCCGGAGCCGTCGATCGCCCGGAGTTCCGCGTCGACGATGGTGAAGAAGTCGTGGTCGCGCCGGTTCACGTAGTCGGACAGACGGCTGCGGTAGCCCTCTCGGGGGAGGGTGAGGCGTCCCCTCCACGCGGTAGCGGTCGGTTTCCACGACCACTCTCTCCTGGCGCATGTCCACGCGCGGGAATCTACCGACACCCGCCACCCGAAAGGGCTACCGCGTGTACCTTTGCCAGGTGGAGAGTGGAACAGTCCCCGTGCGGAGCGCGGCCCTCGAGGCCGTCTTCAAGCCGGTGCAGCCGCCCACGACCTTCGAGGAGACGGTCGAGCGGCTGGGCACCGCGATCAGGCTGGGCCTGCTTCCGCCGGGCAGCCGTCTGCCGGCCGAGCGCGATCTGGCCGAGCAGCTGCGGATCTCGCGCTCGACCCTCCGCCATGCCCTCAACACGCTGGTGCAGAGCGGCCACCTGGTGGCCCTGCGCGGTCGCGCGGGAGGCACCTTCGTATCCGACGAGCCGCCGCTCGTGCTCGGCGATCAGGGCGGCGCCCTCGGCGAGAGCGCCCGCGAGCTGCTGGACTACCGCGTGGCGGTGGAGACGGGCGCCACTGTCCTGGCCTCCGAGCGAGCGGCCGAGGCCGACCTCGCGCATCTCGAGGAGCTCACGGAGAGCATGGCCGGCGATTCGCCTCTTCGAGGAGTACCGCCGTGCGGACGTGCGCTTTCACATCGGCCTGGCCGAGGCCGCCCAGTCTCCGCGCCTGGTGGTGGCCATGACCGAGGTGCAGGGCCAGATGAGCGACCTGATCGCCCGCATCGCCCATCCACGCGAGGTGCTGGCCCGCTCCAACGCCCAGCACCGCCGGATCGTCGCCATGCTGCGCCGCCGCGACACCGGGCGAGCCGTTCGCCTCATGCGCGAGCACCTGGCCGGCACCGAGCACATCCTCGCCGGCCTGATGCGCGACCCGGCCTAGGGGTCCGGTCCCGATAGTGCGCCGACGCCCCGGGCAACCGTGGACGTCCGTGTCCGCGATGCCCGGGGCGCTGGCGCTGCCCGTCCTTCGGGTAGCTTGGTTGCCTCGTGCGAGGCGAAGTGGTGTGAGCACGCAGGGGCCACCCACCGGCCGGCGTGCGGCGGCGCTCACGGCACGGTGGGTGGCCCGGGGAGTCATCGGCGGCCGCGATCTCCCCCGGCGCGCTGGCCCTGGCGGGTCTCCTTCCCGCTCTCCTCGGTTCGGGGACCGGGGCCGCCTTCAGGCGAACGACCTTGTTCGACTCCTCGGCGCCCTCCTTGCCGAGGGTCTTCCTGACGCTCGCGGGACGCCACTGCGGCCCGCCGCGGGGCGGCGGCACGCCCTCCTCGTTGAGCGCCTCGGCGATCGACTTGAGGGACTCGCCTCGATCGCGCATCGCCACGATCCGCTCCTTACGACGGGGGGCGCCTGCTCCGCCACCTCCCGTGATGCGGCCGGCCTTCGCCTTCGTGGTGCGCTGAGCAGCGGGCTTCGGCTTCGGCTTCGGCGCCGGAGGGGCCTCCGCCAGCTTGGTCCGCTCGGCGCGCACGATCTCCAGCTGGCGCACGACCTCGCGGCCCTCGTCGGTGGAGGTGTCGAGCTCGGGCTCCAGGGCCACGAGAGCCACCTCCTCGGCGGTGAGACGGGCCAGGAGGGCGTCGAACTGGGCCCTCGAGACGCTCAGCCGCCTCACGTCCGAGACCACGAGCGCGCTCGCGCGGTGGGCCCCGAACTGCTCCAGGGCATACCGGATGCCGGGACGGTCGAGCACCTCGTCGCCGTTCGGCTCCACGTCGCGCACGACGCCGACGAGCTCGAAGCGCCGGCGCTTGCACAGGCCCTCGATCTGGGCCAGCTGCTCGTAGAGCTCCGCCTGCCGCTCGGGCACCGCCTTGGGCACCGTCACGTACCCGAGCACCGCTGTGCCCGGGCCGAGCTCGGCCCCGCCGGCGAGCGGGCCCGGGTGGGCCTGGAGCGCCGGCGGGAGTGGGGTGTCCACGTCCGAGTAGTCGACCCAGAACGGCAGCTTCCGCTTCGGGTCGAGCACGAAGAAGCGACTCGCCTCCGCGCGTTTGCCCGGGTCCGTGATCGCGGGGATGTCCACGGCGTACGCGGTGCCGCGGAATCTCCCGATCGAGGTATCGCTGCTCGTGCCCTCCAGCTCGAGCCCGCGTCCCAGCGGGACCACGCTGCGGGCGGGCCGCCGTCGCGGGATCCCGCGGATCAGCAGCAGGGCGATGAGAGCGCCGGCAACCGCGATGCCGAGGGCGATGGCCCACCACGGCACGCCGCCGCCCTTCGTCTCCGGGCTCGGTGTTCGATGCCGGCCTCGCCGCCGGCTCGTCCGACTTCGTCCTGTCGACCGCCTGGCGATCGCCCTTTGCGTCGTCACCACTCGGCCCGGAGGCCTTCCTATCCGTGGACCCGGAGCCTCGCCGCTCCGTGTCTCCGTCCACCGCGACTGCCGGGGTGCCTGTCCTACCGGTGCGCTCGAGAGCCGCGAAGGTGTGGGGTCCCGCCACCCCGTCCACCGAGAGTCCTCGTCTGGCCTGCAGATGCCTTACCGCCGCTTCGGTCTTCGGCCCGTAGGCGCCGTCGATCGGCCCCACGGACTCGCCGGCCGCCCGCAGGCGGCGCTGCAGGGCATGAACCTGGGCGGAGCCGCCTGGCACGCCGATGCCTGCGCCCATGCGCACAGGTCGCGGCTGGGCCTGGCGGAGGGCCTTTCGGGTGGCCGGGCCCACGAGCCCGTCCACGGCCAGCCCGGAGCGCGCCTGTAGGCGGCGCACCGCCGCGTCGGTGGCCGGGCCGAAGAGCCCGTCCACGGGCCCCGGCTCCTCGCCGAGCGTCTGCAGGCGGCGCTGAAGCGTGCGGCACCTGTGCCGAGCCGTCGGCGGTCGCGTAGCCCACGCCTTGCGCGAGCGGCGCCGTGCCGCCGGCCTGCTCGGCCGCCAGCGCGGCCGAGGGGAGGCTCAGCATGAGCGCCACCCCTATGAGCAATCCCACCAGCCTGCTGCCCGCAGGTAGGGATCGAGTTTTCGAGTACATCAAGGACTCCTTCTCGAGCGTTGAGATCACCGGCCGCGGCGGGGCGGCCGGAGATGGGCTTAGCCGGGTGGGCTAGCCGGGGCGCTCGAGAAGGGCGATGTAGGCCTGCGGCCGCAAACGGGCCGAGGCCATCGCCAACACGCTGGTGCTCAGGGCGGCGAGGCCCAGGAGCACGAGCGTGCCGAAAAGTGTTCCGGAGAAGAAGCCAGCGGAGGCGGAGGCACCGACGGCACTGGCGCCGCCGGGCGCCTGGGTGGGGGCCTGCTGGTCGGGCCCGGGCGCGGGGTGCGAGGGCGGGGCCGTGGGGGCCGAGCGGTCCGTGGCCGGTGCGGTGGCGCCGAAGGAGGAGTGACCCGGCACGGTGTACGGGAGGACGACGCCGTTTGCCATGGTGAGCAGCAGGGCGCCGGAGGGCGTCATCAGCGGTGAGCATTCCGAGGCCGTTCGAACCCGACTCGCCGCCGGTGACGCCGAGAAGGCCGCCGAAGAGGGACCAGGGAAGGGCGTCACCGAGCGGCGACAGCGGTGCGCTGGCCCCGATCGGGAGGAACGTCGAGGGGATGGGCGCGAGCGGGGTGCTCTGGCGGGAGGGGGTCGCCGGGGGTCCGGCGGGGCTGGACGGGCCGGCGGGCGGGGTCACCCCGGGGGCCGGTGTTCCGACCGCGTCGGTCACCGGCGCCAGGACGTCGGGAACCACGGGCGGCAGCTCGACCGGCGGGGGGAGGGGCGACGCCGGTCCGGAGTCCGGCGGATCGATCACCTGCGGCACCGTCGGGAGGACGGGAACGATCTCGGGCAGCGTCGGGACGTCCGGGACGGTCGGCAGCACGTCCGGGAGGGTGGGAAGCACGCCATCGGTGGGGGGAAGCACCGGAGGCAGGGTCGGAAGGACGTCGGGCACGACCGGCACCAGGTCCGGGATGGCCGGGATCGAGTCCGGCGGCGGGATCAGACCGCCGAGGTCGGGCGGCTCGGGGAGGACGCCGCCGGTGTCCGAGGGAGGCGTGATGACCTCGCCCAGGTCGGGGAGCTCGGGGAGGACGCCGCCGATGTCGGGGAGCGTTTCGCCGACGTCGGGAGCGTCCGGGGAGGGCGCCGCCGATGTCGGGGAGGGTCTCGCCGACGTCGGGGAGGCTGCCGCCGATGTCGGGAGGGTCTCGCCACGTCGGGAGGGCGCCGCCGATGTCGGGGAGGGTCTCGCCCACGTCGGGGAGGCTGCCGCCGATGTCGGGGAGCGTCTCGCCCACGTCGGGGAGGGCTGCCGCCGATGTCGGGGAGGGTCTCGCCCACGTCCGGGAGGGCTGCCGCCGATGTCCGGGAGGGTCTCGCCGACGTCCGGGAGGGTGCCGCCGACGTCGGGGAGGGTCTCGCCGACGTCGGGGAGGCGTGCCGCCGACGTCGGGGAGGGTCTCGCCGACGTCCGGGAGCGTGCCGCCGACGTCCGGGAGGCGTCTCGCCGACGTCCGGGAGCGGCGCCGCCGACGTCGGGAAGCGTCTCGCCGACGTCCGGGAGCGTGCCGCCCACGTCCGGGAGGGTCTCGCCGACGTCCGGGAGGCGTCCGCCGACGTCCGGGAGCGTCTCGCCGATGTCCGGGAGGCTCGCATCGCGCCGACGTCGGGGAGGGTGCCGCCCACGTCGGGGAGCGTCTCGCCGACGTCGGGGAGGGTGCCGCCGACGTCCGGGAGGCGCTCGGTCGCCGCGACGTCCGGGAGCGCGCTCGCCGACGTCCGGGAGGGTGCCGCCCACGTCGGGGAGCGTGCTCGCCGACGTCGGGGAGGGTGCCGCCCACGTCGGGGAGCGTCTCGCCGACGTCGGGGAGGGTGCCGCCCACGTCGGGAAGCGTCTCGCCGACGTCCGGGAGGGTGCCGCCAACATCCGGGAGTGTGCCGCCAACGTCGGGGAGCAAGCCGCCCGTATCAGGGAGGTCAGGCGCCGGGACATCGGGCAGCGTGCCGCCCAGATCAGGAAGTGTGGTTGCCGGGGGATCCTCCGCGGCCGGCGCCGGATCGGCGGGCGCGGTGTCCTCGCTGGAGGGGATCGGCGGGGCGTCGGTAGACGCGTCGTCTACAACCGGATCCGCCGCGGGAGTGGCGGGCTCGCGGGAGTGGCCGGCTCGGCCGGGGTGGCGGGCTCACCGGATCCTCCGGGGGTGGCCGGCTCGGCGGGTTCCGCGGGGGTTGCCGGCTCCGTGGCGGCCGGCTCCTCAGGGGCATCCGGCAGGGCACCGCCCAGGTCGGGAGCGTCTACCGGCGGAGCCTCCACCGTCGGGATCAGGCCCCCGGTGTCGACCGGGAGATCGGGCACGTCGAGCCCGGGCAGGGCGAGCGCCGAGGACGGAGCGAGGAGCGCGACCAGAGACACCGCGAGCGCGGTGAGGAAGACCCGGAGGCCCGAGGGATGGAATGAGGGGGGCGTTATCCCTGCCAAGCGAAGTGCGGCTGCTTCGGTGTCTCTTCGGCCGGTCCCACTCCGGGGTTATGCCCGGGGCGGGGCTTGCCCATGCGCAGGTTGGGGCGGCCAACTTGCGCGATGAAGGCGCAGTTCTACCTGAGCGGGCGCCCTTTTTCAAAGGGTGGGGTACACCTTTTTTCATTCCCCGGAGCGCAGAGTCGCGCCGCGGACATCGTCCTGGGGGTAGCCGAGAAAGGTTCGGGAACGAACCAATTTCCCCGGGTCAGGGCGCCAGATGGAGGCCGAGAACACGTCCCGGGGCCCGGAGACGGCGGGCACGGGGGCCATGCAGCCGGCGTCACGGGGCTCCCACGTCATTCTCGGGCCGACGGGGCCGCTCGCGAGGGCCCGTCGGACCCCAAACGAGGCGGCCACGAGGTGCCGGTTACACCCTCTCAGGCGCCTCAAGCCCGCTTGGGAAGCGGAAGTTACACCTCCGCCGGCCCGACGAGCCCTCCGGACGCCGTGCAGCCGCGCCGACGGGCCCACCGGGGGCGGTTCGACCACGCCGAGGCGGCCGGTTACATGCTCAAAGTGCCCGCGCGGCCTCGACGAAGGACCGCCAGGCCCCGTGCTCGCGCTCGCGCCACGCGTCATCCCTCTGAGGCTCCACCCGAACGCCCGCGGGCACCCGCTCGCCGATCTCCGCGGTGCCGTCCCAGAGACCGGCACCCACCGCGGCGAGAGCGGCCGCTCCCGCGGGCGTCGCATCGATCGTCCCGCGCTCGACGGGAAGGTTCGTGCAGTCGGCCTGGAGTTGGAGGAGCAGATCGGAGCGCGTGAGCCCGCCGTCCACGCGCAGCGTCTCGGGCTCCGCGTGCTGCGACACGGCGCTCACGATGTCGGCCACCCGCCACGCGATCGCCTCGAGGGCCGCCCGCGCCACATGGCCCGGCCGAGCCCCTCCGGTCAGGCCGGCGATCACGCCGCGAGCCTCCGGCCTCCACCACGGCGCGCCGAGGCCGGCGAGCGCCGGGAGGACCCTCACGCCCGCGCTGTCCTCGACCTCGGAGGCGAGGGCCGCGAGCTCGGGGGGGCCGGAGGCGAGGCCGAGGTCACGGCTCAGCCACTCGAGCAGGGCACCCGCCGTGAACACCCCGCCGTCGAGCGCGTACTCCACCCGGCCGCCGATCCTCCACGCGACGGTGGGGAGCAGTCCGCCGTGCGCGGGGTCCGGGCGTGAGTCGCCCGCGTGCGCGAGTACGAACACCCCCGTGCCGTAGGTCGCCTTGACCCGTCCCGGGCTCACGCAGCCCGCGCCCGCCAGCGCGGCCTGCTGGTCCACGACCTGGGCGCGCAGGGGGAGCTCGCTCGCCCAGTCGGGATGGCGGAGAGTGCCGAGCTCCCCCACGCTGTCGCGGATCGCCGGGAGTGCGGCGCGGGGCACGCCGAACGCCGCCAGCAGGAGCTCGTCCCAGTCGGCCGCACCGGGCACCGAGAGCTGAGTACGCGAAGCGGTGGATGCATCCGTGGCGAAGCCCGCCCCGAGCACGTCGCACAGCCACGAGTCCACGGTGCCGAGCCGGAGCGTGCCTGCGTCGAGTGCCGTGCGCACCGAGGGCTCGTGCTCCAGGAGCCAGCGCGAGCTTGCCCGCCGAGAAGTACGGGTCGAGGGGGAGGCCACTGCGCTCGCGCACATCGTCGGCGCGCCCCTCGGTCGCGAGGCGGTCGAGCACCTCCTGGGATCGCTTGTCCTGCCAGGTCACGATCGGCGTGAGCGGCTCGGCCCCCTCGGCCTCCCACGCGAGCACCGACTCGCCCTGGTGATCGAGCCCGCACGCCACCACCTCGCCGTCGAGATCCCCCAGCACCTCGGCCACCGCGTCCACCACGGCCACCAGCACGGCATGAGGGTCCTGCTCCACCCAACCGGCCCGGGGGTGCTCGAGGGGCTTGTCCCGGCGCGCCTCGGCCACCGGCCGCAGGTCCAGGTCGTACACCACGGCCTTGACGGCCGAGGTGCCCTCGTCGATGCCCAGCAGCAGGGGCCGGCTCACGACGCCCGGTACTCCGCCGTCCGCCGCCACCACGGCCCGTCGCCGGTGAGCGCGCCCGGCGGCTCGGGCGCGGGCAGGGCCGCCGGCTCCCCGAGCTCCACGCCGAGCCCCCTCACGAGGCCGGTCACGTGCTCCGCGATCCCGAGCGACGCGGTGAGCCCGGTGGACCTCACCGCGGCCACGTTCACCAGCCGCCCGCAGGCCGGGGACACCCCGATCGCGTAGTTCACGCCGCGGCCCGCCGGGCGCAGGCCGGCGTAGGCCGCCACCGGCCGCGCGCCCTCGAGGGGCGGATACATTCGCGCCGCCTGGGCGAGGATCTCGCGCGCGGCCGAGTCGCGCACCGACCAGTCGTCCTTGTCCGCCTGGTCCACCGCCGTCGGTCCCGCCACCACCTTGCCGTCGAGCGTGGGGAAGACGAGCACCCCCTTGGTCCGGCTCGTGGGCACGGGCAGCAGGATCCGGGCCAGCGGGGTCGATGCGGGGGGGTCGAACACGATGAACTCACCCTTGCGCGGGTAGATCTCGAATGAGCGATCGCCGGCGAGCCCGGCCACCTCGTCGGCGCGGAGCCCCGCGCAGTTCACCGCCACGCGGCACCGCAGCCGCTCGCCACCGGGCTCGCGGAGCTCGAGCCCGTCGTCCGGTCTCGCTGATCGGCCTCGACGCGCCACCGCGTCCACACGGGCACGCCGAGCCGCACGGCGGCCGAGGCCAGCGCAAGGGTGTGGGCCACGGGGTCGGTCACCGACTCGCCGGGCACCGTGAGCGAGCCGTCCACGCCGTCCACGCGCGCGTAGACGCCGTTGGCCTTCGCGTTCTCCGCGAGCCGGATCACGGTGGCCCGCCCCTCGGCGTCCCGGGGCCGCAGCATCGCCCCGCAGCGCATGACCGGGATGGCCAGGTCGTCGGTCACCGCGTCGCGGATCTCGGCCGACCGGAGGATGAGCCTCGGTCTCGAGCTCGCCCGGGGTGGAGTCGAAGCCCGTGTGGAGAATCCCGGAGTTGGTGCCGCTGGCCGCGAGCCCGGGCGCCGCCTCGGCCTCGAGCAGCGCCACGGAGGCGCCGCGCCGGGCCAGATCCAGGGCCACCGCGCAGCCCACCACGCCCGCGCCGACCACGGCCACCTCGACGTCAGCCACGGCGGTCACGCATCGAGAAGCCCGCGGATGGTTGACACCGCAGGTTCCGGTTGCTTAGGGTCGCGCGCATCAAATAGGTCGGTCCACCACACCATTCTCGCCGCGATGGTGCGGGATCCGGCCCGAATCGAAGGAGACGGCGAGTAGATGGCCACGGCTGGAGCCCCCGAAGCAGACACGGTAGGCGAGGACGAGAAGAGACTCGCAGAGCTCGGCTACACGCAGTCCCTTCAGCGGGGTTGGAGCAGCTTCTCCAACTTCGCCATCTCGTTCACGATCATCTCGGTACTGGCCGGGTGCTTCACGAGCTACTTCGTGGCCTGGAACAGCGGCGGCCCGATCGCCATCAGCTGGGGCTGGCCGATCATCTGCGGGCTCATCCTGCTCGTGGCCTTCTCGATGTCCGAGCTGGTGTCCCGCTATCCCACCGCCGGCGGCATCTACTGGTGGTCCTCCGAGCTGGGCGGCAAGACGTGGGGCTGGTTCACCGGCTGGTTCAACCTCATCGGCCTCGTGGGCGTGGTGGCCTCGGTGGACTACGCCTGCGCTCAGTTCATGAACGTGCTCTTCGGCCTCTACAGCCTGGACCTCGGCTTCATGAACTTCGGCGACGCCGAGCACATCCTGCCCGAGACCTTCGTGCTGTTCGTGGCGATTCTCACGCTCCATGCCCTGGTCAACATCTTCTCCTCGCCGCTCGTGGCCCTCTTCAACAACATCTCCGTGGGCTGGCACGTGCTCGGCGTGGCCGTGATCATCGGGATCCTGATCATCGTTCCCGACAAGCACCAGAGCCTCGACTTCGTGTTCACGGAGCGCATCAACAACACGGGCTTCAGCGACGGGAGCATCGGCGGCGGCTTCTTCTGGTTCTACGTTCTTCCGCTCGGCTTCCTGCTGACGATGTACACCCAGACCGGCTACGACGCCTCCGCGCACATCAGCGAGGAGACGAAGGGCGCGGCGATCGGTGCCGCCAAGGGCGTGTGGCGCTCCGTGTTCTGGTCCGGGGTGATCGGCTGGTTCGTCCTGCTGGCGATCACCTTCGCCGCCACGGACACCGGGTTCATCAACGACGCGGGCAACGGCTTCGGGCTCGGGGCCTCCACGGCGATCTTCGGCAGCGCGCTGGATCCGTGGGCCGCGAAGATGGTGATCCTGATCGCCGTGATCGGCCAGCTCTTCTGCGGCATGGCCGGTCTGACCAGCGCCTCGCGCATGTGTTACGCCTTCTCGCGCGACCGGGCGGTACCCGGGCACCGGATCTGGACCCGCCTCAACCACCATCGGGTGCCGGCCTACTCGGTGATCTTCATGGCCTTCCTGTCGTTCCTCGTGACGCTTCCGGCCCTGGAGGGCGACGAGAACAACTACACCTACGCCTTCACCGCCGTGGTGTCGATCACGGTGATCGGGCTCTACATCGCGTACGTGATCCCGGTGTACCTGCGCTGGCGCAAGGGCGACTCCTGGGAGCCCGGGCCCTGGACGCTCGGGAAGAAGTACAAGTGGGTGAACCCCGCGGCGGTGATCTGGGTGATCATCTGCGTGATCATCTTCAGCCTCCCCCAGTCGCCCGCGGGAGTGCCCTGGGACGACGCGTTCGACCTCAAGTTCCTGAACTACGCCCCGGTGACGGTTGCGGTGGTGATCATCGCCGTCGGGCTCTGGTGGCTGATCTCGGCCCGCCACACGCTTCGAGGGGCCGGTGCGGCAGATCACCACCGACGAGACGGGGCGAGTGATCGAGCGACGATCCGGCTCCGACGGGCTAGCTTCGAACCGCGGTGACCATCCAGGAGCTCCGCAGGGCGGTGGACGCAGGCACCGTGGACACGGTCCTGCTCGCCGATCGCCGACATGGAGGGCCGCCTGCAGGGCAAGCGGCTCACGGCCAGCCACTTCCTCGAGGAGGTGGCCGAGAACGCGGCCGAGGGCTGCAACTACCTGCTCGCCGTGGACGTGGACATGGAGACCGTGTCCGGATACGAGATGTCCAGCTGGGCCCGGGGCTACGGCGACTTCGTGATGAGGCCGGACCTGGACACGCTCAAGCCGGTGCCCTGGCACGAGGCCACCGTGCTGGTCATGGCCGACCTCCAGTGGGAGGACGGCTCGGACGTGGTGGCCTCCCCGCGCCAGATCCTCCGCCGCCAGCTCGACCGGCTGGCCGAGCGGGGCTGGAGCGCGGCCGCGGGCACCGAGCTCGAGTTCATGCTCTTCCACGACACCTACGAGGACGCGTGGCGGAAGGGCTACCGGGACCTCGAGCCGGTGAATCTCTACAACGTGGACTACTCGCTGCTGGGCACCGCGCGGGTGGAGCCGCTCATCCGGCGCATCCGGAACTCGATGCAGGGCGCCGGGATGAAGGTCGAGAACTCGAAGGGCGAGTGCAACTTCGGCCAGCACGAGATCAACTTCCGCTACGACGACGCGCTGAAGACGGCCGACGACCACGCGATCTACAAGACGGGGGCCAAGGAGATCGCCGCGCAGGAGGGCTATGCCCTCACCTTCATGGCCAAGCTGAACGAGCACGAGGGGAACTCGTGCCACATCCACTGCTCTCTCCAGCACGCGGACGGCAGCGGCAGCGTGTTCGCCGGCGACCAGAAGACCTTCGAGCACTTCGTGGCCGGCCAGCTGGCCGCCCTGTCGCGAGCTCACCCTCCTGTTCGCCCCGCAGGTGAACTCGTACAAGCGCTTCGTGGAGGGCTCCTTCGCGCCGACCGCGGTGGCCTGGGGCCGTGACAACCGCACCTGCGCGATGCGCGTGGTGGGGCACGGCGAGGGCCTGCGCGTGGAGAACCGCCTGCCCGGCGCGGACGTGAACCCGTACCTGGCGCTGGCCGCGATGATCGCCGCCGGGCTCCGCGGGATCGACGAGGAGCTACCGCTCGAGCCGGCGCTGGAGGGCAACGCCTACGAGTCGGACAAGGAGCGGGTGCCGCACACGATGTACGCCGCGCGCGATCTCTTCGCTGCAGTCGGAGCTCGCCCGCGACGCCTTCGGCCAGGAGGTGGTGGACCACTACCTGAACCGCGCGCGGGTGGAGCTCGATGCCTTCGAGGCGGCCATCACCGACTGGGAGAAGATCCGCGGCTTCGAGCGCCTGTGAGTCGTCCCGTGATCGGCATCTGCTCGGCCACGGAGATCGTGCGCTGGCGCAACTGGGAGGTGCTCTGCAACATCTCCCCGCGCACGTACTCGGACGCGGTTCAGGATGCCGGCGGGCTGGCCCTGATCCTGCCGCCCGATGACGTGTCGGCCGAGTCGCCCGACGAGACGCTCGACCTGCTCGACGGTCTGGTGCTCGCCGGAGGATCCGACGTGGATCCGGGCACCTACGGGGCCAGGCCCCACCCCGAGACCAACGGGACCTGGCCGGAGCGGGATCGGTTCGAGCTCGCGCTGGCACACCGGGCGCTCGAGCGCGACATCCCGCTGCTCGGCATCTGCCGCGGGTTCCAGATGCTGAACGTGGCGCTCGGCGGCACGATCGAGCAGCACCTCCCCGACGCCGTGGGCCACGAACGGCACCGGGAGGTGTCCGGTGTCTTCTCGGATCACGAGGTGCGTCTCGAGCCCGGTTCGCTGGCGGCTCGCGCGGTGGGGGGCGAGGCCACCGGCGTGAAGTCGCATCACCACCAGGGGCTCGGGGAGCTGGGGGAGGGACTGGTGGTCACGGGCCGTTCGGTTGACGACGATCTGGTGGAGGCCGTTGAGCTGCCCGACCACGACTACGTGCTGGGAGTGCTCTGGCACCCCGAGGAGGACCAGCGCAGCCAGGTGATCGGCTCGCTCGTGGAGCGGGCGAGGTCGAGGAAGGCGGAGGCCGGATGATCCGGGTGATCGAGCCGGCCACGGCCGAGGTGATGGCCGAGGTGCCGCGGGCGGGCGCGGAGGACGTGGACGCAGCGGTGGAGGGCGCGCGGCGGGCGTTCCCCGGATGGCGGGCCGTGGCTCCCGCCGATCGCGCGCGGCTGCTTCACCGCCTGGCCGACGAGCTGGAGTCGCGGCAGGAGGACCTGGCCCGTCTGGAGGCGCGCAACGCGGGCAAGCCGATCGGGGACGCCCGCGGCGAGATGGGCATGGTGGTGGACACCTTCCGCTACTACGCCGCGGGGCCCGAGCGTCTCACCGGGAAGACCATCCCGGTGGCGGGCGGGGTGGACATGACCTTCCGGGAGCCGCTCGGCGTGGTGGGGCTGATCACTCCCTGGAACTTCCCGCTCACGATCGCGGCCTGGAAGGTGGCCCCGGCGCTGGCGGCGGGCAACACCGTGGTGCTCAAGCCCGCGGAGCTCACACCGCTCACCGCGATCGAGCTGGAGCGGATCGCTCTCGAGGCGGGGCTGCCCGAGGGCGTGGTGAACGTGGTGGCCGGGCCCGGCTCGGTGTGCGGGCAGCGGCTGGTGGAGCACGAGCACGTGGCGAAGGTGGCCTTCACCGGCTCCACCGAGGTGGGGAGGCGGATCGCCCAGGGCGCCGCGGGCACGATCAAGCGGGTCACGCTCGAGCTCGGCGGCAAGTCGGCCAACGTGGTGTTCGCCGACGCCGACGTGGAGGCGGCGGCGCACGCCGCGGCCCCCGCGGTGTTCGGCAACGCCGGCCAGGACTGCTGCGCGCGGTCGCGGATCCTGGTGGAGCAATCGGTCCTGGACCGGTTCATGGGGTATCTCGAGACCGCCGTGAAGGCGATCTCCGTCGGCGATCCGCTCGACGAGGCGACCCAGATGGGGCCGCTGATCTCCGAGGACCAGCTGCGCACCGTGTCGTCCTACGTGGACGACGGGGCGCCGGTGGCCATCCGCGGCTCGGCCCCCGGCGGGCCCGGCTACTGGTTCCCGCCCACCGTGCTCGCCCCGGTGTCGAACGACGATCGCGCCGCGCGCGAGGAGATCTTCGGCCCGGTGGCCTGCGTGATCCCCTTCGCGGGCGAGGAGGAGGCGGTCCGGCTGGCCAACGACACGATCTACGGGCTCTCCGGCTCGGTGTGGACGGGGAACGGAGCGCGAGCGCTGCGGGTGGCGCGGGCCCTCGAGACCGGCGTGATCTCGATCAACTCGAACACCTCGGTGCGGGTGGCCACGCCCTTCGGGGGCTTCAAGCAGTCGGGCGTGGGCCGCGAGCTCGGGCCGGACGCGCTCGAGCACTACACCGAGCTGAAGAACGTGTACTACGCGACGGAGTGAGGATGGGACGGCTCGACGGGAAGGTGTGCGTGATCACGGGGGCCGCCAGCGGCATCGGCGCCGAGAGCGCCGAGCTCTTCCGCCGTGAGGGCGCCCGGGTGGCGGGCGTGGACCTTCACGCGGGGTCCCGGGGCGATCTGGCCCTCCAGGCCGACGTGACCGACCCGGAGCAGGTGGAGGACATGTACACCCGCGTGCGCGAGGAGTTCGGGCGGATCGACGTTCTCTTCAACAACGCGGGGATCTCGCCGCCCGACGACGTGTCCGTGCTCGACACCACGCTCGAGGCCTGGCAGCGCGTGCAGGACGTGAACCTCAAGTCCGTGTTCCTCTGCTGCCGGCACGGCATCCCCCACCTGCTGGAGGGCGGGGGTGGCTCCGTGATCAACACGGCGTCGTTCGTGGCCGTGCTCGGGGCGGCCACCTCGCAGATCTCCTACACCGCGTCGAAGGGCGGAGTGCTGGCCCTGTCCCGGGAGCTCGGCGTGGAGTTCGCCCGCCGGGGGGTGCGGGTGAACGCCCTCTGCCCCGGCCCGGTGAACACGCCCCTGCTCCAGGAGCTCTACGCCAGTGACCCGGAGCAGGCGGCCCGGCAGGATGGTGCACGTTCCGATGGGGCGCTTCGCCGACCCGCGCGAGATCGCCAACGGCGCGCTCTTCCTGGCCAGCGACGAGTCGTCGTACGTGACGGCGCAGAGCTTCATGGTGGACGGCGGGATCTCCAGCGCCTACGTCACGCCCACGGATTAGGTGCTGCGGTGCTCCGCCTCGGCGCAGGAATCGCCGGGCGATCCCCCGCCCCAGCTCGTTCCAGGCGTCGATGCGCTCGGCGCTCTCCGCGCGCATCGCCTCGTGATCTAGCCCGATGCGCACCGCGTCCTCGTCGGCTGTCCCAGGAGTCGAGCCAGAGGCCGAGGTCGCGCTCGGTGACCTCGGCGTGGAACTGGAGACCCCAGGCCGGCGAGCCGTTCAGGCGGTAGGCCTGAAGGCACACGGGACTCCGGGCCAGGGCCACCGCGCCGTCGGGCAGCGGCGCCTCGTAGCTGTGCCACTCGAGGGCCTCGAGGCGGTCGGGGATGCCCGTGAGCAGCGGATCGTCACGGCCCTCCGGGGTGAGCTCCACCGCCTTCCAGCCGATCTCCGGCTCGGATGCGCGGCCCGGCGTGGCACCCGCCGCCTCGGCCAGCAGCTGGGCGCCGAGGCAGAGCCCGATCAGAGGAACCCCCCGGCTCAGCAGGTCGCGCAGTAGCTCCTTCTCGTCGCGCAGCCAGGGATGGGCTTCCTCCTGGTCCACGTGCATGGCGCCGCCGAACACCATGGCCGCGTCCACGCCGCCGAGGTCGGGCGGCGGAGCCCTGTCGGGTCGCCATTCCACGACCTCGTGGCCCGACTCCCGGGCCACCTCGCCGAAGACGCCCGTGCCGGCGTCATCGTTGTGGACGACGGCGAGTACGCGCACCCACTTCGCTCCGCGCTAGGGCTGTTCGGGCCCCGGGGTCGCCGGCGCCTCGGGGCCGGGCGCCGGTGCGCCGGCCGTGGCCGGCGGGGTGTACGCCGGAGTTGCGGGAAGGTCGGTCTCGCCGTGGAGCCGTCTCAGCTGGAAGTAGATGACGGCCGCGGCAAGCGCGGAGAGCGGAGCGATGAGGACGTTGGTGATCAGGTCCGCGGCCACGTAGCTCACCACGCGAGTCGGCGATCGCTATGAGGATGGCCGCGACCACCGCGCTCAGCACCAGCTTGAGCAGCAACAGCACCACCAGCACCGCCAGGACCTGCCATCCGTGACCCTTGACGAGCGCGCGGCTTCGCCCGAACGACGACATCGCATCGGTTCGCTCGATCACGATCACCGGGGCGATCAGGGACCAGATCGTGAGCAGGAAGAGGCCCGGCACGATCAGCAGCACGAAGCCGATGCCGATCGCGAGCCCGCCCAGGAAGCCGGCCACCAGCAGCGGGCCGATGACCGGCGTGACGGCGGACAGGAGGGACCCCACCGTGTGGTCGCGCCGGCCGTCGAGGATGTCGTGCGCCGCCTCCACCACCATGCCCTGGAACCAATAGGTGGCGATGGCGCCCACGATGATCGCCGCGATCGCGAGCAGGAAGCCGCCGCTCTCGCGCAGCACGCCGTTCAGCAGCGCCACGGGCACGAACACCACCAGCGCGGCCGGGACGAGCAGCGTGAACTGATCCCGGTAGATCGCGAAAACGCGCTCGAAGACATTCCCCACGTCCAGCTTCTGGTTCATGCGGGGCACGCTACTCGGAAGTGCGGCGATATCCGCCCTTGCGTGCATCGGGCCGCGGTGGGTAAGAATCGTGGTGTGGACAGCCTGCAGGGAAAGCTCCTGATCGCCGCACCGTCCCTCTTCGACTACTTCCGGCGGACGGTGATCCTCGTGCTCGAGCACTCGGAGGACGGTGCGATGGGGGTGGTGCTCAATCGCCGGTCCGAGACCAGCGTGGCCGATGCCGTGCCCGCTCTGGCCTCGCTCCCCGACGCGGACGAGCTGGTCTACGTGGGCGGCCCCGTGGCGCCCGGCTCGGTGGTGGCCCTCGGCGATTTCGAGGACCCCGGCGAGGCGGGCACGAGAGTGGTGGGCTCGCTCGGCACCCTCGACCCGGGGCGGCCGACGCTTTCGCTCCAGCGCCTGCGCGTGTACGCCGGCTACTCCGGCTGGTCCCCCGGGCAGCTCGACTCCGAGTTGGACGAGGGCGCCTGGATCGTTGAGGAGGCCGACCCGGAGGACCCCTTCACGGAGGGCGACATCTGGTCCGAGGCACTGCGGCGAAAGGGCGGCGAGTACTCGCTCCTGGCCACGATGCCGGGCGACCCGTCCATGAACTGAGGCGCGGGGTCAGGGACGCGGAGCCAGCGCCGGGTAGTCCCGGGCCATCGCCCTCACCACCAGCCGGGCCGGAGCCAGCGCCCCATCGCGGGTGAAGTGCACGCCGTCGGACTGGCGGGACACCACCTCGCGGCCGTCGATCTTCGTGACGGTGCGGTAGCGCCCGTTGTCGATGTTGTCGTAGAGATCCACGTAGCGGGCGCCCGGCACGGCCGGCGCGGCCCGGCCCACCGCGAAGTTCTGCACGCGGTAGATGCGGTTGAACTCCTCGTCGCGCGCCGTGGGTGAGGGCGCCCAGTACACCGGCCGGCGGCCGCGGCTGCCCAGCTCGCGCATCACCACCGCGGTGCGGCGCGCGTACTCGGTCTCCCACTCCGGGGTGAAGGGGCCGTACGAGCTGCCGTCCACGGTCACGTTGAAGCCGTCGTTTCCGCCCATCACCATCACCACCGCGTCAGGCCGGCGGTCGGCGATCTCCTGCTTGGCGTTCACCTCCCAGTTGAAGAACTCAGGCCGGGTGAGACCGGTGCCGTTGCGTGCCACCACGTCCACCCGAAGGAGGCCGTCGGGCGCCACGTCGAGCATGCGCTGGCCCACGAACTCCGCCTGCGAGTCCCCGGTGACGAGGACGCGGAGTGGGTCGTCCGGGGTGGGCTGGCGGTACTCACGCCTCGCCCGTTCCCGCCGGCGGAGGATGGCGGTGGAGCCGCGTTCGAGCTCCGTGCCCGACTGGGTCTTCGGCTCCTGCCCGAACGCGAGGTCGAGCCCCTCGCGGGGGAGGTGCAGGCCCACCGCTCCGGCCGCGTCGTCGAGCGGCCGGCCGAGCCAGAGCACCGCGTCGCGCGTGGGCCCGTTCCCCATTCCCTCGCCCGCGCGGACGATGGCCTCGGAGTTGAGGAGCGCGGCCACCACCAGCGCCACGACCAGCACGACGAGCACCCGTCCGGCGGGCATTCGCAGATCGCGCTGGTCTCCACTCGGGTACATCGCTCAGAACCGGTAGTAGATGAAGGGGGCCACGCCCTGCTGGCCGACCGCCGCGTCCGCGGCCACCACGATCAGACCGAACGCCACGCCCTGGGCCACGGCGGGGCGGGCCACGACCCACGCCTCGGCGTTACGCCACCAGCCGGGCGGCACGCCCTGCACGGCGATGGCGGCCACCGTCAGGAACACCACGGGAAGCGTCACCAGCGGCGACGGTCCTCCGGCCCCGAGCCGGCCAAGCACCTCGAAGGCCGTGGTCACGTCCGGCGCCCGGAAGAAGACCCAGGCGAGGCAGACCACGTTGAAGGTCACGAGCCAACCCACCCACGCCGGAATGCGCGCGGTGCCGAACCGCTCGCGCACCCCGCGCTCGGCGGCGAGCGCCGTGCCGTGGATGCCTCCCCAGATCACGAACGGCCAGGCCGCTCCGTGCCACAGCCCGCCGAGCAGCATCGTGAGCATGAGGTTGCGATAGGTGCGGCGGGGCCCGCCGCGGTTCCCGCCGAGTGGGATGTAGAGGTAGTCGCGGAGCCACCGCGACAGCGTCATGTGCCAGCGGTGCCAGAACACCCTGAGGCTCGTGGCCAGGTACGGGCGGTCGAAGTTCTGGGGTAGGACGAAGCCCAGCAGCAGCGCCAGCCCGATCGCCATGTCCGTATATCCGGAGAAGTCGCAGTAGATCTGGGCCGCGAAGCCGTAGATCGCCAGCGCCGTCTCCAGCCCGGAGTGGGCCGCGGGATCGTTGAACACCGGGTCCACCACGCGCCTCGCCAGCTCGTCGGCCACCACCGTCTTCTTGATCAGCCCGCCCACCACCAGGAACAGGCCCGGCCCGGCCAGCACGAGGCGCGGGTCCCGGGGCGTGCGGAGCTGCGGGATGAGCTCGTTGGCGCGGACGATCGGCCCCGCCACGAGATGGGGGAAGAACCCCTGGAGGATCGCCACGTCCCCGAGGGAGGCGGCCCGGGTCTCGCCCCGGTGCACGTCCACCACGTACGAGATCGCCTGGAAGGTGAAGAACGAGATGCCGATCGGCAGGACGATCTGCATCAGCGGCAGGGGCGAGCCCAGCCCGACGCCGTCGAGCGCGTCGTCCATGGAGCTCGCGAAGAACCCGAGGTACTTGAACGTCCCGAGCAGGGCGAGGTCGAAGGCGATCGCTCCCCACAGCGCGCGGCGGCGGGTGGTCTCGGAAGGAGAGCGCGCGATCACCTGACCGGCGAAGGTGGTGACGAGCGTGGACCCCACGAGCAGCAGCACCCAGCGCGGGTCCACCCACCCGTAGAAGAAGTAGGAGGCCGCCAGGATGAACGGCCGCCAGAGTCGCGGGTGCGGCATGAGCAGCCACGACAGGACGAACACGACCACGAAGAAGGCAGCGAACTCGATCGTGGGGAAGGTCACCTGCGGGAATCATTCCCCGGCAACGCGGGCGGCCCTGCCGCCTGTGGCGACGCCCGGGCTCAGCGCAGGGGGCGCCGAAGGTCGATCAGCGAGAAGCCGACCAGCCAGAGAGCCGCTTTCTGATCGTCGTCCAGCGGCGAGGGGGCGAGCAGCTCGGTGTCCAGCTCGTCGAGCGTCTGGCCGGCGGCGAGACCGGCCACCAGGCGCTCACGGTAGATACCGAATACTCCCATCCCGTCGAGGGAGCATCCTCCTCTCCGGGCGGCCGTGAAGGGTCCGGTGAGGATGAATCCCGCTAAGAGCGGCCGAACCTGTGCAGAGAAGCCCGACTGCGTTCCGCGCGCGATCCTGCCAAGCTCAGAGCGCGTGCAAGCTGGCCCGGGCGACAGATGACCGACGGCCAGCTGATCCTCGTGGCCGGCGCGCTGTTGGCCACCGCCCTGGCCGCCGCGCTGCTCGCCGGGCGCCTGCGCGTGCCCGGCCTCCTGCTGTTCCTGGGCCTCGGAATGTTCATCGGCTCGGACGGCACCGGCTGGATCGAGCTCAGCGACTACGAGCTCGCCCGCCGGGTGGGCGTGATCGCGCTGGCGGCCATCCTCTTCGAGGGCGGGCTGGTGGCCGGCTTCTCCGAGATCCGGCCCGTGCTGCGACCCGGGCTGATGCTCGCGGTGTTCGCCACGATCGGCACGGCGGTGATCACCGCCTTCGCGGCCATCTGGCTCTTCGACCTGTCGACGCTCGAGGGTCTCCTGCTCGGATCGATCCTCGCCGCCACGGACGGCGCGGCCATCTTCGCCCTGCTGCGGACCTCCACGCTCCGGCGCCGCCTGGCCCGGACGCTCGAGGCGGAGGCCGGGTTCAACGACCCGATCGCCATCCTGCTCGTGCTCGGCTTCATCGACTGGATCGAGGAGCCCGGCTACGGCCTGCTCGACATGGCCGGCCTGTTCGTGCAGCAGATCTCGATCGGGGTGGCGGCCGGACTGGGCGTGGGCTTCGCCGCCGTGTGGGCGATGCGCCGCATGTCGTTCGCCACCGGCGGGCTGTACCCGGTGGCCTCGATGGCGGCGGCCGCGCTGGCCTTCGGGGCGGCCGACAGCCTCCACGGCTCCGGCTTCCTGGCGGTCTACCTCGCCGGGCTGGTGCTCGGCAGCTCGCACATCCCGGGGCGCAACACGATCACCGTCTTCCACCAGGGACTCGCCTGGGTGGCCCAGATCGGTCTCTTCCTGACGCTCGGCCTGCTCGTGTTCCCCAGCCAGTTGGGCGACGTCTGGCTCGAGGGCACGGTGCTCGCCCTGGTGCTGGTGCTCGTGGCCCGGCCGCTGGCCGCGGCGGTGGCCACGGCGTTCGACCGCTTCTCCGCGGCCGAGCGCTTCGCCCTCGGCTGGGCGGGCCTGCGCGGCGGCGTGCCCGTGGTGCTGGCCACGTTCCCGGTGATCGAGGGCGTTCAGGACAGCCGCGAGTTCTTCAACATCGCCTTCTTCGCCGTCGTGCTGTCCACGATCCTCCAGGGCTCGACCTTCGAGCCTCTGGCCAAGTGGCTGGGGCTCACCACGGACGAGCCCGCGCTGCCGCGCCCGATCGCCGAGAGCGGCACGATCCGGCGGCTGGGGGCCGAGGTGGTGGAGTTCCCGGTGGCGGCCAGCGACGCCGTGGTGGGCCACTTCGTGCGCGACCTCGGCCTGCCCCGCGACGCCCTGCTGAACGTGATCGTCCGGCGAGGCGAGGCCATCCCGCCGCGCGGCTCGACGCAGATCGAGGCCGGGGACCGTCTCCACGTCCTGCTGCGAAAGGAGGTGGCACGCGAGTTCCCGGCGCTGATGGAGCGCTGGCAGGAGGGCCCCTTCGAGCCCGAGGCGGTGCGCCGGCCCCACGTGCGCAGCGGATCGGTGATCTTCTCCACGCGCCCGTGGATGGAGGGCGACGGCGACGCCGGCCATCCGCGAGGAGATCGAGAGCTGCCGCGTGATCCGGCACCTGCGGACCCGGCGCGACCAGCCCGGCTCCCTCGTGCTGCTGGACGACGGCCGCTACGCCATCGCCGGACCGTCACTCGCCATCGGCGCCGCCGCCCAGATCCAGCGCTACGCCCGCCGCCGCCTCAGCGCCGACCCGTCACTCGACGAGCGGTCGTGGTGGCAGGAGGTGGTCGGGGCCCTGGCCCGCTAGGCCAGGGCTCATCCGTCGTCTTGGCGGAAGGCCCAGCGGGCCTCTTCGATCGACAGGCCCGAGGCCAGCGCCGCCAGCAGCTTCATGCGCGCCGCCTGGGGTGAGAGGAAGCCGGCGGGGATGATGTTCGTGCCGCGCAGGTCGCGCTCGGAGCCGGCGTAGCCGTAGGTGGCGCTGAGGATCACGCCGCGCTCGGGGCGGCAGTAGGCCACCACCGGGATCGACTCGGCCGCCTTGGCCCAGAGGTCGAGCACGGGGGGCGAGAGGTGCCCGGCGCCGAGCGTGCCGATCACCGCGCCGTCGGGCTCGGTGGAGAGCGCCGCCCGCGCGAGGGTGCCGTCGTCGCCGGCCACGGTGGGCACGATCAGCACGCTCTTGTCGAGGTTGGGGGGATCGAGCGGCGGGTTGCGCGGCATGCGCGACCACATGATCGGATGACCCTCGGTCACGCGTCCCGAGCAGGCCGGTCTGAGGGGAGGAGAAGGCCACCAGCGACACGGTGTCCGTCTTGCGCACGCCGCGGGCGTGGTGGATCTCGCCTCCGAAGCACACGAGCACGCCCGCCCCGGCGGCCTCGGCGCTGGCGGCCACGCTCACGGCGTCCACCAGGTTGGCGGGACCGTCGGCGCCCGGGGCGGAGGCGGGCCGGATGGCGCCGGTGAACACGATCGGCGCCTCGGCGTCATGCAGGATGTCGCAGAGCATCGCCGTCTCCTCGAGGGTGTCCGTGCCGTGGGTGACCACCACGCCCGGTGCCGCGCCGGGCGGCGTCGCGCGCCTGGCGGCAGATGGCCAGCTGGTCCTCCATGGTGAGGTGGGCCGAGGGCTTGTTCACCACGGTGCGGCCCTCGATCCCGCGGAACGCGGCGAGCCCCGCCACCGCGTCCACGAGGCCCTCGCCGTCGAGGGCGGGAACAGCGCCGTTGTCCTCACCGCTCTCCAGATTGCCCTTCATGGAGATGGTGCCGCCCGCGGCGAGCACGAGAACCTTCCGGGCGTTCGGCACGTCGGTGGTCGCGCTCACGAGTGAGCGACGATAGCTATTGACGGGGCCTAGGCCCGGGGCCGGCGGGCCTCGAGCCAGAGGGCATCGCCCCGGCCGAGCAGGTCCATCGCCGCCGCCACCGGCAGCGCCGCGTACCACGCCCGCCGGTCTCCGAGCAGCCGCTCGCCGCGACCGCGCAGGTAGTCGAGGGTGCCCAGCAGGGCGTCCCCGGTCGAGCACATGGAAAGCCGCGTGACCTCGAAGCCGCCGGCCTCGACCACCCGCCGGAGCGTGACGGGCTCGAAGTGCCAGAGGTGACGGGGCACGTCCAGGTAGAACCAGTGGCCCCGCGTCCTTCGGGAGAGCGACGAGGCGAAGTTCGGCACTCCCACGGTCAGCGTTCCTCCGGGCCGGAGCACCCGCAGCGCCTCGGCCAGCTGGGCGCGGGGCGAGCCCACGTGCTCCAGCGAGTGCCAGAAGCGCACGGCGTCGAAGTGGCCCGCCGGGAATCCCGCGGTGGTGAGCTCGCCCGAGCGCACGTCGTGCAGCCCGGCCGCCCGTGCGGCGGCCACGGCCTGCGTGTCGATCTCCACCCCGTGCGTCTCCCAGCCCGCCTCCCTGAGGCCGAGCAGGAAGGCTCCGGAGCCGCAGCCCACGTCGAGGATCCGGCCCGGGGGGCCGGGCGGCAGTCCCTGTGTGAGGCGGTCGTCAAGGAGGCGACGGATCCCCGCGCCGCCCGCGTAGGCGCGCCGGATGCGCTGCCGGGCCGCGGGCGTCGGAGGCGAGGGGGCGGCGTAGCTGTAGTAGGTGCCGCTCGGGTAATAGGCGCCGAGGTCGGCCGGGCGGGGGTCGGTGCGCACCAGGGCGCAGCCGCGGCAGCGAACCACCTCGAAGCGACCGGGCATTCCGAAGCGGCGCTCGCCCGTTACGAGCAGGGTCTCGGCCTGCGCGACCCCGCAGAGGTCGCACACCGTCGGGCGCATGGTGTCCCGCGCGCTTCCGTTCACCGCGTCCTCGCGGCGTGCCTCCTCACCTGCGCTGACGGCGCACATGTGGCGATCGTAGGCCCACTCTCGCCTCCCGGCCCCACCCGCACGGGCAGGTATCGGGTGGAAACGGCGGGGGCGTCTGCCATGTTTCCCCGGTGCTCCGGCTGCCCGAGAACGCCAAGGCGTCGCTGTTCGACATGGACGGCGTCCTCACCGACACCGCCTCCGTCCACGCGCGCGCGTGGAAGGAGATGTTCGACGCGTACCTCTCAAAGCACGGGCAGCCGCCCTTCGAGCAGCGCGACTACGAGGACTACGTGGACGGCAAGCCGCGCCAGGACGGGGTGCGCGACTTCCTCACCTCGCGCGGGATCACCGTCCCCGAGGGCGAACCGGACGATCCGCCCGCCTCGGAGACGGTCCGCGGCCTCGGCAACCGCAAGAACGAGCTGGTGCAGAAGCTGATCACCGACCAGGGCGTGGACGTCTACGAGGGCACGCGGCGCTTCGTGGAGGCGGTGCGCGACGCCGGCCACAAGACGGCGGTGGTGTCCTCCAGCGCCAACACCGAGCAGATCCTCGAGGCCGCGGGCCTGAGCGATCTCTTCGACGAGCGCGTGGACGGAGTCGTGCTCGCGCGCGAGCACCTGCCCGGCAAGCCGGCGCCGGACTCGTTCCTGCGGGCGGCCGAGCTGCTGGGGGTGGACCCCAAGGACGCGGTGGTCTACGAGGACGCGCTGGCCGGCGTCGAGGCGGGCCACGCCGGCGGCTTCGGGCTCACCGTGGGGGTGGACCGCCAGGGCCGGCCCGACGAGCTTCGCAAGCACGGCGCCGACGTGGTGGTCAAGGACCTGGCGGAGCTGCTCGGATGAGCATCCGGGACCGCCACCCGGTCGACCCCTGGGCCTTCGTGGAGGAGGGGGTGGACCTCGACCGGCTCGCCCAGACGGAGTCGCTCTTCGCCCTCTCCAACGGCCACATGGGCCTGCGCGGCAACCTGGACGAGGGTGAGCCGGCCGGCCTGAGCGGCACGTACCTGAACGGCTTCTACGAGTCGTTCCCGCTCGAGTACGGGGAGCGGGGCTATGGCTTCGCGGAGGATGGCCAGTCGGTGGTGAACGTGACCGACGGCAAGATCATCCGGCTCCAGGTGGAGGACGAGCCGCTGGACGTGCACCGCGGCGAGGTTCTCCAGCACGAGCGGCGCCTGGACTTCCGCAGCGGCCAGCTCGAGCGCAAGCTCCACTGGCGCGCCGCGTCGGGCCACGAGGTGAAGCTCACCACCAAGCGGCTCGTGTCGCTGTCTCTCCGCAGCCTCGCGGCGATCCACTACGTGGTGGAGGCGGTGGACCAGCCCATCCGGATCGCCATCCAGTCGAACCTCCAGGCCAATCGCGCGGACCTCGCAGGAGGGGGCGGACCCGCGCCGCGGGCGTGCGCTGGGCAACGCCCTGCGCTCGCGCCTGTCCGTGGACCACGGCATGCGCGTGGTGCTCGGGCACGAGACCGGGCGCTCCGGGCTGCGCGGTGGTGTCGGGCATGGCGCATGTGCTCGAGCACGAGGGCGAGGTGGCCACCCTCACCCAGTCGGAGCCCGACCTGGGGCGGGTCACCCTGTCGGCGGAGCTCGAGCCGGGCAGGCCGCTGACGCTGGTGAAGTTCATCGCCTACCACTGGTCGTCCCAGCAGAGCATCGACTGGCTCCGCGACCAGGTGGATGCCAGCCTGGAGAGCGGCCTGGCCGAGAAGTTCGACGGCCTCGCCGAGGCGCAGCGCGAGGCGCTCGACCGCTACTGGTCCCGGGCCGACGTGCAGGTGGACGGCGACGACGAGCTTCAGCAGTCGCTGCGGTTCGCGCTCTTCCACCTGTTCCAGGCCAGCAGCCGCAACGAGGGCCGCTCGATTCCGGCCAAGGGCCTCACCGGCAGCGGGTACGACGGCCACGCCTTCTGGGACACCGAGAGCTTCGTGCTCCCCGGTGCTCACCTTCACCGCGCCGGACACCGTCCGCCACGCGCTCGAGTGGCGCCACTCCATCCTCGACTCGGCTCGCGAGCGCGCTCACCAACTCGGGTTGCGCGGGGCGGCCATGCCCTGGCGCACCATCCGCGGCGAGGAGTGCTCGGGCTACTGGCCCGCGGGCACGGCCGCCTTCCACGTGAACGCCGCCGTGGCCTCCGCCGTGCATCGCTACCTCGGCGTGACCGGCGACAACGAGTTCGAGGAGCGCGCCGGTTGCGAGCTGCTGGTGGAGAGCGCGCGCCTGTGGGCAAGCCTCGGCTACCACGACGAGCGCGGGGACTTCCGGATCGACGGCGTGACGGGCCCCGACGAGTACTCCGCGCTCGTGGACAACAACGTCTACACCAACCTCATGGCGCAGATGAACCTGCGGGCCGCGATCGACTCGGTCAAGCGCCAGCCGGGTGCGGCGGAGCGCCTGGGCGTCACGGACGAGGAGGTGGCGGAATGGCGGCGGGCGGCGGACGCGATGTTCGTGCCCTTCGACGAGGAGCGCGGCCTTCACCCCCAGGACCAGGACTTCCTCGAGCACGAGCCGTGGGACTTTCGAGAAGACCCCGCCCGACCATTACCCCCTCCTGCTCAACTACCCGTACTTCGAGCTCTATCGCCGCCAGGTGGTGAAGCAGGCCGACCTCGTCCTGGCGATGCACTGGCGCGGCGACGCCTTCACGGTCAAGCAGAAGCGGGAGAACTTCGACTACTACGAGGGCCTCACCGTGCGCGACTCCTCGCTGTCGGCGTCCACCCAGGCCGTGATGGCCGCGGAGGTGGGGCACATGACCCTCGCGCGCGACTACCTCCTCGAGGCCGCCCACATGGACGTGTACGACCTCGCGCACAACACGGCCGACGGCCTGCACATGGCCTCGCTGGCCGGGGCGGTGATCGCCATCGTGGCCGGGTTCGGAGGGTTGCGCGACTTCTACAACCGCCTCTCATTCCGGCCCCGCCTGCCGCGAGGGGCTCGACCGCCTGCGGTTTGCCATGCAGATCCGCGGCCGGCTGCTGCGCGTCGAGGTGAGCCACGAGGAGGCCAAGTACTCGCTCTCGGCCGGAGAGCGCCTGCGCATCCTCCACTGGAACGAGGAGATCATGCTCGAGGGCGGGAGCGCGGTGGGGATGCCGATCCCCAGGATGGACGAGGTGCCCGCACCCAAGCAGCCCCCGGGCCGCGAGCCGAAGCTCGACGGGGGCGCCCCGGCGCGGGAGCCCGAGGCTCCCAGCCGCGAGCACGCCTAGGCGGGCCGGGCGTCGCCCTCGAGCTGGCTGCGCATGCGGTCGCGCAGCTCGGCGAACCTCGGTTTCTCGTAGGCGATCAGCGCCGACAGCAGCGACGCTGACGAGCGCGAGCGAGGCCAGCGCGGGTATCTCGATGGCCACCGGGATCAGTGCCAGCAGCGCGACGCGCACACCAGGCGCTCCGTGCTCAGGCGATGCACGTTGCGCAGCCTGAAGGCCACGTGCGCCAGCAGGTACATGGCGGTGCCGCCCATCATCGCCACCGCGGGCACCAGCTTCAGCGGGTCCTCCACGTGCTGGAGGGTCTTCTTCAGCCCCAGGGCCAGCAGCACGATCCCGGCCACCATGGGCAGGTGAAGGTAGGAGAAGGAGTCGCGCGCGATGGCGTTGCGCTCACGGCCCTCGTCGGCATTCGAGAGCCGGCGCTCGGCCACCAGGGCCACCACGTCGAAGTACAGCCACCAGAGCGCGGCGGTCACCGCCACACCCGAGCACGGCGGCGGCCACGATGCCCGCGTCCACGCCCGCCTCGGCGCCCACGCCGATGGCCACGATCGACTCTCCCAGGGCGATGATCACGATCAGCCCGTGGCGCTCGGCGAAGTGGCCCGGCACGAGCTTCCAGCCCTCCACCCCGAAGAAGTAGGGGCCGGCCAGGTCGAAGGCCAGCGCGGTGACCCACAGCGCCGCCTGCACCGCGCCATTGGTGAAGTAGGCCCCCACGAGCAGCGCCACGGCGATGGCGGTGCTCACCGCCAGCCCGTTCACCGACCGCCGGAGCTTCGGGTCGTCGCGGCTGGCCACGGTGAACAGCACGATCTGAGCGGTCCTGACCACCCCGTACGCGCCGGCGAACAGGAGGCCGAGATCGCCGAAGGCGTCCTCGATGCAGAGCGACACCACCAGGAACGCGGCCATCGCGGCGAAGATCGTGATCCGGACCGTGCCCTCCTCGGGGTTCACCACGCTGGTGAGCCAGGCGTAGCCCACCCACGCCCACCACAGCATCCCCAGGATCAGGAGCGCCTTGGCCAGGCCGCTCCAGGTGGGCTCCTTCGCCATGAGGGCCGTGCACTGGGTGAGGGCCAGCACGAACACGAGGTCGAAGAAGAGCTCGAGCGGAGTGACCCGCTCCTCGGAGCGAAGCTCGGCCTTCATGCGCGGAGCGGTGGGCGGGGCGTGGTGGGCAAGCGCGTGATGTTCTCAGGTCGCGCTGCCCGGCCCGGGCATTTAGGCTCCGCCGCATGGCGGTGGAGTTCGCCGAGCTCGGAGGAGCGACTTCCTCCGCCTGGTGGGCGAGATCGCGTGGTGCACGGTGGCCACCGTGGACTCCCAGGGCCGGCCCGCGAACGCGGATCCTGCACACGATCTGGGAGGTCGTGGACGGGCGCCCCGTGGGCTTCGTGGGCACCTCCCGGTCGCCGCTCAAGACCCGGCACCTGGAGGCCAACCCGTTCGTGTCCTGCTCCTACTGGCGCGAGAGCCACGACACGGTGCAGGCGGACTGCCGGGCATCCTGGGCGGAGCACGAGAACGAGCGCATCTGGGAGCTGCTTCCGCGAGCACCCCGCCGCCGCTCGGGTACGACCCCGGTGAGATGCCCCCGTGGAAGGACGGCCCGCGCGGCGGCGTCTTCATCGTGCTCCGGCTGGATCCCTGGCGGATCAACGTCCGCACCGGCCGAGGATCTCGCTGCCGGCCGCTTCTACGAGCGCGTTGGCGGTCCGGCGCTCCTACCCCGGGGTGAGTAGGGTCCGTCCCATGAGCGATCTCACCAAGGGCTCGGGCGGTCCCCCCTCACGCCGAGGGCGCGAGAAGCGCGCCTACCGGCTGGTGGTCACGGGCGGCACCGCGGGAGCGGTGGCGGTGGTCACCTTCGTCCTCGCGGTCTTCGGCGTCGTGGGCTTCGGCATCCCGCTGATCGCGATCGTGGTCGCCGTGATCTGCGGCATGCTGCTCCGGCGCACCGTCGCTCGCTGAGACGGCCGGAGCCGCAGGACGCGGCGTCCCGGCCATCTTGTGACAGCGTGTGTCACAGCGCTGTCCACACTGTATGATCGGTCCGTGCCCGGTGCCTACTGGCCTCAGCCCTGGACGTGTGAGGACGGCGGGCCGCTGCGGCGCTGCTGCGCCGACGGCGTGCCCGGCCTCGGCATTCGGGCGGGCGAGCGCCTCGAGGTCACCGCCGCCGCGGACGCCTTCGGCACCGACGTGCTGGTGCGGCGCGAGCCCGGAGAGCTGTACGCGCTGCGCCACGACATGGCCTTCCGCCGGCCGCTGGCCACGCCGGTCGAGGCCTGGGCCGAGCGGCTGGACCCGGAGACGCTGGAGGTCACCGCCTCCACCCCCCGCCTGCCGGGCGGCACGTACTGGCCGGGGGGGATGGCCGCGCACGCGAACGGCGACCTGCACATGGTGTTCGGCCGCTGGATCCATCGCCTCACCCCGGACCTCGAGGTGCTGGCCTCCCACCGGCTGCCGGTCCCGCGGCCGCACAACTCCTTCGTGGTGCTCGACGGCGGCGAGCTCGTCACCAAGGACTGCGACGCGCCGGCCGGGCTCGAGCCCTCCACGTTCTCCGTGCTCGATCCCGTGACGCTGCTGCCGGTGGCGCCGGCGCTGCGGCTCCCCGAGCCGTCGATCGCGCGGCTGGCCAGTGACGGCGAGAGCGTGATCGCCGTCGGGACCACCGTCGTGTACCGGCTGCGGCTCGACCGCGACGCCGGGCGGCTGACGATCGACGACGAGTGGCGGCCGTCCTACGGCCCGGCTCCCGGGCGCAGCTACGGCTGGGACCCGGTGATCACGGACGAGCACGTCCTCTGGATGGACAACGGGCGCAACCACGTGGACCGCACGATGCTGGGCACGGGGGAGGCGCCCGACCCGGTGCGGCTGTGGTGGGCTCGTCGCGACGACGACCGGGCGGTGCGCTCGGTGGAGATCAGCGGGCTGCCGTTCGGCACCGAGTCGAACCCGCCGGCCTGGGATCCGAGCAGCGGGGTGGTGATCGCCTACGACGCGGGCAACGCCGTGCTGCGCGCGTGGCGGCTGGTGGGCGACGAGCTCGAGCCGCTGTGGCGTCGCGACGGCTTCGCCCACGCCGGACATCTCATCCTCTACCCGGTCACGCGCGAGCTCGTGGTCCAGGACTGGAAGGACAACCCGGCCCTGCGCCGGCCGCTGGTGCGCCGCACCCTGCGGCCGGGCCTCCAGATGCTCGCCCAGTCGGCCGCCGCTCGCCGCGCCTCGCTGCGCACCGGTTGCGACCAGCTCGTGGTGCTCGATCTCGACACGGGCGAGGACAGGGCTCGCTGTGACGTGCCCTCACCGAGCCAGGGCTTCCTGTTCCCCGCCCCCGGCTTCAGGCGCGACGTGTACTACCAGTCGCTCACCACCATCGCGCGCGTCTCCGTCGTCTGAGACCCGTCAGGATGGGTGGCCTGCAGGGGCACGTAGACCATTCCCATATCCGCCGCAGGGACTTCCTCGCGGCGGCCGCGACCGCCGGTGGCGCGCTGGTGGTGGCGCGACCGCCCGCGAGCAGCATCCGCGGCCAGGGCCACCAACCCGGCCGACCTCCGGCTCCTCGAGGCCGCGGTGCTGCTGCGCGCCCGCAAGCTGTCCTCGGTCGAGCTCACATCGGCCTGTCTCGCTCGGATCAAGAGCCGTAACGGCGCCGGGCCCATCATTCGACGGCACGCCGCTCACCGTGAACGCGTGGATCCGGCTCTATCCCGAGTTGGCTCTCCGCCGGGCGCGACTGGCGGACCGGCGACTGGCCCGCCGGCGGGGGACGCCGACACCGATGCTGTGCGGGATCCCGATCGGGCTGAAGGATCTGTACGCCGTGCGAGGCCTGAAGCTCACGGCCTCGAGCCACGTGCTCGACGGCCATGTGGCGTCCCGACACAGCGTGGTCTGGAAGCGGTTACGAGAGGCCGGAATGGTCCCGGTGGGGCACACTCACACGCACGAGTTTGGAGCCGGCGCCACCACTGATCAGGTGGGCAATCCCTGGAATCGCGACCTCTCACCGGGTGGATCGAGCGGCGGATCGGCTGCGGCCCTCGCCGCGATGATGATCCCGGCCGCCACCGGCACCGATACCGGTGGCTCGTTGCGGGTTCCCGCCGCCTTCTGCGGGGTCAGCGCGATCAAGCCGACGCGCGGGCTGGTCCCCATGGGTGGTGTCATTCCTGTGGCCGAGAGCCTCGATCATGCCGGGCCGATGGGCCGGACGGTGGCCGATTGCGCGGTGCTCCTCCAGGGCATGACCGATGGTCGAGGGCTCCCACGGACACCGTGGCGGCCACGCCGTGGCTCGCGACCGTTGGCCGGGGTCCGGGTGGCGCTGACGGACCGGCTGCCCGAGGACGCCGTCGATCCCGACGTGGCCGACGGTTTCGAACGGGTCCGCAGCACATTGGAGCGTCTGGGTGCTCGCCTGGTACTAAGCCGCTGCTCCGGCCGCCGCGGCGGTGGAGGACACAAGCTACGCACACATCTTCGCGGCGGAGCTGTCGGCGTATCACCGGCGGTACGCGGACCGCGCCTCGCTCTACCGTCCGTCGACCGCCGAGCTGGTGGCTACGTCGACCGCCTCACACGCGGAGGCCGGCTACGCCCTGGCGCAGTTCACCCGCCGCCGGGTCACGCGCGCCTGGGTGAGATGGTTCGAGCAACAGCGAGTGGACCTGATTCTCGAGCCGACGGTCCCGATGCTGGCGCCCGCGCGCGGCGACGGCTACCAGCGAGGAAACCCCGCCATCGCCGGGATCATCCCGTTCACCGCTCTCTGGAACGCCACCGGCTTCCCGGTGGTCTCCTTTCCCGCGGGCCTCGGCCCTCGGAGCGGACTGCCGGTCAGCGTCTCGCTGATCGCCCCGCCCCACGCCGATGCGGTCGGCGATCCGCGCTGGAGTGGACGTGCAGGCCAGGGGACTTCGGCCACCGCGGCTCACGGTGGCCGGGTCGCCAAACCGCCTGAGGCTGGAAAAGGAACCTCGCGATGGCCAGAATGGGGCCATGGCGACCGGCGGCGCGGAGGACAGGCTTCGCGACCTCAAGAGCGTCACCGACTCCTCGCTCTCGTACCTGCCGCTCGAGGGGCTGCTCGATGCTCTGCTCACGCGCGTGGTGGAAATCCTCGACGTGAACACGGCGGCGATCCTGTTGCTCGAGGACGATGGCCACACGCTGATCCCGCGCGCGGCCAAGGGCCTCGAGGAGGAGGTGCAGCGCCGCGTGCGGATCGACGTCGGCAAGGGCTTCGCCGGACGTGTGGCCGGCACCCGGCAGGCCCTGCGTATCTCGGATCTTGAGCACGCGGAGATCGTGAACCCCCTGTTGCGGGAGAAGGGCCTGAAGTCGCTGCTCGGGGTGCCGCTGCTGGTGGAGGGCTCTGTGCTGGGCGTGCTCCACGTGGGCTCCCTCGAGCAGCGGGAGTTCACCGACGACGACGTGGACCTGCTCTCGAGCGCGGCCGACCGGGCGGCGCTGGCGATTCACGGCCGGCTCACCGAACGTGACCGCGGCCTCGCCGACGCGCTCCAGAGCAGCCTCATCCCCAGGCTGCCCGACGTTCTCGGGGTGGGGCTGGCGGGCCGCTACCTCCCCGCGGCGGAGGCCAAGCTCGGCGGGGACTGGTACGACGCCTTTCCTCTGGCGGGCGGGAGGCTCGGCATCGCCATCGGCGACGTGGCGGGCCGCGGCTTCCATGCCGCCGCGCTGATGGGGCAGCTCAAGAGCGGACTCCGGGCTTACGCGATGGACCGTTCCTCCCCGGCGGAGGTGGTCGAGCGGCTGAGCCACCTGCTCCGCCAGCTCGAGCCGGGGCGCAACGCCACCCTGCTCTACCTGGTGCTCGACTCGCAGGAGGGCACCCTGCTGCTCGCCGGCGCGGGACACCCCCCGCCGCTCGTGTTGAGGCGCCAGACGGGCAGAGCGCCTACATCGACGTGCCCGGCTCGGTGCCGCTGGGCGCCGTTCGCCATCCGCGGTACGAGGAGCGTCGAGGCGAGGCTGGAGCCGGGCGCGTCGCTCATCGTCTACACCGACGGGGTGGTCGAGCGCCCCGACCGGGCCCTGGACGAGGGTCTGGAGCTGCTCCGCCGCGCCGTCTCCCAGGCCGATCACGAGCCGTCGCACGTCTGCGACGCGATCATCCAGACCATGCTCCCGGATGGCGCGACGCGCGACGATGCTGCCCTGCTCGTGGCGAGAGCGCTGCCGCTCTCCGGCTCACTGGAGCTGCGCCTGCCTGCCGAGGTGGACACCATCCCGCCCCTTCGGCGGGTGCTCGGCCGCTGGCTGCGGGAGGCGAAGGCCTCCGACCGGGAGATCGAGGAGATCACGCTCGCCTGCTCGGAGGCGTGCGCCAATGCGATCGAACATGCCTACCCGCCGGGACCGGCCGCCCTGGAGGTCAGCGCCTCGGTGTCCGAGCAGAGCGAGATCGTCATCCGCGTGCGCGACTTCGGAAGCTGGCGGCCTCCCCGTGGGTCACACCGCGGGCGGGGAATGGTGCTCATGCGGGGCCTGATGCACTCCGTGGACGTGGACTCCGGTGCCGACGGCACCGTGGTTTGCCTGGCGCGGCACCTCGAGGCTCCGCATTGACCGAACCTCCGACGCTCCGCATCGACGACGAGGGCCCGGTTCGGATCGCCCACGTCGGCGGGGAGCTCGAGGTGTCGTCCGTCGGCCCGCTCAGGGACCGGATGCTCAGCGCCGTGGAGAACCATGACGCCGGGCTGGTCATCGACCTCAGCGACGTGGGCTACGTGGACAGTGCGGGCGTGAACCTCCTGTTCGAGATCGCCGAACGCCTGACCGCTGCGCCAGCTGGCGTTCGCGATCGTGTACCCCGAGGGGGGAGTCGTCGAGCGGGTCTTCATGCTCGTCAACCTGGCCGCGGTCGCCGAGGTGCATCACTCGGTGGACGAGGCGGTGCGGGCGATCCTCGCTCGGGAGGGGCCGGAGTAGACGGTGCCCGGCGCTCAAGTTCCGTTCCCGGACGGCCGACGCTACGGATATGACGCGGATGCGCCGAGCGTGCAGCTGGTCTCTCGCGGCCGTGGCCCTCGCTGTGATGGTGGGCGCCTGCGGCGACGACTCGAATAGCGATGGCACATCCGATGCGAAGGCCGTCGCAAAGGTCATGACCGCCCTCGACCTGGCCAGCCGCGCCGGCGACGGAGAGCGCATCTGCGGCGAGCTCTTCACACCGAAGCTGGCGAAGTCCGTGAGCACATCCTCCTCGAGCGGAGCCTGCGCCGTCGAGGTGAAGGCCAAGCTGTTCTCCCCTGAGGCGAAGATCAGCGTGAAGAACATCGACGTGCCGGATGAGGCAAACGCCTCCGCCACGGTCAAGGAGGCCAACGGCAACACCTCCAAGATCTTTCTCGTGAAGCAGGGCGGTCAGTGGCGGATTCGCGGCGTGGCGCCGGCCTGAGCCGGCCACGTCCCTTAGGCGAACCCGGACGTCAGAAGGGGCGGCCGGCCAGTGGCCAACCGCCCCTTCTTGAACCTGGCTGCAGGTGTTCCTACTGGCTGCAGATGGCGTAGGCCTGGATCGTGATCCGGTTGTTGCCGGACAGATTGCTTCCGGACACGATGCCGATGGCGGTCCACACGTTGGTCGAGGTGGGCTTCGATGACAGGACCTGGCCACCCTGTCGAGCTGCCCGTTGGTCGTGCCGATCTCGAAGCCGCCGCCGAGGACAACCTTTCCACCTGTGCAGGTGGCCGTCGCGGTCACGGTGCTGCCGGCGGGCGTGTTGTTGGTCGTGTGAGTCACCACGCTCCCGGTCACGATCGTGCTTCCGGAGGGACCGGCCGGACCCTGCGGTCCGGTGGCACCGGCTGCACCAGGTGCGCCGGTGTCGCCCTTCGGACCCTGCGGGCCGATCGCGCCGGTGTCGCCCTTGTCGCCCTTGGCTCCGTTGGTGCCGTTGGTGCCGGCTGCGCCGGTGTCGCCATTGGCTCCGTTGGTGCCGTTGGCTGCCGTTGGTGCCGTCGGCGCCGGTGTCGCCGGTGTCGCCCTTGTCACCCTTGTCGCCCTTGACTCCCTGGATTCCCTGGATCCCCTGGAGACCCTGAAGGCCCTGGGCTCCGTCGGCTCCGTTGGCGCCGGTCTCGCCCTTCTCGCCGGTGTCGCCCTTGTCGCCCTTGGCTCCGTCGAGTCCGTTGGTGCCGTCGGTTCCGTTGGCGCCGGTGTCGCCCTTGTCGCCGTTGGCTCCGTCGTCCTTGGCTCCGTCGTCGCCCTTGGCTCCGTCGAGTCCGTTGGTGCCGTCGGTCCGTTGGTGCCGTCGGCTCCGTTGGCGCCGGTGTCGCCCTTCTCGCCGGTGTCGCCCTTGTCGCCCTTGGCTCCGTTGGTGCCGTTGGTGCCGGCTGCGCCGGTGTCGCCGTTGGCTCCGTCGGTGCCGTTGGTGCCGTCGGCGCCGGTGTCGCCCTTGTCGCCCTTGACTCCCTGGATGCCCTGAAGTCCCTGGGCTCCGTCGGCTCCGGTCGCGCCCTTCTCGCCGGTGTCGCCCTTGTCGCCCTTGGCTCCGTCGAGTCCGTTGGTGCCGTCGATGCCGTTGGTGCCGTCGGCTCCGTTGGCTCCGGTGTCGCCCTTGTCGCCCTTGGCTCCGTCGAGTCCGTTGGTGCCGTTGGTTCCATTGGTTGCCGTTGGTGCCGTCGGCTCCGTTGGTGCCGTCGGCTCCGTTGGCGCCGGTGTCGCCCTTGTCGCCCTTGGCTCCGTCGAGTCCGTTGGTGCCGTCGGTTCCGTTGGCGCCGGTGTCGCCCTTGTCGCCGGTGTCGCCCTTGTCGCCCTTGACTCCCTGGATTCCCTGGATGCCCTGGAGACCCTGGGCTCCGTCGGTGCCGTTGGCGCCGGTGTCGCCCTTGTCGCCGGTGTCGCCCTTGGCTCCGTCGATCCGTTGGTGCCGTCGAGTCCGTTGGTGCCGTCGGCTCCGGTGTCGCCCTTGTCGCCCTTGGCTCCGTCGATCCGTTGGTGCCGTCGATGCCGTTGGTGCCGTCGGCTCCGTTGGTGCCGTCGGCTCCGTTGGCGCCCGTGTCGCCCTTGTCGCCCTTGGCTCCGTTGGTTCCGTCGATCCCGTTGGTGCCGTCGGCTCCGTTGGCGCCGGTGTCGCCCTTGTCGCCCTTGGCTCCGTTGGTGCCGTTGGTGCCGGCAGCGCCGGTGTCGCCCTTCTGACCCTGCGTGCCGGCGTCGCCCTTGTCGCCCTTGCCGTCGATGCCGTCGGTGCCGTTGGTGCCGTTGGTGCCGGCAGCTCCGGTGTTGCCCTTCGCACCCGTGATGCCCTGGGGACCGACGGGTCCGCGAGCGCCGGCCGGGCCGGTGGCTCCGGTGGCGCCCTTCGCACCCTCCTTGTTCCAGGAGAGGCGGGTCTCGTTCTTGGCGCACCGCTCGTTCTTCTCAACGATGCGGACGTCGCCCTTCTTGGTGCTGTAGCACGCGAAGATTGTGCTGTTCGAGCTGGGGGCGGCTCCGACCGCTATGGCACCACCTGCCAGTAGCGCAGCCGCAGTCGACGCCGTCAGCGTCTTCACATATGGAGTACGCGAAATGCGTCGTGCCAGCCCACGAGAAGCCATGGAGATACCCGCTCCCTCTCTAAAGGAAATGTCCTGAAAAAGACCGCCTTCCTGGCGGCCGCCCGCGGTGCGGGCTAGTCCCTGGCGCTTCCTTGCCGGGACATGTCCTGCCTGCCGAGAGGCCACCGTAGGACAGAAACCTGAATCCCGCTCGAAATTCCTAGAACGGATGGCTAGTGAACAAGTTTTCCGTGACACACCTGTGCGAGGACGCGACCTTGTCCTCGCCGTTGGGGGCGGATAGGTTCGGCCGACCCGAATCGAAGGGAAGTCCGATGGCGTACCTGATGTCCCATTTCTGGCCCGGCGGTACGGAGGAGCAGTACCGCGCGAGCATCGCGGAGGTCCATCCCGCGGGCGGTCTGCCGGACGGGCAGCTCTACCACGCCGCCGGACCCACGGAGGGCGGGATCCTGATCGCCGCGGTATGGGACTCGAAGGAGTCCGCGGACCGCTTCATGGCCGAGGTGCTGCTACCCGAGCATGCCGGTGGAGGGCGGCTTCGAGGGGCAGCCCGAGGAGCGGGTGGCCGAGGTCACCAACCTGCAGACGGCCTGAGGCGGGCACTGCTCCTGCTCGGCGTCATCAAGCCTCGCCAGGCGGCGCGCGCATGAGGCGGTGCCGAGCCACGTGTGGGGGTTGCGGTCCCAGCACCAGCCGAGCTTCGGGCGACCCTCGCTGATCCAGAACGCGGGTACCCGTTGGTCGCCGCGCCGGGAGCCGGCCATCGAGAACCCCCAGTTGCGCTCGATGACCTCAGGCTGCTGGAGCACCAGCGCGACGCCCTCGTCGAGGGTGAGGGGCGACCGCCCGGCCTCGAGAATGGCGTTGAGCGCATCCTCGGGCCGGACGTTCCGCGACCCGGCGCCGAGGTCCACGTCGATCGCGAGGTACGCCGGTGCGCCCGGAAGCTCAACGGCGTCAATCGGGATGAATGCCTCGAGATCGTCCGGTGTCATCTGGCCGAGGACGACCGCGCGCCCACCGCGTTCGACGTGCGCGGCCGCGACTGCGAGGGCACAACGTCACGGGACATGGTGAGCACCGAGCGTTCGACCGGCTCGGCGGGGCGGGCGGTCTCCAGGAGGGTCCGGAATGTCGTCTCATCGTCGACGATGCCACGCTCCAGCAGCGCCTGCGCCTGCTCGTCGAAGGTCATCGTCTTCATGTGAACCATGTCCCGGCGATCCTAGGCCAGGCCCGCCGGACAACGATGAGCTTTGCGCCTGCGATGGTCCCGGGACATGACCGAGCGAGATCCCGCCCTCGCGCCGTTCGACGCGCTGATCGGCACCTGGGCCACCGAGGCGACCCACCCGATGTTCGACGCCGTCGTGCCGGGAAGCATCACGTTCGAGTGGCTCGAGGGCGAGAGGTTCCTCGTCCAGCGCTCCCACAACGATCACGAGTCGTTCCCCGACGCGATCAGCGTCATCGGCGCCCCCGAGGCGGGCGATGGGCTGGTCATGGAGTACTTCGACTCGCGCGGCGTGCGCCGGACGTACGGGGTCTCGCTCGACGACGGGGTGCTGCGGATCTGGCGCGACGACCCCGAGTTCGCCCAGCGGTTCTCCGCCGCGCTGGGGCACGACACCTTCGAGGGCCTATGGCAGCTCGCCCGCACACCGGGCGACTGGCAGGACGACCTGAAGGTGATCTACCGCCGCCGCGACTAGCGCCGATCCGGTGCGTCAGGCGGGTGGGATACTCGGCGGCGATGTCGCAGGAGAACGTGGAGATCGTCCAACGCGCCATCGAGGCGTGGAATGCCGATGATCTGGACGCCTTCCTGGCCGAGCTCGACGCCGACGTCGAGTGGCACCCTGCGATCGAGCCGGGCCTCGAGGGAAGGGCAACCATCTACCGAGGTCCTGACGGCGCGCGAAAGATTTGGAGGCAGGACCGCGGCGAGGCGTGGGAGCGCCTCACCAATCGCCCCCAGGAGCTACGCGACCTCGGCGAGTCGGTCCTCGCGCTCGGTCGCATGGACCTGACCGCCCGGAAGACCGGCATCGAGTTCAGTCAGGAACTCGGCGAGGTCTTTGAGTGTCGAGCGGGGAAGATCGTTCGAATCCGTGACTTTCTGACTCATGCGGAGGCCCTCGAAGCCGTTGGGCTGTCGGAGTAGCTCAGAAACGACGGAGGCCGGCGCGACGGCCGGCCTCCACACGGTTGGCCCCAGCCCTCAGGCGGCGACCGGGATCGGCTTCATGGTCAGGACCGATTCGCCGATCGGCTGGACCGGCTCGTCGAACGTCGAGGTCACGTCGGGCTCCGAGAAGAAGCCCACGACCTTCAGGGTGTCGTCGCCGATGTTCCTCACGGCATGCGGAACCATCGCCGGGATGACCGCGAGGTCGCCGGCGGTCACGACGCCGCGCTCGTCGCCGACCTCGGCCTCGGCGGTGCCGGCCACGATGTAGAGGATCTCCTCCGGGCTGTCCGTGTGGCGGCCGACGCGTCTACCCGGCTCGAGCTCGAAGTAGACCACGGCCCCGCCCTCGGTGCCCGCCGTCCTGTTCAGCGGGAAGTTGACGTTCACGCGGGCATGCTCGGCATCGCTGTCGAGCCAGGTCTCCACCAGATTCAGCGTGGTGGTGTCGACGGTGAGCATTTGGTGGACCTCCTTTGAAAGAACAGTGCTGTGTGCTGAAATGGAACGTACACCGCGAGCGGTCATCCCTGTCAAGGGTTCGGTGCACATTGGTGTATCCTGAAATGGACATGGCCCGCAAGTACGAGCTCAAGCAACGCGCCGATGCGATGGAGGAGACGCGCCTGCGGATCACCGAGGCCGCGATGGAGCTGCACGGGAGCGTCGGCCCCGCTCGCACGACGGTCACAGCCGTAGCCGAGCGCGCGGGCGTCCAGCGCCACACGGTCTACCGCCACTTCCCCACCGATGCCGAGCTGTTCGCCTCGTGCTCGGGGCACTTCGCCGCCCTCCACCCGTGGCCGGACACCGACGCCTGGAGCCGGATCGACGACCCGCGTGAACGCCTGGCCACGGGCCTCGACGAGCTCTACGGGTGGTACGAGGAGACCGGTGAGATGTGGACACGCATCCTGCGCGACCGTGAGCTGGTCGAGGCGATCGAGCCCGCCCTCCAGCCGTTCTACGACTACGTCGGCCGCTGCGCCGGCACCCTGTCAGCCGGCTGGGGCCTCCGCGGGCGCCGCAAGCGCGTCCTCGAAGCCTCGATCCGCCACGCCGTCGAGTTCGCCACCTGGCAGTCGCTCGTGGGCAGCGGCGACATCGCGCGGTCCGAGGCCGTGAGCCTCATGACCGCGCTCGCCAGGGCCGGCGCCTCCTAGTTCGCGACCGGTTCGAATCGGCGACATACTGCTCCGGCGATGTCGCAGGAGAACATCGAGATCGTGCGCAGGGCCTACGCGGTCCTGGCCGAGCAGGGGGTCGAGGCGGTGCTCGCCTTCGCCGACCCCGAGTTCGAGGGGACGACGCCCGCCTCGCTCGCCACCGAGCCGGACACCTACACGGGCCACGAGGGTGTTCGGCGCTGGTTCGGCTCCTTCGGCGATGCGATGGAGGGGGTCTACCTGGAGGGGCAGGAGTTCACCGCGGCCGGTGACAAGGTGCTCGTGGACACGATGCTGCACGCACGCGGGCGAACGACGGGAATCGAGGCCGTGCAGCGCGCCTTTGTGGTCTGGACCCTCCGCGACGGCCTGGTGACGAGAGCGGACACGTTCGCCGAGCGGGGGCAGGCTCTCGAAGCGGCCGGGATCGACTGACCGTCGGCCCGGCGAGGCGCCCCGTGCGCTAGTCCTCCAGGACGGTTAGGTCCAGCTGCCGTAGCCGCTCGGGATCGGCCAGGAAGTCGATCTCGACGATGCGTCCGCCCCTGACCGTGAACGCCCCGACCGAGAAGGGCTCGCCGTCGCGGAACGTCACGACCCCGGCTGCGCCGTTCACGACCGCCGGCCGGATCACGAGGCCAAGCCGCGAGTAGGTGCGCGCCTGCCTGGTCACGGCCTCGACGCCGTGGAGCTCGAGCCGGCCGCGGGGAGCGGATGGACCGAAGTCGGCGTGCAGGACGACCTCGGGGTCGAGCACGGAGACGAGTCGCTCGAAGTCGCCCTCGCGAGCGGCAGCGAGGAACGCGTCGACCACCTCTCGCTGGGACTCGAGGGCGGCATCCGGAACCGGCGCGCCGCGCACACGGCGCCGGGCGCGGCTGGCCAGCTGCCGCGCCGCGTCGGGGGAGCGATCGATGATGGGCGCAATCTCGTCGAACGGGACCGCGAAGGCATCGTGAAGCACGAACGCGAGCCGCTCGGCGGGGCTCAGCGTCTCGAGCACCACTAGGAGCGCGAGCCCGACCGAGTCCGCGAGCAAAGCCTCGTGCTCGGGTCCCGTTCCATCCTCAGGGTCGACGATCGGCTCCGGAACGCGCGGGCCCATCTCCTCCTCGCGGCGCGATCGGCGCGAGCGCAGCGTGTTCAGGCTCACCCGAGCGACGACGGTCGTGAGCCACGCGTCGAGGTTGTCGATTTCCTCGTCGGTGCGGCTGAGCCGAAGCCAGGCCTCCTGGACGGCGTCGTCGGCATCGCTCAGCGAGCCGAGCATGCGGTAGGCGACGGCCTTAAGACGGGTGCGACGCTCCTCGAAGCGCTCAGCCAGCCATTCGCGTTCATCCATCGGTCACATTCCTCCGTCGCGTCGGGTCATAGAGGTAGACCCGCGAAATCACGCAGACGTGACGAAAGGAGACCACAATGCGAGTCTTCGTTGCAGGCGCGAGCGGTGCGATCGGCACCAGACTCGTCCCCATGTTGATTGAGCGAGGCCACGAGGTGGTCGGCACCTCCAGGTCACCCGGAAACGCCGAACGCATACGGGCGCTCGGGGCGGAGCCGATCGTGCTCGATCTGCTCGACCCCGGCGCTGTGCGCAAGGCGGTGCTCGAGACCGGGCCCGACGCGATCATTCACGAGGCCACCGCGCTGGCCGATCTGAGCGACTTCAAGCACTTCGATCGCAGCTTCCACGAGACGAACAGGCTGCGGACCGAGGGCATCGACGCCCTGCTCGCCGCCGCCCGCGAGGCGGGCGTCGGGAAGTTCATCGCCCAGAACAACGCGAACCACCGTTACGCCCGCGAGGGCGGGCCGGTGAAGAGTGAGGAGGACCCGCTCGACTCCACCCCGGTGGCGGCGATGAGCGAGAGCGTCGAGGCGATGCGCTACGTAGACAGCGCTGTGACCGGTGCTGGCGGGATTGCGCTCCGTTACGGCATTTTCTACGGCGATCCCGAAGAGCGGATGGCCGGGGCCGTGCGGGCGCGCAAGTTCCCGATCGCCGGCGACGGTGCCGGCGTCTGGTCGTTCATCCACCTCGAGGACGCCGCCGCAGCGACCGTGCTCGCGCTCGAGCACGACGGAGCCGGCATCTACAACATCGTCGACGACGAACCCGCCCCGGTACGCGAGTGGCTGCCGGAGCTCGCGAGGATCCTCGGGGCCAAGCCGCCCCAACGTTTCCCGCGCCCGCTCGCCCGCCTATTCGCGGGGGAGGCGCCGGTCGTGATGGCCACCGAGTCCCGCGGCGCCTCCAACGCGAAGGCCAAGCGCGAGCTCGGCTGGACGCTCCGCTACCCGAGCTGGCGAGAGGGCTTCAGGGCCACGTACGTGCCGACCGCGCCCGCGGAGCGGGCCAAGCCCGATCACGCCGCGCGAGCGGGTCAATCACCGTCTCGACTCTCCACCTGAGCAACCAAGGAGGTCCCACCATGGAAAGCCCATCTCCCCACCCCTCCACCTCGGATCTGGTCGATGGGGTGCTCCCCTTCGTCACCGGCTTTGGGGTTCTCACCCTCGCGCTCGCCCCGCTGGCGATCCCCGTGCTGGCGTTGACCGCGGTCGCGCTGATCCCGCTGCTTCTGATCTTCCTCGCCGGAGCTTTGATCGCGGCGCCGTTCCTGCTGCTCCGGCGGTTGTACCGCCGGGCGGCTGGCCCGCTGCCGGTGAAGGAGGCATCGGGTTCGGGATCTGGACGAGGCTGCCGGTCCCGGACGGGCACAGTCGCTCACTCGGCGGGCAGGGCATGAAATGCGTGGTGGCGCCGGCTGATGAACGTTCACTCGGCGGTGGTGACGTGTGTTAGGGTCGGATTTCGTCGCGGGCGGCGCTGAGTTTTTGGACGAACGAGGAGGTCGCGGTGGTGCTCGAGGGAACCCGGAACCGGTGTTCGTTGAGGCGCGCAATCTGGCTGGCCGCAACGGTCGCGGCCGTGGTGCTGGCCCTGCCGGCGCTCGCTTTTGCCCACCTCGAGCGGCCCTCCTACTGGCCTGACCCGGCCCCCGACAACACCGTCAGCCCGCCGGCCGGCGGCAAGGTGCCCGAGGTGCGCTCGCTCTGGACCGCGGTCAGCGGCAAGGGCGCCGGCAAGGTACGGGTGGTCTGCCAAGGGCGTGGGGGCTGGAAGTCGCTCGCGCTCCTCCGCGAGTCCGTCGAGAGGGCCCGCAAGCACGGCTACCGGCTCCGCCCCAGCCAGCCGAAGAAGTCGGCTCAGCCGGCATGAGGCGCACGCCCTCCTGTGGACCAACCTCCGCGCTGGCCAAACAGTGCGCCTACCACGACGTCCAGCCCGCCGTGTTCGCCTCGGGCAACAACGACCGAGTCCTGATCATGCCCGGCCGTCTACACCGAACCGGAGTCGCGCAGCGCCCCGGAGAACGACCCGACCTGCAACCCCAGTCTGCTCCAGGAGGACGCCAGCGGCGACCTCACCCCGAGCTACGAGTACCAGGTCACCTGCCCCAACGACCAGAACCTGATCTACGTGCAGGGGCGCGCGGTGGTAGGCGACCCGCCGGTGCCGCCGCTCTCCGACCGCCGGGGGATCCCGGCTCAGGAGCTCGGCCCGTGCGTGCGGTGCAACCTGCAGATCGAGGGCACCGGCCCGAAGCCCGAGGACGTGATCCTCGACGCGGGCACCGACTATGAAGGCGCGGGGCCGGCGGCGAAGCCCGGCGGCTACGCCAAGGACGTCGTCCTGCGAGTGGACCGCGCCGATGGCTTCGTCGGGCGCAACTTCCTGGCGCGCGGGGCGCAGGAGCACACCTTCTACAACGAGGAGGTCGACGGCATCCGGCTCGACCGCGTGAAGTTCTTCTGGGGCGCCGACTACGGCCACCTCTCCTTCACCTCCGATCACAACCTCGTCGAGAACTGCGAGGGGCTCGGGGCCGGCGACGCGGTCGTGTACCCGGGCGCCGCTCCTGAGACCGGCTCCCAGGCGACGGACTTCTATCCGGACGCGCCTCGGATCAACGCCGTCATCAGGGACTGTGACCTGCACGGCTCCGCCCTGGGCTACTCGGGCTCGATGGGCAACGCTGTCCGCATCACCAACAACCACATCTACGGCAACACCACCGGGATCTCGAGCGACACCCTCTCGGCCGCCGGTCACCCGGGCTTCCCGGCCGACAGCTCGCAGATAGACCACAACTACATCTACTCGAACAACCTCAACCTCTACACCGAAGACCCGCCGGTCGACCCGCTGGTGGGCGTGCCGCTCGGGACCGGGATCGTCTACCCGGGCATGAACGACGCCCGCGTCCACGACAACTGGATCTTCGACAACTGGCGCGACGGCGCGATGCTGTTCGCCGTTCCGGACGCGCTCACCAACGGCGGCGGCGCCGAGGGCGACATCTTCCCCGGCATTTCGTGCCCGGGCGCGCCGGCCAACGGGTTCTCGACCTCGTGCGGCAACCGGTTCTTCCGCAACCAGGTCGGCAGGGCGCCGAACGGCTTCCGCTTCCCGGATGCGATCGACATGTTCGGCAACGTGCACGCCCACGACGACGCGAGGCCGAAGAAGCCGAACGGCAACGACTTCTGGTGGAGCGAGCTCTTCACGACGAACACCGGGAATTGCTGGTTCGCGAACACGGGCGTCGACGGGACCGCGGCCAGCGTCACCGGTCCGGGCGAGGCCGGGCGCCTCCCGGGAGATCCGCCCCAGGTGCTGCCGTCGAACTGCGCCACCAGCGTCGGCAACGACGACATCGCCAAGCTCGTGTACCTGATCGACTGCGGGAACGGTCCCGACGAGGACACCGGGCCGACGGACTGCGACTGGTGGAGCCTGCCGCCCAAGCCGGGCACCGCGGCTGCACAGAGCGCGAGCCTGAGCCGGGCCAGGGCGGCGCAGGCGTTCGCGAAGTCGCCGCGAGGCCGACGCGCTGAGGAAGCGGGTCGCCGAGCTGGTCCCGTGACGGGCGTCAGCCGCGGCGGCCGAGCCATGCTCGTGCTCGTCGCCGTCAGTGGTCGCGCTGCCGGCGTGCGGAACGGACGGCGACAGCGCGAGCCGTGACCAGGGCGCACCGGTCGACATCCGGGGCGTCGGCCTGGTGCGTGGAAATTCCACGGCCCAGTTCGCCAACTGCGGGGACTGGCGCCGTGGGATCAGTGAAGCGGCGCTACGCGACGATCGAGGACATCCGCGGGCAGCTCACCCCCCAGAGCTCGCGATCGGCCGCGTCCGACCTCTCCGACGAGGCGGCCTACAGGGTCTTTCAACACGCGTGCGCCGCCACGTTCTCCGACAAGCTGCGGCTCTACAAGCTCTATGCCCGCGCCCAGGGCTTCGCGCCGATCACCAAGGCTACGGGCGACGCCGATCCGGCTCCCTGAGAGATCGCTACGTCTGGCGGGCAACACGCCGGCAGCGCGGGCAGCTGTCGGACCATGTTTCATGTGTGAGTGATGGCGGTTCAGGCCCTTCGGCCCGTTCCCACCGCGCTTCCCAACGCGGATCTCGCCGTCGCGCGCTACGGCGGCTTCGGCCGGCAGTGGCTCGACGGCATGTGGCGCGGCGACCCGCTGGCGGACGCCGTGGTCGCCGACGGCGCCCGGCTGGTGCGGCGGGCGATCACGGAGGGTGTCGAGGCGGTCGCGGAGGCGCCCGAGCCGCTGGTCGCCCTGTTCGCGGAGCTGGACACGCGGCCCGGCTGGATGGACGCCGACCGGTGCGACCGGGCGGCCCGGCACCTCGTCCGGCAGGGCCGTGAGTACGGGCTCGTTCTCGGGGCGGCGTCGCTGCTCGCGGGCGCCCAGAACAGCATCGCCGGCAAGCCGCTCACTTTCACCGGCCGCTACGCGAGCAACGCGGCGGTGCGCTCGATCGAGGTGGCGTCATGGCTGATGGCCGTCACCACTCCGGGGGGCCTGGGCAGGCAGGCGCCCGGATTCGAGCGAACGGTGCGCGTGCGGATGATTCATGCGCACGTGCGCGCCCACCTGTCGCGCAGTCCCGACTGGGAGACCGAGGCGTGGGGACTGCCGATCCCACAGCCGTACATGGCGTTCACCCTCGCCGAGTTCTGCTCGGTGGCGCTGCGGGCCATGGCGCAGCTCGGCGCCCGTTACAGCGACGGCGAGCTCGAGGACATCCTCCACCTGTGGCGCTGCGTCGGCCACCTGGTGGGTGTCGACGACGACTTCCTCCCGGTCACGCCGGACGACTATGCGCGCATCGAAGACCTCTACGCACTCACCAGCCCGGGCGCTGACGACGGCGACCGCGCGTTCGTCCTGGCCCTCACGGACTTCCAGGCGGCCGAACTCGGGCGCCTGCTCCCCTCAGCGTGGACGCCCGCGATCATGCGAGGGCTCCAGCGGGCGTTCGTCGGCGATGCGGTGGCCGACGACCTGGCGATCCCGGATACCTGGCTGAAGCACCTGCCGAAGGTGGCCGGTCCGCTGACTGCGCTGGCGAACGGAGCCCACGACACGCTCGTGCCCGGCGGCAAGAACCGCCGGACGGCGCGCGCCTTCAGGACCCGGGTGGAGGAAATGGAACGGCTGCGGACGGAGTACGCCGTGACGCACGAGCTGGTCGACGACGCGGCCTGAGGCGGACCTGATGGGCGCGGCTGGGTTCGAACCAGCGACCTCTCGCGTGTGAGGTCTATCGAGGCGAAGCCGAGGACGAACCAGGCAGCAACCCCAGTCCGAGCGGAAAAGGCCGCTCCGAGTTCGGTTCGGAGGGCTGGTGGACGCCGTTGGATTGCAGGGGTTACGTTGCGTCTGGGCAGAAACCGCCGTTTCTGCCTAATACCGGTTACTCCGACAGCCCCACGGCGTCGAGGGCGTCGTCCCGATCCGAGTACAGCTCCAGCCGGGCCAGCTTGCCGTCGCGGAGCCTGAAGACGTGGGCGAAGGACATCTCGACTGGCGTTCCGACTGTTTTCGACGTTAGACGCTGTAAACGAGACTGACCACCCTGCCCAGAGGCGCGCTGAGGGAAGGGCGGACTCCACGTGCACCACATCGACGGTCGCGGCGTCCGGGTATCCGTAGTAGCGGCCGTCCCCGAACGGTCTGAGCGGGTCGCCGACGAACCCGTAGCCGGGGTGGCGGTGCGGTCTCCTGTACTCGTACTCGCGGAGCGGCATAGAGTCCAGGTGACTGGCACAGAGCGAGCAAGGGAGAGGTCTATGATCGGTGCCGCAATCGTGGGATTCCTGGCCGGTGCGATTGGCCGCACGTTCATGCCGGGCGATCCGTTCCGGCACATGAGCGGCCCGAAGTCATGGGGCCTCTCGATGCTCATCGGCCTCGCAGGGGCCGCGCTCGGCTACCTGATCTTCACCGTCGCGCTCGGCATCGGCGACACCGACGTCTTCGACTTCGGAGGGATCATCGGCGCCATCATCGGCGTGGTGATAGTCCTCGCCATCGCGGGTGCGTTGATGAAGAACCGGGGCGGCCCGACGACGCACCCAGGGAGACCACACCTACCTGAAACCCTTCCGCGTGTGGTCGGCCGCGACGGTGGGCTCGCTCACTCCGTCCTTCAAGACGACGATGTAGTCGCCCGCCTGGGCGCTGGCGGCAAAGACCAGCGTGGTGGCGATGGCGACGGCGAGGGCGGCGAGGCGGCGGCTCATTGCACTTCTCCCCCGCCCGGGACTGAAGGGCCTGCGCGGGTCTGGGCCGAGCTCCGGTCTGCCGAAAGCGGTTCTGGACGCGGTGATCATCGATGCGGTCGTGCTTGGGATGATCGACCTTCCCGAGCCGGGCCGGCTCCATCGCAGTTGAATGGATGACCCAGAGGATGTCCAACTCGCGAGGGTTCTGAGTGGAGTGGTCCCTTGCCATCGTGGCGTGCACGCTGATCGGTGTTGCGGCGATTTCGGGGCGGCTGTCGGGGACGCCGGTTACGCCAGCGATGCTGTTCGTTCTTGTCGGGCTGCTGGTGGGACCCGAGGTGCTTGGCGAGATCGACCTCGACAGCTCGAGCGGGACCGTTCGAACGCTGGCGGAGGCGACGCTGGCGCTGGTGCTGTTCTGCGATGCCTCGCGCGTCGATCTCGGGCTGCTGCGTCGCGAGTTCGGGGTGCCGGTGCGCCTGCTCGGGATCGGGCTGACGTTGACGATCGCGCTGGGTGCCGTAGCGGCCGCTGTCATCTTCGACCGGCTGACCGTCGAAGAGGCTCTCATCCTCGCGATCGTGTTGGCGCCGACGGACGCCGCGCTGGGGCAGGCGGTCGTCACCGAGCGGCGCGTTCCCGAGACGATCCGCCAGGGGCTGAACGTCGAGAGCGGACTCAACGACGGAATCTGCGTCCCGCTGCTGTTCGCGGCCGTGGCGGTGGCCGACGTCCAATCGGAGATCTCGGAGGGCCGCAGCGGCGCAACCCTGCTGCTCGAGGAAATCGGCTACGGGGTCGTAGGCGGGGTGGTAGGCGGGCTGGTGGTCGCGACCATCATCATCCACGCCGGCCGCCGAGATCTGATCGCGGGCCCGTGGCGACAGGTGATCCCGGGCGCGGGCGCCGCTCTCGCCTACGGCACGGCCAGCGCGCTTGGCGGCTCGGGCTTCATCGCCGCCTTCGTCGCCGGGCTGACCTTTCGGCTGGCGCTCGGGCGCGACCCCGAGCAGATCAACGAGCTCAGCGAGCAGGTCGCGAACGTGCTCAACGGCGTCACCTTTCTCTTCTTCGGCGCGATCCTGCTCGGCCCCGCGCTCGGCGAACTGAGCTGGGAGCTTGCCCTGTACGCAGTCCTCAGCCTGACCGTCCTGCGGATGCTGCCGTCCGCGATAGCGATGCTGGGCACGCACGCCCGAGCGCCAACGCTCGCGTTCCTCGGCTGGTTCGGCCCCCGCGGGCTGGCGTCGATCGTGTTCGCCGTGATCGTGGTCGAGGAGTCGAACCTTCCCCACGAGCACCTGATCGTGGTCGCGATCTACCTGACCGTCGGGCTCTCGGTCTTCGCCCACGGTCTCACCGCGGCGCCGCTCGCCGCCCGCTACGCCCGCTGGTACGAGCAGCACCCGCGCGACAAGGCCCCGCCAATGGAGAGCGCCCCGACCGATGTGACACGACCCCCGCCCACCTAGGTCTCAGTCGCCTCGGTGAGCCATGCCTTCGCGGCCTCCAGGTCACGGACGCGGAAGCCCTTGGCCTTCCCCGGCAGGAGAAACGACAGCGTACGGAGAGCGGGGCGCATCCAGTCCTCGTCGCTCACCACGGCCACCCGCTCGAACGACTTCGCGTGGCGCGTTCGAAAGCCGGTGTCAGCTGTCATCGCGTCGCCCTCAACCTCTCGGGCCCCTGGTCCGATCAGGTAGAGCAACCGAAGAGCGCGGCCCTCGGCGATCTCGCGTCGCAGCACCGGCTCAACCGCCGTCTCCCAATCGTCGTCCTCGACCTCGCCGATCGCCTCGAAGCCGATCGTTCCGACCGGCATGTCGGTCATGCGTCGCAGCATTGTGTCCTCCGTTCGTTGTGGGTCAGGCGAGCGTTCACGGCTTCTGCGGGCGCCCGATGGCAATTCGCGTCAGCTGGGCCAACCCGGCCCGGGCCCCTTCGGGAGCCGTGGCGGAAGGTGAGGCGCCCGGGTGCTTGCGTGCGATCCGCACGCGCAGGACCCCGGGCCGGATCCGAAAGCGCAGTGGCGGGTCGAGCACGAGCGCCTCGCCGTCGATGCCGGCCGGGATCTGGCGATCGGCGTCGACCTCGAACTCGGGCGCGGACCATTCGCGCCACGGCCGCTGCAACCGCCGGCCGCCCTCGCCACGTCCCGAGGGCTCGCCGACGACGCTGATGCCGAGCAGTCCGTCGTCGATCCGCGGCCGCGTGCCCGAGCCCACGGCGCGGCCGAGCCGGTAGCGGTTGTTGGACACGAGCACCATCGCACCCGAGTGGTGCGCGTCCCCGCCGGGGCCGGTCCAGCGCAGGTCGAGCTCGCCGACATCGGGGCCGAGCACGTCCGGCGCGGTGTCGAGCAGCGTGCGCAGCTTCGCGTCGCGGTAGCCCTCTCGCTGAACGGCCTCGGCGTAAAGCCCGAGCGAGACGTTGTTGACGAACACGCGCCCGTTGACCTCGGCCAGGTCAACGGTTCGCTCGCCGCCGTCGACGAACGCGTCGAGGGCGCCGACTACGTCGTCGCGGTCGACGCCGAGGTCGAGCGCGAAGTGGTTGCGCGTGCCGGCGGGCACGCACGCGTACGGCAGGCCGCGCTCGGCCGCGATCGCCGCGACGATCGCCTGTGACCCGTCGCCGCCGGCCATCGCGAGCGCGTCGGCGCCGCGATCTACCGCGTCCCGGACGAGCTTCTCGAGGTCGTCGCCGGGCTTCAGCTCGATCGGCTCGATGCCGCGCGCGCGTGCCTCGGCCGCGAGGGAGAAGCGCTCCGCCTTGCCGCCACCCGAGCGAGGGTTGAAGAACAGCACCGGTTGACGCGGGGCCGTGGCGCTCGGCAGATCCACGTGGACGAAGAGGGTGGCGCGCGCGGCCAGCAGCGACACCAGCAGCCCCGCTACGACCAGCAGATCGACGAACGGCTCCCCACCCACGACCAGCAGCACCAAGGCACCGGCCAGCGCCAGCGCAGCGACGGTCAGCCCCGCCACGCGCGCAACGCCACGCCGAACCACCCCGAACCAGGCCGACACACCGGCGACCAGAACACAGCCCAGCAGGACCAGCCCGCGCGGGAACTCGCTCACCGCGACAGCGACGCCGAGGGCGACCGTGGCGCCACCCACCACCAGCGCGACGATCGCCGCGACCTGTTGCCGCCTCATAGGATCCCTGCTCGTTGAGCACTAACGTCGAATCCGCAGCCGCCCGGCGGCGCCGGCCGCGTTGGATCGAGGACGCCGAGCGCCTCGATCTCGCCATCTACACCGCAATCGCCCGCACCCCGACACCGGCGCTCGACGTCGCGATGAGCCGCCTTTCGCGCGCCGCCGACTACTCGCGCCTCTCGTTGACCTCCGCCGCGCTGCTCGCGCTCGCCGGGGGACGGGGCGGCCGCGCCGCGGCCGCCCACGGGCTCACATCGCTCGGGGTCACCGCGACCGTGGTCGAAGTCGCCGTCAAGCCGCTCGCACGCCGGCGACGCCCCGACCGCCTGGCGGGCGACGTCCCGCTCGCACGCCATGTGCAGATGCCGAGCTCGCGCTCCTTCCCCTCCGGCCACTCTGCCGCCGCCTTCGCGTTCGCGACCGGCGTCGGCCACGTATCGCCAGCGGCCGCTCTTCCCCTGCGCGCGCTCGCCGCGCTGGTCGCCTACTCGCGCATCCACACCGGCGTGCACTACCCTGGCGACGTGCTGGCCGGCGCCCTGATCGGCACCGCACTCGCGCAACTCACCACACACGCGGGCAGAGTCCAAGGGCCTGGGCGCACCGGTTGACGCGCGGCGCTGGCGGCCTCACCACTTCAACTCGATCTCGAGCTCTCGCTCATCGCTCCCCACCTCGAGCTCGACCTTTAGCTGGACCTTGTCGGGAACGTGCACGCTGAAGTTCATGCCGCCCCGCTCGAACTTGACGTCGTCGCTGCCGCCGAGCATGTTGGCGAGCCTTCGGAGGCGGGTGGCGACCTCCTTTCTGCTCAGTGTCTCCTTCTGCTCGACCTCGAAGATGTCCATTTCCCGCTCCTCCCCTAATGGTTGCCCTTGACTCGTCCATCCACTCTCGTCCGGTGCCAGAGTACCTGGCGACAATTCTGCAAACGCCAAGATGAGCAGGCATCGTCCCAATGGGGTGAAATCGAGATGATCCGCATGCCAGCCGCAATTTCATCCCAACTGGATGACGACCCATCGGCTGAGGAGCGGTTCGATGGAACCGATGGCGTATGCCAGAGGTATTCGAGATTTCGCCCGGCCGCGAAGGGAGCGACACCATGACCAACGTTGAGAACCCCCTCGGCTCCGAGGCGGTCCGGACACCCGAGAGCGACGGGCGGCAGCCCAAGCCGAAGGCGGTCACCCACCCCACGGTCGCGGAGCGGGTGGCGAGGGGTAAGGCGGCGAGGGCGGTGGCGCCGCGCTCCGAGCATGGCGACTGGGAGCCCGCCTCTGATCGGCGTGATCCGGTCGAGCTGCTGGAGGAGCAGGCCGCCTCGCGGGTGTCCGAGCTGGTGCCGATCCGCTATGGGCGGATGCTGGTGTCGCCGTTCACGTTCTTCCGCGGCGCGGCCTATCCGATGGCGGCGGATCTCGCCGGTGCGCCCCGGAGCGGGCTTGACGTGCAGCTCTGTGGCGATGCGCATCTGTCCAATTTCGGCGCTTTCGCGGGGCCCGATCGGCGGCTGGTGTTCAGCATCAACGATTTCGACGAGACGCTGCCGGGCCCGTTCGAGTGGGACGTGAAGCGGCTGGTGGCCAGCTTCGCTGTCGCCGGCCGGGATCGGGGCTTCGACGCGAAACGGCGGCGGTCGATCAATCGGGCGGTGACGCGTTCGTACCGCGAGGCGATCAAGGGCTTCGCCGGGATGTCCAACCTCCACCTCTGGTACGCCCGCATCGACGTGGACGAGATCGCCGCGCTGGTGGCTCAGCAGGCCAGCGGACAACAGCTGAAGCGGTTCGAGCGCAACCTGGCCAAGGCGCGATCGAAGGACAGCATGAGGGCGTTGGCGAAGCTCACGGACAACAGTCGACGGCGGAGCCCAGGATCGCGAGCGACCCGCCACTGATCGTGCCGATCGAGGAGGTCGCGTCCGGCGCCGAACCGGCGGAGATCGAGGAGTTCGTACGGGGAGGCATCCGCTCCTACCGGCGCACCCTGAGCGCCGACCGCCGGCAGCTGCTCGAGCGCTTTCGCTACGTCCACGCGGCGCGGAAAGTCGTCGGCGTGGGCAGCGTCGGCACGCGCGCCTGGATCGTGCTGATGCTCGGTCGCGACGAGAACGATCCGCTGTTCCTGCAGCTCAAGGAGGCACAACCATCGGTGCTCGAGCCGTTCCTGGGCACCAGCGCCTTCGCCAAGCACGGCCAGCGGGTCGTCGAGGGCCAGCGATTGACGCAGGCCGCCAGCGACATCATGCTCGGCTGGATGCGGATCACGGCCTATGACGGCGCGACCCGGGACTTCTACGTGCGCCAGCTCTGGGACGGCAAAGGATCGGCGCTGGTCGAGGCGATGAACCCGGCCGCCATGTCGATGTACGCCGGGCTCTGCGGCCATGCGCTCGCGAAGGCGCACGCCCGCTCCGGCGACGCGATCGCGATCGCGAGCTACCTCGGCGCAGGCGACAGCTTCGACCGCGCGCTGGCCTCGTTCGCAGAGGCCTACGCCGACCAGAACGAGCGCGACTACCACGCTCTGCGAAGAGGCCGTTGCGTCTGGCCGCGTCGCGGCCGAAGCCGGCGTCTAGGGTCCGACGAAACGATCGGACCCCTGGGCCTTGAAAGCGCGCCTGCACCGCTGCCGCGGCCGGGCGCCCGGGGAGCGGGACTAGCGCGCCTTGGGCCCACGGACGGCCCGGATCCGCCTGGATCTCGCTGGTGGTGCGTGAGCGGCGGTATGGGCGCGGCTGGGTTCGAACCAGCGACCTCTCGCGTGTGAGGCGAGCGCTCTCCCGCTGAGCTACGCGCCCGGGAGAATGGGTCAGTCTAGCCCGCGATTTCCGAGGCGGATCTAGACGGCGACTATTGCGTCGATCTCGATGTCGGCGCCCCGGGGGAGGCCGGCCGCCTGGATGGCCACGCGAGCCGGCGCGTCGCCCTCGAAGAACTCGGAGTAGACCTCGTTGACGCGCTGGAAATCAGCCATGTCCGCGAGATAGACGGTCACGCGCACGGCGTTCGCGAGGCTGGTTCCGGCGGCCTCGCAGACGGCCACGAGGTTCTCGAGGCAGCGCCGGGCCTGCCCCACCACGTCCTCCTTCACGATCTCCCCGCTGCCCGGATCGAGAGGGATCTGACCGGAGCAGAAGAGGAGATCGCCGGTCCGGATCGCCTGGCTGTAGGGGCCGATGGCGGCGGGAGCGGCGTCGGTCTCGATCTTCTGGCGGTCGGGCATCTGGGTGTGGGTCAGGCGGATGAGGCGCAGAGAACGTACACGGTCACGGTCTGGGTGGCCGTGTCTGCGAGTTTCGCCGGGCCGCAGCGAACCACCCTGTGGGCTCGGTCCCGTTCGCCGGGCGCGTCGCCGTTCGCGTCGCCGGGTCGACTGGTCGTCACGATGGTGTTCGGCTGATTGGCGACGGCGACGCGTCGGGCTGACGTCGGTGCCGCCGCCGACGACGCTTTCGCCGGGCTGGCACTGGACGTCATCCGACTGTGCTGCCCGTCGCGCCGATGCCCGCGACGAACGTAAACGCGGTAGTCCGCACCACCACCTGCTCAACCCCGGTGCTCCCCGGGGTCCCCCTGGACGCCCTGGGTCGCCCTGAGTCCTTGGTCCCTGAAGTCCCTGGTCCCCCTGTCTCCCTGAACCCCCGGGTCCCCCTCAAGCCCCGGCGGCGCCCGGCGCTCCCGCGAGACCCTGCAGACCGCGGCGTTCCCGCGGGGCCGGTGAGGCCGCTGACGCCACGAGCGCCGGCCTCCCCGCGCAGCTTGGTGCGCTCGGAGACCTTGAAATGACGCAATCGCAGGGCGCCGTTCCGCACCTTGCCCGAGGTCACCGCCTTGGCCTTCAACTGCTTGGCGCCAACGCTGGCCTTGGGGATCTGGATCGCGGCGTACCCGGTCCCACCGAGCGCCACGAACAGCGCGAGGACGGACAGGACGAACGCGGGGGAGGGCTTCGGCACGGGCGCACTCTCGATTCGTGAACGGGGCGAAGAGTCAGTGACCCGTATCGGCTCCGACGGGGCCGAGGCGCATGGCCCGTACGGGGGTAATCCTCTAGCCTTGGCCGTGGACCGTGCTAGGCGGGGAGATAGCGGTGTCCTGTCACCCACAATCCGCTCTAGTGGGGCTGAATTCCAGTCTGAGGGGTTCTGTCCTCGGGGTCAGTACGCCGGACAGAGGCGTCGATGGCCGGGTCCCGCGTGGCGGACGCTCGTGAACCAGGTCAGATCCGGGAGGAAGCAGCCTTAAGCGATACCGTCCGTGCGCCGCGGATCAGCCTGGCCGGAGCCGATGTGCGGCGGGCACGCCCGAGAACGAATCTCGACGGCTGGTGCACGGTCCACTTTTCAGAGGATGCTCGGATGCCCGCGCCGCACGCGGTAGTGGAACTCCCCGGTCGGCAGCAGCTTGCTGCCCCGGGTCTTCACCGTGGCCACCCGCTTCAGGGTGCAGCGGAAGTCGTTCCTCGTCGCCACCGCGAGCCCGTACCCGTGATGGTCGAACTCCCCGCTCTTCACCCAGGGGTTCGTGTCCTTCAGCAGGTCGATGATCGCCTGAGGGGTCTTGGGGTTGAAGGGATCGGCGGTCGGGAGGATTCCGCCGCCGCCCTCGCCCAGCCCGGGAGCCGACACCGAGCCGCCCACGAATTCCGTCGCCAGCGCGCGCTTGTCCTTGTCGTTCAGGCGCACGTCGCCGGCCACGAACGTGTGGATGTCGCCGGTGACGAACACCACGTCCTTGATCTTCTTGCGCTTGATGTGACCCACCAGCTCGCGGCGCTCGGTGGGGTAGCCCATCCAGGAGTCGAAGTTGATGATGGAACCGCCGGGGTAGTAGGTCCGCATGATCATCAGCTGGTTCGCCACGACCTTCCAGGCGGCCCCGGAGGAAGCCAGGCGCTTCTTCACGAAGTTCATCTGATTGCGACCCAGGTACTTCCGCGGCTCCGGGAGCTCCGGGCACGCGGGGCCCACGACCGGATCGCCGCAGGGCTGGTCGTCCCGGTACATGCGCGAGTCGAGCAGGACGAGGTCCACGTTGCGGCCGAAGCGAGCGGCCCGGTAGATCCGCCGGCTCCCTCTCTTGGCCCCGTATGTGGGCAGGCTCTCGAAGAAGGCCTGGTGCCCCGCGCGCTTCCTCGCGTCCGTGTAGTGAAGCGCCGGGTCGAGACCGCCGCTGGGGCCGGCGCCCCCGGCGTAGTTGTCCTGCACCTCGTGGTCGTCCCAGATGTTGATCATGGGAAAGCGGGCGTGCAGCTTCCGCAGGCTCGCGTCGGTGCGGTAGGCGGCGTACTTGGCCCGGTACTGGTCCAGCGTCTCCGAGGTGCCCACCGGGTCGTCGCGCACGCCGCCCAGCGGGCCGATGGGGTAGTAGTCCTCGGCGTAGATGTAGTCGCCCAGGCAGACCACGAAGTCGAGGTCCTCCTTGGCCATGAGCGCGTGCGCGTTGAAGTACCCGAACGTGAAGTCCTGGCAGGAGAAGAAGGCGAAGCGAACGGGCTGGTTCGAGTCCGGCGGGAGCGCGGTGCGGAAGCGCCCGATCGGGCTCGCCTCGTCGCGGGTGGCGAAGCGGTAGTAGTAGTCCTCGTACGGCCTCAGCCCGGCCACGCGCGCCTTGGCGTAGTGGCCGGTGGCGTCGGTGGTCTTGATCAGGTCGCGGGCCACGACCTTCCGGAAGCCGCGGTCGCGGGCCACCTGGAGCTCCACGGTGCCGGTGCCCTCCACGTCGGCCACCCGGGTCCACAGCGTCGCCGCACGGGGTGCGGGGTCGCCCGACGCCACGCCCTCGCCGAACCTGCCTCCGCGGAGGCTCGGCCGGCGCCGCTTGGTGGGGGCGGCCATGGCCTGAGGCGCCAGCAGCACCGCCGCCGAGAGTCCCCCTGCCCCGTGGACGAAGTCGCGCCGAGAGAGCCGATCGATCACTGCCACCTCCGGTTTGGTGCACGGCCCACCGAGGAGAACGCCGCGCGGGTGAGGTGAGGCTAACCGCAAATCGGGACGACATCCGTGGCCCGGCTAGCATGGAACGCCGTGCTCTCCCTCTACCGCCGCCACCGCCCGCGCAGCTTCGAAGACGTGGTCGGACAGGAGCACATCGTCCGAACGCTGAGGAACGCGATCGAGCTGGACAAGGTCCACCACGCGTACCTGTTCGTCGGCTCTCGCGGCACCGGAAAGACCTCGATGGCCAAGCTGCTGGCCTGCGCGCTCAACGCCGAGGGCGGTCCCAGCGCCGAGTTCGATCCGGAGAGCGAGGGGGCCCGGGCGATCCTCTCGGGCACCTCGATCGACGTCGTGGAGATGGACGCGGCCTCGAACAACTCCGTGGACGACATCCGCGAGCTGCGCGAGAACGTGGCCCAGTCCCCGATGGGGGGCCACAAGCGGGTCTACATCCTCGACGAGGCCCACATGCTGTCCCCGGCCGCGTGGAATGCCTTCCTGAAGACCCTGGAGGAGCCGCCCTCCCACGTGGTCTTCGTCCTCGCCACCACCGAGGCGCACAAGGTGCCGGCCACGATCGTGGACCGCTGCCACCGGTTCGACTTCCGCCGGCCCTCGCTGGAGCAGATCGCCAAGGTGCTCGAGCGTGTGGCGGCTCAGGAGAACATCGAGCTGCCCGACGCCGCCGTGGGCATGCTCGCCCGCTCCGCCACCGGCAGCTTCCGGGACGCCCTGGGCACGCTCGAGCAGCTCGTGACCTACGGGGGCGCCGAGGTGCGCCTCGAGGACGTGCTCGACATCCTCGGCGTGGCCGACGCCGAGCTGGTGCTGGAGGCGGCCGAGGCCCTGGCCGAGCGCGACCCCAAGCGGGCCCTGCTCGCCGTGAAGCAGCTCTCCGACTCGGGCCGCGACTTCACCCAGTTCATGCGCGACCTCTCCGCGCACCTCCGCCACCTGTTCGTCGTGCAGACGCTGGGCGAGGTGCCGGACTCCTTCTCCGTCACCTCCGGGCAGACCGATCGGCTGTCCTCCCAGGCCGGTCGCATCGCCCAGGGGGAGATCCTGCGGGCCATCGACTTCCTGGCCGGCGCCCTCGCCGCGGTGAAGGACGGGTCCGAGCCGCGCATCCAGCTGGAGATGGCGCTGCTGAAGGCCACCCAGCCGCAGGCCGACCTCTCGGTTCAGGCGCTGATCACCCGCATCGAGCGTCTCGAGTCCGGGGGCGGCGCGCCCGCCGCGGCCGCGGCTCCGCCCGCGCCCGAGCCCGCCGAGCCCGACCCCGAGCCCGCACCGCCAGAGCCGGAGCGCCCCGCCCCGCCGCCGCCTCCGGCCCGGGAGGCCTCCGCCCCGGTGAGCCACGGCTCCGGCGGCGGAGTGGCCACGGCGGTGGCGGTGGAGACGGCGACCGAGCCCGCCACGGCGCTGGAGCTCGTCGCAGGTGCTGGCACTGTGGCCGGCGGTGGCCCAGGCGGTGGCCGACGAGAACGGGATGCTGGGAGCGGCGCTGGGCGCCGCCCTGCCGGTGGCGCTCGAGGGCGACCGGCTCACGATCGCCTTCCCCGAGGACGCCGCCTTCGTGAAGAAGAAGGCGGAGCAGGGCCGCGACCTCGTTCAGCGCGTCGTGCGCGGACTCACCGGAGCGTCGTTCGCGATCGTCTACGAGCTGCGCGCCGGAGGGGAGGCGTCGGCGATCACGCTCGACGAGTCCGAGCTGATAGAGCGGCTGCGAGCCGAGTTCGCCGCCGAAGAGGTATTCGAAGACGAAGACGAGGAGCAGTGATGCCGGGACAGCCGAACATGGGCCAGATGATGAAGCAGGTCCAGCAGATGCAGGCCGAGATGGCCAAGGCGCAGCAGCAGCTGAAGAACGAGGTGGTGGAGGCCAGCGCCGGCGGCGGCATGGTCACGGTGAAGGTGTCGGGTGACCTCGAGCTCAAGGAGCTCCGGATCGATCCCGAGGCCGTGGACCCGGACGACGTGGAGCTGCTCCAGGACATGGTGCAGGCCGCGGTGAACGAGGCCTACCGCGCGGCCCAGGAGCTGGCGGCCAACAGGATGGGCGCCGCCACGGGCGGCCTCGCCGGCGGGCTCGGCAATCTGGGCATTCCCGGGCTCTAGCCCGGCCGTCCTCTGCCTGTAGGCCCGACCCAGGCTCTAGATTCACCCGGGTGTTCGCCGCCCCCGTCAATCGCCTGATCTCCGAGTTCGCCCGCCTGCCCGGCATCGGCCAGCGCACCGCTCAGCGGCTCACCTTCCACGTGCTGAGCGTCTCCGACGAGGAGGCTCTCGACCTGGCCGCGGCCATCCGCGAGGTCAAGGAGACGGTGGGCCAGTGTGAGATCTGCTTCAACCTGGCCACCGAGGCCACCTGCCGCATCTGCCAGGACGAGCGCCGCGAGACGGCCACCCTGTGCGTGGTGGAGCAGCCCAGCGACGTGATCCCGATCGAGCGCTCGGGCGAGTTCCACGGCCGCTATCACGTGCTCGGAGGGGCGTTGTCTCCGATCGACGGGGTGGATCCAGAGCACCTCCACGTCACCGAGCTGCTCGAACGGGCCACCGGGAACGGCATACGCGAGGTGGTGATCGCCACCAACGCGACGACCACCGGCGAGGCCACCGCGCTCTACCTGGCCGACTCGCTGCGCGAGCGGGCACCCGAGGTCGCGGTCACGCGCCTGGCCAGCGGATTGCCGGTGGGCTCCGACCTCGAGTACGCCGACGAGATCACCCTGGGACGAGCGCTGCGGGGACGCCAGGCGCTGTGATCGCGGTGACCGGCGCCACCGGGGAGGTGGGGAGCCGGGTGGCCTGGCGCCTGGCCGAACACGGCGCCGTCCAGCGGCTCGTGGTGCGCGACCCGGCGCGGGCCCCCGACATCACCGGCGCGGAGGTGCGGCGCGCGTCCGCCTACGGCGCGGCCGAGGAGATGAGGGCGGCGCTGAACGGCGTGGACACGGTGTTCCTGGTCCCCGCGGCGGAGTCCGCGGACCGGGTCGAGCAGCACCTGACCGCGATCGACGCCGCGGTGGCCGCCGGGGCCACGCGGATCGTCTACCTGTCGTTCTTGGCGGCCGCGTCCGGACTCGACCTTCACACTCGGACGCCACCACTGGGCCACGGAGGAGCGGGTGCGGCAGAGCGGCGTGCCCTTCACCTTCCTGAGGATGAACCTCTATACGGACTTCCTTCCCCGGATGGTCTCGCCCGAGGGGGTGATCGCGGGGCCGGCCGGCCGGGGTCGCCTGTCCGCCGTGCTGCGCGACGACGTGGCCGATGCTGCCGCGGCGGTGCTCACCGGGGACGGCCACGAGGGCCGGACCTACGACCTCACCGGCCCCGAGGCGCTGACCTTCGCCGAGATCGCCGAGCGCATGAGCCGGGCCACCGGGAAGGCGATCTCCTTTCACGACGAGACGCTCGAGGAGGCCTACGCCTCCCGGCAGAGCTACGGCGCGCCGGACTGGGAGGTGGAGGGCTGGGTCACCTCCTACAGCCAGGTGGCAGCCGGCGAGGTGGAGGCGGTGAGCGAGGACGTGGAGCGGCTCGCGGGCCACCCGGCCACGCCGCTCGAGGATTACCTCGAGGCCTACCCGGACGCGCTCCAGCACGTCCAGGCCGGGTAGCCGGGCTTGCGCCCGCGCCGCCGCTCGCGCGAGCATGCTCGCGTGAGCTCGCGCGTCGTCCATGCCGCCTGTCCGCACGACTGCCCGGACACGTGCGCCATGACCGTCACGGTGGATGGGGACGGCCGGGCCGTGGCCGTGGGCGGGGACGCCGAGCACCCGATCACCGCCGGCTTCCTCTGCGGCAAGGTGTCGAACTACCTCGACCGTGTGTACGCGCCGGACCGGATCCTCCACCCGCTCGTCCGGGACGGGGCCAAGGGCGAGGGGAGCTTCCGCCGGGCCTCCTGGGACGAGGCGCTCGAGCGCGTGGCGGCCGAGCTCCTGCGGGTGCGCGACGAGCACGGCGGCGAGGCCATCCTGCCCTACAGCTACGCCGGTACGCAGGGCCTGATCCAGGGCAACACGATGAGCGCCCGGGTGCTGAACGCGCTCGGGGCGTCGTCGCTCGAGCGCACGATCTGCGCGACCGCCGGCATGACGGGCACCATCGCCGCCCACGGCATCTCGCCCGAGGTGGATCCCGAGGAGTGGCCGCACGCCCGCTACCTCCTGGTCTGGGGCTGGAACCCGATGTCCACCGCGCCGCACCTCTGGCGCAAGCTGCTCGAGGCGCGCCGCGCCGGCGCGCGACTGGTGGTGGTGGACCCGTTCCGGAGCCGCACCGCACGGGTGGCGGACGAGCACCTGCAACCGCTTCCGGGCACCGACGCCGCCCTGGCCATGGGGATGATGCGGGCCGTGCTGGACTCCGGCCTCGAGGACGAGTCCTGGTGCCGGGAGCACACCGATGGCTACGACGAGCTGCTCGCGGAGCTGGCCGGGTATCCCGTCGAGCGCTGCGCGGAGATCAGCGGCGTGCCCGCGGACACCATCACCAGCGTGGGCCGGGCCTTCGCCACCGACGGACCGTCGCTCCTGCGCCTCGGGGTGGGGGCCCAGCGCCACCTGGGCGCGCCCGCCGCCTACTCCACCATCGCGTCCCTGCCGCTGCTCACCGGCGCGTGGCGCGAGCGGGGCGGAGGCTGCTCCTACATCCCCACCGCCACCGCCGCGTCGGTGAGCTCATACCCCCTGGAGCGCGAGGACCTGCGTCCGCATCCCGTCCGCACGATCAACATGTCCCAGCTCGGGCGCGCGCTCACCGACGCCGATCTCGAGCCCCCGGTCATGGCGATGGTGTGCTGGAACTCGAATCCCGCCTCCATCGCCCCCGATCAGGGGCGCGTGCTCGCCGGCCTGGCTCGCGAGGACCTGTTCACCGTGGTGCTCGAGCAGTTCATGACGGACACGGCCCGGCATGCCGACGTGGTGCTGCCGGCCACCACGGCGCTCGAGCACCTCGACGTCGTGTTCTCCTGGGGCCACCACTACATGACCTGGAACGAGCCGGCGATCGCGCCCCAGGGGGAGGCCCAGCCGAACACCGAGGCGTTCCGGCTGCTCGCCGCCCGGCTCGGCCTCACGGATCCCTGCTTCGCCGAGACCGACGAGGAGATGGTGGCCGCCATGCTCGCCAATTCCGCGCTGGCCGGCCGCGAGGACGAGATACGCGAGCGCGGATGGGTGAAGGTCGACCTGGGCCAGGGCCCGACCCCGCACGCGGAGGGCGGCTTCGGAACGATGAGCCGGCGCGCCACGATCGGCGCGCGCTACGAACCGTCCGGCGAGGTGGCCGACGCCGGCCTGGCGGAGCGCTTCCCGCTCGCGCTGATCACGCCGAAGACCCACCTGTTCCTGAACTCGACCTTCGCCAACCAGAAGCGCCAGCACTCGGCTCAGCCCAGCCCCGAGGTGGTGATCCACCCGGACGACGCGCGCGAGCGCGGGATCGAGGACGGCGCCCGCGTGCGCGTGCACAACGACCGCGGCGCGTTCTCCTGCGCCGCGCGGGTGTCGGACGACGCCCGTCCGGGGGTGGTGGTGGCCCCGATGGGCTGGTGGAACCGGGATTACCCGGGCGGCAGGAGCAGCCAGGTCACCACGTCGCAGGAGCTCACCGCGGAGGGGAACGCACCGGTGTTCAACGACAACCGCGTGGAGCTGGCTCCGGACCCCTCCGGCTAGCGGAGCGGGCCCAGGGCTTCCTTCGCGGACAGGATCCGCCCCACCGCCTCGTCCAGGCGCGAGCGCTCGATGCGGCCGCTGCGCACGGCCCGCTGAACGGCTTCGTACGCCGCCTCCTGGTCGGCAAGAGGTCCCGACACATAGAGCATGTCCGCCCCGGCGCGGATGGCCTCCACCGCCGCCTGGGGAACCGATGCCGCCACGGCCACCGACGGCTCGGAGAGGTCGTCGGTGATGGCCACGCCCTGGAATCCGAGCTCGCCGCGCAGCAGGCTCGTGGCCACCTCCCGCGAGAGCGAGGCCGGGGCGGTGAAGTCGTTCATGGGGTAGAGGGCGTTGCTCAGCAGCAGCCCGGGCACGGCGTCCTCCACGGCGGCCCGGAACGGGAGCAGGTCGCGGCGGCGAAGCTCCGGGAGGTCGAGTCCGACGGTGGCGGGTCCCTCCTCCGTGGGCTGGTCGGCCGATCCCAGCCCCGGGAAATGGGCGGCGGCGGTGAACACGCCGGCGTCGCTGTAGGCGCGCAGCACGGAGTCCGCGAACGCCGACACCTCGGCCGGGTCGTCCGAATAGGTGGCGGTGCCGAGGGCCGACCCTCCCTCCACCCCGACATCGAGGATCGGCCCGAGCACCCCGTTCACCCCGAGGTCGGACAGGGCGCGGGCCGACTCGGCCGCGGCGGTGCCCGCCTCCGCGGCCGAGCGCAGCGCGGCGGGGTTCGAGGCCGGCGGCAGGTCGGGGAACGAGTTCAGCTCGCCCCCGGGCTGGCTGGCCATCACGAACGGCCGCACGTGGCCCTCGTCGGCCGCGATCACCCTCGCCTCGCCCGCCAGCTGCCCCAGGGCGTCGGAGGTCGTGTAGTTGTCCCGCCCGATCACCACCCCGCCCAGGTCCTGGCGGCGCAGCCGCTCGAAGATCTCGGCGTTCAGGTCGGTGCCCTCGAACCCGAACAGGAAGAGCTGCGCCACCTTGCGCTCCACCGACATGCCGGCAATCAGCCCGCGGGCGCCGCGGGGAGATTCGGGCCGGCCCTCCCGGGCGGGCTCCTCTCCCGGCGCCGGTGCGGGCACGATCCCGGCCAGGAAGGAGCGCTTGGCCACCCGCTCGGGACGCTCCCGCTTGTCGGTCTGGTCCGCGCCCACCAGGGCACCGGCCAGTGCCGAGCCCGCCGCGAGGATTGCCAGGGCGGCGGTGAGCAGGCGGCGTCGCTGGACCACGAGCCGAGGCTAGAGGTTCGCCCGGCCCCCCAGGGGTCGCGCGGGCGGCCGCACTATCTTTGTCCGCCATGCCGTTGAGCGGAACGGAAACGGTGGTCATGAAGTTCGGCGGCACCTCGGTGGCCGACGCCGAGCGCATCCGCAATGCCGCGCGGCGGATCGTGCAGGCCGCGGACGCGGGCAGCCGCGTGGTGGCCGTGCTCTCCGCGCGGGGCAAGCACACCGACGAGCTGGTGGCCATGGCCCACGAGGTGTCGGACCGCCCGCACCCGCGGGAGATGGACATGCTGCTGTCCACCGGGGAGCGCGTGTCGTGCGCGCTGGCGGCGATGGTGATCAACGACCTCGGGCACGAGGCGATCTCGCTCACCGGCTCCCAGGCCGGCATCGTCACCGACACCTCGCACACGCGCGCCCGGATCCTGGAGGTGAAGGCGCACCGCATCAGCGAGGCCCTGGACGCCGGGCGGATCGTGCTCGTGGCGGGCTTCCAGGGGGTGGCCCAGGAGTCGCTCGACGTCACCACCCTGGGCCGGGGCGGCTCGGACACCACGGCCGTGGCGCTGGCCGCCGCCCTGGGCGCCGAGGTGTGCGAGATCTTCACCGACGTGGCCGGGGTGTTCAGCGCCGACCCGCGAATCGTGCCCGGCGCCCGCAAGCTGCCGGTGGTGACCTTCGAGGAGATGCTCGAGATGTCCGCCTCCGGCGCGGGCGTGCTGCAGCTCCGCTCCGTGGAGTACGCGCGCAACCACGGGGTCACGATCCACTGCCGATCGAGCTTCGATGACGGACCCGGTACCGTGGTCCAGGACGAGGAGAAGACCATGGAACGACCGCTCGTCACAGCCGTGACGCACTCCACCGCGGAGGCGCGCATCACCCTCAAGGGACTGCCCGACCGGCCCGGCATCGCCGGCCGGGTGCTCACCGCGCTGGCCGACGCGAGCGTGAACGTGGACATGATCATCCAGAACGAGCCGGTGTCCGACGACGCCCGCGCGGACATGTCGGTCACCGTCCCGCGCGACGATCTGCTGGCCGCCGAGGAGGCGCTCCATCCGCTGCAGGCGGAGCTGGGCCTCGGCTCGATCCAGTCGGACGCTCACATGGGCAAGGTCTCGCTCGTGGGCGCGGGGATGAAGAGCCATCCCGGCGTGGCCGCCCGCGCCCTCTCGGTCCTGGGAGACGCGGGAGTGAACATCGAGATGATCTCCACCTCGCCGATCAAGATCTCCTGCGTCGTGCGCGAGGAGGACGTGGAGACCGCGGTGGTGGGCCTGCACACGGCCTTCGACCTCGGCCGGGATTCGGTGCACCCCGAGGACGTGGCCGGGGTGCACCGGCCGAAGATCCGCGAGGAGGCCCGGCCGTGAGGGTCGCCGTGGTGGGCGCCACCGGCGCCGTGGGCTCGACGATGCTCGGCGTCATGCGGGAGCGCGGCTTCCCCGCCACCGAGATCGTGCCCTTCGCCTCCGAGCGCTCGGCCGGCCGCCGCATCGACTACGGGGACCGCCACCTCGAGGTCGTGGCGCTGTCCGACGCGGCGATACAGGGCTTCGACCTCGCGCTCTTCTCCGCCGGCTCCACGATCAGCGAGGAGTGGGGCCGGCGCTTCGCGGACGCCGGCGCGGTGGTGGTGGACAACTCGTCCTTCTGGCGCATGCACGACGACGTGCCGCTGGTGGTGGCCGAGGTGAATCCCGACGCGCTGGACGGCCACCGCGGGATCGTGGCCAATCCCAACTGCACCACGATGCAGACGGTGGTGGCGCTGAAGCCGATCCTCGACGCCGCCGGCATCGAGCGGGTGGTGGCCTCCACCTACCAGGCCGTGTCGGGCACGGGCCAGCGGGCGGTGGAGGAGCTCCACGACCAGACGCGGGCGACGCTCGAGGCCAAGGACATACCCGCCGCCGAGCGTCTATCCCCACCAGATCGCGTTCAACGTGGTGCCGCAGGTGGAGAGGTTCCAGGACGGCGACGACTACACCACCGAGGAGCGCAAGGTGATGCGCGAGACGCGCAAGATCCTCGACCGCGAGGACCTGCCGCATCTCGGCCACCTGCGCGCGGGTGCCGGTGTACACCGGTCACTCGGTGTCCGCGAACGTGCAGACCCGCGAGCCGCTGTCGGCGGACGAGTGCCGGGACCTGCTGGCCTCCGCGCCCGGGGTGACGGTGGTGGACGACCCGGCGCACGCCCTCTACCCGCTGGCGCTCGACGCGGCCGGGCGCGACGACGTGCTCGTCGGGCGGATCCGCGAGGACCCGTCGCACGAGCGCTGCCTGAACCTCTGGATCGTGGGCGACAACCTCCGCAAGGGGGCGGCCACGAACGCGGTGCAGCTGGCCGAGCTGCTGCGGGTGCGGAACCTGCTGCGCGCCGCTGCCCGGCGCGTAGCCGTCGAGCACCGGAGCGCCTACTTCAGCGAGACGAGGCCCTTGCTCTCGAGGCGGGCCAGCTCGCGCCGCGAGGCGACGCCGAGCTTCCGGTAGATCTTGCGCGCGTGGGTGCGCACCGTCTCCACGCCGATCCCCAGGTCGCTCGGCGATCTCGGCGTTGGTGGCGCCCTCCTGCAGGCGCTCCAGCACCTCGCCCTCGCGCGGGGTGAGCTGGTCGAGGCCGTGGATGCGCACGCGGCCCTCGCCGTCCGTGGGCGAGGCCTCGGGCAGGACGTACATCCCGCGGGCGGCGAGGTGGATCGAGCTGATCACGTCGCGGGCCTCGGTCTCCTTGGACAGGCAGGCGCTGGCGCCGAGGGAGAGCATGCGGTTGCAGTCCGCGGGCGAGGGGTTGCTGGCCAGCACCACGAAGCTCGTGCCCGAGTAGGCCCGCCGCAGCGCGAACACCTGGCCGGGCGACTCGAGGGCGCCGTAGTCGAGCACGGCCACCGAGGGCTCGTAGCGGTCGAGGGCCTCCACGAGATCGTCGACGGGCACGTCGCAGGCCACGAGGTCCAGGTTCGGATCCTCGGAGATCAGAACCCGCAGGGCGAGAGCGACGAGATCCTCAAACCGCGTCGCGACGACCGTGGGCATGGCCCGGGAGTGTAGGGCCGAGACGGCCCCGCGACCTGGATTCGGGCCGGTTTTCGTCCGGAGCGGGCGCGGCGACTACGCCGCGGCGAGCTGGGCGATCTTGCGCTGCACGTCGCGAGTGGACACCACGTGCTTGCCCATTCCCAGCTCCTTCGGCTCGAGGCCGAGGGCCAGACCCACCATCTGCGGCAGGTGCAGCACGGGAATGTCCGAGGTCGCGCTCCACGTATCCCGCGGCGGCCGGCTGCTGCATGTCCAGGTTCAGGTGGCAGAGCGGGCAGGGGGTGACCAGGCAGTCCGCTCCGGCGTCGATCGCGTCCGCCAGGTGGCGGCCGGCCTGCCGCAGCGAGGTGGTGCGGTTCATGGTGATCACGGGGAAGCCGCAGCACTTGCGGGCGCCCGCGTAGTCCACGGGCTCGCCGCCGAGCACCTCGATCAGCTGCTCGATGTACTGGTCGCGATCCGGGTGCTCGTCGAAGCCGAGCCGCTTGGTGGGCCGGACGATGTAGCACCCGTAGAAGGGGGCGATCCGCAGGCCCTCGAGCGGCCGCTTGACCTTGTCCCGCAGGGCGTCGAGGCCGATCTCCTCGACGAGGATCCAGAGGAAGTTCTTGTTCCACCAGTCGCTCTGCTGCTCGTAGGAGAGCGACTCGGGCTTGAGGTGCGTGTTCACCTCGGCCCGGTACTCGGAGCTCGCGTCGAGGCGCTCCTGGCACTCCGACTGGGCGCCCTGGCAGGTGGAGCAGATGTTCATCATCCCCGCCGCGCCGTCCACGGCCTGGGCCATGGCGAAGGTGCGCGCGTTGAGGGTGTCCACCAGCTCCTGGTTGTGCTCGGCCACCACGCCGGCGCCGCAGCAGTTGGCACGGTCGAGCTCCACCAGGTCGAGGTCCAGCAGCGGCGCCACCTTCGACACCGAGCCGTGGAGCTCGGGGGTGAAGCCGCGCGAGACGCAACCGGGCCAGTACGCGAGCTTCACGATTCCTGACTCCCTTCAGCCATCGCGCCTTCCTCGTCCGCGGCGTTCTCGCCCACGATGTAGAGGTTGAGCTCGAGGCGCTCGTCGTGCGAATGAATCTCCTTGAAGATGCGCCGGACCTGGTCCTGGTCGGGCAGCTTCGGATGCGTCAGGGCCTTCTTGGGGGTGATCTTCCCGGCCTTCAGGCCGCGGGCGCCGGTGGGCAGGTCCCCCACCAGCTGCTTCACGGCCTTGGGCGCGAGCGAGCCGCGGACCAGGCTGCCCTGGCCGAACGAGCGCGGCAGGAGCTGCGCCTCGTGGAGGGTGCCGTACTTCTCGATCAGGTCCACGAACGCCTTCTCGTGGCCGTAGCCGTTGTTGTCGTCCTTGATCCCGAAGTCGCCGGTGGCCTTGCGCCGGAGCCGCATGATCTGGCTCATCGGGGCCACGTCCTTGGGGCACACCTCGATGCAGGCGAAGCAGTGGGTGCAGTCGTACATGCCGTGCTCGTCGGCGGCCAGGTCGGCCAGGCGCTCCTCGTGCGCACCGTCGCGGGGGTCGCCCACGAAGCGGTAGGCCTTGGCCAGCGCGGCGGGGCCGATGAACTCCGGGTCCACCTCGAGCGACAGGCAGGCGGACACGCAGGCGCCGCACTGGATGCAGGCCATGGCCTGGGTCACGTCGAGCATGGCCTCGGCGGGCACGATGTACTCGCGGCCCTCGGGCGGGTCCTCCGCGGGAAGCAGCCACGGCACCACGCGCCGGATCTTCTTCCAGTGCACGGCCTCCATGTCCGTGATCAGGTCCTTGATCACGGGCATGTTGCCCATGGGCTCGACGGTGATGGCGCCGTCGCGCGCCCGCTCGGCGGCGTCGCCGATGCGGGTGTTGCAGGCCAGTGCCGACTTGCCGTTGATGCGGACGCCGCAGGACCCGCAGATGGCGGCGCGGCAGGAGCAGCGGATGCCGATCGAGCCGTCCTCGCGGTCCTTCACCTGGAGGATGCCGTCGAGCACCGAGCGCTCGGGCGGAAGGTCCACGTCGTAGTCCGCCCAGTAGGCGGCGTTCACCCGACTCGGGGTCGAAGCGTCTCAGTTTCAGCTTGAAATCGGCCACGTCAGTACTTCCGTTCTTCCGGCTCCCACCGGGTCATCGTGACCTCGGAGTAAGACACCTCGGGATCGTCCCCGCCGTTCGCGGTGAGGTTGATGTGCTTGAGCCACTCCTCGTCGTTCCGAGTGGGGAAGTCGGTGCGGAACTGGGCTCCGCGGCTCTCCTTGCGCTCGAGTCGCGGACACCACGATGGCCTCGGCGTTGTCGAGCATGAACTGGAGCTCCAGTGCGCCGAGCACGTCCTGGTTGAACACCGAGCCCCGGTCGTCCACGGCCACGGTCTGAGCCTCTTCCTTCAGCCGGTGGACGATCTCGTGCGCCGTGGTCAGCCCGGCCTGGTCGCGGAACACGGCCACGTACTTGTCCATCGTCGTGCCGAGCTCGGCCTTGATCTCGGACACGCGCCGGCCGGTGCGCTCGCGGCCGGTGATCTCGGCGATCATCTCCTGCTCCCGGACCAGCGACTCGCGGGAGGGCACGGGGGCGGGCAGGCCCTTGATGGCGTGGGCGGCGTGGGCGCCCGAGCGGCGTCCGAACACCAGCGTGTCCAGCAGGGAGTTCGCCCCGAGGCGATTCCCGCCGTGGACGGAGACGCACGCGCACTCGCCCGCCGCGTAGAGGCCGGGGATCGGCGTCTGGCCGTGGATGTCGGTGCGAACCCCGCCCATCACGTAGTGGTTGCCCGGCTTGATGTGGATGGGCTCCTTGGTGATGTCCACGCCGGCGAAGTCGCGGCCGACGTTCACGATCTCGCGAAGGGCCTCGTGGATGCGCTTGCGCGGGACCACGGTCACGTCCAGGGCCACGGTGCCGTCGGGGAAGCCGCGGCCCTCGTTGATCTCGGTCTGCTCGGCGCGCGACACCACGTCGCGCGAGGCGAGCTCCATCTTGTTGGGCGCGTACTTCTCCATGAAGCGCTCGCCCTGGGCGTTGTAGAGGTGGGCGCCCTCGCCGCGGGCACCCTCGGTGATCAGCAGCCCGAGGCCCGCCAGCGTGGTCGGGTGGTACTGGATCATCTCCATGTCCATCAGCGGCGCGCCGGCCCGGTAGGCCATCGCGATGCCGTCGCCGGTGCAGATGAGGGCGTTGGTGGTGGGGTCGCAGATCTGGCCGTTCCCGCCGGTGGCCAGGATCACGGCGCGGGCGGAGAAGAGCTCCATGCGCGCCGTCCCGGATGTTGCGCGTCACCGCGCCGGCGATGCGGCCGTCGTCGTCCTGCACGAGCGCGGTGGTGAACCACTCCTCGTAGCGGTACACCTCCTCGTGCCTCATGAGCTGCTCGTAGAGCACGTGGAGAATGGCCTGGCCGGTGATGTCGGCCACGTAGTAGGTGCGGGCGGCGCTGGCGCCTCCGAAGGCGCGCTTGCCGAGGCGACCCTCCTCGTTGCGGTGGAAGGTCACCCCCCAGTGCTCGAGCTCGAGCAGCTCCTCGGGCGCCTCGCGGCACATGATCTCGATGGCGTCCTGGTCACCGAGGTAGTCGGAGCCCTTGACGGTGTCGAAGGCGTGGGACTCCCAGGTGTCCTGCGGGTCGAGGGCCGCGTTGATCCCGCCCTGGGCCGCATTGGAATGCGATCGCACCGGGTGGACCTTGGAGATGATGCCCACGGAGGCGCCACCTTCCGCCGCGGCGAGGGCTGCGCGTTGGCCGGCGAGGCCGGCTCCGATCACTAGGACGTCGTGCTGAGGCATCTGCGAGGGGTGCGGGGCGCGATTCTATGGAACGTACGGACGCGGGCTGTCCACCGGCCACCGCGACGGGGGCGGACCGGGGGGCGTGGCGCCTTTTGCACGGTATGGATGCAGAGGGAGCCAAACCCCCATCGGATCTGGCCTTGGCGCCGGCTCGCAGCGAGCCAGCACGGGGTGGTGACGCCAGGCGGCAGCTGGAGGCCGTCGGCCTGGGCCGCGGGGCGATCGCGAAGCGGATGGCGGCGGGGCGGCTGCATCGGATCCACTCCGGCGTCTACGCCGTGGGGCATCCGGTGCTCACCCGCGCACGGCGGCATCCTGGCGGCCGTTCTCGCCTGCGGGGAGGGGCGCGTCGCGAGCCACCGCACAGCGGCCGAGATCTGGGGCATCGGCGAGGCGACCGCGTGCGATGGAGGTCACGATCGCCGGGGGCGCGGGCGAAAGCGCGCCGGGATCCGCGCGCACCGGAGCGTCCTGCCCGCGCGCGATCGAACGACGCTCGCACGGGATCCCGGTGACCACCCCGGGCCGCACCCTCACCGACCTCGCCGACGTGGTGACGCCGACGCGCCGTCGAGCGGGCCATCGACCAGGCCGAGTATCTGCCGTCTCGACTTCGCCGGGCTCCGCCCGATGCCCGGGACGACGGGGCAGCGGAGTGATCGCGGATGTCCTCCGCGTCCCATCGGGCGGGAAGCACGATGACCCGCTCGGAGGCCGAGGAGGTGTTCCTCGCCCTCTGCCGGCAGTTCCGGCCTGCCCGACGCCGGAGGTGAACGTCCAGCTCGAGGGCCACGAGGTGGATTTCCTCTGGCGCGCCCACCGGCTCGTCGCGGAGATCGACGGCTACGCGGCGCACGGCACTCGCTCCGCGTTCGACCGGGACCGCAGGAGGGACTCGGACCTGCTGCTGGCGGGCTACCGCGTGGTTCGGTTCACCTGGAGCACAGCTCGAGAGCGAGCCCGCGACGGGTGGCCGAGACGGTGCTTCGCCTCCTCGCTCGGTAGGGGGCTTGGTCCTGATGCACTGCATGTCATGCAGAAGGCGCCAAACCCCCGGCGCGGCCGGCCCCTACGCCGGCCGCAACGCCCGCCGCACCTGGTCCACGGTCACGATGCCGCGCAGCACGCCGTCGCCGTCCACGGCCATGATCGCGCCCAGGCGGGCCAGGCCCTCGCGGGTCAGCAGGGTCTCCAGCGACTCGTCGGTGCCCACGCGCAGCCCGCTCTCGCCGTCGTCCCGGGCCATCACCGACGCCACGGGCCGCGATCCGCGCACCTGCTCGGCCACGCTGTCCACGGCCTCCTTGGACACCACGCCCACCAGCCGTCCGGTGGCGTCCACCACGGGGAACCAGGGCCATCCGTAGCGCAGGAAGAACTCGTCCTCGGCCCGGTCGAGGGGGAGCGTCTCCGGGATCGCCACCGGCTCCGCGTCCATCACGTCCTCCACCCGCAGCCCCTCGATCCGCCCGGCGAACAGCCGCCTGCGCCTCGGCGGACCGCGCCGCCTGGGAGAGGAACAGGCCGATGAACCCGAGCCACAGCCCGGTGATCGGCGTCGCTGCGTGAGGAAGAGCAGCACGCCCAGCCCGATCATCAGGAAGGCGATCCCCCGTCCCAGCCGCGCGGCGAACCGCGTGGCCCGGTTGCGGTCGCCGGTCTTCCACCAGGCGATGGCGCGGGCGATGCGGCCGCCGTCCAGCGGGAAGCCGGGAATCAGGTTGAAGAGCAGCACCAGCACGTTGATCGAGAGCAGGTAGCCGAGCACCGCGGTGGCCTCGCTCATCCCGCGGGTCTCGAACCGCGATCCGGCGATGGTGGTGTCCGCGCCCGAGATCGCCGTGCCCAGTCCGAAGCACACCAGCGCGATGGCCAGCCGTGACCAGCGGGCCCGCCACGGCCACGCGGAACTCCACTCCGGCCGAGTCCGTGTCCCGCTCCATCTTCGCCACGCCGCCGAACATCCACAGGTCGATGCCGGAGATCCCGATCCCGTTGCGGACGGCCACGAAGGCGTGCCCGAACTCGTGCAGCAGGATCGAGAGGAAGAAGAGCAGCGCGCTCAGCGGTGGCGAGGGCGAACGCCTTGCCGTCCTCGCCCGGGAACAGGTCCCCGTAGTAGCCCGAGAGCTGCCAGATGATCAGGAAGAGGACGAAGAACCAGCTCACGTCCACGCCCACGCGAATTCCGAACACCCGCGCCAGCTGGATCGATCCGCCTCCGAACACCGCGGGAGATGGTGGCAGACGTCACGCACCAGGAGCGTGCGTACTCTCACCCGCCATGGACTCGACCAAGCGCTGGACGCTTCTCACCGTCTGCCTGGCGACGTTCATGCTGCTGCTCGACATCACGGTGGTGAACGTCGCGCTGCCGGACATCCAGCGCGAGCTGAACGCCAGCTTCACCGACCTCCAGTGGGTGGTGGACGCCTATTCGCTGATGCTCGCGTCGGTGCTCCTCACCGCCGGCTCGCTGGCCGACCTCTTCGGCCGCAAGCGCGTGTTCATCATCGGCCTCGTCCTCTTCACGGTCGCGTCGCTGCTCTGCGGCCTGGCCGGCTCTCCCACCCCGCTCAACCTCGCCCGCGGCTTCCAGGGCATCGGCGGGGCCGTGATGTTCGCCTGCGCGCCCGCCCTGCTGGCCCAGGAGTTCCAGGGCCGGGAGCGGGGCACCGCGTTCGGCATCTGGGGCGCCACCATCGGCGCCGCCGTGGCCGTGGGCCCGCTGGTCGGCGGCGTGCTCACGGAGCACCTCGGGATGGGAGTGGATCTTCTTCGTGAACGTGCCCGATCGGGTTGGCCACCGCCGTCACCGCCTCCCTTCGGCTCCGCGAGTACCGCCCGGAGTCGGTCTCGCGCGTGGACTGGGCCGGGGTGGTCACCTTCAGCGGCGCCCTGTTCTGCCTCGTGCTCGCGCTGATCCGCGGCAACGACGAGGGCTGGGGCAGCACCACGATCGTGGGCCTGCTGGTGGCCTCCGTCGTGCTGATGGCGGCCTTCATCCTGGCCGAGCGCCACGGGAAGGACCCGATGCTCGACCTCGCGCTCTTCCGCAAGCCCGCGTTCACCGGAGCCCAGATCACCGCCTTCGCGATCTCGGCCTCGATGTTCTCGATGTTCCTCTACCTCACCCTCTACATGCAGAACGTGCTGGGCTACTCGCCGCTCGAAGCGGGCCTGCGCTTTCTGCCGGTGTCCGTCCTCTCGTTCTTCGCCGCGCCGCTGGCCGGGCGGCTCATCAACCGGGTGCCCATACGCCTGCTTCTCTTCGGCGGCCTCTGCGGCGGTGGGCTTCGGCCTGCTCCTGATGGGAGGCATCTCTCCCGAGTCGGAGTGGACCGACGCTCCTGGCCGGGTTCCTCATCGCCGGCACGGGCGTGGGCTTCGTGAACGCCCCGCTCAGCTTCACCGCGGTGAGCGTGGTGGAGCAGCGCCTGAGCGGCACCGCGGCCGGAATCAACAACACCTTCCGCCAGGTGGGGATCGCCACCGGCATCGCGGGCCTCGGGGCGATCTTCCAGACTCGCGTCACGGACGGGCTCCACTCCGCGCTGGCCGGCTCGCCGGTACCGCCCGGCGAAGGTGGACCAGCTGGGGGAGGCGGTGGTCCTCCGGCGGGGTTCAGCAGGCTGTCCAGAACGTGCCCGCCGGGGCCCGCGACGTGGTGGCCGAGGCCGCGCGCAGGGCGTTCATCGACGGCCTCAACGACATCCTCATCATCGCCGCGCTGGTGGCCTTCGCCGGGGCGCTGGGCGCCCTGGCGCTCGTCCGCTCCAGCGACATCGTGGTGCCGGGGCCGCCCGCCGCCGCGCCGTCCGGCGCACCCGAGCGGACCGCCGCCTGATCTCCCGGCCTGCTCATAATGCTCGGCTCATGGAACCGAGAGGAGACAGTTGGCTCACCGTGTGACCTTCATCCCGGGTGACGGCACCGGCCCCGAGATCGCCGACGCCACCAGGCGCGTGCTCGAGGCAACCGGGACCGAGTTCGAGTGGGACGTGCAGGACGCCGGCGTGGACGTGTACGAGTCCGAGGGCAATCCGCTGCCCGATCGGACCCTGGACTCGATCCGCGACACCGGCCTGGCCATCAAGGGACCGACCACCACGCCGGTGGGATCGGGGTTCCGGTCGATCAACGTGGCGCTCCGCAAGGAGTTCGACCTCTACGCCTGCATTCGCCCCTGCAAGGCCTACGAGGGCGTGCGCACCCGCTTCCCCGAGACCGACATCGTGATCGTGCGGGAGAACACCGAGGACCTCTACGCGGGCATCGAGTTCGAGCGCGGCTCGGACGAGGTGGCGCGCCTGCAGCGGTTCCTCGCCGAGGAGCTGGACTCGCCGACGCGCGAGGACTCCGGCATCTCGATCAAGCCCATCTCGGTCTTCGGCTCGGACCGGATCGTGGAGTCGGCCTTCAGGTACGCGGAGGAGAACGGCCGCAGCAAGGTCACCGCGGCGCACAAGGCCAACATCATGAAGTTCTCCGATGGGCTCTTCCTCGAGGTCGCGCGCCAGGTGGCCGAGCGCCACCCGGACATCGAGTTCGAGGACCGGATCATCGACAACCTCTGCAACCAGCTCGTCTCCCGCCCGGAGGAGTACGACGTGGTGGTGCTGCCGAACCTGTACGGCGACATCGTCTCGGACCTCGCCGCGGGCATGATCGGCGGGCTCGGCCTCGCGCCCGGCGCCAACATCGGATCGAGCGGCGCCATCTTCGAGGCCACGCACGGGTCGGCCCCCAAGTACAAGGGCCAGAACAGGGTGAATCCCACCGCCCTGCTCCTCTCGGGCGTGCTGCTGCTCCGCCACGTGAACGAGACGGAGGCGGCGGACCGCATGGAGCGGGCCATAGCCGAGGTGATCCGCAAGGGCGAGAAGGTGACCTACGACCTGAAGGCCTCGCGCGACGACCCCACCGCGGTGGGCACCAGTGAATTCGCAGACGCAGTCATAGAGGAGATGCAGTGAACGCTTCCAGTCCAGTGAAGGTGACCGTGACCGGTGCGGCGGGCGCGATCGGATACAGCCTGCTGTTCCGCATCGCCAGCGGCCAGATGCTCGGGGAAGACACCCCGGTGCAGCTCCGGCTGCTCGAGATCCCGCAGGCCATGGACGCGGTGAAGGGCGTGGCCATGGAGCTCGACGACTGCGCATTTCCGCTCCTGGCCGGCATCGACATGTACGACGATCCCAACCAGGCGTTCGACGGCGCCCAGGTGGCCCTGCTCGTGGGCGCCCGCCCGCGCTCGAAGGGCATGGAGCGCGGCGACCTGCTCGAGGCCAACGGCGGCATCTTCAAGCCCCAGGGCGAGGCCATCAACGCCCATGCCGACGACTCGGTGCGGGTGCTCGTTGTGGGCAACCCGGCGAACACCAACGCGCTGATCGCGCAGTCCAACGCTCCCGACGTGCCGGCCGAGCGCTTCACCGCCATGACCCGGCTGGACCACAACCGGGCGATCGCGCAGCTGGCCCGCAAGTCGGGCGCGGCGGTGGCCGACATCTCGAACATGACCATCTGGGGCAACCACTCGGCCACCCAGTACCCGGACATCTTCCACGCGAAGGTCGGGGGGACGAACGCCGCCGAGGCGGTGGACGACCAGAACTGGCTCGAGACCGACTTCATCCCGACGGTGCAGAAGCGCGGCGCGGCCATCATCGAGGCCCGCGGGGCATCCAGCGCGGCGTCGGCGGCCAACGCCGCGATCGACCACGTGCGGGACTGGACCCTGGGCACCCCCGAGGGCGACTGGGTGTCCATGGCCATCCCCTCCGACGGCTCCTACGGCGTGGACGAGGGCGTGATCTCCTCGTTCCCCGTCACCTGCTCGGGGGGCGCCTACGAGATCGTTCAGGGCCTGGAGCTGAACGACTTCTCCCAGGCCCGTGTGCGTGCGAGCGTGGACGAGCTGGTGGAGGAGCGCGACGCGGTGCGGGAACTCGGCCTGGTCTAGGCCGATTAGAGCCGAGGTCCTAACCGACCACGTTATTTGGTCAGAAGCGGTTAACCAATAAAGGTTAAGACGCTCAGGCCGGGTGCCAGCCCTTGCCGCGCTTCACGACCTTGCCCTCGGAGGCCAGCGACGGCATTACCCGGTAGAGGTAGTTCGCCTTGATGCCCATGGTGTCGGCCAGCTCCGAGATGGTGATGCCGGGCCGGGTGCGCACGAGCTCCAGTGCCTGCTTGGACCTGGCCCCGCTGCCCCTGGGCCGGCCGCGTCCGGAGCCCGATCCCGCGGAGCGCCGCCGGCGGCGCCGGGTGGTGGGGGCGCCGTTGGACCCGACTCCCGCGAGGGCCGCGGCGGCCTTCTCGAGTCGCCGGTACTCCTCGACCAGCGGCTTCAGCTCGCGAAGCCGGGCATCGATCTCACTGCGCTTCTCATCAAGGAAGTCTGCCATTAACGAAAAAAGTAGCGGACTGACAGTTATTCGACAAGCGATTTGAGCCGCTGCAGGGAACCATCCACTTCCTTGGCGGTGGCCCGGGCCACGGTCCGCCCGGCCAGGCGACCCAGCGGCCCCCCGGGAAGGTCGTACTCGTTCGAGTATGAGAAGCGCGTGCCCTCCCCGTTGGCGGCAAACGCGTACACCACCTTCGCGTGGGAGCCCACAGGTCCGCGGCCCTCCCACACCACCCGCTCGCAGGGCTCGTTCTCCGCCACCGTCCACCTCACCTTGAAGGGACGACCCGCAAGCTTCAGGCACTGGGTGAGCTTCGATCCCTTGCGCAGCCGCTTGGGCGCCTCGCCCACCAGGTGGTCGTGGATGGTCACCCAGTCCTCCAGCCGGGAGGGGTCCATCACCACGTCGTAGAGGCGCTCGGCCGGCGCGGCCACCTCCACCGTGCGCTCGACCTTCACCGTGCCCCCAGGGGCTCGAGGGCTTCCCACTCGGCCAGCGCATGGTCCACCGCTCGCGCGAACGAGCGCGGCCGCAGGCCGTACATCTCGGCCGCCTCGTGGGGGTCGCGCGGCAGGACATCGGACTCGAGGCTCTCCATGAGAGGACGTACGAGCTCGATGGGCTGTCCGGTCACCGCGGCCACCACGGCGCTCGCGGGCGGGGTCATCGTGGTGGGCAGCCCGAGCGGCATCCGCCCGACGCCCATGCCGGCGGCGATCTCGCCCACCAGCTCCGCGAAGGTCACCCGGTCGGGACCGCAGATGTCCAGGGCGCGCCCGGCCGCGGCGGGCACCGAGGGCGTTCGCGCCAGGTACTCGATCACGTCACGCTCATCGATCGGCTGCGTGCGGTTGTTCCGCCAGCGCGGGAGGGGCAGCACCCTCAGGCGCTCCACCAACCGCACCAGGAGGCGGAAGGACGACGAGCCGGCACCGATCACGATCGAGGCGCGCAGCGCGGTGGAGCCGGGAACCGCCGTGAAGAGCAGGTCCTCCACCTCGAGGCGGGACCGGAGGTGGTCCGACCTCCGCCCGGCGGGCGCGATCCCACCCAGATAGACGATGCGCTCGAGCCCGGCGGCGGCCGCCGCACGCCCGAAGGTCTGCGCGGCCAGCCGGTCGCGGCTCGCGAAGTCGCCCCCCGACCCGTTGGCCGCCGAGGCCTCCATCGAGTGCACGAGGTAGTAGGCCGTGTGGCAGCCCTCGAGCGCGGCCTCGAGGGTGCCCTCCTCCAGGAGGTCGCCCGCGCACGGGCTCCACGCCCGGCAGGCTCTCCACCCGCTCGGGCCGGCGCGCCAGGGCACGGACCGCTCGGCCGTCCGCCGACAGCCGGCGCAGCAGCCGGGATCCCACATAGCCCGTCGCTCCGGTCACGAGTTCCATTGGCTCACATCCTTCCGGATACGCGCGGGCCGCCCTCGCGGGACCACTCCGAATCCCGCAAGGAGCGGGCCGGTGGCCGAACACCCTGGAAATTGCGGGTGGGAGAAAAGCGCGTCATTTGCGGAACCGGGACTGGAGAAGAGGGGGCGATTCCTGCACCATGCCGAGCCCGTGCCCAAGACGAAGCCCGCCACCTGCGACGACTGCTTCTTTCGCCAGAACCAGCTCTGCGCACTCAAGCTCGACAAGGCCTGCACCACGTTCCGCCCCGCGGATCGCGGACTGCGGCCGGAACGGCAGCTGGCGTTCGTCTTCCGTACGGAGCGGGTCACCACCGCCTACGCCTTTCCTCAGCCGAACGTCTGAAACCCGGCAGCGGGCAGGCGTAAAGCCTTAGAGTCCCGACATGCGGCTCACCGTGCTGGGCAAGTCGCCGGCCTGGCAGGACGCCGGCGGGGCGTGCTCGGGATACCTCGTGGAGGACGGCGACTCCACCGTCCTCCTCGATTGCGGCAACGGGGTCTTCGGGAAGCTGCGTGAGCGCGTGGACTACGTGGACGTGGACGCGGTGGTGCTGTCGCACCTGCACGCCGACCACTTCCTGGACCTCGTGCCGTACTCGTACGCGCTCATCTACGCGCCGCGCCAGCAACCCGTGCCCGTGATGCACTGGCCGGGCACCGACACCCCGGCCCGCCCCGTGCTCCACGCGCCGCCGGGCGCGCGGGCCACCTTCCGCCAGGTGACGGGGGGCTGGGGCGCCGAGGATCTGATCGAGAAGGCCTTCGACCTCCGGGAGTACGACCCCGCGGGCGAGCTGCGGATCGGGTCGGTGGGGGTGACCTTCCAGGAGGTCCCCCACTACACCAAGACATACGCCATGTGCCTGACCTCCACGAGGGGCGAGGGCGTGCTCGTCTACGGAGCCGACTGCCGCCCGACGGGCGAGCTGGCCGAGTTCGCCCGGGACGCCGGGCTGATCCTGATGGAGGCCACCCTGCCGCGCCCGGAGCGCCAGGGCGAGCGCGGGCATCTCACCCCCGCCGAGGCCGGGCAGCACGCCCGGGATGCCGGCGCCCGGCGACTCGTGCTGGTGCACATCTCGGACGAGCTCGATCCCGAGTGGGCCCGCTCCGAGGCCGAGAGCACGTTCGGGGGCCCGGTCGAGGTGGCATCGGAGGGCCAGACCTACGAGGTCTGAGCGGCCCCCGGACAGGGCTCGCCGAGCCCACACGGGGCTATTCTCGTCGCGTGGGCCCCTCCCGCGACCTATTCGCAAACTTCGAACGCATGCGACGGGAGATCGACCAGCTCTTCGGCGACGTCTTCGAACGCCAGACGGTGCGGCGCGGAGGCGGCTTCTCGCCCGCGGTGGACGTCTACTACGTGGACGATCCCCCGCGCGCCGTGGTGAACGCCGATCTCAGCCGGCGTGGAGATCGGGGACGTGGCGCTCGAGATCCGCGGCCGGCAGCTTCTGATCGCGGGCGAGCGCCGGCCGGCGGATGCGTCGGGCCGGCTCTACCAGCAGATCGAGATCGAGAACGGCCCCTTCCGCCGTCTGGTGGAGCTGGGCGCCGAGGTGGTGGCCGAGGAGGCGCGCGCGAGCTACGAGGACGGGATCCTCGAGGTGGAGATCCCGCTCGCCCGACCGGACCGGACCGTGCGCCGCGTTCCGATCGAAGAGGGCGAGACCGAGTGAGCATCCACATCCCGTCCGTCGACGGTGACGCCGAGCCGGCGATCGCCAGCTCTCGCCTGCCCGAAATCCTGCCCGTGCTCCCGCTGCGGGACAGCGTGCCCTTCCCGGACACGCTCACTCCGCTGGCCGTGGGCCAGGAGCGCTCGGTGCAGCTCGTGAACGACGTGCTGGGCAGCAACCGGATGCTCGTGATGGTGGCGAGCAAGAACCCCGAGGACGAGGAGCCGGGGCCGGACGACGTCTACCGCGTGGGCGTCGCGGGAGTGGTGTCGCGCATGATGAAGATGCCCGACGGGACCCTCCGGATCCTGGTTCACGGCGCCCAGCGGGTGGAGCTGAAGGAGTTCGTGACCACCTCTCCCTACCTGGTCGCCCGGGTGGAGGAGGCGGCGGACGTCGTGAAGCCCAGCCCCGAGCTCGAGGCGCTCCACCGCAACGTCCAGGCCACCTTCACCCGGATCGTGGAGGAGGTGCCGTACCTCCCCGAGGAGCTGCAGATCGCGGTCACGAACCTCGACGATCCCTCGGAGCTGTCCCACATGATCGCCGGCGCGCTCCGGCTCAAGACCGAGGAGAAGCAGCGGCTCCTCGAGGAGCGCGACGTGACCCGTCGCCTGCGGATGCTCTCCGAGGTCCTGGCCCGCGAGCTCGAGCTGGTGGAGATCGGCACCCGGATCCAGACCCAGGTCCAGTCGGAGATGGACAAGGGCCAGCGCGAGTACTGGCTGCGCCAGCAGATGAAGGCCATCCAGGAGGAGCTCGGCGAGGTGGACGAGGGCGAGGCCGAGGCCGCCGACCTCCGCGAGCAGATCGAGCAGGCCGGGTTGCCCGAGTACGCCGCGGGAGCAGGCGGAGCGGGAGCTCCAGCGCTTCGAGCGGCTCCCCCCGCAGTCGGTGGAGCACGGCATGATCCGCACCTACCTCGAGTGGCTGGCCACGCTGCCCTGGTCCAAGGAGAGCGAGGACACGCTGGACCTGTCGGTGGCCCGCACGGGGCTCGACAAGGACCACTACGACATGGAGTCGGTGAAGGACCGCATCCTCGAGTTCCTCGCGGTGCGCAAGCTCAAGCCGGACGCCCGCTCGTCGATCCTCTGCTTCGTCGGTCCGCCCGGGGTGGGGAAGACCTCCCTCGGGAAGTCGATCGCCAACACCATGGGGCGCTCGTTCGAGCGCATCTCGGTGGGCGGCGTGCGCGACGAGTCCGAGATCCGCGGGCATCGCCGCACCTACATCGGCGCCATGCCCGGCACGATCCTCCGGGCGATGCGAGACGCCGGCACCCGCAACCCGGTGCTGATGATCGACGAGATCGACAAGATGGGCACGGACTTCCGGGGCGACCCGGCGAGCGCGATGCTGGAGGTGCTCGACCCCGAGCAGAACACGAGCTTCCGGGACCACTACCTGGACCTGCCGTTCGACCTCTCGCACGTGTTCTTCATCTGCACGGCGAACCAGCTCGAGCCGATCCCGCCCCCGCTGCGCGACCGCATGGAGCTGATCGAGCTCTCGGGCTACACGCACGAGGAGAAGCGCGAGATCGCCAAGCGCTACCTCGTGCCCCGGCAGATGGAGCGCAACGGCGTGGGCCGGTCGAAGATCGAGTTCACCGACCCGGCCGTCGACGCGATCATCGAGGGCTACACCCGCGAGGCGGGGGTGCGAAGCCTGGAGCGCGAGATCGGCTCGGTGTGCCGCAAGGTCGCCCGCGAGTTCGCGGAGGGCACGCGCAGGTCCAAGCGCGTCATCCGCCCGGCCACGGTCACCGAGCTGCTGGGCAAGCCGCGCTTCCAGCCCGACACGGTGCGCCGCACCGACCAGCCCGGCGTGGCCACCGGCCTGGCCTGGACGCCGGTGGGCGGTGACGTGCTCTACGTGGAGGCCACGGCGTTCCCGGGCGACGGCAAGCTCCAGATCACCGGGACAGCTGGGCGACGTGATGAAGGAGTCGGCGGCCGCCGCCCTCTCGTACATCAAGACCTCGGTGGACGACCTGAACGGGGACATCCCGGAGGACTGGTTCCGCACCCACGACCTCCACCTCCACGTTCCCGCGGGCGCCATCCCGAAGGACGGGCCCAGCGCCGGGATCACCATGGCCACCGCGCTCGCCTCCCAGCTCACGGGAAGGCCCGTGCGCTCCGACACCGCGATGACCGGCGAGATCACGCTCACGGGCCAGGTGCTCCCGATCGGCGGGCTGAAGGAGAAGGCGCTCGCCGCTCAGCGCAACGACATCAACCGGCTGATCATCCCCCGGCGCAACGAGGCGGACATCGACGACGTCCCCGAGCACCTTCGCAAGAGGATGAAGTTCGTCCTGGTGGACAACGCCGGCGAGGTGCTGGATGCGGCGCTCGAACGGCCACGAGGGCGGCGACGTGCCGCTTCGCACTGAAACTTGCGCAGGTTGCGCTGTTGCCGTGGGCCGACGACGGGTATGGTGTCCAGTGGCAAGCGGATCCTAGGAGAGAGATGGCATCAAGAAAAAAGGCTGCAAAGGCCGGGGCCGGTGCCGTGGCGGCCGGTCAGGCGGTCCGCTCTAACGCCTATGTGCAGAGGCTGGTGGAGGACGAGGAGCTGCGCGCGAACCTGCGCACGGCATATGACTCCGCCCAGCGTGCGTATAAGCGCATGAACGGCAAGGGTCCCACCAAGGCCCTTGAGGACAAGAAGGTCCAGCGCGAGCTGCGCGAGGCCTCGGTCGCCCTGCGCGAGGCGGCGGATGGGCTGCGTGGCAAGAAGAAGCGCAAGAGCGGACGTCGTGGACGCCTGCTCGTCGTCGCCTTGGTCGGCGGCGCGCTTGCTCTGGCCCTCAGCGAGGGTCTGCGCAAGAAGGTTCTGGACGCTCTGTTCGGGGCCGAGGAGGAGTTCGAGTACACGGCGACCACCACGCCGAACGGATCTCCCAGCGCAAGCGCACCTTCGAGCCAGCCCGTCGGCACCACCTGACGAAGCCGGTCTCGATCAAAGCGTGAGAGAGGGCGCCTCGTGCGCCCTCTCTTTTTGCCCGAATGCGCCGCCCGGGGCGCGGCGCCGTGGCTGGCTGGCCAGCTAGACTCGCGGGCGTGGAGGCCTCTCTTGAGACACCCAGGAGGCTCGAGGGAGAGAAGGCCCAGCGGATCATCGCGGCCATGCGCTCGAGCATCGGACGCCGGGGCGCGGCGGGGTCGACCTTCGACCATGTTGCGCGCGAGGCCGGGGTCTCCCGCGGCCTGCTGCACTACTACTTCGGCTCCAAGGAGCGGCTGCTGGTCGAGGTGGTCCGCCAGGACTGCGAGGTCCGCAACGACGCGCTGAGCGAGCGGCTCTCCGCCGCCGGCGACGTGGACGAGATCGTGGCCGCCCTGGTGGCCGGGCTCGAGGAGTTCATCGAGGACGAGCGCGCGAACCGCTCGGTGGTCTACGAGATGCTGAGCGCGTCACGCCACAGCGAGGAGATCCGGCTCGAGATGGCGGAGCTCTACCGCACCTGGCGCGCGAACCTGGGCGAGGGCCTGCGCCGCAAGGAGAGCGAGGGGGTCATCACCCTCGACGGCGATGCCGAGGCCGTGGCCTCGATCCTGTTCTCGCTCGGCGACGGCTTCGGGATACAGGTGATCTCCGATCCCGAGTGGGACCGTGGGCCCGCCTTCGATCTCGGCGTGCGCACGGCGCGCCGCCTGCTCGGCGCCCGCGACTGAGCCTCAGGCCGCTCGCCTCACCGTCTCCGGGAAGTCCATCACCAGCTCGGCCACCACGTCCGGGCGCTCGATCTGCGGGCAGTGCCCGCAGTCCTCGATGGCCTCGAGCCGCGCCTCGGGCACCGCCGCCAGCACGAGGTCCGCTCCCGTCCGGGCCACCATCACATCGTCCTCGCCCCACACGAGGAGCACGGGGCAGTCGATGCGGTCGAGCCGAAAGGGGTGGCGCAGCTCGGGAAGCAGGCGCCGGCCGGTGGCCAGGATGCGACCCGCCGCGGCCTTGCTTCCCAGGTGGCCCGCGAAGGTGGAGATCACCCGCGGGTCCACGGAGCCCGGGCGGCGGAAGGCCAGCCGCCGGTAGGCCTCCCCACCGCTCGCCTCACCACCGGTCCGGGCACGGGCAGCGGCGAGGCGAGCAGCGAGCGCACCACCGCGTCGCGCTCCACGATCCCGAACCAGCGGGCCATGTCCAGTCCGGCGGGCGCGATGGCCACCACGCCGCCGAGCTCGGCCTCGGTGCGCTCCGCGGCCCGCAGCGCCGCGCAGGCGCCGAGCGAGTTGCCCACGAGCACGGCGCCGCCCGTCGGGCGCGGCCTCCCGGAGCGCGGCCTCCACGAAGTGGTCGAGCTGAGGCAGCACGGCGCCGTCGGCCAGCGGGTCGGCCGTGCCGAACCCCGGCAGGTCCACCGCGAGGGCCCGGCGCTCGGCGCGGGCGAGCACGTCCAGCAGCAGGCGCCAGGTGTCCGCGCTGTCCGCCCAGCCGTGGAGCAGCACGAGCGGCGGTCCCTCTCCCTCCAGCTCGAGGGCGCGCGTCTCGTACCCGGCCAGCCGCGAGCCGGTGCTCCACCAGCGGTTCCACGGCTCCAGCCGCGGGTCAGCCCTGGAGCTTGGGCGAGGTCCAGGGCGCGGCCAGGCGGCCCTGCAGCTCGGAGGCCAGATCGGCGGCGGGGATGCGCACCTGCTCGAGCGTGTCGCGGTCGCGCACGCGTCACGGTGCCGTCGTCCATCGTCTGGTGGTCCACGGTCACGCCCCAGGGTGTGCCGATCTCGTCCTGGCGGCGGTAGCGCTTCCCGATCGAGCCGCCGGTGTCGAACTCGGCCGGCATCAGCTCGCGCAGCTCCTCGTAGATCTCCCGGGCGCGCTCCGGCTGCCCCTCCTTGTTCACCAGGGGCAGCACGGCCACCTTGATCGGCGCCATCTTCGGCATCAGCCGCAGGACGGTGCGCTGCTCGCCGCCGATCTCGTCCTCGTCGTACGCGTCGCACAGGAGCGTGAGCACCGTGCGGCCCAGGCCCGCGGCGGGCTCGATCACGTGCGGCACGTAGCGGTCGCCGCTCGCGGTGTCCACGTACTCGAGCTTCTGGCCCGAGTGCTCGGCGTGCTGCGTGAGGTCGAAGTCGCCGCGGTTGGCGATGCCCTCGAGCTCGGACCAGCCGATCGGGTAGAGGTACTCGATGTCGCTCGTGGCCGCGCTGTAGTGCGACAGCTCGTCCGCGCCGTGCGCGCGCAGGCGCAGCCTCTCGGGATCCACGCCGAGCGACACGTACCACGCCATGCGCTGCTCCATCCAGTGCTGGTGCCACTTCTCGGCCTCGGCCGGAGGCACGAAGAACTCCATCTCCATCTGCTCGAACTCGAGCGTCCGGAAGATGAAGTTGCCGGGCGTGATCTCGTTGCGGAACGACTTGCCGATCTGGGCGATGCCGAACGGCGGCTTCTTGCGCGCGAAGCCGAGCGTGGTCTTGAAGGCGAGGAAGATGCCCTGCGCGGTCTCGGGCCGCAGGTAGACGGTGGAGCCGGCGTCCTTCACCGGCCCGATCGAGGTCTCGAACATCAGGTTGAACTCGCGCGCGTCGGTGAGGTCGCAGTCCGGATGGTCGCCCGGCAGCTTCGAGGGGGCCTTGCCGCAGCGGATGCCCTCGTGCTCGGCGGTGCCGTTGCGCACCTCCTCGAGGTGGTCGGCCCGAAAGCGGCGCTTGCAGCTGCGGCAGTCCACCAGCGGGTCGGTGAAGCCGGCCAGGTGGCCCGACGCCTCCCAGGTGCGCGGGTGCTGGATGATCGCCGAGTCGAGCGCGACGATGTCGTCGCGCTCCTGGATCATCGCCTTCCACCAGGCGCCCGCCACGTTGTTCTTCAGGAGGACGCCGTAGTGCCCGTAGTCGTAGGTGTTGGCGATCCCGCCGTAGATCTCGGAAGCCGGGAAGATCAGGCCGCGCCGCTTGCACAGCGCAACGATCTTGTCCATGGTCACCGCTTCAGCCACGGCCCGGCAGGGTAGCGCCGGCGTAGGAGGTCGCAAATTCCGGGACCGGCCGCGGCGGGTGGTTACACGGCCGGTCGCTGCGGGGGTATCGGGCGGCCATGGTCGGGTCCGCGTTCAAGCCGATCGGGCACCTCGCCGCGTGGATCGTGTGGCACGCGACCCGGGTCTCGCTGCTCGACGATCTGAAGCGCCCGCAGCCTCCGCGCCGCGTCTGAGCGCCCTCGGGCGCTCATATACTCGGTTGTCATGCCCATCTACGAGTACCGCTGCGCGAACGGGCACAACTTCGAGGTGATGCAGCGCATGGTGGACGATCCGATCGAGACCTGCGAGGTCTGCGGCGCGCCCGTGCAACGCGTATTTCACCCCGTGGCGGTCCACTTCAAGGGGTCGGGCTTCTACAACACGGACTACGGCAAGAAGAAGAAGGCCGGGGCCACCTCGTCCGGACGGTCGGACTCGTCGTCCTCAAGGACTCGAGCTCCGACAAGGGGAAGTCCTCTGACTCGAAGAAGGAGTCCGGGTCCTCGTCCGTCCGTCCGCTCCGTCGTCGTCCTCGTCCTCATCCAAGTCCGGCTCCGGCTCGGACTGAGCCGGAGCCCCGGCTCAGCGCAGCCGGGCCTTCAGGAAGGCCCGCATGCGCGCGTCGCGCCGCGGCCACGATGCTCACGTGGTCGACGTCCGGGTACTTGACGTAGTTCACCTTGTCTGCCGCGGGCCCTCAGCTCGGTGTCGAGTGTGTCGGTGAGGAACGGGATACACCGTGGTGTCGGCCTCGCCCTGGAGCATCAGCACCGGTGCCTTGATCTTCAGGTCGGGGTTCTGCTCGGCCAGGGCCTTGCGGAGCGCGGTCAGGTCGCCGCCGGGCCGCGTCAGGTGCGACGGCGCCAGGCCTCCGAGGGAGCCCGTGCCGGTGAGCTCGCCGACGCACTTGGTCTTCGTCTGTGGCAGCAGCGCCAGCGCCTCGTCGGAGGCCGATCTTCTGCGGGTCGACCTCGGGGTACGCCGCGGCCAGGCCCACCACGATCAGGCCGGCGAGCGCCGGAGAGCGGGCTGGGCTGGGTGAGGCTGGGAAGGGCGTCGGCTAGCTCGGCCAGGTGCGACGCGGGCGCGAACGCCGCCACGCCGCGGAACTTCAGCTCGGGCGTCCACTTGGGCGCCAGCGCCGCCGCGAACAGCGCGGCGTGCCCGCCCTGCGAGTGGCCCGGAGATCACGAGCTTGCGGCCGATCCGATGGTCCACGCTGGCGGCTGGCGCGTGCGATGTCGAGCACGCTGCGGCCCTCGGAGCGACCGACGAGGTACGGGTGGACGCCGGGCGTGCCGAGGCCCTCGTAGTCGGTGCTGGCGATCGCGTAGCCCTGCTTCAGCCAGGTAGTTCTGCTGGGGCTGAATGTACGACGCGTAGGCGTTGTTGGGATCGCGCGAGGGGGTGCAGTTGTCGGAGACCCCGGACGTGCCGTGGGCCCAGCTGATCAGGGCCAGCCGCCCTTCGGCGGCTTGCCCTTGGGCAGCGATCACGGTGCCGGACACGCCGATCGGCTTTCCGGTCGATGCAGGTGGAGCGGTAGAGCACGACCCACGTGCGCGACGCCTGCTTCAGAGGGCTCTTCGACCTTGCGTCCCCAGATCAGGTCGCCGTGCGTAGTAGCGGCCGAGCTTCTTGGGCGGCTTGTAGAGGGCGAGCGCCCTCGGGTGCCTTCGGGACCTTGGCCTCGGCGCCGGCGCGGCCACGAACAGGGCGAGCACGCACAGCAGCACGACGCGGGCGGGGCGGGGCATCTCTCTCCTCAGGACGGGACTCCGGCGGCGGACTGTGGCAGATGGCATGCCGCGCTCGTCGGCGGCGATCAGCCGTCCTCGCAGCTTGCCGGCGCCGCGTCCTCTGCCTTCGCCCCGTCCGACACCACCAGGCTCCCGCCCGGCCCGCACGAGAGGCACGATGGCTCGAGCACCATGGTCTCGTCGCTGCTGCCGGTGGCGAGGTCGGAGAACAGCGCCAGGAGCGACGGCCCCTTCATGTCCGTCCGGATGGCGCGTGGCGCGCGCCAGCTCACCAGGGGCAGGCGGAAGAACGTGCCGGGGGAGGTCACGCTGCCCTTGATCGCGGACAGCACCTCCTGCTGGCGCCGGGCGCGGTCGATGTCGGTCTCGTTCGGGGCGCAGTTGTTCTTGCGGATGCGGGCGTAGCCGAGGGCGCGCTCGCCGTTCAGGTGCTGCTCGCCGCGGCGGAAGGTGAGCCCCTTCCAGAAGTTGTCGAAGGGCGGCGAGCAGATCCTCTGCTTCACCGTCACGTCGATCCCGCCGAGCGAGTCGATGAGCGCGGGGAAGTTCTTGAAGTCCACCTCGATCAGGTGGCTCACCTGGATCCCGTTGCCCATGAAGCGCTCGACCGTTCGGATCATGAGTGCCGGCCCGCCGAGCGCGTAGGCCGCGTTGATCTTCTGGCCGGTGTGGCCCGGGATCTCGGCGTAGGAGTCGCGCGGGATGGACAGCTTGCGCACGCTGCCGAAGGCGGCGTGGACGAGCATGATCGTGTCGGCGCGCGAGGGGCCCTGCTGGGACTCGTCGATGGACTCGCCCGTTCGCGCGTCGGATCCGAGCACCAGGATGTTCGTGCCCGAGAGGAGGCTGCCCTCGTTGGAGAGCGCGCGCTCGGCGCTGTCGGACACGCCCTCCTGGGTCTGGGCGCTGATCAGGAACAGGGCCAGCGACAGGAGCAGCCAGCCGACCACCGCGAGCGCGACCCACCTGAGCACCCGCCCGGGGGTGATCCCGCGCCGCTCTCCGGGCGGCCGCCGGTCCCGCTTGCGGAAACGGGCCAACCGGTTTCGGAGGGCATCGAGGTCGCCTCCGCCGCCGAGGCGGCGGGAGGCGCCGCGCCGGGACCGGTAGACGTTGTATTCGGGCGGACCGGGCTCCGGAGGGCGCGGTGTCTGGTCGTTCACGTACCTCTGTATATCGTCCGGCCATGCCGCCAACCCGGGTGATCGGCGTCGACGCCGGGGGAACGAAGCTGCTCGGAGGCGTGGTCGACGGGGATCTCGTGGTCCACCACCGAGTGCACCGAACCTGGCGTGGCGCGGACCTGCAGGAGACCCTCGACATCTTCGTCGAGGCCGTCGAGGAGATCCGCAATGCCGCGCCGGACGTGACCGCGGTGGGGTTCGGGATCCCCGCTCTCGTGGACCGCGAGACGGGGCGTGGCGGCCTGGTCCACGCACCTCCCGCTCGAGGGCGTTCCCTTCCGGGACACGATGAGCGAGCGCCTCGGGCTGCCCGTCTTCGTCGACAACGACGCCAACGTCGCCCTGCTGGCCGAGTTCCGCGCGGGAGCGGTGAAGGGCCGGCGGCACGCGGCGATGGTGCTGCTCGGCACGGGGATCGGCGGGGGACTGCTGCTCGACGGGCGTATCTACCGCGGGGCGAACGGCTTCGGGGCCGAGCTCGGGCACATCGTCGTGGACTACGACGGGCCCGACTGCCAGGGAGCGTGCCCCGGCCGCGGATGCCTGGAGGTGCTCGCCTCGGGAAGCGCGATCGGTCGCGAGGCGCTGCGCGCGGCGCACGACGATCCGGACTCGGAGCTCGGGAAGCGCCTGGCTGCCGGAGCGGAGATCACCGGCGCGATCGCCACGGAGCTGGCCCACGACGGCGACCCGGCCGCGCGCGCTGCGCTGACCGAGGTGGGGCGCAGGCTGGGCGCGGGCCTGGTCGAGCCTGGTGAACGCTCTCAACCCGGAGGTGATCGTGATCGGCGGCGGCGCGGTGGCGGCCGGGGAGATGCTGCTCGGCCCCGCGCGCGAGGTGGTGGCGGAGCGTGCACTGCCGCCCTCCCGGGGGGTGGTGGAGATCGTGACCGCGCACTTCGGGGCGGAGTCGGGGATGCTCGGCGCCGCGCTGCTGGCCTTCGAGGAGGGCGCGTGAGCGGCCGGCTCGTGGTCTGCCCGACCCCGATCGGCAACCTCGAGGACGTGACGCTCCGGGTGCTGGCGGCCCTGCGCGAGGCGGACGTGGTGGCGTGCGAGGACACGCGGCGCACCCGGGTCCTGCTCGACCGTTACGGGGTCAGCGCGCGCCTCGTCTCCTACCACGAGCACAACGAGCGGGCGCGCTCGGCGCGAGCTCGTCGAGCGCATGCGCGCGGGCGACACGGTGGCGCTCGTGTCCGATGCGGGCATGCCGCTGGTGTCGGATCCGGGCTACCTGCTGGTCCGGGCGTGCGTGGCCGCCGGCCTGCCCGTGGAGGTCCTGCCCGGGCCGTCGGCCGCGATCACCGCGCTCGTGGCGTCGGGCCTGCCCGCGGCGGAGTGGCGCTTTCAGGGCTTCCTCCCGCGCAAGAAGGGCGAGCTGCGGCAGGTGCTCTCCGACCCGGGCGGCACGCTGGTGGCCTTCGAGTCGCCGCGCCGGGTGCCGGGCACGCTGGCCGTCCTGGCCGAGCTCGAGCCCGGGCGGCAGGTGGCGGTCTGCCGGGAGCTCACGAAGGTCCACGAGGAGGTGGTGCGGGGGACTGCCTCCGAGCTCGCCGCGCGCTACGAGTCGTCGCCGCCAAAGGGCGAGGTGGTGCTCGTGATGGCTCCCGCGGAGGTCACGAGCGACAGCGACTCGGCCGGCCTGGCGGCGCTTCGCGAGCTGGTGGACGCGGGGGCGAAGCCGCGCCGCGCCGCCGCCGTGGTGGCGGACCTGACGGGCGGGAGCGCGAACGCGCTGTACCGGCGCCTCACGGAATAGGGCCCCGCGGAGCGTTACCGGAGGGGACCCTTGGTGACGTCTCCGCACCGGACGCCCGCCGGTCCGTAAAGAACGCGCACCGGACGGCCGCTTCCCGCCCGCGCCCGGCCGTCGCCGGTCTAGCTTCGTCGTCATGGCCCGACGACTCCTCGCCACCTCGGCGCTCGCCCTCCTGTCGGTCCTGGCGCGCGGCGTCGCCGGCGCTCGCGCGCGTGGACGTGGCCGGTGCGACGGCGAGGTGATCACGCCCTACCTGAACGGCGCCGACCCGTACGCGGCGGGCCAGCATCGCGGGGTCGACATCGCCGGGCCCGTCGGGGCGCCCGTGGTCGCCGCCACCGCCGGCACGGTCCGCTTCGCCGGCACGGCCGGCTCGTCGGGACTCACGGTCAGCGTCCGCACCTCCGACGGCCGCCTCGACCTCTCCTACCTGCACCTCTCGTCGCTCGCGGTCGAGCGCCGGGCAGCGGGTGGCCGCGGGCACGCGGATCGGCGCGGTGGGCACCACCGGCAGGCGCTCGGCCGCGCAGCCCCATGTCCACTTCGGAGTCCGCGACGCGGGCAGCGCGCACGGGTACCACGATCCTCTGGCCTTCCTGTCCGCCGCCGGGCGACCCGGCGCCCCGCGCGCCCCGGCCCGTGCCGGTCGCGGCCCCGGCGGCCGCGGCGGCCCGCGCCCGCTCCCCGAACGTCCGCCCCGGGCCGCGCCCATCGGCGCCGCCCGGTCGCCGGTTGCCCATCCGCGTCTCGGCCCCGCGCCCGAGCCGGTGCCGCGCCCCGCCGACCTGCCGGCGCCGCGGGCCGAGCGCCGGCATGCCGTCCGCCCGGCACCCCGCGGCCGACGCCGGTGGAGGCCTCGACGTGGGCTGGCTCACCGCCTGTGCCGGGGCCCTGAGCGTCGTGCTCGCCCTCTCCGCCGCCCGCATGCGCGGAGGGCGGCGAGGCTCGCCCGGCGGACGTCGCGGGAGCCGCGAGTAGCATCGCTATTCGATGTCGTACTACGTCACCACGCCGATCTACTACGTGAACGGCGAGCCCCATCTCGGCCACGCCTACACCACGATCGCGGCCGACGTCCTCGCTCGCCACATGCGCCAGCGCGGCGAGGATGTCTTCTTCCTGACCGGCACCGACGAGCACGGCGAGCCGGTGGCCCAGGCGGCCGAGCGCGAGGGCATCACTCCGCGCGAGCTCGGCGATCGCAACGCCGTGCGATTTCGCGAGCTGGCGGCCACGCTCAACGCCACCAACGACTTCTTCATCCGCACCACCGATCAGGAGCACATCGACAAGGTGGCCGAGGTGGTCCAGCGGATCCACGACAACGGGCACGTGTTCGAGGGCACCTACGAGGGCTGGTACTGCCCGCGCTGCGCGGACTTCAAGACCGAGTCGGAGCTGGTGGACGGCAACAAGTGCCCGATCCACCTGATCGAGCTCGAGCGCGAGCACGAGGACAACTGGTTCTTCCGGCTGTCCGCGTTCCAGGAGCCGCTCGAGCAGCTGTACCGCGAGCGGCCGGACTTCGTGGTGCCCGAGGTCCGTTACAACGAGGCCCTTTCCTTCATCCAGCGGGGCCTCACCGACGTCTCCCTCAGCCGGCCCCGGTTGAAGTGGGGCGTGCCGGTGCCATGGGATCCCTCACAGGTGGTCTACGTCTGGATCGACGCCCTCTTCAACTACTACACGGCGCTCTCCTACGCACGCGAGGGGGAGGACCTCACCGACCGCTTCTGGCCGGCCACGGTCCATCTCATCGGCAAGGACATCCTCAAGTTCCACGCCGTCATCTGGCCGGCGCTCCTCATGGCCGCCGGGCTCGAGGTGCCCCGGCAGGTGGGCATCCACGGGTTCCTGCTGCTGGGCGACCACAAGATGTCCAAGTCGCTCGGGAACGTGATCGAGCCGTTCCGGGTGGCCGAGCTCTACGGCGCCGACGCGCTCCGCTACTACGCCCTCCGCGAGGTGCGCTTCGGCCAGGACGGCGAGGTCTCTCCCGAGGGCTTCGAGAAGCGCTACAACACCGAGCTGGCGAACGAGTACGGCAACCTGGCCAACCGGACGCTGGCGATGATCAGCCGCTACCGCGACGGCGTCGTGCCCGAGGCCGAGCCCGCCCCGGCGCTGGCGCCGGAGTTCGAGGGCCTGGTGGACAGCGTGCGCGACCTGCTCGACCGGGTGGAGCCGAGCCTCGCCCTCGACGAGATCTGGCAGCGCGTCAGGCGGCTCAACCGCTACGTGCAGGACGAGGAGCCCTGGAAGCTCGCGAAGGACGAGTCCGAGTCCGGCCACCTCGACCAGGTGCTCTATTCACTGGCCGAGGGGCTGCGCGTGGTGTCGGTGCTGCTGCTGGCCTTCGTGCCGGCATCGGCGGAGCGGCTGCTGGCGGCGCTCGGCCGGGAGGATCCCTCCCTCGACACCGCCCAATTCGGCGCGCTGCCGGGCGGCGCCCGCACCGGCGAGCTCGGGCAGCTCTTCCCGCGTGTCGAGGCACCCGAGGCTTCGGCCGCCTGACGGGCCGGCCGTCCGTGGTCGACACCCACTGCCACCTCGACCACTGCGAGCCATCCGACTCGGAGCTGGTGGAGCGCGCCCACGCCGCGGGCGTCACCCGGCTGGCCACCGTGGGGATGAACGACGACTCGATCGCCTTCGCCCTCGGCGCGGCCCGGGCGCATCCCGGCGTGTCGGCCATCGTGGGCCGGCATCCTCACGAGGCCACGGGCTTCGGCGACGAGGACCTCGAGCGCATCGAGGAGGCCGCCGGGCAGCCGGAGGCGCGCGCCATCGGCGAGACCGGCCTCGACTACTACCGCGACCACGCCCCGCGGGAGGACCAGATGCGGGCCTTCGTCGCCCAGCTGGAGCTGGCCGCGCGGCTGGAGCTGCCGGTGGCCATCCACACGCGCGCGGCGGAGGAGGACACCTTCGCCGTGCTCCGCGAGCATGCCGCCGCGCATCCCGGCGGTGATCCTCCACTGCTTCTCGGCGCCGGACCGGCTGGAGGAGTGCGTGGAGCGGGGCTACCTCTGCTCCTTCGCCGGCAACGTGACCTATCCGAGCGCCACCGACCTTCAGGCCGCCGCCCGCCAGGTGCCCGAGGAGCTCCTGCTGGTGGAGACCGACTCGCCGTTCCTGGCTCCGGTACCGCGCCGGGGACGGCCGAACGAGCCCGCCAACGTGGTGCACACCGCGCGCTTCGTGGCCGCGGTGCGGGGCGTGTCCTACGAGGCGCATCGAGCGCACCGTGGAGGCCAACGCCGCGCGGGTGTTCGCCTGGTGAGCGAACCGCGCCAGGCGAGCCTGCGTCGCCTTCGCCAGTTCGAGGTCCGGCCCAACCGCGAGCTCGGCCAGAACTTCCTGATCGACGACAACCTCCTCGGGGTGATCGAGCGCGCCGCGGAGCTCGCGGCCGGCGACGTGGTGCTGGAGGTGGGCGGTGGCCTGGGCGTCCTGTCGGAGCACCTGGCTCCGCGCGTCGGGCACCTCCACGTGGTGGAGATCGACCCCTCGCTCGAGCCGGCGCTGCGGGACGCGCTCGACCCCTTCGCCGAACACGACGCTCCACATGGCCGACGCGGTGAAGCTCGACCTCGCGGCGCTCGACCCGGCGCCCACGAAGGTCGTGGCCAACCTGCCCTACGGCGTGGCCGCCACGGTGATCCTGGAGACGATCGCCCGGCTGCCCGCGGTCACGCTCTGGGTGGCCATGGTCCAGCGCGAGGTGGGGGAGCGCCTCGCCGCCGATCCCGGGGGCCGGGCGTACGGCGCCACCTCGGCGCTCGCGCAGCTCGCGTGCGACGTGCGCGTGCTTCGCCGCGTGCCGCGCACCGTGTTCCACCCGGCTCCGAACGTGGACTCCGTCCTCGTCGTCCTGCGCCGGCACGGCCCGGCGCCGCCACCGGAGGTCCGCAACCTCGTGCACGCCGGGTTCGCGCACCGGCGCAAGGCGCTGGCCGGATCGCTGGCCCTCGCGCCCGGGCGGCACGCCCGAGCTGCGGGACGCGGCGCGCTCCGCCCTGGAGGCGATCGGCCTGCCCGCGGACGCCCGGGCCGAGCGGCTCCGGCCGGACCAGTGGACGAGCCTGGCCGCCGAGCTCGGCCCCGAGCTGGCGGGGCATCGGCTCGCTGGCTCCTCGCGGGGCTGAGCCTGACGCGGGTGATTGCCGAGCGCGCGTACGCGAAGCTCAACCTGGTTCTGCACGTCGGCCCGCCGCACGAGGGCATGCACCCGATCTGCTCCCTCTTCGCCTCGCTCGACCTGGCCGACGACCTCGAGGTGCGCGAGCTGCCCGCGGGTGCGGATGACGTGGTGATCTGCCCGGGCGTGTCCGGCGAGAACCTCGCCGCCCGCGCGCTCACGCGTGATCCGGGAGCGTCTCGGCGGCAACCTCCCGCCCCTCGAGGTGCGCATCGAGAAGCGGATCCCCGTGGCCGCGGGCCTCGGCTGGCGGCAGCGCGGACGCCGCCGCCGCCCTGCGGGCCGCCAACGCGATCGCCGGCGGGCCTCTCGGCGCGGACGAGCTTCGCGACATCGCCTCGGCTCTGGGGTCCGACGTGCCCAGCCAGGTGGAGCCCGGCCATGCGCTCGTCACGGGTACGGGCGAGCTGGTGGAGCCCCTGGCGCTTCCCCCCCTGGCGGTGGTTCTGGTCCCTCAGGAGCAGGGGCTGAGCGCCGGCGAGGTCTACGCCGAGCTCGACCGCCTGCGCGGCTGGCGCGCCCATCTCGACCCCGGTCCTCTCCGGCGACTTGCCGGCCGGAAGCCGGCGGTGCTGGCCGCGGCGGTGGAGAACGACCTCGGCGAGGCCGCGATCTCGCTGCGCCCGGACCTGCGCGGCCCACTCGAGGCCATTCGCTCCTCCGGGGCGCTGGGGGCCGGGGTGAGCGGGTCCGGCCCCACCTGCTTCGGGCTCTTCGCGAATGAGCCGGACGCCCGCCGCGCCGCCGCGCGGGTCGAGGGCGCGCTGGTCACGAAGCTGCGCGAGACCTGACCCGGCCCTACAGTGCGGGCCGTGTCCGCGAGCCACATCGCGGGGGCCGTCATCGCCGCCCTCCTCGCCGCCTACGTGGTGTGGCGCTGGCGACGCCTCGAGTTCGAGCGCAAGGCCGGCCTGATCCTGCTGGCCCTCGGCCTGGCGGTCTACGCCAGCGGCGTGCTGTCCGCCCTGCCCGATCCCAAGGAGGCGATCGAGGACATCGCGGAGGCGCTGGGCCCCTGGACCTACGCGCTGGTGGGCGTGATGGCCTTCCTCGAGACCGGGGCCTTCGTGGGCCTGATCGCGCCGGGGGAGACGGTGGTGATCGCCGGCGGCGTGATCGCCGGCCAGGGCGAGATCGACCTGCTTCCCCTGATCGGCCTGGTCTGGGTGTGCGCGGTGCTCGGCGACACGGCGAGCTTCTTCATCGGCCGGCGCCTCGGCCGAAATTTCCTGGAGAAGCACGGCCCGAAGGTGAAGATCACCCACGAGCGCCTCGAACAGGTGGAGGGGTACTTCGACCGCCACGGCGGCAAGACGATCCTGATCGGCCGCTTCATCGGCCTGGTCCGCGCCCTCGCGCCGTTCGTGGCCGGCTCCTCCGGTCTCCCGTACCGGCGCTTCATTCCCTTCAGCATCGTCGGCACCGGCCTGTGGGCCACGATCTTCTGCGTACTCGGGTACATCTTCTGGCGTTCCTTCGACCGCGTCGCGCACCTCGCCGGGCAGGCGGTGTTCGGCTTCGGGATCACGGTCGGGGTGATCGTCGGAGTGGTCACGGCCTACCGCCGCCGCGACGACATCCGTGCGTGGCTCCTGGCCCACGAGCGCCACCCCGCGGTGCGGCCGCTGTTCGCCGTCGGCCGCCCGCTGTACCGCGGGCTCATCCGGCCGCTGGTGCGCGTCCTCGGCCCCGGAGGTCCGATTCCTGTGGGACCGGCTCACCCCGGGCGGGATCGGGCTCGAGGTCACCACCGCGGCCGCCGTGGGAGGAGCGGGCGCGTACGTGTTCATCTTCTACGCGGAGATCGTCTCCGGATCCACGTCGCTGACCACGCTGGATCGCAGGTTCTTCGACATCGGGCGCCACCTGCGCGCCGGACTGGGCGGTGGACGTGGCCAAGGTGGTGAGCGACCTCGGCTCGTTCCCCACCGTGGCCGCGCTGGTGGTGGTGGCATCGATCGTGCTGATCTCCCAGAGCCGGTACGTGGAGCTCGCCGTGCTGCTGCTGGGCTCCGCGATCGTGTACTTCGGGGTGGACCTGGCCAAGGAGGCGGTGGACCGGCCCCGGCCCGCGGGCCCGCTGGTGGACACCTCGGAGTCCGCATGGCCGAGCGGGCACGCCGCCTACTCCACGATCTGGGTGGCGGTGGCGGTGGTGCTCACGCGCCACCGCGGGGTTGCCCGGCAGGCGGCGATCATCACCGGCTCGCTGGTGCTGGCCGCGGCCATCGGACTCTCCCGCGTCTACCTGCGCGCCCACTACTGGTCGGATGTGGTTGGCGGGTGGGCGCTCGGAGCGGCCGTCTTCGGCCTCCTGGCCACGGTCGCGCTGATCGTCTCTTACGTTCGCAACAATGAGCGCCGGCCCGCCGAGCCGTCCCGGGCCACTCGCTAGATGACCGACCTCTCGACCACCGAGATCACCCTCGCCCTCGCGGCCGGACTCACGGTCTCCTGCTACGCCGGCCTGATCCTCATGCCCGCGCTGCGCTGTTACGGGCGCGTGTGGGAGAAGATCGCGGCGGGGTTCCTCACCCTCTTCATCCTCGGCACGCTCCTGGGTGCCGGCAGCGCGATCGGCCTCGCGATCGTGTGGAGCTACGACAAGTACGCGTAGCGCGGCGGCGACCCCGCTCTCTGGGCGGAATCCATCGGTCGCATTCAGTAACCGGCGGTACGATCGGGACATGTCGGTTTCGCACAATCCGGTGCGTGCGACCGGCGGGCCCACTTCCGAGCCGCGTTCGTTCCTGGACGCGCTCGACGAGGTCTCCGAGGCGGTGGAGGCCGGAACCGGCCTGCCGAGCGTCGCACGGGCAGCGGGCAACGCGCTGGGCGCGAGCGTGATCGTGCTCGACTCCTCGAGCAGCGTGCTGGCCGTGGCGTGCGCCTCCCCGGAGGACGAACGGGCGGTGATGGCGGGGGAGGGAGACACCCAGAGACTCGAGCTGACGGTGGCCGAGTCCGTGGTGGGCCACGTGCGCTACCGATCCCGCGGGATCGAGCCGCCGCCCGGCCGTGCTGCGGATCGTGGCCAACCTGCTGGCGCTCGAGCTGGACCGGGCGAAGGCCCCGGAGCGCGCGAGCGAGGCGGCGGTGGCCGACTTCGTGAACGATCTGCTCTGCCGGAAGGTCACGGACGCGAAGACGATCGCCGCGCGCTCCTCGGAGCTCGGGTGCGACCTCTCCGAGGGCGCCAGCGTGCTCGTGGTTCGTGCGCGCCCGCAGCACACCGAGGAGGGCGACTGGCGGGCCCGGGTGCTCACGGTGGCCGAGCGCGGCGCTCGAGCGGTGGAGCGCACCGCCCTGGCCGCGCTGGCCGCGCCCAGCTGGTCGGCTCGTCACGGGCGCGCCGGGGCAGCGGGCGAGAACGCGACAAACGGCGGGCGGGAGCTCGTGATCCTGGCTCCGGGCTCCGATGTGGGCGCGGCGCGCCGTATCGCGGCGGCCGTCCACCGAGAGATGGAGACCGGACTCCCGGGACACACGCTCACGGTGGCGGTGAGCCGCCACGCCGGGGACCCATCCGACCTCCACCGCGCCGGCACCGAGGCGCTGCTGGCCGCCAACGTGGCCGAGGCCCGGGGCCTCGAGGAGCTGTCGTTCGAGGAGACCGGGGCCTACCGGCTGCTGCTCCCGGCGATGAGCGAGGACCCGCAGCGAGCTCCAGGGCTTCTTCGAGGAGACGGTGGCCCCGCTGGTGGACTACGACGAGCAGTACGAGACGGACCTCGTGCGGACCCTCGAGAGCTTTCTCGACGCGGACGGCAACGTGGCCCGCACGGCCGAGCGCCTGTTCACCCACCGGCACACGATCCGCTACCGCCTGGAGCGGGTGCGCGACCTGTCGGGCCTCGACGTGTCGTCCACGGACGGCCGCGAGCGGCTGTCCCTCGGCCTCAAGGCCATGAGGGTGCTGGGCATCCACGCGCCCGGCGGTCCCGCGCACGAGAAGGGCGCCGAGGCCGGCCGCGTGCCGCTGGAGCAGAAGGACCGCTGAGGGATACTTTCGCCACGCCTTCGGTGGGGAGTCGTCTAATGGCAAGACATCTGGTTTTGGTCCAGAGAATGGTGGGTTCGATTCCTCCCTCCCCAGCTCAGCGGGATTGCAAGGCGTCCTGATAGCGGCTTTCGCCGGTACGCTCAAGAACTCATGGCGGAGCCCTTCACCGTCCTCATAATGGCCGCCGGACGGGGGACCCGCATGCGGTCGGACGTCCCCAAGGTTCTCCACCGCGTGTGCGGCAAGCCCATGCTCGATTGGGTGGTGGACGCCGGTCGCGAGGCCGGAGCGCGCCGCATCGTCTGCGTGGTCCGCCCGGGCGACGGCGTGGCGGAGGGCCTGCCCGAGGGCGTGGAGCTCGCCGAGCAGACCGACGGCGAGGGCACCGGGGCCGCCGTGCTGGCCGCCCGCGATCACCTCGAGGACGGGGCCGGCGCCGTGGTGATCCTCTCGGGCGACCATCCGCTCGTCTCGGCCGAGCACCTCACCGGCCTGCTGGGCTCCCACAACGACGAGGGCGCCACCGCCACCGTGCTCACCACCGAGAACCTCGACCCGGCGGGATACGGGCGCATCGTGCGTGACGGCGACGGCTCGGTGACCCGCATCGTGGAGACGAAGAACCCGGATGGCGTGCCCGCGGAGGAGCTGGCCATCCGCGAGGTCAACCTCGGCACCTACGCCTTCGACCCCGTCGCCCTGCTGTCCGCCCTCGACGTGGTGGCCGCCCAGGGCGGCGAGCGCTACCTGACGGGCGCGATCCAGGTCATGCGCGACCGCGGCGAGCACATCGCCACCCATCTGACGCACGACGCCGAGCGGCGCCCTCGGCGTCAACGACCGCGCCGACCTGATGCGGGCCGAGGCGGTGGCCCAGATGCGCATCCTCGAGGACCTGGCCCGCGAGGGGGTCACCTTCCTCCAGCCCGCCACCACCCGCGTGGAGGCCGGCGTCTCGATCGGCGAGGACACGGTGATCGGGCCGGGCGTGAGCCTCGTGGGCCGGACGGTCGTGGGCGCGGGGGCGGAGATCGGGCCGCACACCACGGTCACCGACTCCCGTATCGGCGACGGGAGCAGGGTGGTGCACTCCTATCTGGTCGAGGCGGACGTGGGCGAGAACGCCAGCGTGGGTCCCTTCGCCTACCTGCGCCCGGGCACCGTCCTGCGCGAGGGAGCGAAGGTCGGCACCTTCGTGGAGGTCAAGAACTCGGATGTGGGCGCGGGGGCCAAGGTGCCCCACCTGTCCTACATCGGGGACGCCGACGTGGGCGAGGGCAGCAACCTCGGCGCCAGCACGATCACCGCCAACTACGACGGCCGCCGGAAGCACCGGACGCAGCGTCGGCTCGGGGGTCAAGACGGGCATCCACACCTCGCTCGTGGCCCCCGTCGACGTCGGGGACCGCGCGTACACTGGTGCCGGTTCGGTGATCACGGGAGACGTGCCCGAGGGAGCGCTGGGGATCGCCCGGGCCAAGCAGAGGAACGTCGACTCTTACGCGGACCGGATGGAAGAGAAGGACGAGCCGAAGAAGTGAGCAAGCCCCTGGACACCGTCACCGCGCCGGCACCCGGCACGAGCATCGTCGCCGGCTACGAGAAGCGGCTGATGATCGCGGCCGGCCGGGCGAGCCAGGAGCTGGGGGCGAGGATCGCCAGCCGGTTGAACCTCTCGCCGGTGGACGCCGGGCTCAAGACCTTTCCCGACGGTGAGGTGTACTGCCGCTACGGCGAGTCCATCCGCGGCGCGGACCTGTTCATCGTCCAGTCGATCGCCGGCCACGAGCGCGAGGGCCTCACCGCGAACGACTCGCTCATGGAGCTGCTGCTGATGGTCCACGCGGCCAAGCACGCCTCGGCCCACCGGATCATCGCCGTCTGCCCGTGGTACGGGTACTCGCGCCAGGACAAGAAGTCGGCGCCGCGCGAGCCCATCTCCGCGCGCCTCGTGGCCGAGCTGCTGGAGGTGGCGGGCATCGACCGCCTGGTCACCATGGACCTCCACGCCGGGCAGGTGCAGGGCTTCTTCTCGAAGACGGTGGACCACATGACCGCCATGCCGATCCTCACGCCGCTTCGTGCAGGACCACCTCGGCGGCCACGACCTGGCCATCATCGCCCCGGACGCCGGCCGCGTGAAGCTGGTGCGGAACTTCGCGCGCAAGGTCGGCGCGCCCTACGCGCTCCTGGAGAAGGAGCGCCCGGCCCAGGGCGTGGCCGAGATCGGGACCGTGATCGGTGACGTCAAGGGCAAGACGGCGGTGATCGTCGACGACATCATCGGCACCGGCGGCACGCTCGCCGCCGCCGCCCAGACGGTGCGCGACGAGGGGGCCGACAGCGTGTACGCCGTGGCCACCCACGGGCTGTTCGCCGGGAACGCGTTCGAGACGCTCTCCAATTCTCCGCTGGAGGGCATCGTGGTCACGGACACCGTCCCGCTCCGCAGCGGCGCCCCGTCGGGCCTGGTCCGGCAGCTCACCTGCGCGGACATCCTCACCGACTCGATCCGGCGGATCTTCCTGGACGACTCCGTGTCCGAGATCTTCGCCGGCGAGAACCAGCTCTTCTAGCCCCGGAGGCGCCTGGCCGTTAAGGCCGCGTCAGGATCGGCCGCGCGAGGGTTAGAAAGCCGTCAAGGCCTGGCGTCCAGCCCGCGGGGCGGGCTAGAACCGAGGCATGGCGTCAAACGCCGGTGTCGTATCGCGTCTCATCGTCGGCGAGCCGCTGCGCAGCGACCGGCTCGGCGAGACGCTGCTGCCGAAGCGGCTCGCGCTGCCGGTGTTCTGCTCGGACCCGCTGTCGTCGGTCGCCTACGCGACCGAGCAGATCGTGCTCGTGCTCGGGCTCGGCGGGCTCGCGCTGCTGCACCTGACGCCGTGGCTCGGCGCCGCGGTGGTCGCTGCTGCTGGTGATCGTCGTGGCGTCGTACCGGCAGACGTGCCAGCGTATCCGAACGGCGGCGGCGCCTACGCCGTCAGCCGCGCGAACCTCGGCGAGGACGCGTCGCTGGTCGCGGCCTCGGCGCTGCTGATCGACTACGTGCTGACCGTCGCGGTCTCGGTGGTCGCGGGCGTCGCGGCGATCACGAGCGCCGTGCCGTCGCTGCGCCGCCACGCGGTCGCGCTGTCGCTCGGCTTCGTGGTCGCTGCTGACCGTCGGTGAACCTGCGCGGCGTCAAGGAGTCCGGGCGCGCGTTCGCGGTCCCGACCTACGGGTTCGTGCTGGCGATCTACGCGATGCTCGCCGTCGCGCTTCGCGAAGATCGCCTTCGGCGCCGGGATCACCGCCGAGAGCGCGCACTACCAGCTGCGAGCAGGTCGCGCGAGACCGGCGGGCTGCTCACCGTCTTCCTCGTCCTGCGGGCCTTCGCCTCGGGCTGCACGGCGCTGACCGGCGTCGAGGCGGTGTCCAACGGCGTGCCCGGCGTTCGAGCCGCCGAAGAGCCGCAACGCGGCGACGACGCTGCGTGATCATGGGCGTGCTCGCGACGACGATGTTCGCCGGCATCACGGCGCTGGCGCTGCTCGCCACGTCCACATGGCCGAGGACCCGTCGGCGCTGATCGGGCTTCCGCCGGCGACGAGCAGCGCACCGCGCTGAGCCAGATCGGGCTGGCGACGTTCGGCGACGACCGCGCCGTTCTTCCTGCTGCAGGGCTTCACCGCGGCGATCCTGATCCTCGCCGCGAACACGGCGTTCAACGGCTTCCCGGTGCTGTCGTCGCTGCTCGGGCCGCGACGGCTACCTGCCGCACCAGCTCTCGCACCGCGGCGACCGGCTCGTGTTCTCCAACGGGATCGTGCTGCTGGCGCTCGTCGCGGCGCTGCTGATCGTCGCCTTCAACGCCGAGGTCACGCGGCTGATCCAGCTCTACATCCTCGGCGTCTTCCTCTCGTTCACGCTCAGCCAGGCCGGGATGGTGCGCCACTGGTCGCGGCGATCCGACAGCGCCGCGCGACGCGAGCGCCGCGGCGCTGCGGCGCAAGCAGGCGCTCAACGCCGCCGGGCGCGGTCGCCACCGGGCTCGTGTTCGTGATCGTGCTGGTGACGAAGTTCGCCGCAGGGCGCCTGGATCGTCGTGCTCGCGGCGCCGATCCTGTTCGCTGGCGATGAAGGCGGTCGCCCGCCACTACCGGCCGGTCGGCCGACGAGCTCGCGCCGACCGCCTCCGGCGTCGCGCTGCCCGGCGCAGATCCACGCGGTCGTGCTCGTCTCGAACCTGCTCGCGCCGACGCTGCGGGCGCTGGCCTTCGCCCAGGCCACCGCCCGGCGACGCTGCGCGCGGTGAAGGTCGTCGGCCGACGACGTCGACGACCCGCTGCCGCGCGAATGGGAGCAGCGCGGCGTGCCGGTGCCGCTCGTCGTGATCGAGTCGCCCTACCGCGAGACCGTCCGCCCGCTGCTGCTGCTACGTGCGCCAGCTGCGGCGCGAGCACCCAGGCGACGTCATCTCGATCATCATCCCCGAGTACGTCGTCGGGCACTGGTGGCAGAACCTGCTGCACAACCAGACCGCGCTGCGGCTCAAGGCGCGGCTGCTGTTCGAGCCGTCGGTGACGGTGACGAGCGTGCCGTGGGTGCTCGGCGGCGAGCGATGAGCGCCGCGAGACCCGTCACCTACGTGCGCGCCGAGGACCTGCTCGACGAGCCGGTGCCCACGCGCGCGGCGCCCGGACCGGGCCTCGGCCGCCGGCGCCAGCTGGCGGGGCTCGCGCTCGCCGTCGTCGGCGCTGCCGCTGCTGACCCTGCTGCTCGACAGCGCTCGGCGACGACCTCTCGCTCGAGGGCCAGGTGCTGCTCTACCTGCTCGCGGTCGTCGTCGATCGCCGTCGTCGGCGGGATGGTCGTCGGCGCTCGCTCCGGCGATCGCCGCGGCGCTGCTGATCAACTACTTCTTCGTCGAGCCCGCTGCACACGCTCGACGTCGCCCACGGCGACCAGGCGCTCGCGCTGGTCGTCTTCGTGGTCGTCGCGGCGATCGTCAGCGGCGCGGTCGAGCTCGCCGCGCGGCGCGCGCGCGCCGCCGAGCAGGCGCGCGCGCGAGGCCGAGACGCTGTCGGCGCTGGCCGGCGCCGACCTCGACGACGAGCGAGACGCTGCACGGCGTCCTCGAGCGGGCGCGCGACGACGTTCGGGATGGAGTCGGTCGCGCTGAAGGCGCGCGAGCGCGCGTCGGCGAGTGGATCGACGTCGAGCAGGCGGGCTGGGCCCCGCCGGGCGAGGAGGCGCCGCTGCGCTTCGACGTGCCGATCGGGCCGCGACCTGCGGCTGGTCGGCCGCGGGCCGGCGCTGTTCGCCGAGGACCAGCGGGTGCTGCAGGCCTTCGCGGCGGCCGCCCAGACCGCCTACGAGGGCCGCCAGCTGAGCGCGCAGGCGCGCGGAGGCGCGCGACGCTCGCGACCGTCGACCGCCAGCGCACCGCGCTGCTGGCCGCGCGTCGGCCACGACCTGCGCACGCCGCTTGCCGGCGATCAAGGCCGTCGGTCAGCAGCCTGCGCCAGACGCGACGTCGACTGGTCCGACGAGCGAGCGCGACGAGCTGCTGGCGACGATCGAGGAGTCCGCCGACCGGCTCGACGCGATCGTCGCCAACCTGCTCGACGCCAGCCGCCTGCAGGCCGGCGCGCTGAGCGTGCAGTCCAGGCCGGTCGCGCTCGACGAGGTGGTCGGCGCCGCGGTGCTCGCCGTGCCCGGCGCCGGCGGAGCGCGTCGACGGTCGACGTGCCCGAGGACCTGCCGCTCGTGCAGGCCGACCCCGGCCTGCTCGAGCGCGTGCTCGCCAACCTGCTCGACAACGCGCTGCGCCACGGCGCCGGCGGCAGGCCCGATCGAGGTCACGCGCCATCGCCGGGCGCGAGAGCGCGAAGCTCGAGGTCGTCGACCACGGCCCGGGCGTGCCCGCAGGAGCAGCGCGAGCGACTGTTCGAGCCGTTCCAGCGCCTCGACGACCGCGGCAGCGGCGGCGTCGGCCTCGGGCTGACGCGTCGCGCGCGGGTTCGTCGAGGCGATGGGCGGCGTGCTGATCGCCGACCGATCGCCCGGCGGCGGGCTGACGATGCGCCTGCGGCTGCCGCTCGCGCACGAGTGACGCGCGGTCCTCGGTCGTCGAGGACGAGCCCGGCCTGCGCCGGGCGCTCGCGATCAACCTCCGCGCGCGCGACTACGAGGTGACCGCCGCCGCCGACGGCGGCGGCGGCGCTCGCCGCGGCGCGCCAGCCAGCCGCCCGATGTCGTCGTCCTCGACCTCGGCCTGCCCGACATGGACGGCACCGAGGTGATCGAGGGCCTGCGCGGCTGGACGCCAGGCGCCGATCATCGTGCTCTCGGCGCGCCAGGCGCAGGACGACAAGGTCGTCGCGCTCGACGCCGGCGCCGACGACTACGTGACCAAGCCGTTCGGGATGGACGAGCTGCTCGCGCGCCTGCGCGCCGCGCTGCGCCGCAGCGGCCGGCGGACCCGGACGCCCCGGTCGTCGAGACGGCGAGCTTCACGATCGACCTCGCCGCCAAGCAGGCGCGACGCCGGACGGCGACGCCGGTCCGCCTCACACCGACCGAGTGGCACCTGCTCGAGGTGCTGATCCGCAACGAGGGCAAGCTCGTCGCCCAGCGCGCAGCTCCTGCAGGAGGTCTGGGGCCCGGCCTACGAGACCGAGACCAACTACCTGCGCGTCTACATGGCCCAGCTGCGCCGCAAGCTCGAGCCCGACCCCGCCCATCCGCGCCACCTGATCACCGAGCCCGGGATGGGCTACCGGTTAGCGCTCGCCCCGCCCCTCGAAGTAGGCCCACTCCTGGTCGACCCAGCTCGGTGGCCGGCGGGTCGCCGAACCACCACTCGCGGCCGATGCGGTACCAGTTGCGCGTGGCCTGGAGCTGGGCCAGCACGGCCAGCACCCCGGTCTCCATGCGGCGGCCCATCAGCTCGTTCGCCGGCAGGTTCTCGCGGCGGACCAGCCGGTAGAACTCGGAGCGCGGGTCGGACACGGCCGAGATCGCCTCCATCACGCGGAAGGAGTCCACGGTCACCTCGCGGTCCTCCATGTACCAGCCGCCGATCACGCGGACGTGGTGCATCAGCTCCTCGGCGTCCACCTTGCGCGGGTCGCGCAGGAAGCCGAGGTCGTGCAGCGCCACCCGGAGCTGCTCGGGATCCTCGGCGAAGATCGCCTCGAGGGCGGCCACCTCCAGGTCGATCTGGCTGCGGTCGAGCTGCTTGGTCATGCCGAAGTCGATGAAGGCCACGCGCCCGTCGCCCATCAGCAGGTAGTTCCCGGGATGGGCGTCGGCGTTGAAGTGCTGGAGGTGGTAGATCGACCCGAAGCAGAAGCGGTAGACGATCTCGCCGAAGCGGTCCCGCTCCTCCTGCGGGCCGGGACAGGACCTCGTCGAAGCCCACCCCGTCCACCCACTCGGACACCAGCACCCGCTCGGTCGAGAGGCGGGTCAGCACGTCGGGCACGTAGATGAACGGGTGGTCGCGGTAGGCCCGGGCGAAGGAGCGCTGGTTCTGGGCCTCGAGCTCGTAGTCGAGCTCCTCCATCACCCGCTCCCGGAGCTCCTCGGCCGCCGCCTTGGCGTCCAGCCCGGGCGCCAGGGCCTTGGCCATGCGCATCAGCATGCCGGCGTTCTGCATGTCGGCCCGGATCGCGTCGGCCACGCCCGGGTACTGGATCTTCACCGCCACCGCGCGCCCGTCGCACAGCACGGCGCGGTGCACCTGCCCGATCGAGGCGGCCGCGGACGGCCTCCCGGTCGAAGCTCTCGAACAGCTCCTCCGGCGGCTCGTCCCACTCGGAGCGCAGCACGCGCTCCACCTTCTTCCACGGCATCGGCGGCGCCGAGGTGCGCAGCGAGGCCAGCTGCTCCTGGTAGAGCTCGCGGTACTCCGGGGGAAGGAACTCGGTGTCGATGAAGGAGGCGAGCTGGCCGATCTTCATCGCCGCGCCCTTCATCCGGCCCAGCGTCTGCACCATCCGCTCCGCGGCCTCGAGATGGCGGCGCTCCAGCGCCTCGGCACGCGCGTCCGGGGAGCGGGCCAGGTTGGCCGCGCGGGTGCCGGCGTAGCGGGCGCCCTGGGAGCCGAGAACCGATCCCACCTCCGCCGTGCGGCGCACCCGGCCGGTCGGAATCGGTCTGTCGTCGTGCTCGGCCACGCTCAGGTGAGGATAGGTCGGCAGCCGCCCCCCGCTACACTGGCGCGCCGGATGGCGGACTCAAAGCGACCCACTCTCAGCGTCGACGAACGGCCCGAGCACGGCAGCCGTGCCGTGCGCCGCCTGCGCAGGACCGGCCTGGTGCCCGGCATCGTCTACGGCGGCACCGACGGCGACTGCGTGTCGTTCAAGGTGGACTCCCGCGTTCTGCGCAAGGTGCTCGTGGACGGGTCGGCCCTGATCGACCTCGAGATCGGCGGGCACGAAGACCCGGCCGGTGATCGTGAAGGACCAGCAGCTGCACCCGGTTCGCGGCGACGTGATGCACATCGACCTGCTCGAGGTGCGGCTGGACGAGAAGATCCAGGCGCCGGTGGCCGTCCACATCGAGGGCGCGGAGGACGCGCCCGGCGTGAAGGAGGGCGGCGTGATGGAGCAGGTCGCCCACCAGCTCCAGATCGAGGCGCTGCCCACCGCCATTCCCGACTACATCACCGTCGACGTCTCCGGGATGGAGATCGCGGCCACGATGCACCTCTCGGAGCTGACCCCGCCCGAGGGCGTCGAGTTCCTCGATGACCTCGAGGAGACGATCGTGGCCACGGTCGTCGTGCCCACCGAGGTCGAGGAGCCGGAGGAGATCGAGGAGGAGACCGAGCTGGTCGGCGAGGAGGGCGAGGCCGCCGAGGGCGAGGAGGCCGGCGACAGCCGGCGGCGACGAGGGTGGCGGCGACTCCTCGGAGGGCGAGGACTCCTGAGCCTGTTCCGCCGCCGCTCCGGCGATGGCGGGGATGAGGGTGGCGGCAGGGTCGACTGGCTGATCGTCGGCCTGGGCAACCCGGGTGATCGCTACGCGCGCACCCGCCACAACATCGGCTTCGAGGTGGCCAACGTGGCCGCCGCAGCGCTGGGGCCTGCCGAAGGCCCGCTCGCGCTACGCCGGCCTCTACACCGACGGCCGCACCGGGCCCGGCGGCCCGCGCGTCGGGGTCCTGCTCCCGCAGACGCACATGAACGACTCCGGCAACTCCGCCGGCCCCGCGCGCGGCGCGCTCGGCGTGCCGCTGGAGCGGGTGGTGGCCATCCACGACGAGATCGACCTGCCGTTCGGGCGCATCGAGGCCCGCCTCGGCGGCGGGCTGGCCGGCCACAACGGCCTGAAGTCCCTGAAGCAGGGGCTCGGGAGCCCCGACTTCCACCGGATCCGGGTGGGTGTGGGGCGCCCGGACAGCACCGATCCGGAGATCGTCTCGGCCTGGGTGCTGGGGCGTTTCCGCGAGCCCAAGGACGAGGTGCGAGCGCTCGTGGAGGACTCCGCCGACGCCCTCGAGCGCCTGATCTCCTAGGCGAGGGCGCCGCATACAATCGAGGGACGAGCCGCGCGGCGCCGCCGGGCGGCCGCGTCGCATGCTCCGCTCGCTCCTCACATACGCACACGAGACCCCCGAGGTCACCGACCTCGCGGAGGCCGCGCGCAAGGAGCCGCAGCGCGTGTTCGTCTCCTCGAGCCTGCGGCCCTATCTGCTCGCGTCCCTGATCGACATGGATCCCGAGCGGCCCGCGCTCGTGGTGGCCGGCGACGATCGCGCGGCCCGGGATCTGGCGGCCGACCTGCGCACCTACCTCTCGCCGCGCCCGGTGCGCTTCTACCCCGCCCGGGGAGTGCGCTACGAGTCCCATCTGGCGCCGCCGCCCCACCTCGTGGGCCTGCGCATCGCCGCGCTGGACGCCCTCCTGGGCGGAGGGCGCGGCCGTGCTGGTGACCTCCGCCGTGGCACTGGCCGAGAAGGTGCCCGATCCCGACCTGCGCCCGCACGGCTTCGAGATCGAGAAGGGCGGGCTGATGGACCTGGACGAGACGGCCGACCAGCTCGTGGCCTGCGGGTACGAGCGCGTGGACCAGGTGGAGAACCGCGGCCAGTTCGCCGTACGCGGGGACATCCTGGACGTCTACCCGGCCACCGAGGAGCGCGCCGTGCGCTGCGAGCTCTTCGACGTGGAGGTGGAGCGCCTCACCTGGTTCTCGACCTTCACCCAGCGCTCGCTGGAGGAGGCCGAGCGGGTGGAGATCGCTCCGGCCGCGGAGCTGGCGCCCGAGCACCGTGAGCTGGCCGAGATGGCGGCATCCACCGACGAGTCCGAGCGGCCGGACGTGGCCGACGTGCTGCCCGTGGACCGCTTCCGGGAGATGCTCGACCTGGTGCCGGCCGACGCGCTGATCGCGGTGGCGGCCGAGGAGGAGCTCGCTCCGTCGCTGCGCGACTACTGGGACGACGTGACCGCGAGCTTCCACGACGAGGACGCGCACCACCTCTACGTGCCGCCCGACCGGCTGGACGCGGCGCTCACCGCACGCGCCGAGCTGCGCCTGTCCAGCATCGTCTCAGGACCAGCCTCACGAGTTCCGGGCGCAGAGCGCCGATACGGCGGCCCGCTCCCTGAAGGAGGCCGAGCCCGAGCTGGAGAAGCTCGTGCGCTCCGGCTACCGCACGTTCGTGGCCTGGGCGCGCCGCGGGCGAGGCCGAGCGCGCCCGCTACAACCTGGCCCGCGTCCACGCCGACTTCCTCGACGGACAGGCCCGCCTCCTCCCAGCCGGGGGTGACCTTCGCCCACGCCGGCCTGCGCGAGGGATTCCTCGCGCCGGGCCTGAAGCTGGCGGTGCTGCCCGAGCACCGCCTGCTGCGCAACCGGCGCTCCGAGCGCCCGTCCGGCCCGCGCACGGCGGGCGGCGCGGCCATCGCCTCCTTCACCGAGCTGCGGGCGGGCTCAGCGGTGGTGCACGAGGACCACGGCATCGCCAAGTTCGTGGGCTTCGAGACGAAGACGGTGGGGGGAATCACCCGCGACTACCTCGAGCTCGAGTACAAGGACGGGGACCGCGTCTTCGTCCCCAGCGACCAGCTGCACAAGATCAGCCGCTACGTCGGCGCCGACGCCGGAGACCCGCCGCTCTCGAAGCTGGGCGGCAAGCAGTGGGAGCAGATGAAGCTCAAGGCCCGCCGCGCCGCCGAGGCCCTGGCCGGCGAGCTGATCAACCTCTACGCGGAACGGCGGCGGCGCGCCGGGCACGCCTTCGCCCGCGACGGCGAGTGGCTCACGGAGTTCGAGGCGAGCTTCCCCTACCGCGAGACGCCGGACCAGCTCGACGCGATCGAGGCCGTGCGCGCCGACATGGAGGAGGCGCGGCCGATGGACCGCCTGATCTGCGGAGACGTGGGCTACGGCAAGACCGAGGTGGCGCTGCGCGCCGCCTTCAAGGCGGTGGAGGACGGCAAGCAGGTGATGTTCCTCGTGCCCACCACGGTGCTCGCCCAGCAGCACTTCGGCACCTTCTCCGAGCGGATGCGGGACTACCCGATCAAGATCGAGGTGGCCTCGCGCTTCCGGTCCGCCGCGGAGGTACGCACCGCGCTGAGCGGGTTCGCCGCCGGAAGCGTGGACGTGATGATCGGGACCCACCGGCTGCTCTCCCGCGACGTGCGGCCGAAGGACCTCGGCCTGCTGATCGTGGACGAGGAGCAGCGATTCGGCGTGAAGCAGAAGGAGCTGCTGCGCCAGCTGCGGCTCCGGGTGGACGTGCTGTCGCTCTCGGCCACGCCGATTCCGCGCACCCTGCAGATGTCGCTCGCCGGCCTGCGCGACATCTCGGTGATCGAGACCCCGCCGGAGGGCCGCAGGCCCGTGCGCACCTACGTGGGCGACTACGACGAGGAGCTGGTCAAGCGAGCGATCGAGCGCGAGCTGGAGCGCAAGGGCCAGGCCTTCTTCCTCCACAACCGCGTGGACACGATCGACGAGACCGCCGAGCGCGTCCGCGCGATGGTGCCGAGCGCCCGCGTGGCCGTGGCCCACGGCCAGATGGCCGACGGGGAGCTCGAGAAGGTGATGCTCGACTTCCTGCGCGGCGGCGCCGACGTGCTGGTGTGCACCACGATCGTGGAGTCGGGGCTCGACATCGCGAGCGCGAACACGCTGATCGTGGAGCGTGCGGACGAGCTCGGGCTGGCCCAGCTCTACCAGATCCGCGGGCGGGTCGGGCGTTCCCGGGAGCGGGCCTACGCGTACCTCCTCTACCCCTCCTCGGCCGCGCTCTCCGAGGACGCCGCCGCGCGGCTGTCCACGCTCTCGGACTACACCGAGCTCGGCTCCGGGTTCAAGATCGCCATGCGCGACCTCGAGATCCGGGGCGCGGGCAACCTGCTGGGCGCGGACCAGTCGGGCCACGTGGCCGCGGTGGGCTTCGAGCTCTACATGGGCATGCTCGACGAGGCCGTGCGGCTGCTGGCGGCCGACTCGGCCGAGGAGGCGGCCGAGCCGGTGCGCATGGATCTCCCCGTGGACGCGTACGTGCCCGGGGACTACGTGCCCTACGAGGCGGCCAAGATCGAGCTCCACCGGCGGGTGGCGGGCGCCCGCGAGGTGGCCGACCTGATCCTTCTCCGGGAGGAGCTCGAGGACCGCTTCGGCCCGGTGCCCGAGCCGCTCGACAACCTGATCAAGCTTCAGGACGCGCGCATCAAGCTCGGGCGCGCGGGGGCGCGCACGGTGGACTTCAAGGGCGGGCGGCTGGCGGTGGCGCCGATCGAGCTCGACTCGGCCGGAGCCAAGGCGCTGCGCGCGCTGATCCCGGAGGCCGTCTACGAATCCGGGCGCAGCACGGTTCGGGTCCGCGTGCCCGACGACGCCGCCGAGCGCTTCCCCGCCGTGGTGGCGGTGGCGGAGGCCGTGCTGGAAGTGGCCACCCGCCCGCAGCCCGAACCGGCGGCCTGATTCGACAATGCGGCGGACGCGGGGAGAAGCATTGCTACCCTTCGCGACCGCGCCGGGCCCTGACCCTGCCTCTCCGGCGCGCGCTTCCGCTTAGCGCACCTTTACGAACACGTCCTAGACATGCTCTCAATGACTTACGCCCCCCTCAGGTCCATGCTCAGCATCGCGCTGGTCGGTCTCGGCGTCGCCGTGTTCGCCGGCTGCGGTAACGATGTGCCCACCGGAGCCGTCGCCAAGGTCGGCGACAAGACCATCAGCCAAGAGGACTTCGACAAGTGGCTGAAGACCGCGGCCAGCGGCCAGGCGCAGGCCGGACAGGCCGCCGTGCCGGATCCGCCCGACTTCACGGCCTGCGTCGCGGCCAAGGAGAAGACCCCGGTGGCCAAGGGCCAGAAGGCGCCCACCGAGGCCAGCCCTCAAGAAGCAGTGTCAGACGGAGTACGACACGCTCAAGCGCGAGGTCATGCAGTTCCTGATCCAGTCGGCGTGGGTCCAGCAGGAGGCCGACAAGCAGGGCATCAAGGTCTCCGACGCCGAGGTCAAGAGCTCGTTCGCCGACCAGAAGAAGGCGTCGTTCCCGACCGACAAGGCGTACCAGGCCTTCCTCAAGACCTCGGGCATGAACGAGGAGGACATCCTCTTCCGGGTCAAGCTGGACCAGCTCCAGCAGAAGCTCACCCAGAAGGTGACCAAGGACGCCAGCAAGGTCTCCGACGAGGACGTGCAGGAGTACTACGAGAAGAACAAGAAGCGGTTCGCGCAGCCCGAGCGGCGCGACCTGCTGATCGTTCTCACGAAGTCGGAGGACAAGGCCAACCAGGCGAAGAGCGCCCTCGAGGGCGGGCAGGACTTCAAGGCCGTGGCCAAGACGTACTCGATCGACGAGGCCTCGAAGGCCCAGGGCGGCAAGCTGCCGGCCGTGGCCAAGGGCCAGCAGGAGAAGGCGCTGGACACCGCTGTGTTCGCCGCCAAGAAGGGAGTAGCTCGTGGGTCCGGTCAAGACCCAGTTCGGGTGGTACGTGTTCAAGGTGACCAAGATCACCCCGGCCTCCCAGCAGTCCCAGCAGGAGGCCACCGAGACGATCAAGAACCTGCTCCGGTCCCAGCGCCAGCAGAAGGCTCTGGACGACTTCATCAAGGACTTCCGCGAGGACTACCGCGCGGACACCGCGTGCGCCGACGACTACAAGGTCGCCGAGTGCAAGAACGGCCCGAAGGACCAGACCGATACCGGCGCGGCTTCGGGTGGCTCTCCGCAGGGCCAGGCCGCACCCACACCGCAGGCGCCGGCCACTCCGCAGACTCCGCAGCAGCCGCAGCCCGCGCCGCAGCCCACCAGCCCGTAGGGGTGGCGCGCTGACGCCGGACGGGGAGCGGGCCGGCGGTCGCGCTCGCCCGCCTGGACGAGATCACCCGCCTGCTCCGCACGGAGTGCCCGTGGGACCGCGAGCAGGACGAGCGCTCGATCGTCCCGCACACCGTGGAGGAGGCCTACGAGCTGGCCGACGCGGCTCGCCTGGGCGACGACGAGCGGATGCTGGACGAGCTGGGCGACGTGCTCTTCCAGGTCTACTTCCTCGCGCTGCTCCTGGAGGAGCGCGGCAAGGGCGACCTGGGCGCCGTGGCCGACCACTGCCGCGAGAAGCTGATCCGGCGCCACCCCCACGTGTTCGGAGAGCGCGAGGCCGCGACGGCCGGCGACGTGGTGCACAACTGGCAGGAGATCAAGCGCGAGCAGGAGCAGGGCGGCGAGATCTTCGGCCACCTGCCCGAGACGCTTCCGTCCACGATCTATGCGAAGAAGGTGCTGAAGCGGGCGAGGTCCGCCGGCCACGATTGGGACGGTCCCGGGGACGACCCCGGCGATCGGCTCCTGGCCGCTGTGCGCGAGGCGGTGGAGGCCGGCGTGGATCCGGAGCTCAGCCTGCGGGCGGCGGCAGACAGGTACCGCGAACAGGTGGAGGAGAACAGTTGAGCGACATCGAGAGGGTGCATGCCCGCCAGATCCTGGACAGCCGGGGAAACCCGACGGTCGAGGTGGACGTGCTCCTGGCCTCGGGCGCCTCGGGGCGCGCCGCCGTGCCCTCCGGTGCCTCCACCGGCGAGTTCGAGGCGGTGGAGCTGCGCGACGGCGGTCCGTCGTGGGGCGGTAAGGGCGTGTCCCAGGCCGTGGGGCACGTGAACGGTGAGCTGGCCGGCGCGCTCCGTGGCCGCGACGCCGCCGACCAGGCGGGCCTCGACGGGGCCATGATCGACCTCGACGGCACCCCGAACAAGGGTCGCCTCGGAGCCAACGCGATCCTCGGCGTGTCGCTGGCCGCGGCCAAGGCCGCCGCCGCCGAGGCCGGGCTGCCGCTGTGGCGCTACCTGGGCGGCGAGGCGGCGCACGTGCTCCCGGTGCCGATGATGAACGTCCTGAACGGCGGCGCGCACGCCGACAACAAGGTGGACTTCCAGGAGTTCATGGTGGTGCCGGTGGGAGCCGCGTCGTTCTCCGAGGGCCTGCGCACGGGCGCCGAGGTCTTCCACGCGCTGAAGAAGACGCTGCACGACCGCGGTATGGCCACCGCGGTGGGGGATGAGGGAGGGTTCGCCCCTGACCTCGAGTCGAACGAGGCCGCCCTGGAGGTGCTCGTGTCGGGCATCGAGGCGGCCGGGTACCGCCCGGGTGAGGACGTGGCCATCGCCCTCGATCCGGCCACGAGCGAGCTCTTCGAGAACGGCGCCTACGTGCTGGAGCACGAGGGTCGCACTCTGTCCGCGGACGAGCTTGCGGGCTACTGGCAGGACCTCGCCTCGCGCTACCCGGTGCTCTCGATCGAGGACGGCATGGACGAGGAGGACTGGGACGGCTGGCGCGCCCTCACCGAGCGGATCGGCGATCGCGTCCAGCTGGTGGGAGACGACCTCTTCGTGACCAACACCGAGCGCCTGCGCCGGGGGATCGACTCCGGCGTGGCCAACTCGATCCTGGTCAAGGTGAACCAGATCGGCACGCTCACCGAGACCCTCGACGCGGTGCGCACGGCCGGTGAGGCGGGCTACACCGCGGTGATGTCCCACCGCTCGGGCGAGACGGAGGACACCACCATCGCCGATCTCGCGGTGGCCACCGGTTGCGGACAGATCAAGACCGGAGCCCCGTCGCGCTCGGACCGCGTGGCCAAGTACAACCAGCTGCTCCGCATCGAGGAGGCCCTGGGGGCTGACGCCGAGCTACCCGGGCCGAGGCGCTTTCCGGAGCTAGGCATGGTGCGTCCGATCCCGAACGAGCTGCGAAGGAGAACCGGCCCGGGCCGCGAAGGGGATCGGGTGGCCCCCGCCTCCGCAGCCCGTACGCGCCGCCCCGCGCCCCCCGCGCGCCGGCCGGTGGGCATCCGCTGGGACCGCGTGGGCAGGATCGCGCTGGGCGGAACGCTGCTCGTGATCCTCTGCCTCTACGTGTCGCCGGCCCGGCACTGGCTGCAGCAATCCCGCACGGCGGGCGAGCAGAAGCAGGAGCTGAGGTCGCTGGCCGACGAGAACCGGGCGCTCAAGAAGCGGGTGCGGACGCTGCGCGATCCCTCCGCGCTCGAGCGCGAGGCGCGGCGCCTGGGGATGGTCCGCCAGGGCGAGCGCCCCTACGTGATCGAGGGTCTCTCAGGCGGCTGATCGTCCGCTGGGGAGGAGCGCAGCCCGATCGGTGATCGGGCGAGCACCGGACCATGCCTTAGCCCTCGGGGCCGTGGGCTACGCGGTGGAGAATGCGCTGTACCAGTGGCGCGAGGGAGAGCGGCGTCTCCGCGACGCGGAGCGCGGCTCCTCCCAGGCTCTGGAGCGGGCCGCGGACGCGGTGGTGGAGGAGCTTCACCGGCGCCTGGGCTCGCGGTTCACGATCGGCGAGCTGGCCGATCTCTACGCGGCGGACACGGACTGGGCCACCCGCCTGGCCGACCGTCATCGCGCGGGCACCGACGCGGCGGCGGCGGTGGATGCCGCCTTCAACCGGTACGCGCGAGAGGCCTCCGACTTCGCCGGCGGCAGGGCCCGCGAGCGACGCCCACGTCCTAGCCCGGCCTAGGAGGAGCGGAGCCCGGGCGCTGGCCGGGCGAGCACCGGACTACAGACTCAGTCGTCGCCGGTGCCGACGCGCGTGATCACGATGCGCTCGGCCTCGACGGTGACCGTGACCGGCCGGTGGCCGGCCCAGTGCTCGGCGTACACGGGGTCGTCCTGCACGGCGGGATCGAGCCACAGCCCGTAGCCGTCCTCGCCGTGATCGAAGGTGCCCTCGAGCGGACCGCCTCCGGTCTTGCGTGCCCGGCCGCGTCCGCCGCGGCGCCCGCGGCGCCTGCGGCGTGGCTTGTCCTCGTCCTCGTCGCCGTTGTCGGACGCCTCGGGCGATTCGGCGTCGGGCTCATCCTCCTCGTCGCCCGCCTCGGCCTCGGCCTCCAGGGCCGCGGCCACGAGGGCGTCGTCCTCGGCGCGGAGGTCCAGGTCGTCGACCTCGCCGCCGAGGGGCTCCCCGTTGGCCTCGCCGGCGTCGGTCGGAGCGAGCTCATGGTCGCGCTTGAACGAGCGGATGTCGCCGACCGACACGTCGAGCTGGTGCGCGATCCAGGCGTCCGTTCGTCCCTGCCGGACCCATGTGCGGATCTGGTTCAGCTGAGGCTTTAGCGATCTACGTGCCAAGGCCGCCGGAGATTACCAACCTGGTCACTCGCTCAGGCCTCTCTCCGTCTGGGGACACGACCCCCAACATGGGCCAGGGCGCGGTCCACTTTCGGGCGGGGGCCTGGTGCTCTTGCGCCGCTGGTGAATGCCTGCTTTAGTGACGTATCCATCCTTCACAGGCAGGGGAGGCTCCTCGGCGTGCTGGTTCTCACACGCAAGTCAAATCAGAGCATCATGGTCGGTGACGACATCGAGATCTCAGTGCTCGCCATCATGGGAGAGAAGGTCCGGATCGGAATCGAGGCGCCGCGCTCGGTGCCCGTCTTCCGGAAAGAGGTCTACGTCGAGATCCAGGCCGGTCGCGACCCTGGGGAGGATCGGAAGAAGGTGGACGAGGCGCTGGGGCAGCTCAGCACGCCCACCGACCCCTCCGGCTAAGCCGCGCGCCGCTGAGCCGGCCTAGCCGGCCAGCATGGCCAACGTCTCGAACATCACGATCGTGACCAGCACCGCGGTCACGATTATCGACAGGGTGAGCAGCACGAACCGCACGGTGCCCGCCTTGCGCGAGCGCTCGACGCGACGGACCTTCGAGCGCTGAGCGGCCTCCGTGCGGAGGCGCTCCCGGCGCACGACCGAGTCCTCGGCCTCCTCCAGGAAGGCCGCCTCGAACTGGGCGAGTGACTGACGCATCCGCATGGCGGAGAAGGCTACCTACGCGGTGGCCGCCGCGCGGGCGGCCTCTTCGTACACGCGCACGAAGCGGAGGTAGTTGTCGGCGATCTGCTGGGCTGCGGGCTCGCGCTCGATGCTCCCGTCGAGGAAGCCCTTGAGGGCGTCCCACCAGATGGTGCGGCCGATGGCGAAGCCGGCGTAGCCCTCCACCGGCGCGCCCTGTCGCAGCCAGTGCTCGACCTTCGCGTCATTGGCGCCGCGGCCGAGAACCACGCACACCACGCCGTCGCGCCCGTCGCGGCGGGCGGTCTGCGCGATCCGCTCGCAGTCCTCCTGCGTGTCGATGCCCTCGATCTTCCACACGTCGGCCTCCACGCCGGCGTCCTGGAACTCGATGATCGTCCGGCGCATCAGCTCAGGGCGAAGCTCGGCGTCGTAGCGCTCCTCGTCCCCGCCCACCTGCTCGAGCTGTCCCGGCTCGGCCGGCACGAGCAACTCGAACAGGAACTTCCGGTCGTGCTCGTGAAGCCAGTCCGAGAGGCGCTTGAGGCGCTCCACCTGGCGCGTGTTCATCTCGGCGTCGCCATCCGGGTTGTAGCGGACCAGGACCTTCGAGAAGTGGGGGTCGAAGCGCTCGATGTGCTCCCCGAACTCGTCGCCGTACTGGAAGTCGAACTCGTTCTGTCCCGACTTCTCCACGGGCATGGCCAGAATCAGCCCGCGCTCCTTCGCCTCCTCGGGAAGGCGTGTCGGGGCCCCGAACTGCTCGTCCACGAGGCAGCCCGTCACGTCCGGCGCCGCGCCCTGCTCGGACGCCTTCAGCAGACCCTCGAAGATCAGGTGCTTGGCGTCGGCGATCGTCGCGGTCTGCGACTCGTCCGGATCGCCCTGGATCCCGAACATCTTCTTCTGGAATGAGCCGCGGTGGTCGAACGCGAGGATGTACAGCTTGCCGTCGTAGCCGAGTGCCATGTGGTGGGAGGGCCTCCTGAGTTGATTCGGGGTATCACGTTATACCCGCTCCCGCCGGGCTAGGATGCGCCCGTGGAGCACCGCTTCTCCGGCCCCTCCTACACGCTCGGCGTGGAGGAGGAGCTCATGATCGTCGATGCGGAGACGCTCGATCTGGCCAACTCGATCGAGGGCCTGCTCGCCGATCTGCGGGAGCGGACGACGGAGGGCGAGGTCAAGCCCGAGCTGATGGAGTCGGTCTGCGAGATCGCCACCACCCCCTGCCGGAACGTGGGTGAGGCGGGATCGCAGCTGCGGGCGCTGCGCCGGCTGGTGCAGGAGCTGGCCTCGGAGCGCGGCCTGGCCATCGGGTCCGCGGGCACCCATCCCTTCGCGCTCTGGGAGGACCAGCGGATCGTGTCCCGCCCGCGCTACCGGGATCTGATCGCCGGCCTCCAGTTCGTGGCCCGCCAGGAGCTGATCTTCGGCATCCACGTCCACGTGGGCATCGACGACCCGGAGAAGGCCATCCACGTGACCAACGGGATGCGGGTGCACCTGCCCCTGCTGCTGGCGCTGTCGGGCAACTCGCCCTTCTGGCGCGGGGACCAGACGGGGCTCGACTCCACGCGCACGCCGATCTTCCGGGCGTTCCCGCGGGTGGGCATCCCGCCCCGCTACGACGACTTCGAGGACTGGTCCAACCGCATCAAGTTCATGGTGGAGAGCCGGGTGATCCGGGACTACACCTACCTCTGGTACGACGTGCGCCCACATCCGAACTTCGGCACGGTCGAGGTGCGGGTCATGGACTCTCAGACGCGCGTGGAGCACACGCTGGCGCTCGCGGCGCTCGTGCAGGCGATGGTCAAGGAGCTGGCCGAGCACTACGAGGAGGGGCGCAAGCTCTCGCGCTACCCCTACGAGATGCTCGACGAGAACAAGTGGCTGGCCGCCCGCCACGGGCTGGACGGGTCGCTCGTGGACCTGCCGGACACGAGCCGCGTGCCGGTGCCCGAGCTGGCCCGCCGGCTGCTCGACCGGCTCTCACCGCACGCGGAGGAGCTGGGCGCCCTGGAGGAGCTCAGGTGTGTGGAGGACATCCTCGACAACGGGAACGGGGCCTCGCGCCAGTCCGTGGTCTACGAGGCCAATCACGATCTCCACGAGGTGGTGAAGGAAATCGTGGAGGCCACCGTGCCGGAGGCCGCCGAGACCCCTGGCGAATAGCCCCTGCCGGTCAGTACCCTCCTCTCAGTGTCACAGCCGGACCTCTTCGTCGTCTGCAAGAACTGTGGGTCCGAGGTCAGCCCGTACGTCACCGAGTGCCCGTATTGCGGCCAGCGTGTGCGAAAGCGGGCCCCGAAGATCGACCGCTCCGACCGTCCCGCCGAGCCTCGCCGCCGCGCCCGGGCCAAGCTTCCGCGCCTGCGCGCGGAGGAGATCGTGGGGATCGCCCCCGACGTCCGGCCCTACGCCACGATGACGCTCATCGCGATCTCGCTGCGTGCTCTCCGTGGTCACGGCCACGGGCGAGGTCTCGCTCGCGGACCTCGGCGGGGTCGTGGTTCCCCTGGACGACGACGTCTGGCGCTGGTTCACCACCCCCTTCGTCCACGACAACCTCGGCTACCAGTTCGTGGCCCTGATGGCCGTGGGGATCTTCGGCACGCTGCTCGAGCGCCGCTTCGGAGCCGTGCCCGTGGTGCTCGATGTTCGTCCTGTCCGGGGCCGCGGGCGCCGGCCTGGCCGTGACCCTCGACGTGCCCCCGGTGTTCGAGGACGACGTCCTCTACACGGTGCTGGGCGCCAACGGCGCCGCGCTGGGGCTGCTCTGCGCCTGGCTGGTGGACGACCGCCGGGCGGCGCGCCGCGGGGAGGATCGGGAGAACGACCTGCTGGGCGTCTACGTGGCCGCGGTGGTGCTCGTGCTGATGTCGCCTGGCCGTGGCCGAGGCCAACGTGGCCGCGGCGGTGGGCGGCGCGGCCGTGGGCGCGCTGCTGGGGCTCGCGCTGCCGCTCTTCACGCGCAAGAGCGCCTTCTAGGCGCTCACGTCGATCCGGCCCGCCTCGCCCTCGCCGAGGCGGCCGATGCGCACGCCCGGCGCGCCCGCGCCCGGCGGGGCGGCCACCAGCAGCCCGCCCGACGTCATGGCGTCGCACAGGAGCCAGCGGCGCTCCTCCGGCACCTCCGGCGCCCAGCGGGCCACCTCCTCGATCCAGGCGCGGTTGCGGCGGGTGCCGCCGGCCACCGGCGGCTCCGCCCCGAGCGAGCAGCTCGAGCACGCCCGGCAGCGCGGGCACCGCGCCGGCCTCCACCTCGGCCGCCACGCCGCTCGCCTGGCCAGCTCCCGCAGGTGGCCGAGCAGGCCGAACCCGGTCACGTCGGTCATCGCGGTGGCCCCGGCCTCGAGCGCGGTGCGCGAGGCCTCGCCGTTCAGCGTGGTCATCACCTCCACGGCGGCCGCGGCCACCTCGGCCGGCGCCGTGCCGCGCTTCATCGCCGTGGAGGCCACCCCGCCGCCCACGGGCTTGGTCAGCCAGAGCTCGTCGCCTGCCCGGGCGGTGGAGTTGCGCACCAGGCGGTCCGGGTGGACGGTCCCGGTCACGGCCAGCCCGTACTTCGGCTCGCGGTCGTCGATCGAATGGCCGCCCGGCGATGCGCACGCCGGCGGCGGCCGCCACGTCGGCGCCGCCGCGCAGCACCTCGCGCAGGGCATCGCCGCCGATCTCCTCGAGCGACCAGGCCACCAGGTTCAGCGCGATCAGCGGCGTGCCGCCCATGGCGTAGACGTCCGAGAGCGCGTTGGTGGCCGCCACCCGGCCGAAGTCGTAGGGGTCGTCCACGATCGGAGTGAAGAAGTCGGCCGTGGACACCAGGGCCAGGTCGTCGCTCAGCCGGTAGACGGCCGCGTCGTCGGCGGTGTCGGCGCCCACCAGCAGGTCCCCGCCGCCGCCCGTCGGGAGGTCTCCGAGCAGCGCATGGAGCTCGGACGCGGGCAGCTTGCAGGCGCACCCCGCGCCGTGGGAGAGCGAGGTGAGCTTCACCGCGGGCACCGCCCTAGTATCCCGGTCGTGTTCACGGACGAGCAGCTGGAGGCGGCCGTCCGGGCGCTGTCGGACCCCGAGCGCTTCGCCGGCGCCGAGCGCCGCGTGGCCGCGGTGGCGCCGCAGCTTCAGCGGATCCTCAACCACGCCCTCGAGGAGGGCGGCTGGTTCGGGGAGGCGCACGAATCGCAGCTGCGCCAGGCCCTCAACCAGGCCGACCTCGACGACCGCGTCACGCAGCTGCGCACCCTCCTGGCCGAGGAGACCCGGATGGGAATGCTGGTTGGAGTGGCCGTGGGCTGGGAACTTGCCCGTGAGCTGGATTCACAGACTGACGAACGAGAAGGAGACTGAGCGTGGAGATCCGATACCTGGGACATGCCTGCTTCGAGCTGACGGAGGGCGACACCCGCGTCCTGATCGACCCGTTCCTGACCGGCAACCCGAAGGCCGCGGCCGAGGCGTCGGAGCTCGACCCGACCCACATCTTCCTCACGCACGGGCACTCGGACCACTACGGGGACATCGTGGACATCGCCAAGCGCACGAGCGCCCAGGTGGTGGCGATCGTGGAGCTGGCGGGCGAGCTGGGAGAGCAGGGCGTGGAGAACGTCTCCGATCCCAACCTCGGCGGCACGGTGGAGTTCGACGGCGGCCTCTGGGTCCGTCTCGTGCCGGCCTGGCACACCTCCACCACGCCGAACGGCACGGTGAACACCCCCGCGGGCATGGTCATCGGGCTGGGCGGCAAGGTCGTCTACCACCTGGGCGACACCTGCCTCTTCTCCGACCTGAAGCTGGTGGGCCAGCGCACGCCGGTGGACGTGGCCCTCGTCTGCATCGGCGGCCACTACACGATGGACCGCGAGGACGCCGCGGTGGCGGCGGAGCTCGTGGGCGCGGGCACGGTGATCCCGTGCCACTACGACACGTTCCCGCCGATCGAGACGGACGCCCAGGCGTTCAAGGCGGACGTGGAGCAGCGGACGGGCGGCCGGACGACCGTCGAGGTGCTGGACCCCGGCGGGACGTTTTCGCTCTAGGCAGCGGTCGTCCTAGGGCAAGCCCGCGCCGCGGCGGAACCAGACGGGGCGGTCCTTCCAGTCGTGCGCCATCAGCACGGTGCCGAACACGGCGAGAAGCACGCCCGTGGCGCCGTGGTGAACCCGCTGTCCCGCGACCCACACCCGGCGCCGGGTGAGGTCCAGACCGACCACGCGATTACCGTGTGTCCATGGCCGTGACATGGCGCGTCTCCACCGTAATACGGATCTTCCGGCGCTGCGCAGGATGGTCCGCCGTGGGCCTCGTCGCTGCTGGTGCTGGGGGCGGCGGGCTGCGGTGGAGACGACGAGAAGAAGGACCCGGGCGAGGAGCTGAGCACCGCCACGGCGACCATCACGGGCCCGGCCACCACCGGTTCCGAGGGCGCCGGGCAGACGGCCACCGAGCCGGAGACCATCACCATGCCGTACACCGACCTGACGTCCACGGAGAAGCAGCCGGGCGGCGCGGGCGACGAGGAGCCCGCCCGCTCGCTGGTGCAGCTCACCGGCCGGGGAGGGCGCATCACGCCGCGCGTCGTGCGGGTGCCGGCGTTCATATCGATCCGGGTGGAGCTCACCTCCGCCGACTCGCGGCCCTACGCGCTGCGCTTCGGCAAGCGGACGCTGGACACCGGTGGGGTCACGTCGTCGGTGTCGCGCAGCTTCCCCGGTCTCCGGCCCGGGCGGGCGCTGGTCGGACGGCCGGTCGGCGAGGGCAACGCGGTGCGCGTCGAGGCCACCGCGGAGCCCGGCCCGTAGCGCCCGGGTCGCGGCCGAGCGAGGAGCGCAGGCCCGATCGGTGATCGGGCCGAGCACCGGAGCATGTCATCCCTTTGGCTGGCCAGCCAACTTACGCTACGCTGCGCCCAAGCAGGCCCCCAAGGCGATCGAGGAGAGAACGTCGTGAGCGAACCCGTCATGCAGCGCACCGAGCGGGAGGACTTCCAGGCCACCAGCGACCCGGGGCTGCTCGAGTCGGCCGATCGCGGCGAGGTGCACCTGCTCGGCTACGAGCAGCTCTACAACCTGTGGGAGCGCCAGCAGTGGGCCACCCAGGACATCGACTTCACCCAGGACCGCATCGACTGGCACGAGCGCATCCCGGAGGAGGAGCGCTTCCAGCGCATGTACGGCCTCAGCTCGTTCTTCATCGGCGAGCAGAAGGTGGCCGAGGAGCTGGGCCCGATGATGCGCGCCGCGCCCACGGAGGAGATGCGGATCTTCCTCTGCACCCAGATCGCCGACGAGGCCCGGCACGTGCGCTTCTTCAACCGCTTCTACGAGGAAGTGGGAGTGCTCGAGGCGGACAACCTCAAGGATCGCCTGGCGGAGACGAGCGAGCACCTGAACCCCAAGTTCAACGTGCTCTTCGACGAGATGCTGAAGGGCCGCGTGAACATCCTCGCCCGCGACCCCGGCAACCTCGAGACGCTGGTCGAGGCCGTCACGATCTACCACATGATCATCGAGGGGATGCTCGCCCTCACCGGCCAGCACTTCATCACCGAGTACAACGAGACAGCAGGGCACCCTGCCCGGCTTCGTGGACGGCTTCACGAAGATCTCGCGCGACGAGCACCGGCACGTGGCCTTCGGCGCCCGCTTCCTGCGGGACATGGCCCAGGAGGACGACCGCTATCGCGAGGCCATCCAGCGCACGCTGGTGGAGGTGTGGCCCGGCGGCCGACGGCGTGCTCTCGCCGCCCTGGTACAAGGAGGGCGAGACCGACCTCTTCGGCGGCTACACGCTGGAGGACACGCGCGCCTTCGCCATGAAGGCCCTGGAGCGCCGGCTGAAGGTGATCGGCCTCACCCCCGCCGTCGCCTGACGCGCGCCATCAGAAGATCCGGCCGCCCAGCGGCACCTCGTGGTCCGGGTGCAGGAGGATCACCCGGCCCTCCTCGTCCGGGGCGCCCAGCACCAGCACCTCGGACATGAACGGGCCGATCTGGCGCGGCGGGAAGTTCACGACCGCCACCACGAGGCGGCCCTCGAGCTCCTCGCGGGTGTAGTTGCGCACCTGGGCGGAGGAGCGCCGCTCGCCGATCTCGGGCCCGAAGTCGACCGTGAGCTTCCACGCGGGCTTGCGCGCCTCGGGGAAGTCCTCGACGCGCGTGACCCGCCCGACGCGCATGTCGATCTCGAGGAACTGGTCGAAGGTGGCCATCGCGCGGCGGCAGCCTAGCGGCGGCCGGCGCTAGGGGAGCGGAGCGGAGTCCGCGGGAGGCTCGGCCGGCACCACGGGGGTGGCCGGGTCCGCGGGGGCCACGGGGACGAGCGGGGCGCTGGGCGCCCCGGCGGCGGGCGGCGTACCGGTCGGCCGGCGGGGCGGACGGGGGAACGGTCGGGGGTGGTGCCCGGAGCCGCGGGAGGCTCGGTGACGGCGGGGTCGGGTGCGGAGTCCGTGGGCTCGGTGGTGGGAGCGTCGGTGAGCACCTCGGCGTCCGAGGTGGGAAGCGTCACCACGGAGCCGTCCTCCTGCACGGGGACGGGAACGGCCGGCACCTCGGCGGGGACGACCGGCGTCTCGGGGGTGGCGGCCGCGGGATCAACGGGCACCGGCGCGGCGGCCTCGTTGTCCAGGGGGCGGGCGGTGAGATGCTTCTCCGCCGGCGCCTCGGCCGCCTTGGCGTGTGCGGCGGCCGGCGGGTCCGGCGCGACGGCCGGGGCCGGGGCGGGCTGAGCGGCGGCGATCTGCGCGGCCGGCGCCGGGGTGGTGTCGCGAACGTTCTTGACCTCCACCGCGCCGGCGGTGACGATCACGGCGGCCGCCATTCCGGCCGCGGCCTTGGAGGCGATCGTGGAGAGACCGGCGGACACGGCCCCACCGGCGGTGATGCCGCCCGCGGCGCCGGCCATTCCTCCGGCCGCCGCTCCGGCCACGCCGCCGGCGGCGGCGCCGCCCGCGGCGCCGCCCGACGAGGACACGGCCGCGCTGGCCGCTCCGCCGAAGCCGAGCTTCGCGATCCACAGCTTCTTCATGAAGATCAGCGGGCCGATCGGGTACACGGCGGCCAGCGCCTTCGAGGTCTTGCGCAGCTCCGAGCGGAAGGTCCGGCAGCGGTCGCAGGTCTTCAGGTGGCGGCGGAGGGGGGCCGAGGTGCGGTTGATGCCCTCGGCCACCGCGCCGAGCTCGAGCCGGACCTCGTCGCAGGTGAGCAGGCGAGCCTCGGCGGCCTCGGCCAGGGACACCCGCGCGCGCACGAGGAGGGACTTGACGCTCGGCACCGTGGTGTCCATCGCCTCGGCGATCTGGTCGTAGCTCAGAGCGTCGATCTCACGGAGGAGGAGCGCCGTGCGCTGGGTCTCCGGGAGCTGGCCCACGTCGGTCACGATCTGGCGGAACTCCTCGCGGAAGTGCACGGTGTCGGCCGTGGTGCTTCCGCCGTCGCGCTCGAACACGTCCATCGAGTCCTGCCCCGTGGGCTGCACCCGCCGCAGGTGGTTCAGGCAGCGGTTGCGCGCGATGCGGTAGAGCCACGGACGCGCGTTGATGGGCCGGTCGTCGGCGCAGATCGCGTTGAAGGCCGCGGCGAAGACCTCCTGGAGCACGTCCTCCGCATCCTCGCGCGAGGCGAGCATGTGACGGCAGAACGCGAGCAGTCGCGGCTGGTAGCGCTGGACCAGCGCCTCGAACGCGCCATGGTGGCCGCGGCGGATGAGAGCCACCAGACGCTCGTCCGTCTGGAGCCGGAGCAGGGGCGAGCGCCCTGCGAGAGCCGGCAGCCGTGCCGTCTGTTGAAGTGCCGAGGCTTCCAAGTAAAAACCCGTACGGGGGTACGCCTCGTGGACACCGTAGCAGTGCGAAAGTTGCGCTCGCAGAGGCCGTCAGCGCCCCGTCCGGTCCTAGACTTCCAGCGGGCCCGGGTAGCCCAACAGGTAGAGGCGACCGGCTTAAACCCGGTCTCGGTGTGGGTTCGAATCCCACCCCGGGCATCATCCGGACCGCTTTGCCGGTTTCGATCGGTGCCCGGCCGGGCAGGCGGGTATACAACGCGGATGGCCAAGTTTCTCTTCACCCCGGTCAGCATCATCGGCGGCCTCATCGCCGGGGCGCTGTCGCGCAAGATCTTCGATCAGGTGTGGGGTCTCATCGACTCCGACGAGCCCCCGGAGAGCAAGCACCGCGACGTGACCTGGGGCAAGCTGATCGCCGCCGCGCTGCATCCAGGGCGCCATCTTCAGAGGCATAAAGGCGGCGGCCGACCACTCGAGCCGGCAGGCGTTTGCGCGTACCACCGGCACGTGGCCCGGCAAGGAGCGACCCGAGGAGGAGTAGCCGCGGGCCAGCCCGGCCGGAAATGGTCCGGCCGAACGCCTGCGCATACGCCAGAATCAGGGCATGCCCTCGCTACTGGGCCGGCTCTACGTCGCGGCTGGGGGTCGGCTACTTCTGGGTCTTCGTAGGCCTGGAGATCGTGTCGGCGATGGTGGTCTGCCTCGCCACGGTGGGCATGTTCCGTCTCTACACGGAGATGGAGCCGTCCGAGTTCTGGAAGGTCACGCTGTTCGCCCAGGCGTGCACCGTCGCGGCGATCCTGAACACCGCCCTGAAGGTCTCGAAGCTCGCGCGAGCCCGTGCGCGACTGGATTCGGAATCGAGACGACACGACCGTCGCTGCGCGTGCGTGGCTGGCGGCGGTCACCCTGCCCCGCCAGCTCGCCGCTCGCAACGGCTGGCAGCCCTTCCTGATCGTCGGCCTGCCGGTGAGCATCTTCTTCACGCTGGAGTTCGACCTCCCGGCCTACAGCGCGCTGATCATCTTCGCCGGCTCCGCGGTGGCCGTGGCCTACGTGGCCGTCCTCCACTTCTTCGTCTCCGAGCAGTTCATGCGCCCCGTGCTCGACCGACCTGGCGGGGCACCTTCCGGGCGACTTCCCCGTCGTGCGCGCGGGCGTGCCGCTGCGCTGGAAGCTGCTCGGAGCGCTGCCGATCGTGAACGTGATCACCGGCGTGGTGGTCAGCGGCCTCTCCACCGACGGCACCGCCTCGCTCACGGACCTCGGGCTCGACGTGGTGGTGGCGGTGCTCGTGGCCTTCACGATCTCGCTGGAGCTCACGGTGCTGATCACCAAGTCCGTGCTGCGTCCCGTGGACGACCTGCTCGACGCCACCAAGGCCGCCGGCGCGAGGCGACATGGACGCGCGCGTGCCCATCACCTCCAGCGACGAGCTGGGCGAGCTGGCGGCGAGCTTCAACGAGATGATGAAGGGCCTCTCCGAGCGCGAGGCCCTGCGCGGAGCGCTGGGCAGCTACGTGGACCCCGAGGTGGCCAAGCGCGTGCTCGAGGAGGGGGAGCTGCTCGAGGGCGAGGAGCGCGAGGTCACGGTGATGTTCGTGGACGTGCGCGACTTCACTCCGCGGGCCGAGCGCTCCAGCGCGCGGGAGACCGTGGCCTTCCTCAACGAGTTCTTCGAGACGGTGGTGCCGGTCGTGCTCGAGCACGGTGGTCACGCCAACAAGTTCCTGGGCGACGGGGTGCTCGCGGTGTTCGGAGCGCCCGGAGCGCCTGACCGACCACGCGGACCGCGCCGTGGCGCTGCGCGCGGGCCATCGGAACGGCCGTCCGGGAGCGCTTCGACGGAGAGGTCAGGGTGGGCATGGGGCTCAATTCCGGACCCGTCGTGGTGGGCTCGGTGGGGGGCGGCGGAAGGCTCGAGTTCACGGTGATCGGAGACGCCGTGAACATTTCTGCTCGCGCAGAACGATTTACGAGGGATACTGGAGATGAAGTACTCGTCACGGAAGCCACTCACGCCCTTCTGACCAGGGGTCGCGAGCGGCTGGTGGCGAGGGGGGAGATCGAGCTGAAGGGGATATCCACCCGGGTGCCCCTGTACGCCCTGACCTCCGATGTAGACGAACGTTTTACGCCCCCTGCACGCCCGCTTGTTGCGGACGCGTAAAAGGCCGAGAAGATTCCCATGCGCACCCCCCATCTCCTGCGTGATCGCGCGCAGGCCTACGTGGCCCCCCGGGCCGCCGGGATTGCGCTGTTCGTGATCATCGCCCTGGGCCTGCTCGCGGGCGCCCAGAGCGGCCCGCTGGCCACGGCCGAGGGCAACCCGGGTGGCCACGGCCAGCCGGCGCTCGCCGGGCCAGCCCCCGAGCCCGTTCTGGGCGGCGAGGGGATTCCCGCCGCGGGTCCGGTGGACCCGCCCGCCGATCCCGCCGAGGATCTCCCGATCCGGGCTCCGAGCCCACCGGCGTCGAGACCGGCACCGATCCGCAGACCGTTCCTCCCGAGGAGCCCGCGCCGCCGCCCGAGTCTGAGTCGGACGTCCCCGGAGACGGGCCCCTGGACCCGCCCGCGGAGCCTCCGACCGAGCCCCCGCGAGGTGGAGGAGCCGGCCCCGCCGGTTGAGCCCCCGCCGCCCGTGGAGACTCCGCCCGACGAGACCGACCGGCAGCCGCCCGTCAATCCGCGGGAACGCCACCGGTGAGTCCGCCCACGCCACGCCGGCGAACCCCGGTGACCGACCCCGCGCAGCCCGGGGGACAGACCGGCAACGGACAGCTATCGCAGACAGCTCCGGTCCCGGCGTCGCTCACCGAGCCCCCGTCGGGGGAACCGGTCGCACGGCGCGAGACCATGCGTCTGGCCGTGTCCAACGGCGCCTCCCTCGGAGGCGGAGCCGGCACGCTCGCCACCGCGGCCGCCATCGTGCCCCCGGCCCCGGCGGCCGCCGCGGGCGGGTTCGCCCCCGTGGGCGCGGCCGAGGGCGGCCAGGACGGCGGCGTGACCACGGACACCGGCGTCGATCGCAGCAACACCGATCGCACCGACTCCGTGGTGCGCACGGTGAAGGACATCGTCGAGGTGGTGCCCGACTCGCTGAAGCTGGCGCTCGCGGCGCTCGTGGCCCTCTCCGTGCTGCTCGGCACCGGCTACTTCTTCTCCACCGTCCGCGCGCGCCGGCTGGCCCGGCAGCGGCGCGAGCTGCTCCAGGAGGTGGGCCTGCTCCAGACCGCCCTGCTGCCCCCGGTGCCCGAGCGCCTCGGCGCGCTGCGCACCTCGGTGGCCTACCGCCCGGCGGACGGCCCCGGCGCCGGCGGCGACTTCTACGACGCGCTGCCCCTCTCCGGCGGCCGCGTGGGATTCATCCTCGGAGACGTGTCCGGCCACGGCCGCGGCGCGCTCGCCCGCACGGCGTTCATGCGCTACACCCTCCGCGCCTACCTGGAGGCCGGCCTCGAGCCGCGGGTGGCCCTGCAGGTGGCCGGCCGCGTGATCGACGAGAACCTCGGCGGGGACTTCGCCACGGTGCTGCTGGTGGTGCACGATCCGGAGACCGGCTCGCTCACCTACGCCACCGCCGGACACCCGGCCCCGATCGTGGTCGGCCCGCAGCCGCACGACCCGGTCACCGCCAGCTCGTCGCCGCCGATCGGCGTGGGCGAGCGCACGGGCCTGCGCCAGACCACCGTGCCGCTGGTGCCCGGCTCCGTGGCGTGCCTGTTCACCGACGGACTGATCGAGGCCCGCACACCGGAGGGGACACTCGGGCGAGAGCGACTCACCGAGCTGCTCGAGGAGCTCGGCCCCAACACCACCGCGCAGGCTCTGATCGATCGCGCCGCCCAGGAGTCGCGCGTGAGCGCCGACGACATCGCCGCCGTGGTGATCTCCCCCACGGCCGGCGTCACGGCCGGCCTGTTCCGCACCGAGCAGCTGGAGCTCTCCTCGCGTGAGCTCGAGGGCACCATCGCCCGTCGCTTCCTCGAGTCCTGCGGGCTGCCCGCGCACGAGGTGGACGCCGCCGAGGCCGAGGCCCGGACGGTGGCCGCGCGGTTCGGCGGCGCGGTGCTGCACGTGGTCTTCGGGAACCGCCGCAGGGTGGAGGTGCTCCCGCGCAACGTGGAGAGCATCGAGTCCGCCTCGCGCCGCGCCGCCGCCCGCTAGCGGGTCGGCTCAGAGACTCGCGGGCGAAGCCGTCGAGGGCTTCGGTGATCGCCTCGGGGCGGTCCTCCACGAGGTAGTGCCCGGCGTCGTGGAGCTCCACCGCCTCGGCCGCGGGGAGCATCTCCCGCCACTGGTCGAGGAACATCGGCTGGAACACGCGGTCGCGCATGCCCCAGACGAGCAGGGCGGGCACGTCGAGCTTGAGCAGCCCGTCGTGGATGGAGGAGATGAGGTGCGCGCTGCGGTCGCGCTCGGTGAGCGGGATCTCCCGCTGGAAGGCGAGCGGGCCCACGCGCGACCAGTAGTTCGGGAAGGGCGCGCGGTAGGCGTCCATCATCACCGGGTCGGTGTCGCGCCGCGCCATGCCGCCGGGGATGGACTCCACGAAGAGGTTCCCGCCCAGCGCCAGGATCTCGCCGAGGCCCTCGGTCCTGAACTCGCGCACGAAGGGCGGCACGAAGCTCGGCAGCTCCCACGCCCAGGTGTTCATCAGGACGATGCCGCGCAGGCGGTCGGCCCGCTCGAGCATCGCGCCGAGCCCGATCGGTCCGCCCCAGTCGTGCGCCACCAGGATCACGTCGCGCAGGTCCAGCTCGTCCATGAGGCGAGCGTGTTGTCGATGTGCGCGCGCAGCGAGTAGGCCGAGAGGTGCGGCGGCTTGTCCGAGCGCCCGAAGCCCATGTGGTCGAGCGCCACGCAGCGGTGGCCGCGGGCCGGCAGGTCGCGGAGCTGGTGGCGCCAGAGGTACGACCAGGTGGGATTGCCGTGCACCAGCAGCAGCGGCGGCGCGTCCCTCGGGCCCTCGTCCACGTAATGGAGCCGGACCGAATCCGATTGGACGAAGCGGGCGGCGAAGGGAAAAGTGCCCTCGAAGTCGCCGTCGAGGAGGCCGGTCATGCTTCGCGGCCTTATACCAACCGGGTACGCTCGCGCCCGTGTCCATCCCCGCCGACACGGAGCAGAGCACCGCGCTGCACGGTGGCCGGCTGGTGGCCAAGCGCCTGAGGGCGCACGGGGTCACCAAGCTGTTCACGCTCTCGGGCGGCCACCTCTTCTCGATCTACGACGGGTGCCGCGAGGAGGGGATCGACATCGTGGACGTGCGCCACGAGCAGTCGGCCGTGTTCGCGGCCGAGGGCTGGGCCAAGGCCACGCGCGAGCCGGGCGTGTGCGCGCTCACCGCGGGGCCCGGGGTCACGAACGGGATGAGCGGCATGGCGTCGGCGCTGATGAACGGTTCGCCGCTCCTGGCCCTCGGCGGCCGGGCCCCGGCCATGCGCTGGGGCCAGGGCTCGCTCCAGGAGATCGACCACGTGCCGTTCGTCGCGCCCGTGACCAAGCTGGCCCGCACCGCGGAGTCCACCGCGGCCATCCCCGGGTTGGTGGACGAGGGGCTTCGGGTGGCGGCCGAGGCGCCCACCGGGCCCACCTTCGTGGACTTCCCGCTCGACCACGTGTTCATGTCGGCGGAGGTGGACGCCGACGCCCCGGGCGCGCTGCCCGACCCCGCGAGCGCGCCCGCGGCGGACGGCGATGCGATCGAGCGGGCCGCCGAGCTGCTGCGACGGGCCGAGCGTCCGGTGATCATGGCGGGCACGGGCCTCTACTGGGCGCGTGCCGAGAATGCCCTGCGGGAGCTGTGCGAGGAGCTCCGGATCCCGGTGTTCCTGAACGGGCTGGCGCGCGGATGCGTGCCCGCCGACCATCCGGCCTTCTTCTCTCGCGCTCGCGGCACCGGGCTGAAGGGCGCCGACGTGGCGCTGGTGGTGGGCGTGCCGATGGACTTCCGGCTCGGCTTCGGCGGGTCGTTCGGGGACGACACGGAGATCGTGGTGGTGGGGTCCGCTCCGCCCGAGCGGCCGCATCCGCGCGAGGTGGCGGCCGAGCTGTACGGCGGGGTGGCGGCCACGCTCGGCCGCGCTGCGGGACGCCGCCGCGGGCGGACCGGACCGGACGGCGTGGAACGCCCAGCTGCGCGAGGTGGAGGACGAGCGCCGGGCGGGGGAGAGGGACGAGCTCACCGACGGGCGCGCGCCGCTCCATCCGCTGCGCCTCTACCACGAGCTCGGGCAGGTGCTGGACCGCAACGCCGTGGTGATCGGCGACGGCGGCGACTTCGTGTCCTTCGCCGGGCGGGTGATCGACACCTACGAGCCCGGCTGCTGGATGGATCCCGGGCCCCTACGGATGCCTGGGCGCCGGCCCGGGGTTCGCGCTCGCGGCGAAGATCGCCCACCCGGACCGGCAGGTCTGCCTGCTGCTCGGAGACGGCGCCTTCGGGTTCTCCGGGATGGAGTTCGACACGATGGTGCGCCACGGCGTGCCCGTCGTCGGGGTGATGGGCAACAACGGGATCTGGGCGCTCGAGAAGCACCCGATGGAGTTCCTCTACGGCTACTCGGTGGCCGCGGATCTCCAGCCCGGGTGCCGCTACGACCAGGTGGTCGAGGCCCTGGGCGGGCACGGTGAGTTCGTGGAGCGCCCCGAGGAGCTGCGGCCGGCGCTGGAGCGGGCGTTCGCGTCGGGCAGGCCGGCGCTCGTGAACGTGCTCACCGATCCGGGGGTCGTCTACCCCCGGAAGTCCAACCTCGCCTAGCCGGAGAAAAAACGGAGCCGCCCGCAATCATTGCGGGCGGCTCCAAAACGGCCCCATCAGGACGGGCAGGGGTACGTGCCTTGAAAGGGCCTCGCGGTCCGGACGGCGGGAGGCGCCGAAACGATGCGGCTTCGCCCGAACCTATGTACCGGGAAGGGAAGCCGACGGGTTGAGCCGCACGGCAATCTCCACCCAGCGCGAGTCACTATAGAGGACGATCTCGCTCTGCGGAAGGGCTGTGGACGGAAAGGCACGGGTCCCGGATCCCTTTGCGCGAGCGCCTTTGAGCGGCGTCGCGGGGTCCGCCTAACTACCCTCCGCGGCCGCCTCGAGGACGGCTCCATGGAGGATGTCCGCCTCGCTCACCGTCACCTCGTCGAGGCCGAAATGGCGCAGCGACCGGGCGAGGATCGTCACCCCGGCCACGATCGTCGGCGCGCGGTCCGGGTGGAGCCCGCGGACCTGCCTCCTGGCCTCCAGCGGGGAGCGCGGCGAGGCGGGCGAGATCGCGCTCCACCGAGGGCATGCCGAGCACGTATCCGTGCACCCGCGTCGGAGTCGTAGGGCTCGAGCTCGAGATCGATGGCGGCGAGCGAGGTGGGGGTGCCCGCCACGGCGATCGCGCGCTCCACGCGGTCGCGCACCTCGGCCGGGATCTCGGAGGCGAGGACCGCGTCGACGTCGGCGCTCAGCGCCTCGAGCTCATCCGGTGCCGGCGGGTCGGAGTGGAGGTGTCGCTCGGTGTGGCGGACCGAGCCCATGCGCGTGGACACGTGGAACGTGGGCTTGCCGCCGGGCCGGCCCACCACGTATTCGGTGCTGCCGCCGCCGATGTCGATCACCAGGGTGGGCGTGCTGCCCGGCGTCCGCGCCGGCGGTGGCGCCGAGGAAGGTGAGGCGGGCCTCCTCGTCGCCGGAGATGGTCCGCACCTCGACGCCGTGGCGTTCCCGCAGCACGTCCACGAGCTCACTCGCGTTCGCGGCGTCGCGCACGGCGCTGGTGGCCACGGCCACGACCCGCTCCGCGCCCAGCCGGTCGATGATCTCCCGGTACTCCCCGACGGCCGCTGCCACCCGCTCCACGGCGTCGGCGGCCAGCCGCCCGGACTCGTCCACGCCCTCCCCGAGGCGGGTGACCGTGGTCCGCCGCTCGAGCTCCTCGACCCGCCCGTCGCGCACCTCGGCCACCAGCAGGCGGGTGGAGTTGGTGCCGATGTCGATCACGGCGATTGGCGGGGCGCTCACGCCGGGCAACCTAGCGGCCGGAAATAGCTGTGCACTTGCGTTTGCGGCGCGTTGACGACCCCCGATCGGTTGCTACCCTCATCAGAGCGACGCGGGGTGGAGCAGTCAGGTAGCTCGTCGGGCTCATAACCCGAAGGTCGCGGGTTCGAATCCCGCCCCCGCTACTCACGAAGGGCCCGCAAACGCGGGCCTTTCGCGTTCTCGAGGCACTTCGCCGGCCATGGCGGAGGTACCACGGGGGCACCACAAGCGTTGCCAGTTGGCTGGTCGAGAGGACCGGTGACGCCCAAGTGGAGAAACACGGGCCGGAATATCTCGGGCATCCTTCGGGTAGGTCTGGTCCATGGATGCTCTGAGTCCGGCGAGGGGCAGGATCCTTGTCCGCGCGGCAGTGGCCCTTGGGGGAACCGGCGCTGTTGTGGGGCTGATCGGGGGTGAGCCTCGACAACCTGGTCACGCTCTTGCTCGCAGCTTCGGTCGTCGCCGCCCTCTGCGGGCTGGGCACACGAACGACGCGCCTCCGCGACGCGGGCGGCGCTCGAGCAGCAACGGCGTGGCCGGATGGACGAGCGACTCGCGCCCGAGGAAGCGAGCAAGAGACCGAGGAACGCGCGGACGTCTCGAGCGGCAGCTGCGAGAGCAGCGCGAGCTTCTTGGTCACGAGCGAGAGCTCGGCTGCGAGTGGAACGAGCCCGCCAGGCCGAGCGCGCCTGGTCGAGGGAGCTTCGCGGCCAGGTCATGCACCTGTACCGCAGCCACGGAGCAAGTGCGGACCTCAAGGAGTTGGTTCTCGAAGTGGCCGTGCGTCTCTGCCAGGCCGAGCGCGGACTCCTTCTCTCCAAGCGGGACGGCGACGGCGACGGGCGGCTCGACCTGGTGTGTCACACGGGGTTCCAGAACGACCCCAGCGAGAGCTCGGTGGCCCAGCGGTTCGCCGAGAGGGTCCTCGAGCGAGACGAGATAGTCCGCGAGGACGCTCCGGGTGACGGTGCGTCCGCCGCCGACGACGAGATCACATCGCTCGTGGCCATCCCGGTCTACATGAACGACGGCTTCGAGGGAGTCGTGGTTTGCGCGGACCGCCCCGGCGGGTTCCAGGAGCTCGATGACGACGTTCTTCTCGCGCTCGGAGACCACGCGGGAACGGTTCTGGAGAACCATCGCCTCCAGGGACGCGTGCGTTCTTCCTATCTCGCAGTCGTCGGCATGCTCGCTGACGCGGTGGAGAGCCAGGACCCCTTTGTGGAGTCTCATTCCACGGAGGTGAGCGGCTACATCGAGCGGGTCGCCCGGCGACTCGGTCTGGACCCAGCCATGCGGGAGCAGCTCGTGTTCACCGGCCTGCTGCGAGACATCGGGAAGCTGGGGATCAGCGAGCGGGTGCTGCTGAAGCCGGGCCCGCTCACCCCGGACGAGCGGAAGGTCATCGAGCTGCACCCGGACATCGCCGCGCGCATCGTGGACCGCGTCCCCGGGCTGGCCGGGCTGTCCGTGGGAATCCGCCACCACCACGAACGCTGGGACGGGCACGGGTACCCCGACGGGCTCCGCGGCGAGGAGATCCCCGTCGAGGCGCGTTTGGTCGCGGTTGCCGACTGTTTCAGTGCCCTCATCTCGTCGCGCCCGTATCGGGAGCAGGTTGGCCCGGAAGACGCGTGCTCGGAGATCGAGCGTTGCTCGGGGACTCAGTTCGACCCCGACATTGCCGCCCTCTTCGTGGAGGAGGTCCGTCGCCAGCCGCCGGACGCGGAAGCCGGGGAGCGGCGGCTATCGGCGGTTCCCGCCGAGGAGGTCACTGGCCGCGGCTCGCCTGGGGGCAGCCTCCGCGGCCGCGAGTGACAACGTGACCCTGCTCCACTCCCACCGCCACCTGCAGGAGGTAGCCGCCCGGGAGGCGAGGCGCGCTGGGGGGAGCGGCCAGCCTTCGCGGTGGCCATCGTGGAGCTCTCCGAGCTGGCCACGATCAACCGGCGGGAGGGCTACGCGGCGGGCGACACGGCCCTGCAGACCGCCGCTCGCGCCCTCGAGCGGGCGGTGGCGGGGGAGCCATCAACCGTCGGTCGCTACAGCGGGCGTCGGCTAGCCGCGGTACTGCCGCAAAGCGGCCACAGCGCCGCCGGGCACGAGGCGAGACTCCAGGAGGCGCTCGAAGCGTGCGGCACCCGGGTCCGTGTCGGCGTCGGCCTCTGGCAGGAGGGCGACTGCGGGGAGGACGTCTTCGCCACGGCCCGTCTCGCCCTCGAGGCGACGCCGACCGCCACCTGACGGCAGGCCCTGACCTCCTCGGCGCAACGGTGCCCTAAACCGGAGCACTTATGGCTGAACGTCGCCGGGATTCGCCACGATCCCAGCCATGACAGCTCCGTGGTGGCGCTCAGCCGTCGTCTACCAGATCTACCCGCGCTCGCTTCGCCGACGCCGACGGCGACGGGTCGGCGACCTGCGCGGCATCGCGGCGCCGGCTCGAGCACGTCCGCGATCTGGGGGCCGATGCCGTCTGGCTGTCGCCGATCTACCGCTCGCCGATGGCGGACTTCGGCTACGACATCTCCGACCACACGCGAGTCGACCCGAGCTTCGGCACGCTCGACGACGCCGACGAGCTGATCGCGCGCGGCGCACGAGCTCGGGCCTCCGCGTGCTGTTCGACTTCGTGCCCGAACCACACCTCGGACCGGCATCCGTGGTTCGTGGAGTCGCGCGCGAGCCGCGCAGCCCGCGCCGGACTGGTACGTCTGGCGGACCCGGCGGGACGGCTCCGCCGAACAACTGGATCTCGTCGTTCGGCGACCAGCGCCCCGCGTGGACGCGCGACGAGCGCACAGGCGAGTGGTACCTGCACTCGTTCCTGCCGGAGCAGCCCGACCTCAACTGGGACGAGCCGGCGGTCGAGGAGGCGATGCACGACGTGCTGCGCTTCTGGCTGCGACGCGGCGTCGACGGCTTCCGGATCGACGTCGTCCACAAGATCGGCAAGGACCCGGCGCTGGGCGACAACGAGCCGGGCCGCCGCCACGACGAGGACTGGCCCTCGGTGCATCCGCGCCTCGCCGCGATCCGCCGGGTGCTCGAGGAGTTCGACGGCGACCGCGTCGCGGTCGGCGAGGTCTACGTCCTCGACCAGCGCGCGCTCGCCCGCTACGTGGTCAGCGGCGACGAGCTGCACCTGGCCCACAACTTCTTCTTCCTGAACCTGCCCTGGTCGGCGGCCGCGCTTCCGTGCGGCGGTCGACGAGTTCGAGGAGCTGACGCGCGAGGGCGGCTGGCCGGCGTGGTGCCTCAACAACCACGACCACTCGCGCACCGCCACGCGCTACGGGCCCGAGCGCGCGCGGGTCGCCGCGATGCTCGTGCTGACCCTGCGCGGCACGCCGTTCCTCTACCAGGGCGAGGAGCTCGGGCTGACGGACGCGCACGTCCCGGCCGAGCGGATCGTCGACGTCGACGGTCGCGACCCGCAGCGGGCGCCCATGCCGTGGGCACCCGCCGACGCGGGCCGGCAGCGCCGCGGGCTTCACCGACGGCGAGCCGTGGCTTCCCGTCCACCCGGACGCCGAGCGGCTGGCGGTCGGCGCGCAGGCAGGCGACCCCGCTTCGACGCTCGAGCTCTACCGCGCGCTGATCGCGCTGCGGCGCGCCGAGCCCGCGCTTCGCGAGGGCGCCTACCGCTCGCGTCGACGCGGCGCCCGACGTCTTCGCGTACGTCCGCGAGCACGACGGCCGGCGGCTGCTGGTGGCCCTCAACTTCGCGCCGTTCCCGCGGCCGCTGCCGGCAGGCGGCCGGCGGGCGGCTGCTTCTCTCGACCCAGCACGAGCCGCGACGGCGCCGAGCTGCCGCCCGACGAGGGCCGCGTGATCGAGCTCGCCGGGACGCTAGGGCGGCAGGCGCGCGTCGCCGCGCCGGACGCGGAACCAGTGCGCCGCATGCGGCGCGAGCCTGAGCGTCGCCGGCAGCTCGTGGTCGTCGCCGCCGAAGAGGTCGACGAGCGCATCGCCGTCGTCGACCGGCAGACTCGACCTCCACCGCCTCCCCGCCCAGCTCGTGCACCGCGACGACCGTCGAGCCCTCCCAGTCGCAGCGGTGGGCGAGCACGGACGGCGCGCCCGTCTCGAGCAGCGTCGAGCTTGCCGAAGCCGATCTCGGGGCACTCGCGGCGGCGGCGGATCAGCCGCTCGAACCAGTTCAGCAGCGAGTCGGGGTCGCGTCGCTGGGCGGCGACGTTCACGTGCGCGGGGCCGAACGCTCCCTCGGTGACCGGCCGGCGCAGGTCCTTCGCGTCCTCGGCCGTCGAGAAGCCGCCGTGGCGCTCGGCCGACCACTGCATCGGCGACCGCACGCTCAGCCGGCCCTCGATCGCGAGGTTCTCGCCCATGCCGATCTCCTCGCCGTAGAACAGCACCGGCGTGCCGGGCAGCGAGAAGCGAGCGAGTACACCATGCGGATCGCGCGCTCGTCGCCGTCCGAGCATCGTCGGCAGCCGGCGGCGCAGGCCGCGGCCGTAGAGCTGCAGGTCCGGGTCGGGGCCGAACGCGTCGAAGACCTCGGCGCGCTCGTCGTCGGTCAGCTTGTCGAGCGTGAGCTCGTCGTGGTTGCGCACGAAGCGCCCGAGCGAGCGGCCGTGGGGAGCGTCCGGGAACTCGCGCAGCGTGGCCGCGAGCGGCTCGGCGTCGCCGCGCGCGAGCGCGAGGTAGAGCGCCTGGTTGCCGAGGAAGTCGAGCAGCATGTGCAGCTCGTCGCCGTCCTCGTCGCCGAGGAACGCGCGCTGGTCCTTCGGCCGGCAGGTTGACCTCGCCGAGCAGCACCGCCTCGCCGTTGCGGCGGTTGAGGTAACGCGCGCAGGTCGCGCAGCAGCGCGTGCGGGTCGGCGATCGCGCCCTTGGGCAGCCCGGTCGGCTCGATCAGGAACGGCACCGCGTCGACGCGGAACCCGGACAGGCCCTGCTCGAGCCAGAACGCCATGACCTGCGCGAGCTCGTCGCGCACCTCGCGGGTTGGCGACGTTCAGGTCGGGCTGATGGGAGTAGAAGCGGTGCAGGTAGAACTGGCGGGCCTTCTCGTCCCAGGCCCAGTTCGAGTTCTCCTGGTCGGGGAAGACGACGTCGCCCGGCTTCTCGTCGGGCTTCTCGTCGCGCCAGACGTAGAAGTCGCGGTACGGCGAGTCGGGGCTCGCGCGCGCCGACTGGAACCACGGGTGCTGGTCCGAGGTGTGGTTCATCACGAAGTCGGCGATCGACGCGGATGCCGCGGTCGCGCGCGGTGCGGACGAACTCGACGAAGTCGCCGAGCGTCCCGATGGCCGGGTCGACGGCGTAGAAGTCGACGATGTCATAGCCGTCGTCGCGGTTCGGCGAGCGGTAGAACGGCATGAGCCAGATGCAGCTCACGCCGAGGCCGCCGAGGTAGTCGACCCGCTCGGTGAGTCCCGCGAGGTCGCCGCAGCCGTCACCGTCGAAGTCGTAGAAGGTCTCGACGTCCAGGCAGTAGAAGACCGCGTTCTTCCACCACAGGTCGCTGGTCGCCTTGACGCTCATCGGAGGCGCTGGGAGGACGTGCTCGCCGAAGGCGTCGATGAACGGGTCGAGGTCCTGGCCGACGTGGTGCAGCGCCATCTCGTCGAATCCGAGGCCGGCCAGCTCGCGCAGCCATTCGAGCGTGGCGGCCGAGGTCCGACGACACGAGGACCTTGGCGCGCACGTCATCCGGCGTGACGTCGCTGGCGCGCCGGTCGAACTCCTCCACGGTCTCGACGTCCCAGCAGACCGGCGGGTCGAAGACGTTCGTGCGCCACTGGTCGTGGGCGATCCGCAGCGCCTCCTCCTCGGTCGGCGCCCACGACAGGTGGACCTGGAGCACCAGCCGGCCCTGGCCGCCGCCGTCGCGGTAGGCCGCGACGATCTTCCTCGAGCTGCTCCGGCGGGGCGTTCACGGTCGCCAGCCCGTCCGCCCACGACCCGGCCCAGCGCGCCGTGCTCTCGGAGACGGCGGCGCCGATCAGCGGCGGAGGGTCGGCGGGCCGCGTCCACAGCCGCGCCCGGTCGACCTCCACGTGCCCGTGGTGGGTGACCTCCTCGCCGGCGAACAAGCGCGCGCATCACGTCCACGCACTCGCGCAGCCGCGCGTTGCGCTCGTCCTTCGGCGGCCACCGAGTCGCCTGTGATGTGCTCGTTCGAAGCCTCCCCGCTCCCGAGCGCGACCCACAGGCGGCCGGGGAACATCTCGGTCAGCGTGGCCGCGGCCTGGGCGACGATGGCCGGGTGGTAGCGCTGGCCCGGCGCGTTGACCACGCCGAACGGCAGCCGCGTGGTGGCCATGGCAGCACCGAGGAACGACCACGCGAAGCCCGACTCGCCCTGGCGCTCGCTCCAGGGCGAGAAATGGTCGGACGACATGCCGCCGTCGAAGCCCGCCTCCTCGGCGTGCTGCGCGAATCGCAGCAGGCGGCTCGGCGGGATCTGCTCGTGGGAGCAGTGGAACGCGACGAGGGGCACGTTGCCTTCGTACCCACCACGCCGGCGGAGACCGCTCACCCCACTACTGACCCGGCAGCACCCGGATCCAACGCGTGGCGTCGCTTGACGGGCGCCAGCCGCGGTCGCCGATGAAGTGGATCGAGTACCGGACGCGGTTGATCCCCGAGACATTCAGCTCGGCCGTGCACGTTGCCGCGCGCGTGGCGTGATTAGCGCGCTCCTTGAGGCCGGCTCGCGAGATTTGGTAGAAGAGGCAACGCCCGCGCGGGCGGTCGCCGCCCGACGCGCGCACCCGCGCGTGGATCAGGAAGGGCTGATGTTCGCCGACGAACACCGGCGCGTCCACCGTGACCGATGTCTTGCGCCCGCCCGCTGGGAGAGGAATCTGCGGCAGACCGAGCCGCGGGATCACCGTCACGTCAGCGCCCGCGGGCGGGTCCACCAGGTGCCGCGTCCCGTCGCGGATCTCCCAGATGACCGTGCTGCTGTGGGTGCGCACGAGCGTTCCTCGGCGCGGGATGTTCGGGATCTCGAGCAGCTCTTCTCTGGGGACCTCGCGCTCGTCGCCGCGCGTATGGCCGAACGCCGCGTACTCATCCGGGGCCAGCGGGAACTTCGCACCCGCCTTCATCACCCAGAGCGTCTGTCCTCCCTCTGCGCGGATCAACTCACCATCCGCGGGTGGGCGTTCACGGCCGCCCTCCGCGGACTTCCCACCCTCCTCGAAGATCAGCACCGAGGCGGCCGCGAGGGAGACGCCCAGGGCTGCCACAGCGACGGCCAGCCACGCGCGCCGACGACCGCGCGAGCGGGGCCGGCCACCCGAGCGCGGAGGCCTGCGGATACGCGGCGGGGACCTTCCCCTTACGGTTGAGCGCTGCCGCTGGGCGGGGTCGACGGCGGCTACTGCGGCCCTTCCGAGCGCCCCGGCACTCTGGAAGCGGTCAGCAGGCTCCTTGGCCATTGCGCGGCCCACGACGTCGTCGAAGGCGCCCGGCAGCTTCGATACGAAGTCGCTGGGGCGCGGCGCGGGTTCGCTGAGGTGCGCATAGACCTTTGCGATCTCGTCGTCGGTCTCGAACGGGACGCCCGGTCAGGGTCGGAAGAGCACGCAGCCGAGGGCGTAGAGTCCGCGGCCGCCGGCCTCCCGCCGCCGATCTGCTCGGGCGCGGCGTAGTCGACCGTGCCGAGCCAGCGACCGGTTCGGTCGGGCCGCCGGTGTCGTCGCGCTTGGCCAGCCCGAAGTCGGCCAGGTACGCGTGCTCGATGGTGCCCTCCTCGACGATGAGGACGTTGGCGGGCTTGATGTCGCGGTGCACGAGCCCGCGGGCGTGCGCGGCGTCGAGCGCGCCGGCGACCTGGGCGGTGAGGCGTGGCACCGCCCGGTCGACGGCCAGGCCGGCCGCGGACTGGTGGAGTCGCGCCCGAGGTCGGTGCCGTCACCCAGCGCATGGCGATGAAGAGCACGTCGTCGCGCTCCCGCCTCGTAGACGGGATCACGTGCGGGTGGTCGATCGATGCCGCGAGGCGCGATTCGCGCTGGAACCGGGCGCGGAAACGAGCGTCCTTCTGCCAGGTCGCGCAATAGAGCTTGAGCGCCACCGGGCGTTCGAGCGAGATCTCAGTCGCGCGATAGACAACGCCCATGCCGCCGTGGGCAGCCAGCTCCTCGATCCGATACCCACCGATCATGGAGCCCGTAGGCAAGGGGATCATCGCCCGGCTCAGAGATCGTGCTCAGTCACGATGCCCGCGGCGAACGCACGCTCTACAAGTCGAGTCCGCTTCTCGATCTGGGGAAGCTCCGCCACGCCGAACTTCTCGAACAGCACTCGCAGGTGCTTCTTGACGGCGTCAACGCTGAGGAAGAGCTCCGCTGCAATCTGCTCGTTCGGCGCTGGGGTCACAAACGCCGTTCGGTCCCTGTAGGGGCGGCAGAGCGCGATCAGCGTCTGTCGCTGGAGGTCGGACAGCTGCGCGCCAACGTGACGTTCCAACGCGGGATCTGTGCTGCGGAGATCCGCCTCGGCGGGGTCGCGAAACAGGATCGTAGTGTCACCGAGCTCGAGCCGGTCGCCGTCGTGCAGCAGCCGCCGGCCTCGGATTGGCGCGCCATTGGCGTACGAGCCGTTGAGAGACAGGCCGTCATCAACGAGCGACCAGCGATCGGCGATTCGCTCCAACTCGGCATGAACACGGGATACGCGCTCGTCCCAGCTGAGCGTGACATCCGCGCTGGCGCCACGACCCAGCACGACCCGCGCATCGCAGTCCGGCAGTGGAACGATCACCTGTTCGCCGTGCTGCTCCCTGTAGACGAGGAAAGCGGCACCCGCTCGCTCGGCCTCGATGTGGGCCTTCAGCTCAGCGGCGCTGGTGGCCCTCGGATTCGCCACTGGCTGTGGCATCGTCGTCCCCCAGAAAGCTTGCGAGTCTGACCCATTCTCTGCTCGTGGTTTGCGCGTGTCAACACGACACGGCCGTGCCGCGCATGGCCCGCCGTCACCTTGGTGAGGGGTCGGTACACCAAGGACCAGTCGGCAGGGACCTTGGGGCCATTGTTGGGACCGATCCAGGGGCGAACAATCGGCTCTCCCCGTTCACCACCAGTGGAGGTCGGTCATGGTCAAGAATCTTCGTCTGCGCTCCCCCCGTGCGACCATCGCGTTGCTCGGGTCCGCCGCGGTCATCGCGGCGAGCGCCGCAGGCGCGTCGGGCGCGACGTCAATCAAGCCCTACGTGGAGCCCATCGGCAGCGATTACGAGATCGAGCCGCTGTTCAGTGTCGACGACAAGGTCCCGCTGGAGGGCGGTACGCCGGGACAGCAGTACCGGATGGTCGGCATCCCGGACGGGCTCGGCGCTCATCCGAACGGCGACGGGACGACCACGTTGTACATGAACCACGAGCTCCACCACGAGCACGCTGTCGGAGCCCGTCGTCGGCGGCCTCAAGAACCGCGGGACGATCGTCTCGAGCTGGACGCTGGACGCCGAGGCAACGTCGCTGACTGGCGAGCGCGCCTACGACACCGTCTAGGCAGGAGAACACGCTGGTGGGTCCGGCGCCCGCGGTCGGCGAACGCGACCCGCGCGCTCTCGCGCTTCTGCTCCGGCTCCTCGCCGGGCCGGCGCGACGGCTTCGACCGGCCGATCTACTTGACGAGCGAGGAGGAGCGGCGGCCGCGAACACGTTCGACGGCCAGGGCGGGCTAGTCCGTCGCGATCTTCGACAACGAGCTCCACACGCTGCCCGAAGCTCGGCCGCTTCGCCTAGGAGAACACGGTCGTGCAGCCGGGCACACGGCACGCGCACCGTGATCATCGGCATGGAGGACGGCCCGCGACCAGACGCCGTCGACAGCCAGCTCTACATGTACGTCGGCAAGAAGGACCATCGGAGCCGGCGCCACGCGTCCTCTCGCGCAACGGGCTCGACAACGGCAGGCTGTACGTGTTCCGCTCGATCGACCCGGCGCGCAACAGCGAGCGCACCTTCACGGGCGGCTCGATCGAGGGCGAGTGGGTCGAGATCCCGAACGCGGGCAGCTCGACCGACGACGCAGCTCGAGGCGGCGAGCGACGCCGTCGGCGCGATGACGCTTCGTTCGTCCCGAGGACGGCGGCGTTCAACCCGCGCAACCGCAACGATCTACTTCTTCGTCACGACCGGATCCTCGAGCGGAGCCGACGACGGCGTCAACGAGCTCGGCCGGCTCTACTCGCTGCAGCTGCATCCGGGGAACGTGCTCAAGCCGGCGACGCTCACGATCGTCTACAACGCCGACACGTCATCGCTGAGGGCGGCGACATCGCGATCAGCCCCGACAACATCGACGCCAGCCGGCGACTACCTGATGATCAACGAGGACGGCACCACGGAGAGCCGCGCGGTCATGGCCTCGAAGGGCCGCGACGGCTCGATCTGGCGCTTCGACCTGAGCGGAACGGACGTGCGGTGTTGACGTCTCGACGGCCACCCGGGTCGCGGAGCTCGACCCGCCCGGTCGCGACGGCGTGCCGGTCGGCCCGGGCGTCTGGGAGACGAGCGGCATCATCGACGACGTCCGGGGATCTTCGGCGCGGACACCTGGTTGTTCGATGTCCAGGCCCACCCGCCCACGACCGCTCCCGGCGGCCCGACGGTGACCGTCGAGGACGGGCAGCTGTTCCTGATGCGGCCTCGCGACTAGGTCGCGGGTTCGAAGCCCGCCCCCGCTACTCGAAAGCCCGCCTCTCGCCAGGCGGGCTTTCGGCATTCTGGGAGCGTTCGCGTCAGACTTGAGGGCGAGAGGGTGTCGGGGAGAAGTGAACATCCCGGGGGGCGCTCCGCGTACCACAGACCGATGCCGTACGAGGCCGACGGATAGAACGTGCTCGGCGAGGCGCACGCGTACTGGCTGCGCGGTCCCGGGCGCGGGGAGATCCGGCCTGTCACGTTGCCCGAGCCGCGGAGCGGCGACGTGGTGGTCCGCACGCTGCGGTCCGGCGTCAGCCGCGGCACCGAGACGCTGGTGTTCCGGGGCGGTGTGCCGCCGAGCCAGTACGCGGCGATGCGCGCGCCATTCCAGGAAGGGGACTTCCCGGGACCGGTCAAGTACGGCTACCTCAACGTCGGCGCCGTCGAGCAGGGGCCGCCCGAGCTGCGCGGCCGCACGGTCTTTTGCCTGTATCCCCACCAGACGGCCTACGTGGTGCCGGCCGGCGCCGTGACCGTCGTGCCCGACGACGTGCCGCCCGCGCGCGCCGTGCTCGCCGGCACCGTCGAGACCGCCGTCAACGCCCTCTGGGACGCGGCTCCGCTGGTCGGCGACCGCGTCGCCGTCGTCGGCGCCGGGATGGTCGGCTGCTGCGTCGCCCGCCTGCTGGCTCGGTTCCCGGGGGTCGAGGTCACGCTCGTCGACGTGGACGTGTCACGGGCTGAGGTCGCGGCCGCGCTCGGGGCCGGCTTCGCGCGGCCGGACGACGCCGCCGGCGGTTGCGACCTGGTCGTGCACACGAGCGCGACGTCCGCCGGGCTCCAGCGCTCGCTCGACCTGCTCGCGCCCGAGGGCACGGTGATCGACCTCAGCTGGTACGGCGACGCCGAGGTGCGGCTCTCGCTGGGCGGCGCGTTCCACGCGGGCCGCCTTGGGCTGCGGGCCAGCCAGGTCGGGACGGTGTCCCCCGCCCGGAGCGCGCGCCGCACGACGGCCGACCGGCTGGCCCTCGCGCTCGACCTGCTGCGCGACCCCGCTTTCGACGTGGTGGTAACCGGCGAGTCGCGCTTCGAAGAGATGCCCGGCGTCATGGCGCGCCTGGCCGCGGGGAGCCTGCCGGCGCTCTGCCACACGATCACTTACGACGGGGTGTAGCGCGTGTTCAGCGTGACCATTCGCGACCACATGATGATCGCCCACAGCCTGCGCGGCGAGGTGTTCGGGCCCGCGCAGCGCCTGCACGGCGCGACGTACGTCGTCGACGCCACCTTCCGGCGCGCGACCCTCGACGCGGACGGCATCGTGGTCGACATCGGCCGCGCGGCCGAGGTGCTGCGCGCGGTGTTGGGCGAGCTCGGCTATCGCAACCTCGACGACGAGGCGGAGCTCGCGGACATGAACACCACCACCGAGGAGCTCGCCCGGGTCGTCGCGGACCGGCTCGCCGACCGGGCGCGGGCCGGCGACCTCGGCGACGGCGGGCGCGAGCTCGACGGGCTGGTGGTGACGCTGCACGAGTCCCACGTCGCGTGGGCGAGCTACGAGCGGCCGCTGTGAGCGAGGTCCACGTCGTCGTTCCGGAGGGCATCGACGACCCGGCGCGGCCGAGCGGCGGCAACAGCTACGACCGCCGGGTCTGCCGAGGGCTCGCCGCGCTCGGCTGGGCGGTGCACGAGCACGCCGTGCCCGGCGCGTGGCCCGGCCCGGCCGGCGGCGCACACCGCGCTGGCGCGCGCCCTCCGGCGGATTCCCGATGGCGCCGTGGTGCTGCTCGACGGGCTGATCGCGTCCACCGCCCCGGAGGCGCTCGTGCCGGAGGCGCGCCGGCTGCGGCAGGTCGTGCTCGTGCACATGCCGCTCGGCCACCGCCCGCCGGACGCGAGGCCGGCGCGGTGCGGGCGCGCGAGCGCGAGGTCCTCGCGGCGGCCGCCGCCGTCGTCACGACCAGCGCATGGACCCGGCGCCGGCTGGGGGAGCTGTACGCGCTGCCGGCCGACCGGGTGCACGTGGCCGAGCCCGGCGTCGACGCCGCCCGCCTCGCGCCGGGGACCGCGGCCGGCGACTCGCTGCTCTGCGTCGCGGCGGTGACGCCCGACAAGGGGCACGACGTGCTGCTCGACGCGCTCGCGACGGCGACGGATCTGTCCTGGCGCTGCACGTGCGTGGGCAGCCTGGTCCGCGATCGGGCGTTCGCCGACGGCGTGCGCCGGCGCGCGCGGCCGGGCTCGGCGAGCGGGTGCGCTTCCCGGGACCACGCACCGGCTCGGAGCTCGACCGCGCGTACGCCGCCGCGGACCTGCTCGTGCTCCCTCGCGCGCCGAGACGTACGGCATGGTCGTCACCGAGGCCCTGGCCCGCGGGGTGCCGGTCCTCGCCACCGATGTCGGCGGGGTGACCGGAGGCCCTCGGGTACGGGGTGGACGACACACGGCCGGGACTGCTCGTGCCGCCCGGCGATGCGGAGGCCCTCCGCGAAGCGTTGCGCGACTGGCTCGGGGATGCCGAGCTGCGCGACCGGCTGCGCCTCGCGGCGCGTGCGCGGCGCGTGAGGCTCCGCCCATGGGCGGCCACCGCGTCCGCCGTCGCCGACG
>CAVVYE010000023.1:0-121998 GCA_963752455.1 uncultured Thermoleophilaceae bacterium
GGCTCAGCCGCGACATATCCACAGACTTTCCTCCCCAGATAGCTCTCGCCGAATCGGCCGTCTCTGATTCGGCAGGGTCAGCGCCGAACTGAACCGGCGGCGGACGCCCTTCGTACGGGCGTCCGAGGCGTTGTAGCACCGGCGGAGGTCGGCTCCGGACCCGGCGCCGGGCTCAGGCGATCGGGGCGCGGCCGGTCCAGGCGCTGAGGTACGCCTCCTGCTCCGGCGTGAGCACGTCGATCGCCACGCCGAGCGAGTCGAGCTTCAGCCGGGCGATCTCGTCGTCGATGTCGCGGGGCACGTCGAGCACGCGGTGCTCGAGCGAGTCGCCGCACAGCACCAGGTGCTCGACCCCGAGGGCCAGGTTGGCGAAGCTCAGGTCCATCGCGGCGGAGGGGTGGCCCTGGCCGGCCGCGAGGTTCACCACGCGGCCCTGGGCGAGCAGGTTCAGCCGCTTGTCGCCGAGGTCGTACTGCTGCACCAGCGGGAGCACCTCGCGGACCCGCCCTCCGGCCAGCTCGGCGAGCGCGTCGAGGTCGATCTCCACGTCGAAGTGCCCGGCGTTGGCCAGCACCGCGCCGTCCTTCATCCGCTCGAAGTGCTCGCGGCCGAGCACCCCGCGCGAGCCGGTGACGGTCACGAACAGCTCGCCGCGCTCGGCGGCCTCCAGCGCCGGCATCACCTCGTAGCCCTCCATGCGCGCCTCCAGCGCCCGCACCGGGTCCACCTCGCACACGATCACCGCGGCGCCGGCGCCGCGGGCCCGCTGGGCGATCCCGCGGCCGGTGGCGCCGTAGCCCAGCAGCACCAGCGCGCGCCCGGCCAGCAGCAGGTTCGTGGCCCGCAGGATCCCGTCGAGCGCCGACTGGCCGGTGCCGTGGCGGTCGTTGAACGTGCGCTCGGTGCGCGACTCGTTCACGGCCAGCACCGGACAGCGCAGGCGGCCCTCGGCCTCGAGCCGCCGCAGGCGGAGGAGGCCGGTGGTGGTCTCCTCCGCCCCGCCGCGGAGGCCGTCGGCCTCGCCCCGCTCGTGGAGCGCCACCAGCAGGTCGGCGCCGTCGTCGAGCGTCACGTCCGGGCCCCAGCCGGCCAGCGCCTGCGACGTGCTCGGCGTAGGCCGCCGCGTCCTCGCCCCGGCGCGCCTGCACCGGCACCCCGGCGTCCACCAGCGCCGCCGCCACCTCGTCCTGGGTGGTGAGCGGATTGGCCGAGCAGAGCGCGGTGCTGGGCCCCGCCCGCCGTGAGCGCAGCGCATCAGGTTGGCCGTCTCCGCGGTCACGTGCAGGCAGGCGGCCACCTTCACGCCCTCGAGCGGGCGCTCCTGCTCCAGGCGCCGCCGGATCGAGCGCAGGACGGGCATCTGCCCCTCCGCCCAGTCGATCCGGGCCGCCCCCGCGGAGGCGAGACCCGGATCGGCGATGTCGGAGCTGAGGGCACTCGATGGCGGTGCCTCGGCGAGCCCGTGCCTAGTACCGGTAGTGGTCCGACTTGTAGGGACCCTCGACCGGCACGCCGATGTAGGCGGCCTGGTCGGGCGTGAGCTTGCGTGAGCTTCGCCCCGAGCGCGTCGAGGTGCGCCGGGCCACCTTCTCGTCGAGGTGCTTCGGCAGCACGTAGACCTTCTTCTCGTACTCGTCGTTCTTCGAGAACAGCTCGACCTGGGCGATCGTCTGGTTCGTGAAGCGAGTTCGACATCACGAAGCTCGGGTGCCCGGTGGCGTTCCCGAGGTTCAGCAGCCGGCCCTCGGAGAGCACGATGATCGAGTGGCCGTCGGAGAAGCGCCACTCGTCCACCTGCGGCTTGATGTTCACGCGCTCCACACCGTCGAGGCGGGCGAGCCCGGCCATGTCGATCTCGTTGTCGAAGTGGCCGATGTTGCCCACGATCGCCTGGTGCTTCATCCGCGACATGTGGTCCGCGGTGATGATGTCCTTGTTGCCCGTGGCGGTGACGAAGATGTCCACCTCGCTCACCACGTCGTCGAGCGTCACCACCTGGAAGCCGTCCATCGACGCCTGCAGGGCGCAGATCGGATCGATCTCCGCCACGAGCACGCGCGCGCCCTGGCCGCGGAGCGACTGCGTGCAGCCCTTGCCCACGTCGCCGTAGCCGAGGATGAGCGCGGTCTTGCCGGCGATCATCACGTCGGTGCCGCGGTTGATCCCGTCGATCAGCGAGTGGCGGCAGCCGTAGAGGTTGTCGAACTTCGACTTCGTGACGGAGTCGTTCACGTTGATCGCCGGGAACAGGAGCGTGCCCGCCTCCTGCATCTCGTAGAGACGGTGGACGCCGGTGGTGGTCTCCTCGGTGACGCCCTTCACGGCCTCGCCGACACGGGTCCACTTCTGCGGGTCCGTCTCGAGCGAGCGCTGGAGCAGCGTCGAGGAAGACCTGGAACTCCTCGGACTCGGCCTGGGCCGGGATCCGGCACGGCGCCGGCCTTCTCGTACTCGGTGCCCTTGTGCACGAGCATCGTCGCGTCGCCGCCGTCGTCGAGGATCATGTTCGGGCCCTCGCCGTCGGGCCAGGTGAGCGCCTGGTCGGTGCACCACCAGTACTCCTCGAGCGTCTCGCCCTTCCAGGCGAACACGGGCACCCCGGCCTCGGCGATGGCCGCCGCGGCGTGGTCCTGCGTGGAGAAGATGTTGCAGCTGGCCCAGCGCACGTCGGCGCCGAGGGCCGTGAGCGTCTCGATCAGCACCGCCGTCTGCACGGTCATGTGGAGCGAGCCCATGATGCGGGCGCCGGCGAGCGGCTGAGCCGCGCCGTACTCCTCGCGCATCGCCATCAGGCCGGGCATCTCGTGCTCGGCGAGGTGGATCTCCTTGCGGCCGAACTCGGCCAGCGAGATGTCCGCGACCTTGTAGTCGGCGGTGGCGGGGGTCTGAGCGATCGTCATGCGGCGGTCTCCGTGAGTCGGGTGGTGTCGGGTTCGATCAGGCGTTGGTGCTTCTGCTGCTCCCAGCTGAGCCAGTCGTTCGGGGCGACGCCCTCCGGCTGCTCGGGGCGCGCCTCGAACCACTGCTCCACCGCGGCGCGAAGCTCCTCGTGCGAGCGCAGGCGCTCGGCGAAGGCCACGTCCGACAGGGCGCAGTCGAACCGCCCGAGCAGCTCCCGGAGGGTGCGCAGGCGCTGAAGCTCCTCAGGCCCGAAGAGGCGGTAGCCCGAGGACGAGCGCGAGAGCTCGATGAGCCCCGCGTTCTCGATGTAGCGAAGCATTCGCGGGGACCAGCCCGTGGTCTCCGCCGCCTCGTGGATCGTGAGCCCCTCCATCGCGAGGAAACCTTACCACGATCGTGTCAAGGTTTGCCGAGGCGAGCCTTGATCCGGTCCAGGGCCTCGATGGGCGCGGGATCGCGCCCGGCCAGCACCGCCGAGTACACGCTCACGAGGTCCCCCAGCAGCACGAGCGAGAGGATCCGCTCGGTCCGGCTCTCGCCCCGAGAGATCACGCGCAGCGCCCGCGCGCCTCCGCGCTCCACCTCCTCGGCGGTGAGGTCGATCCGCTGCCGCACACGCGGGTGGTGGTCCGAGTCCTCGAGGAACACGCCGCTGAAGGGGGCCAGCTCGCCGCCGAGGCCCCAGCGCGCAGACCTGGTTGTGGCTCGCCTCGGGAAGCTCCGACGGGAAGGCCGGCGCCTTGGCGTTCTCGTTCAGCTGGGTGACCCAGCGGCGGGCGAGAGCCGCGGTGGGGCCGCTGCCGTGGACCACCGGCACCGTTCCCACGAGGGCCGCGGCCAGCGCCTTGGCGTCGGAGCCGGGCTCGGAGTCCGGCCCCCAGGCCTCCACGAGGCGCTCGAGCAGCGCCGGTGGCGTCCTCCACCTCCGCGCGCACGTCGGTCGCGGCGCCGCAGGCCGTGTGCGCACTCGAGCGCGCCGACCAGCATGTAGAGGACGGCGGCGCGCGGCTGCATCCCGGCGGGAATGCCGATCACCGGAACCCCCTCGGCGCGGGCCAGCTCCGGCGAGCTTCCCGCCCGTGGTGAGCACCACGCGCTGGGCGCCCACGGCGCCCGCGGCCTCGAAGCAGGCGAGCGTCTCCTCCGTGTTGCCGGAGTAGCTGGCGCACAGCACGAGCGTGTCGGGCGGCGTCCAGGGCTCGAGGCCGTAGGCGTGGACGGCGCGGATCGGGCGGGTGGCGCGGTCCCCGAGGGCGGCCACCGCCAGGTCGCCGCCGATTCCCGAGCCCCCCATTCCGCACACCACGAGCCCGCCGGCCAGGTCCAGGCGCGGGACGTTCGGCGGACTGCGCACGCCAGAGGGCATCCGGAAGCTGAAGCGGCTGGGCGAGGACGTCGTCCAGCATGCCGGTGGGGTCCACGGCGGCGATGGCCGTCGCGGGACAGCGGGTCGGAGGTCATGCCGCCGGCGCCGCCAGGATCTCGCCGGGGGCCACGCTTCCGCCGGCCTCCACCTCGACGCCGGGATCCAGGCGCGCGCCCTCCCCCACCGTCGCCCCCTCGCCGATCGTGGCGCCGGCGCCCACCATCGCGCCGGGCCCGATCTGGGCTCGCTCGCCCACCCGCACGCGCTCGGCCAGGACGCTCTCGCGCATCGAGGCGTCGGCGCCCACCATCACCCGGTCGTGGAGCACCGAGCGATCCACCCGGGCGTCGGTGCCCACCGAGCAGCTGCGCCCGAGCACGCTCTGCGGTCCCACATGGGCGCCGGCCACGAGCGAGCCGTCGAGGATCAGCGAGCCGGTCTCGTCGCGCGCGGGCAGGCCCGGACGGACGGGCGCCCCGCGAGCAGGTCCCAGGTGGCCTCGAGGTAGCGCGACGGCGTGCCGATGTCGATCCAGTAGGGGTCGTCGGCCTTGTAGCCGAACAGCGAGCCGTCGGCCAGCCCGGGGAAGACCTCGCGCTCGAACGACACGGCCCGGCCGGGCGGGATCGACTCGAGCACGCTCGCGCTCCAGCACGTACACGCCGGCGTTGATGCGGTTCGGTGATCGCCTCGCCCTCGCCCTTCTCGTAGAAGGCCTCCACCCGGCCGTCGGCGTCGGTGGGCACCACGCCGTAGCTGCTCGTGTCCTCCACCGCCACCAGGGCGAGGGTGGCCCGGGCCTCGCGCTCCGCGTGCCAGGCCAACTGGGCCGACAGGTCCAGGTCGGTGAGCACGTCGCCGTTCGTGATCACCAGCCGGTCCTCCAGGATGCCCTCGTCGAGAGCCAGCCGGACGGGCCCGGCGGTGCCGAGCGGCTCGTCCTCCACCACGTAGCGCAGGCGCATGCCCTGGTAGATGTCGCCGAGGACGCGCTCGACGCCCTCCGAGAGGAACCCGCAGGAGAGCACCACGTCGGTGACGCCGTGGCCGTGCAGCCAGTCGAGCATGAAGGACAGGAAGGGGCGGCCGGCCAGCGGCATCACGGCCTTCGGCGTGGTGTAGGTGAGGGGGCGCAGGCGCGTGCCCTCCCCCCCGGCGAGGACCAGCGCCTGCATGTCTAGCGCCCGACGCCCTCGTAGGTGTAGCCGGCGGCCACAAGCGCCTCGCGGTCCAGGAAGTTCCGGCCGTCCACGACGACCGGGGTCTTCAGCCGGCTCTTGACCTCACCGGCCCAGTCGAGGTCGCGGAACTCGGGCCATTCGGTGACGAGCACCACGGCGTCGGCGCCGTCCAGCGCGTCGAGCGCGCTGGCCGCCACCGTGGCCCCGGCCAGCTGCTCCTGGGCGCGGTCCATGGCCACCGGGTCGTACACCCGCACCGTGGCGCCCTCGCCCTGGAGCCGGCCGGCGAGCACGAGGCTGGTGGCCTCGCGGATGTCGTCGGTGTTCGGCTTGAAGGCCACGCCGAGCAGGGCGATCTCCTTGCCCACCAGCGATCCCAGGTGCTTCTGGAGCTTGCCGATGGTGCGGCGCTTCTGGAGCTCGTTGACCTCGATGACGGCCGTGAGCAGCTGGAAGTGGTAGCCGGTGTTGCCCGCCAGCTGCTTGAGCGCCTGAACGTCCTTGGGGAAGCACGAGCCGCCGTAGCCGATCCCCGCCTGCAGGAACTTGGGGCCGATCCGGTCGTCCAGGCCCATGCCGCGGGCCACCTCGCTCACGTCGGCGCCCAGCTCCTCGGACACGTTCGCGATCTCGTTGATGAAGCTGATCTTGGTGGCCAGGAAGGCGTTGGAGGCCAGCTTCACCATCTCCGCGCTGGCCACGTCGGTGCGGACCATGGCCCCGCCGAGCGGGGCGTAGAGCGCGTCCACGCGGTCGGCGAACTCCTCGGAGCCCGCGTTGGCGCCGATCACCACGCGGTCGGGGTGCATGAAGTCGTCCACCGCGCTGCCCTCCTTGAGGAACTCGGGCGCGGACACGTAGCCGAGGTTCTCGCGGCGACGGGCGATGGAGCGCCCGGTGCCCACCGGCACGGTGCTCTTCATCACCAGCGCGTGGTCCTTCGACTCGCCGAGCTCGGCGATCACCGCCTCCACGCGGGAGAGGTCGGCGTCCCCGGAGTAGGTGGGCGGCGTGTCCACGCAGCAGAACAGCAGCTGCGCGTTCGACACCGTCTCCACCATGTCGGTGGTGAAGTGCAGGCGGTCCGCGTTCTTCGTGACGAGCTCGGACAGGCCGGGCTCGTGGATCGGCACGTGGCCGCTGCGGAGCGATTCCACCTTCTCGGGCAGGATGTCGCGCGCCCAGACCTCGTGCCCGAGCTCGGCGAAGCAGGCCGCGGTGACGAGCCCGACCCACCCGACGCCGATGACGCCTATTGGTTCCTTGTCCGCCATGCGAAGGCCGGAGAGGGTATTAGAGCGATCGCATGGATCGCGCGATTGCCATCATCTGACCCTCGGAAAGGTTCTGCAGGAGGGTGTTGGAGATCCAGTAGGCGCCCTTGTCCGTGCGCCAGGCCACCAGCCGCAGACGGTCGCCGTCGTAGTGCAGCTCGTAGGTGCGGCCGCCGATCGTGCGCTCCTCGGAGGCGTCCGCGAGGATGGGCGGGTCCTTCCAGGTGGTGCCCTGGATTCCGTAGTACTCGCCCGCCAGGCCGCGCTCGATCACCATGCGGTAGGCCGGGTAGTTCTGGCCGTTGGCCCGGATCCGGTACACCCGCGGGGGCCCGGCGTACAGCGCTCCGGAGGTCCGAAGCTTGGGGTAGAGCACCGGGAGGCGCTTGCCCAGGCCCTGCTGCACGGCCTGTAGGGCCTGGTCGCGGCCGAAGCCGGTGGCGTCCTCCATGCCGAGCTCATCGGCCGTCTGCCGCCGGCGCTTGACCTTCGGCTTCACCCGCCGCTGCTTCAGCGCGCCGCGCGATCCCGGCGTGTCCTTCACCTGGAGGAACTCCTGGACCAGCTTCTTCACCCGCTCGTCGCTGGCCTCCACGAAGCTCGGGCCGATCACGCCCTCGAAGTGCACCTCGCGCACCGGGCGCCCGGCCGAGAACACGGCCAGCTTCAGCAGCCGCAGCACCTCCGAGCGCGAGCGCAGCCCGGCGTCGGTGGAGGTGTTGCGGCCGAAGATCCGCACCAGGCGGTCCCGCTTGCCGATCAGGTCGGTGTAGTTCACCTGCTGCTTGGCCTGGCGCAGGAAGTCCTGCTGGCGGGCCGAGCGCACGAGGTCGTTGTCCTCGTGGCGGAAGCGCACGTACTGGAGCGCCTTGCGGCCGCACATGCGCTGGTAGCCGGGCTGGACGTTGATGTAGGTGTACTCGGCCGTGTCGTTGAAGTAGCGCCGGTCGATGTCCACGTAGACGCAGCCCACGGCGTTCACGGCCCGCCAGAAGCCGCCGAAGCTCACGTTCACCACGTGGTTGATGGACAGCCCGGTGAGCCGCTTCACGGTCTTGACCGTGAGGCGGGGGCCGCCCAGCTCGTAGGCGGCGTTGATCTTGTCCGTGCCGTGCCCGGGGATCTCCACCTTCAGGTCGCGGGGGAGCGACATGAGCGCCGTGGCGTCCTTGTCCGGGTCCAGCCGGACGAGCATGATCGTGTCCGACCGGGCGCCGCTGCCGCCCTCCACGTTGTCCTTCGGACGGCGGTCCGATCCCAGGATCATCAGCGTCTGGGGCGCGCCCGAGTAGGTCTCGGCCAGGCCCTGGATCTTCAGCTCCGGCCCCAGGTCCAGCCCCTCCACGATCTTGTCCACCTCGTGGAAGGCGGCCACGGCGGTGGCGCCCGCGGAGGCGAAGACCACGAGGAAGGCCCCGATGAGGAGCTTCTTCCAGATGCCGGGGCGGGGGATCTCCTCGAACATCGTTCAGGCGATCCGCAGGCGGCGGTCATCCTCGCCGGGGGCATCCAGGCGGGCGGGTAGCAGCTTCACGAACTCCACGAGCGCCTGCCGATACTGGCCGAGGGACCGGATCGACACCCATTCCTCGGGCCCGTGATGGCCGGCTCCGGATGGGCCGCACTCCACCGCCGGGACTCCGGCCTGGAGGAAGGAGATCGCGTCCGAGGCCCCGTGGCGCCCGATCGAGATCTGGTCCTGGCGGCGGTCGATGACGATGGATATCGCCTCCCCGAGGGCCTGCACGTACAGGTTGTCGCGGTCCACGATCACCGGCTGGCGGTGGAAGGTCTTGGTGACCGTGGCGCCGTCCAGCGCGTTCACGCCCGGCGAGGATCGTCTCGGGGTCCTGGCCCGGGAGGTAGCGCACGTCCACGTCGATCACGCAGGCGTCGGGCACGCGGTTGAGGGCGTCGCCTCCCATGATGCGGCCGAGGTTGATGGAGGGCCTGTCGAAGAGGTCCGAGGACTCCCGCGCGAACGGCAGCGACTCGATCTGGCGGAAGACGTCGATGGCCTTGAGCACGGCGTTGTCCCCGATCCAGGGCGTGGAGCCGTGCGCCGAGGTGCCCGTGACCTCGATCCGCATGGCCAGGACGCCCTTGGCCTGGATCCCGATGTGGAGGTCGGTGGGCTCCCCGGTGATGGCGAAGTCGCCGCTGTAGCCCTGCTCCACCAGGTAGTCGGAGCCGCGCTCGTTCTCCTCCTCGGACTCCTCGTCCGCCACGCAGAGGAAGTGGACCTGGACGAGGTCCTGGTCGGCCACGTCGCGCAGAGCGCACATCATCGACGCGAGCCCGCCCTTCATGTCGTAGGCGCCGCGGCCGTAGAGGCGATCGCCCACCACACGCGGCTCGAACAGCTCCGGGCCGCCCGGCACCACGTCCAGATGCCCGTGGAAGACCACGGTGGGCGAGCCGGCACGTCCGACCGTGGCGGCCAGAACAGGCCGCCCGTTGTGCATCGTGCCGGTCACCTCGACGTCGCGGGCCTCCAGCCAGCCCTTCACGAAGCCGGCCGCGCTCTGCATGCCCTCGAGAGTGGACGTGTCGTAGGTGACCAGCCGCTCGGTGAGAGCGCGCTCGTCCATGCGCCTTGAGGATAACGGCGGTGCTCGAGAGCGGAGGGCTGTACCTGCTCACTCGGAAGGCGCTCGGGGCTAGGCTCCGTCCGGTGGGCGTAGCCGTGACCGACAAGGGCGTGATCGTCGACGCTCCCGCCAGCGTCGCCCCACCACCGGGAAACCCGCGTTTCCCGCTCTTCGACTCCCTCCGGGCGATCGCGGCGCTCTCGGTGTTCGCCGCCCACGCCGTAGGCCTGGCCGAGGTGCAGGGCGACCTTCGCAAGTACTCAGGCGAGTTCTCCCGGACCGGGGTGTGCGTGTTCTTCCTGATCTCCGGGTTCCTGCTGTATCGCCCCTTCGTGGCCGGCTGGTGGAAGGGCGGCCGGGGACCGGCCGTCCGGGACTTCGCCCGGCGCCGGCTGCTCAGGATCGTCCCCGCCTATTGGGTCGCCCTGGCGCTCGTGGCTCTCTACTACGGGCAGGGAGTTACGAGCGGAAACTGGTGGCAGTTCGCCCTCTTCGGTCAGGTGTACAGATCGGACACGTTCTCCAATGGGATCGGTCCCGCCTGGACGCTGTGTGTCGAGATGACGTTCTACGCCGTGCTGCCCCTCCTCGCGTTCGTGGCCAGCCGTGTGGCCGGCAGGTCCCTCGCGCGGAACCTCCTGTTCCTGGCGGTCCTGGCGGCAGGGTCGCTCGCCTTTCACGCCCACTTCGTCAGCGAAGGCAATTACGAGGTGGCATCGATGCTGCCCGGCACCTTCCTGTGGTTCGCGCTGGGTATGGCGCTCGCGGTCGTGAGCGTCGCCGCTGACGCCGCTCGCCTGCCAACGCTCGTCGGAGGTCGGCCGACACTCTGCTGGCTCACGTCGATCGCGCTGTTCGGGATCCTGCTCAGCCAGTACCAGAACAGCGGGTACTCCGGCAGCCTCCGCGAGTACATCCTGTGCGGGCTCGTTGCGTTCTTCCTGCTCCTCCCGGCGGTGTTCGGCGACGACCAGGGAGGGCTGCCCCGAAGAATCCTGGCGCTACCCGCCCTGGCGTGGGTGGGTCTCATCTCCTACGGGCTGTACCTCTGGCACTACTACGTGCTGCTGTACGTCCACCAGTCCGAGGCGCTGCATCCCCTGGCTCAGTACTTCCCCCTGCACGTGCTCCTCGGGCTCGCCGGAGCCCTGGCCTTCGGGGCCGCGAGCTACTACGTCGTCGAGCGGCCCGTGCTGCGCTGGAAGAACGTGCGGCTGACCCAACTGCTGAGGCGCGGCCGGACGCACGAAGTCAAGCCCGACACCTGAGCGGAGCCGCCGGCTCAGGGAGAGGTCGAAGGGGTACCTCCGCCCGCCGAGACGTTCAGGTTGGGAGCCCCTCGAATGGCGCGGAGGCGGCTCACCGCCTGCCGGCGGAGCTCCTCGAAGAACTCCAGCGGCATCCTGACCCTCGGGCCAAATCGCACCCACACGTCCACCTCCTTGCGACCGACGGGATCGCGGAGCGAGTGACCCGGCAGCTTCCAGTCCGCCTTCAGGTAGTCGCCGACCGTGGGTAGGAGGTCCGTGTTCACGACCGCGGTGTCATCCACGCCACCCCGCCTCTGGCCCGGGGCCTTGAAGAACAGCGGGATTCCGGCGACCTCTCCCGCTGTCTCCGGGATCGCGGCACGCCGGGACTTCCCGGCCTGGAAGGCCACGCCGTGGTCGGCGGTGATCAGCACGATCGCCTTGTCCCACAGTCCCATGCGGTCGAGCCGGTCCATCATCTCGCCCACGAGCCGGTCCGTGAACTCGGTCTGGAGGATGTAGCGCCGGTAGCCCTCTTCCGCGTACTTGGGGTCGGGGTCCCAGTTGTCGAGGTTCAGCCCGGGAAGGGTGTCCACGTCCGTGTAGCGGCGACCATCGGCGTCGTACTGGTAGGGGCTGTGGGGCAGCTCGATGTGGAGCAGGTTCAGCGTCCTGCCCCCCTGAATCCGGGCGATCCAGTCACGGACGTCCTGGCTCCGGTGCGTCACGTTCTCGGGTGGAGCCAGGAAGGTGGTCGGCGGGGGCCCTCGCCTGATGCGCTGGCGCATGATCTTCCCGAAGTCGACCCCGAGCCGGAACGCTCTGGTCGTCCAGCCGTCCGACCTCGATGTGCACAGGCTCCCGCAGAAGGTGGTGGCGGACTCATGGACGTTGAAACGCCAGCTGTCGCCGAGCCGGGCGATGATCGATGGTGGGTAGTCCGCCGCGATCGGCAGCACGTCTGGATCCGGCTTGAGGTGCCCGGTGAGAATCGCCGGCACGGCGTGGATCGTTCCGTCGGCCACCGTGGTGGCGTTCCGGAACCATGTCGTCCGCCGGGCGAGCCGGGCGAGCTGGGGGAACCTGCTCCGGTCGATGCGACCGCGAGCATCGAGCATCGACGCGGTGGAGAGCTCGTCGAGCACCACCATGACCACCGGAACCGTGTCGGCCCTGCCCGCCCCGTCTTCCGTTCCCTGGGGCCACGCGATGGCCGCGACCGGTGAGAACGCAAGGAACCAGATCGGCAGGATGAGCGCGGCCGGCGAAAGGACGATCAGCATCGCCGGCACGAACCGCGTGTACACCAGCCCGGCGGCCGCGGCCGCTCCCGCGGCGAGGGCCAACAGCTGAACCATCCGGCTGGCCGGATCCATGTGCTCCTTCAGGAACTGGATCGCGAAGACGGTCACGAGGACGCCGACGAACACGGCGTGGAGCCAGACCTCGACATCCCGTCGGCGAGCGCTGAGCGAGCGCACCCGCCCCACCAGGGCGCTCGCGACAATCTCGACGGCGATCAGCGCGGTGGGCGGCAGGACGACGAGGGCCACAACCGCGAGCGGCGTGTCCGGCCACCCGTTTCCGCGCGCCACAAGGAAGTCGCCGGAGTCGGACAGGAGGCTGAAGAGGGGTTGGGCAACCGCGAGCGCCCACAGGCCCGCAAGCTCAATCCAGCGACGACCGTAACGGGCCGCAGAACCGCAGGGTACGGAACACAGGCCCGGTTACCCGTCGGTCACCGTGTGATCAGCCCGGGGCGATCGTGAGCTCTGAGGCGGTCGAGCCCTTCACGGCGAATACACGGACGTCTGAGCGCGAGGGGACCGAACGGCTGCCGGTTCCGCCGGTAAGCTTGAACCCCGAGTTGAGTGCCGCGCGGCCCTGGGTTGCGACCACGTCCTTACGTTCGAGCTGGGGGCGGCCGGAGGCCACCAGCCGTCCCTTCACGAAGACGAGCACCCGGTCGGCCGCTCCGCGATCGGTGCGCGCCGCCCAGCCGCTGGCGGATACCCCGCCCCCGCTGACCTCGAGGGTGTCGACGGTCCCGGACACGGCTCCGTCATTCACGTCGAAGCGCTGTCCATCGCCCGCCTCGATTGTGGTCTGTCCACCCTCTTCCGCCAGGGTGAACGTCTCCGCCTCGGCCTGGCCGAGCACAAGGAGGCGTCGAGCCTGGCCGGTGCCCTCGATCACCGCCACCTCCACCCTGTTCGACCCCCGTCGCAACGCCGAGGGAAGGACGATGGCTCCGAACAGGGTTTGGCCGGCCTCGTCGTAGCTGTAGGTGACCGCCCTTATCCGTCCATTGAGCGCCACGGCCAGCCGTTGGCCTCCCGGCACCCCGGACAGCCGCCCCGTGACATACGCGGAACCACGGACGCCGCGGATCGACGGCGCTGAACGCGACGCGCGCGTCCACCTCCGCTCGCCACCCCTCGCGACGGGCAGCTCGAAACTGTCGAGACCGCGTCCGAGAAGGTCTCCGTCAGGCCCTCCGGTGTAGAGCCAAGCTGCCCCGGGGCCGCACCGAATTAGCTGTGCCTGGACCTGCACGAACGCGTCGCGAAGCCGCAGAAACCTCGTAAAGGGAAGTTCGATCCTTCGACCTTCCGGAGTCTCGACGCTGACGGTCTGCACGGGGGTGCGGTCGGGATCCTCCAGTGACCTCCCGGTGACCTTCCAGGACAGCTTGGCGTCAACCACGTCGGCAATCGTGGGAAGGATGTCCAGATCCCGCAGGCGTCATGTCTCGACCCTCCCCCGCTTCTGCCCCTGCGTCTTGATGAACAGTGGGACGCTCGCCATCTGGGCAAAGTTGGTCCTGGTGACCGTCCTCCGGCTGTCCCCCGGCCGGAACGCGACGCCATGGTCCGCCGTGAGGATCACGAGGCTGCGTTCGTCTCGCCCCGTCTGCTTCAGGCGTCTGATGAGCTTGCCCACGAGCCGGTCGACGTATGCCAGCTGGAGGAGGTCGCGCTGAAAGCCCTGCCGCGCGGCCCACGGATCGCGGATCCATTTCTCGTTCTTCGTCCGAGCTCAGGCCGGGCACGCCCCGACCGTTCTCCGAGTACTGCTGGCCACTCGGGAGGAACTGCCACGGAATATGGGGCAGGAGGATGTGCTGGAAGTGCAGCTCCGAATGGCCAGGGGTGGCATCGATGCCGTCGATGAAGCGCTCGAACACACGACCGCGGGCCTCGGGGGTGGACTGTCCCTGTCCCTGCACCGCTCCCCTGACTATGTTCGCGCTGCCGGAAGTTGCCGAAGTTCCGTGTGACCGACGGCAACGTGTCGGAGGTCGTCGGGCAGCAGCCGCCGCAGCGAAACCGTCCTGAGGTCCCGGGCAAGAGACCGAAGCCGCGTGCCGGCGGGCTCTCGCTCTCGTGTGCACAGGCTCTCGGGACAGAGCTGAGTGGCCATCTCGTGCACGTCCAGCCGGTAATCGTCGCCCAGGAGGGTGAACAGGTTGTTGGGGTAGCCACTGACGATCGGCAGCTTGCCGGTGCTCGGGCGACTCCCGGTGAGGATCGCGGGCACCGCTCGCGCGGTCTGGTCGGCCACGGTGGTGGCATTCGGATACCAGGTGGAGCCGCGCGCCAGGGAGGCGAAGTTCGGGAAACGCTTCGCGTCGATGGCCCCCCGGCGGTTCATGAGGTGCGCGCCTGAGAACTCGTCGAAGATCACGAGGACGACGGGGGTCCGGCCCGGCACCGTGGCCCCGCCTGCTCGGTGTCCTGCGGCAGGACCAGCTTGGATACGTCGGAGGCGAGCAGGAACAGCGCGAGGAAGAGGATCGGGGCCGGCGAGAGGACCGTCAGGGCCGACCGCACGCCGGCGGCCCGCCAGTAGGCCGCCCCGACCCCGGCTCCCAGACCGCCAGTGGGATCAGAATCGCGCTCGAGGTGCCGGAGGCCACGTCGCCGAGCACCTGAAGCGCGAACACGGCACCGAGGATCGCCACGAACACCAGGTGGATCGCCCGCCTGACAGTGTCGAAGGGCAGCAACAGGGCCTCGACCGCGATCAGGAGCGTTGGCGGCACGAATACGAGGCCGAAGGCAAACAGCAGAATGTCTCCGCTGGTGTTGCCCCGCGCACGAAGAAGGCCGGGTCGCCGGCGAGAGTCGAAGAGCGGCTGGGCAAACGCGAAAGTCCACAGCACGCCGAGGTGGAGCCAGCCGACGGCCAGCTCTCGCAGGGCGGGACGTCGCGACGACTTTTTCGCCGGCATCAGGCTGCCAACCTACCTGCGCCGCTTGGTTGGTTGGGCCAGGCTCCCGGCAAGGGGCGCCGCCGGGATGGCCCGTTGTAGCCTCGAAGCGTGGGTGAGGACGGACCAGCGGACAACGGAGCCTCTCGCGACCGCGAGGCGCCCTACCGCCTCGAGCGGGCGGCGGAGTCCGATCGCCGGCTGATCGAGCGCTCGTCGGTCACGCTCATCTCGCGCGGGTTCTCGAAGTTCGCGCAGATCTTCTTCCTCGTCCTCGCCGCGCGGCTGCTCTCGGTGGACGAGTTCGCGAGCTACTCGTACCTCGCTGGTGCTGGCCGCCGCCTTCACCATCCTGAGCGACACCGGCGTGCCGCTCGTGGCGAGCCGCGACGCCGCCGCCGGCCGGCGCCCGGGGGAGACCTCTTCTACTCCGCGCTGCCCGTGGTGTGTGACGGCGCGCTGGCGGCGCTCGATCCTGCCGGTGTTCGGCGCCGTTCGACTCGGGCCCCGGCACCACCTTCGTGCCGGTCCTGCTCACCGCCGCCTACGTGCTCTTCAACCGGCTCTTCGACTTCACCGCCACCATGCTGCGCGGCGTCGGGCGCTTCACGCTCGAGGCGGTGCTCCAGTCGGCGGGCGCGATCTTCTTCATCGTCGGGGCCAGCATCGTCATGATCGCCGGCCTGGGCGTGACCGCGGTGCTCGCGGTGCTCGGCCACCAAGGAGCTGGTCTCGGGGTGATCGCGTACATCGCGATCCGCGAGGACATGGGCCACCGGCCGCCGGGCCTCGACCGGCGGCGCCTGGCGATCGCTGGTCGGCATCGGCATCCGGCTGGCGGTGGCCGGCATCGCGGTGGCGCTGATGATGCGGATCCCGCTGGCGGTGCTCGGCAACACGGGCACCTCGCGCGAGGTGGCGCTCTTCTCCGCCGCGCAGCGCTTCGGCGACGCGGTCTACATCCTCGCCATCAGCTCGGGCTTCGCGCTGCTGCCCGGCATCGCCTACCTCGCCCGCGAGGACCTCCCCGCGCGCCCGCCGCCTCGTCCACCGGGTGCTCTTCGCGCTTCACCGCGGCCGGCGTGGTGGTGGCCGCCCTGGCCCTGCCGCTGGCCGAGGCGATCATGCGCACCATCTTCGGCTCCGACTTCGGCGCCGGCGCCGACCTGCTCAGGATCGTGCTGCTCGGGCTCCCGGCCTACGCCGGCGCTCGGCGTCTGCTGGTACGCGGTGGTGGCCTTCGACGGCGAGGGCCGGCTGGTGCGGCATCGGGCTGATCGGTCTCGCGGTGTCGTGGTCCTCGCCGTGCTCCTGATCCCGACCGGAGGGGACGAGGGCGCGGCCTGGACCTACGTGGGCTCGCTCTACGCGATGGCCGGGCTCTCCTTCGTCGTGCTCGAGCGCCAGCTCGCGCGCGGCCGCGCAGCGCTCCGCCGCGGCAGCGCCGACGGCCGCCGGTGTCGGCGCTCAGCTCGGCGGCCGACTGCCGATGGCCTAGGGGCGCACCCGCGCCGCCTCGAGGTAGGCCCGGTGCACGCCCTCGGCCTGATGCTCGAGCGTGAACTCGCTCTCCACCCGGGCCCGCCCGGCCGTCGCCCATGGCGCGCCGGCGCGCCGGGTCGCGGGCCAGCTCCAGGATCGCCGCGCGCGAGCGCGGGCGTCGTCCGCGTCCACCAGGATCCCGGTGTCCGGGGTCACGATCTCGAGCGGCCCGTCGATCCGGCGTGCCACCACGGGCGGCCGCATCGCCATCGCCTCGATCAGCACCAGGCCGAACGGCTCGCGGCGGGTGGGCAGCACCAGCAGGTCCCACTCGCGGAGCTCCGCGAAGGCGTCGGTGACCGTGCCCACCCGCACCCCGTCCCGCCGCGCCTCGGCCATCATGCTCCTCGGCCCAGGCCCGCTCGGAGCCCGTCGGGGCACGGGCCGATCATCCGGAACTCGGCGTCCGGGAGCTCGCGCTGCACGAGCCCGGCGGCGGCCAGGAACACGTCGCTGCCCTTCCGCGCGGAGACCGTGCCGAGCGTTCCCACCACGAGCGGCCGACCGTCCGGCCTCGCGGGCGGCGCCGGTCGGGCAACTCGATCGCCGTAGTGCGCCTGTCGTGCGCGCGGACGCCGCCGCGCCCGAGAGCGCTCGACGCTGGCGCTCGGAGTTGGTGATCACCGCGTCCGCCGAGGCCCTGATCAGCCGCGCCGCCACGGCGCCGCGCGCGCCGCCGGGAAGGATCTCGTGGACGTACATGCAGCACCGGAGCCCCGCGGTGCGCGCCGGCGATCGCCTCGGGGATCGTGATGAGCGTGTTGGCATGGACAGCGCCGGGCCTGCGCGCCACGAGCCAGCGGCGGAAGCGCCGGAGGTAGCCGGGCACGCTCGCCAGCCGGGCGACGCGGGCCGGGCGGCACGCTCAGCGCCTCGCGGCTGTAGCGCAGCAGGCGCGGCTCGCCGGCCACGTCGTACCCGCGCCTCGCGGAGCTCGTCCGCGAGCGGGCCGGGCCGCGGAGCCCAGAACACGAAGCGCCACCCGCGCTCCTCCAGGTGGGGCAGCACCCGGAGCACGGCGATCGCCGCGCCGCCGACCACCGGCTCGTGGAAGGCGACGGCCACGGTGCGGTCGCCGTCCGGCGCTCGCTCGTCTCCGGAAGCCGGCGACGCGGCCGCGCCGTGACGCGAGGCGCCGCCGGCGACCCGACGGCGATCCGGTCGCGAGCGGGCGGATGCAGGTGCATGGCCACGAGGAACGGCACGCCGATGGTGAGCACGAAGCCGATGGCCACCGAGTAGGTGTTCACCACCTCGGTGTAGAGCACCACCAGCGCGATCGCGTACAGCACCACGCGGTACTCGCGGCCCGGGACCCGCCTCGCCGCGGCGAGACCAGCCCCACGAGCGCGCGGGCGAGCAGGCCGAACAGGAGCGAGCCCAGCGACCACCCCGGGGAAGCCGAAGTCGTTCCAGAAGTCGCCGATCACCGTGTAGGGGCGCCCCGCCTGCCAGCTCGTCGCCCCAGACGAGCTTCCTGAACTCCACGTCGCCGCTCTCGGGCTTGTTCGGCGTCGATCCGTGCCGGGACATACGAGTGGAACGCGGCCAGGATGCCCTTGCCGTACTGGAACGGCGCGGGCGAGCGGTACCTGTGGGGGGAGCCGATGACGGTGGTGGCGGTGAAGACGCCGTCGAACTCGGTCAGGTCGTTGAGGACGCCGCGCGGGTCGAGGAGGTACTTGGGCGCCGAGCTGAGCGCCTCGCCGATCGGCTTGTCCTCGGTGGCCTGGCGAACGCCGAGCAGCGCGCTCGCGAACACGACCACGAGCGCCACGCCGGCCACCAGCTCGCGCAGCCGCCACGGGCGCACCAGGTAGTGCGATCACCACGGCGATCATCAGCAGCGTGAGGAACACGCGCGTGCGCGTGCCCGCCAGCGCGTAGAAGCCGCACACCTCGACCATGACCAGCACGAACGCCACCTTCGCGCGCCTGGTGCGCGGGGTGTCCCAGGCGGCCCAGATCAGCACGGCGGCGGTTCCGAAGCCGAGCAGCACCTGGTAGGCCAGGCCGGTTCCGAGCACCTCCTGGTCGAGCATGTGGTTCGGCCGCCTCCACGGGCCCGCCGACCTTGATCAGCATCGCGATCTGGCCGATGAGCCGCGATCAGCCAGGCAGGCGATGACCAGCGGCTGCACGTCGAACCGGCTGGCCACGCCCCGGCCGACCTCGGCCAGGCGGCCCGCCCAGCGGCGGCCCCACGGCAGCAGGTAGCCCACCACCACCAGGCAGACGAAGATCGCGACCACGCCGATCGCGCGGGTGAGCGCCGGCTCGAGCGGCTCCTTGAGGTCGCGCGTCACGAACAGCGCGATCTCCTGGTTCTCGGTGTTCAGGAGGCTGTCGACCGCGTTCGCGCTCGGATGTAGTAGCTCTGCAGGTCGGTCACCGTTCAGGAACAGCTGGAGCGGCCGGGCGATGAACGAGACGAGCGCCACCGCCGCGATCACGTGAGCGGCTCGAAGAGCCGGCGCTGTCAGAGCTGCACGACCAGCACCGCGGCCGACACGACCCCGTACACGCCGAGCAGGAGCCACGGCCACGCTGCGCGCCCCGGCCACGAGCGCCCAATACGGCGATCCCGGCGAGCGCGACGGCGGCGGCCGCGACCACCGAGCGCTCGAAGCGGCCCAGCGTCATCCGCACTCGCCTGGAGGCCCGCCGCGCTCATGTAGTCGGCCAGCGCCTCGCGCCAGTGGCGAAGGGGGGTGAGCCCGGCGGCGTCGGCCCGCGGGCGCGGGCCAGCACGCCGTTCAGCGGGCCGGTCGGCGGCGCCCGGCGCGCGGGTGGTGTTCACGGGCTCGATCGGCACCTCGATGCCGGCCAGCTCCATGATCGCCTCGGTGAACTCGAACCAGGAGCACTCGCCGCCGGCGGTGAGGTGGAGCAGCCCGGCGGCGTCGGTGTCCACCGCCTCGACGAGCGCCGGCGGCCAGATCGGCGGTGTAGGTGGGGCTCAGCCGCTGGTCGGCCACCATCTTCAGCTCGCCCTGGTCGCGGGCGCGCGCCGACCATGCGGGTCACGAAGTTGCCGCCCTTCGACGCGCTGCCGTGCAGGCCGTAGAGCCCGGCGCCCCGGGCCACGATCGCGTCCGGCGCGTAGGCCAGCGCCGCGTACTCGCCGGCCAGCTTGGAGAGCGCGTAGATGCTTCGCGGGGACGGCGGCGCGTCCTCGGGGTACGGGTCCGGCGAGCGTGCCGTCGAACACGTAGTTGGTGCTGAGGTGGACGAACTTCGCGCCCCTGCTCGGTGCAGCGCTCGGCCAGCCGCTTCACCGCCCGGGCGTTGACCTCGAAGGAGCGGTCCTCCTCGCGTCTCGCACACCTCCACGTTGTGGAACGCGGCGCAGTTGAACACCAGGTCGGGCTGGACCTCGCTCGAAGGCGGCGCCCACGGCCTCGTCGTCGGTGATGTCGAGGGCCCCGCGGTCGCGGGACGACCACCTCCGCGCGCCCGGCCAGCAGCTCCTCGAGGTCAGACGCGAGCTGGCCGCCGCCGCCAGTGATCAGCACGCGGCGGAAGCTCACAGAACCGAGCCGAACTCCTCGATGCGCGGCTGCACCTCGTGCAGAAGCTCGAGCCAGCGGATGTTGTAGTAGCGCGGGTCGGTGAGCTGGGAGCGGTCGTGGCCGTCGATCTCGGCCAGCATGTGCGCCACCGCCTCCACCACCGAGCGCCGCGGGATGAACCCGAGCCGCGCCGAGAGCTTCACGTTGGAGCACTCGTAGTCGCGGGTGAGCTTGGGCGCGGGCTGCTCCTCGAGCACCACCGAGGTGCCCTGCAGCTGGACCGAGCCGGCCACGAGCATCGCCAGCTCGCGGATCTGGTAGTTCGAGTGGAGGACGTTGAAGACCTCGCCCCGCACCAGGTCCTCGGGCGCCTCGTAACAGGCCACCATGGCGTCGGCGGCGTCGCGGACGTCCACCAGCGGGCGCCACATCCAGCCGCCGCCGTGCAGGTTCAGGCGCTGCTGGACCAGGGCGTCCTTGACGAAGGTGTTGACCACCAGGTCGTACCGCATGCGCGGGCTGTGGCCGTAGACGGTGCCGTTGCGGACGATGACCGGGCAGAGGCCCTGGTCGAGCATCCCGAGCAGAGCCTCCTCGCCGAAGCGCTTGGAGGTGGCGTAGGCGCCGCGCGGCTGGATGTCCGCGGTCTCGTCGTGCATGCCGGGGGGCATGCCGTCGTAGAGCGAGCAGGAGGAGGAGAACACGACCCTCTCCACGCCCTTCTCCACGCAGGCCCGGCCGAGCGCCTCGGTGGCCACGGCGTTCATCTGCCAGTTGGCCTCGGGGTCGAACTCCGCCGTGGGGTCGTTGGAGAGGCCGGCCAGGTGGATCACGCCGTCCACGCCGTCCAGGGCGTCGGAGGGGATGTCCCGGACGTCGGCCACCACCAGCTCGATCCGGTCGCGGGAGGCGGCCAGCGGGCCCTCCCCCAGTAGAGGCGGTCGAGGACCCGGACGTCGTAGCCGCGCTCGAGGAGCCGCTCGACGAGGACGCAGCCGATGTAACCGGCGCCTCCGGTGACCAGAACCTTGCCGCCTCGGGGCGGGCTGGGGGCAAGGCCGTTGCTGCGGCCGTTCGTCTCGAAGCTGCCTGTGGGGTCCATTGTGCGGTTACGGTACACAAGGAATGCGCGCGGGGTCGCAGGACAACGGCGCGTATCCGGACGCTTACATGTAGCTTGATATCCCTCCCAGGCTCCCTGCCACCCCGGGACCAACCACACGAAATGGCTGCTCAACCCACCACGGGGGTCAGGCCGGCGGCTCCACAGCGAGAGCCGGGCACCCCGCTACTAGAGATCGTGATCGTCGTGTCCACCGGCGCTCGCGAGCTCGTGCGCGCCTGCCTCGAGTCGCTGCGCAAGCACCCGCTCGAGTCGGGACCGGCCACCGTCCACGTGATCGACAACGCGAGCACCGACGGCACGGCGGAGATGGTGCGCACCGACTTCCCCGAGGTCGAGATCCAGACGCTCCCCTGGAACTCCGGGTTCTGCATCGCCAACAACGTGGTGCTGCGGCGAGCGCGGGCGAAGTACGTGCTGCTCCTGAACCCCGACACCGAGGTCACGGACGGCGCGCTCGACCACATGATCCGGCTGATGGACGACCGGCCCGACATCGGGATGTCGAGCTGCCGGCTGATCCAGCCCGACGGCACCTTCGACCACGCCGCCAAGCGCTCCTTCCCCACCCCGCTCGGGGCCCTCGCCCACTTCACCGGCCTCGGCCGGCGCAGCGCCGCGGACACCCGGCTCGCCCAGTACCGCGCGCCCGAGCTGGACGAGCTGGACAGCGGCGAGGTGGACGCGGTGAACGGCGCGTTCATGCTCGTTCGCGACACCGCGCTCGAGGAGGTGGGCCCCCTCGACGAGGGCTATTGGCTCTACATGGACGACCTGGACTGGTGCTACCGCTTCAAGCTCGCGGGCTGGAAGGTCTGGTACGACGGGTCGGTCACCTGCATCCACGTGAAGGGCGGCACGACCGTGGAGGCCAAGAAGCGCGGCCGCCACCGCGGGCTCAAGCACAACCTCGCGTTCCACCGCAGCATGGGCCGCTTCTACCGCAAGTTCTACGCGGGCGCAGCGCCCGCCGTTCGACGTGCTGATCTACACCGCGATCATGGGCAAGTTCGTGATCGCCGCACTGAGGAGCACGGTCGCCCGGAGGAGGCTGTTCTAGGTGCACGGGACGGCTGTCTCGGCGATCGTCGTCAACTACCGCCGGCCCGACATCCTCACCGCGTGCCTCACCTCGCTGCGGACGGCGCTCGAGCGCACGGGTGAGCCCACGGAGCTGATCGTGGTGGACAACGCCTCCGGCGACGGCTCCCCCGCCCTGGCGGCGGAGGTGGCCCCCGAGGCCCAGGTCTACGAGCTGAGCGAGAACTTCGGCTTCCCCACGGCGGTGAGCGAGGGCGTGAGCCACGCCAGCGGCGAGTGGATCCTCCTGATCAACAACGACGTGGAGGTCGAGCCCGACGTGGTGGAGCGCGTGCTGGCCACCGGCCGCTCGGCCGACGATGTGGGCTCGGTGGCCGCCCAGATGCGCTTCGCCGGCGGGGCGCGGACGATCAACTCGGCCGGCATCGGGGTGGACCGGCTCGGGATCGCCTACGACCGCCTGCTCGGCCAGCCGCCCGAGGCGAGCGAGAGCGAGCCGGTGGAGGTCTTCGGGGCCTGCGGCGGGGCCGCGCTCTACCGCCGCTCGATGCTCGACCAGATCGGCGGCTTCGACAACTCCTTCTTCTTCGCCCTCGACGACGCCGACGTGGCCTGGCGCGCCCAGATGCACGGCTGGCGCTGCCTCTACGAGCCGCGTGCGGTGGTGCACCACCACCACGGGGCCACCATCGGCCACGGCTCGAGCCTCAAGTACTTCCACGTGGGCCTCAACCGGGTGCGCATGCTGGCGAAGAACGCCGATACCGGGCTGCTGCGCCGGCACGGCGTCCAGATGGTGGGCTACGACCTGGCCTATGTGGCCTACGCCATGGCCACGGACCGCACGCTGGCCCCGCTTCGCGGGCGCGTGCAGGGACTGCGGGAGTGGCGCTCCTACCGCGACTCGGGCAACGGCCGCCGCCCGGTGGATCTCGCGCCGGTCAAGGGACTGCGCGCCGCGCTGTCCCGGCGCGGCGCCTGGGCGCGCAGCTCGTCTGCCCTGCGCTAGCCGGAGGCGACCTTGGGGAACACGGCGGCGAGCTTCCACTCGCCGTCCACCCGCTTCATCGGGAAGGTGAGCAGGATGTGTCCCTCCTCGTCCGGGTCGCCCGTGCTCCCGGTCACGTCGGCCACCACCGATGCCCGCCGGGGAGAGGTACGGGTCACGTCGGCCACCCGCACGGACCTGAAGGCCGATACCGCCGACTGCACGGTCTCGAGCCGCTCCGGCAGCTTCGTCGCGGTCACATGGAGGGCGGGGTCGTACAGCCGGGCCGCCGTGACGGCGTCGGCGAAGAGCACCGCCCGGCCCCACTCGATCACCGCGCGCTCGGGCGAGCCGGCGGGGAGGCTTTCCACCTGACTCGTGGAGATGACCCGTGGATCGTTCAGGTAGCGGGTCTCCGATGCCTCGTCGCCGCAACCGGAGAGCACGACCGCGCAGAGCAGAAGCCCCGCCGCCCGCCTCATTGAGCCTGCCCGGAGCGGAGCGTTCGCCGCCTGGGCCATGACGACGAGGAAGAGGTTGTCGCTGAGTTTCCAGCTGCCGTCCTCCTTTCGGAGGTGGAAGGCGTACGGGCGCCGCGAGATGTCGCGCCTTCCGTTCGGAGCCCTGGTCTGGGACTGGAGCATGGTGTAGACGGTGGCGTCAGAGCCACGGCGGTCCACGTCCAGGATCTCCGGCGGGCCGATGTACCTCCACTGTTTCTTCGTGGCCGTGCGCATGATCAGGAGCCGGGGGGGATCGACGGGTACCGACGCCGCGTACTCATCCAGGGCGGCGGTGAGCTCCATGCGCTGCAGGTGGCGCATCCACGCGAGCAGCGCCCGCTGGGGGAGCCGGGCGGCTGTGCGGCCACCTCTTGAGTGGAGATGTTCTGGCCGGGCCGCTTCACCGCCGGCTCGTCGGGGAGATCGCCGCAGCCGGCCGCCAGCACGACTCCGGCGGCGCACAGCGCCGCCGCACAGCGCACGACGGGGGTCACGCCTGAGTGCCCCGGGGACGGCTGTGCTCTGCTTCACCGCGCGGGCCGATGGGGCCATGATGCCACAGGCTTCGCGCCCGCCCGCCGTTTCTGTAAGACTCGCGCGCCGCTCATGAGACGCTTGGATACAAGGATCGACGGACCCATCCTGGTGGAGCCCGTGGTGCACGGCGACCACCGTGGCTTCTTCCACGAGACCTACCGCAAGAACGTGTACGCCGACCTCGGCATCCACGACGATTTCGTCCAGGACAACCATTCCCGGTCGTCCAAGGGGATCGTCCGCGGGATGCACTTCCAGGTGGGCCAGGGCATGGCCAAGCTGGTGCGCTGCGCGCGGGGCGCGGTGGTCGGACGTGGTGGTGGACCTGCGCCGCGGCTCGCCCACGTTCGGCGAGTGGGAGGCGCTTCGAGCTGAACGACGAGAACCTGCACCAGCTCTACTGCCCGATCGGCTTCGCCCACGGCTTCTGCGTGACCAGCGACCTGGCGGACGTGATGTACAAGTGCTCCGGCTACTACGACGAGGAGATCGAGCGCGGGATCAAGTACGACGATCCCGAGATGGGCATCAAATGGCCCGACGTGGAGCTGATCCCGTCGGACCGCGACGCCAACGCCCCCCGTCTGAGCGAGATCGCCGACGAGCTGCCGTTCACGTTCTAGCTTTAGCGCAGCTTCGCTCCCCGCCGTTTGGTGCGAAGGTCGATACTGGACTGGCGCTTTGGCGCCGAGCAGGGTATACAGAACGAGATGCCGGCCCGCTTGGCCACGCACGGACGCCCGCAGGCGGCGCCGGCGCCGGAGGAGTATTCCCTGTTCCGCCGCCGCGGACCTTGGAAGGACGCTCTCCGGCGTCGGATGCTTGCGGTCGCGGATGCGCTCACGTTCTTCTTCGCGATCGCGGTCGCGGGTACTCGTCGAGGGCCATAACTTCCTGCCCTCTGGGCGCTCGCTCTGCTGCCGCTCTGGCTGCTCCTGGCGAAGATCGAGGGGCTCTACGACCGCGATCAGCCGAAGATCTGGTACCTGACGATCGACGAGGCGCCGGCGCTGGTCCACTGGATCACGGTGTCGGTGGCCGCCACCTCGCTGATCATGGCCGCCGTGCTCGACGACGGCTGGCTCTCGGCCAAGGGCGCCGCGGTCATGTGGGTCGTCGGCCCTCGTTGCCGCCGTCGCGCTGCGCAGCGCCGCCCGGAACCTCTGGCGGCGGATCGTGCCGCCCGAGCGCGGCCTCGTGATCGGCAGCGGCCAGCTGGCCACCGCCGTGCGCCGCAAGCTCAAGCTCGAGCCCGGCCACCACATGACCGTGGTGGGCTACACGGGCACGCCCTCGAGCGGCAACGGCAACGGGCCCGACGTCCGCGGAGAACGGCCACGGCAACGGCAACGGCAACGGCGACGATGGACGCCGCGCGGGTGGAGGAGCTCGACCAGGCCGATCTCGAGGAGCTGATCAAGGCCACCCGCGCGGAGCGCGTGATCCTGGCCGCGCCCGAGCTCGACGAGCCCACGCTGGCGCGCGTGGTGCAGCAGCTGCCGCTCGCTCGGGCGTGAAGCTGAGCGTGGCGCCGCCGATGCGGGCGATGCTCGGCACCGCCGTGGAGCTGAGCCACATCGCCGAGCTGCCGGTGATCGAGTACCGGACGGGCAACCCGTCCCGCTCCACCATGGCGCTCAAGCGCGCGCTCGACGTGGTGGTGGCCATCGACCGGCCTGGTGGTCGCTCATGCCGGTGATGGTCGATCGTGGCGCGTGATGATCAAGCTCGACTCGCGCGGCCCGGTGCTCTTCATCCAGCCGCGCGCCGGCCGCAAGGGCGTGCCCTTCCCGATCCTCAAGTTCCGCACCATGGTCCAGGACGCGGAGGCCGCGCATCTCCGAGGTGGTGTCGATGGAGGACCTGCAACGAGCCGATGTTCAAGCTGCGCGACGACCCGCGCGTCACCCGCCTGGGCCGCTTCCTGCGCCAGACGAGCCTCGACGAGCTGCCGCAGCTGATCAACGTGGTGCGCGGCGACATGAGCCTCGTGGGCCCGCGGCCCGAGGCGCTCTGGCTCGTGGAGCGCTACAGCGAGACCGAGCGCTTCCGGCTCGAGATGCGGCCCGGCATCACCGGCCCGATGCAGGTGCACGGCCGCGGCGAGCTGACCTTCCAGGAGCGCCTTGCCGTGGAGCGCGAGTACGTGGAGAACTACTCGCTGCGCAAGGACGTGAAGATCCTCATGCGGACGGTTTCTGCGGTGATGCGGGGCCAGGGAGCGTTCTGAACGGCGCTGCCACCTCTCCCGGCGCCCCTCCGGCCGCCAGGTAGGGCCCGGCGCCACGCTGACCTCTCTTGGACGCGGCGCAAACCGCCAGGAAGAAGCACGCGACCGCGACCCACAGCAGCAGTCCCGCAACGATAAGCATCTCCCTCACCGTTCCTCTCTCTCGCTCCCCGCTGCCCGTTCAAGGGCCGCGCGGCGACCTTATGCCCCCCTTCGGACGGCTTCGCGTCAATCGTCACGAAGTGCGGCGCGATGGGCCCGCGAAGCGCCCCTTTGGTACAGGTCCCCGCCGCGTTTCCGCCGCTAGTCTGGGCGGATGCAGGACGTCATGAGGTCCGTGGACCGCCCGGGCCTCCGCGCCCGGCTTCGCACGCTGGCCGGCTCCGACACGGGCCGGGCCGCGGGGTTGGCCGGAGCCGTGATCGCGGTGAACGTGATCGCGCTCGGCTTCACGATCGTGTTCGCCCGCATCCTGGGCGCCTCGGGCTACGGCTCGCTCGCCGCGCTCGTGTCCGCCTTCATCATCCTGATGGTCCCGGGCTCGGCCCTGCAGATCGCCAGCGCCCGAGAGGTGAGCCACGCGATCGCCGACGAGGACCCGCTCGCGGGCGCGGGTGTGCGCCGCTGGCTGCGCCAGCTGGTGATCCTCACCGTGGTGGTGGCCATCGTGGCCATTCCGTTCCGGTCGGTGCTGGGGGCGATCATCAACGTCGACGAGCTCTGGGCCGCCGCCGCGGTGCCGCTCACGGCGATGCTGTGGGCCATCGTCTGCGTCGAGCGCGGCGCCCTCCAGGGCTTCCAGCGCTACAAGGTCATCGGCGTGAGCATGGTGGGCGAGGCCGCCTGCCGGCTCGCCTTCGCGCTCCTCTTCTACGCCGCCGGCGCCGGGGTGACGGGCGCCTTCGTGGGCCAGGCCGCCGCGCTCGTCGTCGTCGGTGCCGTGCTCACCATCCCGCTCTTCCGCCGCCTTCCGCACGTGTCACACGACGCGGGCAAGCGGCTGCGCGACCTGCTGGCCGGCTCGTGGGTGCCCGTGATCGGGCTGACCCTCCTGTTCGCGCTCCAGGAGGTGCACGTGATCGTGGTGAAGCACGAGGCCTCGAGCGACGCCGCCGGCTCCTACGCCGTGGCCGCGGTGGCCGCCAAGTCGATCATCTGGGTGGCCGTGGGCCTCGGCATGTACCTGCTGCCGGAGACGGCCCGCCGGGCCAAGAGCGGCGACGACCCGCGTCCGATACTCCTCCGCACCCTTGCGCTGATCGGCCTGGCCAGCGTTCCGATGGTCCTGATCTACGCCGCCGCGGCCAAGCCGCTCCTGAGCGCCGTGTTCGGACCCGACCTCGCCGACGCGTCCAACGCCCTCCCCTGGCTCAGCCTGGCCATGGCGCTGCTGGCCTGCGTGTACCTGTCGGTCCAGTACCTGCTGGCGCTCGGGCGGGCCAACTTCATCCCGATCCTGGCGGTGGTCGCCGTGATGGAGGTGCTGCTGCTGATCGGGGTGGGCGCCAACCTCCTGCACGTGGCGCTGGCGCTGTTCGGACTGCAGATCTTTTGCGCATCGGGCATGCTCACCCTCGCACTCAGGCGCGCTCCGGAGCAGGAGCGGCCGGGCGAGTACCTGACGGTTTGAGCACAGACCCCTCGATTCCCGCACCGCGCCGGCTGAGCCCCGTGGCCTACCGGCTGGACCTGCTGCGCAGGCGCCTGGCGCTGCTCGGGCAGCCGCGGGCCACCGCCGAGGCGAGCTCGAACCTGGAGGGGGAGTTCCGGGCGCGCTGCGCGGTGATGGTGGAGCCGACCGTGCTCGAGCTGGGCACCAGGCGCTCCCAGGAGGGCCGCTCGACGATGCACACGGACTGGGTGCCCCACGCCGCCGAGTTCCTCGGCACGGACATGGAGCCGGGCACCGACGTGGACATCGTGGCCGACCTCCACCGGCTCACGGAGGTGACCGGCACGGAGCGCTTCGACGTGATCCTCACGTGCTCCACCTTCGAGCACATCCGCTATCCGTGGCTGGCCTCGCACGAGCTGATGAAGGCGCTGAAGGTCGGCGGCCAGCTGTACCTGCAGACGGTGCAGTCGTTCCCGCTCCACGGATATCCCTCCGACTACTACCGCTTCTCGCGCGAGGCGCTGGCCAGCCTCTTCCCCGCCGGCATGAACTTCAACGTCGTGGCCACGAACTACGACTTCCCGATCCGGATCCACTCCCGCCGGGACAGCACGCTCCAGCACCACCCCGCCTTCTTGAACAGCACGCTCTGGGGCGAGAAGACCGGCCCCACGCCGGCCGAGTTCGTCTACGAGCTCTAGCCGCTCCCGCGCGCGTCCAGCACCACGGCGAAGCCGTTCCCGCCCTTGCTGTCCGGGTCGCGGCCGTCCACCACCACGAGCTTCAGGTGCTCGCAGAGCTCCAGGAAGCTCTCGTAGTTCCACACCGTCCAGTGCCGGTCCTCGTCCGACGTGAAGCCCGTGCGGTGGCGCTCCACCAGCTCCTCCAGCGGGGTGATCGGCCGGTCGCGGTCGAAGGTGCGGTCGCGGTGGGGAACCACCAGGAACACGTACCGGCGGGCCACCCGGTTCCACTCGAGCAGCGCGGCGATCGGGTCGGGAACGTGCTCGATCACGTGCGAGGCGAGCACGAAGTCCGTGCTGTCGTCCTCCAGCGGCAGCTCGTGCGCCGGCGCCACGATGTCCACCGCTTGGCCGCCCCCGCCGTCTCCAGCTCGCGCTGCTTGTAGACGGTGTCCATGGCGTCGTAGCGGTCGACGTTGAGGGCGTCGACGCCGAAGTCGGCATGGGCCGCGGCCCCGATCTCCACACCCTTGAGACCGCCCAGGTAGGACTGGGCGAACCGCACGAGCGAGCGCCGGCGCCACCGGGCGCGCAGGCGCAGCAGGGGCATCACCACGTACCGCACCGCCCACCTCCGGAGGCGGGTCATCGAATCTCGGCGCGGCCCCGCAGGCGGAAGAAGTAGCGCGGCCGGACCAGGCCGCGGCGGTCCAGCCACCGGTAGAGCACGCGCAGCGGGCGGGGCAGCACGAGCGCGGCCATCTTGGCGTCCACCGGCAGCAGCTGCTCCACCGTGCTGGCGCCGAACTCGCCGTCCAGCAGCTTGCGCAGCGAGTCCTCCGTGAAGAACTGCCGGTGGTCCATCTCGAGCATGTGGCTGAACTCGATCGGCACCCGGCCGAAGCTCTGGGTGCAGTTCGGCACGGAGACGAGCACGTTGCGCCGGGCGACCCGGCGGACCTCGCGCAGGAGCTCCGCGGGCGTCCTCCAGGTGCTCCAGGACCTCGAACATGATCACGGTGTCCACCGAGTCGTCGGGCAGGGGGATCGGCGGCCGTCGTAGGTGTCGGCGCGCACCCCCAGCGCGCGGGCGCGCTCCACGTAGTCGGGCAGCACGTCGAGGGCGCGGACGTCGAATCCGCGCTGGGCCAGCGTCCAGCTGTAGCCGCCCAGGCCGCACCCCAGGTCCAGGACGCTGGGGCCGCCGTGCTCCTGCACGAAGTCCACGAGCGACTGGTCCACCTGCTCGAGGGCGTCGGCGTCGCGGTACCAGTTGCGCGTGTCGCGCGGGCCGCGCGGCATTGGTGGGGCCTCGGGATCGATCACGTGCTCTCCACTATGCCCCTTCGCGGCGAAGGACCGCGTAATCACCGAAGCGCCGCACCTCGCGGTAGCGGGAGGCGATGTAGCGGTCGAGGATCCTCACGCCGCTGGACTTCCCCGCTCCGTTCGGCTCCGGGTGCCGAGGCCACCGGGCTGAGCCAGCGGATCACGAGCGGGGTGCGGGTGCGGTCGAGGTCACCCACCATCTCCCGCTGCACCCCGGCGGTGGTCACCACTCCGGGCTGCATCACGTCGTAGCGCGTGGGGTTGCGCCGGGCCACCAGCACGTAGACGAGCGGATTGCCCACCTTCACCAGGTCGTGGCGAGGGTTGGCCACGAACACCGGCCGGCCGCTCGGCACCTCGGCGCGGACGTAGCGGGTGAGCTCTTCGAGCGCATGCGCCTCTGCCGTGGGCGCCTTCACCCCGTCGGCCCGGTCCACGTCGATCGTGGCCAGCGGCGGCGAGTCCAGCAGCTGAATCCGCTTGAGGTCCAGTCCCTGGAGGGCGATGAGCGCCACCACGCCCACCAGCGCCAGCGCGGCCAGGTCATGCCGGGCGTCGCGCTCGCGGGCGGCGGCGGTGACCAGGAGCACCGGAAGCACGGCCGCCAGCGGGATCAGGTGGAAGCCGTCGGCCCGCGCCAGGAGGTAGCCCACGCCCGAGAGCGCCAGCGGCGCCGGGGCCCACAGGGCCAGCGGAGCCCGGGTACGAATTGCCGAGGCCAGCCAGAGCGCCGACCCGCCCAGCAGCACGTAGGGCATGTAGTACTCGAGGATCTTGTTCGGCTCGAAGCCGCCGTCCCAGCTGCCGGGCAGGGGCAGGCGCTGGAGTCCCTGCTCGTCGAAGGCGAAGCCGAGCGTCTGGTTCCAGAAGGCGCTGAGGTCGGCGATGGCGAAGGGCAGGAGCAGCAGCCCGCCCACCACGGCCGCCGACAGTGCCGCCCTCACCGCGCCCCGGCGGTCCTCCGCCGCGCAGGCCAGCACGGCGCCGGCGGAGGCGGCCAGGCCCACGTCGATGCGGAAGGCCACGGCCAGGCCGGCCAGCGCCCCGGCGCCCACCGGCGAGCGCCGGGCCAGGAGGATGGATGCCGAGGCCGAGCGCGATGGCGGCCGGATTGGGGCTCGGGATGCTGGGGAACGCCATCACCGCGGCCACCGCCACCCCGGCGCCGAGGGCGAGCGGCTCGGGGGCGTCGCGCCGGGCCAGCACGTAGGCCAGCAGGGCCACGGTGGCGTCGAGCAGCACGCGCACCACGCGCCAGGAGAGCAGGGAGGGCCCGAACACGAGGTCGAGCAGGCCGAGCAGGTAGGGCTGCCCCGGTCCGTAGTTGCAGTAGAAGTCGCGGTAGGGCAGCTGGCCGTCCGCCACCCGCTCCCCGGCGGCCAGCATGATGCCCTCGTCGTGGGGATTGATCCCCCAGCGGATGGTGATCCCCGAGAGCACCGCCGCCGCCAGCCACAGCAGGGCGTAGCGGGCGCGTCTCCCGGGGGCCCGGCTAGCTCCGATGGCGCAGTACTCGGGTCACGTGCTTCGGCATGCGCTTGGCCAGCTCGCCCAGGCCTCCGCGCTCGTGCATGTCGGCCACGATGTCCGGATATTGCCCGTAGGTGGCGCGGGCGAGCACGCCCCGGGGGGCGTGACGGGGCGGGTGGGCGGCCAGGTCCGCGCAGAAGTTCACGAGTGGGCGGGCGGTCTCCGTCCAGCGGAAGCGCTCGGACGCCGCCCGCACACGCGCCCGGGCCGCGTCGTGGGCCGCCGGGTCGTCCAGCAGGGCGGCGCAGGCCGCGGCGAAGGCCTCGTCGTCGTCCGGGGCCACGGAGGTCCCCAGGCCGAGCTGGTCCACCAGGTCGCCGATGGCGTCGCCGCCGGAGACCACGGACGGCAGCCCGGCCCAGAAGTGGTCGAGCACCCGGGTGCGGAAGGAGAAGCGGGCCTCGAGGTGGTCGTGGTGCGCGCACACGCCCAGATCCGACTCGAGCAGGTACCCCTCGCGCTCCTCGTAAGGCACCCAGCCCGGGTTGAAGTGCACGCCCACGCCGTCCAGGCCGCGCTCCTGCGCGAAGGCGATCGTCTGGGCCGCGGTGGTGGGGATGCTCGCCGGGTCGAGCGCGGGCCGGCCCGTACCCAGGAACACCAGGTGCACGTTGCGGCCCTCAGCGCGCAGGCGCTCCACCGCTTTGATCGGCGTGATGGGGTCGAGCCAACGCCAAACGCCCCCGCCCCAGAGCATCACCTTGTCCTCCGGCGCGATGCCGGGCCACACGCCCTTCAGCACCGGCCCGGTGTGCCGCGGCGGGCGGTCCGGGATCCCGAAGGGCACCACGTCCACGTACGACCGGAAGGTCGGATCGGCCCGGTAGCGGTCGAGGTCGATCAGCCCGTTCATCCCCATCCCCCCGAGCCACAGGTCGCGCTGCTTCTCGCTCGCGCAGATCACGAGGTCGGCCACGGCGCACTGGCCCAGCATCGACTTGGAGGCGCGGCGGGGCGAGGAGGCGCTGCTGGCGTCGCCCATCGCCTCCAGCACCTCGATCATCTGGGGGTTGTAGAGGTCGGCCACGAAGCGGATCGGCATCCGGGCCACGTAGCGCAGGAGCTGCGGGGGGAGGCGCTGGGCCACCACCACGTCGTGCTCCCGCAGCGCCCCCAGGAGCAGCTCGAAGTCCACCAGGCCGGCCTCGAGGAGCCGCAGCCGGTCGTCGGGCAGCTCGCTCGGCCCCGGGGCCGCGAGCGTGACCTCGCAGTGGTCGGCCAGCGCACGGGAGAGCTCGAGCGCGCGGATGGCGGGCCCGGCCATGGTGGGACCCACGGGCTCGGCCGAGACTACGAGTACGCGGGTCATTCGGTGGGAAGCGGCGGCATTCGGGAGACGCCCCACTATGCCTTACCGGGCCCGCGCGGGAGCTACGCGGCAGTCGCGGATGGCCAGATACGCTGATGGCTTGTCCCAGCCCGTCAGTCGCTCCCGCCGCTGGAGGATGCCCAGCTCTCGGCATCCTCAGAGAGCTCGCGATTCCCGGGCTGCACCTGGCCGTGCTCTGGGCCTTCGCCGTCGACCCAGCCGCTGCTGGACCTGCTGGGCGACGCGCCGGAGTTCTTCGTGGCCCGCGAGAACAGCCGGGCCGACATCCTCGTGCTGGCCCTGGGCCTCACCCTGGTGCCTCCGCTGCGTGCTGACGGGCGTGGAGCTGCGTGGCCACGCTCATCTCGCGCGGGCTCGGGCGGATCGTCCACCTGATCTTCGTGGGCGGGCTCGTGGCCGCCTTCGTCCTGCAGATCCTGAAGGACCACCCGGGGGGCTCCTCCGGCGTGCTGATTCCGGTCTCCCTGGCGGTCGGGGCGGGCGCGGCCGCGTTGTACGACCGCACGAGGGGCTTCCCGACGCTGCTCACCGTGCTCGGCCCGGCACCCCTCCTGTTCGCTCCTCGTGTTCCTGCTCATCTCGCCGACGTCGAAGCTCGTGCTTCCCGGGGAGGACGTCCAGGCAGCGGACGTGAAGATCCCGAACCGGACGCCGGTGGTGATGATCCTCTTCGACGAGCTCTCCGGGTCTGGCCCTGATGGGCCCCGACAGCAACGTGAACCGCCAGCGCTTCCCCGCCTTCGCCCAGCTCGAGCGGGACGGCACCTGGTACCGGAACGCGACCACGGTGGCCGACTTCACCGACCGCGCGGTGCCCGCCCTGCTCACGGGCGAGTGCCCCGACGAGGGCGCCGCGCCGATCGCCGCCGACCACCCGGAGAGCCTGTTCACCCTGCTCGGCGGCAAGTACTCGCTTCGACGTGACCGAGCCCGTGACCGACGTCTGCCCGAGCCGCCTCTGCCCGGCCGAGGAGGCCACGACGCCAGCCGCCTGGGCAGCCGCCTTCGCGAGCTGGCCTCCGACCTCAGCGTGGTGTCGCTGCACCTGCTCCTCCCCGACGACCTGGAACGCAGGCTGCCCGCGGTGGACCGCAGCTTCGGGGACTTCAAGAGCGTGCGGCGGCCAGGCGGTGCCGGAGCGGTCCGGGCGCGAGCCGAGCGCGGACTGGCCGCCCTGATCGCCGTTCACCGAGCGGACACAGCAGTTCACCGACATTCAACGAGCGGCTGCAGGCGCGACCCGGGCGGCGCGCATCTCTCGTTCCTTCACGTCCAGATGCCGCACAACCCGTACTACTACCTGCCCGAACGGCCAGCGCTATCCGGAGACGAGGTCCCTCCCGGGGCTCGACAAGCCGGGCTCCGCCGGCACGTGGAGCAACGACTCCTGCCTGACCAAGCAGGCGCGCGAGCGCTACCTCCTTCAGACCGAGTACGGCGACCGCCTGCTGGGCCAGGCGCTCGCCGCCCTCCGGGCCAGCGGGCAGTACGACAAGTCCCTGGTCGTGGTGATGGCCGACCACGGCGTGGCCTTCACGCCCGGCCAGCCCCACCGGGCGGTCACGGCCGGGCAACCTGCCCGCAGATCGCGAGCATCCCGCTGTTCATCAAGGCGCCCGGGCAGCAGCGGGGGCGGGTCAGCGACGCGAACGTGCGCAGCACCGACGTGCTGGCCACGATGGCCGACGCCCTGGGCATCCGCCTTCCCTGGTCCACCGACGGCCGCCCGGCCGACAGCGCGGGCACCGGCGGCACGGTCACCGTGCAGCCCACGTTCAGCGACTCCGACGTGTCCATGCCCTTCTCCGAGTTCGTGCGGCGCCGCGATCTGCTCGTGCAGGAGATCGCGGCGGACTTCGGGCGCATGCCCGGCGACGTGTACCGAGTCGTGCCCGACAGCGACCTCGCTGGGCCGCGACGTCGGCTCGCTCGGGGCCTCCGCCTCGCGCGCGAGCTTCGACCTGGACGTCCGCGGGCGGCCTGCGGGACGTGGATCCGAAGGGCCCGGTGGTGCCGTCCTTCCTGACCGGGTGGTGCAGGGCTTCCCCGCGGGCGCCCGCATGGCGCTGGCCGTGGCCGGGCGGGTGGCCACGGTCACCGTCCCCTACGACGACCAGGGAACGGCGCGCTTCTCGGCGTTCGTGCCGCCCGAGTACTTCGTCAAGGGCGCCAAACGGCGTTCAGGCGTTCGCGATCACCGGCCAGGGCGCCGGGCGCCGGTTCCAGGCGCTCCAGGGCGGCGCCGTGGACTACCGGATCTCGCGCCGGGGAGGGTCCGAGGCGATCGTGGACAGCCAGGGCAGGCGCTATCCGATCAGCCGCTCGGCGGTGGGCGGCGCGGTGGAGAACGCGTCGGCGGACGAGGCCGACGTGGGGGCCGAGGGCTGGGCCGGCACCACCCGCCCCCCGCGCGCGGCCGACCGGGTCCTGGTGTTCTCCGGCGACCTCTTCCTGGGCGCGAGCGTCCCCTCCCTCCCGCGGCCGGACCTGGAGAAGCGCTACGGGCGCGGGCCTGGCCCGGGCCGGCTTCAAGCTGAGGGCCGGGGTCCGCGGCCCCTCGGGGCAGCCCGTGCTGGTGTACGCGATCGCGAACGGCCGGGCCACGCTGCTGAACCCGCCCCCGGGCTCCTGACCCGCCTACGCTGACCGGCGCAGGCCGGCCAGCACGCTCCGCCCGCGTGGGCTGAACGCGTAGACGAGACCGGTGTAGAGCACGGCTCCCAGGGGCAGCAGCACGCCCAGCGGGGCGTCGCGGAGCAGCCACAGCGTGCCGCCCATGATCGCGGCCGCCGTGAGGGCCGGCACCGCGATCCCGAGTGAGGGAAAGAACCCGAAGTGACGCTTCATGAGGTGATAGGACCCGGCGAGGATCAGCATCTCGGAGGCCACCGTGACGATCGCCGCGGCGTGGATGCCGTAGCGCGGAACCAGCAGGAAGTTGAGCCCGACGTTGAACGTGAGCCCGGCCAGGTTCAGCCAGAGCGCGCTGGCCTGGCGCTCCTTGGCGATCAGCGCGAATCCGAACACGCCGTTCACCCAGGCCAGCGCCCCCGCCACGAGCAGGATGCGCAGCGGGGTCACGGCGCCGTCGAAGTCGGGTCCCGCGGCCAGGTCCACGATCTTCGGCGCGAGCACGTAGCCGCCGATCACCAGCGGCGCGCCGAGCACCACGCAGCAGGTCCGTGGAGGTCTGGAGTGCGCGGCGAGCGCGGGGCTCGTCGTGCTCCACCGTCTCCGAGATCACGGGGAAGGTGCTGCTGAGGAAGACGGTGCCCACCACCAGCGTGACCTCGAGGATCCGGTAGGCCAGGGCGTAGAGACCCACCTGCCCGTAGGGCTCGTAGAGCGAGATGATGAGCGTGTCGGCCCGGAAGTACACGGCGTTCACCGCCAGGGCGAGGCCCAGGGGGAGCCCGGACGCGAGCAGCGAGCGCCAGATCGCCGGATTGGCCAGGAAGCGCAACCCCACCAGCCGGCGGGTGAGGAGCCAGACCACCACGAGCTGGGCGAGCGCACCGCCCGCCGCAGCGCCTATGACGGCGTAGAACCCGAGGTCGAGCAGGGCCACGACCGCCACGAGCCCGAGCGCGCATGCGCGCCCGACCACGTCCCCCACCACCGCCCGTCCCATGCGCAGCCGGGACTGGAGCACCGCTCCGAACGAGGTGGTGACCATCCCGAAGAGGAGCGGCACCCCGGCGATCAGGATCCCCACGCGCAGCTCGTGGTCGTACGGGAGCAGCAGGCTCGTGGCGCCGCCGAGCACGATCACCCCCAGCGCGAGCAGGAGGCGGAGCGTGAGTGCGTTGCCCACCAGCTCCTCCGCCCGGGCCGGGTTCTTGCTGATGTCCCGCACCACGGTGGTGTAGATGCCCACGTCGGCGAGCACGCCGAAGAGCTGCATGTACATCAGCGCCAGCGCGTAGCGGCCGTAGTCCTGCGGACCGAGGTAGCGGGTGATCACCGCTATCGAGACCAGGGCGATCACGAGCACCACGGCCTTGCCCGCAAGCTGGACCACGGTGTTCGAGGCCACCCGCCTCTGTGTCGACGACGTCACACTCCTTAGTCTCCCCTCTAATGCGGCGCACGACCTGCTTCGGGAACGCAGCGAGCGGCGCGCCGGGCCGGGTGTGCTGACCCTGGCCGTCACCTACGCGGGGATGCTCGGCGGGGCCGAGCGCACGCTCGTGGACTTCGCCTCCGAGCTGCCGGGCGGCGTGGTGCTGGCCTGCCCGGACGGACCCCTCGCCCGGCACGCGGAGGAGCGCGGGATCCCCACGTTCCCCCTCACCGAGCGGAGCCTCGACCTGCGGGCGGGCGCGTCCGAGCGGGTGCGGGCCGGCCGTGACCTGACCGGCCACGCGCTCGAGATCAGGCGCCTGGTGCACCGCCTGCAACCCGACCTGGTGCTGGCGTGGGGCATGCGCAGCGCCATCTCCGCCTCCGCGGCCCTCACCGGGCTGGACAGGCGCCCGGCGCTGCTCATCCGCCACGTGGACTTCCTCCCCGGGCCGCTGGTGGGCCGCCTGGTGCGCGCGGCCGCCCGGCGGGCCGAGCGGGTGTCGGCGAACTCGGAGGCGGTGGCCCGGGACCTGGACCCCGCGGGCGGGCTCGACGGGGCGCCTGTCGGTCACGCCGCCGGGCGTGGACCTGGACCGGTACCGCGCGGACCGCGATCCCGGCCCCGAGCCCGAGGTCCTGGTGCTGGGCGCCATCGTCCCGTGGAAGCGCCTGGACCTGGCCCTCGAGGCGGTGGCGATCGCGGCGCGCGAGCTGCCCTCACTCCGCCTGACGGTCGCCGGGCGTGCCATCGACGCCCAGGGCGAGGAGCTGCTCGCGGCCCTGCGGGAGCGCGCGACCCGCCCGGACCTGGCCGGCCGGGTGACCTTTGCCGGGCACCTCGACGATCCGCGCGAGGCGCTGGAGCGCTCCTGGGCGCTGCTCCACTGCGCCGACCGCGAGCCCTTCGGCAGCGTGGTGCTGCAGGCGCTCGCATCCGGGCGCCCCGTGGTGGCGCCCGATGCCGGCGGCCCGGCGGAGGTGGTGGACGAGACCCGCGGGGCCCTCTACCCGCCCGGTGACGCGCAGGCGGCCGCGGCGGCCGCTGGTGCGCGTCCTGGCCTCGGCGGAGCACGCGCGGCGCCTGGGCGCCGCCGGCCGGGCCTCGGTCCAGCGCTTCGATGCCGACGACCGCCCGCCGGCAGTTCGCCGCGCTCGCCCTGGAGGCGGTGGACGCACGGCAGGCGGACGCCCCCTCTCCCGATTCGGCTCCGGGCCGGGACATGGCGCTCGTGACCGTGACCCACAACTCGGAGCACGAGCTGGCCACGCTGCTGCGCTCCGCCCGCCGCCACCTGCCCGGCGCGCACGTCGTGGTGGTCGACTCGGGGTCCTCCGACGGCAGCGCGGAGCTGGCGCGGCGCGAGGGGGCCACCGTGGTGGAGCTCCCGAACGTGGGCTTCGGACGGGCCACGAACGCCGGCGTGGCCCGGGCCTCCGAGCCGGTGTGCGTGCTCCTCAACCCCGACGTGGAGCTGGTGGACGACTCGCTGGCCGTGCTCGCGCGCGATCTCCTGGAGGCGCACGGGGAGCGCATCCTGGCCCCCCGGGTCCTGTCGCCGGACGGCTCGACCCAGGACACGGCACAGCTCGACCCGCGCTCGCCGCTGCTGACGCTGGCCGCGGTCGTGCCCCCGGCGCTGCTGCCCGCGCGCCTGCGCGCCCGGATCAACCCGTGGCGCTCGGAGCGGCCCCGACCGGTGGGCTGGGCGGTGGGCTGCTGCATCGTGGCCCGGACCGAGGTGCTCAGGCGCCTCGGCCCGTTCGACGAGCGGATCTTCCTCTACGCCGAGGACCTGGAGCTGGGCCTACGGGCGGCGGAGCAGGGGGTGGAGACGTGGTTCCGCCCGGACGCGCGGGTGATCCACCTCGACGCCCACTCCTCGGACCGCGTGTTCGCGGGTGAGCCGGTGGACCTGCTGGCCCGCCAGCGGAGGGCGGTGATCGGCGAGCTGCGCGGACCCGCGGCCGCCCGGCGCGACCACTGGGTCCAGCTGGTCACGCACGCCGACCGGATCGCGCTGAAGACGCTGGGGCGCCGCTCAACGCGGCGGGAGCGGCGCCTGCTCGCCGCCCAGTGGCGCGCTCGGCACGGCGATCCGCGGCTCTGAGGTGAGTGTCCCCACGCCGGCCGTGCGCGGCCGCGAGCGCCCGCCAGCACGCCGCCATGAGCAGCACCAGGCCGCCCACCCCGACCCAGTGCGCGTAGATCACCTGGAGGCTGTACTCGAAGTCGAAGCCGCCCCGGTCCTCCGGTGAGGCGATCAGGTAGATCAGCGGAGTCACGATCCCGAAGAGCACCGCGGCCGCCCCGGCCAGGAGCCGGGGGCCCGCCCCGCGCCAGAGGATGAGCGTGAGGAGCGGGAAGATCGCCAGCGACGTGCGCAGCGCGAACAGGAGCGCCGAGCGGCACGGAGAGCGCCAGGGCGATGGCCGCGGCCTGGTACAGGGGCAGGCGCCGGGGCTGCCAGTCCGGCAGGAGCGCGCGATCCGGCTCCCCGCGCGGGGCGGCGCCGGGTTCGCAGCCAGCCGCCGATCACGAAGGCGAGGAGCAGCGAGGCACACCAGCGCGCTCACCAGGTAGGCCCTGCGCGCCGTGGACTGCGGGGTGAACGCGAAGTCCACGTCGCGGCAGTCGGCGGGAGCGCGCCAGCCGTTGGCGTAGCCGTTCATCGGCCCGGCTCGCCCAGCGCGCGCCCGTCGCAGGTGGCCTCCCAGCCCTTGGAGAAGCTCTGGCCGAGCACGAGCCAGGAGGGGCCGTCGAGCGCCACCCGCACGTCCTCGAGCGGAGCTGTTGCCGAGATCGCCCGGGTCCAGCACCCGGCCGCCGCCCGGTCACGGGCGGCAGGCCCTCCGGCGCCGGCGAGCGCAGCCGCAGCAGGTCGATGCCGAGCGGCCCCGGCAGCGAGTCGATCAGCTGGATGCCCTCCCCCATGCGCACCGGGCCGTCGCAGCCGCGTGCGCGGCAGCGGCCGGCCCGCGTCAGCTGCTCCACGGTCCCGCGCGGCTCGCAGCGCGCACGGCGCCGCCCGCCGACGCCTCGATCGCGCACGCTGTCCGCAGCGCGCGCGCGCAGCGGCCCGGATACCGGCGGACGCCGCCTGCGCCAGGCCCGGCACCTCGACCGAGGCGATGCCCACGGCCCGCGTCGTCCGCTCGCGGGCGCTCGCGCCGGCCGGGAAGCGCGTGGCCAGGACCGTGAGCCGGAAGCGCGCGCGCGCGGACCGGGCGGGGCAGCTCGACCGTGCCGTCGGCGCCCACGGCCAGCGACGGCGTGCTGCCGCCCGTGCCAGCTGACCCGGACCCGGCGTCGGGCGCCGGATCGGCCAGGCTCGGCTCGGCACGAGCCGCAGGCGGGACACCGTGAGCGGCTGCGGGCTGGTGCCACGAGATCCACGGGAATCGGCGCGACGGGCGGCGCCCAGATGCCGATCCAGCGCTGTCCGGGCGGGCGTCGAACGCGCTCGACGCGCGGTAGCGGCGGCTGGTTGTGGAAGCGCCCCGAGGAGTCGAACGTCGCCGCGGCCGGCGCAGCCCGGCGAGGCGGTCGAGCGCCGAGTCCGGGCGTCCACCGCGGGATGCACCCAGGCGCTCGAGCTCGTACGAGCGGGCGGCCGGGCGCGAACACGGCCCGGTCGATCCGCCGCTCGGCGTCCTCGCGGTTGCGCGCCGAGCTCGAGCAGCGGGCTGCCGGTCTGGCGGTCGCGGCGGAACGGCTCGTCGCCGGTGGTGCGCTCGAACAGGTAGGTCAGCGCCGATGTGGCTCGAGGTCGCGGCCCGCCGAGCGCGCGCGCGGTGAGCACCGGCGGGCGCAGCGACTGGCGCACGTGCACGCCGGGGATGCCGGATCTCCCGGAAGCCGCCCGAGCCGCGCAGGTTGCCCGGCGGCTGGTCGACCTTCGTGATCGTGACCCGCAGCGCGCGGCACGTCCTTCAGGTCCACCGGGACGCGGGTCACGCCCGGGGCCGAGCCTTGGCGCGCACGCCGTTGACGTCCACCTCGCGTCTCGATGCCGCGCCAGTCGCGGATCGGCTGGAGCTCCACGTAGGGCACGTCGCGCGGGCTGCTCGAAGCCGATCTCGATCCAGCGCGTCTCGCGGGTGGAGGTAGCGGTCGGCCGTCCAGACGGTGGACGGGTCGCCGTCGAAGGCCGTGATCGCGCGCGTGCTCGGGGAACTCGAGCAGGCCGCCCTCGTTCGGGCGCGCGCAGGTAGCGCGGCGCCCTCGCAGCACCGCCACCGTCTGGGCGTCGCTGCCGCGGTCGGGGAACGGGCTCGATGATGGGCGAAGTTCTCGTCGAGCGGCTCGTTCTCGGGCGAGCGTGGCGCCGAGGTTCTGCTGCGGCCGAACTCGGGCACGAAGCGCCGGCGGCGGTTCGAGTCGCTCACCACCACGCTCGGCGCCGCCGCGCGGCCTAGCGCGCGCAGCTGCGCGCGGCGAGAGGTCGCCCGCGTAGAGGATCGGCGCGCGCTCGCGGCAGCGCGCCGAAGGCGGCCAGGCCGGCCAGGCCCTCGGCGCCGCCGTCGACGATCGTGGCCGGGCTCGGCGGGAGCCACGTGCACGAGGCCGCGCCCGCCGCGGCGACGTCGTAGCGGCGCACCTGCGGGCAGCCGCGCGCGCCGGCGCCGAGCTCGCCCGCCGGCGGCGCGCAGCGCGCGCGCGCGGGCCGTAGCTGCGCGACGGGCCGGCCGAGGCCCTGGCCCGTCGAGCTCCGCGGCCGCCGACTGCGGCGTTCGACCGCGCCGCTGCGCGAGAGGTCGTCGTCGCTGCCGGTGACCACCGCGCCGCACGCCCATCAGCCGCAGCAGCGGCACGCAGCTGGCCCGGGCAGCAGGCGCCGCTGCTGCACCAGCCGGTCGACGGTCCAGAGCAGGTCGGTGGCGTGCGGGTCGCGAGTACGGGCGTCTCGTAGCGCACGGCGACCGGGCGGTCGGTGACCCGCGGCAGGATCGCGTCGATCGTGCCGCCCCACGTGTAGTTGGCGAAGATCTGGCCCGGGCAGCACCAGCGCGCGCGCAGTTGCGCGGCAGCTCGCGGTCGAGGTCCGCGCCCGACGTCGGTCCAGGCCGCTGGGGATGCTGCTTCCAGGTGAGCTGCTGCTCGACCGCCGTGCCGCGCACGAGCGGCAGCGCGGCGAGCGCGATCAGCGCCGCCAGGGCCAGCCGGCGCCGCCACCAGCGCCACGCGGCGCGCAGGCGCGGCGCGCCGCAGCGCGCGCAGGCGCGCCCAGGCCAGCTGCGGCGCCGAGGCCGAGCAGGCCGGCCACCCCGATCGCCACCAGCGGCGCCGCCTTCTGCGTCGTGCGCATGAAGCGCACGCAGCGGGACGTTGCGGTAGACCCACTCCATCGCCTCGCGGCGGGCGTGCCCGGTCGGGAACGCCGGCCAGCCTCGATCGCCACCCCGACGAGCAGCACGAGCAGCAGGAACGGCGCGTAGCGCCAGCGCCGGCGTCCAGACGAAGCCGGCGAGCGCCAGGGCCGGGCAGGAGCAGCGAGGCGCCCACCACCAGCGGGTTGAACAGCAGCGTGCCGGCCTCGCTGAACAGCGGCCGGTTGGCGCCGAAGAAGCCGACGCCGATGTAGGAGGTCCAGTAGCGCCATCAGCCGCAGCGCCTCGGGGGCGCTGTTCGTGCCCCAGATCGAGCGCGGCTGCTCGGTGAACTGGAGGAAGTCGATGCCGTAGCTGGACGTGCAGCGACAGCGGCACGATCCACCAGAGCGAGGCCAGCAGGCCCGAGCACGCCCATGCGCACCAGGAAGCCGCGCCGAGTCGCGCCAGCGCACCGTGCCGATCAGCGGCTCGTAGATCAGCAGCACGAGCGGCCCGACCAGCATCCAGCCCACCACCGCGCCGTTGATCCCGCCGCCGATCGAGGTGAGGATCAGGGCGAACGCCGCCGCCCACCACCAGCCCGCGCCAGTCGCGCCAGCTCGCGCACCCCCGCACGCCGTGGTGGACCACCAGCAGCAGCCAGGGCAGCGCGGCGTAGCCGAGCAGGGCGACGCTCGTGCGGCCGGTGAAGATCACCGTGTACGGGTTGAGCACGTAGAAGGCCGCGGCCGACCAGGTGGGCGACGCCGCGCGGGCGGCCCACGAACGGCGTCCATCAGCCGCAGCACGCCCCAGGCCGACAGCGCGAAGAGCAGGCCCAGCCAGAGGCGCTGCGCGACCCACGGGCTCGAGGCCGATGCCGTGCAGCAGCGCGAAGAACGGGCCCATCGGCCAGAGGTAGCCGCCGTACTGGGCGCCCTGGACCGCACCGAGGTCGATCGAGTGGGTCCACACCGAGGCCACCTGCCCCAGGAAGCGCACCGGGTCGACGTGCAGGTCGATCTTCGTGTCGCTCGTCGCCCAGCCGGGGCGCTGCGCAGAACGCGAGGGCGAAGGACAGCGACGATGAAGCCCGGCGCCATGGTCCCGGTCGCGGGTGGGTCTGCGCATGGGCGCGCGCAGGGTACAGTCTGCGCGCTAAGAGCCAGGTGGACCACGGCACCGGCTGCCGCAAGCGGGCCTGCTTCCTGAGTGCCGCCACTCGTGTCCGCGGCCGGAACGCAGGCCCGTGCCACGCCTGCCGCGAGGGTCCCTGGTGGCGTGGATTCCCGGCGCTGCTGGCCGCGATCGTGGCCGTGGGCGTGGTGATCCGGGTCCTCTACACCCTGCTCGAGGCGCCCTGGCCGCCCCCCGGGCTCGACGACCAGTTCTACTTCAGCGCGCTGCCGAAGCTGCTGGCGGACGGCCACGGGCTTCATCGCGCCGTTCAAGTCTACTACTTCGAGCGGCGGCGCGACGGTGGCCACGGCCGAGCACCCGCCGCTCTACTCGGTGGTGCTCGCCGGCGCCGGCGCTGGTCGGGCTCGACTCGCCCGACGTCGCAGCGCCTGGCCGGGACGCGTCTTCGGGGCGGGGACGATCGTGGCCGTCGGGCTGCTCGGCCGGCGGCTGGCGGGCGAGCGCGCCGGGCTGATCGCCGCCGGCCTGGCGGCGATCTACCCGGCGCTGATCGCCGCCGACGGCGCGCTGATGAGCGAGACGCTGCTACGGCATGCTGGTGGCGCTGCTCGCTGCTGGCCGCCTACCGGCTGGTGGACGCGCCGAGCGCCGGCCGGGCGCTGGTGCTCGGCGCGCTGTGGCGCCTGGCCGCGCTCACGCGCGGGGAGGCGCTGCTGCTGCTGCCGCTCCTGCTGGTCGCCGGTGATCCGCCGCCCGGCGGGGCGTGCGCGCCTCGGCCGTGGCGGCATTGGCCTTCGTGGTCGTGCTCACGCCCTGGACGGTGCGCAACTGGATGGTGTTCGACCAGCCCGTGCTGATCTCGACGAACTCGGGCAGCGCCGTGGCCGGCGCCAACTGCGCCGAGACCTACTACGGGGACCAGCTCGGCGGCTGGTGACCCGCCGTGCATCCGCGACCACCCCGGCAACGAGGCCGAGCACCACGGCCGAGGCGCTGCAAGCGACGGCGTGCGCTACGCCGGCGACCACGCTGGGCCGGCTGCCGGTGGTGCTGGCGGCGCGGCTCGGCGCGCGTGTGGAGCGTCTACGACCCGTTCCAGATCCCCGAGGGCCGCTCCGTGCGCGTCCAGAAGCTCGGCGTCGTGGCCTTCTTCCTGCTCGTCGCCGCTCGCCGTCTACGGTGGCTCCTGGCGTTCCGGCGCCGGGGTGGCGATGTGGATCCTGCTGATGCCCGTGCGTGCTGGTGTGCTGTCACCGCGCTGACGCACCTACGGCAACCTGCGCTTCCGCGAGCCCGCCGAGCTCACCCTGGTGGTGCTGGCGGCCGTGGCCCTCGACCGGCTCTGGCGACCTGGGACGCCCGGAGGTCCGGGCAGGCCCCGGAGCCGCGCGCCGCGCCCAGCGGCACCTAGGGTCCCGAACCCCTTCAACCGGCGGCCCGCTCGCGCGGGCCGTGCATAATCGTCGCCCGTGACCGCCATCGAAGATGTGGTGATCCTCTGCGGCGGGCGCGGTACGCGGCTGCAGGAGCACACCCAATCGATCCCCAAGCCGCTGGTGGAGATCGGCGGAGAGCCGATCGTGTGGCACGTGATCCAGATCTATGCCGCCCACGGGCTCCGCGAAGTTCACGCTCTGCACCGGCTACAAGGGCGAGCTGATCGAGGAGTACGTGGACTCGCGCGAGCTGGCCCTCCGGAGTCACGGTGCGTTGCCTCGACACCGGCGTGGACACGCCCACCGGAGGGCGCCTGAAGCGCACCGAGGACGTGCTGGAGCGAGCGCCCGTTCTGCGCCACCTATGCCGACGGCGTGGCCGACATCGACCTCGGCCGGCTGCTCGAGTTCCACTCCGCCCACGGCGACCTGGCCACGATGACCGTGGTCCGGCCCGAGCTGCAGTTCGGCATGGCGGACATGACGGACGACGGCCGCGTGCGAGGATTCCGCGAGAAGCCCCGCGCCGAGCACTGGGTGAACGGCGGGTTCTTCTGCTTCGAGGCCGGCGCGCTGGGCTACATGGCCGAGGACTCGGTGCTCGAGCGGGAGCCGCTCGAGCGCCTGGCCAACGGCGGCCAGCTGCACGCGTATCGCCACGACGGCTTCTGGGACTGCATGGACACCTACAAGGACGCCGTGCTGCTCAACGATATGTGGGGAGCGGGGGGCGCTCCCTGGAAGGTCTGGAGCTGAAGGCGCCAAGGGCCACGGCCGCGAGCACGATCACCGCCACGTCGGCGGGGGCCCGGAAGCGGAGGATCCCGTAGGAGCCCATGCTCACCAGCAGCACCATCACTAGCGGCACGAGCAGCACGAACAGCTCGAAGCCCCGCCGGCGCAGCAGGTAGGCGCCCGCCACTGCGAGCAGCGCGAGCGCCCAGAAGCACACGAGCCCCACCCAGTCGACCCTCGTCCGCTGTCCCTCGCCCGCCGCCCGCAGGCTGATCTGCTCCCCCGGCCGGTAGAGCCCCCACGGCCGCAGCGCCCGCGCGGCAAGCACCACGGGCAGCCGGCCAGCGTGGTCGCGGGCGTAGCGGATGCCGCGGTCACGCAGCCGGGTGGAGACCTCAGCCTCGGTTCCGGCGTCACGCGAGGCGAGCGCACAGTTGAAGGCCCAGCCACCCAGGAGCGGCCCCGAGTAGGTGCTCGCACAATTGGCGCCGGCGATCAGGTCGCCCGAGTTCGTCGAGATGAGCACCGGCTGATCGAGCTCGATCCAGGTGCGGATCAGCCAGGGGGCGAGCACGAGGGCGCACATCGCGGCGACCACGGCGAGCTTGCGCACTCGGCGCTCCGCCCCGCTGAGCCACACGGCCGGCCCGGCAAGCAGCACGAGCAGGGCCAGCGCCTCGCTGCGGGTGAGCGCCGCCAGCGCGATCAGGGCGCCCAGCTGCACCAGCCGACCGGTGCTAGGCCGCTCGTGGGCACGCAGGGCGGCCAGCAGCGTAAGCGCGATCAGCAGCGTGTAGAGCGTCTCGCTGCGCAGCGAGGCATCCGTGGCGATGAAGACCGGATAGAGGGCGCCGATGGCAGCGGCCGCCACGCCGGCTCGTGGTCCGGCCAGCCGTGTGGCCAGCAGGGCCAGCACCAGCACCGTGGCGGTGCCGAACAGCACGGTCACGATGTGCTGGATGACGTAGTCGCTGCCCGTGACCACGAACGCCAGCGCCACCACGAGCGGATATAGCGGGGGCTTGTGGGCCGTTGGCACCGGGTCCTCCCCCGCGAGCACGATTGGCGTGATGTAGCCACGGCCGTCTGCGAAGGCATCGGCGATGCCGTAGATCTCGAGACCGTCGCCCACCAGGGGGGCGTCGCCGGCGATGGCCAGCGCGTACCACACCCTGACGGCAAGCCCTAGACCCGCAAAGGCGAGGACAACCAGAACCATGGGCCGGTTCGCGGCACGCCCGAGCACCGCGCAACCGTAGCCGAGGCGCGGAGGGTCGAACGCACCCGCCAGACGGAGCGCAAAGGCCCAGAACCTCGTATCGTGCCCGCCCGTGCTCTCCGTATCGCTGGCCCATGAAGGGCTGACGCCCCCTGTGATCCGGGCCTGATGCGCTCGGCCTTCGTGACCGGCGGCTACGGCCTTCTCGGCTCGGCGCTCGTACGCAAACTGCTCGAGCGCGAGGTCGAGGTCACCGTCCTGCGCCGCGACAGCACACCGCGCTCGGCACTGGTGCTCGAGGGCCTCGAGGCGCGGGTGAACGTGGTGAACGGCGACGTGACGGACGGCTCGCTGGTCGAGCGCGCGCTCGGCGAGTACGAGGTCGACACCGTCTTCCACCTCGCCGCCCAGACGATCGTTGGCACCGCCAATCGCTCGGCGCTGGCGACCTGGGAGACGAATGTGCGCGGCACCTGGATCCTGATGGAGGCCTGCCGGCGGCTCGAGGTCGAGCGGGTCGTGGTGGCGGCGTCAGACAAGGCCTATGGCGGCCACGAGGAGCTGCCGTATCGCGAGGACTTCGCGCTTCAGCCGAAGTTTCCATACGACGTGAGCAAGGCGGCCACCGACCTGATCGCGCGCTCCTACTGGCACACCTACGCTCTGCGTGTGGCCACCACCCGCTTCGCGAACCTCTACGGCGGCGGGGACACCAACCGCTCCCGGCTGATCCCCGAGGTGATCGACGCCGCGCTGGCCGGCCGGCGCCCGGTGATCCGCTCGGACGGCTCGCCCGAGCGCGACTTCCTCTACGTCGACGACGCCGTGGCCGCCTACCTCGCGATCGCGCAGGCACTGGACGGCGACGGCGCGCCAGGGGAGGCTTTCAACGCCGGCGGCGGGCGCCCGCACGCGGTGCGCGAGGTGGTGGAGCTGATCTGCCGGGTGGCGGGCACGAACGTGGAGCCCGACATCCAGGGCGTCGGCACCCCCAGCGGCGAGATAGACCGTCAGTACGTCGACACGGCGAAGCTGGCAGGCCTTACCGGCTGGCGGGCGGAGGTGGGCCTCGAGGAGGGCCTGCGCCGCACCGTCGAGTGGTACAGGGCCCACCCGGAAGCGCTCGGCCTCACGGCGCCTTGACCGCCGCCAGCCGCATGCCGCGGCCGGCCCTCCACAGCTTCGGGTCCCGGCTGGCGGCGATCGTGGCGCTGGGCGTCGTGATCCGGCTGCTCTACACGCTGCTGGTGGCGCCCTGGCCGCCGGGGATCTTCAACGACGAGGCCTACTACAGCACGCTCGCCGATCTGGTCGCGCGCGGCGAGGGCTTCGTCCGGCCGGCCGAGTTCTTCGCGACTGGCATCTCCGTCCCGACGGCCGAGCGCGCCCCGCTGTTCACGATCTTCCTCGCCGGACTCTCCAAGCTCGGCCTCGACGGCGGCGACGGCCGGCTCCTGGGGCTGCTCACCGGTGGCGGCACGATCGTGGTGCTGGGGCTGCTGGCACGCCGGCTCGCCGGGGAGCGCGCTGGTCTGATGACCGCGGGCCTGGCCGCGCTCTACCCCACGCTGATCGCCGCGGACGGCGCGACTCATGACGGAGTCGCTGTACGGCTTCCTCGCCGCGCTGTCCCTGCTCGCCGCGTACCGGCTGACGGATGCTCCGGGCGTAGGCCGCGCTCTCGTGCTCGGGGCGCTCCTGGGATTGGCGGCGCTCTCGCGTGCCGAGGCCCTGATTCTTCTGCCGCTGCTGCTCGTACCGGTGCTGAGACGCCCCCGGCAACTCCGCCTCGCGGCCACCGTCTGCCTTGCCTTCGCCCTCGTGCTCACGCCCTGGACGGTAAGAAACTGGAGCGTGTTCGACCGCCCGGTGCTGATAGCCACAGAAGGCGGGGAAACGCTCGCCGGCGCCAACTGTCACCCCACCTACTACGGGAGGAGGATCGGCACCTGGAACTTCAACTGCGTGAAGATCACGGGGCGCGGCAACGAGGCGGCCGAGCTGAACGAGGAGGGGCACAAGGGCATCGACTACGCGCGCGACCACGCCGAGCGGCTGCCGCTGGTGGCGGCCGCACGGTTGGCTCGCACCTGGGGCCTGCTTGACCCGTTCGCCGTCCCGGAGGGGCGCCGGGCATGGCTCATGCGCATCGGCGCCGCCCTGTTCTACGCGCTGGTGGGGCTCGCGATCTACGGCTTTCTCGTGCTTCGCCGCCGGGGCGCCCCGCTGTGGATCCTGCTCACGCCGTTCATAACCGTGACGGTCACGACCCTGCTGGCCTACGGCAGTGTGCGCTTCCGCCACTCGGCCGAGCTCTCGATCGTGGTGCTGGCCGGTGTGGGCCTCGACCGGGTCTGGAGAGCGCGCTCCGCCCGGGCGGAAGCCGAGCCGAGCTGAGCTCGCGCTGGATCAGAGGCGGGATGCGCCCTCGTATGATCGCGCCCTGATGGCGCGTTCCGCCCAAAGAGCCGAGCCGGCGCGGCGCGCAGACCGCATCCCAGCCTCCCTCCGCCCGGCGGCCGCCTGGCTGCGGGGCCATCCGGCCGCCGCTGCGGCCCTCGTCTACGCGCTGCTCTCGGTGGCGCTCTACGCGCCCGCGCTGCTTCCCGGGCACACGCTGTCGGCGTCGGACTTCCTCGACTCCGCCGCGCCGTGGGCAGCCGAGCGGCCCGCCGACGTGCCGTTCCTCGGCTCGAACTTCGAGCTGGTGGACTCCGTCGACCCAGTCCCAGCCGTGGCTCGAGTACACACGCAAGCGGCTGCCGGACGTCGCCGCTGTGGAACCCCTACGTGGGCGGGGGCCGGCCGCACTTCGCGAACACGCAGTCGGCGGTGCTGTCGCCGTTCAGCCTGCCCGCGTACCTGCTGCCGTTCTGGTGGTCGCTCGGGGTCATCGCCGTGCTGAAGGTCTTCACGGCGGCGTTCGGCACCTACCTGCTCGGACGCGCCCTGGGCATGCGCTTCGCGGGCGCGCTGCTGGCCGGGGTGGTGTTCGCGTTCTCCCTCTACTTCCTCGTCTGGGTCTCGTGGCCGCTGCCCAACGTGTGGGCGTTGCTGCCGTGGCTCATCCTGCTCACCGAACCGGTCATCCGAAGACCCTCGATCCTGCCCGTCGCGGGCCTCGCCGCGGTCGTGGCGATGCAGTTCTTCGGCGGCCACCCCGAGTCGAACTTCCACCTGCTCGCGGCCACCGCCGCCTTCTTCGCGTTCCGCGTGCTGCTGCTGCGCCACGAGGGCTCGGTGTCCGGCCTCGGGCGCCCGGTCCTGGCCTTCGTTGCCGGCGTCGTGGCGGGCACCGCGCTGGCGGCCGTCCTGCTGGTGCCGTTCCTGGAGCTGCTGTTCCGCTCCGGCGACGTGGACGTGCGCGAGAGCTTCTCCCAGATCGCGCTGCCCGCGGCGATACCTGCTGGGCTTCGCGCCTACCGACTACTGGGGCCGGGCCACGCACGTGTGCGCTCGGAGAACTTCGCCCAGGTACGGGCGCTGTACGCCGGCGCGCTGCCGCTGGCGCTCGGCGGCCGCGGCGCTCGATCGTGCGCCCCACGCGCATGCGGCTCGGCGTCGCTGCCTTCGCGGCGCTGATGCTCGCGGTGGTGCTCGGCGTGTTGCCGTTCGCCGAGCTGGCTCAGCACATCCCGATCGTCAAGACCGGCAACCACCTGCGCCTGGTCGTGATCCTGATGCTGTGCCTGGCGCTGCTGGCCGGCTGGGGCCTCGACGACCTGACGCGGCGCGAGATCCCGCGCGCGCAGGATCGTGCTCGGCATCGCGCTCGGCCTGCTGGTCGCCCCGGTGCTCGTGCTGGCCGCCCGCGGCGAGCTTGCCGCGGGGCTGCTCGGCGCAGGCGCTGAAGATCGCGTGGGGCTTCGCCTGGCCCACTCCGCCCGCCGACGCCGACGCGCATCACGGCGATCCGCATGGCGTCGCTGATCGTCTGGCTGACCTTCATGGGCGCTGGCGCTGGCGCTGCTGGCCGCGCGGCTGCGCTGGCGGCTTGCGGCGCCCGGCCTTCGCCGTGCTGGCGGTGGCGCTGGTGGCCGGCGACCTGTTCAAGGCCGGCATGGGCGCGACGCCCGCGATCACCACCGCGCAGGCCACGCAGCCCTCCACGCCCGGCGATCGAGTACCTCCAGTCGCGGCGGCCCAACCGCTTCGTCGGGCATCGAGCGGCCGCTCGGGCCCGTCGCCGCTGCGTGCCGAACATCGGCATGCGCTGGGGGCTCTACGACGCCCGCAGCTGGGACCCGCCGGTCGAGAAGCGCTACGACACGCTCTGGCGGCGGGCGGTGCTGGACGGCGGCCGCCACCGACGTCCCGACCACCAGCGCCAGGCTCACCGCGGCGCGCGCTGCCCGCGTTTCGCCTGCTGAGCGTCACGGACATCGCCCAGGATCCCGACGATCCGCCCGTGCGAAGCCCGTCGCTGCCGCTGCGCCTACGACGGGCGCGACCTGCGCGTCTACGCAACGCCGCGGCGCGCTGCCGCGGGCGGGCGTGGTGGACGCCCAGCGGGTGGTGCCGGGCGAGGACGCCCAGCTCGACGCGGTGCTCGAGCCGGGCTTCGACGGCCGGCGCACCGTGGTCACCGGCGCGCCGCTGCCCGGGCCTCGGAGCGAGCCCGGCCCGGGCCGCGCGGGCACGCGCGCGGATCGTCAGCCTACGAGCCCGAGCGCGTGGTGGTCGACGCAACCGCCCGCCGGCCGGCGGAGCTGGTGCTGACCGACCTGCAGCTACCCGGGCTGGAAGGCGACGCTGGACGGCAAGCCCGCCGACCTGCACCGCGTGGACTACCTGCTGCGCGGCACCACGCTCCCGCCGGGCCGCCACCGCGTGGAGTTCCGCTACGAGCCGCTCTCGTGGCGGGTCGGCTGGATCGTCAGCCTGATCGCCCTTGCGGGCCTGGTGGCCGCGACGGTGGTCGGCGTACGGCGCCGGCGCGTACAGCAGCGACGCTGAGCGGCGTCAGCGCTGCGACGCCTCGACGTCCGCGGCAGGACGCCGCCGCGTCGTCTCCTTCGCCAGCGAACGCTGGCGGTAGTCGCCGTGGCTCAGGTGGTGCTCGAGGAACACGTAGAGCACGATGAACAGGTAGCGGCTGCCCATCTCCCGCAGGTCGAGCTTCGAGCGGCCGCGCGGTGCGCCCGCGCCAGGCCGTCGGCAGCACGGCGTAGCTGTAGCCCGCGCACGACGCCTTGAGCGGGAGCTCGACGGTCAGGTTGAAGTGGTTCGAGAGCAACGGCTGGATCGCCCTCGATCACCTCGCGCCGGTAGGCCTTGAAGGCGTTGGTCGTGTCGTTGTAGCGGTGCCGGAAGAGCAGCCGGATGCCCAGGTTGACGACCCGGTTGATGGCCAGCTTGAGGCGCGGGTAGTCGGTGACCTCCGCCCCCGGCACGAAGCGCGAGCCGAAGGCGCAGTCGTAGCCCTCCTCGAGCAGCCCGTGGTAGAGGACGAGGTCCGAGGGATCATCGGAGCCGTCCGCCATCATGATCGCCACGGCGTCGCCCTCGAAGGCCTCCAGCCCGGCCTGACCGCAAAGCCGAAGCCGTTGCTGTAGCGCGAGCGCAGACAGCGCACGCGCGCGTTGTCCGCCGCCACGCCCTCGACGACCGCGGCCGTGCCGTCGGAGCTGGCGTCGTCGACGACGATGATCTCGTAGTCGATCTCCCTGCGATCGAGGCTGGTCGCGATCTCGTGCAGAGTCGCCGCGATCGACTCCGCCTCGTTGTGCGCGGGGATCACGACCGAGAGCTTCACGCGACCGACTGCCACCTCTCCACGTTCTGCTCGTGGATCTCGCGCAGGATCGCCCTCCACCCCGTACTCCATGCTCCAACCGGGATAGTCGGCCTCGAACGGGCGCAGGTCGCTGATCCACCAGCGGTGGTCCCCCTTGCGCGCCTCGTCGCTCAGCTCCCAGGCGAGCTCGCGGCCCGCGATGCGCTCGCACAGCTCGATCGCCTCCAGCATCGAGCAGTTGCTGCGCCGCCCACCGCCCATGTTGTAGACCGCCGCCGCTGCGCGGGGCGCGCTTGAACTCCACGAACGCGCGCACCAGGTCGGCGCTGTGGATGTTGTCGCGGACCTGCTGGCCGCCATAGCCGAACACCGTGTAGGGCTCGCCGGTGATCGTGCAGCGCATGAGGTAGGAGAGGAAGCCGTGCAGCATCGCGCCGGCGTGGTTCGGGCCCGGTGAGGCAGCCGCCGCGGAAGCACACCGTGGGCATGCCGAAGTAGCGGCCGTACTCCTGGACCATCAGGTCGGCCGCGGCCTTCGAGACGCCGAACAGCGAGTGGAGCGTGCCGTCGATGCTCATCGAGGTGTCGATGCCGTCGTGGTAGCGGTGGACCTCGGGCAGCTCGAGCCGCGTGCTCGCGCTCCTCGAGCGGCAGGCTGTTCGGCTGATCGCCGTAGACCTTGTTGGTGGAGAGGAAGACGAAGGGCGCGTCGGGCGGCGTGGCGGCGCGTGGCCTCGAGCAGGTTGAGCGTGCCGTTGGCGTTCACGCGTGAAGTCGGTCTGCGGGTCGGAGCGCCGCCCAGTCGTGCGAGGGCTGCGCCGCGGCGTGCACGATCAGCTCGATCTGCCCGCCGTGCTCGGCGAACACCCGCGTCGACGCCATCGGCGTCGCGGATGTCGACCTCGAGCGAGGTGAACTCGTCGAACCTGCTGTCGAGCCGGTCGGTCACCGGCCTCGTGGAGGCGCCCGGCGCCGAAGAACGATGCCCGCATGTCATTCTCGATGCCGATGACCCGATCGCCGGCCTCGACGAAGTGCTCGACGGTCTGGGAGCCGACCAGGCCCCCCGAGCCGGTGACGATCACAGTGCCCATTGCGTCTATCTAATCAGGGCCGCGCGAGCGGCACGCTCGTTCTCGCCGACCCACGCGAGGCTCCGTGCGCCCCGTCCTGACGCGAACCGACCCCACCGGCCCGGGATCCTCGTATCCTGCCCGCCCGTGCTCTCCGTACTGATGCCCGTCTACAACGAGTCGGAACGCGTCGAGGCGGCCATCACGCACGTGCTCGGCACGGACGTCGGCATGGACATCGAGCTGATCATCGTGGACGACGGGTCCACCGACGGCACCCGCGAGATCCTCGATCGCATGGATTGGCCGGACAACGTGCGGCTGATCCTCCACGACCGCAACCAGGGCAAGGGCGCGGCCGTGCGCACCGCGCTCGCCGCCGCCCGGGGCGAGTTCGCGGCGATCTTCGACGCCGACCTCGAGTACGAGCCCGGCGACATCGCGAGCCTGCATGCCGCCGCTCGATGGACAGGCGCACCAACGCGGTCTTCGGCGTGCGCGCCTTCGACGGCTACACGAGCCACTCGTTCCTGTTCGTGATGGGCAACAAGGGCGTGACGCTGGTCGCGAACGTGCTCTTCAACGTCTACCTGCGCGACCTGATGACCTGCCACAAGGCGATCCGCACCGACGTGTTCAAGAGCCTCCCGCTCCGCGGCGCGGGCTTCGACGATCGAGCCGGAGATCGCGGCGCGGCTGCTCCAGCAGGGCGAGCGGATCTTCGAGGTGCCGGTGCAGCTACAAGGCCCGCAGCGGCGACGAGGGCAAGAAGCTCACGGCCGCGGACGGCCTGCGAGTGGTGGCCACGCTGCTTCGCTGCCGCCTCACCCGCCGCTGACGGTGGCTCAGGCCGGCACCGTGGCGCGGCTCGCGCTCCGGGCCGGAACCCGTCGTCCCGGCGCTGAGCGGGCCGGCTCGGCGCCCCTCCGCTCGGGGCGGCCAGCAGCCCGCCGGCGAGCACGATGACCGGGAGCGTCACGGCCGGCATCTGCCAGTCCCAGTCGATCGTGGCGTGCAGCAGCCACATCAGGCAGACGCGCTCGCCCCGGCCGCGAGCGGGATCCCGAGACGGACCGCCCGCCGCGCCGCGCGCACCCACGGCGCCGATGAAGAGCCCCAGCAGCAGCAGGCCGGGAACGCCGAGCTCCAGCGCCGTCTCGAGCGGCAGCGAGTGAACCTCGGTGGCTCCCGCCTCCACGCTGCGCTCCTGGCGCCAGAGGACCCGGAAGCCGCCGACGCCCACGCCGTGGACGGGGTCGATCGGCGAACGCCGCGCAGCCCACCCGCCAGTACTCGTAGCGCAGGGAGTTGACCGAGGCCAGCCGCGACGGCTTGGACGCGGACTCGTTCGCCGGCCGTGCGTGTCCGCCGTCCTCGAGCAGGCCGCCCAGCACCAGCCCGGCCACGCAGCCAGCACCGCGGCCTGGCCCGCGATGGCGGGAGGCGACGGGCGAACGGCAGCCGCCCGCCGCGAGCGCCGCCGCGGCTCTCGGCGGCCACCGAGCGCCAGGCCACCAGCGCCGCGATCGCCATGATCGCCAGGAGCAGCGCGAGCATGAGCGCGCCGTCGGTGCTGCCGGGACGACGCGCTCCCCGCCAGCGCGGCGACGCCCGGGAACGCGGACGAGCACGCGGCCGCGATCGCGCCCGCCACCAGGCCGGCCACGGCGGCCCGCAGCTGCTCCCAGGTCGGCACCAGCGGCGAGCAGCACCAGCAGGCCGAGCACCGTCACCGCGATGCGCCCCGCGCGAGTAGGAGAGGTAGACGCCGGCGCCGAGCGGCGCGCAGGCCGCGAGCGCGGCGGCGCGCAGCGGCAGCGGGACGCGGTCGGGTCCCCGGCGAGCCGCACGCAGAGCAGCAGCCCCATCGCGGCGAGCAGGCCCTCGGCGTTCCAGTAGGTGATCGGCTGCTCGAGCCGCGCCCCCGGCGCCGAAGGAGCCGCTCGAGATGGATCGAGACGCTCGGCAGCAGCCGGCCCGACAGGCCGTAGCGCGATCACCACCACCGCGCCCAGCGCCAGCACCGGCTCCGACCGCGCGCGCCGCGCGCGGGTCGCGCAGCAGCGCCACCGCCGCGAGCAGCACGCCGAGGTAGAGCAGCATCCGCTGCACGCCGTCGATCACCGGGCCGGCCAGCGGCGCCCAGGCGAGCGACACCGCGCTCCAGGCCGCGAGGCCCGCGAGGCCGGCCACCGCCAGCCTGCCCGGCGCGGCTGGCCGGGAGCGGCAGCGGGCCGGACAGGGCCAGCAGCAGCACGATCGCCCAGGCGATCGTGGCGGCGACCGCGCGCGGGCCGTCGAAGTAGCCGCCGGCGAAGAACGCCAGCACCGTCGGGCCCGACGAGCAGCGCGGCCGTGGCAGGCGAGCAGGCTCCACGGCGCATCCGTCGGCAGGGTAACGGCCCGGGCGCCGGGCGGCGCCGGATCCCCCGCGGCGTCACGCAATACTTGCCGCGGATGGAGCGCTGCGTCCACACGTCCGGCGTCGCGGCCCGAATCGCCCGCGTGCTGCTGGCCGTGGTCGCGATCGTGCTGATCGCGTGGTTCGGGCTGATGTCCGCAACCACGCGTCGGCGCCGACGCCGCCGACCGGGTCGATCGTCCACCCGGACATGAGCGACGCGGCGTTGGCCCGCGCGATGGACGACTGCGAGCGCGGAGACGCTCGACCCGAGCACCGAGTGGAGCTGATCCGGGCGCAAGTACCTGCTGCTGCGCGACAAGGCCGCGGCGCTGCGCGTGGCCGAGGCGATCGTGCGCAAGGAGCCGGACAACCTCGCCGCCTGGGTGGTCGTCGCGAGGGCCGCCGACGGGGCGCGACCCGGCGCTCCAGCGCTGCGGCGCGGCCATCCGCGGCTCAATCCAGCGCCTCAACCCGCTAGACCGGCCGGGCCGCGCAGATAGAGTCCAGCCAGTGGTCGGGGCTGATCCACCACGTGGCCCTCGGCCTGGCCGTGCTGGCGCTCGGCAGGCGCCGCGCTGCGGATCGGTGAGCCCGGCGGCTCCCGACGGGCTCGAGCGCCTGGTCGCCGCGGCGGTGACGGGCGTGGCGCTGGCGGTGGGCGAGGCGCTGGCGCTCGGTCTCGTGAGCCTCGGCGGAAGCGCGCCGGCCCTGGTGGCCGCCGCGGTTCTGACCTGGGCCGCCGCGTGGCGCTGGCTGCCCCGCCCCGAGGTGTCCCCCCGGTCCGAGCTCGCCGCCTGGTGGGCCGAGCGTCGAGCTGGCGCGAGCGGATCGCGGCGTGCACGCTCGCGGGCGCGGCGCTGGCGCTGGCTCGTCTGGCAGCTGCGGCACCCCTCGATCGGGTTCGACAGCTCGCTCTACCACTACCCCTTCGTGGCCGGCTGGATCGACAACGGCAGGCCCGGGATCGGGCCTGGACCTGAGCTACGACATCCCGTACGGCAGCTATCCGCTCACGGACGAGGTGGCCATCACCTGGGGGGCGGCGATCTCCCGGAGCTGGGTGCCGCTGGCGCTGTGGAACCCGCTGCTGATCGCTGCTCCTGGCCGCCGCGGGCTGGGTCACCCTGCGCAACCTCGCGGTGTCCCGCGCTGGCCGCCGGGCTGGCCACCGCCACGGTGGTCACCGCCCCGCTGATGGTGCGGCAGCTGAACGAGCCGCAGACCGACCTCCCGGCGCTCGCCTGGCTGGTGTGCGCCGCCGCCCTGGTCACGTCCGCGCGTCGCCGTCCCGCGCTGCTCGCGGTGGCGCTGCTGGCGGCCGGGCTCGCCCTCGGCACGAAGCCGTCCACCGGACCCATGGTGGTGGCGGTCCTGGCCGTCGGCGCCTGGCAGGCGCGGGACCGGCTGCGCCCCCTGGCCCCCTGGCTCGCCCTCGGCCTCGGCGGGGCCGTGGTGGTGGGCGGCGATCTGGTACCTGCGCAACATCGTGGAGCACGGCTCGCCCCTCTGGCCCTTCGCCGTGGGCCCGTTCGGGGATCCGCCGCCGCGCTTCCTCGGACTGGTGGACCAGAGCTTCCTGCAGCGGCCGAGGACCACGCTCGACGGCCGCCTGGACGAGTACTTCGGGCGGCTGGGCGGCACCTGGCTGCTTCTCGCGGCCGCGCTGCCCGCACTGGCGGTGGGCGTGTTCGCGCCGCGACTGGCCGGCGGAGCGCGGCGAGCCCTGATCGTGTCCAGCGCGCTCGCGCTCGCCGGGGTGCTCGTGTGGTCCACGGCGTGGGGCACCGGCCTCCCCACCTCGACCGAGCTCACCTTCGCCGAGGGATTCCCCATCTCCTCGCTGCGCTACATGCTCCCCGCGCTCGCCGCCGGGGCGCTCGCGGTGGCGCTGGCCACCCGTGCGGCGGCGTCCCGTCCGCGAGCTGGCCTACGCCCTGCTCGCGGTGGTCCTCGCGTGGAACCTGGTCGAGTCCGCCCGGCTGGGCACGCCGTGGACGCCGCCGCCGCTCACGCTCATCGCCGGGGCCCTCGCGGGAGCGGCGGTGTTCGGGCTCGCGACCCTCGCCGCCTCCCGGCTCGGCCGGCTGCCCGCCCTGCCGGCCTGGGCCGCCCCGCTGCTGGCGGTGCTCGTGCTGGGCGTGGCGCTCACCCCCGCGGCGAACGGCTACGTGGAGCGCTGGACCCACACTGCAGAACTCCAGCGCGTACGGGCCGCGAGCTGGTGAGCTGGTTCGTCGGCCGGCCGGACTTCGAGGACGGTGACGGCACGATCGCCATCGCCTCACGGGGCCTTATGGCACAGCTGGCCGGCGACCACTTCGACCACCCGCTCGAGCTGGTGCCTCAGCGTGCGTCATGCCGCGAGGTGAGGCGGCTCGCGCGGCGGATGCCGGTGGTGGTGACCCCGACGCTGTTCTTCCGCGGCACGCTCGGGGTCGAGGGCTACTCGGCGCCCGGTTGTCTGGAGGGCGTTCGTCCCGAGCTGGACGAAGACCCGTTCTTCGTCTACTGACTCACCGGGGCTTGCAGAGCGCGAGCAGCGAGACGCCGAACGGAAGGTCCGTTCGTTCGATCAGCGGTGCCTCGGCGGCGAATACGCGCGCCAGGGCCGCGTTGACCGAGCGGTGCCCGATCCGAAAGTCGCTCTGGAGATCGGGCTTTTCGGGGAGGGCTCTGCGGGCGACCCGGATCGCGGCGATGGCCGGAAAGAGAAGGGTGTTGAAGTACGACAACCGCAGCAACGAACGCCCGGGGGCGCCCTAGCCGCGCGTGAGCTCCTCGCCCGCGAGGGTGCGCTCCGCGCCGATGACGCGGACCTCGGGCAGCGGGACGATGAAGCTCGCCGCCGCCCTCGAGGAACTCGCTGCTCGCGCTCGAGGAACTCGTCGAGGAAGTGCCACGGCAGCACGAGGTAGTAGTCGGGCTTCATCGCGCGCGACTCCTCCTCGCTGATGATCGGGATGCCCGTCGCGATCGTCTCCGAGCCCCACTTGTCCGGGTTGCGGTCGGCGGCGTACGGGATCAGCGGCGTGTCGAGGCCGGCGTACTGGAGGATCGTGTTGCCCTTGGTCGAGGCGCCGTAGACGTGGATCGTCTTGCCCTCGGCCGCGAGCGACTCGCAGAGCGCCTGCGAGCTCGTCGCGGACCCGCTCGACGTTGCGGCGCGAACTCCTCGTAGGGCTCCGGCGAGTCGAGCGCCATCTCGAACTCGCGGATGCGCAGCGCCTGGCAGCGCGCTCCGCTGCCTCGGCGGTGCGGCTCGCGCCGGCCGGCGTGGCGCGATGAAGAGCCGGATCGAGCCGCCGTTCATGTCGTTGAGCTCGGCCGTCGACGACCTCGAGGCCCGCCTCGGCGAGCAGCCGCTCGAGCACGGCCAGCGAGTAGTACTCGAGGTGCTCGTGCACGATCGCGTCGAAGGCGTTCGGCCTCGAGCATCAGCGGCAGGTAGTGCAGCTCCATCACCCAGACGCCGTCCTCGGCCAGGCCGTCGGCGACGTCGCGCGACGAACGTCGCGCGGGTCCTCGAGGTCGTAGAACATCGCGATGCTCGTGATGACCTTCGCCTTGCCGGTCGGCGTAGCGCTGGCGCAGCGCGGCTCGCGCAGAAGAAGTCGCGGACGACGTCGTAGCCCTTCTCGACCGCGTAGCGCGTCGACGTCGGAGGGGTCGAAGCCGAGGAAGCGCAGGTCCGTCGGTCCGCGTAGCCGTCGAGCAGCGTGCCGTCGTTGCAGCCGATGTCGACCACGAGGTCGCCGGCCGTCGAGGCCGGCGAGCTCCTCGACGCCCGCGCGCGATGCCGTGCAGGTTCTCGGTCATCGTGCGGTTGACGCCGCTGCGGTACCAGTAGGAGCTGGTAGAGGATCGAGCCCGGCACGGTGTGCCGGGTCTGGATCAGCCCGCAGGCGTCCTGGTCGCGCGTCATGTCGCAGCGCACCAGCTCGAGCGGGATCGCGCGCTGGACCGGCTGGCGGCCTGCCCGGGCTCGGGGAACGCGCCGGCGATCTGCTGGTCGCCGAGGTCGAGCACGGGCGCCAGCTGCTGCGAGCCGCAGATGCGGCAGGTCGTGCGCGTGCGCAGGCTGGTCGGGCGAGAAGCTCATGCCGGCCGACGCGGCCCGGGGCGGGTCGGAAGGCGCGGGCCGTTCGAGGCCGTTGGTGTGGGGAGTCTTGTCCATTGGCGCTGCACGTCGGCCGCTTCGACCGCGCACGGGAGTCCGTCGACCTCGACGCGTCGGATCATAGTTCAGAAGTCTTGCGCGAATCCTTGTCCGGAGGCGCCGATCGGACGTCCGCCGGTGCCCTCCGGCGTCGTCTGGTGCCGACGACGAGGGCGGCGGCCAACCCCAGCAACGACACCAAACTCACGATCCAACCCACCCGCCAACTCAACGGCTCATAACGAAACTCCACCGTATGCGCCCCCGGCCCCAAACGCACACCCCTGAACAAATAATCCACCCGCTCCACCGACTCCTCCCGGCCATCCACCTTCACCTTCCAACCCGGGAACCAGTTATCCCCCAACACCAACAACCCCGCCCCCCGAGAACGCGCCCGCACCACCACCCGCTCCGGCTCATAAGACACGATCCGCGCCACCCCACCACCACCAGCCACACCCTCACCCACCGGCACCCCAGCCACCCGCCGCTCCGTCACCGCCACCCGCCGGCCATCAAACCCCGCCGACGTCACCGCATCCAACGCCTCACCCCCACCACCAACCACCCGCTGAGCACCCACCACAAACGCCCGCGGCAACGCCCCCGACACCCCATACACCCGCGCATCAGGACCGTCGTAGACCTGCTTCAGCTCCGGTGAGCGGAGCGGGTCGAGCGCCAGCAGCCGGTTGGGCTCGCCGAAGAACACCGCCTTGCCGCGGAGGATGTGCGTCACGCCCAGCAGCCGCAGCGCGCGGAGCGCGCGCGGCGTCGGCTCCAGGAAGCGGAGCGGGATGCTGAACAGCCCGGAGGCCACGGTGTCGTTGCCGCCCACCACCTCGCGGCGCCAGAGCGTGTCGTAGCGCCGGATGATGGGCAGGTCGTACCCGCGCGCCTCGTAGAGGCCGAACCGCATGGGAATCACGTTCTGGGCCACGTCCTCGGTGCTCACGAAGCGGTCGAGGGGCCGACGCTCGAGGTAGCGGATCGCTCCGGTCTCCGGCTGAGACGCGTACTTCCGGTCGATCGCCGGGTTGAACCCCATCCCGATCCGGAACAGGTCCACCGCCACGAGGAGAAGGGCGAGCACCACGAAGGCCGTGGGCGCCAGGCGCCACCGCAGCCGCAGTGCCACCAGTGCGAAGCCCGCCCCGGCCAGCGCGAGCCAGCTGAGCAGCGCGGCCAGCCTGATCACGCCCTCGCCCTCGGACTGGTTGAAGCCACCCGGGAGATCGCGGAAGAAGAGGGCCACCTTCGCCGCCGCGGCAACGTCGGAGAGGCCGCCCTTGCCGCCCAGGACGAAGATCACGAGCGGAATGGCCAGCAGCACGGCGCTGGCCACGAGCGCGGCGCGCGCTCGCCCGCGGGGCATTCGAGCACGCTCGCTGAGGTCGTCGAGGCCCCATCCGGCGAGCAGCGCCATGGGCAGGATGGCCAGGATTATCAGCCGGGTGTTGTGCCCCGAGCTGAACACCGGCAGGCGGGTCACGATCTGCACGATCGGCGGGATCCCCACCACCACGCAGAGCCACACCGCGCCGAACAGCGCCACCGCCACCCGTTCCCGGCGGGGGCGGAGGATGAGCGGCCACCGCGGCGAGCATCAGGGGCAGCGCCCCCACGTACATCGCCCGCTCGAGCAGGATCGGGCGGATCACGGTCTGGGTCGGGCGGCCCCAGTAGTCCGGCATCAGCGCGCCGATCAGGTCCTGCAGCGGGAGGTGCACGTCCACCGACTTGCCGCTGCGGTCGTGGATGTCGGCCGAATGCCAGAGCAGCTCGGCGAAGGGCACCAGGGTGAGGGCGGCCAGGAGCGTCCCCGCCACCACCGCGCCCCCGTAGGCGAGCACCGGACGCAGCAGGGCCCGGCTGCCCTCGGCGCGATCGCGGAGCTGCCACAGGCGCAGCGCCAGGAATGCGGTGGCGGCCAGAAGGGCGTGGAAGCTCGCCTCCGGATGCCCGGTCAGGAACTCGAGCCCCACCAGCGCCGCGACGCCCGATCCCGCCAGGAGGTCCGGGCGCTTGACCAGGCGGTCCACGCACACCAGCAGCCAGGGCATCAGCGCCCAGATGCCGAGGTTCGGGTAGATCACCCAGGTGACGCACTTGAGGTTGAGGGCGAAGATGAGCCCGGCCAGGAGGGCCCCACCGAAGCGGAGGCCGAGCGTCCGGGCGAGCAGGAAGGTCCCGAAGGCCGCGAGCCACAGCTTGAGCACGGCGATCCAGCCGAGCGCCGTCCAGAACGGGAGCACGTAGGCCGGGAGGCTGAAGGGCGAGAACACCCCGGACTGCAGATTGGCCAGGAAGGGCCGGCCGCCCTGGATGTTCGGGTTCCAGAGGGGCACGTTCGGCATCTGCTCCGCCGAGGCGCGGAGGAAGAGCTGGAGATGCTCCGTCGAGTCTCCGAGCTCCGGGTTGGAGGGCCGGGTGAGCTCGGCCGGCTTCGAGCTCAGCCAGGGCGGCTCGTACCAGAGGGTGTCCGAGCTCGAGAGCGTCTTGCCGGGCAGGAGGCCCGGGCCGAGGAAGACCACCATCACCACGAGGTAGATGAGGGCGGCGGCCAGCAGGGGCCGGCGGACGGGACTGTCGGGGTTCGAATTCGGCAAGGGAGGAACGGTGGTCGGCGGAGGAGGCTAGGGGTCCGCTGCCCGGCGCGGCGCACAGCGGGCGGGGATACGATGGCCTACCGGCCCTCCACCGCCGGGGCCATGGCCCTCAGACTCCTCGAACGACCGCTCAGCTCGCGCTCCTCGGCCGGTGCCTCGGATGGGGCGCGGCTGGCCGTGCTGGCCGGGGCCGCGCTCCTGGCCGCCTACCTGGCCACGCGGATCCTCTTCGTCGCGCGCTTCCCCTATTTCCTCGACGAGGGCACGTACGCGGTCTTCAGCTACGAGGGGTCGAAGTCGCTGGGCGGGCTCTACAGCTCATATTCGATCGGCCGCGAGCCGCTCATGTTCTGGCTCGGCATCCCGTGGGTGAAGCTCGGCTTCAACCCGCTCGATGCCGTGCGACTGGTGTCGGTCGTCGTCCGGTCTCCTCACCGCCGGTGGTGGTGGGACTCGATGGCCCGGCGCCTCGGCGGCAACGCGGCCGGGTGGACCGCGGCGGCGCTCTGCGTGGTGCTGCCGTTCTTCCTGGTGCACGACGGGATCGGCATCATCGAGCCGCTCGTGACGCTGGTGGTGGCGGCGGCGCTCTACCTGCAGGTCGAGTTCGCCCGGCGACCGGACCTGCGGGTGGCCGCCCTGCTCGGCGTGGTGCTGGCGGCCGGGCTGCTCACCAAGGAGAACACCCGCCCCGCGATCCTGCTGCTCCCCGTGAGCCTGATCTGCTTCGACTGGGCCGCCGCCGACCGGGGCCGGCGCCTGCGGACCTGGTTCGCCGGGGTGGGGATCTGCGTCCTGATGCTCGGCGCGGCGGTGCTCGTCCTGCACGCCTCGTCGCGCTACGGGGAGTTCGAGGCGAGCCGGGAGAGCCCCCTGCTCTACACCGTCAGGTCCCTGAGCGAGGTGTGGTCCGACCCGTTCGACATCGGGGACACCTGGTCGGCGTACCACCCGGCGTTCACGGGCTACGTGACCATTCCGCTCCTGGCCGCCGCGGCCGCGGGAGCGGTCCTTGCCATCCGGCGCGACCCGCCCCTCGGGGTGCTGCTCCTGATCTGGGTGCTGTTCCCGTTCGCGATCTCGATGCTCTTCTCCACGGCGCCGTTCCCGCGCCACGTCATGTACCTGCTGCCGCCGGTGGTGGTGCTCATGGCCTACGGGATCACCGAGGGCGTGCGCGCGATCCTCAGGGCGCTGCCGGGCCCGCGGGGGGTCGCCCTCGCGGCCCTCGGCGTGACGCTGCTCCTGGCGCCCGCCCTCCGCCTCGACGCCCGCGTCCTCGCGCATCCGGACACCGCCCGCTATCCCGGCCTGGACGACCTCCAGTACGTGACCGGCACCGGCGGGAGGCACCGTGTGGCCCCCCATGGCGCGGACGATCGAGCGCCGGGCGCGGGGCGACCGCGTGATCCTGATCGGCCCGCAGGCCTACACCCAGGTGCTGGAGATGCTGCTCGGGCCGAACCCGCGCTACGAGTTCGTCTCGGGCAAGTCGCCGCTGGCCCGCCGGGCCCAGTTCGCCATCACCGACGAGATCCCGTTCTTCGACCCGGAAGCGGCCGCCGTGATGCGCGAGGAGAAGTTCGTGCCCATCGAGCGCTTCCCCCGGCCGCGCGGTGGCGCCGTGGCCACCCTGCTCGAGCGCCCCAGGCGGTCGCCGGAGCCGAGTCCCGCGGCGGCGCGTCCGCCGCGGCCGCGTCGATCCTCCGGCGTCGTCTGGTGCCGACGACGAGGGCGGCGGCCAACCCCAGCAACGACACCAAACTCACGATCCAACCCACCCGCCAACTCAACGGCTCATAACGAAACTCCACCGTATGCGCCCCCGGCCCCAAACGCACACCCCTGAACAAATAATCCACCCGCTCCACCATCCACATCCCGGCCATCCACCCTCGCCTTCCAACCCGGGAACCAGTTATCCCCCAACACCAACAACCCCGCCCCCCGAGAACGCGCCCGCACCACCACCCGCTCCGGCTCATAGGACACGATCCGCGCCACCCCACCACCACCGCCACACCCTCACCCACCGGCACCCCAGCCACCCGCCGCTCCGTCACCGCCACCCGCCGGCCATCAAACCCCGCCGACGTCACCGCATCCAAAGCCTCACCCCCACCACCAACCACCCGCTGAGCACCCACCACAAACGCCCGCGGCAACGCCCCCGACACCCCATACACCCGCGCATCAGGACCGTCGTGGGTGAGGGCAGCCCGGGCACGTCCAGCGGCTCGTCGCGGATCGGCTGCAGCACCTGGGTCACTCCGAGCATGCGCAGCACCCGCAGCCCCCGCGGGGTGACGCTCGCGGACGGTGAGAGGGGTGTCCAGGAGGCCCTTGGCCACGGACTTGGACTCCGGGGACACCTCCTGACGCCAGATCTTGTCGAAGCGATAGAGGATCGGCAGGTCGTACCCACGCGCCTCGTAGAGCGTGAACTTCATCGGGATGTAGGTCTGGGGAATGCCCTCCATGCTCACGAAGCGGGAGGGCGACTCGGCCTCGAGCTCCCGGACGGCGGCGGTGGCCGGCGGGGAGTTGTACTTGCGGTCGATCGCCGGGTTGTAGCCCATGCCGATGTGGAACAGGTCGACGCAGACGAGCAGGATCCCCAGTGCGGCGAACGGCGCCGGGCCGAGCCGGCCCCGGAGGCGTAGCGCAACCAGCAGGAGCGCCAGCCCCGCAAGCGTGACCCAGCTGATGATCGAGGCGAGCTGGATCACGTTGGCCGCCGGCCCGCACGGCTCCGCGCAGGCGCGCCCGCCGGTGTTGGGGTCCACGACCGCGCCCGGCGGGGTGGCGAAGCCCCAGGCCACCTTGAACGCGGTGCGCACCCCGTCGAGGCTCGTCGAGGCCGCCGTGGAACGCGTATATGAGCGGGCCCACGAGGATCAGGGCCCCGCCCGCGAGCACGAGGCGCCGCCGCTGCTCTCGCCAGCGGCCCCGGATCAGGTCGTCCATCCCCCAGCCGGCGAGCATGGCCAGCGACAGCACGAAAAGCGCCGTGAGGCGGCTGTTGTGCCCGCCCGAGAACACCGGAAGCCGGGTCACCACCTGCAGGAACGGCGGGATCCCGAAGAGCACGCCGAGCCACACGAGCCCGAAGGCGGCCACAGCGATCCGCTCCAGCGTCGGGCGGATGATCAGGGCGGCGGCCGCGAGCATCAGCGGGAGCGCCCCGACGTACATCGCGCGGTCGAGCACGAAGAACTTCACCGGGGTGGCCGTGGGACGACCCCAGAAATCGGGCATGAAGATGCCCAGCGCGAACTGCCTGAACACGGGCTGCAGGTCCACCGAGTCGCCCTTGCGGGCACGGATGTCGGCCGAGTGCCAGAGCAGCTCCGCGAAGGGGATCACCACGAGCGCCACGAGTGCCACCCCGGCCACCACGGCTCCGCCGAACGCGAGCACGGTGCGCGCGAGGCTCCGGACGCTCTCCCCGCGGTCGCGCGCGGGCCTGCACCAGCCGGAGCACGAGGAAGGCGCCGGTGGCCACCATCACGTGGAAGCTCGACTCGGGATGGCCGCTCAGGAACTCCACCGCCAGCACCCCCGCCAGCCCGGCGCCCGAGAGCAGGTCCGGCCGTCTCACCAACCGGTCGGTCATCAGCAGCAGCCACGGCATCCACGACCACGCGCTCATGTGGGGATAGGACAGCCAGGTGACCATCCAGAGGCTGAACCCGAACACCACCCCGGCGAAGAGAGCGGCCCGCCGAAGCGCATGCCGAGCGCCCGGCTCGCCAGCAGGAACATGCCGAACGCCGCGACCCACAGCTTGAGCAGGCCGCTGATGGTCAGCGCATTGTCGTACGAGGTGGCGTACGCCGGCAGCGTGTAGGGCGAGAACACCGCCGACTGGGCGTTGGCCAGGAACGGCCGCCCGCCGACGATGTACGGGTTCCAGAGCGGGATGTGCCCGGCATCCGGCTCGCGCGCGTAACGCAGGAAGGGCTGGAGCTGCCCCGGCGCGTCGCCGAGCTCGGTGTTGCTCGGCGCGCTGAGCGCGGGCGGCCGGACCCCGTCCCACGGGGCGTCGAACCAGAGCGTGTCGGCGTTCGACAGGGTCTTCCCCGGCAGCAGGGCCTGGCCGAGGAAGATCAGGGCGATCACGGCGTAGATCAGCGCAGCGGCCAGCGTCGGCCGCCGCCGCAGTGCCGCGTACACGCCGCGCAGCCGGCTCAAGCAGCCGCTCCGGGCTCGCGCCGGCGGCGAACGCCGGCGAACACGAGCCCCACGAGCACGAGCAGCGCCAGCCCGCTCAGGATCCAGCCGGCCCGCCAGCTGGCCGGCTCGTAGCGGAACTCCACGGTGTGGGTGCCCGGCGGGCACGGACACCCCGCGGAGCAGGTAGTCCACGCGCTCGAGCGGCACGTCACGGCCGTCCACGGTGGCCTTCCAACCGGGGTAGTGCACGTCGGTGAGCACCAGCAGCGCCCGCCGGCGCGCGTCGGACCTGCGCCACCACGCGCTCGGGGCCGTAGCGACACGAGCCGCGACGACCCGGGCGACCCGGCCGGCGCCGAGCCACCGCTCTCCTCGGCGATGCCGGCCACGGGCCGCTCGGTCACCGCCACCCGGCGCGGGTCGAAGCCCGTGCCGGTCACGGCGGCCAGGGCCGCGTCCTCGCCGCTCACCGTCCGCTGGCGGTCCACCAGGAACATCCGCGGGAGCGCGCCGGCGTTGCGGTACACGCGCGCGTCGGGCCCCGAGTAGGCGAGCCGGAGCCCGGGCAGGCGCGGCCGCGGGGCCGTCGGGCGGCTGGATCAGGTCGGACACGCTCAGGAGGCTCAGCGTGCGCAGCGACGCCTCGGTGGGCAGGGCGAGCACGGTGGGCGGGATCACATCGCCCTTCGGACCCGCCGTGGCCCGCCAGAGCTTGTCGTAGCGCTCCTCGACGGGATAGTCGTAGCCGCGCGCGTCGTAGAGGCCGTAGCGCATGGCCAGGTCGGGCTCGAGCGGCTGGATCTGGCCCGGGTCGTTCACGGCCGCGAAGCGATTGGGCACGCTGCGACTGGAGATAGCGGATGCTCCGCGTGGTGGGCTGGCGGGCGTGGTCCATCGGGATCGCCGGGTTGAAGCCCATGTTGGCCCGGAACAGGTCCACCACCAGCACGGAGACCGCGAGCATCACCAGCACGGCGGACGCCGGGACGCCAGGGCCCGCACCGCCCAGCCGCAGCGGCGATGAGCAGCAGGCCGGCGCCCGCCAGCGGCAGCCACTGGAGCAGCGAGCTCAGCCGGACGATCGGCGCGGCCGCCGTCTGGATCGCCGGCACGAGCCCGCTGCCGGCGTGGGCGGGTCCTCGAATCCCCAGGCCACCTTCAGCGCCGGCCGCAGGACATGGCCAGGTCGATGCGTGCCGGCCACGAGCATCCAGACCACGGGCACGCAGGAAGATGCGCCGCGGCCGCCGCCGAGCGCCAGGCGGCGCGCGCCGCAGCGACGGCGGCTCGCGCGCTCGCTCAGCTCGTCGAGGCCCCAGCCGGCCAGCAGCGCCAGGCCGAGCAGGATGAAGATCACCATGCGCCCGTTGTGCGCGGTGCTGAAGCCGGGCAGCTTGAACACCACGGTGGCCACCGGCGCCTGGCCCACCACGACGCGCCAGGGTGAGCACGCCGAACACGCGCGATGGCCACCCGCGTGACCGTGGGCCGCAGCACCAGCGCCACCGCGGCCAGCATGAGCGTGATCCCGCCGGCGTAGTAGCCGCGGTTGCTCACGAAGGGCGCCAGCGCGGTCTGGGTCGGGCGGCCCCAGTAGTCGCTGCAGGAAGAGCGCGCCCAGGTACTTGCTTGTCCGAGAACGACGGGTCGCCGTCGAGGCGCCGCTGGACGTCGCCGGAGTGGGAGAGGAACTCGAGCAGCGGGCAGGAGCGTCAGCGCGGCCAGCGCCGTGCCGAGCGCGAGCGCCCCGGCGAAGGCCAGCGTGGGGCGCACGAGCATCCCGCGCGCTCCCGGCCGCCCCTGGACCAGCGCGAGCAGGACGCGGAACGCGAACCAGCAGACGGTCACGAACATCACGTGGAAGCTCGTCTCGGGGTGGCCGCCGAGGAACTGGAGGCCACCAGCGCGGCCAGCCCGGCCACCGGCAGCGGGCCCGGTCTTCGGATCACCAGCTCGGTGAGCAGCAGGATGCTACGGGATCAGCGGGAAGATGTTGGTCAGCGGCCAGGCCAGCCAGACGACGAAGAAGGTCCCGAACGCGAACACGACTCCGGCGAGCAGCGCGCCGCCGAAGCGCATGCCGAGCGCCCGGCCGAACAGGAACGTGCCGAAGGCGGCCACGAACAGCTTGAGCATCGCCATCACGGCCAGCGACTTCCAGAACGGGCAGGACGAAGGCCGGCACGCGTGAAGGGCGAGAAGATGGCCGACTGGGCGTTGGCCAGGTACGGCCGCCCGCCCATGAGGTGCGGGATTCCAGAGCGGGACGTCGGGCAGCTGATCGCGCGTGTACTGGAAGAAGGGCTGGAACACGGCCACGGCGTCGGCCAGCTCGAAGTTGGAGCCGAACGGCCGCACGTCCGCGGGCTTGCGCGGCGGTCCAGGGCGTCACGCGACCAGAGCCCGTCCGAGCTCGAGAGGGTGCGCCCGGGCAGCAGCCCCTGGCCGACCATCACCAGCGACAGCACGCGCGTAGATCACCGCGGCCGCCAGCACCGGATGGCCGCGCCACCAGAGGCCATCCTCCGGAGCCGCCCGCGGGCGGGCCTCCCTATCGACGCTGGGCGAGGCGCCGCGGGGCCCGCGCTCACCGCTGGACCCGGCTCGCGACCGGCTCGGACAGGCGCGGCGGGCCCGAAGGAGTCGTCAGTCGGAGGCACGGGGTCCGGGGGAGGTGAGTGGCAGACACGGTCGCGGGCAGGCCGCGCACGGCGGCAGCGGGAAGGGGCCGAGGATAGCCAGTGCCCTCCGCCGAAGCGCAGGTCGTGGCGGGGGCTCCCCGCAAACGGCTAGCCGCGCGAAGTTTAGGTCTAAGCTGGCCTGGTTCCCATGGAAGACTGGACCTACCAGGAGCATTACGACATGGAGGACCGCCACTGGTGGTTCCGGTCGCGGCGTCGCGTGATCTGGGCGCTGATCCACCGCGCCGGGCTGCCGGGCCTCGCCCGCGCATCCTGGACGCCGGCTGCGGCACCGGGCGCAACCTGATGGAGTTCCGCCGAGCTCGGGCCCGCCGAGGGCGTGGACCTCTCGCCGCAGGCCGTGGAGTTCTGCCAGCGGCGCGGCCTCGACGGAGTGCGCGAGGCGACGATCGAGGAGCTCCCCTACGAGGACGGGCGCTTCGACCTGCTGTTCGCCACCGACGTGATCGAGCACCTGCCCGACGACGGAGCGGCGCTGGCCGAGCTGCGCCGGGTGGCCGCATCCGGAGGCGCGCCTCATCATCACGGTGCCCGCCTACAGCTGGCTCTGGAGCCAGCACGACACCTCCTGGCACCACTACCGCCGCTACACCCGCCCGCATGCTCCGGGAGCGCGTGCGCGCGCAGGGCTGGGAGCCGACGGTGGCCACGCTACTTCTACAGCTCGATGCTGCCCCCGGTGGCCGCCGTTCGCACGTTCCAGCGCCTCCGCTCGAGCGGTAACGGCAACGGGAACGGCAAGTCCGACCTGCACCTCTCCCCCGGCGCGCTCGACCGGTGCCTCGAGCTGCCGATGCGCGGCGAGGCGGAGCTGATCGAGCGCGGGGGTCTCGCTTCCCGGCCGGCGTGTCGCTCGGAATGGTATGCCGGGTCAGGTGACGCGGGCGGACCCTCCGCTGATATCGGTCGTCGTGCCGGTCCTCAACGAGGAGGAGGTCCTGCCCGAGCTCCACGAGCGGCTCGCGCTCCTCGCTGTCGGGACTGCCGGGGCGGCTACGAGGTGGTGTACGTGGACGACGGCTCGACCGACGGTCGGCGGCGATCATCGAGCCGTGGGCCAGGGCCGAGGACAACGTCGATGCTCGTCCAGCTCTCGCGCAACTTCGGCATGGAGATCGCCATGTCGGCCGGGCTCGACCACGCGCGCGGCGCCTACACGTCGTGCTGATGCACGCCGACCTCCAGGACCCGCCGGAGCTGATCCCCGACATGCTCGCAGCTGGCCGCGGACGAGGAGGCGGACGTGGTGTTCGCGCGCCGCATCGGCCGCGACGAGAGCCGCATGAAGCGCGTGCTGGCCACCGGCTTCTACGCGACGATGCGGCGCTGGCGCGCGTGCCCTACCAGGGCCAGGCCGGCGACTTCCGCCTGATGTCCCGGCGCGTGACCGACACGCGTCCGCAGCGATGCCCGAGCGGCGCCGCTTCCTGCGCGGGCATGGTCGCGTGGGTGGGCTTCAAGCAGGTGCCGATCGAGTACCGCCGCGCCGGGCGCCAGGCCGGCGGCGGCGCCTCGTACCCGGCGCTGTTCCGGCTGGCGCTCGAGGCGCTCACCTCGTTCTCGGACGTGCCGCTCAACATCGCCACCTACGTCGGCGCGCTCAGCGCGACTCTCAGCGGGCTGGCCGGGGTCGTGGTGCTCGTGCTCACCCTCACCGGGACGCTCACGGCGTCCACCACCCTCTGGATCCTCGTGGCCGTGCTGTTCCTGGGCGGCGTGCAGCTGATGAGCATCGGCGTGCTGGGCCGCTACCTGGCCCACGTGCACGACCAGGTGCTGGAGCGGCCGCTCTACCTGGTCTCGCGCGTGGTGGCCGAGGCGAGCCGGAGCCCGTGCTCCGGGCGCGAGGCCCCTGGACCCGCTCGCGGGCCGGCGCTAGACCTTGGGCTCGGCCGGATCCGGCAGAGCTCCGAGATCGCGCCCGGCCGCGTGCACGCGCGGCGCTGCGAGCTGGGCGCGACACGCTGCGGCGGGCGGCGAGCAGCTCGCGCACGGCGGGCACCAGCACCTGGCTGATCGACAGCTTCGAGCCCTCGCCGGTCGGCCCACTCCACGCCCACCTCGCGCACCCGGAAGCCGAGGCCGCGCGCCAGCGCCAGCACCTCGGCGTCGAACACCCAGCCGTCAGCCGCTGGCGCGAGAAGCAGCCTCGGCGGCGGCGGCGCGCCAGAGCTTGAACCCGCAGTAGACGTCGCGGGTGGGCTCGCGCATCAGCGCGCGGGTCAGGGCGATGAAGGGCCAGCCCACGAGCCGGCGGCGGAGCGGCTGCTGGTGGTCGACCTTCGCCCCCGGCGCGATGCGCGAGCCCGGCCACCACGTCGGCCGTCTCCGATGGCGTCGAGCATGTCCGGCAGCGAGGCGAGCGACGGCCCGCAGTCGGCGTCGCAGAGCAGCCGCAGCTCGCCGCGGGCGTCGAGCATCCCGCGCCGACCGAGAAGCCCTTGCCGCGGTTGACCTCGTTGCGGAGCAGCGCGCACGCGCTCGCCGTCGAGCAGCGGCTCGACGCGCCTCCACGGTGCCGTCCTGGCTCGCGTTGTCCACCACGATGATCTCGTAGGGGCGCCCGTACGCGTCCAGCGTCTCGCGCACGGGACCGATGGTCCCGGCGATTCCCTGCTCCTCGTTATAGGCCGGCACACCACCGACATCCACACGTGGTCCACGCCGCGAACATACACGTGGTCGGGCGGAGGCGCGCGGCTAGTCCGCGGGTGTCCGGCCTCTCCTCGAGCGCAGTCCCGCGGCCGCCACGCCGCCGATCGCGAGCAGCGCCAGCAGGCTCACGATCCAGCCCGCGCGGCAGCTGGCCGGGTGCGTAGCGGAACTCCACGCGGTGGCTGCCGGCGGCCGACCGCCACCCCGCGCATCACGTAGTCCACGCGCTCCACGTCGGCGTCCTCACCGTCCACCGTGGCCTTCCAGCCCGGGTACCAGGTGTCGGTCAGCACCAGCGAGCCCGGGCCGGTCGGCCCGTGCCCGGATCACCACCCGCTCGTTCTCGTAGTCCTCGATCCGGGCGTCGCCGGCCGGGGACGCGCCCGCGTCGCCGCCCTCGGCGATCCCCGGCAGCCTGTCGCTCGGTGACCGCGGTCGTCCGCGGGCTGCGAATCCGGGCGCGAGCACCGCGTCGAGCTGGGCGTTCGCCGCCTCCGACCACCGCCTGCTGCCCCACCAGGAAGGCGCGCGGCAGCGCGCTGCGGGTTGCGGTAGATGCGGGCGTCGGCGCCCTGCGTAGGCCACCTGGAGCCCGGGCAGCGGCTGGTCGCCGTGGTTCTGGAGCAGGTAGTCCACCCCGAAGCAGGCCGAGCGCCCGGAACGACTCCGGGCTCGGCCACGGCGGCGATCGTGCAGAAGAACGAGTAGCAGCCGGCGATTGCGCCCGATCGCCCGGCGCCAGATCTCGGCGTAGCGCTCCTCGGCGGGGATCACGTCAGCCGCGAGCGTCGTAGAGGCCGTAGCGCAGCGCCAGGTTCGGGGGCAGCGGGTGGCGACAGCGACACGGGACGTCGGCTCGAGGCCGGCGAAGCGGGCCGGGCGCCGGTCCTGCAGGTAGCGGATCGCCGGCGTGGCCGGCTGGACCGCGTACTCCTGCTGGATCGCCGGGTTGTAGCCGCTCCCGGCCTTGAACAGGTCGAACGCCACCAGCACCAGCGCGAGCGCCACGAAGGCGGCGGGCCGCACGCGCCTGCTGCAGGCGCCAGGGCGAGCAGCGCCAGGGCCAGCGGCGGCCAGACACCAGCCACTCGAGCAGCGAGGCCAGCTTGACGATGAACGGCCCCGCCGGAGTCGGCGATCAGGCCGCTGTCCGGAGGCGTCGAACAGCCATGCGGAGCGCAGCGCCCGGCCGAGGAGCGTCGCGGTGAATGTGGCCTCCCGCCACCGCGATCACCAGCGGCACGCACGGCAGCACGGCGGCCAGCCCCAGAACGAGCCTGCGGCGCGCCGCGGCGAGGGCGTCGCCGGTCAGCTCGTCGAGCCCCCAGCCGGCCAGCACCGCCAGGCACGAGGATCGCGAACACCGCCGAAGCGGCCGTTGTTGGCGGCCTCGAAGCCCGGGCAGGTTCGTGACGCAGGTCGAAGAGCGGCGGCAGGCCCGTGGCTATCGCCAGTGCCAGCGCCCCGAGCCGCGACCGCCACCAACGCGCGCCAGGTTCGGCCGGAGCGCCAGCGCCGCGACCGCGAGCATCAGCGGCAGGGCCGCCGACGTAGTAGGCGCGCTCCTCGAGTTCGTGGCCGCGAACTCGAGCTGCGTGCGGCCGTGCGCCCCAGCAGTCGTGCAGGAAGATCCCGAGCAGGTAGCGCGGCGGCTGCGTGAAGAGCGCCGATGCGTCCGCTCGGAGCGCGTGCCGACGTCGCTCGAGTGCGCCAGCAGCTCGGCGAACGGGATCAGCGCGACCGCGGCCAGCGCGGTGCCCGCGGCCAGGCGCGGACCGAGCAGCGCGCAGGCGCAGCGGCGAACGCGCTCGCGCAGCTCCGCGGACAGCGAGCACCCGCAGCCACCCAGAACGACGCGACGGCGACCAGCACCTGGAAGCTCGACGACGGGTGGCCGCCGAGGAACTGCAGGCCGGTGACCGCGCGCCAGCCCCGGCGAAGGGCAGCGGCGCCGGGCCTGCGCACCAGCAGCTCGGCGAAGCAGGCACAGCCAGGGCAGGAACGCCCAGACGCTCATCGGGCGTCCAGGAGACCCAGCGTGACGGACCAGAGGCTGAAGCCGAAGACGAGCCCGGTCAGCAGCGCGCCGCCGAAGCGCATGCCGAGCGCCCGCGCCGAGCAGGAACGCGCCCAGCGCGGCCACGAACAGCTTCAGCGCCGCGATCACCGCCAGCGACTTCCAGAACGGCAGCACGTAGGCCGGCACGCTGAACGGCGACAGCAGCGGCCGTCTGCGGGTCGGCGAGGTAGGGCCGGCCGCTGAGGATGTGCGGGTCCCAGAGCGGGATGTCCCGGCAGCTGCGTGCCGGGTGTGCTCGCAGGGACGGCTGGAACATGTTCACCGCGTCGCCCTGCTCGCGGTTCGAGCCGAGCGCCGGCACGTCCGCCGGGCCGGCTGGAGTCCCACGGCGTCGCGGTCCAGAGGTAGTCGGAGGCCGACAGCGTCCGGCCCGGCGCGAGGCCCGGGCGAGACGATCGCGAACGACAGGACCAGGTAGAGGAGGGCGGCGACCGCGGTCGGGCGCCGGGCCCCCGTGCATCACCCGTGTCGCAGGGTCGTCAGCGGGCCCTCGCAGCCACCGTCAGTAGGGCCAGGCGTCCGGGCTCGCGCAGCCCGAGCAGGCGCGCCACCGGCCGCAGCCGGGCGACCAGCGCGACCTTGATCAGGCCGTTGCGCACGAAGTAGCGCATGCCTCCGAGCCTGGCGCACCAGGTTCCTGAGCGCGGGCCGCGCCGCGAGAGGTGCTCGCGGCGGTACTCCGCGAGCGAGCGGCTGCGGCCCACGTAGCGCCACTCGCGCGAGCAGGAACAGCAGCCGGAGCTGGGCGAGCATCACGCCGACCGCGTTGTAGGCGTCGTGCACGAGCATGCGTGCCGCCCACCGGCACGCGCTCGCCCCACTGCTCGATGTCGGCGCGCGCCGGGGCGTAGCGGTGGGCGCCGTCGACGTAGAGCAGGTCGATCGGCCCCTCCACCTCGCCGTGCGCGTCGTCGGACATCAGCCGCACGTGGCGCACCTGGCCGTCCACGCCCGCCCGCTCGAGGTTCGCGTGGAAGAGCGCGTAGTCGCTGTCGCCGCGCTCGGCCTCGGGGGCGATCTCCTGCGGCCCGCGGTCGCCGCCGGCGTGGGGATCGATCGCCACGACCTCGACCCCGTCGGCGGCCGCCGCGGCGCAGCACGATCGTCGAGCGCCCGCGGAAGGAGCCGATCTCGACGATCCGGCCGGGCGGCTGCACGCGGATGGCCGCGTTCCAGAGGCGCTGCGCCTGGTCGTCGCTCAGCCAGCCCTCCACGCCGTCCGACGGCCGTCAGGGCGCCCTCGAAGCCGGCCCGTCAGCGATTCTCGCCACCGCGCTCATACCGGACGTCCCCGGACTCGGTCTGCGGCACCGTTCGGGCACCGGGCCCGGGTCGGCCACCGGCTGGCGTCCGGCCTCGGCCTGGAGCACGTCGAGTTGGCCTGGGCCGACGCGGTCCCAGGTGAAGTGGCGGGCCCGGCGCTCGGCCGCCTCGCCGAGGCGCTCGCGCAGGTCGGGGTCGCGCCACCAGCTCGCGCACGCGCTGCTGGCCAGCTCCGCCCGCGTCGTGGGCCAGGAAGCCGGTCTCGCCGTCGACGATCGACTCCGGCAGCCCGCCCACCGCGAGCGCGGCGCTGGGCGTGCGGCACAGCGCGGCCTCCATCACGGTGAGCGACCAGCCCTCGGACGCGAGGCGGTGAGGTTGACCCAGGCCGGCCGTAGAGCTCGGCCTTGCGTCTCGTCGTCCACGTAGCCGTGCATGCGCACGCGGTCGCTGAGGCCGCGGCGCGCGATCTCCGCCTCGAGGTCGGGCGGTGGTCGCCCTCGCCGACGATGTCGAGCTCGGCGCCCGGCACGGCCTCGAGCACGTCGAGCACGCGCTCGATGCGCTTGTAGGCCTTGAGGCGGCCCACGAAGAGCAGGCGCGGCTCGGGGGCGCGCGTGCTCCGCGGCCGGAAGGCTCCCGGGTCCACGCCGAGGTACTCGACCGTCGATGTGGTCGCGGCGGGATGCCCATCGCGCACCAGGTCGTCGCGGGCCGAGCTGCGAGATCGTGAGAAGCGGCGTGCGCCGGTAGAGCAGGCGCAGCGGCAGCGCCTCGAGCAGCCCAGAACAGGAGCGGCCCGTGCGCGGGCCGAACTCCCGAGGTAGAGGTCGCGGTGCACGTGGTGCACCATCGCCACCCGCGGCTTGCGCAGCCACAGCGGCGTGAGGAACGTGATGCCGTTGATGACCTCGAGCACCACGTCGGCGTCGCGCCCGATGCCGCGCATGCACGCGCCAGGATGGCGCGGGGGAAGACGGTGGACCGGCTGCCCATCCGGTGGACCATGAGGCGCGGGCCCGTAGCGCTCGACCCCTTGGCGCCGGGGTAGTCGCCGGCCACCACGGTGACCCGGTGGCCCCAGGCCGACCCAGCGGCTCACTGGGCGTCGATGTTGGCGCCGTTTCCGCCCGTGTGCGTGGTGGGTCCAGTCCCGGTCGGCCAGGACCAGGATGTGCAGCGGCTGTGCATCCGTCGGCGGCGGTCATCGGACGCGCAAAGGTAGCGGATCTACGGCGTCTGCGCGGCGGCTCCCGGCGCGCCGTGCGCGTCTGGTGGCGCCCGCCGGTCACGCCCTATCGTCTGTCGTGGATGCGCCCGCAGCGTCTGGCTCATCCTGCCCACCTACAACGAGGCGGAGAACCTCGAGGCGATCGTGCGCGCCACGTCGGCGCAGCTCGAGCGCGCCGTGCCCGGCAACTGGCGCCTGCTCGTGGTGGACGACGCCTCCCCCGACGGCACCGGCGAGATCGCCGACCGGCTGGCCGCCGAGCTGCCCCGGGTCGAGGTGCTGCACCGCCCGGGCAAGGAGGGGCTCGGGCAAGGCCTACCTCGCCGGCTTCGCGCTACGCGCTCGCGCGCGGCGCCGAGCTCGTGATCGTCATGGACGCCGACTTCTCGCACGACCCGGCGCACCTGCCCGCCCTGATCGCCGCGGCCGAGACCAGCGACCTGGTGCTGGGCTCGCGCTACGTGGCCGGCGGCAAGATCGTGGACTGGCCGCCGCTGCGCCGCGTGCTCAGCCGCGGCGGCTCGCTCTACGCCCGGACCGATCCTCGGCGTCAAGGTGCGCGACCTCACCACGCGGCTTCCGCTGCGTCCGCCGCGAGCGTGCTCGAGACGATCGAGCCCTCGACGCTGCGCTCCCAGGGCTACGTCTTCAACATCGAGCTCACCTACCGGGCCGCTGCTGGCGGGCTTCCGCGTGACCGAGGTGCCGATCTGCTTCCGCGACCGCGAGGCGGGCGAGAGCAAGATGTCGCTCGCCATCGCGTTCGAGGCGCTGCTGCTCGTGCCGCGCCTGCGGCGCCTGCCGCGCGACGAGGACGGCGTCCCGGCGCGCCCGGACGAGGCGCAGCCCGCCGAGGAGAGACACGCCGGCCTAGGACGCCGGCTCTAGATCATCGCCGGCCGGGTGAGCCGGCCGGCCTTGGGCGCGGTGCGGGGCCACCGATTGCGCGAGTCCAGCTCCGCGATCGTGTTGGCCACCTCTCGCGGCAGCGCCTCCTGGAAGACGGCCGTGTCGAAGCGCGCGGCGTTCTCCACGCAGTCGGCGGGTCCACGGCGCGGTCGTCGAAGCCGGCCACCGCGGCGGCCAGCTCCTCGGGCCCGCCGGACCAGAAGCAGCCCGTCACGGCCCTGGTTCACCGTCTCCAGCGTTCCGCCGTTGCGCACGGCGATCACGGGGCGCCCGGCGGCCTGCGCCTCCACGGCGGCGATGCCGAACTCCTCCACGGCGGCCACCACGAGCGCGCGGCAGCTGGAGAGGTGCGCGGCGGTGTCGGCGTCGCTCAGGCGGCCGGCGAAGCTCACGTTGGGCGCGGCCATGCGCTGCAGACGGCGGCGCGTCGGGGCCGTCGCCCACCACCACGAGCGGCAGGCCGAGGCGGTTGAAGGCCTCGCACCGCCACGTCGATGCGCTTGTGCGGCATCAGCTCGGAGAGCACCAGGTAGTGGTCGCCCACCGGGCCGGGCGAGAAGCGGGTGGTCTCCACCGGCGGGTACACGACGGTCGAGTCGCGGCCCAGGTAGCGCTTGATGCGCGCCCGGGTGGACTGCGAGTTGGTCACGTAGTGGTCCACCCGCTGGGCCGCGATCCAGTCCCACTGGCGCCAGCGGCGGAACAGGCTGCGCAGCGCGCTCCGCGTGACCGGGTTGCGGCGGCTGGCCAGCGTGCGGTCGCGGTCGTTCCAGGCGTAGCGGAACGGGTTGTGGCAGTAGCAGACGTGCACGGTGGACTCGTCGCAGATCACCGCGTGCGCCCAGGCGCTCGAGCTGGACACCACGAGGTCGTACCCCGACAGGTCGAAGGACTCGATGGCCGCGGGGTAGAACGGCAGCATCGCCCGGAAGGTGCGCGACGTGGGGCGCAGCTTCTGCAGGAACGAGGTGTGCACGTTCCGGTGGGCGAACCGCCCCTCGGTGCCGGCCTCGTCGTAGACCGCGGTGAACACGTCGGCCTCCGGCCAGATGTCGCAGATGGCGAGGAACACGCGCTCCGCGCCCCGCAGGTCGAGCAGGAAGTCGTGTACCAGCGCAACGCGTTGCGGACGGTCGCTTGCGGCGAGCTCAACCCTCATGCGACGAGTCTAAGCGAGCTTGATTCGAAAGGCGGCATCTCGGGCCTATGCTATGAATCCGCTGGATGCGGCGTAACCACCTATGCGCCATCCTGGCGGTAGGTGCGCTTGTTTTTCCGAGCGCCGCCGCGGGACAGAGCGCAGGCGACAACCAGTACCAGGACCCCTTCACGCCCCAGGCGCCGCAGGGCGGATCCAAGCCGAAGCCGTCCGCCGGAACCCGGCGCCGGCGGCCCAGCCTCAGCCGGCCAGCCGCGGCGCCGGTGGTGCCCGGCGAGGCCGCGGGCACGTCCTCGAGCGTGGATCCGGCCCAGGCAGGGGCGCCGCCGCCAACGGAGAAGAGCTGCCGCGAACCGGGCCTGCCGGTGGAGCCCATGCTGGCGCTGGGGCTGCTGATGACCGGCTCCGGAGTGGCGCTGTTGCTCGCCCCGGCCGCGCGCCGCCGCCCCTGAGCGGATCCCACCCACCGGTGGCGATCGACGCCCGCGCGGCCAGCCGGGCGCACATCGGCGGCGTGGAGCGCGTGACGATCGAGATGGCCGCCCGGCTGCCCGCCCTGCGGCCGGACCGCTACCGGGTGCCACCAGCCCCCTCCCGCCCTGGCCCACAAGGCCGGGCACGTCTGGGAACAGGCCGTGCTGCCCGTGGCCGCCCGGGGCGCCCGGCTCATCTACTGCCCCGCCAACCTCGCGCCCGTGGCCTCCCGGCGCTGCGTGGTGCTGATCCACGACGTGGCCGCGCTCCGGCACCCCGAGTGGTACGGCCGGGTGTACGCCGGCTACCAGCGCGTCCTGCTGCCGCTGATCGCGCGCCGGGCCCGCCGCGTGATCACCGTGTCCGAGTTCTCCCGGCGCGAGATCGTGGAGCGCCTGGACGTGCCCCCGGCGCGGGTGGCGGTGGTTCCCAACGGCGTGGACGAGCGCTTCTCCCCCGAGGCCGACGCGAGCTCCGCCCGGCTGCGGCTCGGGCTCGAGCGCCCCTACGTGCTCGCGGTGGGCACGCGCATAGCCCGAAAGAACCTGCGCGCCCTGGCCGCGGCGGCCACCGCACTGGCCGCGGAGGGGATCGAGCTCGTCACCGTGGGCTCGGAGCGCACCTACATGCGAGCGGAGAGCGGGCGTGGCCCTGCGCTCGCTCGGGTACGTCCCGGACGAGCTGCTGCCCGGCCTCTACGCCGGTGCCCGCGCGCTCGTCATGCCCTCGCTCTACGAGGGCTTCGGGCTGCCGTGCCTCGAGGCCATGGCCTCCGGCACGCCGGTGGTGGCGGCCAACCTGGCCGCGCTCCCCGAGGTGTGCGGCGGGGCCGCCCTGCTGGTGGACCCGCTCGACGAGGACGCGGTGGCCGCGGCCGCGCTCTCCGCCGCCCGTGACGACGAGCTGCACGCCCGGCTCCGCGACGCCGGGCTCGAGCGCGCCCGCCACTTCTCCTGGGCGCGCAGCGCCGAGCTCACCGACGTCGAGCTCGGGGCCCTCCTCGACCCGGCCTGACGAGGCGAGCACCGCAGCCATCCCTCCCCGGGCGCCGGAGCGGTATGAGAAGCTTTTGGGCGTGCTCGCGTCAAGGTCCACACACGATGTCCTGAACCAGGCGCCGCCGCTGGCGCCCTACAACGTGTTCGAGGCGGACCTTCCGCTCCGGGAGGCGCTGGAGCGCGAGGCCGGAGGCTGGGGCGTGGATCGCCTGCGCGACACGGGCGAGCTGGCCGGCAGCCCGGAGGCGATCGAGCACTCCGAGCGCTGCGAGCGCAACGAGCCCCGCCTGCGCACCCACGACCGCTACGGGCGCCGAATCGACGAGGTGGACCTCGATCCCTCGTGGCACTGGCTGCTGCGCCAGGCGGTGGAGCGCGAGATCCACTCGCTGCCCTGGCGGGAGGAGAAGCCGGGCGCGCATGTGGTGCGCGCCGGCCTCATGTACGTCTGGAGCCAGGTGAACGCCGGCGTGATGTGCCCGGTGTCGATGACCTACTCGGTGATCCCGGCGCTGCGCGCCGCGCCCGGAGCTGGCCGAGGAGTGGGAGCCGCGGCTCACGAAGCCGAGCTACGAGGACGGCGCCCTGTCCGGGATGGCGATGACCGAGAAGCAGGGCGGCTCCGACGTGCGCGCCAACACCACGCGGGCCGAGCCCGCCGGCGACGGCACCTTCGAGATCACGGGCCACAAGTGGTTCTGCTCCTACCCCCCGTGCGACATCTTCCTGACGCTCGCCCAGACGGACGCCGGCCTGGGCTGCTTCCTGATCGAGGGCAGCGATCCGGGCTTCCGGATCCAGCGCCTCAAGGACAAGCTGGGCACGCGCTCCCTGCCCTCGTCCGAGGTGGAGTTCCACGGGGTGCGCGGCCGGCTCGTGGGCGAGGAGGGCCACGGGGTGCGCACGATCCTGCGGATGGTGAACCACACCCGCCTCGACTGCCTGATCGGCTCCGCCGCGGGGATGCGCTGGGGGCTGGCCCAGGCGGTGCACCACGCCCGCCACCGCTCGGCCTTCGGAAGGCTGCTGGCCGAGCAGCCCCTGATGCAGAACGTGCTGGCCGACCTGGCCATCGAGTCCGAGGCGGCCACCGCCACGGCCATGCGCGTGGCCCGGGCCTACGACGAGCAGGACGCCCCCTTCCGGCGCTTCGCCACCGCGGTCATGAAGTACTGGGTCTGCAAGCGCGCCCCGCAGCACTCGCTGGAGGCCCTCGAGTGCCTCGGCGGGAACGGCTACGTGGAGGAGTCGGGTCTCCCCCGCCTTCTGCGCGACTCCCCCCTGAACTCGATCTGGGAGGGCTCCGGCAACGTGGCCGCCCTCGACGTGCTGCGGGCCACGGTCAAGGAGCCGGAGGGCCTGCCCGCGTTCCTGGCCGAATGTGAGCTCGCGCGCGGCGCGGACCCACGCCTCGACGCTCACCTCGACCGCCTCGGCGCCCTGCCGGCCGACCCCGAGTTCGAGGCCCGGCGGATGGTGGGCGACCTCGCCCTGGCCCTCCAGGCCAGCCTGCTCGTGCGCAACGCCCCGCCCGCCGTGGCCGACGCGTTCTGCGCCGGCCGCCTGGGCGAAGCGGGCGTCCGCACCTTCGGCGTCCTGCCCGCCGGCGTGGACGCCCCTGCCGTGGTGGAGCGCGCGCTGGCGATCTGATGATCGGCGTCGGGCCCGGCCCGACCTTCTACGATGGCCGCGAGGACGATTTACCCCGCCGCCAAGGAGATCACTGGATGACCCGCCGTTTGCTGATCGCGCTCTGCCTGCTTGCCGTTCCGCTGGCGGCCGCGCCCTCCGCCGACGCGGCCAAGCGCAAGGTGCCGCGCGGGTTCTTCGGCACGATCTTCGACGGGGACGTCCGGAGCGGCAGCCCCACCCTCGTGGACCAGGAGTTCGGGCTCATGGCCACATCGGGCGTCGAGTCGGTGCGCACCAACTTCTTCTGGGGCGAGGTGCAGCCCTCGCGCGGCACCACCACGTTCGCCAGCACCGACCCGATCGTGCGCGAGACGCGCGCTGCACGGGCAGCTGCTGCTGCCCGTGGTGACCGCCGCTCCGCGGTGGGCCCGCAAGTACCCGGGCAAGGCGGGCTCCCCGCCCAAGCGGGTGGCCGACTACACCGCCTACCTGTCCGCCCTGGCCAAGCGCTACGGCCCGAAGGGCACGTTCTGGACCGAGAACCCGACGGTGCCCAAGCGCCCGATCCGCGAGTGGCAGATCTGGAACGAGCCCAACCTGCCCTACCAGTGGGCGCGGGCCAAGGGCCAGGGGTTCAAGCAGGTCGCCCCGGCCTACGGCAAGCTGCTGCGCGCGTCGCGGAGCACCCTGAGGAAGATCGACCCGCGGGCGAAGGTCGTGCTCGCCGCGCTCACCAACGCCTCCTGGACCGACCTCGGCCACGCTCTACGCCCGCGGCCGCATCAAGGGTCAGTTCGACGTCGCGGCCATGAACGCGTACTCGAACCACCCGGCCGACTTCCTGCAGATCGCCGGGGCGGTGCGCAAGGTCCTGCGCCGCAACGGCAACGGGCGCATCCCGCTCTGGGTCACCGAGTTCACCGCGCCGGCGGCCAAGGGCCGCATCAAGGTGCCCAAGTACCAGAACGCGTTCATCACGAACGACCGGCAGATGGCCGCGGTGGTGGCAAAGGCCTACGCGGCCTTCGCCGGAAAGGGTCTCCACCGGCTGGGCATCAAGCGCGCCTACTGGTACACGTGGGCCACGAGCTACCAGAAGGGGCGCCCGCTCGGCTTCTTCGAGTTCGCCGGCCTGCGGCGCTACGCGGGCGGAGCGGCGTCGAGCCGGCCGGCGCTCGGCGCCTACGCCAAGACGGCCCGGAAGTACGAGGGCTGCAGCAAGACCGCCACCGGCTCCTGCGGCTAGCGGCGGGAGGCGGACGGCTGCCGGCACGTCCGGCTGCCGGATTCGCTGCGGAAGCGGAAGCGCATCCGGCGTGCCCCGGCGCGCCGGGAGTGGCCGGCGCGGTGTCCGCCGGCGCGAGCCTTCCGTGAGCGAGCGGACCGCTTCCGGCGCTGGACGCAGGGCCGCGCGCGCTCCACGAGCCTCGCCACGGCCGCCGACGGCCGCGAGCCGGCGGATCCGGGGCTCGGAGTTCATGCCCGAGCTGGTCGCCGCCGGCGCGGAGTCGTCCTCCGGCGTCGGCGGCCGGGCGAGGACCCGGCACCGGGCGTGAGACGCAGCACCACGGGCTCGCCCGCGAGGTTCACGGAGATCCGGCGCGGGTTGGCCCACCGGGCGGTCTCGGCGTCGGAGCCCACGGGATCGAAGCGCCGGGCCAGCGACAGGGGCTGCCCCATCACCACGTCCACGTTGTCGGGCGCGGCGGTCAGCGGGCGCTTGCCGATGCGGTCCCACAGGCTCACCTGGCGCCAGAGGACCAGCGAGTAGGTGCCGTCCGCCGAGCGCAGGAGCAGCTGGCGCATGTCGCCGGGCGCACCCTCGAAGCCCAGCTTGAGGCCTCCCGGGCTGGACACCGCGGCCGAGGACCCTCCGGCGGTGCGGAGCAGGTTGCGCAGGGCGATGAAGGACGGCCGGGGCGTGAGGTCGTTTCGCAGGAGCCCGAACGAGCTCTCGGCCTTGCCGAGCCCCTTGGCCGCCGCCTGGGCGTCGGTGAAGGGGTCGGCGAGTTGGTAGAAGTAGGTGCGCTTGATGCCGTCCCGGAAGGCCTCGAGCACGGTGCGCGGGGTGTACCGCGCGTTCACCGCCTCGGACACTCCCCGGTGGGGATCGTCGGTGTTCACGTCGGCGTGGTAGCCCACCTCGGTGATCACGAGCGGCTTGCTGCCCGAGACCTGCGACATGATCGTGCGCTCGTCGTCGAAGTTGGCGAGCGGCGGCATGCCCCCGGGATAGGGGTGCAGGTTGCCGTAGTCGAGGTTCGCGGAGAGGTCCCCGAGCTGCGCCCTCGACATCGCGGTGCACCAGGCTGGGCCCCACCACCGGGATCGGCGCCAGCACGGGATCGCTCTTGACCCTGCTGTAGAGCTCGGCCTGGAACGCCCTCGTCTTGCCCACCCAGTCGGACACGGGCTCGAGGTCCGGCTCGTTGGGCGCGGCGATCGCGTCCACCGCTCCGCGCAGGGGGCCCTTGATGGATGCCAGCGCCGCCTGCATCTGCGCGCTGCCGCCCCGGAGGTCGCCCACGCCGAGCGACGACTTGATGCCGTCGGCGGCCAGGCGCTTGATCATGCTCACCTGGTAGGTGCAGGCGGGACAGAGCCCGTCGTGCACGTGGCGCACGCCCAGCTCGCGCAAGCGAGCTTGCAGGATGTCGTACTTACCGTAGGAAGTGTCGATCCATGCGAAGCGAACATTCACACCCACGGTGTCCCCGAACTCCCGGGCGGAGCGGGCGGCCACGAACGGCACGCTCGGGTAGGGGGTCGGGTCGCCGGTCACCGGCTTCGGATCGGGACCGGGTCCAGGCGGATGAACTGGAGATGGGGCGCCGGAACAGCCCAACCGCGAGGGTCGTGGCCAGGACGGCGAGGCTTGTGAGTGTGGTGCTTGGGCGGATCGTCATGCCGTCGACGGCAGGGACCGAGCCCTTAGCGCGGCCCCACCAGGCTCGGACGTTCGTCCACGCCGGGGCGGGTTGCCCCCGGTGGGACCTGGATGATTCCCGCGATGGCCGAAAGCACGGACTCACCGAGGGTCGAGCCGCCTGCCGGCGGTGCACGCGGCCCGGCGGTGAGAATACGCATGGCGCTCGCGCTGTTGGCGGCCGCAATCACCGTCGTGGTCCTCTTTGTCGCTCTTAGCGGAAAACGGGATCCGGGCACCCCCGCGCCGCTCAGCGAGCGCGAGCGCTCGGCGGAGGCGTTCGTGGGCTCGATCGGCGTGGTGGTGCACCTGAACTACGTGGACACCGCCTACGGGCGCCAGGCGGACGTGATCGCCCGGCTGCGGGAGCTCGGCGTGAGCCACATCCGCGACGCGATGCCCTCCCCGGTGGAGCCGCTGGGAATCGGCCTGAAGGCCGCGCGGCAGGCGGGCATCCGGGCCACCCTGGCCACCGGTGACGTGGCCACCGACCCCGAGGCCGCCGTGGCCGACGCGCTGAAGGTGGTGCCCGGTGCGGTGGACGCCTTCGAGGGACCGAACGAGCTGGACAACTCCGGCGATCCCGGCTGGCCCGCCACCCTGAGCGCGTACATGCCGAAGCTCGCGGCCGCGGTGCGCCGCCAGGCCCCCGGGGTGCCGGTGATCGGCCCCAGCTTCATCGATCCGGCCAACCGCGGCCGGCTGCCCCCGGACCTCCCCGGCCTCAGCAACGGCCACCCCTACCCCGGCGGCGGCCCGCCGGAGCCCGCGCTGGCGGCGGCGGTCCGCCAGGCGGACCGGGAGCCCGGCTCGCGGGGGCTCGTGTTCACCGAGACCGGCTACCACAACGCCCTGAACGACAGCGCGGACCAGCCCCCGGCCTCCGAGGAGGCCGCCGCGGTGTACTTCCCCCGCCTGCTGCTGGACGCCTTCGGGCTCGGGGCCCGGCGCACGTTCATCTACGAGCTGCTCGACGAGAAGCCCGACCCCGGCCTGGCGGACAACCAGCAGCACTTCGGCCTGCTGCGCAACGACTTCTCGCCGAAGCCGGCGTTCACGGCCATCCGGACCCTCATCGCCGCCATCCGCCGATCGCCCGGGCCGGGAGACCGCGAGCGGCTGCGCTGGACGCTCTCGGGCGACGGCGCGGAGGAGCGTGACCCGGCTGACCCTCGTGCGGCGCGACGGCTCACGCGTGCTGGCCCTGTGGCGCCCGGTGTCGGTCTGGGACCGCGAGGCGGGCGCCCCACGCCGCCGAGCGCGCTGCCGGTCACGGTCGCGCTTCGCGCGCGCGGCGCGTGACGTCGAGGTGTGGCGCCCGAGCGCATCCGGCGAGCCCGTCCTGCGCCGGGAGAGCGCGCGCACCCTGCCCCTGGCGCTCGAGGGGGACGTGGTCCTGGTGAGCCTCCGATGAGCTCGGCCGCCTCCCCCGTGCGGCGCCTGCTGGCAGCGCGGCCTCGTGCGCGCCGGCATGGTCACGTACCTGTTCGCGGCGCTCACCCTGGTGGCCAACCTCGTGAGCGGCATCGTGTCCGCGCGCGCCCTCGGCCCCAGACGGCCGCGGGGTGGCGGTGGCGCTCACCACGCTCAGCCAGCTCGCGGGATTCCTGTTCGCGATGGGCGCGGCCCAGAGCCTCAGCTACTTCATCGCCAGGCAGCCCGAGGACGGCCCCAGCCTCCTCACCACGTGGATGCTGATGCTCATCCCGCTGGCCGCGCTGGCCATCGGGGTCAGCGAGCTCCTGCTCCCCGTGATCTTCGGGCCCGACGACGGGGAGGCGATCGAGATCGGCCGCTGGTTCCTCTTCACCACCGTCCTGATCGTGGGCGTGGAGCTGAACTACGGGCTGCTCCTGGGCACGCACGACTTCCTGGTCTACAACGCGCTGCGCCTGGCCCAGCCCGCCCTCATGGCCGCCAGCTTCGTGGTCCTGTGGCCGCTCGGCGAGCTCACCGTGACGCACCGCCCTGATCGCGCCCGCGGCGGCCACCGGCGCTGGTGCTGGCCGTGGGGATGTGGCGATCGGTGCGGAGGATCGGGTTCGGTCCGCTGGACCTCCGCCTCGGCCTGCAGCACGCTCTGGTTCGGGCTCCGCGGGCAGGGCGCCACGGTGGCCAACCACGTGACGGCCCGGCTGGACGTGGCGATGCTCCCCGCCTTCGTGGCCGCCGGCGAGCGTGGGGCTCTACTCGGTGGCCACGAACGTCTCCCTGATCGTCTTCACGCTGTCCAACACGTTCGCGGCGCTCGTGGTGCCCGCCGCCGCCGGCGATGCCGGAGGGGCACCGAAAAGGTGATCGGCTCGTTCTGGGCGGCCATGGCGGTGGCCGTCACGGTGGCCCTGGGCCTGCTCGTGTTCGCCCGGCCGCTGCTCGGCTTCGTGTACGGCGACTCGTTCCGCGGGGCCGCCACCTCCCTGCGGCTGCTGCTGCCCGGCGCCGTGCTGTTCGCCGGGGCCGTCGATCATCAGCGCCGGGGTGTACGCCGCGGGGCGGCCCTTCACCGCGACCGTCCCTCAGCTGCTGGGCATGGTCGGTGACGGTGATCGGGTTGTTCGTCTTCCTGCGCGAGCGGCGGGGTCACCGCGGCGGCGCTGGTGTCCACCGCCTCGTACACGGTGGTGTTCGTCACCACCCTGGTGGCCTACCGCCGGATCACGGGCCTCGCCTGGCGGGAGTTCCTACCCACGCCCGGCCGGCTGCGCGCACTCATGCGGGAGCCCGAGCGCCCGGGCGACGCCGAGCCTCAGTAGCGCGGCAGCGAGTACGGATACTCGGTGTCGCGACAGGCGCGCCGAAGCGCCACGCCCACCAGGAGCATCAATGCTCCGGCGATCCACAGGACGTCGAGCGGGTCTCCGGTGCGGGGAAGCTGGCTCGCCGTGCTCTGCACGACAGGGGTGCGTGGCCACGGGCGCCGCCTGTTCCTGGCCCTGCTGCTCCGCCGCTGCCGTCGTCCTCGCCGGCCAGCGGATCGGTGTACTGCTGCGGCACGCCGTCGTCGTTGCCCTGGAGCTCCTGGCTCGGCGCTTCGTCGGCCGGGTCCTGCTGGGCGGCCGGGTCCTCCGGGGCCGCCGGGTCCTGCTGGGCGTCCTGAGGCCGCCGTCGCCCGTCTGCTGCGCGGCCGTGACCTGGCCCTCGGGCTCAAGCGTGACCACGCGGCTGTCCGGCTGCGCAAGCGCGTGAAGCGGCGCGAGCATCAGGAGGGCGCAGGCGGCGGCAACTACGAATACCCCTTTTCGCATCCGACACTTGTTAGCAGGTTTCCCGGGCCCCGGGGGAGGCTGGGCGGCTGCCGGGCGCGCGTCCCGGGCGACGCTACGATCCCGCGTGTGCGAGGGGCCCGCGCCAGAGTCAGGGCCGGCGCCGCGCTCAAGCGAGCCGGGGAGCGGGCCGGGCTCGACATCAGCCGGCGGATGCCCTCCGGCCCGCGGCGTGCACGGCTGCTGGCCGAGAGGGCGCGTGGAGCTGGTGCTGGACGTGGGCGCCAACCGCGGGCTCTACGCCCAGGAGCTCCGCGGAGCATGGCTACCGGGGGCGGATCGTGTCCTTCGAGCCCATCGCGGCCGCGCACGCCGAGCTCGGTCCGCCGCTCGGCCGGCGACGAGCGCTGGGAGGCCCGTGGGCTGGCCCTGTCGGATGGCGGCCGGTGCGCTGACGCTCGGGTTGACCGACAACTTCGCGTCGGCGCTCCCGGTGGCGGGCCGGCTCGCCTCCCTGTTCCCGGAGGCCGTGCCGGAGACGCAGGCCAGCGTTCCGGCCGGCCGCCTCGACGAGCAGGCCCTCGACCTGCCTCCCGGCGAGCGCACGCTGCTCAAGCTCGACGTGCAGGGCTACGAGCTGCGGGTGCTGGCCGGGGCCACGGGGATGCTGCCCTCCGTGGGCATGGTGGAGACGGAGCTCTCGGTGGCGCCGCTCTACGAGGGCCAGCCCGTGCTGGCGGACATGGTCGCGGCGCTTCGGGAGGCCGGCTTCGCCCTCGCCGCGCTCGAGCCGATCCTGCGCGACTGGCGCACCGGCGAGCACCTCCAGTTCGACGGGGTGTTCGTCAGGGACTAGCCGGGCGCTCGTGCGCCACGGCGCGCACCGAGGTCTCCGGGCGGGAGACCGGGTGACGGGCCTGCTCGGGCCGCTCGCACACGTTCTCCACGACCTCGCGCAGCCTCGTCTGGAACACCTCGCGGGAGAAGCGCTGGGCGTGCGCCGAGATCAGCCGGGGGTCGAAGCGGGTGAAGTCGCTCCGAAGGGCGCGCGCCAGAGCGCTCATGTCGCCGTCGGGCACGAGCATGCCCGTGTCCCCGTCGATCACCGTCTCGCTCACGCCGCCCCGGTTGATCCCCACCACCGGGCGGCCGGCCGCCTGGGCCTCCACCGCCACCAGGCCGAACTCCTCGACGTTCGGCACCACCAGCGCGGCCGCCTCCGAGTACAGGCGGCCGAGCTCGAGATCGTCCACCCGGCCCAGGAACTCGGCCTTCCCGGCGTAGCGCTCCTGGAGCGCGCCGAGCTCGGGACCGGTGCCCACCACCTTGATCCAGCGGCCGGCCTCGGCCGCGGCCTCGATGGCGAGGTCGGGGCGCTTGTGGCGCACCAGCTCGCCCACGAACAGGACGTGATCGCCGGCCTCCCCGATGGAGAAGCGCTGGACGTCCACCGGCGGATAGACGATGGGGGCGTCGCGCGACCAGTAGCGCTTGATGCGCTCCTGGGTGATCAGCCCGTTGGCGATGTACTGGTCCACCCGGGCGGCGGCCTCAGGTCGAACGAACGGTGGCGGCGCAGGAACAGCCGGAGCAGGGGCCGGAGCGGCTTGCTCACCTCCGACAGCGCCATCGGCTGCTCGTGCCAGGCGTAGCGGAACGGGTGAGTGGCAGTAGCAGACGTGGATCGCGCCCGGCGGCTTGTGGAGGCCGTGGGCGAAGGCGCTGCTGCTGGAGATGATGCGGTCGTAGCTCCCGATCTTCAGCCGCCGCGCGGCGATGGGAAAGACCGGGAGCAGAGCGCGGAAGTTGGACTGGCTGAGTCCCAGCCTCTGGAGCCGCGAGGTGGTGATGTCGCGGTTGGCGAAGCGCCCCTGGGTGCCCTCCTCGTCGTAGAGCAGCGTGACGATCGGCGCGTCTGGCCACACCTCGGTCATCGAGGCGAACGTCCGCTCCGCGCCGCGGAGGACGAGGAGGTAGTCGTGTACGAGAGCTAGGCCGGCCATGGCGAAGAAGAGAAGAGGATAGGGGCAGCCATTACTGCCGCGTAGCGGTCCAGACGGCGGCGCGATCGCTCAAGGCGGCGCTCTAGCGGCGCGATAGGAGCCATATGCAAGTACCCGCCGCACTTGCAGCTGTGCTCTCCGCTGCCTGCATTCTGCTGACCACGGCGCCGACGGCCGGCGCCTACAGCGTCACGCCCAAGAGCGCTCCTGCCTTCCGTGACTCGGTAGGGGTGGTCACTCACGCAGTTTATTACGACACCGCTTACGGCAACTGGCCGAAGGTCGTGGCCAGCCTGCGGAAGTTGGGCGTGAATCACCTGCGCGACGGCCTCTACGCGAACGAGTCGCCGGAGTGGCGCGACTGGACCCAGCGCTACTACCGCGCCGTCGACCTCGCCGCCGCCAACGGCATGCGCTTCGACTTCGGGATGGGGCGCCCCGGATCCGAGATCGGCACCATCGACCAGCTCGTGGCCGTGGCCGCCGGCCGCCTGCGCCATGCCGCGGAGGCCCTCGAGGCCCCCAACGAGTTCGACAAGTACGTGGGCGGGCGCGGCTGGCAGGCGCGGCTCGCCGCCTACGACCAGGCCCTCTACCGCAAGGTCAAGTCGGTGCCGAGCCTGCGCTCGCTGCCCTTCATCGGCCCGTCGTTCTCCACGGTGGAGGCCGCCAGGACGGCCGGGAACCAGCGCTCGTGGATGGACCGCGGGAACGTGCATCCCTACACGGGAGGCCGCTCGCCGGACCCCGCACACCTCAAGGCCGAGCTGGGGCGCGCCCGCGCCGTGTCGGGCAGCAAGCCGGTGTGGGCCACGGAGGCCGGCTTCCACAACGCCATGAACGCGCGGTCGGGGCAGCCGGCGGTGTCGGAGCGCGTGGCCGCCGTCTACCTGCTGCGCACGTTCCTCGAGCACTACCGCAGCGGCATCTCGCGCACCTACGCCTACGAGCTCCTGGACGAGAAGCCCGAGCGGGCGGGCCGGGACCCCGAGCAGCACTTCGGCCTCATGCGCAGCGACTTCACCCCCAAGCCCGCCTTCACGGCGCTCAGGAACCTCCTGAAGGTGGTGGGCCCGGTGGGCGGCACGCCGCGCCTGCGCCCGCTGCGCCTCGGCGTGTCCGGCCGCGCTCACCCGCGCAAGCTGGTGCTGCAGGCGGGCCGACGGGACCTACCTCGTGGCCCTGTGGCGGAACACCAGCGCCTGGGACACCGACCGCCGGCGCGCGGTCCGCGTGGCGCCGCGAGCGGCGACGGTGACCCTGCCGCGCGGCGCGCGCGTGAGGCTCGTGGATCCGGTGGCCTCCGCCGGCCGGCCGGCGCGTGCGACTCCGTCGCGGCCGCGTTCGGCTTCGAAGCTCGGCGAGCGGCCCCTGATCCTCACGGTCGCGCCCCAGGCGCGGGCGCCGCCCGCAAGCGCTGAACCTCCGGCTCGGCAGTCGCGGACCTCAGCTAGAGACACCGGCGTGGGCGGCTGGACGCTGAGAGGCCGGCCCGCCGGGGGCCGGGGCGGCGGACATCGGCGACGGCCGTGCGCCCGGCCCAGACCCGGAATGCGGTGACCGCCACGTCGGCGATCGAACGCTCCGTTCCTCCCGCGTGCGCGTGGACCGACACGGACCGGTATCTCGGCCACGGCGAATCGCGGCGCTCTCCGCTCCCGCGATCAGCTCGAGCCTCAGGTGATAGCCGTTGCGCGGGGAGCGGCTCCCGAAGCAGCGACGGCCAGCACATCGCGTCGGTAGCAGACAAGCCCGCTCGTCAGATCATGGGCATCCAAGTCCAAGCTGGGCGCGCAGGTAACTCGCTCCCCGCCGGCGGATCCAGCTGCCGAACGGCGAGCGGTCCCGGCGTGCGGCGCCGCTCCCGCGTGGCGGGAGCCGATCACCACGTCCGACTCGGTCGAAGCGTCCACCAGGCGGACGATGTCGGCCGGGTCGTGGGAGAGGTCGGCGTCCATCTGCACGATCAGATCCGCGCCGGCCGGCCAGCGCCGCCTCGAATCCCGCGCGATAGGCCCGGCCCAAGCCCCAGCGCGGTGGCGCGCGCACCACCGAGACCCCGACAAGCTCGCGTCGCCAGCCGCGGCGGGCCGCCGCGGCCGACTCGTCGAACGCGCGGCGGTCCACCACGGAGCCGCCCGCGTGGACTGCCACCGCCTGGACGCACGGGCTGCATCGCGCGGATGGCTCGCTCCATGACCTCGGGCTCGTCGGAGGCGGGCATGACGACGAGCCACGGACGAGGTCGAAGTCGGCCAGCGGCAGGGACGGCGCGGAGCGGGACATGAAGGTGGCGAGCCGGGCGCGCATGTCCACCCGGAACCAGCTGCTGGGGATGAAGCAGGCCAGCGTGAAGGCGGAAGATCGACGCCCAGTACAGCGATCCCAGGTCCACCGCGTTCAGCGAACGGTCCCGTCGACAGCGTCTTCGGCCATCGCTCCCAGGAGCACGGCGAGCATCGCCATCTGCGGCAGCACGAGCCGCCAGTACCAGCGATGCTCGTCGTGCTTGCGGGTCACGCGATAGACGGGCTTGCGGTGCCGGCCGCCGGCCAGCGCGAGCACGCACGCCTTCATGTACACCGGTGCGAGGCCGACCCAGAGCACCCGCGCCTTCCACACGCCGCTCGTAGGGAAAGCCCACGGCCAGCGCGGCGAAGTAGAGCTCGATCGCGACCGCGAAGGGCCAGAAGTGGAGGGCGTAGGTCCCATAGTCGCGTCGAGCGGGTAGACGCCGGTGAGAAGCCGATCACGGGGCAGGCGATGAACACCAGCGTCGCGAAGCTCTGGAGGTAGAACAGGCCCAGCTCGGCGAACTGGAGCCGCTGGCGCAGGTCGAGGCCCCGCAGGTCGCCCCAGAACAACAGCCGCATCGTGTCGAGCGCCCACGTGCCGCGCTGCTTGTAGACGTTCGCGCAGGTCCTCGGGCGAGTGCTGGCCGACCGCGCCGCGGATCGGAACGTATGCGCCGCGCCAGCCGCGGCGGAGCGCCTCGACGCCGGACTGGAGGTCCTCCACGAGGTTCCACGTCGGGAAGCCGCCGATGTCCTCGAGCGCGGTCCTGCGCCAGACGAGGCCCGACCCGCACGGGAACACGGCGTTCGCGGCGTGGCGGGCGAGCATGGCGCCGCGGTAGAAGAGCGGCTGGAGGTTGTCGAACGGGTCGCCGGGGGAGACACACGCCTCCTTCACCGTCTGCACGTAGGCGGTCCGCGCGTCGCGGAGAAGGTGGCCCACGCAGCGGCGGAGGAAGTGGGCATCGCCCACCAGGTCGTCCGCGTCCCGGGTCTCGATGAACTGGATCTCGGGCGCGATCTCGGCCAGCAGCGCGAGCGCGGAGTTCAGGTTGCCCGCCTTGGCGTCCCCCTCGCGCTCGTCCGAGCCGCGCGGCGGGGGCCGGTGGTAGTGGATCCGCGCGGCCGGATGGGCGGCGGCCAACTCCGCGGTCGAGCGCCTCCATCTCGGCCGAATCGGCGTCGTCGCTGACGAGGATCAGGAGCCGGCTCGGCGGGCCAGTCCTGGAGAGCACGGACTCGACCGTGTGACGGACGTGTGTCCGGCGACTCGCCCGCGGTGGGCACGATCACGGCCACCGGCGGGCTCCGAGCCCTCCGGAACGGTGTAGGCCGGCGGCGCGGAGCGGTGCCAGTTGTTGACGAGGGCCACCGCGAGCCCCGTGGCGAGCAGGATGTTGGCCCCCAGGAAGGGCATCGCCAGCCAGAGCGCGCTCCCGTTCACGTGGAGGAACGCGAACGGCAGCCAGAGCGCCGCGGCGCCGAGCACCAGCACGGTGACCACGCGGAAGCGAAGCGAGGTCATCCCGACCTTCCCGGCCGACGTTGCGGTAGATCTCCACGCTGGCCGTCCTAGGTGATGAAGCTGCAGATCGGGTCCCAGGTAGTTCGTCACCGGCGGAGCTGATGGAAGACCCGCTTGAACGTCCCGCAGGCCGCCACCCGGCGGCGAAAGCGGTCGGACCAGGCGGCCGCGCCCTGCGCCGCCACGAACCAGTCGACCCGGCAGACGGGCTTGTGAAGCTGGCCGTGCGTCACGCGATAGGTGTCGTAGACGGCCCAGGGCGAGTTGAACCTTGCCCTCCTCGTAGAGGTGCTGGATAAAGGGCCAGGAGTTGTCGATCAGGAAGTCCTGGCCCGGCTTGGCCTTGCTGGCGAGGAAGTCCGTGGCCGGATCGACGTCGATCCATCCGCGCTCCAGCTGCTCCGCCTGGCGCACACCGAAGACGCCTGCGGCCATCACCAGCGACCGCGGCCACCACGGCTCCGGCCGGCCAGCGTGCCAGGCGACTCAGCAGGAAGCCGGCCAGCGGGAGGATGAACACGAAGCCGAACACCACGTGCTTGGTGTCCCCCACCGCGCTGCCAGTGGTAGCGCGTAGAGCGGGAACGGGACCGCCCCCAGGAGCAGCGCGGCGCCGAGCCGCTTGCGCCGGCACGGCAGCCACCCACCCAGGGCCAGCGGCACGGGCAGCGCCGCCGTACCAGAGCCTGGGAGAAGGCCACCATCGACGGCGTGTAGCCGAAGGTCGGGTTGTTCTCCACCCGCCAGTCGAAGAAATAGGATGAGCGGGCTACGGAAGCAGACGAAATAGGTCATCAGCACCGCGAGCGTGATCAGCCCGAAAAGGGCCAGGTCCACCACGGCCCGCGCCCGCGCTGAGCCACGATCGCGAGCACCAGCGCGACGCCGCATGCGGCCGCCGGGTACTTGGCGAGCACGCCCATCGAGAAGGCCACGGCGGCCACCCCAGCCACTTCCGGTGCCCGGTCCGCCCGAACTCGCCCACCCCCCAGAGCGCCACGGCCACGCCGGCCACGGAGGGCGCGTCGATCACGGCGAGATGGCCCAGGGCCAGCACCGGTCCTGAGGCCACGGCGAGGGCAGCGCGAAGAACGCGCTGCGGGCGTCGAAGAGGACAACCGCGGCCCGCCACATGGCGGCGACGGCGATCGTGATGAACAGCGCGGCCAGGAGGCGCGCCCCGGCCAGCCCGGCCACCTCGTCGCCGACGCCGGCCAGAGCCCGGGCCACAGCAGCGAGCCGGCGAACCAGCGAGAGATAGCCATCGCCCACACCATGCCCTCGAGCGGCCGCTGGCCGGACGTGATGTAGATGGACTCGTCCAGCGTCGGCCCGTTGGCCGCGCGGCGATGATCAGCCAGCCTCGACCGCGAAGAAGGCCACGATGAGCCACGCGGCGGCGGTTTCCCAGCCGTCCACGCGCGGCTGCGTACGTACGAGAGCGCGGGCCGGTCGTAGCCGTCGGCGAGCCAGGTGGACGTCAGTTCCATTCGTCTAGATCCCCTGCGAATCCCTGGGAAGACGGGCCGCAATCCCAAGGTACTCGCTCCGTACGCAGATGCAATATCTTGGGCGCTGGCCCGCTCGGCGGCATTCGTACATCCGGCCAGACCTCCGGCCGGTCCCGGCACGCCCGAGCCCCCACCCTGTACCCGTTAGGCACCCCCTGCAGACGCTAGCGACCCCATGGGCGCTCCGCGCCATAATCGGCCTCACTCTCGCGGTCGCCGCCGTGGCGGCGGTGGTGACGCTCGTCGACAGGGATGATGCGGTGGTGTCCGGCCAGGCCGACAGCGGGCCCGCCGTCGCGGGCAAGGACCGTCCGCAGGTGGTGTCGCGCGGCTCCCGGCGCTCCGGTTCTGGGGGCGGCGGTGGACTGGCGCCTGCTCCGGCGGCCGGGCACCTACCGGCGGCTCTTCCTGGCGCACTACAGGTCGCTCACGCCCGAGAACGCGATGAAGATGGACGCGCTCGCTCCGGCTCCGGACCGCCTCGAGTTCGGGGAGGCGGACGCGATCGTGCGCTTCGCCCGGCGCCACGGCATCGCCGTGCACGGTCATACGCTGGTCTGGGGCAAGCAGCTGCCTCCGTGGCTCATGGCCCGCGACTGGACGCGGGAAGAGCTCCGGTCCTACCTCGAGCACTACGTAAAAACCGTCGTGGGCCGGTACCGCGGCCGGATCGGGTCGTGGGACGTGGTGAACGAGCCGCTCGCCGGCGACGGCTCGCTGCAGCCCAACCTGTGGCGGCGGGTGCTGGGCGAGGGACTACGTGGCCGACGCGCTTCGCTGGGCGCACGAGGCCGATCCCGGTGCCCGGCTGTACGTGAACGACTTCAACATCGAGGGCCGCTCGGCGAAGACCGACGGGATGCTGGCGCTGCTCTCGCGGCTGCGGCGAGAGCGCGCGCCCATCGACGGCGTGGGCCTCCAAACCCACCTCACCGTCTCCTCGAGCCCCACCCGCGCCGAGCTGCGGTCCACCATGCGGCGCTACGCGGCGCTCGGGCTGGCGGTGGACATATCGGAGATGGACGTGGCCTCCGGCGTGGGCGCGCGCGCCGAGAGGGAACAGGCGCGCGTCTACCGCGAGGTGGCCGCGGCCTGCCGCGCGCCTGCCGGCGTGCGGGCGGTTCACCACCTGGGGATTCACGGACGCCTCCACCTGGCTCGGCACCGGCCAGCGGCCGCTGCCGTTCACGGCCGGCGGCGCGCCCAAGCCGGCGTGGCGGGCGATCCGATCCTCGCTGGAGGGCTGATGCCACGCATGACGCCGCGCTATTTCCTCGACCTACCCGAGGAGCCGGCCCCGATCCCGTGGGACGTGGACGCGGGCCCGCGCCCCGAGCGGGCCGACACCCGCTACTTCGGCGGGGCCTTCCGGGAGATGCGGACCACACCTGCGCGACCCCGACATCGACGTGTACCTGACCTGGGACACCCGGCGGCTGCCTGCGTACGGCGACCGCGTCGTGGCGGTGGTGCTGGGGGACGAGAGCGGGCAGATCCCCCGATACGTGGACCGGGTGAGGGCGGTGTTCAAGAGCTACGGGCTCCGGCCCCAGCCGGCCACGGAGCTCCGCGCGCAGCGGGCCGGCCACCGGCGCGCTGGAGCTGGCCCAGCGCTCGGTTCGCTGGCTGCGGTGGCTCCCCGGCGGCGTGGACCACGCCCGCGTGCGGCTGGGGCGGCGGCTGCGAGGGCGCCCGCTTCCGCCGCCGGTGGCGCTGATCCCGCTCGGGACCTACAACCAGCTCGACCTGCCGATCGTGCCCATGAGCGAGCGGGCCACCGACGTCTTCTTCGCCGGCAGCGTCGAGCACGAGGCCTCGCGCGCGCTACCGCCTCGGATCACCCAAGACGCGCAGCAGGCGCGAGATGGTGGCCGCCGTGGAGTCGCTCGCCGCGCACCGGCCCGGTCTGCGCACCGACATCCGCCTGACCTCGGGCTTCACCTCGTCCGAGGGCGCGGCCGAGGGCTACTCGCAGGCCCTCATGGACTCCCGCATCTGCCTGGCCCCGCGGGGGAACTCGGCCGAGACCTTCCGCGTGCTCGAAGGGCTCCGCTACGGCTGCGTGGTGGTGGGCGAGCGGCTCCCGCCCTTCTGGTTCTACGAGAACAGCCCGGTGATTCAGCTGCGTACATGGAGCGAGCTGGAGAGCGCGGTGACGCTCGGTGCTGGATGATCCGGAGCGGCTCGCGCGCCTCCACGCGGACAGCCTGGCCTGGTGGCGGGACCGCTGCTCCGAGCAGGCGGTGGGGCGCTTCCTGGCCGACCGCCTGAACCGCGTCTGACGCGCAAGTCACCGTGCCCGTTGGCGATTCCGCGCCACTACTGTCACGCTTCTGCAGGGAGCGTTATCACCCATATGAGGATCCTCTTCGCCAACCACACAGGTGCCTGGAGCGGCGCCGAGGTGTCGCTGATGCGCGTGCTCGCCGGGGTGCGAGACGCCCACCAGGTGACCGTTGCCTGCCCATCCGGCGGGCCGCTGGCCGACGCCGTGGACCGGGCGGGCGTGGAGCACCTGCCCCTGCCCGCCGGTGGACGCGAGCCTGCGCCTGCACCCGGTGCAGACCCCCGTCGGGCTCGGCCAGCTCACGGCCGCCGGCCTGGCGCTGGCGCGGGCCTCGCGGCGGACGCGCCCGGACGTGATCCACGCCAACACCCCGCGCACCGGGCTCATGGCCGCCATCGCCCGGCTGCGGGGCGGCGCGCCGTTCGTCGTGCGCGCTCACGAGCATCTGCCCCCCACTCCCGTCGGGCGGGCGGTGCGGAGCGTGCTCGGCCGCAGCGCGGAGGCGATCGTGGCCAACTCCGACTACACGGCCGCGCGGCTCAACGAGGGTCTGGCCCGGCCCGCGGCGGTCCGCGTCTACAACAGCATCGACCACGCTCGCTTCGACCCCGCCGCCGTCGCGGGAATACGACCTGCGCGAAGAGCTGGGACTCGCGCCGGGGGCCCGGCTCCTGGGGCAGGTGGCGCAGATCACGCCCTGGAAGGGCCAGGACACCTCGATCCGGATGCTCGCCGAGCTGCGCGCGTCAGGGCATCGACGCGCACCTGGCCCTGGTCGGGCAGATCGCCTTCGGCGGCAAGCGGCGTGCGCTACGACAACCACGCCTTCCTGGAGTCGCTCGAGCGGCTGGTCGAGTGAGCTCGAGCTGGGCGGGTCGGTGCACTTCCTCGGCCAGCGCGAGGACGTGCCCGAGATCCTGGCCGCGCTCGACCTGTCGCTGCTGCCCTCATGGGAGGAGCCGTTCGGCCTGGCCGTGGTGGAGAGCATGGCGATGGGCACACCGCCGCTCGTGACCTCGGTCGGCGCCGGCCCCGAGCTGGTGGAGGACGGCGTGTCCGGCCGTGTCCTCCCGCCCCGGGAGCCGGCGGCCTGGGCCGCGGCGGCGCGCGAGCTGCTCGAGGACCCCGGCGCCCTGCGCACGCATGGGCGCCGCGGGCCCGCCGGCGGCGGCTCGCTTCCGCGACGACGTGCACGCCGGGGAGATGCTGGAGATCTACTCGCGGGCCGCCGGGCTGCCGGTGGAGCGGCGTCTCCCGGAGGTCGTGGGCGCGGAGGCCCAGCGGGAGGAACCGGTGGAGGCGGCATGGCGGAGCTGATCGGACGCCGGCGCGGCGTGGCCACGGTCCGCCCCGGCGGCTATTCGGACCTGGGGTACGCGCTCGGCGCGGGCGGGGCCGCCGCGCTGATCCTGGCCGCGGCGCTGATGATCTCGATCCAGGCGGCACTCGCGCTGGTGCTCGTGGTGAGCGTGGTGGCGCTCCACCAGCACGACCGGGCGCTCGGCATCTACTCCCTCTTCGCCCTCTGGTTCCTCGCGCCCCTGCTGCGGCGGGTGCTTCTCCTGCACACGGGCTACGTGAGCAACGACCCGCTGTCGGTGGCCCCCTTCGTCGCCACCGGGGATACTCGCCGCGCTCGAGCTGCACCGGGTGAGGATCCCGGGCGAGATCCGGCGCGTCCTGCTGCTCGGCGCGGCCGGGTTCGCCATCGGCCTGCCGCTCGGCCTGGTGGCCGGCCCGACGGCCGCGCTCTACGCGTTCCTGTCCTATATCGCCGGCGTCAGCGGCGCGGTGCTCGGCCTGCGCGAGCCGCTGTCGGTGCAGGGCAGCACGCTCCGCAAGGTCCTGCTCTTCGGCATGCCGGTGATCGCCGCTCTACGCGATCGTGCAGCGCGAGATCGTCCTGCCGAGCTGGGACTTCGCCTGGCTCGAGTCGATCGACTTCGCCAGCGTCGGCGATCCGAAGGACGGCGCCGTCCGGGCGTTCTCGTCCCTGAACGGCCCCGGAGCCCTGGCCCCCCTCCTCGGCCTCTCGCTGCTCTGCTACCTCACCGTCCGGCGGGCCCGGCCGATCGTCTTCGCCGGGGTGATCCTCGTGACGCTGGCGCTGTCCATGACCTTCGTCCGCTCCGCCTGGGTGGCGCTGATCGTGGCCGGCGTCGCCCACGTGGTGGTCTCCAACGGCCGCAGCGCCCGGGTGGTGTTCGGCGCGGTGGCCGTGATGGTGGCCGCCTCGATAGCGCTGTCCCCGGTGAGCTCCACGGCCAAGGACGTGGTGGACCGCTTCCAGTCGATCACCAACCGGGAGGACACCTCCACCACCGAGCGCTCGGCCACGGTCAGCGAGACGCTGCCCACCGCCGTGTCCGCCCCCCTCGGTCACGGTCTCGGCACCGCCGGCGAGGCCTCGAGGCTGAACAGCCAGGAGGCCGACCTCCGCCACCCCGACAACGGCTACCTCTCGCTGATGTACCAGTCCGGGCCGATCGGCTTCCTGCTGGTCATGGCGGCTCTGGGCTACATGGCCCGGGCCGCCTGGGCCGGCGCGCGGTCCAGGGCGCCGGGCCAGGAGCTGCGCCAGCTTCTGTTCGCGATGTTCGTGTTCATGGGCGTGGTGCTCTACACCGGCGACTCGTTCTACGGCAGCCACGGGGTGATCCTGTGGATGATCGGCGGCCAGATCCTGGCCAACGACTACCGGCTTCGCCAGGGCCAGCTGCGACCCGCGCTGCGGGACGTGGTGGCCTCCAGGTAGAGCCCCTCCAGGCCGTCCACCACCCGGGGCCAGGCGTAGCGCTCCTCCACCAGCCGGCGGTTGTGCTCGCCCATCGAACGCGCCAGCGCGGGGTCGGCCAGGATCCGGTCGAAGCGCGTCGGCCAGCGCGCCGGCGTCGCCGGGCGGGACCGTCGAGCCGCCCTCGTCGGACACCAGGTGGCGCAGCCCGCCCGCGTCGGTGGCCACCACCGGCCGGCCGCAGGCCATCGCCTCGACCGCGGCCAGCGGGGCGGGATCGCCGTACGAGGGAAGGCAGTAGACCGCGCACGCCTGCATCGCGCGCCCGGGCGCGCTCGCGGTCCAGGCGCCCGAGCAGCTCCACGGACGCGAGCGCCGGTGACGCGGCGATCCGGGCGCGCACCCGTTCGAGCTCCGCCCCCGCCCCTCCCACCAGGAGCCGCGCGGAGGGCAGGCGCGGCGAGAGCCGCTCGAAGGCGTCGAGGAGCACGTGGATGCCCTTGCGCACCTCGAGGCTCGCCAGGAAGAGCACGTCCTGTCCGGCTGCCGGGGAGATCCGCGGGCCGCCAGAAGCGCTCGTCCACGCCCAGCGGCAGCTCGCGCACCCGGTCCGCCGCGGCGCCCGCGCAGCTCCACCTTGGCCTCGGCGGCCGGGGTGGACACCAGCACGCGGGCCGCCCGCGCCTGCTGGGCCGCCCTCAGCACCCGCTTGACCCGCAGCGCCGCGCCGCTCACCTCCGCGTCCGCCCCCATCGCCGCTCGGCGCCCAGTCGGGCACGTACGGGCCCGAGCACGAGCGGCGTGCCCCGGCGCGGGAGCGCCAGGCTCACCCCCACCTCCACCGGCGTGAGCTGGTGAACGAGGTCGAAGGCGCGCTCGCGGGCCAGCCGGGCGTACAGGCGGCGTACGCGCCACATGAAGGCGGGGCGGCCGGGATCGTCGCGCGCCCAGCACGTGAAGTTGCACGTTTGCGGGCAGCTTCCGCCCGCAGGTCCACGCGGCCGGCGGCCACGTGCAGGTCGTGCCCGCGCAGCGCCAGCTCGCGCACGAATCCGTACGCCACGAGGCCGTCGCCGTGCGGCCGGTGGTCGGTGAGCATGGCCGAGCCCGGCACGACGAAGATGCGGAAGTGCCACAGGTGTATGATTGCCGACGCCGTCCCGACCGGCCTACGCCGGATGGGCTTGGTGCGTTCGAAAAACTGCGCTAGCCTGGCTGGAGATGAGATCTTCGGAAAACGGCAGCACCTACGGCCTCGAGCCGCCCGAGCGCGAGAGCCCCTCCCTCTTCCGACGGCTGCGGCGCACGGTGGCCGATCATCGTCATCACCATGCTGCTGGCGGGAGGCGGCCGCGGCCGCGTTCGCGTTCGCCAGCAACAAGGACTACGAGTCCACGGCCACGCTCATCTTCCGGCAGACCATCGCGCCGCAGCTCAACTCCATCGGCCTGATCCCGCAACACGGTGGCGGCCGACAACCTCGCGCAGGACAACACCGAGCGCGTGGCCTCCAAGCAGCGTGGCGGCGGACACCTCCGACGACCTCCGGGCGCGCGGCGTGGACATGTCCGCCGACGACGTCCAGGACGACGTGAAGGTCGTCGGGCGACAAGACCAGCGACGTGGTGAAGGTCACCGCCTCGGCCTCGTCGGGCAAGCGCGCCGCCCTGCTGGCGAACACCTACGCGGAGAACGCCCGGCGCCTGGCCGTCGGACGACGACCGGCAGCTGGCCGAGCTGGCCCTCGGCGAGCCTGCGCAAGCAGTTCGACGCCCTGCCCGCTGAACGTGCAGAACCACGTGTCGGGCCCGGGCGCCCAGCTGCGCAACAACATGCAGAAGATGCAGGTGATCGCGGACGTCGGGCAACGGCAGCCCGCAGATCATGCAGCCGGGCTTCGTGCCCGACTCCAAGGCGGGCAACCCGATCCAGACGATCATCCTCGGCCTGCTGTTCGGCGCCGTGCTCGGCAGTCGGCCTGGCCCTCCTGCGCGAGCAGAGCGACCGCCGCCTCCACGGCGCGGACGAGGCCTCCGCGGCCTTCGACGCCCCCGTGCTCACCACCGTGCCCGCGCCACCGCGCGCTCAAGCGGCGCGGTGCCCTTCGCCGACCTGCCGCCCGAGGTGGCCGAGGCGTTCCGGATGCTGCAGATGAACCTGCGCTTCGCCTGGGACGAGCCGGTGCGCAGCGTCGTCATCACCTCCTCGCGCTCGCAGGAGGGCAAGACCACCCTCGCCTGGAACCTCGCCTGCGCCGGCCTCTCGGCCGGCCTCGAGCGTCGCGCTCGTGGAGGCCGACATGCGCCGGCCCACGCTCGCCGAGCGCTACGGGCTGCAGCCCGGGCCCGGCGTCACCGAGGTCGTGGAGCGGCGCACCGACCTTCAGCGCCGCGCTCCAGCCGCTCACGCAACGTGCGCGGCGACCGCCACGGGCGCCAGCTGGACGTGCTGGTGGCCGGCCAGCTGCCGCCCGATCCGTGGGCGATCCTGCAGTCCGAGGCCATGGGCTGGAATCCTCGACGACGCTGAAGCGAGACCACGACCTCGTGGTGGTGGACACCCCGCCGCTCCCCCACGTGGCCGACGCCATCTCGCTGCTGGGCCACGTGGACGGCGTGATCGTCGCCGCTTCGGCCAACTCCACCCGCGGGCGACGACGCCCGCCGCCTGCGCGAGCAGCTCCAGGGCCTCGACGCACGGGTGCTGGGCGTGGTGGTCAACGGCGGGTCGGCCGTCAGCGGCTACGGCTACGTGCCGAGCGTCAAGCCGACCTTACGGCCGACACCCGAGCCGATCTCGTCCGTCCCCGCCGGCCGACGCGGAGCAGCCGACGGCTCCGCTCGACGCGGACTGACCGAGGGCCGCTCAGCGCCGGCGTCGACGTGTGCTCGCCGCTTCTGCGCGCTGAGCACGTACGGCATCGTCCGCGCGAGGATCTTCGCGTCCAGCCACAGCGACCAGTTCGCGCAGTAGAGGTAGTCGAGGGACACCATGTCGCTCACCGGCACCCGGCTCGAGCCGAGGATCTGCCAGGGGCCGGTGATCCCGGGGGACACGTGGTAGCGGCGGCGCTGCCAGCCCGAGAAGAGCCGGTCCTCGTCGACGATCAGCGGGCCGCGGCCCCACCATGCTCATGTCGCCGCGCAGCACGTTGATGAGCTGGGGCAGCTCGTCGAGCGAGCTTGCGCCTCAGGAAGCGGCCCACCCGCGTGGCCCGCGGGTCGTCGGCGATCTTGAACAGCGGTGCGGCCTCGTTCTCCTCCAGGAGCTCGAGCTTGCGCTCGTCGGCGTCGCGGACCATGGTGCGGAACTTCCACATCTGGAACTCGTTGCCGTCGCGCCCGATCCGCGTCTGGCGGAAGATCACCGGGCCCGGGCGAGCTCAGCTTCACCACGCGATCACCACCACGAGCAGGAATGGCGCCAGGACGACCACGAGCGATGGTCGTGGCCACGACGAGGTCGAAGCAGCCGCTTGAGCACCCGCGACGAGGGCGAGAGCCCGAAGCCGCGAACGCCCAGCAGCGGCCTGCCGCCCAGGTCGTCGAACTCCACCGAGGTGCCGATCACCTCGAGCATGCGCGGAAGCACCGAGACCCTGACCCCGCACGCCGTGAGCCAGGCGGATCACGTCGGCGATGTCCGTGCCCTCCCGCGCCGGGGCCACGATCGCCCGCGCCGGCCGGTGCTCCTTGAGGATCGCCGGCAGGTCCTCGACGGTTCCGAGCAACGGTGTCGTCGTCGTCCTCGTCGTAGCCCAGCTCGAGCGGGAAGCCGGCCCACCACCTCGGCGTTCAGGCCGGGATCGGCCGCGATCTTCTGCTCGACCATCGCGGTGGTGGCGGCGTCGCCGATCACGAGCACGCGCTCGGCCGGGGTCGTGCGCACCACGAGGAACCGGGCCGCGGCGCGCGCCACGATCAGCGCGCCGGTGAGCAGCCCCCACATGAGGAACGGGTGCGAGCGGCCCGTGAAGTCGAGCGCGCGCCCGCCCTCGATCGAACGAGCACGAAGATCGCGGTGACGGCCACGAGCGCCGGCGCCTCGTCGAGCGTCGTCTTGCTGCAGGACGAACTGGTCGCGGTCGTAGAGCCCGGCCATCTTGGTGAGCAGCGCGTAGAGCGGGATCAGCGCCGGGACCCACGCGCGTGAAGCCGGCGTCGGTGAGCACCGACGACCAGCAGCCAGCGCGCCTGGCCACGGCCAGGTGTCCGCCGCCAGCAGCGCGAGCCGCCCGATCCCTCGCGCCGCCGTGCCTCGGCCGGGAGGCCGATGTCCTCGAACGGCAGCTCCGCGATCGGGAGCGTCGAGAAGCGTTCGGTTGCGAGGGCTCGGTTCAGACATGCAGTTGGGTGAGAGCTCGGCATCATCGCGTCATTGCTTGGGCGCCGGGCCCAAGCGTACGCCCGTTCGCGGCGGGCGGGGCGCCACGGCGAGCCCACCGTGATTGTGCCGGATCGCTAGCCAGCGGCAGCGACGCGCGTTCGAGGACTTGCGACAGCCCTCGTACTTCGCGGCGAGGCTCGTGTAGGTGCTTGAGGATCGGCATGCGCGCGAAAACGCCGCCGTCCGTCACCTTGTTGAGCCCCGTGAAGCGGTAGGAGACGTCGGACTGCGGCGTGTTGTTGTCGTAAGGCGTGGCCCACGCGAACCAGTAGGCGTGCGTGATGTGCATCTTCCGGCGCACCTTGGCCAGCCGCTTGTATGCGGCGGACATGCGCTTGCGCTGGCCGGCCGTGGTGGTCTCGAGGCCCAGCAGCCGCTTCTTCGGCACCTTGCCGATCGCCGCCGGCCAGGTGAGCTCGGTGAGGATGATCGTCCTTGCGGCCGTCGTGGTGCTTCTTCATCACTGTGCGCACCCTCTGCGACGATCTCGAGCATCCGCGAGATCGAGCCGCTCACCGAATTCGGGATGTTGCTGAACGGGTGGACCGAGATCACGTCGAAGTAGCCCTTGGCGCCCGCCTTGTACATGTCGCGGATACCGGCCCACTGGGTGTAGTTGCCGATCCCCACGAACGAGCCCGCCACCACCTTGGCCCCGCGATCGGCCTTGTGGATCGCCCGGTAGGTGACCTTCAGCATCTTCACGTAGCTGCGGGCCCAGGGCTTGCTGTCCCAGAACCAGGGCGCCATCTGCTCGTTCCAGATCTGCCAGTTGCGGATCGGCACCTTGGGAATGCTCGGGTTGGCCGCCCAGAACGTGCCCTTGGGCCCGTAGCGCTCGATCAGGGTGCGGAGGAACCCGGCGTACAGGGCCGGGTCCTTCGGTGGGGCGCGCAGGGGGTACACGGCGTTCGGGCGCGAGGAGGCCCATGCGGGCGTGCTGAGGACGTTCCCAGGATCGAGATCCGGTGCCGCGCGCGCGGCGGCCACCACGCGGTCGGTGTGGGCCCAGTTGTAGGTGCTCGGGCCCCGGCTCGATGGCGGGCCAGGCGAGGAACACCCGCATCGACTCGACTCCCGAGCGGGCCATGAGATCCACCTGCTGGTCCCGGGAGGCCTCGGAATACGAGGGACGGTCCGCCTCCACGTTGTAGACGGTGCCGAAGAAGCCGAACGGCACCTTGCGCTTGGCGGCGAACGAGGGGGTGGCGCTGGTGGCCAGGACCGCGAGGGCCAGCACGAAAGCGGCCACGGAAAGTGGTCTCTTGCTCATCGAAGTCACCGTAGCAACAAACCTTCGCGACCTCTGCTGGTTGCGGTCGCCAGGCGGCCTGGACGAGTGTCCTAGCCGGCCTGTCCGAGCGCGGCGTCCGGCCGTCTTCACGGAGTCCACGAGCAGCACCCAGTCCGGCCGGTGGCCGAGCTGACCGAGCTCGCGTGTCCGCTCCACGACCTGAGCCACCGGCGCGGTGGATCGCACCACCAGCACGATCACGTCGCTGCGGCGCGCCTGCTGGGCGGCCTCCGGATCCGAGGAGTCGATGGTGCCCAGCACCGGCGGCTCATCCGGCGAGCCCCAGGGTCGGGCGTGTATCCGTTCCCGGACTGTGGCGGGGCGCCCGTGCAGGGCCACGTCCGCCGCGGCGCCCTGGGGCGCCGGCACCGACAGCCCGGCGAACCACTCGGCCGCCTGGCGCGCGAGCGGCTCCAGCTTGGCGTCACCGGCCACGAGCCCGATGTGGCTCGACGAGCGCGATGACATCGCCTGCCAGCGCCTGACCATCGCCCTGGCCTGGTGGGGGTCGAGATGGTCGAGCGGCGTGGTGGGGATGCCGGTGGTCCGGTAGGTCCGGTTCACGCTCGTGATCCGGGGCTCCGAGAGGCGCCAGTAGAGCGGCAGCGCCACTCCTCCGAGCAGCAGGCCGATCGCACCACCCACCGCCACGCCGGCGAGCACCGAGGTCCCGAACATCATGCTCGAGCTTCTAGCGGGCGCAGGAGCGGGCGCTCGAGGACTTGCGGCAGCCCTCGTACTTGGCCGCCAGGCTCCGGTACGTGCCGAGGAGCGGCAGAGGCGTGAAGACACCGCCGTCGTAGCGGACCAGCCCGGCGAAGCGGAACGACATGCTCGATGGGTTGCCACCCGCCTGGTAGTCCGTGGCCCATGTGAACCAGTACACGCCCGTTATGCGCATCTTGCGCCGGTAGCGCGCGAGCTTGCGGTACGAGCTCTTGAGCCGGTCGGCCTGTCCCTTGGCCGTGGTCTCCATCCCGAAGACCGCGCTCGGGGGCACGAGGCCCTTGGCGGCGGCCCACGTCATCTCGGTGACCTCGATTCCCTTGCGCGAGTCGTGGTGCTTGCGCATCACCTCGCGCACCCGGCGAACGATCTCGAGCGTCTGGTTGGCCGTGACGCGTGCCGACTTGTCGTTGGTGAACGGGTGCACGGCGATCTCGTCGAAGTACTTCTTGGCGCCCCTGCGGTACATGTCGCGGACGCCGTCCCACTGGTGGTAGTTCCCGTACGACATCAGGGAGCCGGCGATCACGATCGCCTTCTTGTCCGCCTTCTTGATCGCCTTGTACGACGCCTTCAGAAGCTTCACGTAGGTCGGCGCCCACGGCCGCGGCACCCAGAACCACGGGGCCATCTGCTCGTTCCAGACCTGCCACTTGCGGACCGGCACCTTGGGCACGCCCGGGTTCGCGGCCCAGAACGTGCCCTTCGAGCCGTAGCGCAGCGCCGCTTGGCGCATCAGCTCGGCGAAGTCCTTCGGAGTTCTTCGGGGGATAGCGCCAGTAGTCCGGGCTGGTGGGGTTGGACGACGACCACCGCGTGCTCGTCGGAGATGTTCACCATCATCGCGATGCGGTGCCGTGCCGCGGCCGCCACGAGCCTGTCGAGCGCCGCCCAGTTGTAGACCCCGCGGGCGGGCTCGAGCTGGCCGCAGCCGAACGTGACCCTCGTGGACTCCACGCCCGGAGCTGGCCATGAGGGCCATCTGCTGCTCGAGCTGGGCGTCGGGCAGCTGCCTGGGGCACGGTGAGCTCGCCGATCATCGTGACGCCGAAGAAGCCAAAGGGCACCTTGCGCTTGGCGGCCTGTGCCGGAGTGGCCAGGAGGCTCATCAGCAGCAGGCCGGCGGCGGCCAGGAGCAGGATCGCGCGGCTCGTCCTTCTCACCGGCTGGACCGTAGCAGCCCGGTTGCGGGCGCGGCGGAACTGCGGCTATTCCGGCGCGGTGCCGTTTTCAGGCCGCGGGCCGAAGCGCTTCCGCGCCACCGCCGGGGAACGCACGAGCAGCATCCACTCCGGCCGGCAGCCGAGGTTCTCGAGGCGATCCGCGCCGCTCCGACAGCTCGCGGCTCATCATGCCGTCCTGCGCGAGCATCACCACCAGGTCCTCCTCGAGCAGCTCGGGATCGGCCAAGCCGGTGGCGAGCATCACCAGCCGTGGCGAGCGGGCTTCGGCTCGGCCGCTCCATTGGTCTGTCCCCCGCCCGGGGCGGCGGCCGAGGGCCTGGGGCCCTTCGGGCTCCAGCGGCTGCGCCACTGCGGTCTCGGGGCCGCGAGCGGGTCCTCGGCCGCTGATGGGCCGGGGCCCACCGTCGAGTGGGCGGGAACCGTCTCGACGGTGTCCTGGTGCGGCGCCGATCCGTTGCTGCGGGTTTCCGCCCGACGCCTCGGCCTGCAGCCCGTGAAGCCAGGCCGCGGTGTCGCCGGCAAGGCCCGCCAGGGCGGGCGAGGCCGGCACGATCGCCACACGCACCAGAGAGCCCGTGGAGAGGGTGAGCCAGCGCCGGAGCAGCCCGGTCCGCCGCCTCCTCGCTGATGTCGTCGAGCGCCGAGGTGGGTATCCCCGTGAGCTTGTAGGCGCCGCCCGTTCCCCGCACTCGCGGATGGGCGCGCAACCACAGGAGCAGGGAGGCCACGCCGAGCGCGAGGCCCACCGCGGCTCCGGTCACGGTGCCCACCGTCTCCGCGCCGGCCGCAACGCCCGCGCCGTAGCCGGCGCCCGCGCCGACCAGCACCGCAAGCGGCACGATGGCCCACGAGAAGCTCGGCTTGGGCCGCATGGGACGGCGGTCGAGCCAGCGTGCGCCCAGCCAGCCGAGCAGCGCGAAGGCCACGGCCACGGCGCCGGCGGCGATGCCCAGTCCGAGGCTCATGGCCGTGCCTCACCGGTCCGCCAACTGGGCGGACGGACGTCGGGGGCCCCGGTGGGGCTGTGACTCGTGCGTCAAGGCTATGTCTTCCGTGCCGACCAACTGCTCCCCTGCGATTGCCGGTCACACTCCAGAGTACCTGCACTTTCGCGCAAATCGTGCGTATACCCACCAAACGGTGCGTATGGGGTTCAGGGGTCGACTTCCCCCTCGAAGAGGGCGAAGGCCGCGCCCTGAGGGTCGGTGGCCACCAGGAAGCGGCCGGAGGGGACCGCGGTGGCGGGAACGATCACGCGGCCTCCCAATTCGCCGATGCAGGCGTGCCGAGTCCTCCAGGGAGCGGGAGGTGAAGTACGCGAGCCAGTGCGGCGGCGCCGGGGAGCCGTCCGGGATCGGCATCATCCCGCCGTTCAGGGCGCCGCCGTTCTGGATGCTCCAGAAGGGGGGCTCCTCGCTCACCGCCTGGAAGTCCCATCCGAAGAGCCCCGAGTAGAAGCTCTGGGCCGCGGCGGGATCGGAGGTGTTCAGCTGGTTCATGCGTGAGCGCGCCCGGATCGTTCACGAGCCCGGCGCCGGCCATCTCCCGCGGCTGCCACAGGCCGAGGACCGCGCCCTGCGGGATCCTCGATCACGGCTATGCGGGCGGCGTCGCGCACGTCGAAGGGCCCCATCACCACCCGGCCGCCGAGCTCCGTGGCCCGGGCCGCGGTGGCGTCGGCGTCCTCGACGGACACGTAGGAGGCCCAGCTCGCCGGGCGTCCGCGCTGCGACGGGGGATCGAACATCGCGGCCACCGGCCGGCCGTCCACCGTGGCCCTCACGTAGGGCTCGTCGGAGGCGATCGGGTCGTCCTCCAGGTCCCATCCGAGCAACGGCGGGTAGAAGGCCCGGGCGCCGTCGAGATCGCTGGTGGCGAGCTCGACCCAGCAGAAGGTGCCCGGCCGGTATTCGGTCCGTGCGCCCACCGGCCCGCGCTCTAGGAGGAGCCGACCTTCAGGAAGGCCTCGTAGCGCTTGATCTCGCGCTCCGCGCGGGCCCGTTCCTCCGAGCCCTCCTCGGCGCGCTCGAAGACCTCGCGGGCCTCCTTGACGCGCGCCTCGAAGGCGCCGCGGTCGAGATCGTCGGGCGCGATGGCCTCCTCGACGAGCACCAGCGCGGAGTTGTCCACGACCTGGAGGTAGCCCTCGCCCTGCGCGAAGCGCACGATCTCGGACTCCGAGCGGTAGAGACGCAGCTCGGTGGGCTCGAGGATGGCCATCAGCGGCGAGTGGTTGGCCAGCACGCCGATCGACCCGATGGTCGTCCGGGTGGAGACCATCTCCACCTCGTCGGCGAAGACCTGGCCCTCGGGGGTGAGGACCTCGACCTTGAAGCTATTCCTCGCCACCCTCGTCCTTCGCGTCGTCCTCGCCGTTCTCGTCGCCCTCGTCGCCCTCGTCCTCGGCCGGGGCCTCGGCGGCGGACGATCCGGCGCCCGACTTGCGGTACTCCTCCACCACCTCGTCGATCGTGCCCTTCATGAGGAACAGCCGCTCGGGGATGTCGTCGTGCTGGCCCTCGATGATCTCCTTGAAGGAGCGCACCGTGTCGGCCACCTGCACGTACTTGCCCGAGAGCCCGGTGAACTGCTCGGCCACGAAGAACGGCTGCGACAGGAACCGCTCCACCTTGCGGGCGCGCTGCACCGTGATCTTGTCCTCGTCCGACAGCTCGTCGATACCGAGGATGGCGATGATGTCCTGGAGCTCCTTGTAGCGCTGCAGGATCTCCCGGACGGCGTTGGCCACCTGGAAGTGCTCCTCGCCCACGATGTCGGCCTTCAGGATCGTGGAGGTGGAGTCGAGCGGGTCCACCGCCGGGTAGATGCCCTTCTCGGAGATGGACCGCGACAGCGTGGTGGTGGCGTTCAGGTGCGCGAACACCGAGGCCGGAGCCGGGTCGGTGAGGTCGTCGGCCGGGACGTAGATGGCCTGGACCGACGTGACCGAGCCCTGCCGGGTGGAGGTGATCCGCTCCTGGAGCTGGCCCATCTCCGTCTCGAGCGTGGGCTGGTAGCCCACCTGCGACGGCATGCGCCCGAGCAGGGCGGACACCTCGGAGCCGGCCTGCACGAACCGGAAGATGTTGTCGATGAAGAGCAGCACGTCCTGGCCGCCCTGCTCGCGGAAGTACTCCGCCATGGTCAGGCCGGAGAGGGCCACCCGCATGCGGGCTCCGGGCGGCTCGTTCATCTGGCCGAACACGAGCATCGTCTTGTCGATGACGCCCGATTCCTTCATCTCGACCCAGAGATCGTTGCCCTCGCGCGAGCGCTCGCCCACGCCGCAGAAAGCCGAGAGGCCCTCGTGCTCCTCGCCGATGGAGCGGATGAGCTCCTGGATGAGCACGGTCTTGCCCACGCCGGCGCCGCCGAAGAGGCCGACCTTGCCGCCCTTCGCGTAGGGCGCGAGCAGGTCCACGACCTTGATGCCGGTCTCGAGGATCTCCCGGGTGGGCATGAGGTCCTCGACGTCCGGCGCGGGCCGGTGGATGGGCCACCGCTCCTCGGTGTCCACGTCGCCCTCGTCGTCGATCGGGTCGCCGAGAAGGTTGAAGATCCGGCCCAGCGTGGCCCGGCCCACGGGCACGGTGATCGGGCCGCCGGTGTCGCGCACGCGCACGCCGCGGGAGAGCCCGTCGGTGGCGTCCATGGCCACGGCGCGGATGCGGTCGTCGCCCAGGTGCTGCTGCACCTCGAGCACGAGCCGGTCGCGGCTCTCGTCCTCGAGCTCCACCTCGAGCGCGTTGTAGATCTCGGGGAGGTGGCCGCTGGTGAACACCACCTCGACCACCACGCCCTGGACCTCCTCGACGCTCCCGACGTGCTCGTCCTTCGTGGCGCTGCTCTCCTGCTGGGTCTCTGTTCCGGCTTCCAAGTTCCTAGTTCTCCTTATGCCTCATCAAGTTCAAGTGACGCCCTCGGCCCCCGCGACGACCTCCATGATCTCCTGCGTGATCTCCGCCTGGCGTTGGCGGTTGGCCTCGAGCGTGAGGTCGTCGATCAGCTCGGCGGCGTTGTCTGACGCGTTGCGCATGGCGCTCATGCGGGCGCCGTGCTCGGACGCCGTTGACTCCAGCAGCGCCCTGAAGATGGATATCTCGACGTAGTCCGGCACGAGGCGGGCCAGGATCTCCTCCGGCTCCGGCTCGTAGATCCACAGCGCGTGATGGCCCTTCGGGTCCTTCTCGCGCTGCTCCTCCTCCGGCTCCGCGTCCCCGTCGTCGTCGCCGCCGAGGATGTCCGCCTGCTGGAGCGGGAGAAGGGTCTCCTCGCGCACCTCCTGGCGGGCGGCCGAGATGAAGCCGTTGTAGATGATCTCCACGCGGTCCACCTTGCCGTCCACGTAGGCGGCGGCCAGGCCGTCGGCGATCTGGCGCGCATCCGCGAACGCCGGCCGGTCGGTGAAGCCGGTCCAGGTGGCGCCCGTCTCGAGCCCGCGGAACCGCAGCGAGGACTCGCCGCGGCGTCCGCTGGCGTACCAGAGCACGTCGATCCCCTCGGCCCTGAGCGTGGCCGCGCGGCGGTTGCCCGCGCGCACGATCTGGGAGTTGAAGGGGCCGGCCAGGCCGCGATCGCCGGTGACCAGCAGGATTCCCACGCGCTTCGGGTTCTCGCGCTCCTGGAGGATCGGCAGGTTGGGGATGCTGTCCGCGTCCTCCGAGGCCCGCCGCGTCATCCGCCGCAGTGCGTCCGCGTAGGGGCGCAGCGACTCGATCCGCTGCTCCGCGCGCCGCAGCCGCGCGGCGGCCACCATCTCCATGGCCCGCGTGATCTTGCGGATGTTCTTGACCGACGCGATGCGGCCGCGGATGTCCTTCAGGCTGGCCATGGGCTACCCGCTAGGCGGGCGCGCCCTCCTGCTCCTGGTCGGCCGCGCGGTCGGGCTCGCCGCCGTTCCCGTCGCCGTCGCCGATCGGAGCCGCTCGTGCGGCCCTCGGTGCGGCGCTCCTCCTCGGACATGATGCGGTCGGACTCGCCCTCCTCGATGGGGTTGCCCTCCACGTCGAAGTCGGGCCCGAAGTCGTCGATGGCCTCGGCGATCGCCTTGCCCAGCTCCTCCTCGATGGAGTCGTCCCATTCGCCCGCCGGCGATCTTGTCCATCACGTCCTGGTGCTCCGAGTGGAGCCGGGCCAGGAGCATGTCCAGGAACTCGGTGACGCGCTCGGTCTTGATCCGGTCGAGGAAGCCGCCGGTGCCGGCGTAGATGGCCGCCACCTGGTCCTCGATCGGCCAGGGCTGGCGCTCGTCCTGGTTCAGCGTGGCCACCAGGCGCTCACCGCGGGCCAGCGTGGCCTGGGTGTCGGCGTCCAGCTCCGAGCCGAACTGGGCGAAGGCCTCGAGCTCGCGGTACTGCGACAGCTCGAGGCGCAGGCGCCCGGCCACCTTCTTCATCGGCTTCGTCTGCGCCGAGCCGCCCACCCGGGACACCGAGATGCCCACGTTGATGGCCGGGCGCACGCCCGAGCGGAAGAGGTCGGCCTCCAGGAAGATCTGGCCGTCCGTGATCGAGATGACGTTCGTGGGGATGTACGCCGACACGTCGCCGGCCTGGGTCTCGATGATCGGCAGGGCGGTGAGCGACCCGCCGCCCAGCTCGTCGTTCAGCTTCACCGAGCGCTCCAGCAGGCGGGAGTGCAGGTAGAAGACGTCGCCCGGGTAGGCCTCGCGGCCCGGCGGGCGGCGCAGCAGCAGGGACATCTGGCGGTAGGCGTACGCGTGCTTGGTCAGGTCGTCGTACACCGCCAGCGCGTGACCGCCCTGGTAGAGGAAGTGCTCGCCCATGGCGCAGCCCGCGTAGGGAGCGAGGAACTTGATCGGCGCGGCCTCGTCGGCGGGAGCGGCCACGATGATCGTGTGCTCCAGGGCGCCGGCCTCCTCGAGCTGGCGGGCCACGTCCACCACGGTGGCCATGCGCTGCCCGATCGCGACGTAGACGCACTTCACGTCCTGGCCCTTCTGGTTGATGATCGCGTCGATGCAGATCGAGGTCTTGCCGGTCTGGCGGTCCCCGATCACGAGCTCGCGCTGGCCGCGGCCCACGTTCGTCATGGCGTCGATCGGCTTGATGCCGGTGAGGAGCGGCTCCTTCACGCCCTGGCGCTGAACCACGCCCGGAGCCTTGAACTCGGCGGGGCGGGTCTCCGTGGTGTTCACGTCGCCCTTGCCGTCCAGCGGGTTGCCGAGCGGGTCCACGATGCGCCCGAGCAGGGCGTCACCCACCGGGACCTCGAGCAGGCGGCCGGTGCGCTTCACCTGGTCGCCCTCCTCGATCTTGTCCCACTCGCCGAAGAGCACGACGCCGACGTTGTCGGACTCGAGGTTGAGCGCGAGCCCCGTCACGTCATGGGGCAGCTCGAGGAGCTCCAGCGACATGCAGTTGTCCAGCCCGTGGACGCGCGAGATGCCGTCGGCCACGGAGAGCACGGTGCCCACCTCGGACAGGTCGGCTCCTCCGTCATCGAGGCCCTCGATGCGCTCTCTCAGGATGCTGGTGATCTCGTCTGGCTTGATCTGCACTTCGAAGCTCTCCTTCGTCGACTCAGGCCGCTCTCGCGACCTGCTTGCGTAGCTGTTCAAGTCTGTTGCGGACGCTCGCGTCCAGGACCATGTTCCCGACGCTCACCTTCAGGCCGCCGAGCAGGTCGGGATCCACCTTGGAGCTCAGCTCCACGCGCCGCCCGGTCTGCTCCTCGATGCGCTTGCCGATGTCGCTGACCAGCTGCATCGTCGAGCTCCACGGCGCTCGTGACGGTCACCGGCAGCAGCTTGTTCTCGTCGGCCCAGAGCGCGTCGAACGCCCTCCGGATCCGGAATATCACCGGCATCCGGTGGCGCTCGGCCAGCAGCTCGAGGAAGTTCACGAAGCGGGGATCGGCGTCGTCGAGGATGCGCCTCACGCCCTGCTTCTTCTCCTCCGAGGAGAAGTAGGGCGAGAAGAAGAAGACCTGGAGGTCGCGGTCGCTGTCGAGCGTCTCCGTGAACTGGTCGAGCTCGTCGTGCACGCGGTCGAGCACGCCCGCGTCCTTGGCGGCGTCGAACAGCGCACGGGCGTAGACCTCGGCGATCTCCTCCATCTACCTCGCGCCGTTCCCTTCCTTCGACAGCGCGGAGAAGTCGACCTCGCTGAGGGCGTCCTCCACGAGCCGCTTCTGATCGTCGCCCGTGAGCGACTTGCGCGTGACCTTCTCGGTGGCCAGGACCGTGAGGTTGGCCACCTCCTTGCGGATCTCGTCGAGCGAGCGGCGGGTCTCCGCCTGGATGTCGCGGCGGGCCGCGGCCATCAGCTCCTCGCGCTGCTGGGTGGCCTGCGCCTTCGAGTCGTCCTGGAGCGACTCGGCCGCCTTGCGCGCCCGGGTCACGATGTCGTCGGCCTGCTCGCGCGCCTCCTTCAGGCGAGCGCGGTACTCCTCGAGCAGCTGGTCCGCCTCCTGCTTGGTCCGCTGCGCGGAGTCGATCGAGTCGTCGATCGCCTTGCGCCGGCGGTCCAGCGCCTCGGCGATTCGCGGAAACGCCGCCTTGTTCAGGACGTACATCGTCACCAGGAACGCGATCAGCGTCCAGATCATCACGCCCAGCGAGATCGAGATGAGCGGGTTGCTCTCGGCGCAGCGGGATCAGGTCGGAAGCTCCACGTGCGGCCTAGAGGAAGAAGGCGATCAGGCCGAAGATGAAGGTGTAGAAGGCCACGGCCTCGGTGAGCGCGAAGCCGAGCCACTGGATGCTCGTGATCTCCTCGCGCATCTCCGGCTGGCGGGTGACCGACTCGATCACCTTTCCGAAGATGAAGCCGACGCCGATGCCGGCGCCGATCGATCCGAGCCCGGCGCCGATGCCGAGCGCGATGGCCTTGAGGCCGTCGTCGGTGACCTCTGCGATGGGTAGTGCAATGTCGAGCATGGGGTGAAGATCCTCCTCTTGATCAGTGACCTACGGCGGTGGCCTCGCCGAAGTAGATGGACGACAGCGTTGCGAAGATGAAGGCCTGGAGGGTGGCCACCAGGCCCACCTCCAGCAGGAAGAAGACGATGGCCAGCGGCAGGGTCAGCCAGCCGAGCGCGGCGATCCCCAGGATCACGGCGAGGCCGCCGCCCATGAACAGGATGAGCATGTGGCCGGCGAGGATGTTGGCGAAGAGCCGCACCGAGAGCGAGATGATGCGGACGAACTGGGAGATCACCTCGATCACGAAGATCGGGCCCTTGAGGACTCCGGGAGTGCCGTCCGGGATCAGGGCCCTGATGTAGTTGAAGAAGCCCTTGGCGCGGATCCCCTCCACCTGGTAGGCGAACCACACGACCAGCGTGAGGATGATCGGCACGGAGATGTTCGCCGTGGCCGCGTAGAGGGCGAGCGTGGGCACCTCGAGGCCGAAGATCTCCGCGGTGTGCTCGGTGTTGGTCGGGAGCGGGATGTACCCGATCAGGTTCGAGATCCAGATGAAGAAGAAGAGCGTGGCCACGAAGGGGAACCAGCGCAGCGACATCTCGCGCGACATGTTGCCCCGCGCGATCGTGGTTGTACGTGAGGTCGTACATGCACCTCCATGGCCGTCTGCACGCGGTTCGGCTTGTCCGTCATGCGCTTGGCGATGTAGGTCATGATCGTGCCGGTGAGCACGCAGGCGAGCACGAGGTAGAGCACCGCCTTGTTGATGCTCATGTCCACCGGGCCGAACTTCAGGCTGATCCAGGGATCGAGCTTGAACTCGTCGGTGGGGGTGAACTCCTCGTTCTTGCCGTTGCTGCCGAGGATCGCCACCAGTGCCACGGCAATGAAGAGGTAGACGCCGAAGCGCGATGAGGGCCTTGCGCTTGGTGGTCACGAGGTGCGCCTCCTCCATGCTCCGGGACACCATGAACCCGGTGAACCAGGCCTGGAAGACCACCGCCGTGAGCACCGCGGCCGGAAGGCCGGAGTCACGGTCGATCAGGCCGATGGCCAGCACGGCGAGCATCAGGAACCAGATGCGGCCCATGAGGCTCACGGTCATCAGGCCCATGGAGCCGTGCGCGGGTTGGTGCTGGCGCGCGCCCGGCGCTCGATCAGGACTCTGCAGCCCGCGCTGGAAGAGCCAGACCGCGCGTGACCCCGGCCCAGGCGAAGAGCGGCCAGCCCGCGGCCACGAACACGGGCAGCGCGAGAGCGAGGACGAGCGACGTCCAGCGAACCGCACCGCGCGCATGGAGAGCGGTGCGTGGGATGTCTTGAGAACGTGGGTCGCCAAGAGGTGCTCCGACGGAGAGCCTTCGCGAGGTGATCCGGGCGGGTCGCCTCGGCTCCTCCGTCGGGGCGCGTACGCTACAGCAGCAGGGACTTTGTGACTACTTTGTGACAGTTGCCGCGGGGAGCTGGAGCTCCTCTTTGCGCTCGCGCTCGAGCGCTCCGAGGAATGCGTCCACCACGTTTCTGTCGAACTGCGAGCCGCAGCCCGGCGCGCAGCTCGGCGCGCGCCGCCTCTTCGCCGAGCGCCTCGCCGGTAGACGCGGTTCGCGGGTCATCGCCTCGTAGGCGTCGGCCACGGCCAGGATCCTGCGCCTCGAGCGGGAATCTCGTCTCCGGAGAGGCCAAACGGATAGCCCGATCCCGTCGAGCCGCTCGTGGTGGGCCAGGACCCACTCGCGCAGGTCGGCGAGCTCGGGGCGGGACAGGAGCTGGGCGCCGATCTCGGGGTGCGTCCGGAGCTCCTTCCAGTCCTCGTCGCGGAGCGGTCCGATCTTCACCAGCAGCGGATCGGAGACGCCGATCTTGCCCACGTCGTGGAGCACGCCGGCCGCGCGCACCCGCTCCACCCGCTCGGGGCTGAGGCCCAGCTCCACGGCCATCATGCGCGAGTAGAGGCCCACCGTGCGCGAATGGGCGGCGTTGCCGTGGTCGCGCACGTCGAGGGCCTCGGCCAGGGCCATGAGCGGCGCGAGGTGCAGGTCGCCGCTCTGGGATCCGGACGCGCGGGCCAGCACCCGCGCCACCTCGGCGCTGAAGATCGCCGTGCGGTCCTTGCCCAGGTCCTTGGCCGCGTAGAGGGCCCGGTCGGCGGCGCGCAGCAGCGAGCGCAGGTCGTCCCCGTGCTCGGGCTGGGTGGCCACGCCGAAGCTGATCGTCACCGGCAGCGGGTACTCGGCGAAGCTCCGGTGGGTGGCGCGGCGCAGGCGCTCGGCCACCAGGTACGCGCCGCGTTCGTCGGTGTCCGGAGGAGCAGCGACGAACTCCTCGCCGCCGATCCGGGCCGGCGTGTCGATCTTGCGCTTCCACTTGAGCATGTCGTCGGCCACCTGACAGAGCACCGCGTCGCCCGCCTCGTGGCCGAAGCGGTCGTTCACGGCCTTGAAGCCGTCGAGGTCCCCGATCAGCACGGACAGCCGCCCGCCCGTGCGGTGCACCCGCTCCAGCTCGTTGCTCGAACAGCTCCTCGAAGGCGCGCCGGTTGAGCAGCCCGGTGAGGGGATCGGTGCGCGCGGCGTCGTCCAGCGAGGCCACGAGCGCGGAGATCCTGCCGCGCTGGTAGGCCGCCAGCGGCGCCGGCCACGATGCCCACCCCCACCATCATCAGCCAGTTCTCGACCGGGCGGTCTCCGGGCAGGACGGCCAGCACCGCGCCGTAGGCCACCGCCTGCAGGCCCACCTGGGCGATGGCCCCGGCGCGCCCGTGGAAGTAGAAGGCCTCCACGCGCGACCCAGAGGTAGAGCAGGGCGAAGAAGCTGACTGCTGCCCTCGAAGTAGATGAGCGGCGGTGGTCAGCAGCGTGCCGAGGCGCGAGCAGCAGGGGCATGGCCAGCTGCGGCAGGTCGCTCCGCGCCAGGAGCAGCAGCGCGGCGCCGGTCGCGTCGGCCACGGCGCTCAGGGCGAGCGCCCAGGGCGCTGTCCTCGGGATAGGGCAGCGCAAGCGACGCGACGATCAGTGCCGCCGCGGCGAGGTAGAAGTAGGCGAGCGTCCGTGCCATCGCCGGGCGGCCGATGATTCCGTCCGGCGCCGATCGCCGGCGCTCTGCGGCGCCAAGGGTCATGTGGGCTCTATCGGATGCCACCCGCCCGGCGTGAGAAATCCGTCAAACGACTCGCAGCAGTGCCTCCACCACCTCGCCGTCGAACTGCCGGCCGCCCGCGGCGGAGCTCCGCGGCGGCCTTCTCGGGCGAGCGCGCCGGCCGGTGGGGACGCTCGCTCGTCATCGCCTCGTAGGCGTCGGACACGGCGAGAATCCGTGACTCCACCGGCAATTCCGCGGCGAACAGGCCGGCCGGATAGCCGCGTCCGTCCGGGCGCTCGTGGTGGAAGAGGATCCACGAGCGGATGTCGTCGAAGTCCGTGGTCTCCACCATCCGCGCGCCCATCTCGGGATGGGACTGCACCCACGCCCAGTCGCGGGCGTCAGAGCGGACCGCGCTTGCGCGCCACCTCGTCGGGGATGCCGATCCGCCCGACGTCGTGGAGCATCCCCGCCAGGCGCACCCGCTCGACGGTGTCCGGGGGCAGCCCCAGCTCGCGGGCGGTGAGCTCGGCGAAGCGGCCCACGCGATGGCAGTGGCTCGGCGCTGCCCGGTGTCGCGCACGTCCAGGGCCTCGGCGATGCTCCAGCAGCGCCGCGAGCCCCACCCGCGGCTCCGCCCGTCCGCGGCGCGTGGGGGTGCGCGGACGGCGGACACCTCGGCGCTCGAGATCACCGTGCGGTCGCGGCCGAGCGCCTTGGCCGCCTGGAGCGCCTGGTCGGCCGCCCGCAGCAGCGTCTCGGCCGAGCTCCCGTGCACCGGGGAAGGTGGCCACGCCGAAGCTGATGGTCAGCCCCTGGCCGGCCGCCGCCGAGGTGGCCGCGACGTCCAGCCGGACCCGCTCGGCGATCATGTAGGCGCCGTGCTCGTCGCAGTCGGGCGCCAGCAGCGCGAACTCCTCGCCTCCCACGCGCGCCGCGCTGTCGAAGCTCCGCTTCACGGCCGCGAGCGCCGCTGCCACCGCGCGCAGCGCCTCGTCCCCCGCCGCGTGCCCGAGCTCCCGGTTCACGCGCGCGAGGCCGTCCAGGTCGGCCACGACGAGGCTGAGCGGCGCGTCGCTCCGGCGGGCGCGCTCCAGCTCGATGTCGAAGCGTCCTCGAACCCGCGCCGGTTGAGCAGCTCGGTGAGCGGGTCGCGGTTCGCGAACTCGGCGAGCCGCTCGATCGGCGCCACGAGCCGGTCGCGGAGCAGCGCCACCACCAGCCCGGGCACGGCGAGCGTGCCCACGGCGGCGATCCAGCCGTCGACCTGCGGTGTCCCGGTGGACTCGAGCGCCAGCGACGACGGCGTACCCGACCGCGATCAGCGCCAGGTGCGCGAGCGCCGGTCGCAGCCGGAAGAAGTAGAAGACGAAGAGCGTCACCCAGAGGTACGGCAGAGGCGGCGTAGGCGGAGCCCGTCCCCCAGGCGTAGACCGCCGCGCTGGCGAGCGCCGTGCCGAGCACGGCCACCAGATGGAAGCCCGGCGATCGGCATCCGGTCGCCGGTGGACACGCAGGGCCAGCGCGAGCGCGGCCGTGAGCACCGAGACGATGACCAGGAGGTCCTCGTCGTGTACGGCCGCGTCCGGCGTGACGGCCGACAGGAAGCCGAAGAAGGCGCCGAGGAGGCAGAAGAGCGCGCCCGTGCGGGCCGTTCGGGCGCGGACGCCGGGCGCCTCACCCCCCCAGGTGGAATGCCGCAAGCCGATACGCTCGCGGAGCGGCGGATCCAAATGCTCCTCCTATCGACCGTGTCGGTTGGCCTCCCGTCACGGCGGCGCCGGGCGTGCCTGATCTGGCCACTATAAGTCGGCCCTCAGGAGCCCGCGACGATCCATGGACGAATTGTGGATACAGCGACAGATCGACCTCCGGCCGCGGCCGCGAGGCTTCCATCTCGTCACCTCCGAGGTGGTCGAGGCGGTGCCGGAGCTGGGCCGGATCGCGGTGGGGATCGCCACCGTCTTCATCCAGCACACCTCCGCCTCGCTGACCCTGAACGAGAACGCGAGCCCGGACGTCCGGCGCGACTTCGCCGCATGGTTCGACCGCGCCGTGCCCGACGGCGCGCCGTACTTCCGCCACACCCTCGAGGGCCCCGACGACATGCCCGCCCACATCAAGTCGTCGCTCACGGGCGCCCCTCACATCCCGGTCACAACGGCCGGCTGGCGCTCGGCACCTGGCAGGGGATCTACCTCTGCGAGCACCGCGACGGCGGCGGCTCGCGGCGGGTCCTGCTTACGGCGTTCGGGCAGCCTGCGGCGTCGTAGCCGTATGCGGCCGTCTACGGCGGCGGGGTCGGGGTTCGCCGGGGGCAGAGGCGGCCGGGGCTCTGTTCGTGGCGCGTCCCCCGTCACGCGGTGCGTGGTGTGCCGGGGGCTGGACGTGGCCGGGGGCGCCTCTCGCCTGCGCGGCACCCCGCGCTCCTCATTGAGCTGGCGCGGCGCACGGCGGGCTGGAGCCGCCCGGTGCGTCCGCGCCGGGTGACCGGCGTCTACCGTCGGCTGGGGTGGGGCGGGGCTGTTCTGTTTGCGTCCCGTCACGTTCGGGTGGGTCGCCTCGTCACTGGCCTCCGACCCCTGGGCGAGTTGTTCATCCATGTGATGAATAAGTCGCCCAGGGGTCCGTGACGCTGGGAACCGTCCCGGGGCGCCCCTGCAAAACGACGAGACCGCACCCCCTGGTGACGGGCCCCGTACAAGCAGCGCACGGCAAACGAGCCCGCCCTCCCCCACCCCGCAGCCGGAGCACGGCCCCGCGCCGGCGCCTGGGCTAAAACGCGCCCGGCTAAAAAACCGGCGCGCCGCGGGCCTACACCTAATGAACCTAATTACACCCCGGGACCCACTCCTGTCCTACGGTCGTGCGAACATGTGTTCGTGCGCTGGAGTTGAGCTGTCAGTCGAGGCCAAGGAGGGCCGCCGCCTCCCCGGATACAAGAGAGCCGGCGGCCGTTCTTCAATCTTCGAAATCTCCCCGAGGCGCTGGACACCCGCTTCTACGAGGTCCAGGCCCGCTCGGTCCTGAACAAGGTGCCGAAGGCGTCGCGGA
>CAVVYE010000024.1:0-5623 GCA_963752455.1 uncultured Thermoleophilaceae bacterium
CCTGCGGGACCCGTTCGGCAACCACCTCCGGATCGGCACGCCCAAGGAAGGCCCCATCGAGGTGCCAGATGCGGGCAGCGCCACCGCGGGCGATTGGTCCTGACATGGGACTGACTCGACGGGCGCCAGCGTGGATAGCTCCGCCTGGATTCGAACCAGGGACCTCACGATTATGAGTCGTGCGCTCTAACCGCTGAGCTACGGAGCCGCGGAGGCGAGGATACCGCCGTAGGGCCTAGATTCCTCGACCACCGGCTCAAGCAGGCAAACCGTTTGGCCGATGTCGCCCTGGATGAACGTGGCCGCCGAACGAGAGGCGATGCTGACGTGGGTGTCCGCCTCGTTCTCGCGGGGGGATCAGCCCGCTGCGCTGAGGGCGATGACCCCCGACGTCGAGGTCGTGGTACCGGGCCACACGCCGTTCGCCGGCGCATACCGCGGCGCTGACGAGGTGCACCGCTGGCTGCTGGCCATGCGCCGGGCCTTCGTGCCCGCGGGACGCCCGAACGAGTACGCCCACGAGGGCGACGACATGGTCGTGCGCCAGTGGGCGTGGGTCCGCGGCCGGCAATGGCTCAACCGCTTCCGCTTCACGTTCGAGGGAGCGCAGATAAGCCGCATCTCCTGGGAGCCGGAGGATCTCTCGACCTTCGACGAGCTGATCACCGAGGTCCTGGAGGACGCCGCCGCCCAGAGCCGGTAGCCGGGGCGCTGGGCGCGCTTGTAGCGTCCCGCCCCGTGTCCCCGACCCACGTCGAGCTCGCCCGGCGGATCATGGACGAGATCAACCAGGATCGAGTGCCCGCGGAGCTGTTCGCCCCAGGCATCCAGATCCGCAATGCCGGCACCGCCGTGACCGACGCCACCTACGACGGGGTGGAGGGGGCCCGTCGCTGGCGCGACGATCTCTTCGGGGTGCTCGAGCCGGATGCGCAACTCCGACTGGAGGAGGCCACCGACGTGGGGGAGGGCCGGGTGATGCTCGAGCACAGGCTCGTCGGCCGCGCCGCCGTGAGCGGGGTGCCGTTCGACCTCCTGTGGGCCAGCATCTGGTACTTCGAGGACGGTCTCCTGGCAAGGGTGGTGGGCCACGCCACCCGGCGCCGGGCGCTCCGGGCCGTGGGACGGGACGAATGAGCGCCGCGGCCGTGGACGATCTGCTGCTCGCGGTGCCGAACTTCAGCGAGGGGCGCGATCTCGCCGCGGTCGAGGCGATCGCGGCGGCCGCCGCGCCCGCCCGGATGCTCGACCTGCACGTGGACCCCGACCATCACCGGTCCGTGCTCACCCTCGCCGCTCGCCAGGGCGAGCTGGCCAGCGGCGCTCGTGCGCGCGGCGGCCGCCGCGACCGAGCGCATCGACCTGGGTACCGACCGAGGCGTTCACCCGCACGTCGGCGCGATCGATGTCGTGCCGGTGGTGTACCGCTCCGAGCGCCAGCACGGCCCGGCCTGCGCCGAGGCCCTCACCGCCGCGGCCCTGATCGGCGACGAGCTCGCGATTCCGGTGTTCCTCTACGGCGAGCTGGCCACCCGGCCTGAGCACGCCGAGCGCGCCTTCCTCAGGGCGGGGGGACCGGCCGGTCTGGCCGACCGCATGGCCGGCGGAGAGCTGGTGCCGGACTACGGGCCCCGTGAGCCGCACCCCACGGCGGGCGCGACCCTGGTGGCCGCGCGGCCCCCGCTGGTGGCATTCAACGTGGACCTCGTGACCGCCGACGTGGAGGTGGCGCGGCGGATCGCCGCGTCGCTGCGGGAATCGGGAGGCGGCCTTCCGGGCGTGCGGGCGATCGGCCTCTACCTCGACGACCGCGGCCGCGCGCAGGTGTCCACCAACGTTCATGACCACCGGGCCGTGCCGCTGCGCGAGATCGTGGAGAGGGTGCGAGCCGAGACCGCCGTGGCCGAGGCCGAGCTGGTGGGCCTCGCGCCCCGGGCCGCCCTCGAGGGCTTTCCCGCCGACGTGCCGCTCCGCGGCTTCTCGCCCGAGCGCCATCTGGTCGAGGAGGCGCTCGAAGCGGTGGTGTAACGTCGCCCTCCGATGGCTCAGACCAAGCGCAAGCGCACGCGAAAGCACCGTGGCACCCCCGCGGGGACGATCGAGCGGGCGGGGCGCACGGGTCGCCCCGGCGGGACTCAGAAGGACGCCAAGCAGATTGCCCGCCAGCGCCGCGAGGAGCGCATGTCCAGGCCCCCCACCTGGCGGGGCGCGATCAACCGGGCGGCGATCGCGGCCGCGGTGTTCGGCGTGCTCGTGGTGCTGCTCTTCAAGCGGGACGTGGCTCAGGGCGCGGCCCTCGCCGCGGTGATGCTGCTGATCTACATTCCGCTCGGATACACCACGGACCTTGCGCTGTACCGCTTCCGCGAGCGTCGCCGGGCCGCGGCGAGAAAGTAGGCTCGGCGCATGGACGTGCGCATGTTCACGGTGGGGCCGGTGGCGGAGAACTCGTTCATCTTCCGCCGCGACGGCTCGGACCGCGCTCTGATCGTGGATCCGGGCGAGGAGGCGGACAAGCTGCTCGGGGCGATCGACTCCCTGGGGGTCAAGCTCGACGGCATCCTGCTCACCCACACGCACTTCGACCATGTGGGCGCCGTGGCCCCCATCGCGCGCGCCACCGGCGCCGAGGTGTGGGTGCCGAAGGCCGAGGCCTTCGTGCTGGCCGACATCAACAGCTACGTGCCCTGGCCCGGGTTCGGCCCCTTCGAGTCGTGGGATGCCGAGCACACGCTGGAGGGCGGCGAGCGGCTGGAGCTGGCCGGCTTTGAGATCGACGTGCTCTTCACCCCGGGTCACAGCCCGGGTCACGTGACCTTCTCGATCCCGGACGAGCAGGTGGTGTTCTCGGGCGACGTGCTCTTCCAGGGCTCGGTGGGGCGCACCGACCTGCCGGGCGGCGACTGGGGAACCCTGCTCGAGTCGATCCGCACCCTCACCGAGTCGCTTCCCGCCGAGACCACGGTGCACCCCGGCCACATGGGGATCACCACGCTCGGCGCCGAGCGGGCCACCAACCCCTTCCTCGCCGAGCTCACGAGGTAGTGGCGGCCAAGCTCCAGGCCCCGCGGGGGACGTTCGACGTCCTGCCCGCGGACGGCGGCGGCGGCAACTGCTCGCCCTGACGACCGCGACGTGCTCGGCTCGGCCGGGTACGAACCGTTCGACAGCCCGGTGTTCGAGGACACCGAGCTCTTCGCGCGCGGTGTGGGAGCCTCGACGGACATCGTCCGCAAGGAGATGTTCACCTTCGAGGACAAGGCCGGCCGTTCACTGACGCTGCGCCCGGAGGGGACGGCCGGAGTCTGCCGGGCGTACGTCGAGCACGGCATGCACAAGCTCCCGCAGCCGGTGAAGCTGCTATACTGGGGACCCTTCTTCCGGCACGAGGCGCCACAGGCCGGCCGTTTCCGGCAGTTCACGCAGTTCGGGGCCGAGGCGCTCGGGTCCGACGCTCCGTCGCTCGACGCGGAGGTCATCCTGCTGCTCGTGGACATCGCCGCCCGCGCCGGCGCCGAAGGCCTCAGGGTGAGGGTGTCGAGCCTCGGTACGCCGAGACCCGCGAGGCGTATCTGGAGGAGCTCACCGGTTACCTGCGAGGGCGCGAGGACGAGCTGTCGGGCGACGTCCGCGATCGCCTCGCCCACAACCCCCTGCGTGCGTTCGATGCCGACCATCCGGGTACCCGCGCGGTGATGAGGGACGCCCCGCGGCTGATCGACCGGCTGGGTCCCGAGGACGCCGAGCACTTCGCCGATGTGCGGGCGCTGCTCGACGACGCCGGGCTGGACTATGAGGTGGACCCCACGCTCGTGCGCGGGCTGGACTACTACACGCGCACGGTGTTCGAGGTGGAGTCCGGGCGGCTGGGAGCGCAGAACGCCATCGGCGGCGGCGGGCGCTACGACCGGCTGGTCGAGCAGCTCGGCGGGCCCAGCACCCCGGGGTGGGCTTCGCCGCCGGAGTGGAGCGAATCCTGCTCGCCGCGGGCGACCCCGAGGAGCGGAGGGGAGGCCGGTGTACGTGGCCGTGGCCGAGCCCGAGGCGGTGCGGCCCGCCTTCGCTCTCGCGCGCCGGCTGCGGACGACGGCCGGCGGGTGGAGCTGGAGCAGGCGGGCCGCTCGATGAAGGGCCAGCTGAAGCAGGCGGACCGGATCGGCGCGGGGGTGACGGTGATCGTCGGGGCGGGCCTCGAGGTCCGGGACATGGCCACGGGCGTGCAGACCCCGGCCGCGGACGCAGGAAGTGGCCCGGCTCGTGGACGAGGCGCTGGCCCGGTGAGCGACGCTGCGCCCAACCCCTACCGCTCCCGCTGGGCCGGGGAGCTCCGTGCCGGCGACGTGGGCGAGCGCGTGCGCGTGGCCGGGTGGGTGCACCGCCGGCGCGACCACGGTGGCCTGATCTTCATCGACCTGCGCGACGCGCAGCGGATTGCTCCAGCTCGTGTTCCGGCCGGAGGACGCGCCCGAGGTGCACGCCGCGGCCGGCGGGCTGCGCTCCGAGGACGTGATCTCCGCCGAGGGAAGCTCGATCGCGCGCGAGGAGGGCACCGCGAACCCGGCGCTTCCCACCGGCGAGGTGGAGCTGGCCGTGGCGGCCTGGACGTCCTGGCCGATGCCGAGACCCCGCCGTTCCCGATCGACGAGGACGAGCCCGGTGGGCGAGGAGCTCCGGCTCCGCTACCGCTACCTGGACCTGCGCCGGGAGGGGATGCGCCGCAACCTGCGCCTGCGCCACGACGTGGTGCGCACGATCCGGGAGCAGCTGAACGCCGAGGACTTCCTGGAGGTGGAGACGCCGATCCTCACCCGGTCCACGCCGGAGGGAGCGCGCGACTTCCTGGTGCCGAGCCGCCTGAGCTCCGGGATCGTGGTACGCGCTTCCGCAGTCCCCGCAGCTGTTCAAGCAGCGCCTGGTGATGGGCGGCACCGAGCGCTACTACCAGATAGCCCGTTGCTTCCGGGACGAGGACTTCCGCGCGGATCGTCAGCCCGAGTTCACCCAGCTCGACGTGGAGATGGGGTTCGTGGAGGAGGAGAGGACGTCTTCCCCACGCGGTGGACCCCGTGCTGAAGGCCGTGCTCGCGCTCGGCGGCATCGAGGTGGACCTGACCGGTGGAGCGGCTCACCTACGAAGACGTGATGCTGCGCTACGGCTTCTGACCGGCCCGACCGCCGGCTGGGCACCGAGATCTCCGACCTCACCGACGTCTTCCGCGGGGTCCGAGTTCAAGGTCTTCTCGGGAGCCATCGGGGCAGGCGGAGTGGTCCGCGCCATCAGCACCGGGGGCGAGTGGCCGCGCGAGCCGCTTCGACTCCCTCACCGAGCGGGCGCAGTCCCTCGGTGCCAAGGGCCTGGCATGGGCCGTGGTGGAGGACTCGGGGGATGGCGTTCGCCGATCGCCAAGTTCCTGTCCGAGGCCGAGGTCGAGCGGGCCACCGACGCGCTGGGCGCCAAGCCGGGCGACGCGATCCTGATCGTGGCCGACCAGGCGCCCGTGGCCGCGCGCGTGCTCGGCGACGCTGCGGCTCGAGGTGGCGGAGGCGAGCCCGAGGGCCACGACCTGTTCTGGGTCACGGACTTCCCGATGTTCGGCTGGAACGAGCCCGAGGGACGGTGGGT
>CAVVYE010000025.1:0-149028 GCA_963752455.1 uncultured Thermoleophilaceae bacterium
AGCACTCACTCATAAGGGAGGGCGCTGCTGTGGGTCAGCGAATCGATTATCGCTCGTTGAGCGCCCCCTCGAGTGCTCCCCGGGAGGCGATGTCGAGCTTGCGGTAGGAGTTGGAGAGGTGCATCTCGACCGTCTTCATCGTGACGAACAGCTCTTGTGCGATCTCCCGGTTGGTTGGTGCTCCACGGCCAGCTCTGCGATGCGGCGCTCACTCGCTGTCAGCGACGCGGGTCCGCTGAGGCGTTGTCGCCGGGGCCGGGCGCCAGTGGCACGCACCTCGTCTCGAGCGCGGTCGCCGAAGCCGGCGGCGCCGGTGCGGTCGGCGAGGTCGATCGCGGCGCGCAGCGGCTCGCGCGCTGCCGCGCGGTGTCCCGCTCGGCGCTTGGCCGCTCCTAGCTCAACTAGGGCCGACAGCAGCGCCATTTGAGACTCCGATCGCTGTGCCTCGTGGACCGCTTCCTCCAGCAATCCGATTGCCTGATCGCGATCGTCCTGGCACAACCCGAGCCAACCAGCGCCCCGCTGGTGATCGCCGGCGCGCCGAAGGTTCGGGTCATGCTCACGTCCTTCTCGGCCAGGCTCAGGGCTTCGTCGCGTTGCTCGGCAGCGAGGAGCGCGCGAACTGCGAGCGGGGGCCAGTGCGGCGCGAGTTCGGCTCGGCTTCCGAGCTGGTCAACTCGGCGGTCGCCCAGCTCGGACAGCTCGCGCAGGGCCTCGTTGGGTTTGCCGAGCGCCAGATATAGGCGGGCCCGAGCCGCCCGCAGGAACCGGAACCCAAGCGTTCCAGCGTAGCGTTCGAGATTGAGCGTTATCGCCTCCCGCGCGGCGTCGAGGTCGCCGCGATGGAGCCGGATCTCGCAGAGGATCGCCCGGGACACCGGTTCCGTTAGCGACATCGGCAGTTCGGCGTCGAGGCGGAGCGCGAGAATGAGGTCGGCCTCGGCATCATCGAGCTTGCCCAACTGCTCCCGGTTCAGCGCTCTGCCGGTGAGAGAAGTCGCGAGCGCCCGGGTCAGGTGGCCCTCCCTCGCCAGTGCGATCGCGCCGTCGAGATAGCGCTCGGAACGGTGGAGCTCCCCGACGAAGGTCAGGGTGCCTAGCGCCAGAAATGGGATGGCGTTGACGGCAAGAAGCTCGCTGATGAGCCGGCCGTCCGCCAGCGACCGGTCGGCCAGGTCCGCGGCTACCGCGGCCCGGCCGCCGAAGAACAGCTCACACCTCGAGAGGACGGCCAGCCGCATTCGTGCGGTCTCGGATGGAAGCCGGTCGACGTCACCGGCACGAATCAGTTGCGCCCGCGCGCTCAGAGGTCGATCGGGAGTCGCGGTGGCCGTAGCGAGCACAGACGTCTCAAACATGCCGGCGAGTCCGGTCTCGTCATCGCCGAGCTGGTCGAGCTCGGCGGTCAGCGTGTCCATCGCTTGATCGTATTGACCGGAGGCGATCAGGACTCCGCCGAGGCTCAGCGAGATCCCGCGCTTCAACATCGGGTCGGTGGTGAGCCGCTGTGCGCGGTCGAGCGTGTCGGCAGCGGCTGGATCGTTGGCGTTTGCCTCGGCAGTGCCGAGCGCGAATAGGACCATGGGTCGCAGGTCGGGGCTGGGCGGCTCCTCCAGAGCACGTCGCAAGTAGTCGACGGCCCTGTCGGCCGCCCCCTGCGCCAGGGACGCCGTGGCCGCCGACTGCAACCGGACGACTGCTTCCGCGTCGCCGTGCCGCGGAGCGTGGAGGAGATGGCTGGCGACCACCCCGGGGTCGGCATCCTCAGCGGCGAGCAGGCCGGCCGCGCTCGCGTGCGCCGAGCAGCGCTCGCCGATCGGGATCGCCTCGTAGATCGAGGTCCTGATCAAAGGATGGACGAACTCCAGCACGCGCCCTGGAGCGAGGATTCCGGCCGCCCGCAGACCGTCCGCAAGCTGCTCAGCTTGATCCGGCTCGAGCTTCGCGAGCGCGGCGGCGTGCCTGGGCTCGGCCTGGGTCCCGAGTACCGCGATGGCCTCGGCCAGCGCACCGGCCTTCGCTCCCAGCGGGGCTATTCGGGCCATGACTCCCGCCGAGATGCCCTCGGCCGCCACGCCATCGATGTCGCTCACGGCGATCTCCATCAGGGGCTTGCCGCTCTGGCGAAGCCCGACGATGACCTGCTCGAGAAGGAACGCGTTACCCCGTGTCGACTCGTGGCACGCCCGGCAGAGCTCGTCGCTCGCGCCCTCCCACAGCCGCTCCCGCACCAGACCGGAGACCGCGGCCTCGCTCAGCAGGCTGGGCTCGATCCACCGCGCGCGGTCCTCGACTCCGAGCTCGGCGAGCGGATCGGCTCCGACTCCGGGTTCGCCGGTGCGCGCGGCGACCGCCAGCGCGAGCGACATGCCATCGCCGCGACGGGCGAGGAAAGAGAGAAACCGCAGCGACGCCGCGTCGGCCCAATGCGCGTCGTCGACGACGAGCAGCACCGGCGAGCGCTCGCACAGGTTCCCGCACAGCCAGTAGAGGGCGTTGAGCAGCGCGAAGTCCGCGTCCCGCGGGGGTGAGTCGGGGGCGGGCGACAGGGCCAGCTCCGCGAGCCGGGCATCTCCCGCCAGCAGGTCGTCCTCGCTCCCCTGCCGCTTGGCGTCGTGGACGATCGGCGCGAACAGCTGACCGACTACCCCGAACGGAAAGCTCTGCTCGAGCTCACCTCCACGCGCACCCAGCACGAGGAAGCCAGCCGCCGTTGCCGTCGCGGTGGCCGCCCGCAGGAGCGCCGTCTTGCCCACGCCGGCGACCCCCGAGAGCAGGAGGAGTTGCCCGTCCCCGCTGCGGGCTCCGCGGAGCGCCACCTCGACCGCCCGAAGCTCGGTCCGCCGCTCGCGCAGCTGGGGTGCGCCGTCGAAAACCTGGGTCGCGGTCACGCGCTCCTCCGAGTCCGTTCGCGGCGGGCCGGCCGCGACGCCGAGGCCGGCGCAGGGCCCGCGCCCGAACCACGGCGTTGAGCCAAAACTACCGGGTGCCACCCCGTTGCGAGCGAACAGGCGCCCGCGGAAGGATCGTCGTGCTCGATGTCTCATCGTCGCGCAGTGGCCGAAGCGAGGGGGGTGCGCTGAGGTTGCTTACTCAAGAGCCCCCGACCAGGAGGTTGTTATGTCCAGTTCAACACTCAAGCGGGGCTTTTCGCCAAAGGTCGTCGCCCTCATCGGTCTCGTCCTCGCGCTCGCGGTGCTCGGCCCGTCGGCGGCGTTCGCGAAGCAGGGTGGCACCGACCGTCCGATCGTGGCAAAGGAGTCGGGAATCAACGTCATCGACCTGCCGAGCGGTGCCTTCGTCGTCGACGTAGCGGGGACGGATTCCCACCTCGGCAAGGTCACCACCCATTACACCGGGGTCGCCACTCCCTCCGGAGCCAACACGATCAGCCTCAGCGGCTCGAGCGTCGAGGTCGCTGCGAACGGCGACAAGCTGTACGCGACTCTCAGCGGTACCGGAACGCTCGACGCGGAGTTCAACGCGCAGGGCACACTGGTGAACACGTTCACCGGTGGAACCGGGCGCTTTGAGAACGCGAGCGGAGTCGAGACGGGCGCGTTCAGCATGGCGACGCGCTCCTTGGACGGGGCGACGCTCACATCCGCCATCAGCTTCTCCCTGGCGGGCACCATCAGTTACTGAGCCCGGATCGGCAGCACGTCTCTGGGAGGGGGCCCTCAGGGAGAGCCCCCTCCCGACCTCTCTGTTCGACGTCGTCCGTCGAGCATTGCCCTCAGCGAGGAGGGGGTGCGCTGAGGATGTCTCTCTCAAGAGCCCCCGACAAGGAGGCCGTAATGTCCAGATCAATACTTAGGCGGGGCTGTCAGCGAAAGACAACTGCGCTCCTCGGACTGGTGCTCGCGCTCGCGGTCCTCGTCCCGCCGTCAGCGCTGGCGGACGTCGGGGGGATCGGTCGGCCCATCAAGGGCTCCGGTTCGGGGACGATCAGCGTCAACTCGCTGACGGGTGAGTTCACCGGCGCGGTCCCGGGGGTCAGCAGCCACCTCGGGAACATCACCGTCCACATCGAAGGCGTTGGCGCGCCCACTTCGAACGGCACCTTCGCCGGCAGCGGCACCGCCACGCTGGAGGCCGCGGACGGTGATCACTTGACCGGGCGCATTACGTTGACCCAAACGGCGGCCCTGGATGGCCACACGACCACCACGGTGGTCGTGACGATCACCGGCGGCACCGGCCGGTTCGCGGGCGCGAACGGAACGCTGACGGTGATCTGCCTGTCGGGTCCCGCTTCTCAGGTTGGGGCGATGCTGCTGATCAAGGCAGAGTGCAAGTTCACGGGACAGGTCAGCTACTAAATCCGGAATGAGGAACCAGCGGTCCCTTTGCGGGGCCGCTGGCCTGTCCCGTTCGAGATCGACTTCTTCGTCCCGACTCGGAGGGCGAGCGTGTAGCGTGGCTGCACGCTCGTCAGCTATATCCCCGTATCGCAGGGCTTGACTCCGTCCCGGTTGTTCGCCGACGGGGGTCGGCCCTGAAGGTCGCAGCGGCAGATCCGGCGCTGGCGACCTTCGACTGGCCGCTCCCCCCTGGCCGGCAGCGCGTCGGCTCCGTGCTGCTCGTGCACGGGTTCGGAGAACACCTTGGCCGTTATGCCGACGTGGCCACTGCCCTCAACGACCTCGGGCTGCATGTCCGCGGCTACGACGCACGCGGACACGGGCGCTCGCCGGGCCCCCGCGGTGTCATCCGGGATCCCCCCCAGCTGCTCAAGGACCTCGTGCGGATGTTCGACCTGCTCTCGCTCGAGGCCGCGGAGGCCGGCGACGCAGGCCCACCCTTCGTGCTGGCGCACAGCCTGAGCGGGACGCTCGCCGCACGAGCTGCGACCTCCGGCGCGATCGCGCCTAGAGGACTGATCCTGTCCGCGCCTCCCTTTTCCCTCAGCCTGCCGCTGTACCGCCGGCTCGGTGTGGCGGTCGGCCTTCGCCTGTTCCCTGACCGCGCGGTGCCGAACGGTCAACCAGAACGCGCTATCTCCCACGATCACGACGTGGTTGCCCGTGCGCTCAGCGATCCCCTCGTGCACGACCGAATCACACTGCGACTCGTGAGGTTCGCCCAGGACACCGCCGACCAGGCGATCCGCGAGGCCCCGCAGCTCCGGACACCCACCCTGCTCTTAGTCGCCGGCGCCGACCGCCATGTCAACCCAGCCGGATCGAAGACCTTCTTCGATGCCCTACCCGCCGGCACCGGCACCATGTGCTGGTACGACGAGCTCTACCACGAGCTTCTCCAGGAACGTGAGCCGGACCGCACCCGGGTGCTCGCCGACATGCGTAGCTGGCTTCAAGGGCAACTCGCTCAGGTCTGACTGGGGTTGCTGCGCTGCTTGCCCAACATCGAGTGCTACCCGGCGGCCGACCAGCCCGAGGCCGAGCCGCTCCGAGGAACTGATGCGTTCCTGTGTGCGCGCAAGGCGGGAGGGACGCTTCGAGCGGTACGTCATCGAGCCGAGCGAATGTCTCGACTTGGGCGAGTACGTCGTGATGGTCGGACGGATCACAGCCCGGGGGACGCGGGAGCGGCGTGGAGACGACGGACGAGGACGCGGCGGTCTACCGCAGGAGTTTCGCGCCCACGTCGGCGATAACGCTCATGGGACGCTTCACGACAAATTCCGTGGTCCGGGGACCTAGAGCCGCGCTAGCAGCCGAGGTACTCCGAGATGACTTCTTCTCCCCTCGTGTCGCCCGGCGCCTCGTAGTACCGGTGGTGCCGGAGCGCGCCGATGGCTTGGTGCGGACCGTTGGTGTGGCGGGGACCGGGCCGGCGCTGGTTTCTTCAAGCTGGCTTGTCGTGGTCAAGGTGATCAACTCCGTTCAGAGTGTGAAGTTGGCGGCTAGGCGCGTGACCGATGCAAGATCGTGCGAGGGCAGGTAAACGGTCGGGTGCTCAGATCCATGCGCGAGAATGCGATTCAGCGTTTTGACGTGCACGTCCTGGTTGGGGGCAACAGCGTCCGGGCGGCGCGCCCGCAGCTGCTCGAGGGAGTCGGTCGCATCCCCGGCGACCAGCACGTGTCGGTCGTCGTCATCGATCGCGATTACAGAGAGGTGCCCGCGGTGTGACCGGGAGTGGCGACGGCAAGCACGCGCCCATCCTTGGTCAGCCGGCGGCTGGCCGCGAACGCGCCGAACGGGCCGTCGGAGAGCGTTATCGGCTCAAAATCGACGCCCGTGGGGATCGGTGCGCGTGTCAGGCGTTGGGCGATGCGGCCCGCGATGCTGTGGGCGGCTCGCCATTCCACATCTCCGACGAGGACGGGGCCACGCACATGGACGGCGCCGTCGGCATGGTCGCTGTGCAGATGCGTCACGATGACGATGTCGAGGTCCGTCGGGGTCAGTCCCACGCGGCCGAGCGCGTGCGGGAGTTCGTCACGCGAGCTGACCTGGTAGCGGGCGAACGGGAGATTCCTTACGCCAGCGGTCTCGCCCGTGTCAACCAAGATCCGACAGTCGTCGTGCTCGATTAGCCAGCAGTGAATCGGCATGGGAGCGGCGAACGTTCCGGGCAGGAGCAGCCGAAGGCGGCCTGACAGCCCGGGCTGGGGGCAAAGGAAAGCGTTCTTGACCTGCACGGCCCCGGTCTGCAGCGCGTGGATTCTCATCGCACCGCGTTCGCATCGAAATCGAGCCGAGCGGCTTGCGCACGAGCACTCGCGCTGGCTGGTGGCGAGCAGCCGCATTAGGACGACGTCGCGGAGGAAGTCGGTGTGCAACTCGTAGCGGGCGAGAGGGTCCGCTTTGAACGAAGCGCAGGAGCACGTGGCGATGCTTCCGTCGCTCCGCGAGTCGCGCGAAGCAGCAGTCGCGGGTGGCTCGGGGGCACGGTCACGTGAACGGACGGTCCGGCTTGGCCGCGGCCGGGGCGAACTCCAGGTAGACCATGTCGCCCTCTTCGGCCATCAGCTTCTCGTAGATGCGCCGCGCCCGGCCGTAGTGACGGTCAAGCGCCGCCTCCGCCAAATCGCCCTCCGCCTTAGCCTTCAGAATCCGGGCGGTGGCCTCGACGCCAGGGCCGAGCGGATTCCACGCGGGTCGCAGGGGAACACGCGCGCACGCGGGTCGTGACGGATGCGGCGCACCTTGGCCGTGCGCTCCTCGGTGCTTGTGACGAGTCGGCGGTCGTCGAGTAGGGCGAACCAGACGGGCGTCGGCACGGCGGTTCCATCTTTTCGGAAGGTGACGAGGAGCGTGTACTTGTGACCGTGCAGCCCAGCGAAACCCTGCGCCGTGCCGGGCCGGGCGGCCGAGTCGAATGCTGTCTTGTGACGCATGCGGTCGTAGACCCGGTAATTGGCATCGGCGAGGCGGTGTTTGAGCGGCATGTCCAAGAATCTACGCCCGTCGAGGGCCCCGGACAGGGCGCCGGTGGCCCGGGACGATCGCCTTACCCGTCGATCAGTCAGGGCGTTCCGTGGCGGTGACGGAGCGTTCCGTGGCGGTGACGGGGCCGCGTCCTCGAGGAGGATCTCCCCGGCGATGACCTCGTGCCCGAGACGGAGCACACTTGCGCCACGAGCGCGAGCCGGTCCCTGCGCCCGACGATCCTCGACGACTACATCGTCAGGCTCAGCCGCTGGGGCCGCCGGCCGTTGGGGCGACACTGAGGACTTGGCGCTTTCAAAATCGTTGGCCCGACAAGGTCCGCCTCGCCGCCGCCCTAGTCCGGGACCGCAAGTCATGTCGCTGGTTCGACCAGGCCGTCGACAGCCTACATCCGGCTGGCCGCCAGGTTGTGGTCACTACTTGGTCGTGGGGCAACACTTGGGGCAACACAACGCCCGCGAACAGCCACAAATCAACTCTTTCACCGGGTGCCGATTCCGCTCCGCGGCGCCCGAAGCCCCGAACAGCCGGGACAAGCCGAGAACGCCTGGGCGAATTAGGAGGGAGTCGCTCTATCCGGCTGAGCTATCGGGGCCGCGGCCGGAGACGATAGACGCGATGGGGGAGGTCGCGCCGCCGGTTCGACGCCGCCGGCGGCGTGACTCTGGCAGGCTCCAGGCGCATGACCAGCGTACCGACGGCCACCGCCCGCCTGCTCAACCCCGCCGCCTACCGGGCGACCGAGTTCGACCCGGCCACCCAGCGCCTTTTCCGGGCGACGATCGAGTGGTTCGAGGCCAAGGGGAAGGCGCGGCTGATGGCGGAGATGCGGAGCGACGCGTGGTACAGCGACTTCATCGCCTTCCTCGAGCGCGAGAGGGCCTTCGCGACCTTGCTCACCCCCGAGCGGGACGCGGGCGGCGATCCCGACAAGCGCTGGGACACTCGCCGCAACGCCGTCTTCAACGAGATCCTCGGCTTCTATGGCCTGCCGTACTGGTACGCGTGGCAGGTCACGATCCTCGGCCTCGGCCCGATCTGGCAGAGCGAGAACGACGCCGCTCGCGGCAGGGCCGCTCGGCTGCTCGACGAAGGCGCGGTGTTCGCGTTCGGCCTCTCCGAGCGGGAGCACGGTGCCGACATCTACGAGACGGACATGGTGCTGACCCCGGACGGCGACGGGTTCCGGGCCAACGGCGGCAAGTACTACATCGGCAACGGCAACGTGGCCGGGATGGTCTCGGTCTTCGGCCGCCGCGACGACATCGACGGTCCGGACGGCTACGTCTTTTTCGCAGCCGACAGCGCCCATCCGGCCTACAGGCTGCGCGGCAATGTCGTGCACGGACAGATGTACGTGAGCGCGTTCGGGCTTGAGGACTACCCGGTGACCCGGGACGACATCCTCCACACCGGCAAGGCGGCGTTCGAGGCGGCGCTCAACACGATCAACGTGGGCAAGTTCAACCTCGGCTTCTGCGCGATCGGGATGGCCGAGCACTGCTTCTACGAGACCATCACCCAGGCTGAGAACCGGGTGCTGTTCGGGAACCGGGTGACCGAGTTCGGGCAGGTCAAGAGGATCCTCACCGAGGCTTACGCGCGGTTGCTGGCGGCGAAGCTCTACGGCGCCCGCGCCGTGGACTACGTGCGGAGCGCGAGCCTCCAGGACCGCCGCTACCTGCTCTACACGCCGATCAACAAGATGCGCGTGACGATGGAGGGGGAGCGGATCGTGAGCTTGCTCGGCGAGGTGATCTCGGCGAAGGGCTTCGAGCGCGATTCGTACTTCGCCGAGGCCAAGAACATCATCGGCGGACTCCCCAAGCTCGAGGGAACCGTGCATGTGAACCTCGCCCTGACACTCAAGTTCCTCCCGCAGTACCTGTTCGGGTCGCAGCCGCTCGAGCCGGCGCCGGTGAGCACCGATGCCGGCGACGACGCCTTCCTGTTCGCACAGGGCCCGACCCGCGGCCTGAGCAAGATCGACTTTCCCGACTGGCGCCGTGCCTTCGATCGCTGTGCCGAGATTCCCAACGTCGCCCGTTTCCGCGAGCTCGCGGACGCTCTCGTGGAGCTCGTCCAGGCCGCTCCCCTGACCGACGAGCAGGTGAGCTCCGATCTGGATTTCCAGCAGTCGCTCGCGCAGCTGTTCGCGCTACTGCCCTATGGCCAGCTCATTCTCGAGCAGGTCGAGCTGGACGGCACCGAGGCCGATGTGGTCGACCTCGTCTTCGAATGGCTCGTGCGCGACTTCACCACCTGCGCGATCGACCTCCATGGCAAGGCCTCGTCGACCGACGAGCAGCAGGCCTGGGTCGTTGCCAACGTCCGCAAGCCGGTGGTCGATGCCGAACGGGATGCGCGCGTCTATGCCGAGGTGCGGGCGCTCGCGGACGCGTACGTGATGCCGGGCTGAGGGTAGACCGGGATCAGCAGATGATGGACACCTCGGGGACCGAACAACCTCGAACGGTCTCCAGGCAGTCGCGAAGTAATCGTCGGGGCAACACGTGGGGCTATACGACACCCGCGAACAGCCACGAACATCGCCAGAGCGAATTAGGAGGGAGTCGCTCTATCCGGCTGAGCTATCGGGGCAGCGCGGGAGACGATAGACGCCGTGCGGGATTGCGGGTGGCGATTGCTCAATGCCTAACCGTGCACGCGTGAGGGCGCGGCCCGTCGCCCTTGCGGCCGCCGCCGGGCTGGCGCTGGCCGACGCTTCGATCGTCACGCTGGCGCTCCCCGAACTGCTCACCGAGCTCGACACCACGATCGAGGGCGTGGCGGCGGTGATCGGCGTCTACACGCTGGTTCTGTGTCTCACGCTCCTGGGCGCGTGGCGTGTGGCGCAGGTCTGCGGATACCGGGCCGTGGGCGCGGCCGGGTTCGCGCTTTTCGCGGCGGCGTCGCTTGTGTGCGCCGGGTCGAACGATGAGACCACCCTCCTCATGGGTCGCGCCTTACAGGCGGTTGGAGGAGCCGGCGGTCTGGTGGCCGCCTTCGCGCTCCTGCACGCGGACGCTGCACCGCAGCGCAAACTGTGGGTCTGGGCCGCGGTGCTCGGGTCCGCAGTTGGCCCGGCACTGGGTGGCGCGCTCACCCAGGCGTTCGACTGGCGCGCGATCTTCATCGTCCAGGTGCCACTGGCTCTTCTCGGTGCGTGCGCGTGCGCGGCCTCTCCCGCGGCGGCCCGCGAGCGGGAGATCCCCTCTCGTCCGCGGCCCGATCCAGGTCCGGCGCTCGCCTTGGCGCTCGTGTCCGCGGCCCTCACCGGCGTGCTGTTCCTGCTCATCCTGCTGCTCGTGGCCGGCTGGAACGAGGCGCCACTGGCGGCCGCCGCCGCGGTCACCGCCCTGCCCGCGGGGGCCTTGATCGGGTCGCGTGTGACGCGGGGGGACGCCGTCTCCCGCTCCGCGGCGGGTTGCCTGCTCGTGGGAGCCGGCGTGCTGGCGCTGGCGTGGCTGCCCGGGGCCAACCCGCTGTGGACTCTGCCGCCCCAGCTCCTGGCTGGGCTCGGGATGGGCCTGTCCCTGCCGGCGCTTGGCGGAGAGCTGCTGCCCGAACGGAGCGCCCGGGACGCCGCCGTGCTGCTCACCATTCGCCATGCGGGGATTGCGCTGGCTCTCGTGCTGATCGCGCCCATCGCGGCCAATCAGCTCGACAGCACGGTCGAGCACGCCCGCCTGCAGGGCGTCGCGATCGTGCTCGACGCCCCGCTCGCCCCGCAGGACAAGATCCGCCTGGCCCCGGACCTGCTGGCCAGCGTCGAGGCGCGCGAGCCGCGCAACGCGCTGCGCGCCGCTGTCGCGGACAATCGCGACAGGTTCTCGGGCGACGACGCGGACGCCTACGAGACCCTGGGGCAGCGCGCGGACGACGTGCTCGTAACCGCCGTGGCTCGTGCGTTCAAGCCGGCGTTCCTCATCACCGGCGGGCTGGCGCTGCTGGGAGCCGCGGCCCTCGTGTTCTCTCAGGGCCCGCCGTTCAGGCTCGGAGCGATTGCGGCCGCGTTGGCTCTGGCCCTCCTCGCACCGGCGGCATACGCACTGGCGCGCTCGGCCACCGGCCCCGAATCGGTGACGATCGCCGATCCGTGCCGCGAGCGCGACTTACCCGAGAGCGGCGGCCTGACCGGTTTCCTCCAAGACCGAGCGCTGGAGCAGCTGGACCGGGTGGCCTGCGACGACGGCTCCTCCCGCGAAGAGCTCGTGCTGGCCATCGCCAACGACGCAGAGGCAGACGCCTACGAGCGGAAGTACGGAGTGAACCCGCGCTCGCTCGACGGCATCCTGGACGCCCTCCCGGGCTAGGCCGACACGCCGGATAATGGTGCGGTGATCCTCTTTGACGGGGCGCTGCGAACCAGGCTCGGCACGAATCTGCGCGCTCACGAGCGCCGGGAGTGGCCTCTCGACGGACGGAGGCACGCGGCGGTGGCGATCGCGCTGGTCGACAGCGATGCCGAGCGCGACGATGGCGACCCCCTGCACGACATCGACATGTCGGCGGTCCCATACGACCCGCGGGGAGAGGGCGAGCCCCCTCCCGATGGCCGGATGGTCGGCGTGGCCGGCGGCGCGGCGTTTCTCCTCTGCCGCCGCCCTTCGACGATGCGCAGGCACGCCGGCCAGTGGGCGCTTCCCGGAGGCCGGCTCGATGCTGGGGAAACGCCGCTCGACGCCGCGCTGCGTGAACTCGAGGAGGAGCTTGGAGTGAGCCTGGATGCCGAGAGCGTGGTCGGCTGGCTCGACGACTACGTGACGCGCTCCGGATTCGTCATCACCCCGGTCGTGCTCTGGTGCGGTGCGGACCCCGCGCTGAAGCCGGACCCCGATGAGGTCCTCGCTGTCTACCGCGTCGGCCTGCACGCACTCCTGAACGGCGAGCCACGTTTCGTCCCGATCCCGGAAAGCGAGCGACCCGTTCTGCAGCTGCCGCTCGGCAACGATCTCATCCACGCGCCCACGGGGGCGATCCTCTACCAGTTCAGGGAGGTTGCTCTACGCGGGCAGATAGGCGTGCGGATCGATCACCTGGAGGAGCCCGTGTTCGCCTGGCGATGAGCGCTCACTCGCGAGCCCCTGAGATCCACAATCATCTCCAGAGCACCGGGACCTGCCGACGTTGTTGTGAACGGTCCGATCACGTTCTCGACCAGGCGCCTGATCGCCTTGTTCTCGGAGTGGATCAGGCCCGTGAATCGAGCGATGCCTTCCTCGCGGGCACGGCGAGCGAGCGCTTCGAGCAGGGCTGTCCCGAGGCCGATCCGCATCCAGCGATCGCCCACCCCGATCGCGAACTCTGCGGTTGCCGGATCGTCATCGCTGCGGATGTAGCGCGCTGTCCCGAAGCTCTCGTGGGTGTCGGGATCGACCGCGATCAGCGCCTCGTGCCGAACGTGATCGACCGCTGTCAGGTAGCCGAGCTCGCTGCTGGAAAGCCGCGGATGCGGGGCGAGGAACCGCAGGAAGATCGACTCAGCACTTGCACTCTCGAAACCGGCCTTGAGCCGACCGCGGTCCTCCGGCGCGATCGGCCGGATCAACGCCCTGGAGCCATCTCGCAGCACGACAGTGCCCGGATCGCCCACCGGCTCCGTGGCCTGGTGATGATCTGGACGAGGCACCGGCCCCAGTATCCCGCCGTGGAGCAACTAGCGGGTCGGGCCCTTCTCCTCCTTGGCCGTGGCTCGTTGTGCCTTCCGCTCGGCGACCTTGACCTTGGCGTCGGCGTAGGACTGTTCGACGAGCTCCCTGCCACCGGCCCAGCCGAACGCCCAGACGACGAGCACGACGGCGAACGCGATGTTCCAGGCCGTAACGGCGAGCTGCTGGCCGAGCGAGTAGGCGGTGGCGGTCGTGGCGTCGGTCACGTTCCCGAGTGCGGCCACGTTGGTCGCCTGGTTCACGCCCACGCCGCCGGGGGTGACGGACACCACGTTCGCGATCGAGTTTCCGCCCATCACCGACATCACCGTGTGGAACGTGACCGCGATCCCGTAGCCGGCGAGGAACACGGCGATCACGCCGAGCTTGGCCAGCCACGCGCCGAAGGACGGCAGAAAGACCCGCAGCAGGTACTGCCCGGCCGCGCGAGGATCGCGCCGCCCTGCTTGGCCTTCGCGATCAGGTCGTGAAGCTTGCGCCGGAAGATGCGTAGGAGGAAGACGATCAGCACCACGATGCCGGTCGCCGATCGCGATCGAAAGCAGCGGGTGGTCGTGCGGCAGCTCGAACTGGCGCTCGAACGTGCCGGGCACGGACGCGAACAGGTAGACGTAGACGAAGGCGCCGGCGAGCGTGAAGAAGATCTTCTGCACCAGCATCCCGCCCACGACCCCCGGGAGGTTCGCCCCGGGGATGATCGCGATGAACATCAGCAGCATCACGAAGGTGCCGATGTTGGCCGGAAGGAAGCCGTTGAGCGCGACTCCGGTGGCGTAGGCCGCCAGCACCTGCCGGTAGGGCGCATGATCGTCCGGATAGGCGGCGCGGAGGATGAAGTACCAGGCGAGCGCGGTGAGCGTGGTCTGGAGCGTCTGGAGCGACCAGCCGGCCACGAGGTACCCGAGGCCGATCCCCGTGAGGACGTCCCACGTTTGGTCGAACCACCCGACCACGTCCACGCCGAGCAGCCCGAGGACGGCGACGGCCAGCGCGATGCCCGCCAGCCACGCGAACACCTTGACCAGGCGCCGGCCACGGGACGGGTCCCGGAACGGCAGCCACGCGCGCGAGCGGCGCGGCGCAGCGGCTCCGCCTGGCTTTCTACGGCGGTTTCGGCGAGTGGTTGGCGCCATGGGCGATCTCCGGGCTCGCGCCGAGAGCCTCCTGCGCGGGCCGGTCGGATCCGCAGATCTTGCTCTCGCGTTCGACGAGACGGTGGCATCGACGGTGGACGTCCAGGTCGGAGGCCGGAACTTCTTTCCCCCGATGCTCGAGGACATCGGCTCGGCGTCGTCATCGATCCACATCAACCAGTTCGGGTTCCGGCCGGGCGCCATCGGAGAGCAGTTCGCGACGGCGCTGCTGGCCAAGGCCTCGGAGGGCGTGACGGTCAGGCTCGTCGTGGACGGGCAGGGCTCGCGCCCTGACGGGTCCGGCCGCGAGTTCTACGGGCGGCTGCTGGACGGCGGCGTGGACGTCCGCGTCGTGCGGGCCACGCGGCCATGGGCGCGGTCCCAGCCGGCGGCGGCGGGCGGCCGGAGGACCTGGGACCTCGGCCGGCTCGGCCACTTCGACCACCGGAAGTTCGTCGTCGTGGACGGCCGCACCGGGTGGGTCGGCGGCGCGGGTGTCGAGGACCACTTCGACGACGGACGCTTCCACGACCTCTTCGTCAGGGTGACCGGCCCGGTGGTCTCCCAGCTGCAGCTCGTCTTCGTCGCCAGCTTCAGCTGGCTGGACGGCGCGATCCCGATCGACCAGCTGGACGTGCTCTTCCCCGCGCACGAGGAGGTGGCCGGCTCGGTCCCGGCGACGGTGTTGCTCAACGCGCCGGGGAGCTACCGCCCGATCACCGACGCCATCGCGCGGCTGCTCGACGACGCCCGCGAGACGCTCGACGTGGTGAACCCCTACGTCGCCGACCGAGCGATGATCCGGCGAATCGAGGGCGCCGCCCGCCGCGGTGTGCGGGTCCGGCTGTTCGTGCCCGGCAAGCCGAACAACTGGATGTGCGCCACCGCGCAGCGGTTCCACCACGAGGCGCTGCTCGACGCCGGGGTGCGCATCGTCGAGCACCCCGCGATGCTGCACGCGAAGGCGTTCGTGCGCGACGGCGAGGAGGTCCTCGCCGGCACCTGCAACCTCGAGGCGTGGAGCCTCAAGAGATTCTTCGAGATCGACCTGCTCGTGCGCTCACGCGCGCTCGCGACGCTGTTCGACGAGCGCTTCTCGCAGCCGGCCGAAGCCGGTCGCGGCCCGGCCGGGCGCTCACGGGGATCCCCCAACGACTCACGGCCGCTGCCCTCGCGGCGATCTCGCCGCTCCTCTGAGGGGGGCCGCCGCTTGACTGCGTCGAGGACGGCGCATACCGTCGCCGCGATGGCCCTGCTCAGCGGGATGATGCGCACAGCCGCGGTGACGGGTCGCACCGACACGACTCGGCGCGTGGGTGGTTGGGCGTCAGGGCGGGCGCTGGGCCGAGCAGACCGTCGCTGCGGCGATTCCCACGGCAGGGCACCCGGCCCAGGGCACCCCGGCGGCTGGTCGCGACCCGGCGCCGACCGACCCGGCGGAGACGCTCCGGGAGCTCGCCGAACTGCATGCGCGCGGGGTCGTAACCGACGCAGAGTTCGAAATGCTCCGCGCTGATCTCGCGTCGACACGCCTGCGTGGCCGCGGGCATCTTAGCCGCCCGCGAAGATGGCCGCGCCGTGTCATCCTTGTTGCCGGTCGCTCTGCTCATAGGCCTCCTTGGTGGCGCTGGGGCTGCGCCTGCCGACGCGGCGACCGCCGCCAAGCCGGCTCCGCGCGCGTGCCACGAGAGCCGGGCCACGCTTCGGTGCGCGGCGCGCCACGCGGGCCTGCGCGTCGGGGTGGGACACGAAGCCGGCGTCCGGGCTGACGACCGTCTCGTCGCCCGCGAGTTCGACTCGGTAACACTCGAGAACTCGCTGCAGTGGCGCGTCGTGCATCCGGCTCCGGGCCGCTGGGACTTCAGCGGCGCCGACCGCACGGTCGCCTGGGCCCGCCGCAACCGTCTCCGCCTCACGGCGACCCATTTCGTGTGGGACCAGATCCTCTACCAGAGCACGCCGGCGTGGGTGAAGCAGATCTCCGACCCCCGGCAACTCAGAGCGGTGATGGCGCGGCATCTCCGCACGATCACCCGCCGCTACGGGAGCAGCATCAACCGCTGGATCGTGGTCAACGAGCCGCTGCGCTACGTCGGCGACACCGCCGCCATCCAGGAGAACCACTTCAGCCGCGTCCTCGGCCGCGACTGGATCGCCGAGACGTTTCGGATCGCCCACCGGGCCGCCCCGCGCGCCCGGCTCTGTGTTGAACGAGATCTTCACCGAGACCGACCCGGCCAAGGCCGACGCGCTGGTGAAGCTCGCCCGCTCGCTGGTGGCCCGGCACGTCCCGATTGACGGCGTCGGCCTCCAGGGGCACCTGTTCACGAGCCTTCTCCAGCCGACGGCGCCGAACGCGAAATTGGTGCGAAGAACCCTGCGGAAGCTGACGGCGCTCGGCCTCGAGGTCTCCTTCACCGAGATCGATGCTCCGACCTTCCCGCAGACGCCGGACCGTCTCGCCGAGCAAGCGCGGCGGATCGGCACGCTCGTGACCGCGTGCCGTCGGTTCCGTCGCTGCACGGGCCTGACCTTCTGGAACCTCCACGACGGCAGGTCCTGGCTCAACGACCTCTTCCAGCGAGACGACCTCGCCCCGACGCTCTTCAGCGCCTCCCTGAGGCCGAAGCCCGCCTACTTCGCCGTCCGCCGCGCGCTCCTCCAGTAGGGCGCGGGCCGGTCTGGGTGACCCGGGCGAGGCCTACTCGCTCGCGGCCTCGACGGGCGCCGCCTCGGGCGTGCCCGGCACCACCGAGGTCTGTGGCCGCGGCACCTCCCAGGTCATCCGCACCGGCTCGACCGGCGCCGCTCCGGGCTTCGGCGGCACCGTGCTCATCGTGCGCTCGGCCAGCGCGGTGATCGTGAGGCTGGGGTTGACGCCGGGGTTCGCGGGGATCGCCGCGCCGTCGGTCACGAGCATCCGCTCGTAGCCGAAGACGCGCCCGTCCCGGTCGATCACGCCGTGCTCCTCGTCGGCGTCCGATGACCGCGCCGCCGAGGATGTGGGCGGTGGTCGGGATGTTCGCCAGCGCCTCGACCACCGAGCTCTGGGCGTAGCCGTCGACCTTGCTCGCGAGTCGCTCGGCCACGTCGTTGGCCGCGGCGATGTAGGTCGGGTTCGGGTTCTCGGGGTCCTGCTCGGTCTGCAGGCGCACGTGGCCGGCGCGGCTCTCGATCGGGCGCAGGCGGATCGAGTTGTCCAGCGTCTGCATCACGAGCAGGATCAGCGTGCGCGCGACCAGTTCCCCGGCACCAGCGTCTTGAACAGCGTGCGCGGTTTGCGGACCGCCTCGGCCAGGAGCTTGAGCGGGCGCGTGAGCCGGGTGCCCTGGCCGGTGAGCAGCGTGTAGTTGCGGGCGATCGACCCGCCGCCGTCGCCGTAGGTGACGGTCTCGATATGCGTGTCGGGATCGGGATAGATGCTGCCGGTGATCGCCACCCGCTCGCTGAAGTCGGCGTGCTCTGTCCCGACGGTGACGGCCACGATCGCCTCGCTGTTCGTGCGCACGAGGTAGCCGAGCCGGTGCGAGATCCGCGGCAGCGACCCGCGCGCCCTGCAGCCCTGCATCAGCGCGTTGGTGCCCAGCGTCCCGGCGGCGAACACCACCCCGCGCGCCGTCTCCGAGCGGCGGTCCTTCTTGAACCATGCGCCGGTGCGCTCCGTCGTGACCCGGTAGCCATCCGAGCCGTCGCTCGCGCCCAGCGGCGCGATGTCCACCACCTTGCGCTCGGCGACGACCCTCACGCCCCGCCGCTCGGCGAGGTAGAGGTAGTTCTTCACCAGCGTGTTCTTGGCGTTGTAGCGGCAGCCGATCATGCAGCGCCCGCACTTCACGCAGCCCCGGCGCTCCGGCCCCTCGCCGCCGAAGTACGGGTCCGGCACGGTCTTGCCGGGCTCGCCGAAGAACACACCGGCGTTGACCTTGGCGTGGGTGTCCTCGCACGCCGAGGTCGCGCGGCCACCTGCTTGAGCAGGTCGTCGCCCGGGTCGTCGTAGGTCACGGGCGCCACCCCGAGCATCCGCTCAGCCGTGTCGTAGTGCGGCGCGAACTCGGCCTGCCAGTCCGCCAGCTCGCCCCACTGCGGATCCTCGAAGAAGCGCTTGGGCGCCCGGTAGAACGTGTTCGCGTAGCCGAGGCTGCCGCCGCCAACGCCGGCGCCGGACAGGATCGAGACATCGCGCATCGGCGAGATCCGCATGACTCCCTTCAGCCCGAGCCGCGGCATGTACAGGTACTTGCGCAGGTCCCAGGTCGAGGTCGCGAACTCGTCGTCGGCGAAGCGGCGCCCGCCTCCTTCACGCACACCGAATAGCCCTTCTCGGCCAGCCGCAACGCCGCCACGCTGCCGCCGAAGCCCGAGCCGACCACGATCCAATCCCAGTCGAAGCCGGCCGTTCACGGCAGTCATGCACGCCGACCCTAGCCGGGACCGCTACGTCAAGAACTCGTCGCTCTGGGTCAGCAGGCCGAACAGGACGAGGAAGTCGATGGTCATCACGGCGATCGCCCAGAGCGGGAAGACGAACATGACGATCACGGTGAGCATCGCGCTCAGGCCGGCGAACGAGACACCGAGCCATAGCCCCCATGTGCTGCGCTGAAAGATCAGCACGCCGGTCACGACCTGGGCGAGCCCGATGACCAGCCAGAACCAGCCCCAGGCGGTGAGGTCGATTCCGTACAGCACGTCCTTGGCCTGGGAGGCGATCGTGTCATCGTCGGCCAGCGCCGCGATCCCGCTGAGCGCGTTGTATCCGCCCGCGAGCACTGCCATGACCCCGGCGAAGGTGATCCAGCCGGAGCGCGTTGCGACCTTGTCTGACATGTGGTCCTCTCCCTTGAGTGAGCCGTGTTGGTGCTGCAACCGGAGTTCCGCGGCGACGCCGGGTTTCCTGGTGGGGGAGACTCACCGAGACCCCGAAGGAGGTTCCCAATGTGTCGATGGATGGCGTGGCTCGGCCAACCGGTGCTGATCGAGGAGCTGCTCTTCAAGAGCCCGCACGGGATCGTGGATCAGAGCCTGCATGCGCGCATGGGGGCGGAGCCCACCAACGGTGACGGGTTCGGGCTCGGCTGGTACGGGACCGGAGAGGGACCGGGCGTCTATCGCAGCGTGTCGCCCGCCTGGGGCGACCCCAACCTTCGCGAGCTGGCGGCGCATGTCGAGTCGCCGCTGTTCATGACACACGTACGGGCCGCGATCGGCTCGCCCGTCCAGGAGACCAACTGCCACCCGTTCCGCCGCGGCAACTGGCTGTTCGTGCACAACGGCTTCATCGCCGACTTTCACCTGCTTCGACGGGATCTGATGCTCGCGATCGCCCCCGAGCAGTTCGCCGACGTGCAGGGTTCGACCGACACCGAGGTCGTCTTCCACCTCGCGCTGACCTTCGGGCTCGAAGAGGATCCGATCGGCGCGCTCGAACGAACCGTCGGTCTGATCGAGGAGACGGGCGATCGGCACGGCGTCACGAACGCCGTCCAGGCGAGCTTCGGCGTGTCGGATGGGGAGAGCCTGTGGGGGGTTCGCTATGCCAGCGGCGGGGACGCGCGCTCGCTGTTCGCCTCGGCGGACGCGGACGCGATCAGGCACCTCTATCCCGATAACCCGCGCTTCCAGCGCCTCACCAGGGACGACCGGCTGATCGTCTCGGAGCCGTTCTCCGACCTGCCCGGCGTTTGGCACGAGATTTCCCAAGCCACGGCGGCGATTGTCCGCCCCGGCGGCGTCTTCGAGACGCAGCCCTTCACCCCACGACCGCGTGAACCGTCGGACGCTTCTGCGGCGAAGGAGGTGGGGTGCCGGTGGCGTGGTGGTGGGAGGCGGATCGCTCCGCGGTCGGTTACGAAGCCGCGGCTTGCCAACTGATCGCGTAGCCGCAGGAGCTGCCAGGTCCTTGGCCTTGGCCTCGAGCATGATGTCGAAGTCGCGCTTCGCGGCCGTGTCGGCGGAGAAATGCTTCGAAGCCGACCGGATCGACGAGGTCCGCATGAGCGCGTGGCTGGGGAAGGACGAGCCGGCTGTTCGACCGCGGCCGTCCCTCGCGCTGCTTGCGCTCCTCGACGTCGAGTCGGGGGGACGAGTAGTGGATCTTTGGCACGACTCCGGAGGGCCAGGTGTCGAGCGCCAGCACCAGGGCCTCGTTCGTCGGGTAGGCCGGCCGGGTCGAGGCAGTGGTGATGGAGGATGTCCCACACGACGGGCACGGCGCAGCGACGCGCGATGGGCAGCACGTCGACGAGGGCGAACGACCGGTCATCGTTCTCGAGCACGAGCCGCGCGCGGGCGCGCGCGGAGAGTCGCTCGAAGCCTTCGACGAAGCGGTCTGCCGCGGCGGCCTTCCCCGGCGGCCCCGCCGACGTGAAGGACGACGACCGCCTCGGGCGGTTGGCGCATCGCATCGAGCAGGGCCGCCTGGACCTCGAGCTCCGCAACCGCAGCGGCCCGCACGGCGGGGACCTCGGAATTCAGCACCGTGTACTGACCCGGGTGGGTCGAGAGCCTGATGCTGGCGCGCGGCCGCGAGCCGGCCCACCTCGTCCAGTTGCTCCGCACACTCGTCGATCTGATGGTGAAACTGGGGCAGATCGGGATGACTCGCATACGGCGCGAGCGCGGTGGCCATCCGGTACATGCGGATGTCATGGGCCTCGAGGTAATCGAGGACTGCCCGCAACCGCTCGATGGAGACCCGCAGGTGTGGCTGGGACTGCCAGCGTCGCGTGTCGTGCGAAGGGAGGCCGCCGTCCCCGAGGACCTTGACCGCGAAGCCGAGACGGTGTCGGGTGGCGACAGGATCCATGCGAACGTCGGTACCCCGGCACGTACGGGGCAATCAGCGAGCGCTCAGCGAGGTTCAGCCGCCAACCGGTGATCCAGGCCCGCGACCCGGTTTCCGTTTGGGACCGCGGGGTAGCCGAGCTTGGACCCGAGCCAGGAGCACCATGACCGCGACAATCGAGCAGACGATCGAAGTCGACGTGCCGATCGAGACGGCCTACAACCAGTGGACGCAGTTCGAGGAGTTCCCGCCGCTTCATGGAGGGCGTCGAGGAGGTCGAGCAGCTCGACGACACGACGGCTGCACTGGGTGGCCGAGATCGGCGGCAAGCGCCACGAGTGGGACGCGGAGATCACCGAGCAGATCCCCGACGAGCGCGTCGCGTGGCAGAACACCGACGGCACGGACAACGCCGGCGTCGTGACCTTCCACAAGATCGACGACGCGCACCACCCGCGTCACGCTCCAGATGGACTACGACCCGGAGGGCCTCATCGAGAAGCTCGGCGACATGCTCGGCGTCGTCGCGGCGCGTGAAGGGCGACCTCGAGCGGTTCAAGGAGTTCATCGAGTCGCGCGGTCAGGAAACCGGGGCGTGGCGCGGCGAGGTTCCCCGCGAAGGGTGACCGGCGGCATGCAGGGAGTTAGGTCCAGGTGACAGCCAGTAGGCGCTCGTCCAACCGCCCGCTTGAGCTCCAGGCGGCTTGGCGTCGTACGTATCGACGATGGGACCTCTCGACCTAGTCCGAGCGCCGTGGCGCGCCGTGCGGGTGATCGCACGGGCCGCCGAGGATCTGAACGCCGTGGCGGAGCGAGCCCGCAGGGACCCCGACCCCGTCGAGAAGGCACTGGAGCGTCTGGACGCCCTCCTCGCCACGGCACAAACCATCGAGTCGGGAGGACGTGACCTCCGGCGTACCGGCGAGGTGCTCGACGGGCACACGGAGGAGCTCATCTCCGGCGGCCAGGAACTCACGATGGTGGCCAAGGATCTCGCGGAGTCCCTGCAGATCGTCCGCGCGGCGCTACCCCGTCTTCTGGAAAAGCTGGACACCGTCGAGGAGCTCGAGGAGTCGGTGGAGACCGTCGCCGAGACCGTCGAGCCGCTCAAGGGTGTGGCCAAGGGAGTCGGACGGGTAACCGACCGCCTCTCGTCACGTCATAACTGACGCTACTCCTGACGCTCCAGAGCGTCTCCCACCAGCCACAGGAACGGCGGCCAGAGTCCCACGAAGATGGCTCGGCGCTCGGCGTTCCCGCGCTCGTCCTGATCCACGGTCTTGGCTCTGATCCACAGGGCCACGCACAGTTGGACCGCGGCGACCGAACTGAGCTGGAGGTGCCAGCTCTGGAGGCCCGTGCGGTGGATGGCTCGACTCAGCATGTTTTGCCCGCTACCCGGGTAGCGGCCGTTCATGCCTAGGCAACACCTCCCCCGGCGCCTGGCGACGGCCATCAGATGGCCGGGGGTGTGGCGCTGACCTCGTGGCGCTATATGTGGCGCACCACTCCGATGCGGCGCCTGGAAGAGCTGGGGACCTGGGAGGAGGACGCGCCGCCCGCGATCCCCGAGGGCGTGGACCTCACCGATCTGCAGCGGCTGACGGACGGAGCCGGCCCGCTCATGCACCGCCGCTACCGCGTGGCCGCCAGGGATCCGGAGATGACCGCGGCCGAGCTCATCACCGCTCTCTGCGAGGACCCCGACAGGGCGGCGCCCACCGAGTTCGCCACCTTCAAGAAGGTGCGGGGCGCCGAGGGACAGATGGCCGTGGGCGACGAGTACCTCGTGCGGATGCCCGGTCCGTGGGACGGCCCGGTGCGAGTGCTGGAGCGCACGCCCACGAGCTTTCGCCTCGCCACCCTCGACGGTCATCTCGAGGCCGGCCAGATTCGCTTCAGCGTCGAGGGAACGCACCCGCTCGAGATCGGCATCGAGTCCTGGGCGCGGGCGGGGGACCGGCTGTCCAATCTGCTGTTCGACCACCTCCGGATGTCGAAGGAGGTCCAGCTGCACATGTGGACGTCCTTCCTGGAGCGGGCGGTGAAGCTCTCGGGCGGGAGGCGCACCGGCCGGCTGTCGATCCACACGCGGCGGGTGCCGGAGTCGGAATTCGGCACCGGTCCCGGCGGGCGGCAGGCGCTCACAGGCGACGGACACGCGCTCGCCGCTCTCGACCAGCTGCACGAACGCGCGGTGAGCTTCGACCTTCGGGAATGGGAGCCGGATCGCCTGCCCTCGGGTTGGCGGCACGACGAGTACTGCCAGGCGCTTCCACCGGAGCCGCCGGGCGATCCCGTCGCCGGGGGCTCCTGGGAGATCGCCAAGCGCCTGATGGCGGACTACGAGTTCGCCGACCCGAAGATCATCCACGCCGTGTTCCGCGACGACTCACCCTTCGAGGGCCGCGACATGCTGCTCGAGGCCCGCTTCCTCGGACTCGGTTCCACTTCGGCGTACGGGTGGGCGGCCTGATCGACGAAGCACGCGACGTCGAGAACGGCAGGCGTCCGCGTGTGGGGGTGGTACTACGAGACGTTGCAGGGGCATCTCGAGCAGGGCCGCATGCGCTTCGAGTTGTGGAAGTGGCTGGACGACGGCCGGGTGGAGTTCCGCATCACCGTGGTGTCCCGCCCCGCCCGGATCCCGAATCCCGTGATCAGGTGGGGATTCCGTGTGTTCGGAAGGGGACAGCAGGTCAGATTCGCGCGCCACGCATGCGAGCGCATGGCCCGCCTCACCGCCGAGGAGCTCGGACGGCCGGCGCCCGCCGTCGAGCGAGCGGCGGACGAGATCCCCGTCGCCATCGAAGAGCGCCTCGCTTAGTCGTCGGAGGCCGCGGCCAGCAGCTCTTCGCGAGATGCCAGCTTCACCCGGGGCCGCTGCGCGGCGCGCCCGCCCTCGACCTCGTGGGTGTCGATCGCGCGCCAGCCCTCGACCGTGACCAGGTCCGGCCTGCGCTCGGCGAGCAGGGCGTCGATCTGCTCGCGGCGGGCGTTCGGCGGCTGCGCGCAGCGCTCCCCGCCCGCAGGTCCTCCACCAGGCAGCCGGCGGTCTCCTCGGCGTCGCGCTTGTTGGTGCCCAGGATCCCGGTGGGACCGCGCTTGATCCAGCCGACGGCGTAGACGCCCGGGATCGGCTCGCCATCGGGTGAGAGCACCCGGCCGCGCTCGTTCGGGAGCACGAAGCTCCGCTCGTCGAAGGGCACGTCGGGCAGCGGTACCGCTCGGTAGCCCACCGAGCGCAGCACGAGGCCCGCCTCGAACGTCTCCACCTGCTCGTCCACCGGCTGCGCCCTCAGGACACCGCCGTCGTCCCGCACGATCTCGTTCCGACGGACGTCCACCGCCTCGACGGTCTCCGTCCCGCGGATCTCCACCGGGGAGCGCAGGAAGCGCAGCTCGATCCGTCGCCCGGCGTCGGGGCGCGGGGGCCTGGCCGCAAACTCGCGGAGCAGCGCCACGTTCTTGTGCGCGGTGAACGTGCCCTCCTCGTCCAGCCACTCGGCGCGACACCGGGTCGAGCTCGACCTCGCGGGGATCGACCCGCACGTCCACGCCGTCCAGGCGCCCCAGCTCACGCAGCTCGGCGCTCGTGAAGGCCGCCTGCGCGGGGCCGCGCCGGCCGAGCACGACGACCTCGCGGATGCGGCTCTCGCGCAACGCCTCGAGCGCGTGGTCGGCCACGTCGGTGCGCTCGAGCTCGGCGACGCTCAGCGTGAGCATGCGGACCACGTCCGCCGCCACGTTGCCGTTGCCGATCACCACGGCCCGCTCGGCCGAGAGGTCGAACTCGCGCGCGCGGTAGTCCGGGTGGCCGTTGTACCAGGCCACGAAGTCCGTGGCGGCCCAGCTGCCCGGCATGTCCTCCCCGGGTATCCCCAGCGACTTGTCGGTCTGGGCCCCGGTGGCGTAGACCACGGCTGTGTAGTGATCCATCAGCTCGAGGTGCGAGATGTCGCGGCCGACCTCCACGTTGCCGAAGAAGCGGCAGCCGCGCTGGAGCGTCTGAGCGTCGAACGTGTCCTCCAGGCGCTTTATCTCCTGGTGGTCGGGCGCCACCCCGCCGCGCAGCAGCCCCCACGGCGTGGGCAGCCGTTCGAACAGGTCGATCTCGGTATCGCCGTCGGCCCGCAGCAGGCCGGCGGCGGCGAATGCTCCGGCAGGCCCGGCGCCGACGATCGCGACCCGCGGTCGCGTGCGGTCCATCAGGTGGCGGTGCGCTCGATCGTGCTTCGCCCGGCGAAGAACTGCGCGTTGAGCTCGAGCGCGTAGTCGTACTTCTCGGGGATCTCGGCCTCGGCGAAGATCACGTCGACGGGGCAGGCCTCCACGCAGGCGTCGCAGTCGATGCAGAGCTCGGGATCGATGTAGAGCTGCTCGGCCGTCTCGAAGTCCGGATCCCCCGGCTTCGGGTGGATGCAGTCGACCGGACAGACCTCGATGCAGGAGTCGTCCTTGATGCAGCTGCCGGCAATGACGTAGGTCACCGGCCGGAGACTACAAACGGACGGCCCTAGCGCGTGCCGCGCGTCCAATCCCGCATGGAGACGCGCTCGTCGCGGCCCGAGACGCTGCTCGGCCCCATCGCGCCCGGCGCCCCGCCGTGGATCTTCCCGTAGGGCGTCTCGGCGATCCCGCTGCCGTCGACCGTGTAGTAGCCGTACACGACGGCGAAGAACATGACGACGCAGAAGATGATGATTTCCATGGCTCTTCCTTCGCTCGGACCAGTGGAGGGCCAGCATCCCGCGCCGAGGCGGTCCGAACTGTGAGGTGCCTCACTGTCCGACTAGGGCACCACGCGCAGCGTGACCCCGTCGAGGTCGAAGCTGTCGCCGGTCACCGCGTTCAGCTGGTAGGCGTAGACCTCGATCGAGCCGCCGCCGAGGGCGGTGTAGGGCACGCTCGTGAAGCGGTCCCAGGCGCTCGGGGCGGCGCGGCAGCTCTGTGCCGAGCCGATCACGGCGCCGTTCTGCCACTCGCGGATCCGCAGGCATGCGGTCCGGCCCGGCACGTTGCTGCGTACGAAGGCGCCCGCCTCATAGCGCGTGCCCGCGACCGTGGAGGTCACCGGATACGGCGAGGTGGCCACGCTGAAGCTCGTGGCCGACGCGTTGAGCGCGATCCGAGCGGCCCTGGCGCCCTCGGCGCCCCCCGTCACCGAAGAGACCCCGGCCTTGTACCCGTACCAGCCGGTCACCGAGGCCTCGAAGTCACCGTTCACAATCAGGTTGGGCGCCGGCGCCGCCACGGTCCACGTTCTGCTCGCGGGGGTGGCGTCGGGCGCACCGCCGGCGCTCAGCGCACGAACCCGGAACGTGTGCTCACCGGCGGCCAGGCCGGAGTAGGCCTTGGGCGAGGTGCACGCGGCGAAGGTGCCCGTGTCCAGCGAGCATTCGAACGACGCGGCGCCCCCGCTGCCCGAGAAGCCGAACGAGGCGGCGCCCGACTGCACCGTGCCGGACGGCCCGGAGTCGATCGTCGTGTCCGGCGGCTCCGCCGGGCCGGGGAGGGGAGAGCAGTCCTTGCTCCCGCTGTCGGTGAAGCTCTTGCCGTCCTGGGCGATGAAGCGCCAGTCGTAGCTGCCGTCGTGGAGGGTCAGCTTGAGGACGCCGAAGGCGCCCGAGTTCTGCACCTCGGTGCCGGGCAGCGGTGCGCCGAGGGCGTAGTGCATCGTGCCGCCGGTGCCCACCACGAACTGGCGTATCCCGTTCGCGTCCAGCTCGCCCGTGGGGGTCTGGGGTGCGAAGCGCTGATAGTTGTGGTCGTTGCCGCCGAGCACCCATTCGGCGCGGTGCTGGTAGAGGAGCTCCCAGAAGGGCTGGACCCGCGTCTGGCTGCCGTGCACCCCGCCGCCGCTGAAGCGGGGGTGGTGCACGTAGCTGCCGATGCAGCTGCCCGCGTTGGCCTCGAGGTCCTGCTTCAGCCACTCGTACTGCTCCGTGCCGGGCCCGCAGCCACCGAGCTCGTCGCAGTTGCTGTTCAGCACCACGATGTGCCAGCTGCCGAGGTCGTAGCTGTACCAGCCCTTGCCGCGCCCGCCGGCGGCCGCGCCGAAGTAGTCGAAGTACCCGGGCGCACCGGGGGTGCTGTACTCGTGGTCGCCCACGGCCGGCTTCGTGCGCGCCCTGTGGCGGCCCCAGCTGGGGTCGAAGCAGCCGCTGAACTCGTCGGTGTAGCCGTGGTTCTGCTCCGTGTCGCCCACGATGGCGATCGTGCCCGGGAGCGAGTCGAGCAGCTGCGACACGGACTCGTCGCCGCTCGACCAGCAGGAGGCCACGTCGCCGGCGGCCAGCAGGACCGGGTCGCCGGTGGGCTCCGGGGTGGGGGCCACCTCGGGGCTGCCGTTGCTGATCGAGATGCCGTCCAGGTCGAAGCTGTCGCCCACGGCAGCGGTCGCCGACTGGTAGGCGAGCAGGTCGAGCTCGCTGCCGTTCTGGAGGGTCGTGTAGTCGAGCGCGCCGAAGGAGGTCCACGAGCCCGTGGTGGTCACGCAGCGCTGGGCCGATCCCACGATCGCCTCGTTGTTCCACTCGCGGAGCCGCAGGCACACCGTCTTGCCCGGCGTCTCGCTCCGCACCGAGCCGCGGGCCGCATAGGTGGCGCCGAGGGCGGCGGAGTTGATCGGACGCGGCGAGCCGTGCATCTCGAGGCTGCCGGTGGTGGCGGCCACCACGCGGCCGGCCTGCGGCCCGGCCATCCCGCCGCCCACCGTGGAGAGCGTGCCGATACCCGTCCGCCACGCCGCCACCGCATACCCGCCGTTCTGGGTGGTCCAGCCGGTGATCGGGGTCTCGAAGTTCCCGTTCTGCATCAGGGCGTCCGCCCACCAGGTCTTCTTCGCGGGGGTCGGGTCGGCGTTGCCCGCCGCGTCCACGGCCCGCACCTCGAGCTCGTGCCGGCCGTTGGCAACGTGGAAGGTGGGCGACGCAGCGCAGTCGGCGAATGCGCCGCCGTCGATGCGGCACTCGAACCGCGCGCCCGGCTCGGAGGCAAAGGTGAAGTCGGCGGCGCCGGAGCGGTAGGTGTCCGTGGGGGCGCGCTCGATCGCGGTGTCGGGCGCGGTCGTGTCAGCTGTCTGCACGGTCCAGGTCCGCGTGGCCGGGGTGGCGTCGGTGTTCCCGGCGGCGTCGGTGGCGCGCACCCTGAAGGTGTGCTGGCCGTCGGCCAGGCCGGTGTAGTCCTTGGGTGAGGTGCAGGGTGCGTAGCCGCCGGCGTCGAGCGAGCATTGGAACGTGGCGCCGGGCTCGCTCGTGAAGGTGAGGCCGGCCTGGCCGGAGGCCACGGTGCCGCTCGGTCCTGCCGTGATCGCGGTGTCGGGCGCGGTGGTGTCGGGCGTCTGCACCGTCCACGTGCGCGTGGCCGGGGTGGCGTCGGTGTTCCCGGCGGCGTCGGTGGCCCGCACACTGAAGGTGTGCACGCCGTCGGCCAGGCCGCTGTAGCTCTTCGGCGAGGTGCAGGTCGCGTAGGCGCCGGAGTCGAGCGCGCACTGGAAGGTCGAGCCCGTCTCGGACGAGGAGAAGGAGAGGCTCGCGGCGCCGGAGGTGACCGTGCCCGTCGGGCCCGCGGAGATCGTGGTGTTCGGCGCCGTGGTGTCGGCGGGCGTGCTCTCCACCACCAGGCGGGGGGCGTTGGCGCCGGTCTCGCGGCTTGCGAGCACCGCGTTCGAGCTCGACGTGGTGGTGAGCGCGAGGCTGTACGTGCCCGCCGTCCTGATGAGCGCGGTCACGTCCACGTTCACCCAGGTGCCCGCGGTGAGCCGGCCGGACGTGCCGGTGACCGTGGACGACACGGCGGGGGCGTTGCTCCAGGTGATCGTGGATTCGCCCCAGGTGGTGTTGGACACCCCCCGCACCTGGAAGCCCGTCGTGTGGTTCGCCGTCACGCGAACCCGCAGCAGCGTGCGGTTGATCGTGCCGGACACCCCCGCCACCTGGAAGCGGAGGTAGGAGCGCGTGACCGGCGAGTTGTCGGCCCACAGCTCGGCGAGGGTGCCGTACTTGGTGGTGGTGCGGTCCGAGCGCACGTAGGAGTCGGCGACGGCCGTGAACTCCTGCGTCGCCGCATTGGCGAACGCCGGGCCGGCCGATCCACGGTCGGCGCCGGTCACGATCGCCGCGAGGGCGACCAAGAGCAGGACGGCCCCGCAGGCAACCGTGGACATACGTGGTCCACTCCCCTGCACAGCTCCAACGTAGGACGACTTTGTCTATCGCGCCACTAAGTGGCCACCATGCCGCCGTCGACGGGGAGCACGGCGCCGGTCACGTATCCGGAGGCATCGCTGGCGAGGAAGAGGAGTGCGGCGGCGAGTTCCTCGGGGTCGCCCTTCCGGCCGCTGAGGACGCGGAGCATCATGGCGTCGAGGTAGCCGTCGGGGTACTGGTCGGTCATCTCGGAGGGGAAGAAGCCGGGGGCCAGCGCGTTCACCCGTATGCCCTTGCGGGAGGTCCACTGTGAGGCGAGGTCGCGGGTGAGGCCTTCGATGGCGGCCTTGCTGGCGGCGTACGCGGCCTGGGGCAGGCCGGCGGTGGTGGAGCCGAGCACCGATCCGATGTTCACGATCGCCGACCCCGGTTTCATGACGCGGCCACAGGCCTGGGCCATCCAGTAGGAGCCCATCAGGTTCACGTCGAGCACCTGGCGGAACTGGTCGGGCTGCTCGCGGGTCGCGGGCACGGCGGTGCCGATGCCGGCGTTGTTCACCAGCACGTCGACTCTGCCGAGCCGGTCCACCGTCTCGGCCACCGCGCGGTCGCAGTCCTCGACCTTGGACACGTCGGCCGAGATGGCGATGCAGCGCCGCCCCAGCGCTTCGACCTTGGCGCGGGTCTCGTCGAGGCGGTCGGCCCTCCGCGCGCACACCGACACGTCGGCTCCGGCCTCCGCCAGGGCGATGGCGAAGGCCACGCCAAGGCCCGATGAGGCACCGGTGACCAGGGCCACCCTGCCGTCCAGCTTGTAAAGGTCGAGAACGCTCATCCCGCGACCCTATTGCCATGGGTACCTTCACTGGATGACCGACACGACGGACCTCGCGGCGCGGGTGGCTCGAGCCGGCCACGGGCCGGAGGAGATCGAGCGTGCCGCCGCCGAGGGCCGGCTCCCGGGGTTGGCCGTTCAGTCCGCCCTGGGCGGAGGAGCGGCCGAGTTCACCCTCAGCGACGTTGGCTCGGGCCTCCGGGCTGGGGACGGCGTTCGTCCGTGAGCTGATGCAGGCGGCCGGGCGTCCCAATCCGGGGCGGGGCGAGCGCGCGTTCTCGCGGGACGACGTGGATCTCGCGAAGCTGATCGGCGGCTTCCTCGACGCGGGCCTTCCCCGAAGCGAGCTCCTCGAGGTCCTGCGCGTCCTCAGCCGCGGGATGGCGCAGACGGCCGACGCCACACGGCTGCTCGTGGGCAACGCGTTGCTCGAGCGCGGCGTGTCGCAGGACGAGATTGCGCTGCGCTACATCGCTGCCACCGAGCGTCTGGTGCCGGAGGTCACCGAGCTGCTCCGGCTGCAGCTGCTGGCCCACCTGCGCACGGGGATCAGCCAGCGGCTGGTGACGGACGCGGAGCGGGACACCGGCCGGCTCACCGAGAGCCGCGACATCGCCGTGGCCTTCGCCGACCTCGTCGGCTACACCCGCCTCGGCGGGCAGCTGCCCCCGGAGGACGTGGGCCGCATCGCCGGCCGTCTGGGCGAGCTGGCCGCCGACACCGTCCGCCGCCCGGTCACGCTGGTCAAGATGATCGGCGACGCGGCGATGTTCGTCTCGGAGGATGCGGACGCGCTCGTGACGGTGGTCGAACGGCTCACACAGCGGATCGCCGCCGAGGGGCCGGACTTCCCCGGCGTGCGCGCCGGCATCGCGTTCGGCCCGGCCACAACTCGCGGCGGCGACTGGTTCGGCGCCACGGTGAACCTCGCCAGCCGTGTGGCCGGGCTGGCCAAGCCCGGAGAGATCCTCGGCCACGGAGGAGGTCGAGCAGCGCGCCACCGGCGCCACCTGGGCGCGACGCCGGCGGCGGCGCAAGGTCAAGGGCATCGACGAACGCGTGCGGCTGTACGCCCTCGCGCCGCCGGACTGAGACTAGGTCGCGCGGTGGCGCCAGCCGCCTCGCGGGGGTAGTGTGAATCGAAGATGGGGATGGGGGTGCGCAAGCTTTCCGGGCTGCTGTTGCCGCTCACCGGAGCGGCGCTGGCCTGGCCTCCTGCTCGATTGGCACGCCTACTCCGGCCACGGACGTCACCGATGTCGGCGCGACCCTCAACGGGGTCGTGTACTCGAACGAGCAGCCGGGCCAGATCTCATACTGCCTTCAGGTACGGCACGACACCGGAGTACGGGCTCGAGACGCCGGAGCGAACGCTCGACATTCCTGCCGACGCCGAGGACGACCGGCCGTATCCGGTTCTCCGAGGCAATCGCGGGCCTCGAGCCGGAAACCACCTATCACTGACCAGGTTTGCACCGCCCCGCCGCGGAACGGCTGCGTTCAGCAGGACGAGACCTTCACGACCGACCAGGCCGGCGCGGTGTCGGGAATCGCGTTCTCGAGCGCGCGTGACGGGCGGGCATTCGAGCTCTACCGGATGGAGTCCGACGGATCCAACCCGGTCCGGATCACCGAGAACTTCACCGCCGAGGCCTACCCTGCCTGGTCGCCCGATGCGCGGCGGCTCGCCTACACTCCGAGCGGGCGGAAATGTCGACATCTACAGCTCCGACCCGGACGGCGGCGACGAGGTGCGCCTGACGACCGATGTGGGGACGGATCAGGCTCCCAAATGGTCACCGGATGGGTCGAAGATCGCCTTCCTCTCGCGGCGCGACGGTCAGACCCCCTCGACCTGTTCGTCATGGATGCCGACGGCCAGAACCAGACGCTCATCTACGAGAACGCGTCGGGTCAGGCGGCCCTGGACTGGTCCCCCGACGGCACCCGCCTCGTGTGCTTCTGCCAACAGGGCATCCGGACCATGGCTCCCGACGGCAGCGACGTCCAGTTCGTAGCTAGCGGGCAGAACCCGGCGTGGTCACCCGATGGGCGGACGATCGCGTTTTTCGGCGACGAGCACCTGATCTCGTTCGTGAGTCCCGAGGGTGGACCGGTGACCGGGGTCGGAGAGCGGCCGGACGCCGTGCCCAACACGATCGATTGGTCCCCAGACGGCTCGAAGCTTCTGCTCGAGCTGGGCGTGACGGGAACAGGAGTCGACGTCTACACGATGAACCGAGACGGAACCGGCCTCACGGATATAAGCCAGGACCCAGTGGCCGCGCTGTCCCCGAACTGGTCGCCGCGGCCCTGAGGCGGACCCACCTCGAACACCAGGCAACGGGGCAGGCAGTGATCCGGGCAGCGGGCGCGGGGAGCATCCCCGAGGACCTCTCGCAGTTGGAGGACCGGGCCGCCCAGGTGCTGGAGCCGGAGTCCCTGGCCTACATCCTGGCCGGCGCCGGCGAATCGCGAGACCACGCGCGCGAACGCGGCGGCCTTCCGGCAGTGGCGGGTCAAACGGAGGAGGACGCGCAACCACCCGGCCCGCGATCTGTCGACCACCGTTCTCGGGACCCGCATGCGCGCCCCGGTTCTCTTCGCGCCCGTCGGCGTGCAGAAGCTCGCACACCCGGAAGGTGAGCTGGCCAGCGCCCGCGCCGCCGCGGACCTGAAGCTCACGTACATCCACTCCACTCAGGCCGCCTACTCCATGGAAGAGGTGGCTGCGGCCAACGGCGGGGGATCGCGCTGGTACCAGCTCTACTGGCCGCGCGACGACGAGCTGACCGTGAGCTTCCTGCGGCGCGCCCGCGCGGCCGGCGTACACGCACCTCGTGATAACGCTCGACACGACCCAGCTGGGCTGGCGGCCACTCGATCTCGACCGCGGCTACTCGCCGTTTCTGGCGAACCTGGGCATCGCCAACTACACCAGCGACCCGGTCTTCACCCGCCGCCTGAGCGTGCCGGCCGACCAGGATCCGGTGGCCGCCGGCATCGCCTTCGCGTCGCTGTTCCAGAACCCCGGCCTGAGCTGGAAGCAGCTGCCGCTGATTCGCGCGGAACTGGGACGGCCCGATCCTGCTGAAGGGAATCCAGAGCGTCCGGGACGCGAAGCTCGCGGCGAAGCACGGCATCGACGGCATCGTGGTCTCGAATCACGGCGGCCGCCAGGTCGACGGCGCGATCGCGTCACTCGACGCCCTGCCGCCGATCGTGGACGCGGTCGGCGATCGGCTCGCTGTCCTGTTCGATTCCGGCATCCGCACGGGCGTTGACGCCTACAAGGCACTCGCACTCGGCGCAGACGCCGTCCTCATCGGCCGTCCGTACGTCTACGGCCTGGCCCTCGACGGGCAGGCGGGCGTCGCGCGAGTCATGCGAACGCTGCTGGCCGAACTGGATCGCACCCTCGCGAGGAACGGCTACAGGAGCCACCGGAAGCTCAGCCCGGCCTCTCTGACCAGGGTTCGCTGAGCGAGAGGCCACGCGCATGTCTCAGCACACCCGTCGCCAGTTCATCGGATCGGTCGGCTCGGCGGCCGCCACCACGGTGCTCGCCCCCGGGGCACTCGCCGCCGGCCGCCCGGCGCCCGGGCATCGCCCGCTCCGCTCAGGTGAGCCCCCCGGCCGCACCCTCGTCCTACTACGGGTACCAATCGGAGATCTACCTCAGGGGCATGGCCCAGGGCCAGGTTCCAGAGGTCACCACCAATCTCGTCAAGCTCGAGGCCCGAGGCCGCCGAGGTGCTCGACCGGCGGGCTCGGAGGTACTTCCTGGCCGGCGCAGGAGGCGAGGCGGCGGCGCGCGCGAACGCGAGAGCGTTTCGCGGTTGGCGGATCGTCCCGCGGATGTTCATCGACCGGGCGGAGCGCGACCTGTCCACGACCGTCCTCGGGACCCGCATGCCGGCGCCGGTCATCTTCGCGCCCGGTGGGACGCCAGAAGCTCGCTCACGCCGACGGGGAGCTGGCCAGCGCCCGCGCTGCCGCCGGCCTGGAGCTCACGTACATCCAGTCCGCGCGGGCCGGCTATTCCCTCGAAGAGGTCGCCGCCGCGAACGGCGAGGGAACTCGCTGGTATCAGATGGACTGGCCCAGAGACGGCGATCTGAACCTGAGTCTCCTGCGGCGCGCCCGGGCCGCCGGCTACACCCACCTGTTGATCACGGCCCCTCGCGCCGGCCGAAGCTGGAGGCCGCTGCGGCGGATCCGGAAGGGCTGGGACGGCCCGATCCTCCTGCGGGGAGTCCAGACCGCGAGGGACGCGAAGCTCGCGGCCAAGCGCCGTTTCGACGGCATCGTGGTCTCCAACCACGGCGGCCGCCAGGGCGACCGGGCGATCGGGTCGATCGACGCCCTGCCGCGGATCGTTGACGCCGTGGGCGATCGGCTCGCCGTCCTTTTCGACTCAGGCGTTCGTACCGGCACGGACACCTACAAGGCACTCGCCCTCGGCGCAGACGCCGTCCTCGTCGGCCGTCCGTACGTCTACGGCCTTGCCCTGGACGGGCAGGCCGGCGTCAGCCACGTCATGCGGACACTGCTGGCCGAGTTCGACCTCAACCTCGCCAACGCCGGCTACAGAAGCCACCGCAAGCTCAGCCGCGCCGACCTCGTCCGCGTCAGGACTTGAAGAGGGGCAGCGAGAGCTCGACGGCGGCCCCTAGCGTCGACTGCGCTTGCTTCGCGGACGCTCGTTGGTCGCCCCGCGCATGATGAGCTCTACCACCTGCATGGCGTCGTCGATCCGTGGCTCTATGGAGCCGAACGCGCCGTTGTAGAAGAAGCTCTCCGCGAGCCTGACGATCGCCTGGGCGAGCAGGTCGGGCGAGGTCCGGAGGTGCATGTCGTGATGTTCGTTTCGTCCTCGATCAGGCGCACCAGCTCAGCCATGAGCCGGTCGTCGTGACCACCCGGGGCGGTCATGAGGCGCAGCGCGGCGTGTGTCTCGTTGCGCACCAGGGCGTGCAGGGCGGTATCGAGCTGTGACGCCTCGAGGAACAGGCGGACGCCCCGGGAAGACGGGCGGTGCCTCTGAGGGCCGCGGTTTCGGCCTCGATTCCCCGGACCACGTCGCGGGTGACGGACCAGATCACGTCGAGGAGCAGTTGCTCTCGCGAGCCGCACCATTTGTACAGCGTGGTCCGCGAGACGCCCAGCGTGTCCGAGAGGCGGCGCATGTCGATTCGCTCGCCGGAGAGGTAGAGCTCGCGCGCCGCCTCGAAGGCGTGCGCAGGAGTAGGGCGGCTCGGCTCGGCGCCTCCCGTCGCGGCCCTGTACGCGGCGCTGAACGCGCTGCCCGCGGTGTCGACACCGGTCACGGCCTGAAGGTTGACACATCTGCAAGATGTATGCGAGGGTGCACAGTCGGGAGAAGCGTGCACGTGATGGGGTTGAACTCTCGCCGTATCGCCGCCGCCGCCGCGGTGGTCGCCGCGTGCCTGGCGCCGCTGCCGCTCGCCTCGGCGGCACAGCCGCGCGATCTCGCGGGCTCACTGGCGGCGGTGCCGCCCGAGACGCGGCCCGAGTTCCGCTGGTGGTGGCCCCACGGCAGCGTGGACCCCGGTGAGCTGCGCGCGGAGCTCCGGGCCATGAAGGCGGCCGGGTTCGGTGCCGTGGAGCAGATCCTGCTGGCGAACGGGAGGGACTGGGGCACCCCCGCCTTTCGGGAGCGCACTCGGGCCGCGCTGCTCGAGGCGAACCGGCTCGGCCTCGACTTCGACACGACGCTCGGCCCCGGCTGGCCGATCTCCTCGCCGAGCATCGAGGACCTCTCGAAGGAGGCCTCCGTGCAGGACCTCCACTACGGAGCGGTGGACCTCACCGGTCCCACGACCTACGCCGGGCCGGTCCCCGACAGCCCCCCGCCCGGGGGCGACCGGAGGCGGCTGATCGCAGCGACCGCCATCCGCGTCCTCGACGAGGGCAGCCCGCAGGCCCTCGATCCGGAGTCGGCCGTGGACCTGACCGGCAGGGTCGAGAGCGGGCAGCTCACGTGGGCGGTTCCCGCCGGCAGGTGGAAGCTGTTCGGATTCTGGATGCGGCCTTCGCTCATGCGGGCCAAGATCCCCGGAGGCGGCTCGGAGGGGTGGCTCGTGCCCGACCACTTCAGCCGATCGGCCATCGACCTCGTGCTGCGGGACTTCGACCGCATGCTCTTCGGCGGCGACATGGCGCCGCTCCTCCGTCGCAACGGCGGCGACGTCTTCGAGGACTCCTTCGAGGTCGAGCACGGAGCCGCGGCCGCGGGCCAATCCGCGGTCTTCTGGACGCAGACGATGCCGCGCGAGTTCGCACAGCGCCGGGGGTACGCGCTCACCCCGCTGCTGCCGGGCCTGTTCGACGAGTTCACCTTCCGCCGCGCCCTCGGCGGGCGCCTCAAGCACGACTTCGAGCGGACGCTGAACGACCTCCTGATCGACAACCACCTGCGGCCGATCAGGAGGTGGGCGAACAGGAAGGGGCTGCGCTCGCGCGGGCAGGCCTATCAGGCCGGCATCGGAGACGTGGGGACGGACGGAGAACAGCCGCCTGGCCGCCGCCCTGCAGCGGCCGGACGTCGAGACGCTCGGATTCGGCGATCCGTCGATCGGTGCACCGACTCCCGTCACCCTCGGCTCGGCCGAGGGCCGCACCGTCCTGGACCGTTACCGGCAGGTGGTCTCCGGCGCCCATCTCTCGGGCGCGCGTGTGATCACGAACGAATGGGGCGCGGTGCTGGACGGTCAGTTCCGGGTGCGCCTCGAGGATCTCAGGGCGCTCGCCGACCGATCGCTGGCCGCGGGCGTCACGCGCATGGCGCTCCACGGGTTCGCCTACCGGCTGTTCAAGGGCGGCGCGGACCTGCCCCGGCCGAGCCCGGGCTGGCCCGGGTGGTGCGCGTTCTGCGGCCGGACGCTGGAGTTCTCGGACGCCTGGAACCAGCGCTGGCCGCTGATGCGGTCTCTTCGCGGTCTGAGCGACTACCTCGGACGCGCCGGGCGCGGCGCTGCGCAAGGGCCGCCCCCGAGTCGACCTGACGCTCCTGAACGGACAGTCCACCGTGAACGGGATCGGCGGCCCCCCCGGCGTCGGCACGACGGAGATCCTCCGTCCCGCTCTCCAGCAGGCCGGCTACAGCTGGGACGTGATCGACCCGGTGAGCGTCCCGCGTCGCGGCGCCGTGCGACGGGGCCGGCTGCTGAGCAGCGGGCCTTCGTACAAGGCGCTGGTGGTGGACGATCAGACCTCGCTACCCGAGGTCGCGGCCGAGCGCCTGGTCGGGCTGGCGCGGGCAGGGCTCCCGGTCGTCATCTACGGCCGGCCGCCCACGGCCGGCGTCGGTTTCAAAGGCGCGCGAGGCGAGGACGCCGCGGTGAGGGCAGCGATCCGCCGCCTGCGCACGCTGCCCAACGTTCGCTCCGCATCCAGCCCGGGTGCCCTGCTCCGTGCGCTGCGCAGGCTCGCCGTCAGGCCCGACTTCCGCCCGCGTCGCACGACGGCGATCGTTCCCGTGCACCGGCGCACGGCGGCCGGCGACGTGTGGTTCCTCTACAACGATTCGCCCCGCCGCGCCCGGGCCGTCGTGAGCTTCGCCACGTCCGGCGCACCGACCGAGGTGGACCTCTGGACCGGCCGGGCCACCCGCCTCGGCCGCTCCGTCCGCCACGGCCGGCGGGTGACGCTTCCGGTAGCGCTGGCGGCCGGCGACACCGCTCTGCTGACGTTCGACCGCCGCCGGGGACGCCGTGGCGAGAAGCCGGCCGCGGCGGCTTCCCGGATCGCTGGCCGTCCGCGGGCCCTGGCGCGTATCCGCGCAGACGACGGCGCCGAGCGGCGACGCCAGGGTCGAGCGAACGCTTCCGGCGCTCACCGCCTGGGGGAACATCGCCGAGCTGCGCGGGAAGTCCGGCACGGGCACCTACACCGCGACGGTGCGAGTCCCCACCCGGTGGCTCAGGCGAGGGCGGGGCGTGCTCCTCGATCCGGGCGCGTTCGGCGGAGGCCTGCGGCTTTGGGTCAACGGCCGCCGCGTGGCCAGCCCGCCGGTGCCCGGGCGAGTCGCCCACGGACGTGACGCGGCCGCTGCGGGCCGGAAGCAACTCACTCAGGCTCGAGGTGTCCACCACGCTGAACAACGCGATCGTGACGCAGGGGCTGGCGGGCGATCCCGACTACGCCGGCTACGCCACGCGCCCGCTCCAGACGTATGGGCTGCTCGGGCCGGTGCGACTCATCCCGTACGCCCGCCGGTGAGGCTGCGGGGTACAGTCGCCGGGTGTCTGCACGCCGGGTTTCGCAGGATGCACCAATAGAGGAGAGGTTGGATATGTCGCGCACGAGGTTCACCGGACTCAGAGCCGCACTGGTCGTGTGCGTGATGGCACTTCTCGCCGCGCCCGCGGTGGGCGCCTCAGCCGGGGTGAGCTCCGGCGACACGTCATCCGGCCCCGCGGCCGCGGCCGGCGCGTCGTGTCCCAACGTCGTGAACGCCACCCGTTTCACGAGCAGCGCACAGCTGCGGAAGATGACCGCGAAGTTCAACAGCTTCGGTCCGCGCGTCCTGGGCAGCTCGGCCCACAACAGGGCGATCGCGTGGCTGGAGAAGAACGCCCGCGCAGCGGGGCTGAGCATTCGCTCGCGGCCCTTCAAGCCCTACGGCTGGTTCCCGCGCACCGGTTTCAAGCGCGGACCCGGTCTCGACATCGGCGCGGCGGGCGGGCTCAGCGTGACCCGATCCGGTGGGTCGAGCGTGAACGTCCCCGACGCGGGAGCCGTTCACTGGTCCAAGCCGACTTCGGGGAGCGGGGAGGGCGGCCCGCTCGCGTATCTCGCGCCGGATCAGGAGATCACCGCCGCGAACGCGGCCGGCAGGGTCATCGTTCGCGACTTCCCGATCGGTTCGCTTCCATTCGGCGCGGTGGGTCCGCTGCTGGGCCTATACCTGACGCCCGACCTCGAGGGCTACACGGAATACACCCGGCCGTATCTCGCCACGCTGCATGAGGAGCTGATCGCGGCGGGCCAGGCCGGGGCCCGGGGAGTCGTATTTGCCTTCGACGTGCCGGGCAAGCAGGTTCGCGGTTATTACGACCCGCACGTGGGCACGCTCTACCGGGTTCCGGCGGTGTTCGTCGGCAGTGCCCAGGCCACGCAGCTCAAGGCGCTCGCGGCGCAGGGCAGCTCCGCCCGCGTGACGGTCCGCGCCACGATCGCCCGGAAGAAGACCCGCAACCTGATCGCCAGGCTTCCCGGCAAGAGCTCGGAGAAGATCGTGCTCGCCGCGAACACCGACGGCAACTCGTGGGTCCAGGAGAACGGCGTGATCGGCATGCTGGCGTTCGCTCGCTACTACGCCAAGCTGCCCAAGCGCTGCCACCCACGCACGCTGGAGTTTGTGTTCTCGAGCGCTCACGACGCGTACCGCGACGACGGCCTGACCCCACAGCACTATCCGCTGGACAAGAAGAGGATCGCGTTCGCCTTCACGATCGAGCACCTCGGTACGCGCGAGATCCTGCCCACCGGAGAGGGCACGGCCAGGCATCTGAAGTTCACCGGCCGGGCCGACCCCGCTCTGTTCGGCGCGGGCGACAGCGAGGTCCTTCGCGAGACGGCGGTCGCGGCCACCAAGCGCCGGAACCTCCCCCGCACCGCGGTGCTGAAGGGCCTCGCGGTGCCGAACGAGAGCCTGGCGCCGCCGATCTGCTCGATGGGCGGCCTCGGTAACTACTTCCACCTGAGCCTCGTTCCGACGCTGGCGATGATCTCGGGGCCGTGGACCCTCTACGACCCGGCGTTCGGGCGGAAGGCCATCGATTTCGGCCAGATGCGGTCTCAGATGCTGGCCGCCGGCGATGCCGTTCTCGCCCTCGATGGCCTCCCCCGTGCGCAGATCGCCGGCGACTACCCCACGTTGCAAACCGAACTGGACCAGGGGACGAAGACCGCGTGCCCGGCCCAGGACCTCCCGCTGCGCGCGCCCGGTCCCGCTCAGTGAAAGCGCGCCGTCGCCGGCGATGCTGGCGATCGGCCTGCTGGCGGCGCTCCTCGGCGCGGTCGCGGGGACCGATCGCGCGGAGGGCGCGGCCGCCGTCACGCAGCCTCCTCAGCCCAAGTCCGGGCCCGGGCGGAAGCGACTACTCCCATCGCGACTGGCGGGTCAGCTCCGGCGGCAGCGGCGCCGACGCGTGGTACGTGTTCGAGCCCATCAGGCCGCGGCCGAAGAGGGCGCCGCTCGCGATCGTCATGCACGGCTACGGCGAGTACGCCGGTTACGACTCGATGTACGAGCTGATCCGGCACACGGTGCGGAAGGGGAGCATCGTCATCTACCCGCGCTGGCAGACCGCCATCGCCACCCCCTGCCCGGGCCCGTTCGACATCGAGCCGTGCATGAAGTCGTCGACGCGCGCGATCCGCGGTGCCCTCGCCCATCTTCGGGCGAGGCCGAAGCGACGGGTGCAGCCGGACCTCGAGCGGACGAGCTACTTCGGCTTCTCCTTCGGCGGGATCATCACCGCGAACCTCACGAACCGGTACCGGAAGCTGCACCTGCCGAAGCCGCGGGCGATCTGGCTCGAGGACCCGCACGACGGTGCGCTCGACGGCCTCGGGGAGCCCGCGGTGGACGACTCGCTCGGCGGGCATCCCGCGAACGGTGAAGCTCCAATGCCACTCGAGCGCGCAGGGGCGTGCATCTCCGAGCCGGACCAGGGAGGCTCGGCGGCAGCTGCAACGCGATCTTCCCGAAGCTGCGGCCACATCCCGAAGCGCAACAAGGACCTCGTGCTCATACGTCCCGACGCGCACGGCACCCCGCCGCTCTCGGCCCCGCACGGCGTGTGCGCGGCGAGAAGGGACGGGGCCGACGCCTACGACTGGAACTTCTGCTGGAAGGCCTGGGATGGATTGCGGGACTGCGCGTACTACGGGAGGAACTGCCGCTACGCGCTCGGCAACACCCGGCAGCATCGCTCCAACGGCAGGTGGAGCGACGGCGTGCCGATCACCCCGCTGAAGATCCAGGACGCCGCGCCGATCCGCCCCTGACGCGCGCCGGTCAGGGCTGCCGGCGTTGCAGCAGCGCGTCGTGGAAGAAGGCGACCACGCGGCGCTCGTATTCCCGGGGCCGTGCGTCGATTCCGTCGGTATGGCCGCCGGCGGGGACCTCCCAGATCTGCTTGGGCTCGCGGGCGGCGCGGTAGTAGTCCGGGCCGAGGGTCCCCACGTCGCGGCTGCCGGCGTGGATGAGCAGGATCGGCCGGGGCGCGATCCGGGGCACGAGCTCCTTCAGATGCTGAGGCGGCATCTGGTTCGAGAACACCGCGTTGGCCGTGTCGCGAGCGAGATAGGTGACGAAGGCCCCCGCCTTCTCGAACCCCTCGACGTCGCTGACCTCCTCCGCCATCGTGCGGGCGCCCGCGCCCTCCGAGACCACGGCGGCGAGGTCGCTGGTCTCGGCGGCGGTCTGGAGCAGCATCTCGCCCCCGACCGAGAGGCCGAGGCCGCCGATCCGGCCGCGATCCACGTCGTCCCGCTGCTTGAGGAAGTCGATGCCCGCCCTGATGTCCTTGTCGAAGTCCCAGCCCCAGCCGTTCGGGTCGCCCTCGCTGGCGCCCTCGCCGCGGCGGTCGTAGAGCAGCACGCCGTAGCCGTTGCGGGCGAGCATGCGGGCCTGCTTGCGCGTGCCGCTGCGACCGGGGAAGACGATCACGGCGGCGCCGTTGCGCGACGGCACGTACCAGCCCTCGAGCTCGAGCCCGTCACTGGTCTCCAGGGTCACGTCCTCGTATGCGGTGCCCAGCTCGGCCGGCGGCACCTCGCTGCGCGCCGCGTGGCTCCCCACGTATGCGATGGCGACCGGCATGGCGATCAACGGCACCACGATAACCGCGCCCGCGAGCTTCAGGAGGCGGCGCGGATAGCGGCGGTACAGGCGGTCGCCGAGGCGCCGCGAGCGCCACAGCGTCACGACGCCGAGCCCGAGCAGCAGGGGGAAGGCCGCCATGGCCAGCAGTCCCGTGAAGTCGTCGCCCGAGAGGCCGGTGCTACTGCCGTAGTGGATGGCCTCCACCCCGCTCAGCAGCGCGGGGAGAGCCATGGCCAGCGCCAGCGTGCCGCGGAATCCGGGCCGGAGCAGCGGGTACGCCCAGGCCGCCAGCGCCAGCAGCGCGAGCGGTACGAGGCCGCTGACCAGGTGGTCGGGGATCGAGGTGCCGGGCTGGGGCTGCACGAAGTTGTCGTCGATCACGTGCAGGCCGACCACCGCGACGGCCAGCCGGAAGAGAAGGCTTTCGTTCTCGATCGTGAGCATGGAGGGATAGTGCTCCCACCGCGCTCCCCGGACATCGGGGAAGCCCCCTGAACCGGGACCCTGAAGGGACCCGCGATGCCCTACGCGGCGGGCCTGAGAGAGCGGTCCACCGCGTCGGGCGAGAGCACGTGCTCGATGGCCATGATCGCCGCACCGATCACGCCGGCACGGTCCCCCAGGCGGCACGGCACGATCCGCAGGTCCCGCGTGGCGAGGGGCAGTGAGCGGCTGAAGATCCCCTCGCGCACGCCCGCGAGGAGCTGTGCCCGCGCCTCGGCGATGTCGCCGCCGATGACGATCACCGCCGGGTTGAAGAAGTTCACGGTGCCGGCGAGCACCTCGCCCAGCGTGCGCCCGGCGTCGCGCACCATCCTGATCGCTCCCGGGTGCCCGTCGAGGACGAGGCGCACGACGTCGCGGCTCCTGCGTGGCGTCTTCGCCCGTGGCCTCGAGCCGCTTCGCCAGCGCCTGCCCGCCGGCGATCGCCTCGAGGCAGCCGACGTTGCCGCACCGGCAGATCACGTCCTCGCTGCGGGTGGCCTGGATGTGGCCGATGTCCCCGGCCGCGCCGCGGGCTCCCCGGTGGATGTGGCCGTCGGCCACGATGCCGCAGCCGATGCCCGTGCCGACCTTCACCAGCAGGAGGTGCTGGGTGTCGGGCCAGTGCATCCGGTGCTCGCCGCGCGCCATGATGTTCACGTCGTTGTCCACGAGGACCGGCGCGGCGCTGTAGCGAGTCGGCGAACCAATCCGGGATCGGGAAGTCGTCCCAGCCGGGCATGATCGGCGGGTTGGCGGGACGTCCGCTGTCGAACTCCACCGGCCCGGGCACACCGACGCCGATGCCGCGCACGTCCGTCGCGGGGCGCCCGATCTCCTCCAGCAGCTCGGCAAAGCGGTCGGTGGCCCATTCGAGCACCGCCTCCGGGCCCGAGCGCTATGTCGAGGTCGGACGCTCGCTCGGCCAGCGGCGCCCCGAGTAGGTCGCTCACCGCCACCCGGGCGTGCGTGGCACCGAGATCGGCGCTGAGCACCACCCCGGCGTTGTGGTTGAAGGCGAGCACGGTGGGCGGCCGGCCACCCGTGGAGGCGCTGCCCCCGGCCTCGTAGAGCAGGTTCTGCGCCAGCAGTGCGTCCACGCGCTGAGCGACCGTCGAGCGCGCGAGCCCCGTCTCCCGGGCCAGGTCGGCGCGCGTGATCGCGGTCCCGTGCCGTATGAGGCGCAGGAGGGCGCCGGCGCTGCTCGGCGGAGGACGGCGGGGCGCCTGGAGAGTTCCTCTCCATAGCAGACAAAAGTACACCACCGGCCAACTGAACATGCGGTCTTAGGTACGTCATTCAGCAGACTTCTGCTTGACATTCGAACTAAGTCCGGGTTAGGTTGCGCGGCGTGGGTCCTGTGAGGGCGGGAATTGCTGGTACGGGCTTCGTCGGAGGAGTGCACGCACGGTCGGTGCGTCTGGCGGGCGGTCGCCTCGCGGGCGTCAGCACCTCGTCTCCCGAGCGCGCGCAGGCCGCCGCGGAGGCCCTCGGCGCCGAGCGGGCCTTCGACTCGGCCGAGGAGATGGTGCGCGACCCGGACATCGACGTGGTGCACATCTGCACCCCCAACCACCTTCACCTGCCGCTGGCCGAGGCGGCCCTGGAGGCGGGCAAGCACGTGATCTGCGAGAAGCCGCTCGCCCTGGACGCCGCGGGCGCGCGGCGCCTTCTGGACGCCGCGGCCGGCACGGGCCTGCAGGCCGCGGTGCCGTTCGTGTACCGGTACTACCCCACCGTTCGCGAGGCGCGCGAGCGGGTCCGCGGCGGTGACACCGGCGCGCTGCAGCCTGATCCACGGCAGCTACCTCCAGGACTGGCTCCTGCGGCCCGAGGACGACAACTGGCGGGTGGACGCGCGGCTGGGCGGCCCCTCGCGAGCCTTCGCGGACATCGGGTCGCACTGGTGCGACCTGGCCGAGTTCATCTCCGGCCATCGCATCGCGCGGGTCTCGGCGCGGACGCTACCACGGTCCTGCCGGAGCGTCTCGGCGCGGAGGGACGGCACGCCTTCGCGTCCGGAGGGGAGCCGGGCGAGGCCCGCCCGGTGACCACCGAGGACGCCGCCGTGGTCCAGTTCGAGACCGACGGCGGGGCGATGGGCTCCGTGGTGGTGAGCCAGGTCTCCGCCGGGCGCAAGAACCGGCTGTGGATCGAGCTCGACGGCGCGGACGAGGCGCTGGCCTTCGACCACGAGGAGCCCGAGGACCTGTGGTGCGGACGCCGCGAGGCGGTGACGATCCTTCGCCGCGACCCGGCGACGCTCTCGCCGCCCGCGGCGCGGTACGCCTTCCTTCCCGGCGGCCACCCCCAGGGCTACGCGGACTGCTTCGACGCGTTCGTGGCGCGATGTGTACGCCGCCATCCGCGGCGGCACGCCCGCGGAGGGAATGCCGTCGTTCGCCGACGGCCTGCGCGCGGCGCTCATCACCGAGGCGGTGCTCACCTCCTCGCGGGAGCAGAGCTGGGTGGACGTGGCCGGCGGCCCGGCGCACGCGGACTCCCCGGCGGAGGCCGCATGAAGCTCGGGTTCCTCACCTCGTGCATGCCCGAGCGCAGCCTCGAGGACATCGCCGCGTGGGCCGGGGCCAACGGCTACGAGGCGCTCGAGCTCGCCTCCTGGCCCCACCTGGGGGACCGGCCGTTCACCGCCAGCCACGTGAGGGCGGACGCCTTCGATCAAGCCGAGCAGGAGCGCGTCGCTTCACGCCCTGGACGAGCACGGCCTGACCCTGTCGGGGCTCGCCTACTACGACAACAACCTCGCTCCCGACCCGGCCGAGCGCGAGGGCTACCACGCGCACCTGCGCGCCTGCATCGACGCGGCGGCCGCCCTGGGCGGCGTGCCCGTGGGGACCTTCATCGGCCGCGATCCCGGGCGCAGCGTCGCGGAGAACCTGCGCGAGGCCGAGCGCGATCTTCCCGCCGCTCGTGGACTACGCCGGCGAGCGCGGCGTGCGCCTGATGATCGAGAACTGCGTGATGGAGGGCTGGCATCCGGACGGCCACCCCGGCAACCTCGCGTACTCGCCCGAGCTCTGGGAGTGGATGTTCGGGCTCGGCCTCTACCTGAACTTCGACCCCTCGCACCTGCTCTGGCTCGGGATCGACCCGGTCGCGGCGCTGAAGCCCTACGTCGACCGCGTGGCCCACGCGCACGCGAAGGACGCCGAGACGTTCCCGGAGGAGCGCAACCGCTACGGGTTCTTCGGCCGCACCTCGACCCGGGAGGAGGACCCGTGGGACATGGGGTGGTGGCGCTACCGGATCCCCGGCCTCGGCGCGGTGGACTTCCGCCGGTACGTGGACACGCTCTACGAGGGCGGCTTCGACGGCGTGCTGTCGGTGGAGCACGAGGATCCCGTCTGGGGCGGTACGCCGGAGCTCGTCGAGGCCGGGCTCCGGGTGGCGCACAACAACCTCCGCGGGCTGGTGGTCCGGTGAAGAAGGTGCTCGAGGTCCGGAACCTCGTGAAGGAGTACCCGGGGGTCAAGGCGCTCCAGGGCGTGGACCTCGAGGTGCTGGAGGCCGAGGTGCACTGCCTGCTGGGGCCGAACGGAGCCGGCAAGTCCACGCTGATCAAGTGCGTCTCCGGCGCGGTGGAGCCCACCGGCGGCGAGATCCTGTTCGACGGCGAGCCGCTGCCGAAGGGGGATCCGGCGGGATCGCTCAAGCGCGGCGTGGCCACGATCTACCAGGAGCTCGACCTGGTGGACGACCTGAGCGTGGCCGAGAGCATCTTCCTCGCGCACGAGCCCCGGCGCGGCCCGTTCCTCGACCTCGACAAGATGTACCGCGAGTCGGCCGCGCTGCTCGCCCGCCTGGGGCACGAGGCGATCCCGCCGCGCGCGAAGGTGGGGGCGCTGCGCCCCGCCGGCAAGCAGATCGTGTCGATCGCCCGGGCCCTGTCGGGCAACGTGCGGCTCCTGATCATGGACGAGCCGTCCGCGATCCTGGACAAGTCGGAGATCGAGACGCTCTTCGATGTGGTGCGCCGGCTCACCGCCGAGGGCGTGGGCGTGGTGTACATCTCGCACCGGCTCGACGAGATCCGCCGTATCGGCGACCGGGTCACGGTGCTGGCCGACGGGCGCACGACGGCCAACGGCCTTCCGGCCACGACCCCCACCGACGAGCTGGTGGAGCTGATGGTGGGTCGGAAGGTGGATCAGCTCTACCCGGAGCGGCCGGCCGGCACCGACCGGGTACTGCTCGAGGTGCGCGACGCGAAGCGGCTCCCGGCGGTCCGGGGCGTCAGCCTCCAGGTGCGCGCGGGCGAGGTCGTGGGCCTCGGCGGCCTGGTGGGCTCGGGGCGCACCGAGCTTCTGCGCCTCGTCTACGGGCTCGACCCGCCGGACAGCGGCGAGGTGTTCATCGAGGGGGAGCGGCTGGGGCCGAACAACCCGGGCCGCGCGATCCGCCGGGGGCTCGGGCTTGCTCCCGAGGACCGCAAGTCGCAGGCCCTGGTGCTGGACTGGAGCCAGACGAAGAACGTGACGCCTCGCGGACCTCAGCCGGTTCTCGCGGCTGGTGCTGAACATCAGGGGGGAGCGCGCCGCGGCGCGCGAGCAGCTTCGGGCGCTGAACACGGTGCCCGGACGATCCCGATCGCGTCGTCCGCCTGCTCTCGGGGGGCAACCAGCAGAAGGTGGTGCTCGCGCGCTGGCTGCTGCACGAGTGCCGGATCCTGCTGCTGGACGAGCCCACCCGCGGCGTGGACGTGGCCACCAAGGCCGAGATCTACCGGATCATCAGCAACCTCGCCGGTTCCGGCCTCGGCGTGCTGGTGGTGTCCTCCGAGCTCGAGGAGCTGATTGGCATCTGCACGCGCATCCTGATCATGCGTGAGGGCGAGATCGTGGCCGAGGTGGACGGGAAGGACGCCACCGAGAGCGAGCTGCTCCGCCACGCGGTGGCGCCCACCGACGCCCCGGTGCTTACCGAGGAGGTCGAGTGAACACGTCGGCGGTGGTCGGGGCGCGTCAAGGCGCTGGAGTTCCAGGAGTACGCCCTCGCGGTGGTGGTGGTCCTCCTGTTCGTCGTCGGCGCCATCCTCAAGCCGGACACGTTCGCGACCTGGGACAACGTCCGCAACATGCTCACCCAGGCGAGCGTGGTGGGCGTGCTCGCGATCGGGATGACCTTCGTGATCGCCACGGCGGGAATCGACCTGTCGGTGGGCTCGATGGTGGCCGCCGCCGGCGTGTTCGGGGGAATCCTGATCGGCGACGACGGCACGAGCACTCTCCTCTTCATCGTCGGGACGATCGCCTTCGCCACCGCGCTCGGCACGGTGAACGCCACCGCGGTGGCCTACGGCCGGGTGGTTCCGTTCATCGCGACGCTGGCGATGTTCTCCATCGCCCGGGGAATCGCGCTGCTCCTCAACGACAAGCTGCCGGTGAGCCTCCTCGATCTGAACGGCGGCTCGTTCGGCGACCCGGCCACCTTCTCGCTGCTCTGGTTCGGCACCGGCCGGATCGTGGGCATCCCCGTCTCGGTCTACGTCTTCATCGCGATCACGATCGCGGGGTGGATCCTCCTCAACCGGACGCGATACGGCCGGTACGTCGTGGCCGTGGGCGGCAACCGCGAGGCCGCGCGCATCGCCGGCGTCCCGGTCCGGCGCATCATCTTCAGCGTCTACGTGCTGTCCGGCCTCCTCGCCGGACTGGCCACCGTGCTGCTCTGCTCGCGCCTGGCCAGCGCCTCGCCGGTCAGCGGGAACCTCTACGAGCTCGACGCCATCGGAGCGGTGGTGATCGGCGGCACGAGCCTCGCGGGCGGGCGCGCGACGATCGTGGGCACGTTCCTCGGCGTCCTGACCTTCGCGCTGATCTTCAGCCTGATGACACAGCTCAATCTTTCGACCGAGGTACAGCAGGTCACCAAGGGCCTGATCGTCCTCGGGGCCGTCCTGCTGCAGCGCCCGGAGGCGCGGTACTGATGGCCGGAAGAGCCGGACCAAGCGGTCAAACCCACTACAGGAGGTATGTCATGTCGCTGACGCGACTCCTCATGTCCATCGCCGCGGCGTCGCTGCTGGCGGTGGGCCTCGTCGCCTGCGGCGGCGAGACGAAGACGGTCACCGAGCAGGCTCCCGCATCCGGAGCCGCGGCGGAGGGGACCGGCAAGACGGTGAGCATCATCGCGAGCGTTCCGCCGACCGATCATGGTTGGCTCGGGGCGATCTCGAAGAACGCCCAGAACGCGGCTGACCAGTACGACGACGTGGACTTCGAGCTGCTGCAGGCGGCCGACGCCGACTCGCAGGCGCAGCAGGTGGAGCAGGCGATCGCGAAGAAGCCCGACGCTCTCGTGGTGCTGCCCCAGGATGGCGCGGCCCTCACGCCGGTGGCGCAGAAGGCCGAGACGCGCGGGCATTCCCGTGGTCAACATCGACCGCCTGTTCACGAGGCCGGACGCGGCCACGGCGACGGTGCTCGGCGACAACTACCAGATCGGCGTGCTGGCGGGCGACTACATCGCCGACGAGCTGAAGTGCAAGGGCAACGTCGTGGAGATCCAGGGTCTGGCCGGCATCTCGGTGACCACGGACCGCAGCAAGGGCTTCGCCGACCAGATCAAGAAGAAGTGCCCGAACGGCGGCATCGAGGTGGTTGCGCGCCAGCCGGGTGACTTCAACCCGGACACGGGGCTGAAGGTGATGGAGAACATCCTCCAGGCCCAGAAGAGCATCGACGCCGTGTACACGCACGACGATGACATGGCGCAGGGAGTCGTCCAGGCCATCCGCAACGCCGGTCGCGACGACGAGATGTTCCTGACCGGAGTCGGCGGGTCGCAGGACGCGATGAAGCAGATCGAGGAGGGCGGCCTCTACCGCGCGACCTTCCTCTACAACCCGAACATGGCCGCGACCGCGGTGAACATGGCTCGCCTGATCGCCCTCGGACAGGGCTTCTCGGAGCTGGTTCCGCCGGAGGTCCCGCGCCAGCTGATCGTGCCGGCGGCGGTGGTCACCAAGGAGAACGTGGAGAAGTACAAGAAGTACGCCTTCAACTAGGAGTACTTCCTCCTCAGAGGGGCGCGGCCCGCCGGATGCACAGAGCGTCCGGCGGGCCTTGCCGCTCTTAAGCCGGTTCGGGCGCGGCGAGCTTCGCCGACGGGGTCTTGCGTCGTGCGGCGGCCTCAGCCGTCTCCAGCGGGAGCCTGAAGATCATCACGAGGAAGCCCACTCCGATGAGGAACAGGGCGAGCCCCATGACGATGGCGAAGGTGGCCACGCTCTCCGCGAAGAACGAGGTGTTGAGTGCGGTGGACAACGCCGTGCCGGTCACCCAGATGTTGCGGGCCGCGTTCTCGACCGGTGCCCCGGTCTTCTTGTCGACCGCAGCGGCCTTCTCGTCGTTGGTCGGCTTGCCGGCGGCGGTCAGGTAGCGCGGCATCTCGGCATACACCTGGCCGTCGGTGGCCTCCAGGGTGTGCTTACGGATCCCGTCGGCAAACAGCTTGGCGTCCGCCCCGGTATTCACCGGCTTGCCGGCGATCTGCGCGTCCATGTCGGGTGTGCCCACGATCTTTTCCTTCGCGATCGTGTCGCGCACCTCGGAACGGCCGCTCAGTCCGGTGTACATCGATCCGACTCCGAACGCGATGAGGACGACGCTGGCGAGGATGCCGGCGTACTTCATGAATGGCTGCATCTGTTCTCCCTGGCTCGTGGGCGGCTCCGAGCGGGCGCGCCATCTCTTCCCCTCATTAGATCCTCCGAGAGGGGGCGGCTCATCCGGGACGGGTACGCGATCGTCCTGTGGTCGCCCGGCGGCCCCGGTGGGTAGTTCTCCGCACGGGCCAGCCGGAATCGGCCCCTGAGCTCGCTACTCCTCGTCGTCCTCGTACAGCGACTCGCGTGCCAGCTCGGCCCCCGCCGGGCCGTACAGGCGGACCTCCACGTAGTCCCCGGTGTACGCGTCGAGGGAGATGAGCGTGAAGCGGTTCTCCACCAGCTCGCACTGATCCGTGGTGGTGGGCCCGAGCTCGGCGGTGGCCACCACGCCGTTCGGCACCAGCGCCGCGCCCCACACGAGGGTCACCACCCCGCGCCGGCCCTGGGGCCCCCGCCAGTGGCCGATCTCCTGGTCCGAGAGGTCCAGCGTCCAGTCCGGGTTCTCCGCCGCCGTGGCGTCGGTGTGATCCGCCACCGACTCGAAGTCCAGCGCCTGCGCGCCCTCGTGCGCGCGGGTATAGGACACGTAGCCGAAGGCCTCGCCCTCGTCGCTGGGTGCCGTGGCGGGCACGTATGTGCGCCCGCCGAAGCTGCGCTCCGGGAACCAGGTGATCTCGCCGAGCTCACCCCCGGCGGCCGCGGCGAAGTGGTCCGCGAGCGCCTCGGCCCAGCGGCCGTAGGGGAGCGGCTCCTGCGGCGGCTCGGCCGCGTACTGGGGGATGGGGCGCTCGGCGGGGGGCAAGGGCGCGCGGGAAGCTACACGCTGGCGTCGCGCAGGCGCCCGGCCGCGTCCTCGGGGGTCAGCACGTTCAGGTGCACGCCCGTCCCGAGCTCGAGACCCGCGTGGTGGGCCAGGCGGGGCATCACGTCGATCCGCCAGCAGAAGCGCTCGGCGTCGTGGGGCGCGGTGCGCACCCACATGTTCAGCGGCGGCAGCCCGCCCAGCACCGCGGCCAGCCGCCGCAGCGCCTCGTGGAGCACCCGTGCGCCGAGAGGCCCGTCGTCGGTGAACCGCGCCGCCGTGCTCCGGGGCACGATCTGCAGGTGGAACGGCACACGGGCCGCGAACGGGCACAGTGCCACGGCCTCGGAGTCGATGGCCACGAGCCGGTCGCGCCGTTTCACCTCCTCCTGGAGCAGGTCGGCCAGCAGGTTGCGGCCCTGCGTGCGCTCCCAGTACGCGGTGAAGCGCTCGCGCTCGCGGGCGATGGCCGCCGGCACGAAGGACAGGGCGTAGAGCTGCGCGTGGGTGTGCGGCAGGGACGCCCCCGCCTCTCGCCCCTCGTTCACGATCACGTGGACGTAGGCCCTGTCCGCGTGCGCGCGCATGCGCTCCCGCCACGCGGCCATCGCGGCCTCCACCTCGTCAGGCTCGAGGTCGGCCAGCGACCAGACGGGTCGCGGCGAGTTCGACGATCAACTCGTGCGCCCCGCGCGCCGGCCGCACGGCGAACAGGTCGGGCTCGCCGCGTCCCACGGCCAGCGGATCCGGATCCGTGTTCGCGTCGCCGGGCTCCAGGGCGGGGTAGAGGTTCGGCACCACGCGCACCCTCCAGCCGGGCCCATTCGGTTCGCCGCCGCCCGGCCGCACCGCGTAGACCTCGGGTGGGGTCTGGTCCTCGTGCCCCTCGGCGAACGGATCGCTCGTCGTATTCGATCGGAGGCCGGGGCGGGAACTCGAGCCAGGCGCCCGGGCGGGTGCCCCGCTCGCCGGCCACGATCACGCGCAGGCCCGACAGCGGATCGATGCGCAGCTCAGGCAAGCCGCTTCTCCATCGCCACGTGCTCGATGCCCTCCTCCACGAACGGGCTGCCGGCCTCGCGGTAGCCATCCCTCAGATACAGGGAGATCGCGCGCGTCTGGGCGTGCAGGGAGATGCTCTCGGCCCCGGCATCCAGCGACCGCCGGTCGGCCTCGACGAGGATCGCCGCGGCGATCCCCCGCCCGCGGGCCTCGGGCTCCACGACCAGGCGCCCGAGCCGCGCCACGCGGCCGTGGAAGAGCAGCCGGCAGGTGCCGAGCACGCGGCCCTCGTCCACGGCCACCAGGTGCGTGGCCTCACCGTCCCGCCCGTCGCGGTCCGCCTCGCGCGACACGCCCTGCTCGCCACAGAACACCCGCTCTCGCAGGTCCAGTGCTGCGGCCAGCTCGGCGTCGGTGCGGGCGGTCCGGACTTCCAGAAGGTCAGCGAGCGTAGCGCTCGATGTCCGCGGCCAGCTTGGCCTCGGTGGTGTAGACGCCCTGGTGTAGGTACGCCAGCTCACCCCGGCGGTCGTAGTACGCCGTGGCGGGCAGGCCCACCACGTGGAGCTTCCCGGCGATCTTCTCGTCCGGGTCCCTGAAGCTCGGGTACGGGAGCGGGTACTTCTCGAGGAACTTGCGCGCGTTGCCGTCGTTGTCGTTGATGTTCACGCCCAGAAAGCCGATCTTCTTCCCGCGCTTGATCGCCTGCTTCTGGAAGTACGGAAACTCGAAGCGGCAGGGCCCGCACCAGGACGCCCAGGCGTTCACCACCACCGGCCGGCCGCGAAGCTTTGCCAGCTGCGCGTCCAGCGCGTCCTGTCCTCCGTCCAGCAGCCTGTCCTGCTGGCGGTAGACGGCGGCGAGGGGCGCGGGCGCCCCGGCGAGCTTCGAGAAGTCGGCGGCGGAGACCGATTTGTCCGGCTCGCTCGAGCTGCACCCGAGGCAGCCCGCCGCGAGGACGGATGCGGCCAAGAGCATCGACGCGATCCGGCGCATCCCCCAAGGGTGGCAGACGCTTGACCCAGGTGGAGGGGGACGATCCGGGCCGTGTGTGCGATAATGAGCGTACGTCGTTGGTTCTGGATGGACCCGGCGCGCTCGCCGCTCTCGCCAACCGACGGGAGAGCGGTGAATACGAAGGACGGACCGCTAACCGCGCGGGACCAATTTCCCCGCGGCGCTAGACCGGCCCGACCTGCCCTTGTTGAGAGACGCCTTCCGTGGCTGAAAGAAGCTCTGTGGCTGAACCCTCGCCGGTCTCCGGCGACGATCTTCGTCGCGCTGAGGAATTCGCGCGCGAGCCCCTCGTACTGGAGGGGGAGGACCCCGCGGTCGCACTGGCCGAGGGCACGGTTCGCCGTGCCGCGCTGGACGCGGCCATGGCCGAGCTCGGCGCCGGCCGCGACGAGCCCTCGGTGGACTGGCGCCGCGACTACTCGCTCACGCTCGGTCTCGAGCGCCTCGTGGCTCAGGACGAGCCGCACCTCGTGGACGGCACGGTGCTGTCCGCGCATCAGGTGGACGCGCTGTCCGGCACGCTCATCGCGCTCAGCGCCGAGATCCTCGTGCCCAGCAGCTCGAACGGCGCGTCGCGCGCCAAGGTCGAGGAGCTTCCCACCGGCGAGGTGGAGATCGAGGGCGACGAGCTCACCGACGAGGAGCCGCTCGACTGGGACGAGGCCGAGGAGGCCGAGGAGGAGGCGGCCTCGGACTCCGTCCTGGAGGACCCCGGCGCCAGCCGCCGCTTCTGGTTCGAGCACGCCACCGGCGCCGGCAAGACCGTGGCCGCTCTCGGATTCGTGGAGGCCTCCCGCACCGGCGGGGTCCTGATCCTCACCCACCGCCGCAACCTGGTGGACCAGTTCCTGGGCGAGCTGCGCGACCGCGGCTACCGCGACCGCATCTCACCGCCGCTCCTGCGTAACGGAGACGAGCCCCCCGTGGGTGGGCCGGTGACGGTGGAGACCTACCAGTGGTTCGTCCGCAACGGCGGCAAGATCTCGGACGCCTACACGATCGTCATCTGCGACGAGGCCCACACCGCGCTGGGCGAGAAGACGAGCGCCTCCATCCGCCAGTGGACCGGCCCGGTGTTCATCGGGATGACGGCCACCGGCGCGCTCATCGCCCGGCACGTCACCGACCTCTTCCCCACGCAGACCTCGCGCTTCGACCTCGCCCAGGCGGCCCGCCGTGGCGTGATCTCGCCGCTGCGGTGCGTGCGCATCCCGCCGGGAGTGGGCGTGCGCTCGATCGCCAACGTGCCGCTGCGCAAGGGCGAGGTGGACCAGGACTTCGACCAGGAGCAGCTGGCCGCGCTCCTCGACCAGACGCCCTTCAACCTGGCCGTGGCCGATCTGTACAAGACGCGGTTCAAGGACCTTCCGGGCGTGGTGTATTCCGCCGGCGTCCAGCACGCGCACAACGTGGCCAAGGCGTTCCAGGACGCGGGCATAAAGGCCAAGGCGGTGTCCGGTGAGACCCCCAAGCGCGAGCTGGCGCGGATCCTCGCCGGGTACGAGCGCGGCGAGGTGGACGTGCTGGTGAACGCCCAGCTGCTGGCCGAGGGCTGGAACTCGCCGCGGGCCACCGTGTGCATGCACCTTGCGCCCACCGCCTCCAAGCGCATCTATCAGCAGCGCGTGGGCCGCGTGACCCGGCGCAACCCGGGCAAGGAGGCGGGGATCGTCGTGGACTTCGTCCACCCGGCCACGCCGAACGACGATCCCGTGGTGACCCTTCACTCGCTCCTCGACCGCGACGTCTACCGCGGCGGCGCGATCGTGGTGGGGCCGGTGCGCCGGGGCCGCGGACGCCGCCTGCGGGTGGAGCGCCGGGTGGTGCCGGTCACCGCCGACGAGGACCGCCGGGCACAGGTCTTCGAGCGCGAGCTCTGGCGCATGGCCGTGGAGCATCTGAACTGGGGCCAGCAGCAGGCCTGGGCCATGCTCGCGGGCGCGCGGGTGGCCTCCAACAACTGGCGCCGGGCCAAGGCGATGCTCCACTTCGACGAGACCGGCGAGCTGCGGCGGCTCTTCCTGCTCACCTGCCTGCGCCGCAACCGGAACGCCCCGCTGCGCGTGCGAGCGCTCACCGAGGTGGGCGGCGCGCGCGACCCCGAGGCCTTCGACGACGCCGTGGAGATCGTGGGCGGCTGGGCCCGCGACGAGCGGCGAGAGGGCGTGAAGGTGCTCCTCCAGTCGCTGGCCGAGCGCCAGATCGGCCGCCGCGACCAGGCGGCCCGCTGGCTCTGGCACCTGGCCGAGTACAGCCGCGAGGTGCACGAGGAGTACGCCGTGCAGCGCTGGCCCGAGACCAAGCGCCTGCTCGGCCTGCTCGTGAACTCCGCCGGTGCCGCGCACGCGCGCAACGCCCGGCGCCTGGTGCAGGCCGCGCGCAAGCACGACCGCCGCCTGTCCGCGGCGCTGCTGGCCGCCGCCCTGGCCCACACCCCCGAGGCCCAGCAGGTCCTGGACGGCGCGCGGATGCGCATGGCGCGCAAGCCGTCAGCGCTGGCCCGCGAGCTGCTGCGCAACTTCCCCAAGGGCAAGCGCCGCCGCGGTGGACGCCGCCGGCGCAAGAAGGGCGGCGGAGACGCCGACGCGCCGGAGACGGAGTCCACGCAGAAGATCGAGAGCGGGCGGCGCGGCCGCGGCCGTGGCCGGAAGAAGAAGGACGACCGCGAGGAGCGGAGGTCCGCGAGGACAAGCCGGACGAGCGCGACGACGACCGCGACAGCGCCGACGACGAGCGCTGCCTGCTCTCGGTTGAGCCCGCTGAGGTGAACCTCGCCGGCGTTCAGGGCCACGCGCCCGTCGTCGGTGTCCACCAGCAGCGAGCCGTCGGTGTCGATCCCCGCGCCCGTGCCCTCGCCGCCATCCCAGCGGACCGGGTTGCCGAGAAGGGCATCGCGCCGCTGCCACTCGGCCAGCACCTCCTCCAGCGGGCTCAGCAGCCGGGCGTCCAGGCGGGGCAGCAGCGCCGCCAGCACGGCCTCGGCCGTCACGTCCTCCTGACCGGCGATGGCCAGCGAGGTGGCCGTGTCCCGGAGCTCTGCCGGGAACTCCTCCTGCCGCGTGGTCACGTTCAGGCCGATGCCGAGCACCGCCCAGCCGTCCTGCGGGCGGCCCTCCACGAGGATGCCCGCCAGCTTTCGCCCGTCCACGAGCACGTCGTTCGGCCACTTGATCAGGCATTCGGGCGCCACGGCCTCGCACACGGCCAGGGCGGCGGCCAGCGGCAGGCCCTCGGCCGGCGGGCGCAGGACCACCGACATCAGCAGCGCCGCCCCGGGTCCGGCCGTCCAGCTGCGACCCTGCCGGCCCCGGCCGGCCGACTGCTCGGTTGCGGTGACCAGGGTGCCGTGCGGCGCCCCCGCCGAGGCCAGCGCCCGCGCGCGCTCGTTCGTGGAGTCGGCCAGCCGGTGGTGGACCCGCGGCGTGCCGATCATCCCGGGCGCAGCCTCACCTCCGCGTCGGGCCCGATCTCGAGCGTCGCGGCGGCGTCACCCCGGTTCACCGCGATGGCCAGGGTGCGCGCCGCGTCCTCGTAGACGAGCAGCTCGCCCACCGGAACGTCGGCGAAGGTGTGCGCGTAGGTGGCCCGGCGCCGCCGCTCCCCGACCTCGACCTCCACCTGGCCGCCGAGCGTCAGGCCGGTTTCGGCGAGCCGGTCGTGGTCCACGTCGAGGGCCACGTTGCCGAACTGGTCGGTGACGAGGGCATGGGCCACCAGCGTCCCGTTCTCCTCGCGGGGTCTGGGCAGCTCCAGCCGCGTCAGGGTCTCCGGCTCCACCGGGTCGCCGGCGTCCGCCAGCTCGGCGCCGGCGGCCAGATGGGCGGCCACGGGAGCGAACACGTCGCGCCCGTGAAAGGTGGCGGATACCGGCTCCAGCCGGTGGGGCGAGCGTGTGACGTCCACGGCCAGCCGCACGCCGCCGCTCCGCTCCCAGGCCAGGCTGAGCACGCCGTTGTCCGGGCCCACCAGGATGCGCCCGTCGGCGGTCTCGAGCGCCACGGCCCGGCGCTCGGTGCCCACCTGGGGGTCCACCACCGCCACGTGCACGCCCGCGGGCATGTAGGGCAGCGTGTTGCGCAGCACGATCGCCCCGTGGCGAACGTCGTAGCGCGTGATCCCGTGAGTCACGTCCACGATCTGAGCCTCGGGGTGGATCTTCAAGATCACGCCGTGGCAGACGCCCACGAACTCGTCGTCGCGGCCGTAGTCGGTGAGGAGCGTGACGATCACCGCTCGCCCCTCGCATCGGCCAGGAGGGCGTCGACCAGGCCGTCGATGTCGTGCCGGTCCGCCTCCACGTCCACGCGCACCCCGAGCTCGGCCGCGGTGGCGCTCGTCACCGGCCCGATCGACACCACCCGAGCACCGTCGGGCACGCGGCCGCCCGACTCGAGGAAGAAGCGGACGGTGGAGCTGGAGGTGAAGGTCACGTGGGTGGCGCGCTCGAGGGTCTCGAGAGCGTCCTCGCCGAGCGGCTCGGCCACGGTCTCGTACACGGCCACGTCGTCCACCCGCGCCGCCGCGGTCGCGCAGGGCGTCGGGCAGCACGTCGCGGGCCTCGGCCGCCCGCGCGATCAGCACGGCCCGTCCCTCGACGGGCACGTCCACCAGCGCCTCGGCCAGCGCCTCGGCGATCGAACGTGGCGGCACCACGTCGGCGGCGATGCCGTGGCCCGCGAGCTCCGCCGCCGTGCCGGGGCCGATGGCGGCCACCGTGGCGCCGGCGAACGCGCGGGCGTCGTGCCCGGCCTGCTCCAGCGCGTCGAAGAGCAGGCGCACGCCGTTGGGACTCGTGAAGCACACCAGGGCGTACTCGCGGATACGCGACACGGCCTCGAGCAGCTCGCCCTCCACCGGACGCGGCTCGATGCGTATCGCGGGGGTCTCCGCCACCTCGGCGCCCAGGCCCCGGAGCCGGGCGGCCAGCCCGCTGGCCTGCGCCCGGGCGCGGGTCACGGCCACCACCCGGCCGTGCAGCGGCCTGTGCTCGAGCCAGGCGAGCGTGTCCCGCAGGCCGGCAGAGCGGCCCACCACCACGATGGCCGGAGCGCGAAGGCCCTCCTCGGCCACCACCGCGGCAATCTCGGCGAGCGGCGCGGTGACGGTGCGCTGGCCGGGGAGCGTTCCGCGCTCCACCACCGCCGCGGGCTCGCCGGCGGGGCGCCCCGCGGCCACCAGGCGCTCGCCGATGCCGGGCAGGTTGCCCACGCCCATGTAGAAGACGAGCGTGCCCGGGAACCGGGCCAGCGCCTCCCAGTCGATGCTCGAGTCCGCCTTCTCCGGGTCCTCGTGGCCGGTCACGAAGGCCACGGCCGACGCCGCGTCGCGGTGCGTCACCGGGATGCCCGCGTAGGCCGGCGCGGCCACTCCGGCGGTCACCCCGGGCACGACCTCGAAGGGGACTCCCGCGGCGGCCAGCTCCTCCGCCTCCTCGCCGCCGCGGCCGAAGACGAACGGGTCGCCGCCCTTCAGCCGCACCACCATCCGGCCGGCCCGCCCGAGCTCCACGAGCAGGGCGTTGATGTCCTCCTGAGCCATGGCCGGATCGCCCGGCCGCTTGCCCACGTAGCGCAGGTCGGCGTCGGGGCGAGCGCCCTCCAGCGCGTCGGCCGGGATCAGGCGGTCGTAGAGGATGGCGTCCGCCTCCGCGATCAGCGCCAGGGCGCGGCGGGTCATGAGCCCGGGGTCGCCGGGCCCGGCGCCCACCAGGTAGACGGTGCCTTCGGCCATCCTCGTAAGAACGCTATGCCCGCGGCCCGCTCGGCCGCCGCGAGGAGCTCCGCGGCCCCCGCCGACAGCAGCCGGTCCGCCACCGCCCGTCCGAGCGCGGCCGGCTCGGCGACCGGTCCCGTCAGCTCGTCCCGGATCCAGTGGCCGCCGTCGGGCATGCCCACGTAGGCCGACAGGGCCAGTTCCTCGCCGTCCATCCGGGCGATGGCGCCCATGGGCGTGAGGCAGCCCGCGTCCAGGCCCACCACCACCGCCCGCTCGGCCAGCAGCGCGGTGAGCGCGTCGCGGTCGGTCACGGCGGCGGCCGCCTCCGCCATGCGCTCGTCGCCGGTGCGCGCCTCCAGCGCCAGGCACCCCTGGCCCGCCGCCGGGAGCAGGTCCTCCGCGTCCACCGGCACGCCCTCCTCCGCGCGGCCGAGGCGGGCCAGCCCGGCGGCGGCCAGCACCACGGCGTCGTACTCCCCGGCGGCGAGCCGGCGAAGCCGGGTGTCCACGTTCCCGCGGAGGTCGCGGACGTCGAGGCCCGGGCGGAGGGCCAGCAGCTGGGAGCGGCGCCGGAGGCTGCCCGTGCCCACCACCGCGCCATCCGGCAGGCCGGCCAGGGACGGCGCTCCGCAGAGGGCGTCGCGCGGGTCGGCACGCTCGGGCACGCCCACGATCGAGAGACCGTCCGGGAGCGTTCCGGGCACGTCCTTGGCCGAATGCACGGCCATGTCCACGTCGCCGGCCAGCAGCGCCTCCTCGATCTCCTTCACGAAGCGCGCCTTGTCCTCGGGCGGCGGAGCGTCGCCGGTGCGGCGGTCGCCCGTCGTGGTGATCGGGAACAGCTCGACCTCGCCCGGAAGGCTGTCGGCCACCAGTGCGGGCCTGGGCCAGCGCCAGCGCGCTGCCGCGGGTGCCGAGCCGGATCACCCGCCGGAGCGGGAGCGCCGTCGCGGGGCGAGCGGCGTGACCTCGGCGGCCGTGCCCTCGGACACGTCCGCGAGGGACGGATCCAGCGAGAACAGCTCGCGCAGCGCGTTCACGTAGCGGTAGGAGTCCTCCTCGCCCGCGCTCTCGCGGAGGCGAACGGTGGGCTCGTGCAGCATCCGGCTGATCAGCGCGTGGGCCATCACCTCGAGGCGCTCGCGGTCGGCGGGCGAGAGGCTCTCCCAGCGCGAGGCGTTCTCGCCCAGCACCTGGGCCACCACGTCGTCGCCGCGCCGGCGCAGGGCGGCGATCGTGGGCACCACCTCGAGCGACTCCAGCCAGCGCTCGAAGCGCTCCACCTCCTCGTCCACGAGCAGCCGCGCCTCGGCGGCCTCGATCTCGCGCTCGCCCAGGTTGCGCGACACGGCCTCCTGGAGGTCGTCCATGTCGTAGAGCGCGATGCCCGGGCAGTCGCGCGCGGCCGGCTCGATGTCGCGCGGCACGGCCAGGTCCAGCAGCACCAGCGGGCGGTTCACGCGGGCGGCGGCCACCAGCGCCAGCTCCTCCCGGCCCACGATCTGGTGCGGGGCGCCGGTGGAGCTCACCACGATGTCGGCCGCCTCCAGCTCGGCGGGCAGGTCGTCGAAGGTCACGGCCTGGCCGTCGAAGCGCTGGGCCAGTCCGAGCGCGCGGTCGTAGCGGCGGTTGGCCACGAAGACGGTGCGCACCCCGCGGTCCCGGAGTGCGCGGGCGGTGAGCTCGGCGTTCTCGCCCGCGCCGATGACGAGCACGCGCCGCGAGGCCAGGTCGCCGAGGAAGTCCGCCGCCAGCTGCACGGCCACGGAGCTGACCGACACGTTGGCGCGCGAGACGGCGGTCTCGCTGCGCGCCCGCTTTCCCGCGGCCAGCGCGTCGCGGAACAGGCGGTTGGACACCGGTCCCGGTCACGCCCTCGGACAGGGCGAGCTCGTAGGCGCGCTTCACCTGGCCCTGGATCTCGGCCTCGCCGACGATCATGGAGTCGAGTCCCGCGGCCACCGAGAAGAGGTGCTCCACCACCTCGCGGCCGCGCATGGAGTAGATCGCGCCCAGCAGCTCCGTGGGCCGCAGTCCCGCCTGGCGCGAGAGAGCGCCGAGTGCGGCGTTCTCCGCGGCCACCGAGTCGGCGGCCACCAGGTAGAGCTCGGTGCGGTTGCAGGTGGACACCGCCACCGCCTCGTGCACCGACTCGTGCCCGGTCAGGTCCGCGAGCACCCGCGCGGCGCGGGCGGGCGGCAGCGCCAGCCGCTCCCGCAGCGGCAGCGGGGCGGTCTTGTGCGAGATGCCCAGCGCGAGCAGCTCGCCCGTCACTCGTCCTCCAGCGTCTCGTTCAGCTCCGTGAGCTCGCGGTCGATGCGGGCGATCTTCGCGCCCATGATCGCCACGTAGACGAGGATCAGGGTGAGGAAGACGACGTAGGCGCCGGCCACGTACTTGCCCGCCTCGTCGAGCGGCAGGGCGGGCATCAGGCCACCGCCGCCGGGCGGCGCTCGGCCAGGCGCCGCTTCAGGCGCTTGAGCTGGGCCGCCGCGTGCTTCGAGGTGAGCTCGAACTTCCAGAGGGTCACGAACAGCAGGGTCATGGCCGCCAGCGAGACGAGGAAGGTGAGGCGCATCTCGCCGGGAAGGCTGCCGCCGGTCTGGGAGAGCACGCGCGGGTGGGTGAACGACTCGGCCAGCCGCACGGCCACGAAGTTCAGCGGCACGAAGGCGCCCGCGGTGATCGCGAACACCGACGAGTACCGGGCCTGGCGGTCCCGGTCCTCGATCGAGAAGCGCAGCGGGTAGTACACGCAGTAGAGGAGGAACACCACGAGGAAGGACACGAGCACCGGCTCGTCCCACACCCACCAGTGGCCCCAGGAGGCGCGGGCCCAGATCGAGCCGGTCACGAGCACGCCCACGCCCAGGATGATCGAGAGGTGGATGGCCACGTAGGAGCGGAGATCCCAGGACGGGTCACCGGTTCGCAGGTGGCGGATGGCCATGATCCCGCCGAACACGAACCCGCAGAGAGCCACGATGGCCATCGGCACGTGTATGTAGAAGATCTTCTGAACGAAGCCCTGATCGGCGTCCAGGGGCGCGTAGAAGAACACGAGCGCGAGCGATGCCGAGATCGCGACGACCGTGGCCGCGGCAAGCGGCTTGAGGCCCTTCGAGTACATCAGTCCTCGAGGAGGTAGTCGAAGACCGCCAAGGAGAGAAGCACGAAGACAACATCGTAGAGCGTGAGCAGCCCCAGCCAGCGCCCCAGGTCCTCCGGTCCCTGATCCTGGCGCAGCAGCGGCTCGGTGGCCTGTGCGCACGAGATGAGGAGCGGCACCATCAGGGGCAGCAGGAGCAGCGGCGCCGTGAGCTCCCGGGCGCGCGTCTCGGCGGCCATCGCGCCCACGAGCGCGCCCACGGCGGCCACGCCGAGGTCCCCCAGCAGCAGGATCAGGAGCAGCTCGGGCAGCGCCCCGCCGAGGCCCGGGCCGAGCAGCAGGAGGCCGAATGCGGGCACGGCCACGATCTCCACCGCCACCAGGAACGCCAGCAGCAGGCCGGCCTTGGCCAGGAAGAGCCCGGTGCGGTCCACCGGCGCCAGCAGCAGCGCGTCGATCCCGCCCTGCTCGCGCTCCACCGCGTAGAGCCGGGTCACGCCGATCACCGACGCGAGCAGGATGGTGACCCAGAGGACGCCCGAGGCCAGCGCGCCGTCCAGGGAGTTGCGGTCGAGCCCGAAGTGGAACAGGACGTAGACCGTGAGCGTGAACAGGGTCATCGCCGGCACGGTCTCCTTCGTGCGCAGCTCGATGCGCAGGTCCTTGCGCAGGATGGTGGCGGCCGTGCGGATCACGAATAGAGGGCGCGGGCGTCGGCCCGGTCCACCTGGTCCGCGGGGGTGGCGAACACCTGCCGTCCCGCCTTGAGCCCGAGCGCCCAGTCCGCCTCGGCCAGCCCGGCCTCCACGTCGTGGGTCACCAGGACGCGGGCGCTGCCCGAGGCGCGCCCGATCAGCGGCTCCAGCAGCTCGGCGCCCGCGGGGTCGAGGTTCGCGCGCGGCTCGTCCAGCAGCAGCAGGTCCGGCCCGTGGAGCAGTGCCCGCGCGGCGGCCAGCCGCTGCACCATGCCGCGCGAGAGGTCGAGCAGAGGCTCGTCCGCGCGGCGGTCCATGCCCACGGCGTCGAGCAGCTCCGCCACCCGCTCCTCCCCGAGGCCGTGCAGCCGGGCGTGGTAGCGCAGGTTCTGGCGGCCGGTGAGCTCGCGGTAGAGCAGCGGCTCGTGGGCCAGGTAGCCCACGCGGGAGGGGAGCTTCCAGCGCTCGCGCGGGAGGTCGGCCCCCAGCACGCGGACCACGCCGGAGTGCGGCCGGAGCAGCCCGGACAGCACCCTCAGGAGCGTGGTCTTGCCCGCGCCGTTGGCGCCGAGCACGGCCACCGTGGCCCCCTCCTCCAGGCTCAGGGACACCCCGGTGAGGGCCGTGCGCTCGCCGTAGTGGCGCTCGAGCCGTTCCAGCTCGATCGCCGGCGTCACCCGGGCCCGCCCGCCCACCACGCGCCGAGCACGCGGCGCCAGTTGTTCCAGGCCACGTCGCGGACCTCGGCGTCGTCGAACCCGGCCGCGGAGAGGGCATCGAGCACCCGCGGGAGGCCGGCGCAATCGCCCACCGGGTCCGGGATGAGGGCCCCGTCGAAGTCGGAGCCGAGCGCCACGTGCTCCGCGCCGATCCGATCGGCCACGTACCGCGCGTGCGCGGCGATGAGGTCGATCGGGGTGTCCGGGTCGTCCGCGAAGTCCTCGCGCAGGAACGCCGTGGCGAACACCACGCCCACGAGGCCTCCGGAGCGGCCGATCTCGTCCAGCTGGGCGTCGGTGAGGTTGCGCGAGGTGGGGCACAGCGCGTGAGCGCCGGAGTGGCTGGCCACCATCGGCCCCGCTCCGATGCGGGCCACGTCCCAGAATCCGGCCTCGTTCAGGTGGCTCAGGTCCACCATCACCCCGAGCTCCCCGCAGCGGGACACGAGCCGCCGCCCCGCCTCGGTGAGCCCGGGCCCGGTGTCCGGGGACGAGGGGGAGATGAAGGGCACTCCGTGGGCGAACGCGTTCGGCCGGCTCCACACGGGGCCGAGCGATCGCAGGCCGGCCCCGTACCAGAGGTCCAGCGCCTCGAGCCCGGGATCGATGCACTCCACCCCCTCGAGGTGGAGCACCGCGGCCGGGGGCCCGTCGCCGTCGCGGGCGGCGTCCAGGTCGTCCGCACCGCGCGCGATGCGCACGTGCCCGCCGCGCTCCAGCTCGGCCAGGCGGCCCGCGGCGGCGGTGGCGTGAGCGGCGGCGGTGGCGTGCGGCACCTCGGCCGCGAGCGGCATGTCGTCGCCCTCCGACGGGGTGAACACGGCGAATATCCCGCCGCGCATCCCGCCCTCGGCCATGCGCGGAAGGTCCACGTGCCCAGCCGGAGCGCCCGGTGGCGAGGTCTCCGTGGTCCACCCGGGTGAGAGCGTCGTTGTGGCCGTCGAAGACGGGGATCATTCGCGCTCGAGCGTGGCCGCCGCGTGCTCCAGCGTCGGCTCCACGATGGGCCACGACTGACCGATCGCCTTGGGGTTCCCGGGGAAGTTCACCACGAGGGTTCGTCCCCGGACGCCCGACACGCCGCGGGTGAGGATCCCCAACGGGGTGTGGCCGCGCGAGTCGGCGCGGATGGCCTCCGCGTAGCCCGGAGCCTCCCGGTCGATGGCGTCGCGGGTGGCCTCGGGCGTCACGTCGTCGGGTGTCAGGCCGGTGCCTCCGGTGGTGAACACGAAGCGCGCGCCCGCCTCGTCGGCCAGCCGGGCGATCACCCCGGCGATGGCGGAGCGGTCGTCGCCCACGTACTCCCGGACCACGTCGAGACCCGCTGCCCGGCAGCGCTCCTCGAGCGCGTCCCCGGAGGCGTCGTCACCCGGGCCGCGGGTGGTGGAGACGGTGACCACGGCGGCGAGCATCGCGGCGGGGACCCTACGCTCAGGCGCCGTCGCGGCGCCAGTCGTGGCGGCCGCCGGTCTTCTCCAGCAGCACGACCTCCGCCACCTCCACGCCGCGCTCGATGCCCTTCACCATGTCGTAGACCGTGAGCGCGGCCACCGAGGCGGCGGTCATGGCCTCCATCTCCACCCCGGTGGGCCCGGTGGTGCGAGCCTCGGCCTCGATCGTCACCGTGTCCCCGCCCACCTCGATCCGCACGTCCACGAAGGACAGCGGCAGGGGATGACAGAGCGGGATCAGGTCCGCCGTGCGCTTGGCCGCCTGGATACCGGCGATGCGGGCGGTGCCGATCACGTCGCCCTTCGGGGCGTCGCCGCGCGCCACCGCGGCCGCGGTGTCCGCCGACATGCGCACCGTCGCGCGCGCCACCGCGCGGCGGTCCGTGGGGGCTTCGCGCCCACATCGACCATCCGGGCCCGCCCGGCGTCGTCGATGTGTGTCAGGTCGTCAGACAGGCTGATGAGTCTGCTGCGCCGCGGCGATGAGGTCCCGCACGGCGTGCTCGTCGCCCTGCCGCAGCAGCTCGATCGGATCGGGGTCGCCGTTCACGATCGACTCGAAGAAGACCTTGCGGTCCTGGTAGGTGGGGAGGGTGCCCTTGGCCCAGCCGCGCACGTCGTTCAGCAGGATGGCCAGCCGCGCGTAGGGCTCCCCGTACTCCTCGGCGATCTCGTTGCGGATGCGCTTGGCCAGCGCCGGGCTGGCGCCCGCCGTGGAGATGGCGATGGCCAGCGGGCCGGTGCGGATGATCGCGGGGAGGATGAAGTTGCAGAGCGGCGGCACGTCCACCACGTTCACGAGCATCGCGCGGCGCTCGGCGTCCTCGTAGATGCCGATGTTCACCTCGCTGTCGTTCGTGGCCGCGATCACCATGAAGGTCCCCTCCAGGTCCTCGGGCCGGTACTCGCGCCGCTCCCACCGGATCGAGCCCTCGGCGGCCAGGTCCCGGAGCGGCTGGATCGCGTCCGGCGCGACGAGCGTCACGTCCCCGTCGCAGGCCAGCAGGCCCTCGACCTTCTCCAGGCCCACGTCACCGGCGCCCACCACCAGCGAGCGGCGCCCGGAGAGCTTCAGGCAGGCGATGTAGAAGGGGGTGTCGAGCATCCCCTGCACGCAGCTCTGGTCGCACATCCCCTTGCGGAGCTGGCAGACGCATTCCTTTCCGGCGTAGGCCTGAGCGGGCATCGACCCGAGTTTAGATGGCCCCGGGAGCGGGCTGGGGAGGGCTAGCGGAGGGTGAGCTGCTTCGCCACCGAGGGCACCGGTCCCGCGCTCGTCTTGCGGTTCACGAACAGCATGTACGGCCCGGGCGGGGCCACGTTCCCGTTCGGCGGCGTGGCCACGCGTGAGCCGGCTGCCGCTGCGGGCGACCACGCGCAGCACCACGTTGCGCTGGTCGCCGTCCACCAGGTGGGTCTCGGTCGGATTGCGCACCAGCACCACGCTCTCGATGTTCGCGGCGGGACCGTCCACCACCACGTCGGTGGTGCGGCCGTATCCGAGCGCGGACGGGCCCGACACGATCTGCGGGCGCGCGCCGCGGGAGAGGTAGGGCGGGCTGTAGATCTCGAAGCTCGGATCGCGCTCGTTGGGCGCGAACCCGCCGGGAACGTTGATGTGCTTCAGGTACAGGGTGGTGATCGGCGCGTGGCCGCCGATCAGGATGCGGCCGTCGGGCAGCAGCGCGGCGCTGTTGTGGTAGGTCCGCGGCTGGTGGCCCACCGCCACCGGGCGCCAGTCTCCGGTGCCCGGGTTCCAGAGCTCGGCCTGCTTCACCGGGAACTCGAGCCCGGGAGTGGCCACCTCGTCGCGGTCGGCGCCGGAGAAGGCCATGACCTCGCCCGTGGGCAGCAGGATCCCCGACGGGTACCAGCGCGGGCGGTGCATGTCGCCCGTCGGCCGCGTGGACATCGCGTTGCCGCGATCGGTGTCCACGGTGGTCACGCGGGCGTCGCTGGTCGAGAAGTAGCTGCCCGGGCTGGGCGGATTCAGCACGCCGCCGCCCGTCAGGAACGACGCCTTCGCGTAGCGGCCGGCCGAATCGGGCGCCAGCGGAAGCATCACCGAGAAGGTGGAGCCGCGGAATCCGGGCAGCGTGAGGCTCTTGCCGCCGCCCGGGATCCCGAGCTTGGCCAGATCGGACAGCGGCTTGCCGAAGTCCAGGTCCAGGAGGCCGCCGAGCGCGCCTGCCTCGGCGCCCGGGATGCCCAGGTCCTTCCAGCGCCCGGTGTCGGGGTCGTAGGACGCGGCCACGTTCCACAGCGCCTCGTCGTAGGCCTGGCCGAAGGGGTTGAACGCCTGTCCCGCGGCGTTGTAGAACACGTCGCCGTTCGGGAGCAGGTGCAGGCGCGGGAACAGCGGCAGCGACCGCTGGGCCGCGGCTCCGTTGTCACGCCAGGTTCCCGCGTGCGAGTCGTAGGTCTCCGTCTTGCGCACGTTGGTCAGCGAGGAGGCCGGGTCGTCGGGATACACCGGCTTCACGAGCTTCTCCACCCCGCTGGCCACGAACACGTTGCCGTTGCCCAGCGTCACCAGGCTCGGGTACCAGCGGCCCACGTTCATGGAGCCCGTCTGGCTCCAGCGGTTGGTGGCCGGGTCGTAGATGCGCGCGTTCCGCAGGCCCTCCAGCTCCACGACGCCGATCCCGGTGTCGAGGATCTCCGGGTCCTGGTAGTACGCGGTGCCGCCGGCGGCGAGCACCCGGCCGTCGGGCAGGAAGAGGTGGTCCGAGCAGAAGAGCGCGCCGTCGTTGTTCGGCTCGCCGTTGCCGCCCGGGAACAGCGGGTTGCCGTACCCGCCCGGATTGGCTCCCGCATCGGATGGCGTCGGCACGCTCCACCTGAACGGCGTGCCCGAGATGTCCAGCACGCGCGTCTGGTCGTTGAGGGCCACGCTCCCGTAGTCGGTGACCAGCGTGCGCTCGATGCGCTCCGTGCCCTCGAGGGCGTTCCAGTAGAGGATCTTGCCGCTCTCGAGGACGCTGACGCTGCCGGCCGCGGGCTTGCACACCGTCACGCCCTGGGCGTTGGTCGCGCAGCGATCGCCGGAGGTGACGCCGCCCACCGTGGGCTCGGAGAACGGAGCTGAGAAGGATCCGGACTGCGCCGGGTCGGGGGACACGGGCACCGGGGGCATGGGCTCGCCCAGCGTGAGGTTCTCGGCGTGGTCGGCGGACGCGGGTCCGGCCAGCGCCAAGCGCGCACAGGACGACGAGGGCGGCGGTCCCGCCGAGTCGTGCACGGAGTCCCCTCGTCCCCACCACGTCGCTCGGGGCGCAACGTACCCACCGGGCCCTGTTTCTATCGCGCGGCGGGTGCTAGCGCTTCAGCACGTCGCGCAGCGACTTGTGGGTGAGGCGCAGGAGCGGCCTCAGCCCGTCCCGCAGGGCCTGCGGCTTGTCCGAGTCGCGGCCGTAGAGGAGCTTCGCGGTGGCGTGCAGGGCACGGCCCATCGACTCGTCGTACGGGTGCCACCAGAAGTCGCGCGTGCGCGAGGGCTCCCAGGTCAGCAGCTTCACGTTCACGCACTCGTAGAGGCCGAACTTGGAGTGCGAGCGGCCGAGCCCGGAGTCCTTCACCCCGCCCCACGCGCAGGAGCACGCCCCGTGGGTGTACATGTGGTCGTTGGCCCACACCATCCCCGCCTGGAGACGGCGGCTCACCCGCTCGCTCTTGGCCCGGTTCATCGTCCACACGGAGGCGCCCAGGCCGAACTCGGAGTCGTTGGCCAGGTCGATGGCCTCGTCCAGGGAGTCCACCACCGTGATGGGCACCACGGGACCGAAGATCTCCTCGCGCATGATGCGCATGTCGTGCGTCACGCCGGTGAGCACGGCGGGCGCGATGAAGCCGGCGCCGGGAAGTCCGTCCACCTCGCGTGGGCCGCCGCAGCGCAGCGTGGCCCCGTGGGCCACGGCGTCGTCCACCAGCTCCCGCACCGTGTCCAGCTGCTCGCGGGACACCATCGGCCCCACCTCGGTGGACCAGTCCATCGGGTCGCCCACGCGAAGAGCCTCGGCGCCGGCCACCACGCCCTCCACGAAGCGCTCGGACACCTCCCGCTCCACGTACACGCGCTCGATGCCCGAGCACGTCTGGCCGGCGTTCGCGAATCCGCCCCACAGGCATCCGGAGATGGCGTTCGGGAGGTTCGCGTCCGCGCATACGATCATCGGGTCCTTGCCGCCCAGCTCGAGCACCGAGCCCTTCATGCGGTCCGCGCACGCCCGGCCCACGCCCCGGCCGACCCCCACCGAGCCGGTGAAGAAGATCTTGGCCGCCGTGGACTCCACCAGCGCCTGCCCGACGGCGCCGCCGCCGTGGATCGTGCGCACCAGTCCCTCGGGCAGGCCGGCGCGCTCGAACACGTCCTGGATCCGCTGGCCGATCAGCGGCGTGAGCGACGCCGGCTTCAGCACCACGCCGTTCCCGGCCATCAGCGCCACCGCCACCTCGCCGAAGGGGATCGACCAGGGGTAGTTCCAGGGGGCGATCACGCCCACCACGCCCAGCGGCTCGAAGGTATGGCGCGCGCGCTTCTGCCTGAAGAAGAGCGGCAGCGAGACGCGCTCGTCGCTCAGGATGCCCGGGCCCGCCTCGGCCAGCCAGCGCAGCGAGTCGATGGTGGGCACGAGCTCCATGGCGTAGGACTCGGCGCGCGGCTTGCCCTGCTCACGCGTGAGCAGGGCGGAGAGGTCGTCCAGCTGGTCGATGATGGCCTGGCCGGCGCGGCGCATGTAGCGGGCGCGGTCGGCGAGCGGGAGCTGGGCCCAGAACGGCTGCACCTCGGCCACGTCGTCCACCACCGACTGCACCTGTTCGGGCGTGACGGTGGGCACCGATCCCAGCAGGGCGCCGTCGATGGGGCTGAACGACTCGAGCTGGGCGGTGGGGGTCTCGAGGGATCTGACGGCTGCTTCCATGGGGCGATTCTGCCCTATGGCTCGAGGCCGCGCGCACGGCGGATGCGCTCGAGGCGCTCCCGCAGCTCGCGCTCCTCCCCGTGCTCGGTGAGCTCGAGGAACCGCTCGCCCTCCGCCTCGGCGGGCATCAGCTCCTGATCGGCCACGCCCTCCGGATGGTCGTGCGGGTAGTCGTAGCCCTGGCCGCGGCCGAGCTTCTTGGCCCCCGGGTAGGCCGCGCTCCGCAGCGCCGACGGCGGATGCGGGGTGCCGTGCTCGCGCACCCACTCGCGCGCCCGGCCGATGGCGAGGTAGGAGGCGTTGGACTTCGGGGCGAGCGCGAGGTACACGGCGGCCTGGGCCAGGTTCAGCGCGCACTCGGGCATGCCCACGTGCTCCACCGCGGCGGCGGCCGCCACGGCCACCTCGAGCGCCCGCGGGTCGGCGTTGCCCACGTCCTCGCTGGCCAGCACGATCATCCGGCGGGCCACGTAGCGCGGGTCCTCGCCGCCCTCGAGCATCCCGGCCAGGTACAGGAGCGAGGCGTCCGGATCGGAGCCGCGCGTGGACTTGATCCAGGCCGAGATCAGGTCGTAGTGGCCGTCGCCCTCCTTGTCGTAGAGGATCGCGCTGCGCTGGAGCGAGTCCTCGGCCACGCGGAGCGTGACCGACCCTCCCTCGCCCACGGTCTCGCACGCCAGCTCGAGGGCGGAGAGGGCGGTGCGGGCGTCGCCGCCGGAGCGCACGGCCAGGAACTCGAGCGCGTCGTCGTTCACCTGCGCGGAGCCGGTGAGGCCGCGCTCGTCGCCCAGCGAGCGCCGCAGCAGCGCCAGCACGTGCTCCGTCTCCAGCGCGTGCAGCTCGTACACCCGGCAGCGCGAGAGCAGGGCCGAGTTCACCTCGAAGTAGGGGTTCTCGGTGGTGGCGCCCACCAGCGCCACCAGGCCCTCCTCCACCGCGGGCAGCAGGGTGTCCTGCTGCGCCTTGTTGAAGCGGTGGATCTCGTCCAGGAAGAAGATCGTGCGCTCGCCGCTGGTGGAGCGCCGGTGCTGCGCCCGCTCCATCACCTCGCGCACCTCGGCTCGTCCGGCGTTCACCGCCGAGGCCTCCTCGAACGCCGCCTGGGCGTTCACGGCCAGCAGGCGGGCGAGCGTCGTCTTGCCCGTGCCCGGCGGCCCGTACAGGATCATCGAGTGCGGCTTGCCCTCCTCGATCGCGGTGCGCAGCGCGGCGCCGCGGCCGAGCAGGTGCTCCTGGCCCACGAACTCGCCCAGGGTGCCCGGGCGCATCCGGGCGGCCAGGGGCTGGTCGGGGGTCGGCATCCCGGTCCGCCCCCGCGGTGAGTCCTCGAGGTCGAAGAGCCGCTCCACGCCTCGATTCTGGCAGCGGAGGCGGCGCGAGGACGTCTCCGCGCGGCGAACGGCGGCTCGGGTGGGTGTGGCTCGGCTTGGGGTGTGGCGCCTGATGCATGCATGCCATGCAAAAAGAGCCAAACCCCCGGGGCGGCTAGAGGCGCCCGAGAAAGTCCAGCACCGCGTCGGCGGTTCGGCCCGGCTCGTCCTCCCACACGAAGTGCCCGGCGTCCTCGATCACCACCAGCTCCGCGCCCGGGAGCTCCCGGGCCAGGCGGTGGCCGCCGGCCACGGGGGAGAAATCGTCGCGGTCCCCCCACACGAGCAGGACGGGCACGTCGAGCTCGGCCAGCGCGCCCTCGTAGGGGGCGAGCTTCTCGAAGTCCCCGGAGCGGTAGAGCTCGAGCTGGGCCTCGCGGCGGCGCTCGTCCGCGAACGCCTTCCAGTACTCGTCCACCGCACGCTCGTCGATCCCCACGCTCGAGTGGTCCAGCAGCTCCGCGAAGGCGTCCCGGGTGAGGTTCGCCATCACCTGCTCGCCGTCGCCCGCCGTGCGCAGGGTCTCGGCCAGGCCGTGCCACCTGCCGTCGGGGAAGAATCCGCTGGAGCTGATCACGAGAGCGGTGGCGGCCCCGGCGTTGTCGCAGGCCCAGCGCAGGCCGATCAGCCCGCCCCAGTCGTGCACCACGAGCACGCACGTGTCGATGTCCAGCTGCTCGCGGAACTCCTCGAGGCGCTCGGTGTGGCGCTCCCAGGTGCCGGAGGGGTCGGCGGGGGAGTCGCCGAAGCCGGCCAGGTCGGGGGCCACCGCGCGCCAGCCGGCGTCGCCGAGGGCCGGGAGCAGGTCGCGCCACATGTAGGAGGACTCCGGGTAGCCGTGCACGAGGAGCACGGGGTCCCCGTCGGGCGGCCCCGCCTCTCGCCAGGCCAGTCCGGAGGAGGTGGGTTCCGAAGGCTCGTCGGGGCTGCTCACGGCTCTCCATATACTCGATCGGGTGCCCGATCGCACGCGACTAGAGGGCCGCACGACCGAGCTGCTCCAGCGCCTGATCCGCTTCAACACGGTGAATCCGCCGGGTGACGAGCAGGCGGCGCAGGAGTTCCTCAAGGAGCAGCTCGAGGGGGTCGGGCTTCGAGTGCGAGCTGCTCGCGGACGTGCCCGGCCGCCCCAACCTGGTGGCCCGCATGCGTGCCGGCTCCGACGGCCCGCGCCTGTGCCTGCTCGGCCACGTGGACACGGTGCTGGCCGACCCCGAGGAGTGGACGGTGGACCCCTGGTCGGGCGAGCTCCGCGACGGCTGCGTGTGGGGCCGGGGCGCGCTGGACATGAAGAGCCAGGTGGCCGCCGAGGCCGCCGCCGCGCTCACCCTCGCCGAGGAGGGATGGCGTCCCGAGGCCGGCGAGCTGCTGCTGGTGTTCACCTGCGACGAGGAGACCGGGGCCGAGCACGGCGCGAAGTGGCTGTGCGAGCAGCACCCGGACCGGGTGGCCTGCGACATGGTGGTGAACGAGGGCGCCGGCGAGGTGTTCGAGTACGACGGCCGCCGCCTCTACGGCGTGTGCGCGGGCGAGAAGGGGGTCTTCCGCTTCACGGCCACCGCCCACGGCCGCGCGGGCCACGCGTCGGTGCCGCGGATCGGGGACAACGCCCTGGTGAAGCTCGCCCCGGTGCTGGAGGCGCTCGCCGAGGGCCGGCCCGCCTACGAGCTGTCGCCGGAGCCCGAGGCCCTGCTGGCGGCCATGGGCCTCGACTCGTCGGACCTTGAAGCGGCCGTGCGGGCGATCGAGGAGCACGACCCGCGCCTGGCGGTGATCCTCGAGCCCATGCTCGGCGTCACCATGACGCCCACCATGGCGTCGGCCTCGCCCAAGATCAACGTGATCCCGTCCCGCGCGCACCTGCGCGTGGATTGCCGGGTGCCGCCGGAGCTGGGCGAGGACCACGCGCTGGCGCGCATCCGCGAGGTGGTGGGCGAGGACGCTCGACATCCAGTTCGACGAGACGGTGGTGGGCAACCGCTCACCCCTCGACACTCCGCTCATGGGTCACATCAGCTCCTTCCTCGAGCGCGAGGATCCGGGAGCGGCCGCCGTGCCGGTGGTGCTGCCGGGCTTCTCCGACTCGCGCTGGTTCCGCTCGGCCTTCCCGGACTGCACCGCCTACGGCTTCTTTCCCCAGCGCACCATGGACCTGTTCGAGGCGCTGCCGCTGGTGCACGGCGCGGACGAGCGCGTGCCGGTGGAGGACCTCGGCCTGGCCGCGAGGTTCTACGCCGGGCTGGCCGAGGAGGTGCTGCGATGACCCGGGCGGTGCCGGAGGAGAAGCTGCGACTCGGCGGCATGGCGCTCCGCAACGGGCTGCTGGTGCACGGCCCGACCCACTGGGCCGCCGCGGTGCGCGACGACGAGGGCCTGATCCAGGTGGCGTCGGGACGCAAGCCCCGGCTCGGCGCCCGGGGGGCGGACGAGCTGCCCGGACTGCGCGGCGTGCTGAAGCTCGGCGAGGCGATGGCGGTGATCCCGCTCGTGAAGCGCGCGCTCCCGGCGGCCCGCCTTCCCATGCAGGACGCGCGCACGCTCGGGGCCATGGGCGCGGCCGCGCTCGGCGGCCAGGCCATCCGCTCGGCCGGCGCGCGCACCGTGGGGCGCGAGGCGGTGGTGGCGCTGATGAGCCTCATGCCCGCGGTGCTCGCTCTGCGCGGCGGGGACCTGGCCGCCTACCACGGGGTGGAGCACAAGGCGATCGGGGGCTACGAGGACGGCTCCGACGCCGCCGACGCCACCAAGGAGCACGACCGCTGCGGCTCGCACCTGGTGGCGCCCATGCTGGCCGCCGCCGCGGTGGGCAACGTGGCCGTGCGCCGGGCGGGCCTGCGCGGGCCGGCGGCCGAGGCCGCGGTGGGCGTGGGCAGCGCGGCCGTGGCGGTGGAGGTCTTCGCCTGGTCCGAGCGTCACTCGGACAGCGTCGGCGCGCGCCTGCTGCGCCGGCCCGGACACGAGATGCAGCGCGTGGTGGGCACCCGCGAGCCGACCCCGGAGCAGCTCGAGGTGGGAGCGGCCGCCCTGGCCGAGATCCTGCGCGTGGAGGACGCGGCCGGCGCCGCCTGACGCCGATGGCCACCGAGCCCCGCACCCAGGAGCGCACGGACCCGTCGGTGTTCCGCCTGCCGGTGGAGAAGATCCGCGAGGGGTACTACACCGACGCCTACTTCAACTTCACGAAGGAGCTGCTCGAGGAGGAGGGCCGCCACCCGCACGTGACCATGCAGGTGTTCCAGAAGCGGGAGGCGGTGCTCGGCGGCATCGACGAGGCCATCGCCGTGCTGAAGCAGTGCGCGGGGCGCCAGACGCCGGACGGCTGGCAGCCGGGCTGGGACGAGCTCACCGTGAACGCCCTGCACGAGGCGGACGAGGTCTCGCCCTTCGAGACCATCCTCACCGTCGAGGGCGACTACTCGCTCTTCGCCCACCTGGAGACGGTCTACCTCGGCTGCCTCGCCCGTCGCACGCTCGTCATGAGCAACGTGCGCGAGGTGGTGAACGCCGCCAACGGCAAGCCGATCCTCTTCTTCCCCGCCCGCCACGACCACTGGATCGTGCAGACGGGCGACGGCTGGGCCGCGCACGTGGCCGGCGCCATCGGCGTGTCCACCGACGCCCAGGCGTCCTGGTGGGGCGGGCGCGGGGTGGGCACCGTGCCGCACGGGCTGATCGCCGCCTACGAGGGGGACACGGTGGCCGCCGCCAGCGCCTTCGCCGAGCGCTACGCCCACGAGACGAACGTGACCGTCCTGGTGGACTTCGAGAACGACTCCGTGCGCACGTCGCTCGAGGTGGCCGACGCCCTGGGCGACAGGCTCTGGGGCGTGCGCCTCGACACCTCCGAGCGCCTGGTGGACCGGGCGCTCTGGCACCGGATGGGCGAGTTCGAGCCCACCGGGGTCAATCCCGAGCTGGTCCGGGCGGTGCGCGATGCGCTCGACCAGGCCGGCCACGAGCGCGTGAGGATCGTGGTGTCCGGCGGGTTCGATGCCGCCAAGATCCGCAAGTTCGAGGCCCTCGGCGCGCCGGTGGACTCCTACGGCGTGGGATCGTCGCTTCTCCGCGGCCAGAACGACTTCACGGCGGACGTGGTCCGGGTCGAGGGACGGGACTGCGCCAAGGCCGGCCGGCACCATCGGCCCAACCCCCGCCTGGTCCCGGTCTCCTAGGCATGGTCCTGCGCTCCTCCCGCCCCTCATGGCGGGCGGCCGAATGGCCGATCTAAACCGAAGATGCGGCGCCTCACCCTTCGTACGCTCGTCTGCGCTCTCGTAGCGCTGTCCGTGAGCCGTGCCCTCCGCCCAGGCGGTGGGCGGCGGGGCCGCGACCTGCCAGAACACCGTCGCGGTGCCCCGCGACAAGAGCTTCGGGGACTTCCTCCTCCCCAAGGGGGCCTACCGGGTCACGATCTCCGACTCCGGCGACCTGAGCTGCGCGCTCGCGATCAAGGAGCTGCGCGGATTCGTGGCCCAGCCGGGGAACGCGGTTCCGGACGGCTGGGACGTGAATGCCGGGAGGAGCCAGTTCGTGCGCGAGGACAGCACGGACCGCTTCAGCGTTCAGGCGGTGACCCCGACGGCGGACGGCGGATTCGACCTCGGCGTCATCCGCGACAACGCCGTGATCTGGCTGCCGATCATCTTCATGGGCGCGCTGCTCGTGGTGCTGCTTCTCGCGGTGCGCACGATGCCGCGCACCAAGCCGCAGGAGATCAAGCCCGAGTCCAACAGCTCGGTGCGCTGGGATGACGTGGCCGGGGCGGAGGAGGCCAAGGACGAGCTCCGCGAGGTGGTGGAGTTCATGCGCGACCCCAAGCGCTTCCGCAAGCTCGGCGCGCGCGTGCCGAAGGGCATCCTGCTGCACGGCCCGCCGGGCACGGGGAAGACGCTGCTGGCCAAGGCGGTGGCCAACGAGTCGAACGCGACCTTCTTCGCCCAGTCCGCGGCGTCGTTCGTGGAGATGTTCGTGGGCCTCGGCGCCGCCCGCATCCGGCGGCTGTTCCGCCAGGCCCGCAAGGCGGCCCCGGCGATCATCTTCATCGACGAGCTCGACGCCGTGGGCGCCACCCGCGGCAAGGACATCTCGGGCGAGAAGGACCAGACCCTGAACCAGCTCCTGGTGGAGCTCGACGGCTTCGGCGATCGCGACGACGTGGTGGTGATCGCGGCCTCGAACATGCTCGACCATCTGGATCCCGCGCTGCTGCGCCCGGGCCGCTTCGACCGCCAGATCCTGGTCGCGCCTCCCGACCTCAAGGGCCGCAAGGCGATCCTCGACGTGCACACCGCGGGCAAGCCGCTGGCGGCCGACGTGGACCTGGAGCTGATCGCCCGTCAGACCAGCGGGCTGAGCGGCGCCGAGCTGGCCAACATCTGCAACGAGGCGGCGATCTTCGCGGGCCGCAACCACCGCGACTCGCTCGTGACGAAGGACTTCCAGGCCGCGCTCGAGCGCGTGATCGCCGGCATGCAGTCGCGCCGGGTGATCACCGCCCACGAGAAGAAGGTGGTGGCCTACCACGAGGCGGGGCACGCGCTCCTCTCCGAGCTCCTCCCCTCGGTGGAGCGGGTGCACCGGATCTCGATCATCCCCCGCGGGCAGGCGCTGGGCTACACGCTGAACCTGCCGGTGGAGGACCGCTACCTGAAGACCAAGGACGAGCTGCTGGACTACATGGTGGTGCTGCTCGGCGGGCGGGTCACGGAGCACATCGTGTTCGGCCAGGTGACCACCGGCGCCTCCGACGACCTGCGCAAGGTGCACGAGATCAGCCGCTCGATGGTCACCCAGTACGGCATGGGCACCGAGCTGCAGTCCAAGCAGCTCCCCTCCGACGACTACTCGATGTCGGACCACACCCGGCGGACGATCGACGAGGAGCAGCAGTACCTCACCGACCTCGCGCACCGCCGCGCCCTGCGCGTGGTGGGCGAGAACCGCACCCTGCTCGAGGCCTTCGCCTTCACGCTCCTGGAGAACGAGGTGCTGGAGCGCGAGGACATCGACCGCATCATGGCCGCCTACCGCGAGAACCTGAACGGCGACGCCGAGCAGATCGTGCGCGCGGCCGGGGCCGGGTCGGAGCCGACCACGGTCGCGGCCGCGCGTCCTCCGCGCGCCCTTCCCCCCGCCACCTGAGGGAGGAGCGCAGCCCGATCGCTGATCGGGCGAGCACCGGACCATGCCGGGAGGAGCGCAGCCCGATCGCTGATCGGGCGAGCACCGGACCACGAGTACACTCGGCGCCGTGTTCGAGCGGATGGACCACATCGGAGTCGCGGTGTCCGACCTGGATGCCGCGCTGGAGCTCTACCGCGACCGGCTGGGCATGCCCCTCCAGCACCGCGAGACCGTCGAGCAGTTCGGCGTCGACGCTGTGCTGCTCGGCGTGGGCGAAGGGCATGTGGAGCTGCTCAAGCCCACCGATCCCGAAGGCGCGATCGGCCGATTTCTCGAGCGCAACGGCCCCGGGCTCCACCACGTGGCCTACCAGACAGACGACATCGAAGCCGCCCTGGAACAGGCGCGGTCGGCCGGGCTACAGCTCATCGACGAGGAGCCGCGTACCGGGATCAGGGACAGCCGGGTGGCGTTCCTGCATCCGAGGTCCACGGGCGGGGTCCTCACCGAGCTGGTGCAGCCGGCGGAGGGACACTGAACGTGACGGACGAACTGAGACGTGTGGACATCGGCTTCCTCGGCGGCCAGGTGCTGTCGGTGAAGCTGCCGGGCCCGAACTACGAGGAGCTGCAGAAGGCCCTCGGTGCGCACGATGACCGCTGGCTCCAGCTGAAGACCACGGACTCCGACGTGGCCATCGACCTGTCGAAGGTGGTCTACGTGAGGCTCGACGCCGACGCTCAGCGGGTCGGCTTCTAGCCTCCTTGGTGATCGGCGCGCTCGACCTGGGGCTGCTGCGCCTCCTGCGGACCCGCGGGCACTCACCCGGCATCGAGCGAGCGGTGCAGGCGCTGGCGCGGTCGGGCGAGCACGGGCTGCTCTGGGACGCTGCTCTCCGGGGTCGGCCTGGCTGGTGGACCGGCGCGGGCGCCCCGTGTACCGGCGGGCCGCGCTCACCGTGCTCGTCACCATGGTGGCCAACACCGTGGTGAAGCAGATCGTGCGGCGGGAGCGCCCGGTGCTGGACGGGCTGCCGGCCCTCACCGGCACCCTGTCCGGGCGCTCCTACCCGTCGGCCCACGCGTCCACGTCGTTCGCGGCCGCGCGGGTGCTCTCGGGCCCCCTGCCGGCGCCGCCGCTCTACGCGCTGGCCTGCGCGATGGCGCTGTCGCGCCCCTACCTGGGCGTGCACTACCCGTCCGACATCGCCGCGGGCGCGCTCCTGGGCGACGCCCTGGCCCGCCTCGGCGCACCCGTCATGAAGGTGGGCATCGTGGGGCTGCCCAACGCGGGCAAGTCCTCGCTCTTCAACGCGCTCACCAACGCCGGCGCGCAGGCGGCGAACTATCCCTTCACCACGGTGGAGCCGAACGTGGCCGTGGTGCCCGTGCCGGATGAGCGCCTGGACCAGGTGGTGGACACCATCCGAGCACGGCCCACGGTGTACGAGACGATCGAGTTCCACGACATCGCCGGCCTCGTGCGCGGCGCCTCGCGGGGCGAGGGGCTGGGCAACCAGTTCCTGGGGAACATCCGCGAGACGGACGCGATCATGCACGTCGTGCGGGTGCACGCCGACCCGCAGGTGGTGCACCCGGAGGGACGCGTGGATCCGCTGTCCGACGTGGACGCGGTGGACACGGAGCTGCTGTACGCCGATCTGGAGCAGGCCGAGCGCCGCCTGGAGCGGGTGACCCGCCAGGCGCGCTCGCTGGACAAGCAGCTGGTGGCCGAGGAGCGCTGGCTGCGCCAGGTGGTGGAGGCGCTTCAGGCCGGCCGCACGGTGCGCACGGTCCCGCCGCCCGAGGACGCTCCCGGCGCCGAGGTGCGGCTCCAGGCGCTCACCTCGAAGCCCGTGCTCTACGTGGCCAACGTGGCCGAGGGCGAGCCGCTGGAGCCGCCCGAGGAGCTGGTGGCCCACGCGCGCGAGCGCGGCGCACGCGCCACCGCGGTGTCGGCGCGTCTGGAGGCGGAGCTGGCGGACATGGACGAGGCCGAGGCGGCCGAGATGCGGGAGGGCCTCGACGTGGGCGAGTCCGGCCTCCGGACGGTCATCCGCGAGGCCTTCGCCCTGCTCGACCTGATCACGTTCTTCACCGCGGGCGAGGACAAGGAGGGGCGCGCCTGGGCGATTCCGAGGGGCACCGCCGCCCGCCGCGCCGCGGGGGCCATCCACACGGACATGGAGAAGGGGTTCGTGGCCGCCGAGGTGGTGGCCTGGAAGGACCTGGTGGACGCGGGCGGTTACGCGGCCGCCCGAGAGCGCGCCCAGATGCGCGTGGAGGGCCGCGAGTACGAGATGCGCGACGGCGACGTGGTGACGTTCCGCTTCACGCCCTAGGCCCTCCGCGACGCGCGTGGCAGAAATCGTCCGCTGTATGGCCTTGCTGCCAGCGGCGATAAGCGGGAGCATGTGCGGCATGAGCACGCGCCGGGTCGTGATCGTCGCCTTCCCCGGAGTCCAGCCGCTGGACGTCGTGGGCCCGGCCGAGGTCTTCCACACCGCCGCCCGCCTGCGCCCCGGCGCCTACGAGGTCTTGATCGCGGCGCCGGCGCGCGAGCCGCTCCGCGCCTCGGCGGTGACCCTGATGCCCGACGTCGCAGCTCGGCTCGCTCCGGGGCCCGGTGGACACGCTCGTGATGGCCGGCGGTCTGGGCGTGCGGGCGCTCGAGCAGGACCAGACCTTCCTGTCGACGCTGCGCCGGGTGGCCGGGCGGTCGCGGCGCACGGCGGGCGTGTGCACCGGAGCCTTCCTCCTGGCCGCCGCCGGCCTGCTCGACGGCCGCCGGGCCACCACGCACTGGGCGAGCTGCGCGCTGCTGGCCGAGCGCTACCCGGAGGTGTCCGTGGACCCCGACCCGATCTTCGTCCGCGACGGCGACGTGTACACCTCGGCCGGCGTGACCGCCGGCATGGACCTGGCCCTGGCGCTCGTGGAGGAGGACCTGGGCCACGAGGTGGCGCTGGAGACGGCCCGCTGGCTCGTGCTCTTCGTGAAGCGCCCGGGCGGCCAGGCGCAGTTCAGCGCGCAGCTCACCGCGCAGACGGCCGAGCGCCGCCCGCTGCGCGAGCTCCAGGCCTGGATCACCGATCACCTGGACGCGGACCTCAGCGTGCCCGCGCTGGCCGCGCAGGCCCACATGAGCGAGCGCAACTTCGCCCGGGCCTTCGCCCGCGAGGTGGGCATGACCCCGGCCGCGTACGTCGAGGCGGCCCGCGTGGAGAGCGCGCGGATCGCGCTCGAGGGCGCCGAGGCGCCCGTGGAGCTCGTGGCCCGCCGCTCCGGCTTCGGAACGGTGGAGACCATGCGCCGCGCCTTCCACCGCCGGCTGGGCGTGGGCCCGGCCGACTACCGCCGTCGCTTCCGGTCCGGCGCGGCGGCCTGAAACCCCGATGAAGGAGACCCGATGGACATCGTGATCCCGCTGTTCGACCGCTTCACCGCACTCGACGCCGTGGGTCCCTACGAGGTGCTGAGCCGCCTCCCCGGCGCCCGCGTCACCTTCGCCGCGGTGGAGGCCCGGCCCTACACCACCGAGACGGAAATGCTCACCCTGAGCGCCGACGCCGCGCTGGCCGACCTGCCCGAGCCGGAGGTGCTGGTGGTGCCCGGAGGGACGGGCACGGACACCGCGGTCGAGGACGAGGCGCTGGTGGCATGGATCAGGGCCGCGCACGAGACGTCCACGTGGACCACCTCGGTGTGCACCGGCTCGCTGCTCCTCGGGGCCGCCGGCGTGCTCCAGGGCCTGGAGGCCACCACCCACTGGATCGACATGCCGGAGCTCGAGCGGTACGGGGCCCGGCCCATCGAGCACCGCGTGGTGGAGCAGGGCAAGGTGATCACGGCCGCCGGGGTGTCCTCCGGCATCGACATGGCCCTCACCCTCGCGGCGCACATCGCCGGCGAGGAGGTGGCCAAGGCCATCCAGCTCGGCATCGAGTACGACCCGGAGCCCCCGTTCGACTCCGGATCCACGGCCAAGGCATCGCCCGAGACCATCGCGCTGGTGCGTGCCGTGGTGGCCCAGAGGGACGCCGTCGCCTGAGCGGCCTGCTATACCGCCCGGGGTGGGCTCACGACTCCTGATCGCCGCCCTGGGCGTGGCCGCCGCGGTGCTGATGGCCGCCGCGGCTCCCGCCGAGGCCGCGAAGACCTGTGACGTGGGCAGCGGCCGCGGCTACGGCACCACGAAGGTCACCTACCTGAAGGTGTCGGGCACGAGCTGCCGGAGCGGCCGCAAGCTGGTCCGGGCCTTCCACGCCTGCCGCCCCGGCAAGAAGGGCAAGTGCGGCAAGCACCTGCTGGCGTGGAGCTGCACCGAGAGCCGCTACCGCCAGCGCAAGCACAGCTACCGCTCGCGGGTCGTGTGCGCGCAGGGCGGCAAGCGCGTGCGGCACAACTACACCCAGCGCTTCTAGCCGCGCCCATGACGCACCTCGTGCGCCGCGTCCTGCCGTTGTTCCTGCTGGCCGGGCTCGTGGCTCCGGCGGCGGCCGGCGCGGCGTGCGGGCAGGTCGAGGCGGGCGGGCCCACCGCTGCGGGACCCGCGCCGGCCCCGCTCGCCGTGGGCGACTCGGTGATGCTCGGCGCCTTCCGGGGACTGCGCGCGGCGGGGTTCGAGGTGAACGCGCGGGTGTGCCGCCAGATGGGCGAGGGCGTGGACCTGCTGGCCGCTCGCGACCGCGCGGGCACGCTGCCGGACGTGGTGGTGATGGCGCTGGGCACCAACTGGGTGATCACCGGCGCGGACATCCGGCGCGCCCTGCGGATCCTCGGCCCGGGCCGCGTGCTCGGGCTGGTCACGCCGAGGGAGACCGGCGGCGCCTCGAGCGCGGACCAGGCCCGGATCCGCTCGGCGGGCCGCCGCTGGCCCGGCCGGGTGAAGGTCCTCGACTGGGTGCGCTACAGCGCCGGTCGCGGCTCGTGGTTCGGGGGCGACGGCCTGCATCTGACGGCCACCGGCGCGGCGCGCTTCACCCGCCTGCTGCGCCGGGCGCTCGGCTGGAGCACGTCCGTGCTCACCGCGCGATGGACTCCCGAGGCCCGGCGCCGGCGCCCGGCGCGAGGAGCGCAGGTCGATCGGCGATCGGGCGAGCACCGGACATTCAGCGCACCCGCACCGCGGGGCCGGCCACGGTGGCGGCCTTCACGCGGTAGAGGCCCGGTCCGGGCACGGACGCCACGTAGCGGCCCGGCGGCCGAGGTGCGAACGCGACCGACCGACCGCCAGGCTCCGCCGCTCCGCCGCTCCACGACGAGGCGGTGGCTTCGCGGCGCCGGGGCGAAGCTGCCCACGAGGCGCGAGGGCACCGGCCGGCTCCCCCAGGTGGCCGGCATGGCGGTGCGGCCGGCGCGGGCCGAGGTGGACACCCGGATGAAGCGCATCCAGGTGTCGCGGAGGCCGAGACGCTCCCGGATCGCCGGGCCCGAGATGGTGGTGGAGCCGCGGGTGCCGATCACGCGCGCCCGGACGATCCGCGGCGAGGTACCCCGCTCCAGCACCTTGAGCTTGCGGAACTTCCCACGGGCGCCCAGCGCCTGGGTGAGCCTCGCCGTGGAGAACGAGACCTGCCAGCGGTGGTAGGGGGAACGGTCGTCGTAGGGATCGCTCACGCCCACGAGCCAGGGCTTGCTCAGCGAGCCCACGAACGAGTACTGGATGCTCTCGGTGTGGCCTCCGGAGGTGGAGAAGTAGTAGGTGATGGCGGGCGCGCCGCCGTAGGTGAGGATGCGCCCGGCGGTGCCGGACACGGCGGCGTCGCTGCGCACGCTCTCGCCCGTCACGCCCCGGTACACCTGGGACCGCGTGTCCGGCAGGAGGTCGTACTCGCCGCTCGTGTCGCGCGTGGCCAGGGCGTAGGTGCGCGCCGCCACGGCCTGGGCCTTGAGCGCCTCCAGCGGCCAGGAGTTCGGCATCTCGCCGGCCACCACTCCGCGCACGTAGTCGTCCAAGGGGATCCGGTTGATGGCGGTGAGGCCGCCGTGGTCGTTCACGATCCGCACGGCGCCGCGGTAGCGCCCGCTGCTCACCCCGTTGAGCGCCGGGCCGAGCAGGCGCAGCACGCCGTCCGGCCGGGCGAGCTCGAGTCCGGAGGAGAAGCGCCCCAGCAGCTTCCCGCGGGTGGTGGAGAGCGCGATGCGGCCGCGCGACGGGCGCGCGATGTAGGTGGTGGAGGGCTTCAGCCGCCGGCCGCCTCCCCGAGTGACCCCGCGGACCCTGATGTACGGATCCACCGGCTGGAGCAGGACCCGCACCGAGCGCTGGCTCGCCGTGACCAGGCTGGTGCCGCTGTAGTAGTGGGAGAGGATCCCGCGGTAGGTGCTGCCGCGGAGCGCGTAGCCGTAGGCCCCGTACTGGCTCATGCCGATGCCGTGCCCCCAGCCGGCGCCGCGAACGACGTTGCGGGTCGCGGCCTCGGATGCGGCGGGCGCGGCGAGCGCAACCAGCACGGCTGTGGACAGGAGGGTTCGGCGCATAGGACTTCCAACTCCTATATCGGCCGAAGGTAGCGGGAGTCGAGGAGCGAAGGCCCGATCGGTGATCGGGCCGAGCACCGGAGCATGCCGTCGCTTCAGGTCACCCTGAAAAGGCGCCAGTCCCCCGGCACCCCGCGCAGCTCGTGCGTGCCCCGGTCCTCGAAGTCGATTCCGGAGCCCGCAACGAGGTCCTTCACGGTGCTGGACACCAGCACCTCACCGCCGTCGGCCATGCTCATGACCCGCGCCGCGATGTGCACCGCGAGGCCGCCGAGGTCGTCGTCCCGCCTCACCTCGAGCTCGCCGGTGTGGAGTCCGGCCCGGAGCTCCAGCCCCAGCTCCTCCACGGCGTCGGTGATCGACGCCGCGCAGCGGATCGCGCGCGCCGGGCCGTCGAAGGTGGCCAGGAAGCCGTCGCCCGTGTGCTTGATCTCGCGGCCGCGATGGCGGTCCAGAGCGCGGCGGAAGAGCTGGTCGTGGCGCCCCAGCAGGTCCTGCCAGTCGCGGTCGCCCGAGGTCGGCGGCGCGCCGGGTGGAGTCCACGATGTCGGTGAACATCACCGTGGCCAGCATGCGGTCGGGCTCGCTCACGTGCCGCTCGCCGGTGAGGAACTCCTCGATCTCGCCGATGATCGACTCGGAGTCTCCGACGGCGAACATGTTGTCCGTCCCCTCCAGCTCCACGTAGCGCGCGCCGGGCACGTGCTCGGCGATGTAGCGGGAGTGCTCGACCTTTATGAAGCTGTCCTCGCGGCGGTGCATCACGAGCGTGGGCACCCTGATCGAGGGGAGCACGTCGCGCACGTCGAACTTCCCGATCAGGTCGAAGATCCGCTTGATCGTGCCCGGGCTGGCGGCGAGGCGCTCCAGGCGGCCCGCCCATTCGAGGAACCGCGGATCTCCCATCCGGCTGGGAGCCACGCTCCCGGCCACGTAGCCCTCGCCCCAGTGCTCGATGCTCATATCCATCTTGGCGTCGCGGTCCTCCGCAGGCCACGCCCATTGGTAGTCCTCGGCCCAGGTGGCCCTGGAGAAGGTGGCGTAGAGGACGAGGGCCTGGGTGCGGTCGGGGTGGGTGGCGCCGAACAGCAACGGCCATCGGGCCACCCTCGAGCGTGGCGCAGATGGCGGCCTTGGTGGACCCGGCGGCGTCCATCACCGCGAGCACGTCGTCGATCTGCTCCTCCAGCGTCGGCGCGCCGTGGAGCGGATCCGAGAGGCCCGATCCGCGGCGGTCGAAGGTGATCACGCGCGCGAACTGGGTGAGGCGGTCCATCACCGCCTCGAGGGATGGGTCGGACCAGAGGTACTCGACCTGCGAGATCCAGGGCGGGATCCACACGAGGTCCACGGGGCCGTCGCCGTGAACGGTGTACGCGATGTGCAGGTCTCCGCTCCGGGCGTAGCGCGCGACGGGAGGCACGCCCATGACTCTATTTACGCCGGGGCGCCACCGGGCCGGTGGGTACAGTCCTGGCCGTGTCCAAGCGAAAGGCCAGCGACGTCTTCGTGGAGTGCCTCGAGGCCGAGGGCGTCAAGCACGTGTTCGGCATCCCCGGGGAGGAGACGCTCGACCTGAACGAGTCGCTCTCGCGCTCGTCGATCGACTTCATCCCCGTCCGCCACGAGCAGGGCGGCGCGTACATGGCCGACGTGTACGGGCGCCTGACCGGCCACGCGGGCGTGTGCCTCGGCACCCTCGGCCCGGGCGCGCTGAACCTGGTCACCGCGGTGGCCGACGCCTATCTGGACCGGGCCCCGCTGGTGGCCCTCACCGGCCAGGGCGACCTGGAGCGCATGCACAAGGAGTCGCACCAGTACATCGACCTGCTGCGGGTGATGCGCCCGATCACCAAGTGGAACGCCCGCCTCTCCGACCCGGCGATCATCCCCGAGGTCGTGCGCAAGGCCTTCAAGGTGGCCGAGAACGAGAAGCCGGGCGCCACGCACATCGAGCTGCCGGAGGACGTGATGGCGGCGGAGATCGACGCCGAGCCGCTGCCCCGGCGCCGGCTGGTGCCGCCCGAGCCCGCCGCGCGGGAGCTGCTCCGGGCCGCCGACGTGATCCGGAGCGCCGTGCACCCCGTGGCCCTGGCCGGCAACGGCGTGGTGCGCACCGGCGCGGTGGCCGCGCTGCGCGAGTTCGTGCGCGCCACCGGCATACCCGTGGCCGAGACCTTCATGGGCAAGGGCCTGGTGCCGCCGGACAACCCCGAAGGCGCTGGGGGCGGTGGGCCTCCAGGCGGGCGACTACCGGATGGCCGGCTTCGACGAGGCCGATGTGGTGCTGGCCATCGGCTACGACCTGGTGGAGCACTCGCCCGAGCACTGGAACCCGGGCCGGGACAAGAAGATCATCTGCATCGACTCCGTTCCGGCCGAGATCGACGAGTACTTCGTGCCCGAGGTGGAGCTGGTCGGCGACCTCTACCACGTGCTCACGCGCCTGGGCGAGGAGTGCCGTCACGTGCCGCACCGGGGCGGCTCCGAGCGGCTTCGGGACGTGGTGCTGGGCCGCTTCGAGAACGCGAAGGACGACGACGCGTTCCCGGTGCAGCCGCCGCGGGCGCTCTGGGAGATCCGCCAGGCCCTGGGCCGCGAGGACATCCTGATCTCCGACGTGGGCCTCCACAAGCTCTGGATCGGGCGCATGTTCCCGGCCTACGAGCCCAACACCGTGCTGATCGCGAACGGCCTGGCGGGCATGGGCTTCGCCGTGCCCGCGGCCATTGCCGCGAAGCTCGTGCACCCCGAGCGCAACGTGGTCACGGTGAACGGCGACGGCGGGTTCCTCATGAACTGCCAGGAGCTCGAGACCGCCGTGCGGCTGAAGACGCCGATCGTGAACGTGATCTGGGAGAACGGGCAGTACGGCTCGATCGTGTGGAAGCAGGACAAGAAGTTCGGCAGCCACTTCGGCGTGGACTTCACCAACCCGGACTTCGTGAAGCTGGCGGAGAGCTTCGGAATGCCGGCCTGGCGCTGCGGCTCGGCCGACGAGTTCGGCCAGACGCTTCGCAAGGCCCTGACCCTCGACGTGCCGTCGCTGATCGTGCTGCCGATCGACTACTCGATCGACGTGGCCATCAGCGACGAGCTGGGCGTCGAGACCGTCGCCACCTGAGAAGCGAGGAGGACACCACATGGCCATTGCCACGCAGGAGCAGCAGGTAGTCGAGAAGGTCGAGAAGCGCCTCTACATCGGCGGCGAATGGCGCGACGCGTCGGGCGGGGCCACGTTCCCCGTGATCGACCCGGCCACCGAGGAGCCGCTCTGCGAGGTGCCGAACGCCACGCCCGAGGATGCCGCCGCTGCCCTCGACGCCGCCGTGCGCACGTCCAGGCGGAGTGGGGGGCCAGCGCACCCAATGACCGTGGCCATTGCCACGCAGGAGCAGCAGGTAGTCGACAGGGTCGAGAAGCGCCTCTACATCGGCGGTGAATGGCGGGACGCGTCGGGCGGGGGCACGTTCCCCGTGATCGACCCGGCCACCGAGGAGTCGCTCTGCGAGGTGGCCGACGCCACGCCCGAGGACGCGATCGCGGCCCTCGACGCCGCGGTGGCCGTCCAGGCCGAGTGGGGCGCCAGCGCCCCGAACGATCGCGCCGCGATCCTCTGGCACGCCTTCGAGCTCCTCACCGAGCGGGCCGACGAGCTGGCCACGCTGATGACGCTCGAGATGGGCAAGCCGGTGGCCGAGTCGAAGTCCGAGATCGTGTACGCGGCCGACTTCTTCCGCTGGTCCTCGGGCGAGGCCCTGCGCCTGGACGGGTACTACAAGCAGTTCGGGAACGGCACCAGCCGGGTGCTCACGATGAAGCAGCCGATCGGGCCCAGCCTGATGATCACGCCCTGGAACTTCCCGCTGGCCATGGGCACGCGCAAGGTGGGCCCGGCGGTGGCCGCCGGGTGCACGATCGTGATGAAGCCGGCGCAGCTCACACCGCTGTCGATGCTGGCCCTGGGCCAGATCCTGGAGGAGGTGGGCCTGCCCGCGGGCGTGTTCAACATCGTCACCACCGCGTCCAGCGGCAAGGTCACGGCGCCCGTGATCGAGGATCCGCGGCTGCGCAAGCTGTCGTTCACCGGCTCCACCGAGGTGGGCAAGAAGCTGATCGAGGCGTCGGCGGCCAACGTGCTCAAGACCTCGATGGAGCTGGGGGGCAACGCGCCGTTCCTCGTGTTCGAGGACGCCGACCTGGACGCCGCCGTGGAGGGCGCGCTGCTGGCCAAGATGAGGAACATCGGCGAGGCCTGCACCTCGGCCAACCGCTTCCACGTGGCCGAGCCCGTGAGGGAGGAGTTCACCCGCCGGCTGGCCGAGCGCATGGGCGCGCTGAAGATCGGCCGCGGCACGGAGGAGGACGTGAAGGTGGGCCCGCTGGTGGACGAGGGCTCGCGCGAGAAGGTGGCCGAGCTGGTGGCGGACGCGGTGGAGCGCGGGGCGAGGACGCTCACCGGCGGCGAGATCCCGGACGGCCGCGGCTACTTCTACCCGCCCACGGTCCTGGCCGACGTGCCCGAGGACGCGCGTGTGTTCAGCGAGGAGATCTTCGGCCCGGTGGCCCCGATCGCCGGCTTCTCCACCGAGGACGAGGCGATCGAGCGGGCGAACGACACCGAGTACGGCCTCGTGGCCTACGTATTTACGCAGGACCTGAAGCGGGCGCTGCGGGTGTGCGAGCGACTGGAGACGGGGATGATCGGCCTGAACCAGGGCATGGTCTCCAACGCCGGCGCCCCGTTCGGCGGCGTCAAGCAGTCGGGCGTCGGCCGCGAGGGCGGCAACGAGGGCATCGAGGAGTACCTCGAGACGAAGTACGTCGCCGTGAACATGGACTAGGGAATCCCGAAGGCGCTGCGCGGATGGCGCTTGCGGTGGCCGAAGCGCGTGCCCCGAGGGGGCTTCTCCCAGTCGGTGGCAAAGCGCGCGTAGCCGAGCGCACGCGGGGCGTACCAGGCGATCGGCCGCTTCTGGCAGGACTGCGCGTAGCCCGGCCGGCTGATCCAGAGGTAGGCGTCCGCCAAGGGGTTGGACGTGGTGGTGGTCGGGGGTGGGCCCAGGCCGCGCAGGCCCGGGTTGCACCAGATGTTGATCGTGCGGCGCTTGACCCGGTAGTACACGGGTCCCCGGCCGTTCTCGGCCGTGTTCACGATGAAGTGCTTGCCGCCCACGAGGCGGGAGATGTCGAGCCCGTGCCGGATGTTCGCCGCCGTCCAGTCGTAGTGGGTGGCGTTCAGCATGAAGCCGCGCACCTTCTCTATCCCGATCATCCGCAGCTGCGTCGGCCGTCCGTTCGGCCGACTCCCAGTCGGACGCCCCACCCTCCAGGTAGACGGTGGCCCCGGGGAGCGCCGACAGCACGTCCACGCCGTGCCGGAGCAGCCCGTAGCGGTCGTCGCGGCGCGCCCGGGCCAGGCAGTTGATCCGGCCGAGCGAGTCCGGCTCGAAGGCGATCACCACCCGATCGCCGCCGATGCCCCTCGCCAGGGCCTCGTACCAGCTCCGGGTGGCACGATCCGCCGCCGGGCCGCCGCCCTGGTAGGTGCGTGAGCAGCGCTTCGTCTCGGCGCGCAGCACCACGAAGACCGGGATTGCCCCCACCGCCTTGGCGGCGTCGATCCGGCGGCGGGCCTCGAAGCCGGGGTTCGGCCCGGTGGACGCCTCGAGCCAGGTGCTCCTGGGCTCGCGGGCGATCTTCCGGACCAGCCGGGCCTTCTTCTTCTGGCCGCGACGCGTGTACGTCCGCCATGCCCTCCACGCGGGCGTGGCGTGGTCGACGTAGAAGCTCAGGCCCGCCAGAGGATTGGGACTGGCCGGGTCCACGCCCCGCGGGTCGGGCGCCTGCGCCGCGGAAGGGGCGGCGATGGACGTGCCGGCGAGCAGGGCCAGCACCAGGAGCAGCGCAGCTCTGCTTCCGGGGCCGAGCGTCATCGGCAGACCCTAACCGGGCCGGGCACGCATGTCAGGCCAGCAGCAGCTCGCGCGCGGTTTGGCGCAGCGTCTTCTCCACCTTGCGCTCCGAGAGCCCGGCCAGGCACAGCTCGCGGTAGGTCTCGTAGCTCGTGAGGGTCATGAGGAGGGCCACGGCGCGCTTGTCCGTGAGCTTCGGCTTCAGCGCCTCCCTCGTACGCAGGTTCGTGACCAGGCGCTCCACCGAGGTGCGGCGCTCCGCCCGCTGGCGATCCACCATGGCGCGCGCGGCCGGGTCGATGGCCGCCACTCCGTAGATCTGCACCAGCACCTCGTCCTCCGAGGCCCAGAAGCCCGCGAAGTTCCAGATCGTCTCCACCAGCGCCTCGGCCGGGTCGGGAAGCACCACCGAGTCCTCCACGGCGGTGAGCGAGGGGTTGGAGGAGAAGCTGTCGCAGGCCGCCTCGAGCAGGTCGAGGCGCGAGCTGAAGTGCTGGTAGAGCGTGGCCCGGGCGATACCGGCGCGCTCGGCCACCACGTCCACCGTGGACTGGTGGAACGTGCCCTCGGCCAGCAGGGCCCTCACCGCCGTCACGATCCGCGCCCGGGTGAGCACCGAGCGCTTCTGGCGACCGCCGGTGCGATAGGCCACGGACGAGGACATCACAGAAATGTATACCCCCCGTCCACCTTCTCCGCCGCGAAACGCGACAGGCAATATGGACGAGCCGTCCACATTCCTCGCCGTTCGGGCTCCGGTCCCGATTCCTGCACGACCGCTTGCAGGATGTGAACGAACCCGTCTCGGCCTGCCGAGGCTCTAGGAACAGATGCACCCCTCCGGAAGGATCCGATGGGGCGCCGCCGCCACGGTTGTCGCCGCCGTTCTGCTGCTCGTTCCCGGGCAGGTCCTCGCCGGCAGCCCGAAGGTCGCCGCCCTCCAAGCCGCACTCAAGGTCAAGGGCCTCTACTCGGCCGAGGTCGACGGCGAGGCCGGACCCATGACGCGGGCGGCCATCATGCGCTTCCAGCGCCGCCACCACCTCACGGTCGACGGCGTGGCCGGCCCGCAGACCCGCCGGGCGCTCGGGCGCCGCGGCCGTCCGCTGCTCGGCAAGCGCGCCCTGAGCGCGCCCCAGGTGGGCTGGGACGTGGCCTCCGTCCAGTTCCTCCTCTGGCGCCGCGGCTTCTCGCCGGGCGCGATCGACGGGGAGTTCGGCCCCGGCACCACGCGCGCCGTCATGGCCTTCCAGCGCTCCGTGGGCATCGGCGCCGACGGGGTCGTGGGTCCGCAGACGATCCGCGCGCTCAAGAGCCGCCGCACCGAGACGCACCCCGACACCTCCGTGCGCTTCTACCGGCCCGTGTCCGGGCCCGATGGGAGAGGGCTTCGGTCACGTCGGCGGCAGGCGTCACACCGGCATCGACTTCCCGGCGCCCAGCGGCACCCGCATCAGAGGCGGCCGGGCGCGGCGTGGTGGTGTTCGCGGGCTGGAACACCGGCGGCTACGGAAACCTCGTGGTGGTGGCCCACCGGCTCGGCTTCGCCACCTGGTACGCACACATGTCGCGGGTCTCGGTCCGCGCCGGGCAGGCGGTGAGCGGCGGAAGCATCCTGGGCCGTGTCGGTGCCACCGGCCACGCCACCGGCCCCCACGTGCACTTCGAGGTGCGCCGCTTCGAGGTGCCGATCGACCCGATGCCCTATCTGCTCGCGGGCACGGCCTCCCGGGCCGGCAGCCGTCGGCACGCTCGCTCGCGGGCTCGAATGCGGGCCCGCCTCCGGCGGCGAGCGCCACGCCGCGCCGGCCGCCGGCCCCGGGCGCATCGCCCGGGCCCACCTCGCCGGCTGCTGAGGCCTGGCTAGTCCCGCCGCGACCCGCGCGCCATCGCGCGCAGGTCCAGCGCCTCGTCGAGCGTGGCCTCGTCCACGCCCTTCTCCAGCGCCACCTCCCGGATCGTGCGCTTCGTCCTCACGGCCTCGTTCACGATCTCCGTGCCCCGGTCGTACCCGATGTGGGGGTTCAGGGCGGTGGCGATGGCCGGAGTGCACTCGGCGTGGCGCAGCAGCGCGTCCTCGTTGGCCTCGAGCCCGCTCACGCAGCGGTCGGCCAGGAGCCGGCACGTGGAGCTGAGGATGCGGATCGAGTCGAACACGTTGCGCGCGATCAGCGGGATGCGCACGTTCAGCTCGAAGTTGCCCTGGGTGCCGGCGACGGTGACCGCGGTGTCGTTGCCGATCACCTGGGCGGCCACCTGGAGGGTGACCTCGGGGATCACCGGGTTCACCTTGCCGGGCATGATCGAGGAGCCCTTCTGGAGCTCCGGTAGCTGGAGCTCCACCAGGCCGGTGCGCGGCCCGGATCCCATCAGCACCAGGTCGTTGGCGATCTTGGTGAGCGACACCGCCACCACCTTCATGGATCCGTGGAGCTCCACCAGGCCGTCGCGGGCCGCCTGGGCCTCGAAGTGGTCGCGCGGGGCCACGCCCAGCCCCAGCTTCTCGCGCACCCGCTCCGCGAACTCGGGGTGGGTGTTCAGCCCGGTGCCCGTGGCCGTGCCGCCCAGCGGGATCTGCTCGGCGCGGCCGAGCGAGTCGCTCACGCGGTCGCGCCCCAGCGTCATCTGCGCGGCGTAGCCGCCGAACTCCTGGCCGAGCGTCACCGGCACCGCGTCCATCATGTGCGTGCGGCCGGCCTTCACCGTGTCGGCGAACTGATCGGCCTTGGCCGCCAGGGCCTCGGCCAGGCGGTCGATGGCGGGCAGCAGCTGCTCGCGCACCTCGGAGACCGCGGCCAGGTGCACGGCGGAGGGAAAGACGTCGTTCGAGGACTGCCCCATGTTCACGTGGTCGTTGGGGTGCACCCCCTCGCCGGCGAGGTTGGCGATCACCTCGTTGGCGTTCGTGTTCGTGGAGGTGCCCGAGCCGGTCTGGAAGACGTCGATCGGGAACTGGTCGTCGTGCTCGCCCGCGGCCACCTCGTCGCCCGCCCGGGCCACCCGCTCGGCCACGTCCGGGTCGAGGAGGCCCAGCTCGCCGTTCACCCGCGCGGCCTCGGCCTTCGAGCCGGCCGAGCCAGCGCACCACCGGAACCGGCACCCGCTCGCCCGACACCGGGAAGTTCTCCACCGCCTTGCTCGTCTCCGGGCCCCACAGCTCCTGCCGAACCGCCATGCCTCTCCTCTGTCGCTTTCCCGCCGGAGGCTATACGACCGCCGGCGGCCACCAGCGCGTGCCTTCGCCTCGCCTTCGACACCGCGAACCGCTGCATTTCGCTCCGGCGCCGCGCAATTCGGCAAAGCCCGTGTTCTGATCGATTCGAACCCTCCTATGTCCGTCCTCACCCAAACGAACGAGCCAAATCGGGGCTCACACGCCGAGCGCCGCGGACACCATCCGTTTCTGCTCGCGCTGCGGCACGCAGGAGGACCATCCGGCAGCCGCGTCGCGCTTCGCCGCCGGGTGTGCCCCACGTGCGGAATGGGCGTGATGCTCACCGCCCTCGGCGACGCCCTGCCGGGTTCCGGCCGCCGCCTTCCTCATCGTGACCGCCGATCTGGAGGTCAGCGCCGTGAGCCAGCGCCGGGGAGAAGCTCTTCGGCGCCGAGGACCTGCTCATCGGCGCCCACCTGCTCGACGTGGTGACCAGCCCGCTCGGGGACGGCCAGCTCGAGGACCACGCCCGCCGGGCGGCCGAGCGCCGCCGCGAGACCGCTCTCGCTTCCCGTGCGGCTGAAGGCCGCGTACGGCCCGGCCGTGGGCACGCTCTCGGCCCGCATCGCGCACTGCTCGTCGCCCGCCGCCGCGCTGCTCGCGGTCGAGCCGGGCCGCTTCGCTTTTCGCTGATCCGGCGCCCGCGAAGCCGTGCAAGAAGGGGTGCACCGCTTGCGCTGAGCTTCTCAGGCAGACGACAAAACCTCCATCTACGCACTCGTCCGGTGCGCGGAAAACCTGTGCAAGCAGGGACGAGGCCTCGTAACGGTGACGTGGATGTGCGAAGTACTGCCACGACGCTGACGCGGTCAGTCGATCTGGAGGTCAAGTGAGCGGGATCAGGACCAACGCCGCCGCCGAGCTGCTCGGGGTGAGCCCAAATACGCTGAGGAGCTGGGAGCGCCGCTTCGGCTACCCCAAGCCCAGGCGTACGCAGGGCGGCCACCGCCAGTACGAGCTCACGGAGCTCGAGTCGCTCCGCCGCGCGCTGCTCGAGACGCACAACATCTCCTCGGCCATCGAGCTCGCCCGCCAGCGCGGCGAGGGCCCCTCGTCTCCCGCGCGCCTGCTCGACGCCTTCGACCACTTCGACGAGAGCACCGCCGACCGCATCCTCGAGGAGAGCCTCGCCGTGCGCTCGGTGGAGCGCACCGTGGAGGAGGTTCTCCTTCCCGCGGTCGAGCTGGCCAGCGAGCGCGACGGCCGCGACGCCGAGCGCGAGCTCGGAAGCCGCTGGGCCACCGGTTGGCTGCACGCCGCCCGCCGGGTGGTGCCGCCGGCCAGCCGCCCCCAGGGCGTCCTGCTCTTCGACTCCAGCCCGCGGCTCGACCTCGAGTCGCTGCACGTGCAGGCGCTCGAGCTGGCCATGCGCCGCGCCGGCTTCCGCACGCTGCTCCTGGCCTTCGACCTCCCGCCCGAGCGGGTGGTGCGCGCCATCCGGGCGCTGGACCCCACCGCGTTCGTCTTCTGCGGCGGCGAGGCCACCCTCGACGTGGTGGGACGCCTGGTGTACACGGTGCGCCAGGTGGGCTCCGCCGCTCCCGTCTTCGAGTACCGCGAGTCGATGCCGGTCACCGGCGAGCACGGCATCCCGTCACTGGGGTCCCGCCCCGGCGAGGCCGTGGAACGGCTCAAGGGCTACGTGGACAGCGGCCGGCTGGAGCAGATCGTGGTGTCGGCCGACGCTCCCCCCGCGCCTCCGGTGCGGGTGCCCGTCGGCTCTCGCGCCTGAAGGCATGGCTGCGAGTGCTCGCCCGATCGCCGATCGGGCTGCGCTCCTCGCCTAGGCCGCGTCTCGTCCGCAGCGCCGCTTAGTCTCGCGCCGGGATGTCGTCCCTAGAACTAGGCGACCCCCTCGCCCACCGAGCACTTCAGGCCCTGGTCCGGGCGGAGGCCGCGGTGCGTCGCCGGCTCGCCGTCGAGCTGGAGCGTGCGGGGGTGTCCGCGGCCGGTTTCTCCGCGCTCGTGGTGCTCACCACGGCGGGCGGCACCCTGGAGCTGCGCACCCTTCGCCGGCGCTTCGGCTGGAGCAAGGCGAACGCCACCGAGGTGACCGAGACCCTGGAGGGGCGCGGGTACGTGGAGCGTCACCGCCTGCCCGAGGACCGGCGGGCCGTGGTCGTGCAGCTCACCCGCGACGGCCGCGCCCTGGTGGACCGGCTCTTCCCGGAGCACTCGGAACGGGTGAGCGAGGCCTTCGGCGCCCTGGACGACGGCGAGAAGCGCTCCCTCACCGAGATCTGCCGCAAGCTCGCCGCCTAGGCATCGCAGCTCACCGATCGGGAGCGCAGCCCGATCGTCGATCGGGCGAGCACCGCAGCCACACCATCAGGTCTTGCCGAAGTGCGCCACCCAGATCGTTGCCTCCGAACCGCTGAACGCGCCGGTCGAGCGCCCGACCCCGATCCAGCGCCACTCGCCGGACAGGATCACCTCGCGGTGCTCGGTGGAGTTCATCCAGCGGCGAACGGTGCCTCGTGCCTGGGCGGCCCGGCCCCAGTGGAGCTCGAGATTCTCGCCCGCCCATTGGAAGCGGCTGGAGACCGCGATGCGGGCGCTGTGCCCGAACACGCCGCGGCTCATGAGCCAGCGGGCGTAGCGGGAGCTCGAATGGTGCAGGCTCGGGCGAGCGCTTCAGCGGCCCCAGGCCATGCCATAGACGTTCTCGGTTTATCTCCCGGATGACGTGCCCTCCGGGTGAGGCCTCCGCAGGCGCGGCGGCAGGTGTCAGCACTGCCGCGAGCAGGATGCCCGAGACCATGCGTCGGATGCGGCGCAAGTCCAACCTCTCTTTCCTCGGCCTGCGGGGTTAGCTGACGGGCTCGCGCGAAAGAGATACGCGCCGGCATTGGCCGGTTCGGCCCCGAACCATCCTTGGGTCTTGGGTCCCCCGCTCCCACCGGTACTCCCGGCGGTGATTCGGCGGTTACTGAGCGAGAACTTCTAGCAGGTCGCACCTAGAATCGACGAGCTCGTGGCTCGTTATACCCCTGTGGACCCAGGCCAATCCTTCCCCGATCTCGAGCAGCGGGTACTGGCGCGATGGCGGGAGCGGGACGTGTTCCGGGAGTCGATCCGGAGGCGCCAGGGAGCGGAGCCCTTCGTGTTCTACGAGGGGCCGCCCACGGCCAACGGGCGGCCGGGCTCCCACCACGTGCTGAGCCGCGTCTACAAGGACGTGTTCCCGCGTTTCAAGACCATGCGGGGCCACCTGGTGCACCGCAAGGGAGGCTGGGACTGCCACGGGCTCCCGGTGGAGCTGGAGATCGAGAAGGAGCTCGGCTTCAAGTCGAAGGACGACATCGAGGCCTACGGGGTGGCCGAGTTCAACGCCAAGTGCCGCGAGTCGGTGTTGCGCTACATCGACGAGTGGGACGCCCTCACCGAGCGCATCGGGTTCTGGATCGACACGGACGACGCGTACTTCACGCTCTCCGACGACTACATCGAGTCGGTCTGGTGGTCCCTGAAGCAGGTCTTCGACAAGGGCCTGCTCACCGAGGGCCACAAGGTGGTGCCCTACTGCACGCGGTGCGGCACGGCCCTGTCCTCCCACGAGGTGGCCCAGGGCTACAGGGACGTGGTGGACCCGTCGGTGTACGTGAGGTTCCCGCTGCGCGACGACCCCTCGGTGTCGTTGCTCGCCTGGACGACGATGCCGTGGACGCTGGTGCCGCACGCGGCCATCGCCGTGGACCCGAACGTCACCTACGCGCGGGCACGGCTGGGCACGGACCGCCTGATCCTGGCCGAGTCGCTGGTGGGCCGCGTGCTGGGCGAGGAAGCCGAGATCGAGGAGCGCATGCCGGGGTCGGCGCTGCTCGGCCTGCGCTACGAGCCGCCGTTCCCCTACCTCACGGACTACGGCGAGCGCGGCCACACCGTCCTGGCGGGGGACTTCGTGTCCGTGGAGGACGGCACCGGCGTGGTGCACACGGGCGCCGCCTTCGGCGAGGACGACTTCCGCCTGGCCACCGAGAACGGGCTCACGATCCACAACCCGGTCCGGCCCGACGGGACGTTCGACGAGCGCACCGGGCCCTTCGCCGGCGTGTACGTGCGGGACGCCGACCAGCAGGTGATCGACGCCCTGCGCGAGTCCGGCCGCCTCTTCCGGGCCGGGGAGTACGAGCACTCCTACCCCCACTGCTGGCGCTGCGGCACGCCGCTCATCTACTACGCCAAGACGAACTGGTACGTGCGCACCACCGAGGCCCGGGACGAGCTGCTGGCCTCCAACGAGGACGTGACCTGGTACCCGGATCACATCAAGCACGGGCGCTTCGGCAACTGGCTCGAGAACAACGTGGACTGGGCGCTGTCACGTGAGCGCTACTGGGGCACTCCGCTCCCGATCTGGCGCGCGGAGGACGGGGAGATCGTGTGCGTCGGCTCGCGCGAGGAGCTGCGCGAGCTGGGCGCCGAGGTGCCGGACGACCTCCACCGGCCCTACATCGACGACGCGACGTTCGAGCGCGACGGCAAGACGTTCCGCCGGGTGCCCGACCTGATCGACGTCTGGTGGGACTCGGGCTGCATGCCCTTCGCCCAGTGGCACGCCCCCTTCGAGAACGAGGAAGTGTTCCGGGAGCGCTTCCCGGCCGACTACATCTGCGAGGCCCTGGACCAGACCCGGGGCTGGTTCTACTCGCTGCTCGCCGTGTCCACGCTGCTCTTCGGGCGCAGCTCCTACGAGACGGTGCTCTGCCTCGGCCTGATCCTCGACCCCGACGGCCAGAAGATGTCCAAGTCCAAGGGCAACGTGGTGGTGCCCTGGGACGTGCTCGACACCCACGGCGCGGACGCCTTCCGCTGGTACTACTTCACCTCGAAGCAGCCCTGGGACGGCTATCGGTTCTCGCTCGACACCGTGGGCGAGTCGGTGCGGCAGTTCCTGAAGACGCTCTGGAACACCTACGGCTTCTTCGTCCTCTACGCGAACGTCACCGGACGAATCGGGCGAGGGCCAGGAGACCGACCTCGATCGCTGGATGCGCTCGCGCGTATCCGCCGCGACGGAGCGGGTGATCGAGCGGATGGAGGACTACGACACGACGTCCGCCGGGCGGGCGATCGCCGAGCTGGTGGACGATCTCTCCAACTGGTACGTCCGCCGCTCGCGGCGACGCTTCTGGGACGGCGACCCGGCGGCTTTCGCCACCCTCCGGGAGAGCCTGCTCACGGTGTCGAAGCTGCTCGCGCCGCTCACCCCGTTCGTGGCCGACGAGATCTACGAGGGGCTCGACGGCTCGGAGCCGTCGGTGCACCTCACCGACTTTCCGGAGCCGGGCGAGCGCGACGAGCAGCTCGAGTGGGACATGCAGGTGGCGCGGGACGCGGTGGAGCTGGGCCGCGCGGCCCGTGCCCAGGCCGAAGGTGAAGATGCGCCAGCCCCTGCGGGAGGCGGTGCTGGTGGCGGCGGACCGCGAGCGCGCGGCGATCGAGCGCTTCGACTCTGCTGGTGCGCGACGAGCTGAACGTGAAGACGCTGCGCTTCGTGTCCGAGGCGGACGAGCTCGGGAGCTTCGAGCTGAAGCCCAACTTCCGGACGCTCGGGCCGCGGTTCGGCAAGCACATGCCCCAGGTGGCGGCCGCGGTGGCGGCGCTCGACCCGGCCGCGCTCCGAGCGGGCAGGGAGGTGGGCATCAACCTCGATGGCCACGAGCACCAGATCGGTCCCGAGGACGTGCAGATGGTGCTTCAGCCGCTGCCCGGCTACCAGGTGGAGCGCGCAGGCACCCACGCCGTGGCCCTCGACCTCGAGCTGGACGACGACCTGCGCCGTGAGGGGCTTGCCCGCGAGGTCGTGCACGCCGTGCAGGCGGCGCGCAAGGCGGCCGGCCTGCAGGTGGAGGATCGCATCGTGCTGACGCTGGGAGGCGACGACACGCTGCTCGACGCCGCGCGTGCCTTCGAGGACTACGTGACCAGGGAGACCCTCGCCCAGGCCCTCACCTACGACGGGGCGCCGGGCGAGCGCACCGAGATCGAGGGGAAGGACCTGTTCATCGCCGTCGAGCGCCAGTAGGCTGGCGCGGCCATGAAGCTGCCCCCGGTCTTCGACGAACGCCCCTTCGCGCGTGCAGCTGATCGGACTCGTGGTGGTCCCAGCCGTCTTCGGGCTGCTCTCGGGATTCGCCCTCGGGTGGTCGGAGGTGGTCTACCTGATCATGGTGGGCCCGATCGGCATCATCGGCGGGTTCCTGGGCGGTATCGAGCACCGCGGCTTCGAGGACGGATTCATCCGCGGGCTCGTGGGCGGCCTCGTGTTCGGCAGCTTCATCCTGCTCGGCCACAAGCTCGCCGGCACCGACGCCAAGGCCGACCTCCCCGACCCGCAGGTGGGGCTCGTGGTCCTCACCACCGTGGTCGGTGGGGTGCTCGGCGGTCTGGGCGGCCGCTACCGCGCACGCCGCGAGGCCGCCGACGGCACGTACGAGCCGGCGTAGTCAGCGCGCCTTCACGTAGCGCACCAGCTCGGCACGGTCGCGTCCGCCGGACACGGCCACCTCGAGCACGGCGCCCACGCCGCGCGCGTAGAGCTTGTACTCCACGAGCCGTGGCTCGAGCGGCGTGGTGTCCTTGATGAGGACCGCGCCCTTGAAGTGCCCGTAAGGGGACTCCACCTGCTCGTTCACGCTGAGGACCCGGCCCCTGTCCTCGGCCTGGCCGGCGTAGTACTCCTGCCGGTAGCGCTGGCCCACTCGCGGGTGTGCGGGCATCGCCACGCCGGCCTGGGCGCCGTCGCGTCCCGCCTCCCAGGAACCGGCGGTGTTCACCTTCCCGCCGGGCTCATACGACTTCGTGTCCTCGCCCAGGTACCAGACGTTGCCCCTCCGGTCCTGAGCGAACCAGTCGTAGGTGTCCTCCACCACGCGGCCGGACTTTGGTGGCCACGTCGTGCACCACGCGCGCGGTCACCCCGGCGACGATGACCGGGTCCGGTTGGTGACGGTGACCACGATGCGCATCGTGGCCCTCCCGCCGGTCTCGCGGTAGATCCGCTTCTCCCCCGGGCCGCATCGGCATGAACGGGTTGTCGATCCGGGTGGTGAAGTTCGCCGGGTTCAGCGTCACCGGCTCGCTTCCCCGCGGGAGCGAGCCGCGGCCGGCCGCCGTCCACGGCCACGGCCAGCGCCGCCACCATCGCCCCGCCCGCCAGCCGTCAAATGACCGTTCATGACCTGTCTCCTCCGCCGGGAACTCAGTGCACCATCAACCTAGGCAGGCGAGGTGAGGCCCCACATGAGAGCCCGGAACGACGAAGCGCCCGCGGGAGCGGGCGCTTCGGATGCTTCGGTGCCGGGCTGGTCTAGGCGGCGAGCGCCGGGTCGATCTCCTGCACGAGCCGGCTCTTGGGCAGCGCGCCGATGATCTGGTGTGCCACCTGGCCGTGCTTGAAGAGCAGCAGCGTGGGGATGGACATCACGTTGTACTGGGCCGCGGTCTGCGGATTGTCGTCCACGTTCAGCTTCACGATCGTGAGGTCCTCGCGCTCCCCCGCAAGCTCCTCCAGGTGGGGGGCCACAATCCGGCAGGGACCGCACCAGGGTGCCCAGAAGTCCACGAGCACGGGCAGCTCCGACTCCACCACCTCGGCCTGGAAGTTCGCGTCGGTCACCTCAATGATTGATCCTGCCACGCCCACTCCTTCGTTCGTACGTTTGTTCTAAGTCTCTATCGGTCGGCGGGCCGCGTTGCTATACAAAGTGAAGTATAGTCCCCCTGTCAACGGTTAACACTCACGACCGGAACAGGAGCGCGGGCACCCGCCAGATGGCCTCCAGCGCGATCACCGGCGTCATCTTGGAGCGGCCCTGCCGTCGCGCTCGGAAGACGATCGGCACCTCCACGATGCTGAACCCGGCTCGCGCCACCGCGTAGGTCACCTCGATCTGGAAGGCATAGCCGTTGGCGTGGACGTCGTGGAGGTCCACTCCCTCCAGCACCCGCCGGTGGAAGCACTTGAAGCCGCCCGTGAGGTCGCGCACCGGGACCCTGAGGAGCAGTCGCGCGTACCCCGAGCCGAGGCGGCTCACGATCTGCCTGAGGCGCCCCCAGTCGCTCACGCCTCCGCCGGCCACGTAGCGGGAGCCGAGCACGAGGTCGGCCCCGTCGCTGGCCGCGATCAGGCGGGGAAGGTCTGCCGGGTCGTGCGAGAAATCGGCGTCCATCTCGAGCACCAGCTCGGCCCCGGCCGCCAGCGCCACCTCGAAGCCGGCGAGGTAGGCGGGCCCAGCCCGCCCTTGCCCGGCCGGTGGAGCACCTGGACCTCGTCGAGCTCGGCCGCCAGGCGGTCGGCGATCTCACCCGTGCCGTCCGGGGAGGCGTCGTCCACCACCAGGATCCGGTGCTCCCGGCCGGTGGACCGCAGCTGCTCGAGAGCCGTGCGCACCATCGGCTCGATGTTGTCCGCCTCCTCGTAGGTGGGCAGGATGAGCCAGGTCCCCGACACGGACGCGTACCCTAGCCCCCGGTCCCGTCTGCTCACGGCAGGAGGACCGGAGACCATGAGGAACTCCGAGATCGCAGAGGCATTCGACGAGCTCGCCAGCCTGTACGAGCTCGACGGCGCCGTGGTCTACCGCGTCACGGCGTACCGCAACGCCGCGAAGGCGATCCGGGAGTCGGGAAGCTCGGTGGAGGAGCTGGCCCGTGCCGGGCGGGTGGAGGAGCTGGCCGGGGTGGGGAAGACGATCGCCGAGAAGATCGACGCCCTCCTGGCCGATGGCTCGATTCCCGCGGCCGACAAGCTCAGGGCCAAGTTCCCGGCCGGGCTCGTCCAGATCACCCGGCTGCCCGGACTGGGGCCGAAGCGCGTGCGCCAGCTACACGAGCATCTGGGCGTGACCTCCGTCGAGGAGCTGCGCGCGGCGGTGGAGGCGGGGCGCCTGGCCGACGTGCCCGGCTTCGGTCCCAAGGCGCAGGAGAACGTGCTGGCGGGGCTGGCCGCTGACGATGCGGGCGCCACGTCCACGCGCTACATCCTGTCCAAGGCGCTGGAGGTGGGCGACGCGATCGTGGAGGGGCTGCGCCCGTTCGCGAAGCGGGTGGAGCTGGCCGGCAGCGCGCGCCGGATGGCCGACTCGTGCAAGGACCTCGACGTGGTGGTGGCCACCGCCGATCCGCCCGGCCTCGTGCGGGCCTTCGAAGCCCTGCCCGAGATCGACGTGGTGCACTCCTCGGGCGACGCCGGGGCCCGTGCCGTGACCCACACGGGGCTGCCGGTGGACCTGCGCGTGGTGCCGGAGGAGGCGTTCGGGAACCTGCTTCAGCACTTCACCGGCTCGGGGAAGCACAACGAGGCGCTTCGCACCGAGGCCGTGCGGCGCGGACTGCACGTGAGCGAGTACGGGATCGCCGACGACGCCGACGGGAAGACCGTGGCCTGCGTCACCGAGGAGGAGGTCTACGAGCGGCTGGGCATGCAGTACATCCCCCCGGAGCTGCGCGAGAACCGGGGCGAGCTGGCCGCCGCGCGCAAGGGGGAGCTGCCCGAGCTGATCGAGCTGGGCGACATCCGCGGCGACCTGCACATGCACACGGTGGCCTCGGACGGCAAGAACACCATCGAGGAGATGGCGGCCGCCGCCCGCGAGCGCGGGTACCGGTACGTGGCCATCACCGATCACTCGGCCTCGCACGGCTTCGGCGACCACGTGTCGCCCGATGAGCTGCTGCGCCAGATCGAGCGCGTTCGCTCGGTCGAGGTGGACGGGCTCACGCTCCTGGCGGGCAGCGAGGTGAACGTGCTCATCGACGGCTCGCTGGACTACGAGGACGACCTGCTGGAGCAGCTCGACTGGGTCGTGGCGAGCGTTCACACCTCGTTCCGCATGGGCGAGAAGGAGATGACCGACCGGATCGTGGCCGCGCTGGAGCACCCGCTGGTGGACGTGCTCGGCCATCCCACCGGGCGCCTGATCACGCGCCGCGAGCCCTACCACGTGAACCTCGACCGGGTGATCGAGGCGGCGGCCCGCACCGGCACCTTCCTCGAGATCAACGCCAATCCCGACCGGCGCGACCTGCCCGACCACTACGCCCGGGCGGCGGCCGAGGCCGGGGTGACGATCATGGTGGACTCCGACGCCCACCGCACCGCCACGCTGGCCAACATGCGCTACGGGGTGGCCACGGCGCGCCGGGCGTGGCTCACCGAAGGAGCAGGTGGGCAACACGCGCACGTGGCCCCAGCTCGACAAGCTGCGCAAGCGCTCGCGCCGCTAGGGCACGCGCACCGGGCGTCGGGTCGTCCGGCTCGATCTTCCGCATGCCCGGCAGGCGCAGCAGCTTGGGCGGCCCGAAGGGCGAGCTCCGGTCGAGCCAGAACTCCACGCCGTCGCGTCCCTCGATCGCCTCAACGGCGCGCGACTGCTTTCGCCAGAGCAGGGCCACGAGGATGGCGTACCCCACCGCCACCGCCGGGACCGGGGGGAAGAAGATCCCGAGCACTCCGGCGGCCACCGCCACCACGGCCAGCGGCCACATGCGGTTGAAGATCGCCACGCCCGGCTCCAGCTCCGGCAGCTGGTTGGTGCTGCGGGCGTCCGCCAGCAGGTTCTTGATGCCCTCGGTGGTGGTGGCCCCGCGGCCCATCCACAGCCCGGACACCGCGGCCAGCAGCCACCATCCGAGCGCGACGAACACGAGCGTGCGGTCGTCGTTGCGGCCCGCGCCGACCACGGCGATGGCCGCCAGCGCGGTGGCGGCCCCGCCGAACAGCAGCACGGCGGTGCGGAGGAAGTCCCGGAACCGCATCAGTCGGCGGCGAGCGCCACCAGCACGCGGATGAAGCCGTCCACGCCGTCCACCACCACGTCGGCACGCTCCACGATCGCGGCCGGCCCCTCGTCGGAGCGCACGCCCACGCGGACCCCGGCGGCCAGCACGCCGTCGGCCTCGAGCGCCTCCAGCGCCTCGAAGGCGTCCAGGTCCGTGGCGTCGTCACCTCCGTAGAGGGCGGTTCCGAAGGCCGGCACCGGTCACGAGGTCACGGACGGCGTGGCCCTTGCCGATCGGAACCGGTGGGCGCACCTCGAGCACCTTGCGCGCCCAGTGGATGCCGAGTCCCGCGGCCTCGGCCTCGCTCGCCATCCGCTCGAGGTGGGCCACGGCGGCGTCCTCGTCGGGCACGCCTCGCCAGTGGAACGCGGTGATCGGGCCCTTGTCCTCGATCCGGACGCGCAGCAGCCGCAGCTCCGGCGTGTCGCGCTCGGCCGCGAAGCGGCGCACGCGCTTCTCCCAGCTCTTGAACGCGGGCACGACCCGGGGCGCCGCGGCGCCGGGCTCCAGCAGCTCCGCCCCGTGGGAGCCCGCGTAGGCGATCCCCCCGACCCCCACCAGGCGGCGCGCCTCGGCGGCGGAGCGCCCGGAGACGCAGGCCACGCAGCCGTAGCGGCGCGCGAGGCGCCCGAGCAGCACCGCCACCTCCTCGGGCACGCGGGCATCCTCGGCCCGGCTCGACGATCGGTGCCAGCGTGCCGTCCACGTCGCAGAAGATCCCGGCGCGGGAGGGCTCCTCCCGGAGCGGGCGCAGCGCCTCCGCGAGCGCGTCTGCGGTGGGAGCGGACACCCGACGTAGTATGCCCCGCGATGTCCTCACGGCTCGTGCGCCTCGGGGCGATAGCCACGGCGGCGGGCGCCTTCAGCGCTCTGTTCGGCATCGGCGGGGGGACGATCATGGTGCCCCTGCTCGATCCTCTGGCTCGGGTACGAGCAGCGCGAGGCCACGGGCACGTCGCTGGCCGCCATCGTGATCATCGCCGGCCTGGCCGCCATCGCCCAGGCGTCCTACGGCAACGTGGACCTCGTGAAGGGGCTGGCCATCGGGCTGCCCGCCATCGGGGGCGTGATCGCCGGTACCGCGCTCCAGCAGCGGCTCTCGGACGAGGTGGTGGCGCGGGCCTTCGTGGTCCTCCTCGTGGTCTCCGCGGCGATCCTGATCTTCTGAGCCGTGGACCTCGTGGAGATCATCGGCGTGGTCGTCATCGGGTTCGCCGCGGGCATGGCCGGCGGCCTGCTCGGCGTGGGCGGCGGCATCCTGTTCGTTCCCGGCCTGGCGATCTTCCTCGGCCAGTCGCAGCTGGAGGCGGTGGCCACGTCGCTGGTGGCCGTGGTGCTCGTGTCGATGGTGGGCACGTGGCGCCAGCACGGCTACGGAAACGTGCGCCTGCGGGACGGGCGTGACCATCGGCGTGCTGTCGCCGATCGGGGTGGTTGCGGGGACCGTGCTCGCCAACGCGGTGCCCGAGCGCGCGCTGGAGCTGTCGTTCGCCGCGTTCCAGCTCTACTTCGCCTACCAGCTCGCCGGGCCGCGCCGGGCTTCCCTCCAGGCGCGTCACTCGCTAGCGTCTCGGTCCGGTGGAGATCCTCGACGTCAGATCCGAGGACCGCGACGGACTCGTGCACGTTTCGCTCCGGGGGGAGCTCGACCTGTCCAGCACGGCCAAGCTCCAGGACGAGCTCGACCGGGTGGAGGCGGGCGCGCCACAGACGATCGTGCTCGATCTGTCCAAGCTGGTCTTCCTCGATTCCACGGGCCTGCGCTGCCTGGTCACGGCCGACGAGCGCGGCCGCGAGGCGGGACGCCGCGTGGTGATCGTGCGCGGGCCCGATCCCGTGCAGCGCGTGTTCTCCATCACGGGGCTCGAGGAGCGCCTCGACATGGTGGACGACGCTTCCTCCATCGGCTGAATACTGGGGTCCGGTGCTCGCCCGATCACCGATCGGGCTGCGCTCCTCCCAGCGGGTCCCTGGCGGGTCGCCCGCCCGCGGCGTAGCATGCACCGAGTGGTCGGCCAAGATCTGACGACACGTCCCGAGGTGGCGGCGTTCGTGGCCCGGGCGGAGGAGCGCGGGTGCGCGAACCTCTCCGAGCTCGACGAGCTGCTGCGGGCGATGGAGGCGGATCCGGACGACGTGGACGGCCTCGAGTCCTACCTCGAGGGCCGGGGCATCGACATCACGGACGACTGCGGCCGGGAGGGCGTGGAGCCCACCTCGTTCCGCAACGGCGAGCTGGCCAGCGCCACCACCGACGCGCTCCAGCTGTTCCTGAACGAGATCCGCCGCTATCCGCTGCTCACCGCCGACGAGGAGGTGGAGCTGGCCAAGCGGATCGAGCAGGGCGATCTGGAGGCCAAGGAGCGGATGATCAACTCGAACCTCCGCCTGGTGGTGTCGATCGCCAAGAAGTACCAGGGCCAGGAGCTCTCGCTGCTCGACCTGATCCAGGAGGGGATCTTCGGCCTCATCCGCGCCGCGGAGAAGTTCGACTGGCGCAAGGGCTACAAGTTCTCCACCTACGCGACCTTCTGGGTGCGCCAGGCGATCCAGCGCGGACTGGCCAACAAGGCGCGCACCATCCGCATCCCGGTGCACATCGGCCAGCGCGAGCGGAAGATCGTGCGGGCGGACCGCGACCTTCAGGCCCGGCTCGGCCGCGAGCCGAGCGACGAGGAGATCGCCGAGGCCGCCGAGCTGCCGCTGTCCCAGGTGCAGGAGGTCCGCGAGGCCGCCCGCACCGTCACGAGCCTCGACCGGCCGGTGGGCGAGGAGGGGGACACCGCGCTGCGGGACCTGCTCGAGGGCGACTCGCAGCCGGTGGACGAGGAGGTGGAGGTGAGCCTCAGCGAGGAGGTGCTCCGCAAGACGATCGAGGACCTCCCCCCGGTGGAGCAGGAGGTGATCCGGATCCGGTACGGCATGACGGGCGAGGATCCGCAGCCGCTCCGCGAGACCGGCCGGCGGCTCGGGCTCTCCGCCGAGCGGGTGCGCCAGCTGGAGTCGAAGGCGCTCAAGCGCCTGGCCATGCGCCGCGAGCTGGAAGCGCTGCGAGAGGTCGCCTAGGGGTGGAGAAGCTTGCGACGGTGTCGAACGCCGTCGTCGCCATATTCAGCGAGTTCTACGGACGCGGCCCCACCAAGGCCAAGTCCTATGCATTCGACAACTACGTGGTGACGGTGCTCGAGGACATCCTCACTCCGGTGGAGCGGACGCTCGTGGACGCCGGCGAGGAGGCACCTCGTGCGGAAGGTGCGGCTGACCTTCCAGGAGGTGGTGGCGGACCGGTTCACGGACGCCGTGGCCGAGGCCATGGGCCGCCCGGTGGTGACCTACCACTCGCAGGTCACCTTCCACCCGCCCATGGGCTTCGAGATGTTCGTCCTCGAGCCCGAATAGGGGGGAGTCCGGGCTGGCCCGGGCGAGCACCGGCCCCTAGCTCTCGCCGAACAGGGCGTCCGGCAGCGGCACGTCCGGGGTGCGGGCCAGGGTCGCGGCCAGCACCATCATCGGGAGCCCGGGGGCGAAGCGAGGCGGGCGCTGCGGGCCGCCGGGCACGTACTCCGCGCGGCGATCGATCAGGGAGACGATCCAGCGGCAGAGGTGCGCGTGCGGCTCGTCGTCGTCCACGGCGCACGCCAGCGAGGCGAGCGCGAGGTTCTCCACCGGGTCCACGCCGGCGAACATCTGCCCCAGCGAGGTGAGCAGGAACGCGTAGGCGCGCTCCACCACGGCGTCGTGCGGGATGGAGCCGGATCCCACGGGGGGCCCGAGGTCGAGCGGGTCCTCGCCGGCCACGCAGCCGGGCCATCTGCCCGCCCATGACGCTGCGCACCTGCTCGGCGTTCAGGCCCACCTGGAGCGCGTGCCGCATGCACCAGGTGGCGGCCATGGTGGGCGTGCCGTACGGCGCGTCGCTGGCGAAGAGCACCTGTCCGGGCGGCACCAGCGCCATCAGGGCCTGCAGATCGCTGGGGGACCACCAGGCCGTGTCGAAGAAGAGGTTGGGAAGCTCGGCGGCCGGCCGCCAGATCCAGGCCAGGTCGCAGATCCCCGCGTGGGCCAGGATCAGCCGCATGCCGGGGAAGGCCTCGCAGGCCTCCACCGCGTGACGGCCCAGAGCCGGGATCCCGCGCCCGGCGTGCACGAGCACGGGCAGGTGCCGCTCGTCGGCCATGGCGAACACCGGCCGCAGGGCCGGGTGATCGAGCGTGAAGCGCTCCGCGCGCGGGATGGAGCTTGATGCCGCGAGCGCCGGCGGCCAGGCAGCGCTCGGCCTCGGCGAGCGGATCGGCCTCCGGGTCGAGGCGGCAGAAGGGGACGAGCACGGAGTCGCTGGCCGCGGCCTCGGCCAGGATCATGTCGTTGGCGTCCGGATAGCCGTCGGGCTCGTGCATCGCGAACACCGCTCCGCGGGCGCCGGCCCGCCCGAGCAGCTCCAGCAGCTCGGGGGCGGTGCAGTGGTACTCGTCGGGGTCGTTCGCGCCCAGGTGCGTGTGGGCGTCGAAGGGCTCCGTGCCCGGCACCTCCTCGCGTGTGCGCTCGAGCAGGGGGAGGAGCGCGGCGTCCGACAGCACGGGCGCTGACACTACCTGCGGGCGGCGCGGTAGTCGGCGTCGGCCGCGGCGAGGATCGCCGTCCGCTCACCGCGCCTCACGTACCCGCCGTCCTCGAGCTTGGCGAGCGCACGGCGATAGCGGGCCAGGTATCCGGCGCGCGAGTAGCGCCGGGCCACGGCGGCGGGCGCGAAGGGCGCGAACCCGCCCGAGTTTCCGCACACCGCGCCGGAGCTCGTGGTGACGGACGGCGACAGCGACACGGGCGTGAGCCGGCCGAGCGGCAGGCCGAGCTCCGGGAAGCGGACGCCGCCGAGGGGCTGGGCGTCCGCGTCGGTGCGCGGCACCGGCACGGCCACGCCCGGCAGGCCGTTGAAGCCCGGCCCCGTCCGGGGGCGAGGGCCGAGCGAGAAGCGGCGCGAGGCGGGCAGCCGGCCGCGGGCCATGCCGTGCACGAGCGCGCGCAGGTAGGGACCGTTGCGGATCGGGTTGAGCGGGATCTCCCGGCCGCCGTTGCAGTTGAACCCGCCGAACACCGCCTCCGGGGAGAAGGACTGGTGGGGCGAGGGCCAGTCGTAGCGATGGACACCCGCCGGGGGTGCCTTCGTGCCGGTGAGCCCCGCCCGCAGCCGGTAGAAGTCGGTGTAGTTGGCCACGTCCACCAGGGTGGGGTCCGTCTTCGGCCGGCGGAGGATCCGGCGGTAGGGAAGGGGTCGCCCGTTGGGCCGGAGGTACGGGTCCTGCGCGCCGCTGCCCGCCAGCCGGTTGATGGCCATCCAGTTGCCGTTCCCGTCCACCGTGAGCGCCTGGCCGTAGGCCCGGCCGCCCCTCGGCGTGGCGTTGAACCCCTCGGCCAGGAAGGTGTCCACGAAGAAGGCGCCCTGGCTCACGCCGATGAGCGCCCGCCGCGGGTAGCGCGGCGCGAGGAAGCGGCCGAAGTCCCGCACGATCACCTCGCCCACGCCCTGCGCCGTGGCCGGCACCGCCGCCGCGACACCCGTCTGCCACTGCACCCGTGCGTAGGCGATGCGCTCGTGCCGGAGGACGCGGGCCACCGAGCGCGGATAGGGCGGGCCGGGCGCGTCGGCGAGGGCGCGGAGCAGCAGCGGCGACCCGCGGTTCTCGGCCTCCACGAGCAGCAGCCGAACCCGTTTCCCCGCGCGTCGGCCGGACGAGCTCGTAGGCCACCGAGTAGGAGAGTCCCGCGGAGGGCAGGCCACGCACGTGCTCGCCTCCCGAAACGACCCCGGACGCCGTGCCGTACACGCGCTCGTATCCGCTCCCGAGCGCCTGCCGGCCGTCGGGTGTGAGCGCCGTGACCCGTGAGGGCGCGGCCTGGACGGGAGCCGCGACGGCGAGGGAGGCGGCGAGTACGCAGAGCAGCACGGCATACGCGGGCACGGGCGCGCAGATTATCCCTCCGCCGGGCCTAATCTCCGGTCCATGAACTCAGCCCAGGCGCACCCTGTTCGTGACCGTTTCGGCCGTGTGGGGGTGTGGCTCGGGCCGATCGGCCTGCTGCCGGCCGTGGACGAGCGCGCCGCGATCGCGTCGCATCGAGGAGCTGGGCTACGGCGCGGTGTGGTTCGGCGAAGGCGTGAACAACCGTGAGGCGCTCTCCCACGCCGCCCTGCTTCTGGCCGCCGGCGAGCGCATCCCGGTGGCCAGCGGGGTGGCCAACATCTGGGTTCGCGATGCCGCCGCCGCGATCAACGGGGCCAACACCCTCAACGAGGCCCACGACGGGCGCTTCGTGCTCGGCATCGGCGTGAGCCACGCGCCCGCTCGTGAACCTTCGCGGCGGGAACTACGAGAAGCCCGCTCACCGCGATGCGCGAGTACCTCGAGGCGATGGACCGGATCGCGTACGGCGCGCCGCCTCCCGCGGAGCCGTCACCGGTGGTCCTGGCCGCCCTGCGGCCGAAGATGCTGGAGCTGGCGAGGGACGCGCACGAGCGGAGCGCACCCCTACTTCGTGCCCCCGGCGCACACGCGCGCGGGCGCGGGAGATCCTCGGGCCCGAGCCCGTTCCTCGCGCCCGAGCAGGTGGTGGTGCTGGAGACCGACCCGGACCGCGCGCGGGAGATCGGCCGTCGCCACATGGCGCTCTACCTCGCGCTCCCCAACTACGTGAACAACCTGCGCTGGCTCGGCTACGAGGACGCCGACCTGGCCGACGGCGGAAGCGACGACCTCGTGGACGCGATCGTGGCCTGGGGTGACGAGGAGGCGATCGCGGGCCGGGTGCGCGAGCACCTCGATGCGGGCGCGGACCACGTGGCGGTCCAGGCGTACGCGGACGATGGCCACGCGTCGCTCGCGCAGCTCGAGCGCCTGGCGCCCGTGCTCCTCGGCGCTGTAGGCCCGCGCTCTGACGGAGCGGCGAAGGAATCGAACCTTCCAAGCGTGGGGCTGCCACGCCCTGCCGGCTTTGAAGGCCGGATGGGCCACCAGACCCCTGCCGCTCCGGGGCGAAGGCTAGGGCGCGGCGACTTCGAGCAGGAAGTGGCTGGGGTCGCCGGCCTCGCGCACCAGCGAGAGTCGCCCCCCCACCGGCACGAGCAGGCCCTGGGCGTGCACGTAGCCGGTGTCCACCGGGGCGGACTCGATCTCGCCCTCCAGCATCTTGCGCAGCTGCTCGCGGTGCTTCTCCAGGTTCGCCCGGTCGGTGACCGGGGGCCAGCAGGCCGCGCGGAACTCGCTCTCCGGCGTATCCGACGAGGTCGGTGAAGGCGGGGTTGAGCTCCCCGAAGCGCCCGTCGAGCTCGATGCTGGCCATCGGAACCGGAGCGTCGTCGAAGCCCGGCTCCGGGGTCCCGGGCGGGCCCGGTGTCGCGGCGGGAGAGCAGCGGGCGGCGGTCCCCGAGTCCGGCGTCCATCGGAGCGGGGGCCTCGGGCTCCGCGCCGTGCCCGTTCGCGCCGTTGGTGCTCGCCGCCTCGCCGGGGGTGAAGGCCGGCGCCGGCTCGGCCGGCCGCTCGGCCGGTCCGGTCGGACGCCAGCCGCAGCACCTCGGCGGCGGCCTCCTGCGCGGCGGTCGCGGCCGCCTCCGCCCGCTTGGCCTGGCGCTCGGCCAGCTCGCGTGCCTCGGCCAGGGCCTCCTCGTAGGCGCCGATCGTTCGTGCGTGCTCGGCCGCGCGGTCGGCGTGCCGGTCCGCGTTCTTCGCCGCCTCCACCACCCGCTCGCTGCGGCGCTCGGCGATCGCGGCGGCCTCCCGCGCCGCGGTGGCGCTGGCCTCCACCTCGGCCACGCTGCGCTGGGACCAGTCGGCGTGTGCCTCGGTGGCCGCGGCGGCGGCCGCGGCCTTGGTGGCGTGCTGCTCGGCGGCGGCCGCGGCCGCGATGCCTCTCTCGATGCGCTCGGCGCTCTCCGTCGTTCAGCTGCTCCACCCGGGTGGCGGTGCCTCGGCCTGCGGCGCCTGCGCTCGGCCGCCTGCCGGTCGACTGCTGCTCCAGAAGCGCCTGTGCGGCGGCCAGGGCCTGCGCGCCCTCGGCGGCCCGCTGCCTCGGACGCCGCCATGGACTCCCGCAGCTCGGCCGCCTGGCGCTCGGCGGCGGCCACCATCTCGGCCGCGCGCGCGGCGTGGCCCTCGGCCTGCGGAGGCGGCGGCGGACATCTCGGCCGCCCGCGAGGCATGGCTGCTCCGCGGCGGCCACGATCTCGCCGGCGCCGGCCAGCCGGGCCTCCGCCGCGGCCGACTCCTCGGCGGCGCGGGCCGCGCCCGCCTCGGCCGCTGACACGAGCGCGGCCACCTCGGCCACGCGGGCCTCGGCGGCCGCCCAGATCTCGCCCAGCTCCTCCGCGCGGCTCTCGGCCTCGCGGATCGAGCGCTCGGCCACCACCGCTCCGGCCTCGGCGGTGTCGGCCGCCTCAGCGGCCCGGGCCGCGTGGCTCTCCGCGGTCGCCACCGCCTGCGCCGCCTCACGTCCCTGGCGGAGCGCTTCCTCGAGCGCCTCCTCCACGCGGGTCGCGCGTGCCTCCACGACGGTGGCCAGCGACTGCGCGTGCTCGCGCAGCTCGGCCGCCTGGGCCCCGCGAAGTGCGGGATCCGCGCCGGCGGCCGCCTCGGCCGCACGCTCGCGCGCGGCCTGGAGCTCCTCCGACCAGCGATCGCAGGCTCGCCAGCTCGGCGTCCAGGCGCCCCACCTCGGACCTGCTCGTCGCGGGCCCGCCGCAGCTGCGCCCTCGAGCTCGGCCAGGCGTCCCGCGTGTCCTCCACGTCGGCCAGCGGGCGCGCTCGTCCGCTCCAGCTCGGCCAGCCGCTCGCGGTCCTCCTCGAGACGGGAGAGGCGCGCGGCGGCCTCGTCCAGCTCGGCCAGACGCGCGATGCCGCTCTCCAGCTCCGCGATCCGCGTGCGCGAGCGCTCCAGCTCGGCCTCGAGGCGCCGGCCGGCGGAGTCGTCCGCCGACGGTGCGCTCGAGCTGCTCCAGCCTCGATCCCGAGGCCTGCTCCAGTTGATCGATGCGGGCGGCGGCGGCCTCCAGCTGCTCGCGCAGCCTCTGCTCGGACTCGGCGTCCCGCCGGCGACCGCTCCAGCTCGGCCAGGCGGGCCGCCGTGGCCTCCAGCGAGGCGCGAAGTCTCCTCGATCCGGTCGTCGCCGGCGAGCCTCTCCTCCAGCGCGCTGGCCCGGGCCCGCGCACCCTCCAGCTCGGCCTCGGAGGCGCCTCCCTCGCGCGCGCTCGCGAGCGCCTCGTCCAGCGCGGCCACCCTCGCCCGGGTGGCCTCGAGCTCGGCCCGCAGCTCCTCGGTGTCGTTGCCGGCCACGGCCGCCTCGAAGCGCCGCCACGCGCGCGACGGTGTCCTCCAGCGCGGCGCGCAGCTCCTCGTGGCGCAGGGACTCCAGCCCGGCGCCCAGGCGGCCCAGCTCCTCGCGGGTCTCCTCCAGCGCGCGCTCCAGCTCGTCGCGGCCGGAGCGCTCGCGCTCCTCGAGCTCCGAGCGCGACCCCTGGAGCTCCAGGCGCAGCGCCTCGATCTGGGCCTGCACGTGCTCCATCGCGGCGCGCTGGTCGGAGAGCTGGGCGTCCAGGCGGCCTCCCGAGGGCCTCCAGCTCGCGAATCTTCTTCACCGCGGCCGCCGCCTGGGCGCGGGCCTGGCTCAGCTTGGCGGGGGAGCGCTCGGGGTCCGGGCGGCCGGAGTCGGCGGCGGTCGCCTGCCGGTGCCGGCGCGGGCGCCGCCGCGGGCACGCCTCGGGGGCGCGGGGGCCAGCGGCGGCGGGCGCGTCGCCCAGCACGCGGAACGACCACGATCGTGCCCGCGGGCGAGGTTGTCGCCCGACTCGGCCCGGCCGGCCACGGCCGCCCCGATCCATTCCACGACCGCCGGGTGGCTCTGCTCCAGGCGCACGAGCGCGTCGCCGCGCGGCGCCACGATCGTGAGCTCCTCGAGGAAGCCGTTGAACTCGAGGCTCTGGGCCATGGTGACCGGCACCACGGTGAACTGCGACGTGCACCTCGGAGCCGTCGCGGCGGCGCGCGGTGGCCTCCATCACTCCGCCGAGCGGCGGCAGCGCGCCCGGCACGGCGAGCGTCTCGAACAGCCCGCGGCCGACCAGGGCGGTGGAGGCCCAGCCGAACAGCTCCTCGGCCGGACGGCTCCAGCGCGTGACGCTGCCGTTGCGGTCGGTCAGAACGAAGCAGGCGCGGACGAGCTGCGCGAGCAGCTTCTCCACAGCTTCTGGGGCGGGCGACGCCCCCGCACTAGGCGCGTTCTGGGACACCGGATTCCGTATCGGCAGAAGAGGCGCTACGGCACGACCGTCCAGGGTCGGCTTAGAACATGCGTCCGGGCTCCGGAGGGGCCTGTTTCTAGGGCTGGAGCCCGTGTTCCAGAGCGCCCTTCACGCCCGCGTCAAGGGCGTTCAGGCGGAACAGCGCAAGCGCCTCCACGGAGCGGAAACGCCGTCCCGGAAGGGCCTCGGCGCCGTGGTGGGCGAGGAGGCAGTGGGAGATCGCGTTCAGCTTCGGTCTCCGGGAAGTCTCCGAGACGCGCCGCGCGCTCGGCCACCAGCTGCTGGCCGAGGGTCAGGTGGCCCGAGCATGGCGCCGGCCTCGCTGAGCTCGATCTCGGCTCCCAGCATCGAACTCCCGCGTCTTGCCCACGTCGTGGAGGATCGCCGCGCACAGCAGCACGTCCGAGTTGAGGCGCGGATGCAGCACGCACGTCTCCTGGGCCAGCGTGGCCACCGCCACCGTGTGCTCGAGCAGCCCGCCCAGGTAGGCGTGGTGCCCGGCGCGGGTGCAGGGCGCCCGGCGCAGCTCGGCGCGGAAGCCCTCGTCGCCCAGGAAGGCGTCGAGCAGCGCCGACCAGGTCGGGGTCGTAGACCTCGCCGGCGAGGTGCTCCAGGAAGCCGTCGAGCTCCTCCACGTTGCGGTAGGCCACGGGAAGGAACTCGGACGGGTCGGCCTCGGCCGTGCGGATGGCGCGCAGGTCCACCTGGAGCTGGTCCCGGAAGCGCTCGACGCGCCCGGCCACGGACACCAGGTCGCCGCGCTCGAACTGACCGGCGAGGAAGTCCGCGTCGCGGAACGCGCGGCCGGGGATCGCGCCCGTGCGATCGCGCAGCTCCACGGCGAGGTAGGGGGTTCCGTTGCGCGCCGTGAGGCGGTCCTTGCGCGTGCAGGCGAACACGCCCTCGACCTCGCCCCCGGCGCGAAGCTCAGCGACGGTCACAGAGCGGATCGTGACTGGCGTTTCGGACGTCGGGTACGGTCCTCTGAATGGATTTCGAGTGGCGCGAGCGCCCCAACCTCCGCAGCCCGGTCATGGTCTGCGCCTTCCGCGGGTGGAACGACGCCGGTGAGGCCGCCTCCACCGCGGTGTCGTTCATCAACGACTCGCTTCGACTCCACCGAGGTGGCGCGCATCGACCCCGAGGAGTTCTACGACTTCACGGCGGTGCGCCCCACGGTGCACCTGACCGAGGGCCTCGCGCGCGAGATCGAGTGGCCGGCCAACGAGGTGTGGGCCGCTCCGGTGCCCGGCGCGGACGGGGACCTCGTGACCTTCCGCGGCGTGGAGCCCTCGCTGCGCTGGCGGCGCTTCTGCGACAACCTCGTGGAGGCGGCGAAGGAGCTGGACGTGCGCATGGTGATCACGCTGGGCGCGCTGCTGGCCGACGTGCCGCACACCCGCCCGGTGTCCATCACCGGCGATCGCCTCCGACGAGTCGATGCTGCAGCGCCTCGGCTACGACCGCACGAGCTACGAGGGCCCCACCGGCATCGTCGGCGTGCTCCACCACGCCTGCGCCCAGGCCGGGCTCGCCTCGGCCAGCCTCTGGGCCTCCGTGCCGCACTACGTGGCGGCCGCGCCCAACCCCAAGGTGGCGCTGGCGCTGGTGCGCGCGTTCGAGGGCGCGGCCGGAGTGGTGGTGGACGCCGGCGAGCTGGAGACCGCGGCCGAGGACTACGAGCGGCAGGTCACGGCCGCGGTGGCGAGCGACCCGGAGGTCAAGGCCTTCGTGGAGCGCCTCGAGTCGGCGATCGACGAGGTGTCCGAGGACCCGTCCGAGGAGGACCTCCCCTCGGCCGACACGATCGCGAGCGACTTCCAGCGCTTCCTGCGCCAGCGCGGCCCGGAGCTAGGCCCGCTCGCGTGAGCTGCGGTTGCCGGGTCACTCGCGTCCGCCGAGGGCGTGACGTGCTCGCAGCCTGGCAACCCGGGCACGAGGCGAGGAGCGCACCGATCGGTGACCGGAAGCGAGCACCGCGACACGCGCCTCTACTTCTCAGCCGCCGGGCAGATGATCCGGTAGTCGCAGAAGCTGCAGATCTCGGCTGACGGGGTGGGCTCGAAGTCCTGCTTCAGGATGCCCGCCGGCGATCTCCCCGACGGTGGCCTTCACCCGTTCGAGCTCCTCGGCGGAGTGCTCGACGGGCACGCGGTCGCCGGTCATCACGTAGAAGTAGCTCTGCGCCGAGGTCTCGAGCTTCCACGACTCGCGCGCGCCCATCTGGTACACGGACAGCTGCACGTCCTCGCGCAGCTCCTGGGCGGTCTTGGACTTGCCCGTCTTGTAGTCGATCAGCTCGTAGCTGCCGTCCGGATGGCGGTCCACGCGGTCCACGCGGCCGCGGAGGAGGTGGGGGCCGATCCGGAAGGCGAAGCTGCGCTCGAACCAGACCGGCCGGGACTCGGAGTCGCGGTCCTGCACCCAGTAGCTCTCGAGGGCGGCCACCGCGCGCTCGCGCCACTGGAGCTCGTCGTCGGAGTCGCCGAAGCCCGAGCGCCGCCAGGACGCCTCGAACAGCTCCATCAGCACGGGCAGGCCGCCCCCGCCGCCGGTGTGGAAGCGCTCCAGCACCTGGTGGAGCGCGATCCCGAAGCGCTGGTGGATCGTGGGCTCCTGGGGGATCCGGAAGACGCGCGCGAACTTGTACTTGAGCGGGCAGATCCGGTAGGTGTCGATGTCGGAGGCCGAGAGCATCAGGCCGCGGCCGCGGCGGGGGATGAACGGGTCGAGCGAGGGCTCGGAGCCGTTCTGGGCCACGGCCGGGCGGCTGGCCGGGTCGCGGTCCGAGTCGCGCAGCCAGGCGTCGAGCGCGGACTGGTCGAGGATGCCGCGCTGCTCCGGGGTGGCGCACTGGAGCAAGCCACCGAACCGGCAACCAAGTAGACGCCACAACATAACCATTACCAATTGCTGCCCTCGCCGTGGCGGGCGGCTTCCTGTGGCACCGCCACCGGGCCGCACGGCTCCGCGAGGAGCAGGAGCGCGCCCGGGCGCTGCGCTATCAGGTGGAGCAGCTCGATCACCTGCACCACCGGGCGTTCGAGCACGCCGTACGCGACCTGATGTTCCGGGACGGGTGCACCGACGCCGTCCAGGTCGGCGGCGCCGGGGACCACGGGGCCGACGTCAAGGCCACCGACCCGTACGGGCGCCGCTGGGTCATCCAGTGCAAGCACCGCAAGGCCGGTGCCGCCGGGGCTCCGGTCGGAACCCCGGATCTGCATGTCCTCAACGGCACCGGCCGGCCCGTGCACCACGGCGACGTCATCGTCCTCGTCACCAACGGCCGGTTCTCCAGGCCCGCCGTGGAGTTCGCGCAGTCCCAGCGGCTGCACCTGGTCGACCGCGCCACCCTCGCCGCCTGGGCCGCCGGCGGCCGGCCTCTCTGGGAAATCCTGCGGGCCGTACCGCCGCCGCGCAGCCCGAGCCCGCTGTCCTGACCCCGGGGGTCGGGGGGGGGGGCACCGGTCACCCCCCCCTCACCCCTCCATCAGCTCCGACACCTTCACGAACCGGTAGCCCCGCTTCCGCAGCTCCGGGACGATTCTGCGACCGCCTCCTCGGTGACCGGCGCCGCGCTGCGCGTGCAGTGCATGACCACCACGGACCCGGGCCGCACCCCGTCCAGCACCTGCTCGGGCCACCGCGTCCGCGTCCGTCGCGAACGCGTCCCCGCTCACCACGTCCCACTGCACCGCCGTCACGCCGGCCGGGGCTCAGCGCCCGCAGCGCCGCGTCGGTCGTAGCAGCCGCCGGGGAAGCGGAAGTACGGCATCACGTTCGCGCACCCCGGCCTTCCGGAACGCGGCGAAGGCCCGCTCCACGTCGCGCCCGCATCCGCGTCCTCGGGCACGGTCGGCAGGCCGTAGCAGTCGGCGGTGAAGGCGTAGTGGCTGTACGAGTGGTTGGCGACCTCGAAGAGGGGGTCGCGGCCGATGGCCCGGGCCTGCGTCCGGGTACTCCTCGGCCCAGCGGCCCGGTCATGAACACGGTCGCGGGCACCTTCAGCGCGCGCAGCGTCGCGATCAGCCGCGGGTTGTCGAAGTGCTCGCCCGCCGCCGCCCGCGGCGCCCTGGTCGGCGGTCATGTCGGCGTCGAAGGTGAGCGCGACGGTCTTGTCCGGCGTGCGCGGGCCGTTGCTCGAAGACCGGGGTGCAGCCCGGCGGGGCCGGGGGCGAGTGGTGGGCGGGCCGCGGTCGGGGCGGCCGAGGTGCGCGGGCGGCGGGACGCGCGCGGGCCGAGGCGGGGGGTGCCGCAGGCGGTGAGGCGGCGCCCGGGCGGCCAGGGCGGAGGGTGACGGCGGCACGGCGACGCGACCGCCGTCACCCGGCGTAGGGATATCGCCGCCGAGCAGCACGCCCGCGCGGACGACGTCAGCACGCCGGCTCGTCGTCCGTGTCCGGGCGAGGCAGTGGATCACTCACGCGAACGGTATCCGACGGACTCGGTCGCCTACTCGGACCTCTGGCGGCACTCCGGCGCGACGCGGTGCCCTCGCGGACGCGACCCCCCGGCGCCGAGCCTCACGCGCCAGGGGCCCGTCACCGCGAAGGTCGTCCCCGGCGTGTAGCAGTTCACGTACATCGTCCGGCCGTCCGGCGAGAAGGTGACGCCCGCGAACTCGCCCCACTCCGGGTGCCTCGGGCGTGCCGATGTTCTGGCGCGCCGCGGGCCATCGCGTAGACCTCGCCGCGCCGGGTCACGCCGAAGACGTGCTGCGCGCCGCCGCCGTCCTCGCAGACCATCAGGCCGCCGCCGGGCGCGAGGCAGATGTTGTCCGGGGACTCGCCGGGCAGCTGGATGTCGGTGTCCGGGCCGAAGACGATCACCAGGGTGAGGCGGCGCGCGGTGCGGGTCGTACCGCCAGACCTGGCCGAAGTGGTCGGCGGCCGAGCCGTCCGCGCTGCGGGCGAAGCTGGACACGAAGTAGACGCGACGCGCCGCCCCAGTAGCAGCCCTCCAGCTTCTGCGCGTGGGTGATGCCCTTCGGGCCGAAGTCCTGGAGCCGGATCGGGGTCTCGGCGGCCAGCGGGTCCGGGTACGGGCACCCACTCGATGCCGTCGAAGCGTCGCGCCCGGTCTCCTGGATCGACGGAGAGGTCGGGCACGCCCGGGCACCCGCATCGCCTGCAGCGCGCCGCCCGCGCGCAGCGAACCCGTGCCGCCGCAGCGGCTTCTCGGGCAGGAAGCGGTAGAAGAGGCCGAACGGGCTTGCTCGAAGGCGTCCTCCGTCTCGTAGACGATGCCGCTGCTTCGGGTCGACCGCGATCGCCTCGTGCTGGAAGCGGCCCATCGCGGTCAGCGGGACGGCTCCGGTGCGGCGCGGGTCGGCGCCGTCGACCTCGAAGATGAAGCCGTGGTCCTTGGTGTAGCCGTTGGTGCCGGCCTTGTCCTCGGTCTCCTCGCAGGTCAGCCAGGTGCCCCAAGGGGTGGGCCCGCCCGCGCAGTTGACGGCCGTGCCGGCGATGGCGACCCGCTCGCCGAGGACGTTGTCCGCGGCCGTCGAGCTCCAGGGCCGTACAGCCGCCCTTGCCCGCCGGGTCGTAGGTCAGGCCCGTCGACGGTCGGGACGCGCGATCTTCGCCGTGTGGCGGTTCTCGTGGTTGCGGACGAGGTGGACGCGGCCGCTGCCGGCCGGCGAAGGCGGCCATGCCGTCGTGGTTGCTGGGGACCTGGCCCTCGCCGGAGCGCAGCGGGTCGCCCTCCCGGGAGAGCACCCGGTAGCGGAAACCCTTCGGCAGGTCGAGCAGGCCGTCCGGGTCGGGGACGAGGGGGCCGTAGCCGCCGTGGCCGAGGCCTGCGCGGCGGCGGTGCCCGCGAAGAGTTCGGAGAGGGCGCCGGTGAAGGCGATGGCGGCGGCGGCGCCGGTGCCGGCCAGGACCTGACGTCGTGTCGCGGTGTCCGGGGGGCGGTCGGGGTCGCTGCGGTCGCTGTGTTCCGGGTTTCGGAGGACATGAGGCAACTCCCTGTTGGCGGACAGGTGACGTGACCCGCATGTGTGTAGCACGCACAGCGGCGCGGGGGAACCATGCGCGCCCCCGCGCCTCGTGTTGCCGCTGGGACGACCCGGAGCGGGGCCGCCGCCGCGCGGGGTCAGGCCAGCGAGGCGCGACAGCGTGATCGTCGTGCCCGTCAGCGCCTGGCTGACCGGGCAGTTCGCCTTGGCGTCCTCGGCCGCCTTCACGAAGCCGTCCTCGTCGAGGCCGGGGACCTCGCCCTCGACGGTGAGGTGGATGCCGGTGATGCCCGTGCCGGGCTGGAAGGTGACCTCGGCCTTGGTGTTCAGCCTGGTCGGCGGGGTGCCGGCCTTGGCCAGGCCGTTGGAGAGCGCCATCGAGAAGCAGCTGGAGTGCGCGGCCGCGATGAGCTCCTCCGGGCTGGTCTTGCCGTTCGCCTGCTCCGCGCGGGACGGCCAGGAGACGGCGTAGCTCGCCGATGCCGGAGGAGTCGAAGGTGACGACGCCCTTGCCCTCGAGGAGGTTGCCTTCCCAGACCGTGTGCGCCTGACGCGTGGTAGCCATGCTGGATCCCTTCAACGGTGTACGCGGTTGTACGGACGTGCGGTGTACACGGGCACGCCGCCGAACGGGCACCCGGTGTCACCCCCCGAACCTACTGCGCCACCAGGCCCTTCGCGTCGCGCGCCAGCGCGGTCAGCCGGGAGATCGCCCGGAAGTACTTCTTCCGGTAGCCGCCGTTCAGCATCTCCTCGCTGAACAGCCGGTCGAACGGCAGCCCGGAGGCGAGCACCGGCACCTCGCGGTCGTACAGCCGGTCGGCGAGCACCACCAGGCGCAGCGCCGTCGACTGGTCCGGCACCGGCTGCACGTCGGTGAGGCAGACCGCGCCGCATGCCGTCGGTCAGCGCGCCGTACCGGCTCGGGTGGACCCGGGCGAGGTGGTCGAGCAGGCGCGGGAAGTCGTCCAGGCGACGCGCCCGTCGGTGGCGTACGCGGCCCTGGTGACCTGCTCGTCGGAGTACGGCGGCGGGGCCTCGGGCAGCCCGCGGTGGCGGTAGTCCTCGCCGTCGATGCGCAGCGGGCGGAAGTGCGCGGACAGGCCCTGGATCTCGCGCAGGAAGTCGGCGGCGGCGAACCGGCCCTCGCCGAGCTTGCCCGGCAGCGTGTTGGAGGTGGCGGCCAGCGCCACGCCCGCGCTCGACCAGCTTGCCGAGCAGCGATGGAGACGAGGACGGTGTCGCCCGGGTCGTCCAGCTCGAACTCGTCGATGCAGAGCAGCCGGTGCCCGCTCGAGGGTCTGCACGGTCTGCTGGAAGCCGAGCGCGCCGACCAGGTTCGTCAGCTCCACGAAGGTGCCGAACGCCTTGAGCGCGGGCTCGGCCGGGGTGGCGTGCCAGAGGGAGGCCAGCAGGTGGGTCTTGCCGACGCCGTAGCCGCCGTCGAGGTAGACGCCGCGCGGCCCGGCGGGCGCCGGCGCGGCCTTCCTGCCGAACCAGCGCTGCGCCTGCCCGGCGCCCGTCGCGTGCGCCCCGCCGAGCCCGGCCGCGAAGCCGCTCAGGACGCGTGACGGCCTCGGTCTGGCTGGGCTGGTTCGGGTCGGGGACGTAGGTGTCGAAGCGCACCGAGTCGAAGCGCGGCGGCGGCACCATCTCGGCGACCAGCCGGTCGGCGGGGACGTGCGGCTCGCGGGCGCACAGGGACAGCGGGGCCGCTTCGGCTATCGGGCTCGTGCCCCGGCGACGGCGGTGGAGGACGACACAGCTCTCCACCCTAAGGCGCCGTGCCACGACTGCACCGCCATGCGACGCCTGTTCCCTGTGACCGGACCTGACGACAGCAGCCGCCGCCGCCGACCGCCGCTGCCGACGGCCGCGACGCGCCGGACCGCGAGTGGAGCCTCGACGAGCTGGCCGACGCCTACGCGTACCCCGAGCGGCCCGGGCGGCCGGCGCCTGGCTGCGCGCCAACATGGTGTCCACGCTCGACGGCGCCGCCCAGCACGACGGCCGCTCGCAGCCGCATCTCCTGCGCCGCCGACATGCGGATCTTCGGCACGCTGCGGGGGCTGGCCGACGTGGTGGTCGTCGGCGCGGAGACGGTACGCCAGGAGGGCTACCGCCCGGCCCGCGCCCGGGAGGCCTTCGCCGGCGCGGCGGGCGGCGGCCGGGCAGGGCCCCGCGCCCGGCGATCGCGGTGGTCAGCGCGAGCCTGGACCTGGACTTCTCGCTGCCGCTGTTCACCTCGCCGCTGGTGCCGACCCTCGTGCTGACCGGTGCCGCGGCGCGCCCGCCGACCGGGTCGCCGCGGCCCGGAAGGCGGGCGCCGAGGTGGTGATCGCCGGGGACGGGCACCGGGGTGGACCCGGCGCGGGCCGTGCGGGCGCTGGCGGACCGCGGGCTGCAGCCGGCTGCTGACCGAGGGCGGGCCCCGGCTGCTCGGCCAGTTCGTGGCGGCCGGGGTGCTGGACGAGCTGTGCCTGACCGTCTCCCCGATGCTCACGGCCGGGGACGCGCAGCGGATCGCCGGACGGCCCCGCGGTGACCGTGCCGGAACGGTTCGCCCTGGCGTCGCTGCTGGAGGAGGACGGGTTCCTGTTCAGCGTACCGCGGTACCGTCGGCGGATCTGACACATCGGCGGAATTACCGTTCCGCTTAGCTTCCGGCTGGGCACACTTACCTCGCAGTCCCCGTGCAAGCACGGGGAAGGATGGTTTCCGCAGCCGGACGGCCGAGCCGGCGGTCCGATCCAGAAGCAGAAGGGCGCCTGTCGTGTTCACAAGCGTATTGATGATCGAGAAGCCGCTGACGCCCGCGGACGTGGAGTTCGTCACCACCCTCCACGGCGACGAGCCGGTCTCCTTCGTCGTGCTGATGCAGCCGCGCGGCGACCAGGCGACGGCTGCTGCGCGCCATCGACGACGTCGCGCTCGGCGAGCTCGGACGAGGCCGTCCGCGAGGGCGAGGAGCCGGAGGGCGAGGAGGCCCGGCAGCCCGCCGAGCGGGCCCTGAGCTACTCGCTGCGCGGCGCTGCGCGAGGCGGGCGCCGAGGCGGTCGGGCAGGTGATCGAGGACCACCCGCTGGACGAGCTGAAGTCCGTGGTCGAGGAGGCGGGCGCCGACGAGGTGATCGTGCTGACCGCCCCGCACTACGTGGAGGAGTTCTTCCACCGCGACTGGGCCTCCCGGGCCCGCCACAAGGTCGGCGTCCCGGTGCTCAAGCTCTTCGCGCACAGCGAATAGGCTGGAGCCGCGGTCCGGGTCGGCCCGCGGCGCGCAGTCCGCACCCAGCACCGCATCTCTGGGGAGACACACGCATGGCACCCGGCATTCCTGCCGCCATGGAACGACCGCACTTCATCGGCATCGGCGGCGCCGGAATGTCGGGCATCGCGAAGATCCTCGCCCAGCGCGGCGCGAAGGTGGCGGGCAGCGACGCCAAGGAGTCCGCGACCGCCGAGGCGCTGCGGGCGCTGGGCGCGACCGTGCACATCGGGCACGCCGCCGGGCACCTCGGCCGACGACGCGACCTGCGTGGTCGTCTCCAGCGCCATCCGCGCCGACAACCCGGAGCTGGCCGCGCGCCGCCGAGCTGCGGCATCCCGGTCGTGCACCGCTCCGACGCGCTGGCCTCCCTGATGGACGGGCCTGCGCGCCGATCGCGGTCGCCGGCACCCACGGCAAGACGACCACCACGTCGATGCTGGCCGTCGCCCTGTCCGCGCTGGGCCTCGACCCGTCGTACGCCATCGGCGGCGACCTGGACGGCCCCGGCTCCAACGCGCACGCACGGCGACGGGCGAGATCTTCGTCGCCGAGGCGGACGAGAGCGACCGCAGCTTCCAGAAGTACGACCCCGAGGTCGCGATCGTCCTCAACGTGGAGCTGGACCACCACGCCAACTACGCCTCGATGGACGAGATCTACGAGTCCTTCGAGACGTTCGTCGGCAAGATCGTGCCCGGCGGCACCCTGGTCGATCTCCGCCGACCAGCCCGGGCGCGCGCGAGCTGACCGCGCCGGGTCCGCGGCCGCGCGGACCTCAAGGTCGTCACGTACGGCGAGGCCGAGGACGCCGACGTGCGCGTCCTGCAAGGTCACCCCGCAGCGGCCTGACCAGCGAGGTCACGGTCGTGCCTGGACGGCAGGTACGCTCACCTTCACCGTCTCCGTGCCCGGCCGCCACTACGCGCACAACGCCGTCGCCGCGCTCGCCGCCGGGCGTCGCGCTCGGCATCCCGGCGCACAACCTGGCCTCCGCGCTCGGCAGCGTACACCGGGCGTCAAGCGCCGCCTCCAGCTCAAGGGCGAGGCGGCGGGCGTCCAGGTCATCGACTCGTACGCGCACCACCCCACCGAGATGACCGCCGACCTGGAGGCCATGCGCGGCGCCGCCGGCGACGCCCGGCATCCTGGTCGTCTTCCAGCCGCACCTGTTCTCCCGCACCCAGGAGCTGGGCACCGAGATGGGCCAGGCCCTGGCGCTGGCCGACGCCTCCGTCGTCCTGGACATCTACCCGGCCCGCGAGGACCCGATCCCGGGCATCACCAGCGAGCTGATCATCGACGCGGCGCGGGCGGCGGGCGCCGACGTCACCGCCGTGCACGACAAGGCGGACGTCCCCGACGTCGATCGCGGGAATGGCGAAGCCCGGTGATCTCGTTCTCACCATGGGCGCGGGCGACGTCACGGACCTCGGCCCGCGGATCCTGGACCGCCTGTCGAGAGCTGAGGGAGCTGAGGACCGTCATGTCGTACGACGTCGAGAAGCCGGACGAGCAGTGGCGCGCGGAGCTGACCCCGGCCGAGTACGCGGTGCTGCGCCAGGCCGGCACCGAGCCCGCCTTCGTCGGTGAGTACACCGACACCAAGACCGACGGGCGTCTACTCCTGCCGGGCCTGCGGCGCCGAGCTGTTCCGCTCCGACACGAAGTTCGAGTCGCACTGCGGCTGGCCGTCCTTCTACGACCCGAAGGACACCGACGCGGTCGAGCTGATCGAGGACCGCTCGCACGGCATGGTCCGCACCGAGGTGCGCTGCGCCCGCTGCGGCTCGCACCTCGGCCACGTCTTCGAGGGCGAGGGCTACCCGACCCCGACCGACCAGCGGTACTGCATCAACTCGCATCTCGCTGACGGCTGGCGCCGGACGAGAGCTGAGCCGGACGCTTACGGAGAGCCCGATGCCCGCACAGGGAGACCTGTGCGGGCATCTTCGGCTTACGCTCCCCGGCACCGCTCCGGCTGTCCGCCGAAGCGCCGAATTCACCGGCGTCCGCGCAACCGTCCGAACAGGCTGCGGGCCTGGGCGCGCTTACGGGGGTCGGCCGCGGCGCGGCGGGCCGACTCGATGGTCCGTCGGCCCTGGGGGCTGCGGGTGAACTGGGTGAGGCGAGCGATCAGGCGGGACATGGTTCCTCCTTGAGGGGCCTGCCTCTCGCCTACCCCGTAAACGCCCGGCCGCACGCTCACGGTGACGGGATGTTCACCGACGGGCGCCTCACCGCTGCTGGGAGTCCTCGGCCGCCTCCGAGCGCAGCAGCGGGTGGATGACCCCGGGGAAGACCCGGGCCCGTACGACCTCCTCGGCCGACCCGCCCTGCACGACCGTCTCCGCCACACCCCAGGGCCGCCCGGCCAGGTGGATGGTCAGGGTGTACGAGGAGGAGCAGCCGGTGCACTCGTAGCGGTCGGCCCAGGTCTCGACCTCGGTGGTGGAGCCCGGGTAGCGCTTCACATGGCGGTGGAGGGCGTGGCAGTGGCCGCAGGTCTCGCCGGGCTCGCAGGTCCCGCCGCACGGACAGGGCACGTCGAAGCTGTCGGCGGGGGTCCAGCGCTGCACGAGGACGGCCTGGCGGGTGGCGCCCATGTCTTTCATGGCCTTGAGGTTGCGGGCGGCCACGTTGTACGACTCGCCGGTGGCGGCCATCCGGTCGCGGATGACGTCCTTGCGTCCGCGGTTGGTCGTCATATCGGCTCCTCCTGGGGTTCACGCAGCCCGCCAGGAGGCCCACGAGTCACAATCAGTACCTCTTTACGTTACCCGCCCGGCACCGGCCCCCGGACCGGCCGGGCCCCGCTCCCAAAAATCGCGGCGGTCTGTTCGTCTGACGTTCCGCAGAGTCGCACGCCTGCGGTGCTGCCGCCGTGTTCCCACCGCTGACAAACCGCATCGAGTCATGCACATCAAGTCATGCACACCAATGGGGTGCGAGGTGGCAGTGTGCACTGGCAGGATCGGCACATGACGGGTGATGTGTTTGGCTTTTTTGCCCCTCGTGTGTGCCGGATCCGTAGCGAGAACGCTCTGATGCAGGACATGGCTGCCTTGCAGTCCGAGCCGTTCCGGTCCGGTGCCGAGGCGATGGCTGCGGACGGAGAAGCGCTGAGCGCTGGTGCTCTGGCTCGCCCCGAGGTTGTGGCGGCTGTCGGTGCGATGGTGGTCCTGGGTGAACCCGGTGCGGGGAAGACATCCATGCTAAGAGGACTCACGAGCACACTGCCACGCGTTGAGGACACATGGGACCAGGCGTTTGACGGATGCCTGTGGGTGACCGGCGGGGACCTAACCGAGGCCTCCTACCACGAGGAGCTCGGCCGGCATCTTGATGCACTGCCGACGGCTGGACAAGCACCCGGCATCGGTGCTGGAGCGCTGACAGTGGTGCTGGATCAGACAGACGAAAGCCCCCTCCGCCCTTCCTTGCCCAGACGTCTGCAAAAGGCTCTTCGAAATAAGGACACCAATCGCATTCGGATCTTGATGGCGTGCCGCACAGCCGACTACCCGGCCCCCATGACGGCCGTGCTGTCCGAGGCGCTTGGCGCATGCCACTGTGTCGATCTTGCCCCGCTAAGCAGACAAGAAGCTGTGGCACTGGCCGACAGCGCGGCAGAGGTCAATGGAGAGGAACTGGTCAAGGCGGCAGAGGCAGCCGGTGCGGCGGTGCTGGCCAGCGTCCCGCTGACGCTGGAACTGCTGGTCATGACGTATCGCAAGGATGGCCAGCTGCGCGGGAGCGCGGAGCACCTCTTTGCCCGGGGCGTCCATTGCCTGGTGGAGGAACCAGACCGGAATCGTCTGAGCAGGCAGGTGGCCACCACCGCACCGCAGCGGCTACAGGTGGCCGGTCGGATCGCGGCATGGATGATGCTCTCTGGCCGGCGATCCGTATGGTGTGGCTCCGGCCTGACCGCTGGTGACTTTGACCTGCCCGACGGGATATTGGCCGGAGGTAGAGAAGGCGCTGCGGCGGGATCCTTCGACGTCACACCGCAGGTGCTCCAGGAGACTCTGGCTACTGCGCTCTTCGCCGGGCCAGACGGCAAGAGAACAGCCTTCCGGCACTCGTCCGTTGCCGCATACCTTGCCGCCCGATACCTCACCACACGCCACACCACCCAACAGCAGCTGCGGAACCTCCTCCTTGTCGGCACACCGGCGGGCGTCACCAGGAGCGTTCCCCCTCCGCTGCGTGAGACCGCCGCATGGCTTGTGGCCATGAACCCGACAGACACTGACTGGCTCGCCGAAGCAGATCCCGAGAGCCTTGCCGTCCACAGCGCACTGGTGCGCTCCGATGAGGTGCGCCGACTGACAGTGGCCCGACTCTTGGAGCGGGCGGCCCAAGTCGAACTTGGAGACACACGCTGGGAGCTCGCCCGCTGGGATTTGCGGCACCCGCTCCTGGCCGACCAGCTGACCCAGGCACTCACATCACTGCCGAGCGGAAGCGCGGACGAGTGGCAGATCAGAGCACGCATCCGAGTGATTGTCAGGCTGGCGCAGACCGCAGGCTCAGCACACCCCGACCTTGCTGACGCTCTCCTGCACGTGGCCGAGAGCGACTCATGGCATCAGACAGAGCGTCGCCTGGCAGCCCGCGCCGCTTTCGACTGTGATGCCGACCGGGCCGCGCCTGTACTGAAGAAGATTCTCACCTCGTTGGCCGCGCCGGAGGCTGCCGAGAGACTCGACCCCGATAATGACCTCCGCGGTACCGTCCTAACCCTGCTGTGGCCGCAATACCTCGATGTCCAGACCACGCTGGCGGCTCTCCGACCGTCAAAGCCCTTCATTCATGGCACGAACGCGTACTTCCTTACATCACTGCCGAGGTCATGCCGCGACGAGCAGCTGTCCGACCTTCTTTCCTGGGCCAAAAGCGCAGTTCACCAGACCAGCTCTGAGACCGACTTCAGTTTTAAGCCGCACACGAATGAGACCACACTCATCGACGGGCTGATCAGCCGGGCTCTCTCCAGCCCAGACGCCGTGAAGCATCTGGACGCCGTCGCGAAGATCCTCCTGCGAATCCTTCGCGAGCACTTCAAGGCACAACTCCCAACGTGTTTTCAACCTGACAACCAGGGAAATGAGACCGCCCAGATCCAGTCCCAGCGTCGACTCCTGGCCAAGAGCCTCATCGAAGAAGCCGCCCGCCAGCAGCTTCCCCCACGTGAAGCGGCCTGGCTCATCGTTCACGACTGGGAGGTTCCCACGGCTCAGCGCTGGGATATTCTCGCAGCACAGCCCGTCCCCTTTGTCCGCCACAAACTGGTCGACGCACAGGACTTCATGTGGGCCATGCAGCAGGTCGAAAAGGCCGCGTCAGAGACTGACGCCTCGCTGGTTGCCGCTTACGGCGAACTGGCAGCTCGGCTCTTCCCACAGGAAGACCAAGAGGCGTTCACTCTTGCCTACAACCACGAACACCCCGCCTGGCCTTACCTGAGTCCCTACTACGAGCCGATGCGCCTGGACAGTCCGCTGGTGGAGTCGCTGCGTCGCAGTCATCGGGACAGGGAGGCAGCGTGGCCGCACGTAGACGAGTTCGCGGCCAAGCTGGCATACCTTCTCGCCTCTGCAAGAGAAGGCGACAACAGCAGTTTGTGCCAGCTCGTGTGGGGCCTTCGCACTGATCCGGGTACTGGTCGGGTTGAGAGCCCTGGCGGCCCGGTCCAGTCCTGGCCTGCCGCAGCACTTCTTTCCGACGACCTGTCGGACCTGTCGGACCTTGCCCTGCGCTACCTCAACCACGAAAATGACCGCGCCGACTCGTGGATCAATGGATCCATCGGTAATGCATGGTCTTGGACCGGATACGTTCTTCTTGTTGAACTGCACCGCGAAGGCCGACTTGACGGTATCGCAGGCGTAGCCTGGGGCTCGTGGGCTGGTGCCGTTCTCACTACGATATTGGGTTTCTCAACCAGCTATCGCGAGCCGATTCGCCACGATCTCACGCGGATCGTCGCACAGCACGCACCCGAGGCGCTGGCCCGGCGCATCGCCCAGCACGTCTCGTCGACCCTCGCGCAAGGCCACGAACCGCTCCAGCTGGCCATGATTGATCCGCGCTGGTCGCAGAGCCTGCGCACGACCCTGGAGGTCCTGTCTCTGAAGCTCTCGGCAGCCCTTGGGATCGCAATACTTACACCCGCCGAGGTAGAGCACGACAACATCGTACTCACCATCCCCGACACCGATGAGGCAACTCACGCGGCCTGGCGCGCTTGGCGCGCCCTGCTCGTCCCACTGCTGAACGCCGACAGTACGATCGCCCGGAACATTATTGATGTAGCTCTACCTGCATCCCAAGCCACCCTCCAGGATGAGACTGCTGCCATCCAGGCGGCATGCGCCCTACTAGCGGCTGATGCCGAGGCGAATTGGCCGAGAGTGAAGAAGTTCACGGAAGGCTCCCCAGGCTTTGGACGCCAGCTCGTCAAGGGTTGTGTCCACACCGAAATTCCCGACCGGATGCGGAACTCATTGGACGAGGCGGAAGTCGCCGCGCTCTACACATGGCTCGATAATCTTTACCCCGTCGGCCAGTTCGGCACCTCCCTCCAGTTCGGGGTCAGCGAGGTGACCCTCGAGCAGGAGGCCCGAGAATGGGCAGACTCGCTTCCACGCGAGCTGAGCCGCCGAGCCAACGAAGAAGCCGTGAAGCAGCTTAAGAGGCTGGCTGACCGGCACCCGGAGCAGCTGTCCCTTGCTGCGGCTCTCCTAACGGCAACAGCACAGCACGCAGCAGCGAGCTGGACCCGGGTGCGCCCGGAGGAGATCATGCACGTCCTGCAAGATCCCTCTCTCCGCGTTATCCGGACGAGCTCAGACCTACTCGATGTCGTCAGCGAAGTGCTGGGGCAGGTGGAAGTAGATCTCCCTCCGCACGGCGAGCTGTTGTGGGACCGAAAGGAGGGTAGCCGGCCACAGCGAAAGAGCTCCTCGAGGCAGCCTGCCACAGCTCCTGATGCCGCTCCCGATACCTGGCGCCCCAAACCCGAAGCCGCACTGTGTGCCTACCTCGCTCACGAGCTGACTCTCCGGTTGGGCGGTCACCGCGTCACGGTGAACCGGGAAGTGCTCATCCAGCCTACGGACGCGTATGGCGCTGGCGACCGCACCGACATCCTCATCGACGCCCAGGGCACTGGTGATAACCACAGCGATGGCGCATTCGTCAAGCCACTAAAGCTTGTCATCGAGGTCAAAGGTGCCTGGAACCCCAAACTTTCCTCAGCGCAGGAGGAACAGCTGGCTGGCAGGTACCTCCCCGAGGCGATGACAGACGTGGGTATCTACCTGGTCGGCTGGTATCCGCTAGAACTCTGGACTGCGGAAATGGGCACCAAAAGGAGAAACGCGGCCAAGAAGTGGCAAGCGGATACCCTTCTCGCACACCTCCAGAAGCAAGCAGCCCAACTGGGCAGTGTGGAGCCAATTCATATCCGTCCAGTGGTGATTAGGATTCCACATCCACACACGCCAATGGCCACCTCCTAAGACCTGTCCCGTAACTGCTGGTCAGCGGTGAGATGATCTTGACGTGGCTGGTGTGATCACGGCGTCGGAGCCGTCCTGGATAGCCCCGTTCACCGGGCTGAGCCCGCGTCAGTTCGGCAAGCTGGTGACCGCGCTGCGGCGCGAGGGTGCGGATCCGGTCCGCAAGGGCCGGCCGTGGAGCCTGCCGCTGGAGGACCGGGTGCTGCTGGTCGCCGCGTACTGGCGCACGAACCTGACCCTGCGCCAGCTCGCCCCGCTGTTCGGGGTGTCGAAGTCGGCGGCCGACCGCATCATCGACCACCTCGGGCCGATCGCTCGCGCTCCAGCCCCGCAAGCGGTTCCGCAAGGACACCGTGCTCATCGTGGACGGCACCCTGGTCCCCACCCGCGACCACACCGTCGCCGAGCAGTCGAAGAACTACCGGTACTCCACCAACCACCAGGTCGTCATCGACGCCGACACCCGCCTGGTCGTCGCGGTCGGCCGGCCGCTGCCCGGCAACCGCAACGACTGCAAGGCGTGGGAGGAGTCCGGCGCGAAGGCCGCCGTCGGCAGGACCACGGTCGATCGCCGACGGCGGCTACCCGGGCACCGGGCTGGTCATCCCGCACCGCCGCCGAACGCGGCCAGAGCGAACTGCCCGGCCTGGAAAGAGGAACACAACACCTCCCACCGCAAGGTCCGCGCCCGCGTCGAGCACGCCTTCGCCCGCATGAAGACCTGGAAGATCCTCCGCGACTGCCGCCTCAAAGGCGACGGCGTCCACCACGCCATGCTCGGCATCGCCCGCCTGCACAACCTCGCCCTCGCCGGGTGACGAAGAAACAAGCAGGTCAGCCAGCACGCCGTAGATCATTTACGGGACAACGCTTAGCCACAGGCTGGGTCCCTGTGTGCTAAGCCGACGGCGAAGAACAGCAGGTTCGTGTGTGCGGTTGGGCCGTGACCGAAAAGTTGCAGCAGAGCGAAGACGATCAGGTGCTGCAACCGTGGCCTCAACGCGCGTATGAGCAACGGGCGTCTAAGGCAAATTCGTGCAGCCAGTGGCCATGCCCGTCCCGGAGGGGATGGCCCCCATCAGCACCGCAGGAGCCTTTGGACTGGCCGAGCGTGCTTACCTGGATGAGGACGCCAGAGGCCATTGAGGGGCTGGCCGTCCGCGATCCCTTCTGCTTTCGGCTTCTGTGATGTGGCGCACGGAGGACAGCGTGATGCATGCCCCCAGGCGATGCCGGTCTTCTCGATGCCGTGGAGGGGCCGGGAGTTGTCGTTGACCGCCAGGGTGGGCACGCCGTGCTGTTCGGCGGCGTCACGCCCTTCCTGAGCCTCGCCATCGACTGACCATGCAGAGCAGCACGGCTCGAAAGCAGTCGACTTAGCTGCCGCGTCCGCGTCCCGCCGTGCGGGGCAAGGTTTCGACCGTGTTTGTGGGCCGACGGTTGTCCTCCGTGCGCTCTGCGGGGCCGGTCCGGGCTCAGCCCTGGACGGCGTACGCGAGGAAGTGCGTCCAGGTGGTGGGGGAGAGGGCGAGCTGGGGGCCCTCCTTGTTCTTGGAGTCGCGGACGTGGACGGTGGCGGGGCAGGCGGCGACCTCGACGCAGTCGTCGCCGGAGCCGCTGCTGTAGCTCGACTTGTGCCAGGAGAGGGCGACTTCGACGCAGTCGTCGCCGTCGCCGCCGCTGTAGCTGCTCTTGAACCAGGCCAGGTCGGTGGTGCTCATAGCGCTCCTCGCATCCGCTGCAACAGGCTCACGGAGTCGTCCGAGGATGAGAGCCTGTGAGCGCATACTGGCATACCGCATCTGGAGCACGCTGACCTCTTTCGGGTCGGAGATGAACTGGCCGCTGCTCCTGCCCCTCCGAGTAGCCGAACCACTGGTTCTCCGGGGTCTCCAGCAGCTGCATGGGGCCGTCCAGCCCGCGTGGTGCTGCCGTACCAGCGGCATGATCTGGATCTCGACGTTGCGCAGCTCGGACGAGATCGAGGATGTGGTCGATGAGCTCCCGCGTGACCTCCTCGCCGCCCGTACTGCCGCAGGAACAGATGCTCCTCGAGGATGAAGCTGAACGCGGTGTTCGGCCGGTCCCGCAGCAGCTCCTGGCGTTCCAGCCGGGCCGCGAGCTGCGCCTCGATCTGCTCGTCGTCCAGCGGCGGCAACTGGTCCGTGAACAGCGCCCGCGCGTACGCCTCCGTCTGCAACAGGCCCGGAATCACCCGGCACTCGTACGTGTACAGACTGATCGCCGCCGCCTCCAGCCGCGCCCACTGCCGGAACCAGCCGCCAGCCCCGGCTGCCGCGCCAGATGCTTTGCTGCCGCCCGCAGCACGCCGAACGCGTCGAGAACGCTCGTCCGCCCGCTCCACGAAGTCCCGCGGCGGGAGGCGGCGGCCCTGCTCGATCGAGGCGATGGTCTGCAGGGAGTACCCGACGAGCGGCGCGAACTGCTCTTGCGTCAGCCGCGCTCGCTTGCGGAAGGTCTTGACGATCTCTCCGAACATCTTCAGGTTGTAGTGCGGTTCGGATCCGGGACGGACCGCGCCGCCGTTGCCGAACGTCCCGTACGTGCTGTCGATGCCATCCGTGCCGTGCGTCATGTACGGCCACCTCCCGTGCGCCTGTCCTGGTTCGCCAACCCGTCCATGCTCACGGAACGTGATTCGTACTGTCTACCCTTTGCGCCCGTACGCTGACTCAGCGTACGGGTCGCTGACCTGGTGGTGGCGGGTCGAAGCCCGGAATCTGGGGGCATGGAAGCACCTACGAAGATCCAACCCGCCGTAACCGTACGTGTGTTCAGGCGGCAATTCAGCTCGAACCCGCGCGGTGCCCGGCTCGCCCGCCGCGTCGGCCTCTACCAGCTGCACACCTGGGGCATCCCGTACCTCAGTGACGCCTCGGAGTCGGCGGCGCTCATCATCGGGGAGCTGACGGCCAACGCCGTGACCCATGGGCGGGTCCCCGGACGCGACTTCGAGCTGCGCCTGACGCACACGCCCGGCGACCGGGAGATCCTCGGGGTCCTGCGGATCGAGGTGTCCGACACCCGCACCGAGTGCCGGCCGCCGGGGCCCGGTGAGATCCCCGTACCGGCCGACGGCGACAACAGCGGGCGCGGGATGCTGATCGTGGACGCGCTGGCGGACCGCTGGGCGGTCGTCGACCGTGAGCCGCCGCCGGGCAAGACGGTCCGCGCGGAGCTGGACCTGCTGTACTGACGAGGGCCGTCGCGCTGCGCCCGGGGTGTGCCGACCGGTTGGGGCGGCGGCATGCGGGGCTACGTGACGAAGCCCGGCGTGGCCTGTGCGGCGGCGATTCCGCAGGCCCAGCCGGGGGCACGCCCGGTGCCGGGCGGGGTGATGCGGGTGGCGTCGACACCGCTGGTGTGCAGGAGCCAGGAGATGAGGGAGTTGGAGTTCCACATGTCACCGCTCCCGAAGGCGTCGCGTCCCCAGGTCAGGGCGGGCACGGTGGAGACACGGGCGAGGAGGCTCCGCGCACCGTCCGGGGTGAGGGCGAACTGCCGGGGTGCGCCGACCGCCAGGTCACGGTCGGGCAGGGTGCCCTCCGGCCAGCAGCGGACCTCGTAACGGAACAGGCGCCACCGCCCCAGTGCCTCCCACCCGACCGGGCCCGTCGCCACCACGCCACGAGACGGGGAGGTCTGACCCCAGACGGGGCCCATCTCCATGACGTGGCGCCTCCCGTCCGAGAACACCTCCAGCGCGGCATGGAACAGAGGCTGCGGTTCACGGTGTTCCCGGCGGGCCGCCAGCGCCTCCCACCACCGGCTCGTACGGATCACCACGCGCCCGCCGGCCCCGACAGGCAGCCACCACAACGCGACGCTCGGCTCGGTCATCACGGCTCCCGGGGGTGCACGGTTGCTGCCGACGGGCCGGGCGGGGCCGGCGGGCGGAGGGGGAGCGAGGTCACTGGCCGGAGGAGGAGCGAGGTCAGTGGTCGGAGTAGCTGAAGTCGCCCATGGTCCAGGCGCTGACGTCCTCGATCGCCACGCGGTACATCCCACCCGTCTCCGGGATCCCCACCGAGCCCTGCAGGATCCGCGCCACGTGGAAGTGCAGATGCGTGGGCGGGCCTTCCTTGTGGGCGGCGGCGGTGAAGGCGGCGGAGAACTCGCCCAGGTGGGCCGAGTCCGTCAGGACCTCCGACACCCGCTGTCGCCAGACGGCTTCGGGGGCCAGCCGGCCGGTGATGACAGCACCACCGGCGACGACGGTCAGGGACATCTGGTTGCTGTGCCCGGACTCCACCAGGGCGGCGACATCAACGAGCAGTTCGTCAGGCTTCGACATGAACCCGATTCTAGTCGCCGAGGCCCGTCAACGGTCCTCCGAGCGGTGACCGGAGTGATCGGTATCGGGTCACGGGCGAGGGCCGCCGCCCACGGAAGGTGTTCCGTGGGCGGCGGCCCCGGCCGGACCGCCCGCCGTGGCGGTCTACGGCTTCACGGGGTCGCCATCACCCAGTGCCAGCCACCACACCCCGTCGTCCTGGGTGAGATCCACCCTCTGCCGGCTTCCGTCGGCGAAGCGGAGGTCGACCGACGCCAGCTTCGGCACCACGGGGTCGCTGATGACGGCCTCGACCGGCCCGCCGGCTTGTGCGCCGTACTGCGAGATCACCTCACGGGCCGCCTGCTCCCGGCCGGTGTACCAGGGAGCGCCGATGCGGGAGAGAGTAGCGGCGTCCCCGGTCCGGAGGCGCTGGAGGTACACCTTGATGAGAGGTTCCGCCTCCTCGGCCACCTGCTTCGCGTCCGAGTAGCGGGACCCCGCAGGGTGAACCGCGACCTCAACCTTTGGTGTGTCCTGCAGTTCGTAGGGCGTTGGGTCGTCGCGGAACAGCCACCACGCCGCGCTGACGCCCAGACACACGGCCGCCACGACGACGGTCACCACCCACTTGGACACGTTGGACACGCGTATTCCTGTCATCATCACCCTCTTGGCTTGGCGTGCGTGCGGAGGGGCCCCGGACATAGATTCCGGGACCCCTCCGGCCTCCTTCGACGGCTCACCAGGTCACCGCAGGGCGGCGGCCAGCTTCGCGATGGGAGGGTTGCGCAGCGCGGCGGGGCTTTCGTCGGCGATGCGGTCCACAGCCCCTTTGCTGCCCCGTACACCGCCTCACGCAGCTCCTCGTAGCCGCACACGATCTCCCCGTCCTCGAAGTCGGCGGTCACGGAGATCCGCCGGTCCGGGCGGGCCGTCATGACCAGGGTGCCCTCGCCCTCGGTGAACTCGTACTCGGCCTCTCCCTCCTGTGCGAGTTCGTCGAGCGCGAGCGGCATCACCCGGGCGAAGTCGAACACCGTCACCTGCTCGACCGAGAAGACGACACCGCCTCCTTCGATGACCACCGTGCCCAGCGGGAACCGGTACGTGAGGTCCGTCAGGCCCGCTTCCGGGAGCTTCCTGGCGGCTTTGCCGAGGCTTCCGCCCCTCAGCTCGATCCGGCAGCCGACTTCTGTCTCTGTGTCCATACCTCGCCCGTGGCCTTTCCTGACTAGAACGGGTAGGCGGTGATCACGCGTCCGCGCACCACCACGACCCTGACCCGCTTCTTGTTCTTCTTCCCTGCTTGCCCACGTTGGTGGTGTACTTCTTCTCGTAGGTGTGGCCCGGGCGTCCCTTCGTCGCCCTGGTCCGGGTGCCGGACTTGATGGTGTCCTTGATCAGGCGCCGGACCTCGGCGCGGCTCCCGTTGAACTTGCTCTTCTTCTTGTACGAGTTCTTCGAGATGTGGCGCGGGTAGATGTGCCCGGACCAGTCCCGGCTCTTGATCCGGCAACTGCTGTTGTGGACCAGCGCGTCCGCGGACGCGATCCGCACCCGGTAGGTGTGGGCGTTCGCGACGTTGAGGTTGACGACGTACTGGTCGCGGACGTCCCCACGGTTGTGCGTCGTGGTGACACGCCGGACGGTCTCGTCGGCGGACAGCAGCGCGTCCCCGACCTTGACGTCGGCCGCCTTCGTCCAGCCCTTCTCCACCACCCACAGCGGGTGATCGGCGGTGGCCTGGAGCGCCGGTGTCGCCGGATCGAGGTCGGTGTCGATCTCCACCATGTGCTTGGTGCCGTCACCGGTGTAGACGTCGAGCACCGGCTGGGCCGTCGTCAGCCCCGTCCGCGGGTCCGTCGCCAGGACGTGGTCACCGACCTGGATGTCGCCGATCGGCAGGTATCCGCCGTCGGCCATGAGGACCTGTGTCGCCGGGGCGAAGGAGTTGCACCGCGAGCGCTTGAAGACGCGTTTGGCACGGGAGCGCACCCGGTTGACCCGGCTGGCCTTCCGGATCGTGCGGGAGGCCTTGTACGCCTTGACGGCGACGCGGCCGGCGGAGCCGAAGGCCACGCCGACACTCATCTCCGCTGCCTTGCGCCAGTTGCCGGTGGCGGCGTAGGAGAGGGCGCCGACGGCGGAGGCGACGTTGCCGATCGGTCCCGGGATGTAGGAGGCGATCTCCGCGACCCTGGCGACCTTCTTGAACACCTTCTTGAAGCTGAAGCCCCAGTTGCCGTCGAGATCCGTGCAGTTGACGGGGTCGCCCGCACAGTAGTCGTACGGGTTGGCGTTGCCGCCGGGCTGCGGGTCGACCTGGAGGAAGCGGCCGAGCGCGGGTGCGTAGAGGCGGGCTCCCATCAGGATGACGTCGTCGAGCGCCTCGGCGGAGCGCTGCTTCGCGCCGAGCCAGCCGTAGCGTTCGGCCTCCTGGCCCTCGGCCGGGACGCCGAACTCGTCGAAGACGAGGACCTTCGGTGTGGTCGTCGCGGTGTCGAGGGTGACGGCCACATCGCCGTGCAGGCTGGCGAACTGGAGCTCGGTGTCGCCGGTCGCGGAGGTGGTGGCGGTCAGGTCGCCGTCCGGGCCGGAGACGTTGCGGGTGAGAGTGCCCTGGGTGGTGTCCTCGATGGTCCAGCGGGGTTCGTCGGAGTCGTCCCCGTAGTGGTTGAGCTTGCTGGTGGCGTTGGCCCAGGAACCGTCCGGCTGCTTCGCCTCGGTGGTGAAGGCGGTGAAGCGGTGGGCGGGGTCGAGGGACCAGGACTGGCGCCGGTCGCCCTTCGTCTGGGAGGCGACGAGGTCGTTGTCCCAGTAGGTGTTGGCCGAGCCCGTGCCGGTGGTGACCGTACGGCCGAAGGCGTCGTAGGTGTGGCCGGCGGTCAGGAGCCGGTCGGCGCTGTCGTACGAGCTGGTCGTGACCGTACCGCCGGTGGTGGTGCAGGAGCCGTCCTCGGCGGGCCCGCGGACCGTCCTGGAGGTGCGGTTCATGCGGCCGGTGATGCTCCGGCCGGCCTCGTCGAAGCCGTACGCACGGGTCGTGCAGCCCTCGGCGGTGGTCTGGACGGCCTTGGTCAGGCGGCCGAGCCGGTCGTAGGTGTACTCCTTGCTGTCGGTGGAGCTGGTGTCGGCGGCGACGGCGCCCTGGGTGGACATCTCCACGTGCTGGCCGTAGACGATCTCGCCGTCGGAGGCACGGGTGTAGGTACGCCCGGTGGCCGTGCCTTCGGCGTTGAAGGTGTCCTTGCGGACGTAGCCGCCGGGGTAGGTCTGCTCGACGAGCTGGCCGTCGGGCCCGTACTTCGCGGTGAAGGTGCCGGCGACGCTGTCGGTCACCGAGGTGACCATGCCGCGCGGTTCCTTGTCGCGGTCGTAGGTGTAGGTGGTGTGGCCGGTGTCGTCGCTGACCTTGACCGGCTTGCCGGACTTGTCGAACTCGGTGGTGGTCGTCCCGCCGTGGGCGTCCGTGTAGGACTGGAGGCGGTCGAGCGCGTCGAAGACCCGGGTGATCGTCTTCCCGCCGGCCATGGTCTTCACCGCGTTGCCCGTGACCGGGTCGTACTCGGTGGTGACCTTCGGGAGGTCCTGGCCGAGGTCGCCGGTGATCTCGGTCGACACGATCCGGTCGGCCGCGTCGTAGGCGGTGACCGTCTTGCGGGTCTTGCCGGCGTTGGTCTCGGTGACCTCCTCGATGTCGCCGAAGCGGGAGTAGCGGGTGATCCGCTTCACCGGCACGGTGTCGGGCATCCGGGCGGTGTCCGCGCCGGTGACCTTACCGCCCGGCAGCGTGACGCACGGATTGCCCGCCCATTCGGGGCGGTTGCCGCAGGCGGCGTCGTCCGGGTTGGCCCCGGCCGTGTAGAACACGGTCCTCACCGTGCCGGCGTCGGCACCGTTCGAGCCGGGCCTGCGGGACTCGACCGCACGGCCCGCCGCGTCGTACTTGAGGGTGGCGGTCAGGTTGGCCCCGTCGGGTACGGCGTCGGTGGTCACCGAGGTCTCGCTGCGCAGCGTCCAGCCGGAGGTCCCGCCGATCGGGGCGCCGTAGCCGGTCTTGGTGACCCGGACCTCGACGTCGTCGGTGTAGCCCTCGATGCGGGCGCCGTCGAGGGTGGTGGTCTCCAGGTGGTAGGCGGCGCCGTCGGGCTTGCCCTCGTCGTAGCGGTGGACGGTGTGTTCGCGTACGAGCACCGAGGCGCCGGCGGCGATGGCGGGCATCGGCGGGTTCGCCTGCGCGGGCACCGCCTCGTCCAGCAGGGCGCGGAAGAGCGGCCCGGTCTCCTCCAGGAGGTCCTGCCCGTCACGGCTGTAGACGTTGCGGGAGTCCAGCAGTGCGGCGCGGGCCGCGGAGTCGTCGGGCAGCTCCAGTTCGGCGGCCTTCTCGTCCGCGTCCTCGCCGAGGCCGAGCGCCAGGAGCCGGTCCGTGGCGTCCAGGGAGCGGACGGTGTTGCCGAAGCGGTCGAACTCGGTGGTGTCGATGTCACCCGCGCCGGTCGGCGACCAGGTGGCGGCGTTCACCTCCTGCGCCGAGGCGTTCAGGTAGTGGACCGTCGCCGCCTTGTAGCCGTCCTTGCCCGGCGCGGTGGCGGTGGCCGTGTGCACGGCCGGTGAGGTACTCGACGTCGAAGACGGCGGTCGCGTCCGTGGGCACGTCCGCCTGGCCCCACTTCGCGGCGCTGGCCCCGTCGAGGTCGTACGGACCGCCCGCCGCGCGGGTCAGCGGCACTTCGTAGACCACCTTGGAGGCGGTCTCGCCCTCGACCACGTCCCTGCTGCCCGGCTTCAGGGCCGGTCGGCGGACCTGGAGGAGGCGGCCCGGGTCCTGGTCGGCCCCGGCCTTGCCGTAGTCGAACATCCAGGGCAGCTCACCCGCGGTGTCGATCTTCGTCAGCCGGTCGCCCGCGTCGTAGGTGTAGACCGTCTTGAGGACCGTCGTGTCCTGCGCCGACGCCTTGCGCGGGTCCCACGCCTCCACCAGCCGGCCGGAGGTGTCGTAGCGGTAGGCGGCGGTGTCAACGGCGTTGACCGCACCGGCGGCCGGGTCCCACGACCAGATCCGGATCGGCCTTGACCCGGTCGGTGAAGTCGCCGGGCGTGGCGGCCGTGGCGGTGGTGGCCGTCGCGTAGACGTACTCCAGGACCTCGCAGCCGCGGGCCGGGACGGCGCCCGTGCACTGGCCGGTGTCGTCCACGCCGGGCGCGGCCTCGCCGACGACCCGCTTGACGAGGGTGCGTCCGTCGGTCGTGTCGTACACGTAACGGCTGGTCGAGGCCTCGTCCGTACCGGAGACGGAGTCCACGACATGGACGTCCGAGCCGGTCTGCTTCCTGAACCGGGTGATCGTGCCGTCGTCCTCGTCGGTGAGGACGTAGTCGGCGCCGGACGACTTGAGGATCAGGCCCTCCGCGCCGGGCTCCGGGCTGAAGGAACCGTCCGAGCTCTTGGCGAAGGTGGTGGTCGTGTCGTCGTAGCCGGTGATGACCGCGACGTCCTTGCCCGGGAAGGTCAGCGTGTGCAGATCGTTGTCCGTCACCCCGCCCGTCGCGCCCCCCGCCCACTGCGGACCGAAGGGGGCGACCAGCTCACGTACGGAGAGGTGGTCGAAGTACACGGCCTTGCCCGAGTTGGCCGGGGAAGCCGTTGTACAGGCGCAGGAAGGCCGTCGTGGCGTCGGCCGGCACGGTGAAGTCGAGCGTCAGCTCGGCCCAGGCGTCGGTGTACGGGACCTTGCGCGAGGTCGCCTCGACGGGCGCCGCCGGGCGTGGAAGCGCCGGCGTACAGCCGCAGACCCCGCGCGTGCTGCGGGGACAGGCCGGTCGCGGAGGGCACATGGGCCCAGGCCGAGAACCGGTACCGCTTGCCCGGCTTCATGCCCAGCTGGAGCGCCTGGGAGTCGCCGCCGACGGACACGAACGAGTCGCCGGAGGTGTTGGTGGTCGGGACGATCTTCAGGGAGTCCGTGGACCCGTCCTGGCCGATGGCCGCGTCCCGGCGGTAAGGCCGATGTGGCCGACACGAAACCGGCTGGTGCGCGGTGGACATGTCCTGCTGGGTTGGCGGGCCAGCTCGTCTACCCTGCGGCACCGAGCCGGCGCCGGGCCCCGGGAGGACGCGCCGCGGCGGAGGAGGACAGGCCGAACTCGTCCGCGTCCGTGACCTCGACGGAGAAGTCGCCGGTCAGCAGGTTGACCGAACCCGGGACCGGCCTCCTCGGCGGCGGTCCCGTCGGCGTTCGGGTCGACGGTGGAGCCGCGCCACTCGCTGATGTAGGCGGTGTCGGCGTCGTCGTCCGTGGGGAGGACCGCGCGGACCTCGACGACGCCGCCGATCCGGCCGAGGGTCTCCAGGACCGCATCCAGTTCGCGTACGCGCCGATCTGCGACAGCGGAGTCTTCGGGGCGGCGATCGGGGTGCCGTCCTGCTTGGTCAGGTTGGCCAGCGGCACGTCGTAGACCGTCGCGCCCGGACCACGCCGCCACTGGTAGGTGACGCGGGTGTACTTGGGCCTGCGCGTCGACCGCGATCTGCACGCGCCGTGCGCTCGACCGCGCCCTCGGCCGGCCGGACCATCGCGCCCTGGCCGACCAGGAAGTCGTACGCGACCGGCGTCGAGACGTTGCCCGCCTTGTCCTTGGTCTGGACGCGCAGGGTGCGGTGGCCGTCGGCGGCCGGGGTGAGCGACACCGTCGAGGCGCCCGTGGCCGCGACGGTCGCCGCGGCCGCGCCGTCCAGCGAATAGACGTAACCGGCCAGGCCGTTGGTGCCGGAGGCCGGGGTGAAGGTGAACTTGCCCGCCTTGCCCCCACTGCCGTGCCAGGCACCGTCCTGCGGGTAGTCGGTCGAGGAGACATAGGGCGCGCCGGGCCTGGTGGTGTCGACCGTGAAGGTCTGCCAGGCCGACCAGGTGCCGTTCCAGTCCTGGCCGTCGTAGCCGCCGCCCGCCACTTGTACGAGCCCTGGGGCAGCGCCGTGCCGGGTGTCCAGGTGGCGGTGGCGCCGGAGGCCACGAACACCGACTTGCCCGACTGGAGGGCGGCCGTGCCGTCGGACTTCCAGACCTCGAAGGTCAGCTGGACGGTGTTGCCGTCGGCATCCGTCGCCTTCGCCGACAGCGTGGGCGTGGTGTCGTTGGTCGCCGCGCCGGTCAGCCGGGGACAGCGGTGCGGCCGCACCCGGCCTGGTGTTGTACGTCACGACAGGTACGGCGTACCGGAGGCGGCGTTACCGGAGTTGAACCGCTTCCACGCGAACGAGTCGCCCTCGTCCGTCGCCCGGATGCCGAGCGTGTTGGTCCCGTTGCCGTTGGCCGCCCAGGCCGGCGGCCAGACTGGTGATGTCGGTGTTCACCCAGCCGTCGGCACAGGGCGGACGAGTAGCCCTTGGTGGCCGTGGACGTCGACCACTTCCTGTTCCAGTTCGGCTGGGCGGTCCAGCGCGTGGCGGTCGAGGCGGAGCTGGTGTCCCAGACCTCCCAGCTGCGCGCGTTGCACGACCAGGAGTGGAAGTTGTACAGGTTCAGGGAGGCGGACTTGATCACCTTGCCGGTGATCTTCGCCATCGGGAAGGCCAGGAACGAACGCGCCACCTGCCCCGAGCCGTTGTTGCCCAGCTTCAGCTCGGTCGACGTCGACTGGTCGGTGGTGAAGCCCTGCTGGACGAAGGTGTCGAAGCTCGCGCCGAGGTTGACCGCCGGGTCCACGGTCACCGGGAACTTGGTCGCCGGGTCGGCCAGGAACGCCGCGTCCGGGGTCAGCGTGAGGTCGACCGTGTCACCGTTCTGCGTGACCTTCAGCCCGACATCGGCCCTGTTCTCGTGCTCACCGGTGTTCGGGTCGACCTTCGCGTCCCACATCACGGGCGCCGGGAGAAGTCCGACGTCCTTGCCGGTGTTCCGGTCCAGGAACGTCACCGAGCGGTCGGCGTTCGCCTTGACCTTCAGGCCCTTGGCCTGAAGCGTCATCGTCACCGAACCGTCGGCGTCGACGGCGTCACGGTTCTTGAGTTCGAGGAACTGCTCGAAGCCGGTACGGGTCGACTCGACGATCATGTCCGTGCCGGTGGACACGTTCGGATACCGGGCCTCGGTCCCGTCCACGACCGGCTCGGGCAGCGCGCCGCGCCACGAGAGCGTCATCTCGTGGCCCTCACCGCTGGCGAGCGAGACCAGCGGCACGGCGGGCGTCCTCTTCTCGCCCGGCTCACCGCCCGACTTCCTGACCCGGGCGACCTCGGCGGCCAACGACTTCCCGGCGAGCGTCAGATCCAGCGGGTGGGCACTCGCCCGCACTTCACCGTCCGGCGCCTCGACGAGGCTCGGATCGACCGTGCGCCAGGTGTCGTTGCCGTCCTTGAAGCGGACGGGGCCGGTGTACGACTCCAGCGACATCGAGCCGTCCGGGTTGGCCGAGCTCGTCGTGGCCTCGGTCCGCTCGCCCGTCACCTCGATCCGGCGGTCCTGCAACCGCGCCATGAGCAACGCCGATGCGGTGTCCTCGGCCTCGGCGGGGCCCTTGACCTGTGGTTTCTCCACGGGAGCCGACGGCGGCTCGGCCATCGCCGTGCCGCCCTCGACCAGGGTCACGGACAGCGCGAGCGCAACGGCGAGGGCTATGCGCCGCATCCGCGAGGGGGACGGCAGGGGGTGCCGTTCCTCGGGAGTGGGCATCCACTCTCTCATCTGAGTCGGTCTCTTTTCCGGTAGGCAGAAGTTGACGACGATCGGTCAACTTGTGAAAGTTACCGGCAGAAAACGACCTTTTTGTAAAGATTCAAGGGTCTGGTCATGCATCGAAATCAAACTGTGTCGCTATGTCGGGATTAGGGTCCCCTGCGACGGGCAGCGGTGAACCGGTGCTCAACCCCGCCGTACCCGCCCCGCGATCCGCCGCCCCAGGCGGCCCAGCGCGCGGGACCGGTTCCAGTCGCGGAAGGCGTTCGCCCGGCCGCTGCTGCCCGTGCGGCCCACCGCCTCCTCCACCTCCGCCACGGCCTCCGCCGACAGTCCCGCGCACCGCCGGGCGCAGCACCTCGTCCAGCAGGGCGGCGGCCGTGGTCGTCCAGGCGGTGCCCGCGTGGGGGTGGGCGGTCCAGTAGGTGAAGCAGTCGGCCGCGTAGGCGGGGTGGGTGCGCAGCCGCGCGCGGCGGCTCGGCGCGGGCCGCGCGGTCGTAGGCGGCGATCAGGTCGGCGTCGTCGCTGCGGACGAACGCGTACAGCTCCGCGCCCGGCCGGTCCGGGGCCAGCAGGCGTTCCACCAGGGCGGTGAGCGCCCGCTCCTGGATGGCCGGTTCGAGCGGGGCGGCCCGGTCGCGCAGGGTGCGGACCTGCTCCGTCCAGCCGGGCTCCGGTGCTCCGGTGCGCAGGTCGCGGCAGAGTTCGAGGAGCTGGAGCGCGGCCCGCTCCCGGCCGCCGATCTCCTGCGGGAAGGCCCGCAGCAGGTCGTGGGCGAGCGCGGTGCCGTCTGCCGTCTCCGCCGTGTCCGCCGTGTCCGCCGTTTCCGCCGGGGCGCCGAGCGCCGCGTCGACCAGGCGGGCCCACGTCCCCGCCGCCCGGTGCGCGTCCGAGGTCGCCGCCTCCAGCAGCAGCCGGGCCTCCGCCACCGAGGGCGCCCGGTCCTCCCAGACCAGGCCCACCGCCGTACGCAGGACCAGGGGCTCGGCGAACGGGGAGAGGCCGGCCGCCCGCAGGACCCGGTGCCACACCGCCGTCCGGTCCCGGCCGAGCGTCGTCATCGCGCCCGGCACCTCGGCGCACATCCGCAGGTGCGGCAGGGCCTGCGTCCCGGTGAACGGCAGCGCGACCCGCTCCAGGAACCGGGCCACCGCGCCCCGGGTCCTCCGGCGCGATCCGGTCCAGCGCGCCCAGCAACGCCGTCCGTACGTCGAACTGCTCGTCCAGCAACTCCAGGAGCGCCGGGGCGAAGGCAGGCGCCCCTTCGGACCCGTCCGCCTCCGTCAGGATCGTCCGGGCCAGCCGGTCGACGACCTCCGGCAGCACCTCCGTACCGTTCACGCCCAACAGCCTTGCCACGCGCAGCAGTTGTACGGTCCGGGCCACCGGGCGCCCACCGCCCGCACCGCTCTCCAGCTCCGTCAGGATCTCCGGGGCCAGCACCCCCGCGATCGCCTCCCCCTCCGGGCCCACGAACGCGTCCCGGCGCGGCAGTTCCAGCGAACCGTTGCCGCCCCGCACCGCCTCCGTCACCAGCATCGCGGCGAGCGGCGCGGTGACCGAGGCCGGGCACCGCCCGTCCAGCGCCCCGAACAGCCGCCCCACCGCGTCGAATTCGGAGCCCGTACGGTCATCGATCCCGGCGACGTCAGCGCCTCCACCAACTGGCCGGTCCGCTTCGCGTCCAGCGCGTACGGCCGCTCCGCCGCCCAGCCGGCCGCCGCCGCACGCTCCTCGGGCCCCAGGGCGACCCCCGCGCACAGGGCGATCACCGCCAACGGCCCGGCGGCGAACGGGTCCCCGGGCAGCCCGCGCGCCTCCTCGAACAGCTCCGGCGCCCGGCTCCGCCACACCCGCGCCGCCGTCCGGGCCCACGCGTCCGCCGTACCGTCCACCGGGGTCCGGTCCGCGCACACATGGACCCGCAGCCCCGCCTCCCGCGCCGCCGCCGCGTCCTCGGGCGGCGCCCCCACCACCCGCAGCGCCGAACTCCCCGGCCGCCGCGTGTACGTGGTGAACGTCAGCCGCTCCACGCTCTCCCTCGGCAGGGTCACCGCCGCCAGCCCCAGCCAGCGCGCCACATCCGCGTTCTGCTTCTCCACCAGCACCACCGGCCCGCCCGCAGGGGCCTCCTCCTCGCTCGCCCGGCGCAGATCGGCGAGGACGGCCGCCAGCCACGGGCCGCGCGACACGGCGAAGTCGTCGAGCCCCTCCCGTACGGGCGCGGGGCCCGGCGGCAGCAGGCCGAGCGGGTCGGACAGCGCACCGCCGCCGACCGGCGTCGCGGACACCCAGTGCGGCGAGCGCCACGCCTCCACCGGCAGCCGGCCGCCGGGCAGCGGGACGCCCGGGGGCAGGTGCACCGCGTGCGTGTGGAACCGGACCGGTGCCGTGCCGTCGCCACGCGCCGGAGCCGTACGGCCGACCACACGGCTGCCGTCGGAGAGCACGGCGTACGTGAACGCCTGGGGGAGGGAGCGGAGTTCGGCGTCGGCGGGGCGGTGCGAGGCTCCGTCGGGGAGCGCGTAGCGGACCAGCGGCTCCAGCTCCGCGAGCAGCGCCGCCGACACCCCCGGCCCGACCGCCGTGAACCGGCCCGCCGCCTCCGCGTCCCCCGGCGCGGCGGAGATGTGGTGCACCTGTGCAAGGCTCAATTGTCGGCCCTCTTCGTCCTGCCGCGACCGGGTCCCCGCTCCACCCACACGCGGCCGGGTCGGGGGAGAAGTCCACGGCCGCGGGGGCGACGTTATCAAGGACGAGGGCGGTATCCCTACGCTGCGTCAGGTCCTGGCCTCAGGGCCGTTCCGGGACCCGTGAGCGGCCGTTGTGTAGAAGACTGTGGGGGGTGCGCCGGCCCGGGCGCACCGGAAGGGGGGAAGCGATGCGGCAGGTGCCCAATCTGCCCACGTACGACAAGGACGCGACCACCAGACTGCTCTGCTCGTCGGCGCACCTGGACGACGCGTTCGCCCGGTACGCGCACCAGGAGCTCTCGGGGGACCGCCTCACCGCGCCCGGCCTGCCGCTCGGCGTGAACCTGCTGGCCCTGGCCCGCCACGCGAGCCGCGCGACCGGGCGGACCGACCTCCGCGACCGCAGGCTGGCCTGGCTCTGCGCGGTGTGGTGGCTGGCCGTGCTGAGCGTGGTCGGCGGCCTGGTGAGTGGTGCGCCCGGCGTGGCGGAGGCGGCGTTCGCCGTGCTGCTGCTCGTGCTCGGCTGCACCTGGTGGCTGATGCGGCGGGCCGAGGCCGAGGCCCGCGGCGACGCCCTCGCCGTGCGCTACTCCGCCGCCCGCCCCCAGGATCTCGCGCCCGAGGTGGCCGACGAGGCCGAACGGCGGCTGCGCGGGCTGCGGCGCCCGAACATGGTGCCGTACACGCAGAGCGCGGAACGGCAGAACCCGTTCGTCGGCAGCGGGGACAAGATCAAGGAGACGGTCTGGCAGCCGATCGACATCAGCCGCCCCGCCGACGCCCCCGGCGGCGGCAAGGCGACCCTGGTCCCCTTCGATGCCGTCGACCTCCACACGTACCTGGCACGGGAGTTGGGGAACCTCGCCGGTCTCGAAGGACTGCGCGCGCAGAACCGGCTCTACGTGCTCGGCCCCCAGGTCTTCTACCTCGGCGATGACGTGCTGCCCGACCGGCTGCGGCCCCCCAACAGCGAGATCCCGCCGCCGCTGGTCAAGGCGGGACTGCTGAAACCGGGCGCGGGGATGCGGACCTACCTCAGCCTGGAACGGGTCGGCGAGGGCGGCCGGGTCATCGTCTCGATGCACCTGCGGGCCCGGCTCCAGCACCCCAGCCTCTCCTGGGAGGTCGCCGCCTACTGCATCCCGCCGCTGCACGCCCGCTACTACGGCGCGGACTACCTCCCGCGCGACGGGTTCGACCGCTGGTGGAGCCTGGTCCGGTTCGCCACCTCGCACACCTGGTCCGGGCTGACCGGCGCCCCCGGGCGGATCGGGCGCCGCAACGCCGAGCACAAACGGCGCGCCCGCGAGCTGGAGAAGGCGCGCAAGGAGATCACCAAGAAGCACGCGCTGTACGACTACGGCACCACGGACAGCCTGCGGGAACGGGTCGCCTCCTGGGACCAGTTGGGCCACTCCGAGCGCACCGACTCGCAGGACTTCCTGCACCGGCTCCAGCAGGGCGTGCTCATCGCCACCGAGCGGTTCCTGAAGGACCACAACGTGGACACCAGCTCCTTCGACCAGGCCCAGCAGGTCATCAACACCCAGACGTACAACATCTCCGGCGACATCACCGGACCCGCCAACATCGGCAACAACGGCCAGATCTCCGCCGCCTACGGGCAGGGAACCCAGGCCCCGGCGGCCGCGGGCCCCACGCCCTGAAGCCCCACGCCTTGAGCCCCACGCCTTGAGCCCGCACCCACCGAGCACCAGGAGCGACATGAGCACGTACAACTTCCACGGCGACATCTCCGGACCGAGCAACTTCGGCGACCACGGAAAGATCGAGGTCACCTACGGCACACCCCCGGCCGAGGCGCTGAAGCTGGCCGCCGACCTCGTCCAGCTCGTCCGCCAGGAGGCGGCGCGGCCGGAGCTCGCGGCCCAGGCGGAGATCGTGCGCGGCGAGCTGGTCCGGGCGGGGGAGGAGGGGCGCCCCGCCGACCAGGGGCGGATCCGGCAGGCGCTGGAGACGCTGACGGTGGGGCTCGCGGCGGGCAGCGGCGGAATCGCCCTCGCCCAGGAGATCGGCCGGCTGGTGGGGCTCTGAGATGACACCCACCGATGCCGACGTAGCGATAGCCGGGGCGCGGGCCGGCGCCGAGGTGGTCCGCAACCTGTACGGGCGGCGGCTCACCCGTATCGACAAGGGCGCCGGGGACTTCGCCACCGCCGCCGATGTGGAGGCCGAGAAGGCGATCCTCGACGTCCTCCGCGCCGCCCGGCCCGGTGACGCCGTGCTGGGCGAGGAGGGCGGGCAGCAGGGGGCCGGTCCTGCCGAGGCCGTACGCCAGTGGCTCGTGGACCCCCTGTGCGGCACGCTGAACTACGCCGTCGGCAACCTGCTGGTCGCCGTCAACGTGGCGCTGCGCGACGGAGCGGCGGCGGTCGCCGACCCGTTCGGCGGCGAGGTCTACTTCACCGACGGGGAGACCGCCCACGTACGGCAGGACGGGGCCGGTGACGCGCTGCTGGCACCCACCTCCGCCACCCGGCTGGTGGACGTCAACCTGGATCCGCCGTTCCCGAGCGCGCCGGGGTTCCGGGCCGTGGAGCTGCTGGCCCGCCCCGGGTTCGCCGAGCACTTCCGGCCGCGCGTCGTCTCCACGACCCTGGCGCTGGCCTGGGTCGCGGCCGGGAAGCGCACCGCGTACGTCACCGACGGCGGCGACCTCTCCGGGAGCGTGCACTTCGCCGCCGGTATCGCCCTGTGCCGGGCGGCCGGGTGCGTCGTCACCGGGGTCGACGGCGCCCCCGTCGGTGAGGGCCACGGGCTGGTGGCCGCCGCCGACGAGGAGACCCACGGGCTGCTGATGTCGCTGATCCGCGGCGGCTTTCGCAGCGGCTTCCGCGTCGGCTGAAGTCCGGTCGCCCCGGTGCTACTGGGCGTGGACCGCCGCCTGCGCCCCGCCGAGGTCGAGCCGCAGGCCCGCCCGGAGCGGGACCGTCTGGCCCGGGGCGATCTCCTGCGAGGTGCCGTCGGAACGCGTCCCTGTCCAGGTCGTCGACGACCGGTTCGCCAGCCCGAACTTCCCCGGCCTGCTGGGGTGTTCGGTCAGCTCGGCCACCAGCGTGGCGTCGCTGTAGTCGTGC
>CAVVYE010000026.1:0-28985 GCA_963752455.1 uncultured Thermoleophilaceae bacterium
GCTGGTCGAGCACCCACCACCCGGGGCGAACCTCGCCGGTATGGCCGACGGACTGGCGCATCCGCTGGATGCGGCCGTCCGGGTGGGTGACGGTGCCCTCCTTCTCGGGGTAGGTCTCGGCCGGGAAGACCACGTTGGCCTGTTGGTCGAGGGCCTCGCTGCGGTAGCGGGCGAAGGCGATCACGCTCCGGCCCGCTCCAGCACCGCCTCGGGCACCTCGGGGGCGTCCACCAGCAGCAGCGCCCCCGCGCGCGTCGGGGCTCGCCGGGAAGCGCCGGCGTCGGCCAGGCCGGGGCCCACGCCCGGGGAGGCAGCCCACCTCGCGCAGCCCGCGCCCGTTGGTGGACGCCGGAATGCCGATCATCCCGGACTCGGGCCGGTCCGGCAGACCCAGGGCGCCGGCCACGGCCAGGAGGGCCTCCACCGTGTGGCCGCCACGCTCCGCCGCCCACAGGCGCTCGCCCCAGAGGATCACCACGTCGCCCGCGTCGCGGAGCACGTCCGCGGCGGCGCGCACGGCGTCGCGCCGGGGAGGCGCGGGTGCGGCGAGCCGTTCGGCGCCGGCCGGAAGCCGGCCATGGCGCCCGCCGTCCGGGCCAGGTCGTCGAGCGAGCCCGCTCGCGCGGGGCGAGCCGAGCGCCGCGGCCAGAGCGGCCACGGCCGCCTCCTCGCCCCCGGGGGCGCAGCGCACGGCGGCGGCCGCGTTGGCGTCGAGGGTGGAGGGCCGGGCCGAGAGGGTCACGAGGCGCGCGCCGTTGCGGCGCACGGCCTTGCGCACTCGCAGGTCGAGGATCGGGGCCTCGTCCACCAGCTCGGTGCCCACCACCAGGATCGCCCCGGCGTGGTCGATGTCCGACACGCGCGCGCCGAGGTCGGGCGCGCGCGAGCCGCGCGGCGTGCGCGGGGTCGGGCGCGGCCCGTCGCGCGAGTCCACCCGGGCGGAGCCCAGGCCGTCGCGCATCAGCCGCTGCACGAGGAAGCCCTCCTCGTTGGTGGTCTGCCCGCTCACGAACGCCGCCGCGCTCATCGCCGGCCTTCTCCAGGGCGGCCCAGGCCTCGGACAGCGCGCGCTCCCAGCTCACCTCGCGCAGGAAGCCGCCGTCGCGCACCATCGGCGCGGTGATGCGCTCCTCCGCCGCGAATGCCTGGTAGCCGAAGCGGCCCTTGTCGCAGAGCCAGCCGTCGTCCACCTCGTGGTTGTCGCGCCCGAGCACGCGCACCACCTGGGCGTCGTCGCGGATGGTGAGCGTCACGTTGCACTGCGATGGGCACAGCGAGCAGACGGTGGCCCCGTCCTCGATGTCCCAGGGACGGGCGCGGAAGCGGTAGCTCGTGGAGGTGAGCGCGCCCACCGGGCAGAGCTCGATGATGTTGCCGCTGAACGGCGCCACGTAGGGATGCCCGTCGTGCGTGCCCACGAAGGTGTGGTCGCCGCGCTCGAGGAACACGAGCTGGCTGTCCTCGGCCACCTCCTGGGAGAAGCGCACGCAGCGGTAGCAGAGGATGCAGCGCTCGCGGTCGATGGCCACCAGCGGCGAGAGCTCCAGCGGCTTCTTGAAGTGCCGCTTCGGGTCGATGAAGCGGGAGCGCCCGGCGCCCCAGCCGAACGAGATGTCCTGGAGCGGGCACTCGCCGCCCTTGTCGCACACCGGGCAGTCCAGCGGATGGTTCACCAGCAGGAACTCCACGATCGCGTTCTGCGCGTGCTTCACGCGGTCCGAGGTGGTGACCACCACCATCCCGTCGCGCACCGGCGTGGAGCAGGAGGTCTGGAGCTTCGGGATCCCCTCGATCTCCACCAGGCACATGCGGCAGGCGCCCACGGGCTGGCCCAGCTTCGGCTCGTAACAGAAGTAGGGGATCTCCACGTCGCCGTGCTTGGCGGCGTCCACGAGCATCGTGCCCTCGGGGGCCTGCACCTCGCGGCCGTCGATCTCGAAGGTGATCAGCTTCTTCTCGGGGCGGGCCATGGCTCAGGGGACCGCCCCGAGGGCGGCCATGTCCTCGAGCTCGCGCCGCTTGCGGGCCATCTCGATGTGCTCCTCGAACTCCTCGCGGAAGAGGTTCAGCATCGAGCCGATGGGCATGGCCATCGAGTCGCCGAGCACGCACAGGCAGTTGCCCATGATGTTCTGCTGGACCTGGCCCATGATCTCGAGGTCCATCGGGGTGGCCTCGCCGTTGTCCACCCGCTCGAGCGTCTTCACCGTCCAGTTGGTGCCCTCGCGGCAGGGCACGCACTTGCCGCACGACTCGTGCCGGTAGAAGCCGGCCAGGCGCAGCGCGAGGGGCACGATCGGCTGCGAGTCGTCCACCACGATGATCGCGCCCGAGCCGAGCATCGAGCCGGCCTGGGCCATGGCCTCGAAGGTGTAGGGCAGGGCCAGGTGCTCCTCCTTCAGCACCGGCGCCGAGGATCCGCCCGGGAACCAGCACTTCACGCTCCGGCCCTCGGGCGGGCCGCCGGCCAGCCCGTACACGATGTCGCGCGCGGGGATGCCGAGCTCGATCTCGTAGTTGCCGGGGCGCTGCACGTTTCCCGACACGGACACGATCTTGGTGCCCGTGGAGTTGCCCTCGCCCAGGGACTTGAACCACTCCCCGCCGCGGGCGATGATGAGCGGCGCGTTGCAGAGGGTCTCCACGTTGTTGATCAGCGTGGGTCCCTGGTAGAGCCCCTGGTTGGCCGGGAACGGCGGCTTCAGGCGCGGATTGCCGCGCTTGCCCTCCAGGGCGTCCAGCAGGCCGGTCTCCTCGCCGCAGATGTAGGCGCCCTTGCCGCGGTGCACCACGAGCTCGAACGAGTGCTCGGAGCCGAGGATCCGCTGCCCGAGGTAGCCCTTGGCGTAGGCCTCCGCCAGCGCCGCGTCCAGGATGTCGGCCTGGAGCTCGTACTCGCCCCGGATGAAGATGAAGCCCTTGTTGGCCCCGGCGGCGATCGACCCGATCACGCAGCCCTCGATCAGGAGATGCGGGTTCTTCTGCATCAGGAGGCGGTCCTTGAAGGTGCCCGGCTCGGACTCGTCCGCGTTGCAGCAGAGGTACTTGTCCAGCGAGCCCTTGGGGATGAAGCTGGCCTTCTTCCCCATCGAGAAGCCGGCGCCGCCCCGGCCGCGCAGGCCCGACTCCTCGAGCTCGTGGAGCACGTCGTCGGGCGTCATCTCGGTGCAGCGCCTTGCGCATCGCGGCGTAGCCGCCGAAGCGCTCGTACACCTCGATGGTGTTGAGCCCCGGCTCGTCGATGTGCTCCAGCAGCACGCGGGTCTCGCTCGCGGTCGGCCTCGCTCACTGCCGGCGTCTCCCAGCCCGCGGCCCGGGCAGCGGGTCGCGGCCCTCCTGGAGCGCGGTCACGAACTCGGCCGCCTCGCCGGTGGCGATCGGGCCCACGTAGCGCCCGTCCACCGAGGCCATCGGGGCCATCTCGCACGCCCCCAGGCACTCGAACTCGCGCACCTCGTAGTCCTCCAGGCCCTGCTCGCGCGCCTCGGCGGCGATGGCGTCGTACACCGACCTGGCGTCCCGCAGGTGGCAGGCCACGCTCGTGCAGACGTACACGTAGTGGCTGCCCGTGGGCTGGGTGCGCAGCATGTCGTAGAAGGTGGCCACGGCCGACAGGTATCCGGGCGTGACCTGCATCACCGCGGCCACCTGGACGGATGGCCTCGGGGGAGCACCAGCCGTGCACGCGCTGCGCCGCGCCGAGGGCGGGAAGGGTGGCCGAGTGGCGCTCGGGGTACTTCGCCATGTGCGCCTCGATCTCCGCGCGCAGCTCGGGCGGCACCTCCACCGTGGCCGGGTCGGGCACGGTGGCCGGATCGTCGTCGAGCCGGGCGGCCTCGTCCCACCCGGGCGGGAGCGGGAGCGGTCCGGAAGGCGCTCTCCTCGCTCATCACCGGTCCACCCCGCCGAGGATCGGGTCGAGCATGGCCACCGAGGCGATGAAGTCGGCCAGCAGCGAGTCCTTGACCATCCCCGGCAGGGCCTGCAGGTTCACGAAGCTCGGGTCGCGCATGTGCACGCGCGCCGGCTTGGCCGAGCCGTCGGCGATCACGAAGCACCCGAGCTCGCCGCGCGGGGACTCGATCGCCGCGTAGGCCTCGCCCGGCGGCACGCGGAAGCCCTCGGTCACCAGCTTGAAGTGATGGATCAGCGCCTCCATCGAGGTGGCCAGCTCGTGCCTGGGCGGCAGCGCCACCTTGCGGTTGGTGGTGATGTACGGGCCCTCGGGGAGCCCGTCCAGCGCCTGCTCGATGATCTTCAGCGACTCGCGCATCTCCACGATGCGGACCTTGTAGCGGTCGTAGTTGTCGCCCACCGAGCCGACGGGCACGTTGAAGTCGAACTTCTCGTACGACGAGTAGGGCATGGCCTTGCGCAGGTCCCACCCGTGCCCGGAGGCGCGCAGCAGCGGTCCGGTCACGCCCAGGCCGAGCAGGTCCTCCTGGGAGACGATCCCGGTGCCCTTCATCCGCCGCAGCCAGATCTCGTTGTGGTCCAGCAGGGCCTCGTACTGGTCGAGCCGGTGGGGCATGATCTCGACGAACTCGCGCGTCTTGGCCTCGAAGCCGGGCGGGATGTCCTCCATCACGCCGCCGACCTGGAAGTAGCGCGTGTGCATCCGCTGGCCGCCGGACATCTCGAACAGGTCGAGCACGAGGTCGCGGTCGCGGCAGCCCCACCAGAGCATGGTGATCGCGCCGATGTCGAGTGAGGCGGTGGCGATCCAGAAGAGGTGGCTGGCGATCCGGTTCAGCTCCATGTGCAGCACCCGCAGCCACTGCGCGCGGTCGGGAACCTCCTCCTCCAGCAGCTGCTCGACGCTCATGCAGAACGCCATCGCGTTGAAGTAGTAGGCGAGGTAGTCCATCCGCTCCACGAACGTGATGGCCTTCCAGTACTGCTGGTCCTCCATGCTCTTCTCGATGCCGGTGTGCACGTAGCCGATGATCGGCTTCACGTCGCGCACCACCTCGCCCTCCAGCGTGGTGAGCAGCCGCAGCACCCCGTGCGTGGCCGGGTGGTGCGGGCCGATGTTGATGGTGAGGAGCTCCTCGGTGCGCTCGGCGTCCACGTCGAGCGTGGACTCGGGCCCGTACATCGGCGTCATCGTCACCGAGCTCTCGCGCTCCCGGTAGGGGACGTCCAGGCGGAAGCGCCGGCTCGCCCGCCCCGATGCCATCCCCGCCGGAGTCAGTCATACCAGCGCGGGTACTTGTCCTCGTTGAAGGTGAACATCACCGGCTCGCCGCCCGTGGGGAAGTCGCGGCGCTGCGGGTGGCCCTCGTAGTCCTCGGGCAGCAGGATGCGGCGCATGTCCGGGTGGCCGTCGAAGAGGACGCCGAACATGTCGTACACCTCGCGCTCCTGGTAGTCCGCCGTCGGGAAGAGGTCCACCACCGTGGGCAGGTGCGGGTCGTCCACTCCGAGGCGGGTGCGCACGTTCAGCCGGTCGCAGCGCTCCATGGAGAGCAGCTGGTAGTGCACGCCGAGCCGCGGCTCCGCGGGCAGGTAGTCGCACCCGTGGAGGCTCATGAGCAGCGGCCACGGCTCCTCGTCGCCGTCGCGCAGGTAGGCGAGCACCTCGCGCACGCGCGCGGGAGCCACGTCGAGCGTGGCCTGCCCGCGCTGGACCACCGTGTCCGTCACGGCGTCGCCGTCCACCGCCTCCCGCACCCGCTGGGCGATCAGCTCGAGGCCGGTGGCGTCAGGCAATTTCCTCCGTCCCCTTCGCCTTGTAGCGCTCGCGCCAGCCCATGCCGGGCTCGCCCTTGATCTTGTCCTGGAGCCGGTTGATGCCGAAGATCAGCGCCTCGGGCCGGGGCGGGCAGCCGGGCACGTACACGTCCACGGGCAGGAACTTGTCCGCGCCCGCCACCACGGCGTAGTTGTTGAACATCCCCGCGGTGGACGAGCAGGCGCCCATCGCGATCACCCACTTCGGCTCCAGCATCTGGTCGTAGAGGCGCCGGATGATCGGCGCCATCTTGATCGACACGCGGCCGGAGAGGATCAGGAGGTCGGCCTGGCGCGGGGTGAAGCGGATCACCTCGGCGCCGAAGCGCGACAGGTCGTTCCGCGGCGAGCCGATCATCGTGATCATCTCGATCGCGCAGCAGGCCAGTCCGAACCCCAGCGGGAACAGCGCGTTCGCGCGGGCCCAGTTCTGGGCGTCCTCCATGCGGGTGAGGAGCACGCCGCTCCTCCACGTACTTCTCGAGGTCGTCGCCCTCGATGTCGCCGCGCAGCATCTGCTGGGCCCGCAGCCCGCGCGAGCGCATGTCGCAGCGGTCCCGAGCGGGTCACTTCCATTCCAGCGCCCCCCTTCTCCAGACGAACACCAGCGCAACCGCCAGGAGCACGACGAACACGATCACCTCGACGAGCGCGAACAACCCGAAGGCATCGATGTTCATCGCCACCGGGTAGAGGAACACCACCTCGATGTCGAACAGGATGAAGAGCATCGCGATCAGGTAGAAGCTGATCCCGAAGCGGAAGCTCTTCGCACATCCGAGGGCAGGCCGCTCTCGTAGGGCTCGGTCTTCACCGCCCGCGTGCGCCTCGGGCCGAGCAGGTCGTTGGCGAAAGTGAAGGCCAGCGCCGATGCCCAGTCCCAGGAGCAGGAAGACAAGGGCTGGCAGGTAGCTCTTCAGCACTGGCACGCGGATGTATAACGCAGGCTTGTGCGCGGGTGCCACATAGTGCGAACTGACACCCGGGAGCGCGGGCGGGACACCGCCGCGTGACCGGCTTTCACATGGCTCTGGGCATCGGCGTGCTGGTGTCGAACGCGGTGGCCGCGGGGTGGGGCGCGGTGTCCTGGCTGCGCAAGGACGCGCGGGCCTCGATCACGTTCTGGCCGCTGCTCCGGGTGGCCCAGGCACTGGTGGTGGTCGCAGGTTCTGGTGGGCCTGCTGCTGCTGGCGCGCGGCGCCACCGCGCCGGACGGCCTGCACGTGATCTACGGCATCTCGCCGCTCATCATCACCCTGGTCAGCGAGGCGATGCGCGCGGGGGTGGCCCAGCGCGAGCTCGAGGGCGTGGAGGACATGGACGCGCTCGACCGCGAGGAGCAGGTGAGCCTCGCGCGGCGCGTGGCCCTCGGCGAGATGGGCGTGATGACCGTCGGCGCCCTGCTGATCCTCACCCTGGCCCTGCGCGCGTTCCAGACCGGCGGCTGACGCGCCGGGGCGCCAGCCCCCGGCGTACCAGAGCCCGAACATGACCCCGAACAGCGCCGAGCACCGGGATCAGCACCGTTCGGTAGAGCGGCTCGACCAGCGGCCGCGTGAGCACCCAGGCGAAGGCCGGCGGTGCACGCCACCATCGAGACCATCGACATCGGCGCGAACACGGCGAGCGCGAGCGCGGCCTCGAGCTGGGTCGGCAGCGCGGCGATCAGCAGGAGCACCACCGCGCCGGTGCCGGCGAGGCCGTGGAGCAGCCCGATGGACAGCGCCTGCCCGGGGCTGCGGACGCTCACGTGCGCCGTGACCGCCGCCGCGGCGGAGATGGCGGCGCAGGCCGTGGACCGTGCTCGTGCGAGTGGGCGCCGGCGCGGTAGTCGCCCCGCGCCCACCTGAAGATCACGCGCGCGGCGAGCGCGAGGATCACGACACCGACCGCCCTCTCGGCCCCGCTCTCGAGCCAGGCCGGGAGCGCCGACTTGAAGAGCGATCAGCGGGATGCCCGAGCGCGAGGAGCACGCCGGCGTGGCCCGAGGCCCCACCACGCGCCGAGGCGGGCGGCCTGGCGGGTGTCGCCGCCCTCCGCCGCCACGAGCGAGGTGACGGCCACGAGGTGGTCGGGATCGGAGGCGTGCCGGAGCCCGAGCAGGAACGCGATGGCGAGCGCCACCGAAGCGGGGCGCCGTCGAAGAACGCCGGTGAGCCAGGCGTCGAGCTGCTCGACCGGGCTGAACAGGAAGTCGAAGCTCATCGCGAGTCCTCTCTGTTTGCGAGTCCACTCAGATGACCCCCGGGACCGCGCGCACGGTCAGGACGAGTCCGAGGGCGACGACCAACACCGCGGAGGCGGCGGGCAGGAGCGGCGGCGAGCCGGCTGGCGGCGAGTGCGCGGCCGGCACGAACCGCCGGGCGCTGGACGACGGCCAGGCCGAGCGCGGTGAGGGTGCCGGCGAGGCCGAGGCTGAAGGCGACGATGAGGAGCATCCCGAGCGCCACCTCGTGCTGCGAGATGGCGGCCAGCAGCACCACGAGGGCGGACGGGCAGGGGAGAAGGCCGGCGGCGGCGCCCATCCCGAGGACGCCCCTGCCAGCTCAGGTCGTGGTGCGTGGTCGTGCGCGTGGTGGTGGTCATGCGCGTGGGCGTGCGCGCGCGCGTGACGCAGTCGCGAGCGCAGCACGCCCGCGCCCACGACCACCACCATCAGCCCCGAGACCAGCGTGAGCCAGGGGTAGAGCTGCTCGGGGAGCACGTACTGGGAGAGCGCGAGCGTGACGAGCCCGAGCGCGAAGACGCCGATCGTGTGCGTCACGCGTGACCGTCGCCGCCGAGCACCACGGCGTGCGCGGGCGCGGCCGCGCGTCCCGACGAGGTAGGCGGCGACCATCGCCTTGCCGTGGCCGGGCGAGAGCGCGTGCAGGGCTCCCCAGCCGAAGGCGGCCAGCAGCAGGAGCACGAGCACGCCCCGCCCGGCCGCCGCGTCCTCGAACAGGGCGGTGAAGCCCGTCGGTGCCCTCGGCGCGGCTGTCGGACGAGCGCGCCGCCTCGCTGGTGCGGGCGCGATGAGGGTGCCGGCGCCCGGGCGTCACGCGGAAGCTCGCCTCGCGCCGGTCGAGCGGGCTGCTCGAGGAGGTCCTTCGGGTAGCGCCGGAGGCCGCTGCGTGGGGTCGTTGCCCGGGCGCCTTCCTGCGCACCGCGGTGCCCGATCCCGGGCGCGCGCGCTCACCGCCTTCCATCCCACCCGGCCGGGGAAGGTCTCGTCGTGCAGCTCGAGCCGCTGCGCCGGTCCGATCGAAGCGGTGCGCGCAGCGAGAGCTCGAGGCGAGTGGTGGGCGAGGCCGGCGGCGCCCATGGGGAAGGAGAGCCGCGGGCACTCCCACGGTCGTGAGCGCAAGCTCGCGCGCGCCGTCGCCGTGAGGGTCAGCCCGCGCTCGCACCTCGCGCGAGCTTGCGAGCCAGCACCTCGGCGCGCGACGAGGCCGCGCTCCTGGGCCGTCGGGATCTCCGCCTGGTCGAGCACGTAGCGGACGTCCACCCGGTCCGCTGGAGATCGACCACGGCTGAGGTGGTTGATGGAGAAGTTCCCGAGCGGGTGCGCCGCGGCCGGCGCGCCGGGAGGATCAGCGACGCCGAGCACACCGCGCGATCAGGGCCGCCCGCCTCATCGCAGCGCCTCCATCGCGCTCGCGCCGCCTGTGAGCGGCGAGAGCAGCGCCCGCCCCGCTGAGGGCCGCTGCGCAGGTACCGCCGCGGCCTCGCCGGCGCGGCCCGGCCGCGCGCGCCGCCACGCCGGCGTGGAAGCGGAACAGCGGGATCCCGCGAGCCGAGCCCGCAGCGCGCGCCGCGGCCCACTCAGCCCCGCGCGCGGCCGGCCCGCGCGCGTCAGCGCCCACCCGAGCGCGTCGGCCGAGCGGATGCTCGGCGCGGCCCGCCACACGCGCCGGCCGAGCCGCACCGCCCGCGGCCGGATCGCCGTGGTTCGCCTCGAAGAGCACCGCCTCGGCGTCCGGCGCCGTCCCCGCCGCGCGGAGAGCCGGTGCTCGGCGCGCGCGGCGGCCAGGTCGGCGCGGCGCGGCCGTCGCATGCCGGCAGCCGGCTCGACGTCAGCGAGGAGGGTGAGCGCTGGTGGTGAGCGGAAGCCGGTTCGTCGAGCGCCGCAGGAGGGTCACGGCGCCGCGCAGGTGCCGCCCGCGCGGCGTCGACCCGCGCGAGTCCGACCAATGGGGCCGGGGTGCCCGGGCATGGACCGCAGGGCGTCGCGGAAGGCCCGCGCGCCGCGGCCAGACGCCCGCGCTGAAGCTCGAGGTCGCCGAGGAGCGCTCTCCACGTAGGCGCGGTTCTCGGGCGCGCCGCCGCCGGCGGACACGCGCCAGGCGCATGGCCGCGATCGCGCCCGCCTGGTCGCCGTGCAGCTCGCGGAAGTAGGAGACGCGCGCGTAGGCGGGGAGCCCGGGCTTCTGGTCCACCAGGCGCTGGATCGTCGCGCCGCCGCGGCGCCGTAGCGGCCGAGCTCGACCTGGGCGTCGGCGATCACGGTGAGCGGGCTGGGCCAGGCCGCGGCTGCGAGCGCTCTCGCCTCGCGTGCCGAGCCGCAGCTGCTCGCCGAAGTCGTGGCGGAGCCCGGCGAGCGTCGCCGGCCCCGAGCACGGCGCCGAGCTCGCGCGGGTCGCGCCGCAGCGCGGCCGCGAAGCAGCCGGTCCGCGCGCGTGTAGAAGGACGGGTCGCCGGTCTCACGCGCGCGCTGCAGGTAGGTGTCGCCGAGGGCGGCGTAGGCGGCCGCGCTGCCGGGTCGGCGCGCACCGCGCGCTGGGCGTCGCGCAGGGGGTCGCCGCTGGGAGCGCTCACGTCCACGCCGGCGGCGGTGATGGCCGAGCGCCGAGCGGTTCAGCGACCAGCAGCACCGCGAGCACGGCCGCGAAGACGGCGAGCGGAGGAGGAGCGTGCGCAGATGGGGTCGTGTCAGGGTCATGGGGTGACCTCCCGGCTGCGGGGGCGCCCCGAGGGCGCCCCCTGTGCCGTTGTCTTGGCTAGCCGCCTGCCGGAACGGGCGGGTGGCCGGGCTCGAACCGGTTCGACGGAGCCGAGTCGAAGCCGCTGGTCGGGCGCGGCCAGGTACGGGAACGTGGACAGGAACGGCTTGTCGTTCTGGTCCACGCCGTCGCCCAGCGGCACCTTGTTGCCCTTGAGGAACCCGGCCACGACCTGGAGCTCGATGTCCACCACGTCGTCGCCGAGCCGGCGGCCGTTCGGGAAGCCGGCGGTGTCGCCGCCGATCACGCCGAAGCGGTCCTCCGCACGCTCGCGGGCGGCATGCCGAGGTTGAGCTTGATCGTGTCCACCGCGGGCGGGCCCTTGATCCCCTTGTGCTGGTTCAGGCCGGGGAGACCCTGGAGGAGCGCCTGCACGATGTCCGTGCGGTCGTTCTCCGGGGCGCCCACGTTGAACAGCGCGTTGAGCACGGCCGCGAGCTCCGGCTTCACGACGTACTTGCCGTACAGCGCCGCGTCGCGGTCCGGGGTGGTGCGGTTGAACTGGTCCTTCTTCCCGAGCGGGATCACCACCTCGTTCACCAGCGGGTTGCCGAGCCGGGAGACCTGCACCCAGCGGCTCTTCGACCGGTGGTGACGCGCCTTCTGGCCTGCCCGGGACGACCGGGCCACGTCGAGGCGCCTGCGCTCGGTGGTGGACCACACCCCCACCACGGCGTTGGCCGCCGCGGCGCTGGACACGGACTTGCCGTTCTTGCGTCACGCGGGCCTCGGGGATCTGCATGACGATCGAGTGGGTGTTCATCCCACTCAGGTCGTCCTTGCCCTGACCCTGGTTGCCCGTGAGCTTGCGGACGTTGAGCCCGTCGAAGGTCGCGCCCAGGTCGACGAAGAACGGATCGTCGCGCTGGCCGACGAACACCTTCGTGCCGTCACCGAGCCTCCGGATGGCCCCGTCCACGAACGCCTGGTAGTTCGGGAACGTCTTCGGGCCGATGTTGGGCGGCGCCACCGGCAGGCCGCGAGCGATGGTGCGCTCGTGGACCCGGGTCCTGCCTCCCGCGGTAGCTGTACGTCTCGCGGACGACCGAGTACCGCTGGATCACGTTCAGCTTCGAGTCGTTGTAGCCGCTCGCGCCCGGAAGGGCGTACAGGAACGAGTTCTTGTTCCTGGTCTGCGTCTTGAACTGGTACCTGTAGCTGACGTCGGGCCGGCCGTCGCCGGTGTTGTCGACGTGGATGTAGTACCGGGCCTTGTCATCGAACCCGAAGAAGTTCGGGCCGCTGCCCGGCACCTCACCCGGGATCCAGTCGGCGGCGACGGTCAGTGCACCGGGGGCGTCCTTCGCGGTCCACGCGTACGTGTCCGTGTTGTCCGCCGAGGGGTCCAGCGAGATGTCCGGCGCTTCGCGGTGACTTGATCCGATTCCGATCGGAACCGCGATCGCGGCAGCAGCGAGCGCCGCTGGGACAACCAGCAACCTGCGCATGCGAGTCCTCCTTAGTGAGCCTCGGAGGAGGGAGCCACCTCCTCCGCTTGGCCGTACCTAACGCGGCACTCGCCCGTCTGGATCACTCGCGCGATCCGACACGGAGCGATCCGCGCGATCGCTTCCTTCGCATGAATCGTCTGGACGACGAACACGGATGCGTGTCAGCGCTAACGCCCGGGTAAAGGATGGTCGATGCTGGGGTACGGAACAGGGGTCATGTCGGAGTTCCAGCCACAAGAGCACCATCTGCGGGCCGACCTGAGGCTGCTGAAGGAGGCGCGGGACTTCGCCGAGCGCGCCGCCACGGCCTTCGGGCTCGAGAACGGGGCCTGCTACCAGGTGAAGCTGGCCATGAGCGAGGCCGTGACCAACGCCATCCAGCACGGCTCCACCTCCCCCGACGACCCGATCCGCATCTGGGCCACCGAGGAGAGCGGCGCACTCGTCTTCGAGGTCCAGGACACCGGCCGGTTCCGCCCCCGGGTGGCCCGCCGCGGCGATCCGCTGCCGGACAGCGGCCGCGGGCCTCGAGTTCCTGCGCGTCCTGATGGACGAGGTCCACCTGCGGCCGGGCTCCGACGGAACGCTGCTGCGGTTCGTCAAGCGCCGCTGACCCTGGTTAAACCCGTCCGTGCGCAGCCGGCCACGCCGGCTGCTTCGGCAAAAACGCCCCGACGGCGGCCCTTCGCCGCCGAATCACGGACGGCCGCCGAGCGAATCCTTCGCAGTGGTGGCCGTCGCCGGCCGTCGCCGGGGCACACCCTTTTTCACCATCCGGAGACCTACTCCTTCACACGAAGTGAGCCCTTCATGCCGAGCTGGGCGTGATCTCCCACGGTGCAGAGCATTCGGTAGCGCCCGGGGGCAGGTCCACCGTGGCGGTGGCCGACTCCCCGCCGGGAATGGACTCGGTCCCGCCCAGATCGCGGTCCCCGCTCTGGATCCGCACGTCGTGCGGCAGCGACCCGGAGTTGCGCAGCCGCAGCCGAAGCTCCCCCGGCCCGCTGACCACGACGTTCGCCGGCGCGAGGGCGTACTCCCTCGCGGTCACCACCAGCGGCCGGCCGGCGGCCACCGTGGTGGGGGGCCCGGCGGGTCCGCCACCCTCGTCGCCACCACCGCAACCGGCGCCGGCGAGCAATGCCAGGGCGAGCATGACGGTGAGTGGCCGCACTCGGGCGGATACTATGCCCGGCCGTGGGCCGCCCAACCGCCTTGCTCCTCATCCTCTGCGCCCTCGCCGTGGCCGTCGGCTGCGGGGGGGAGATCGAGGTCCCCGAGGACCAGACGGCCGAGCGAACCGGCGCCGTCCTGTTCAACGAGCGCTGCTCCGGGTGCCACTCGCTCGAGGCCGCCGACGCGTACGGCAGCAAGCCGGAGGACCAGCTTCAGGGCGGGGAGAACACCAACGGCCCGAACTTCAACGTGCGCAAGGAGAGCAGGGACGACGTGCTGTTCGCCATCCGCAACGGCGGATTCTCGGGTCAGATCATGCCCGCGAATATCGTGGTGGGCGAAGATGCCGAGCGGATCGCCGACTTCCTCTCGAAGTACTCCGGCGGCCGGCACCCCGGCAGCTGAGGTGACCGCGGGCGGCTAGGTGCCGCGGTTCCTTCGTGCTCGATCTCCGCCGCATCCGAGAGGACCCCCAGCCGGCGCGCGACGCCCTCGCTCGCCGGGGCGCGGACCCCGCGCTCCTGGACGAGGCCCTCGAGCTGGACGACCGCCGGCGCGCCGTCCTCCCCGAGCTCGAGGAGCTCCGCCGCGCCAAGAACGAGGCGTCCAAGCGCATCGGCGAGCTGCAGCGCGGCGGCGGTGACGCGTCCGAGGCGATTGCCGAGGTCCGGGGGGCCTCCGCCCGCGAGAAGGAGCTGGACGAGGAGCTGCGCGGGCTCGAGGAGCGCCGGACGCAGGCGCTGGCGGCGCTGCCCAACCTTCCCGATCCCACGGCCCCGCCCGAGGACGAGGTGCTGCGCGAGGTGGGAGAGGCGGGCGCCACGGGGCGCGACCATCTCGATCTCCTCGGGGACCTCGTGGACATGGAGGCCGGGGCCCGCGTGGCCGGGTCGCGCTTCGCCTACCTGAAGGGGCCGCTCGTGCGGCTCGAGCTGGCGCTCGTCCAGTGGGCGCTCACGCTGCTGGAGGAGAAGGGCTTCACACCCGTGATCCCACCGGTGCTGGTGCGCGAGGAGGCGCTCTACGGCACCGGGATGCTCCCCGACACCGAGCAGCAGATCTACCGCGTGCCCGAGGACGACCTCTACCTGGCCGGCACCTCGGAGGTGCCGCTGGCCTCGCTGCACGCCGGCCAGATCCTGGCCGCGGGCGACCTGCCCATGCGGTACGCCGGCTTCTCCCCCTGCTTCCGCCGCGAGGCCGGGGCGGCGGGAAAGGACACGAAGGGCATCTTCCGGGTGCACCAGTTCGACAAGGTGGAGATGTTCTCGTTCGTGGACCCGGCCGAATCCCAGGCCGAGCACGAGCGCCTGCTGGCCATCGAGGAGGAGATATTCCAGGCGCTCGGGCTGCCGTACCGGGTGGTGAACATCGCCGTGGACGACCTCGGGGCCTCGGCGGCCAAGAAGTACGACCTCGAGGGCTGGCTGCCCGGGCAGGGCCGCTACCGCGAGCTCACCTCCACCTCGAACACCACCGACTTCCAGGCCCGGCGCCTCGACGTGCGCCACCGGACGGAGGCCGGCACACAGCACGTGCACACGCTGAACGGCACGGCCGTGGCCGTGGGCCGCACGATCATCGCCCTGGTGGAGAACGGCCAGCGAGACGACGGCAGCATCGCCATCCCCGAGCCCCTGCACCCCTTCGGGGCGCCGGCGGAGATCGCCGCTCGCACCTGATCTCGATGGGCAACGCCGACGACATGCTCGACGTGGCCGCATCGCGGACCGAGTCGCTGGCCGCGCCCGGGCTCGACCCGCGCCCGCGGCGCAAGGTGGCCGTGCTCTCCTGCATGGACACCCGCATCGACCTCTTCCCCATGCTCGGCCTGGAGCGCGGCGACGCGCACATCATCCGCAACGCCGGGGGTCTCGTCACCGACGACGCGATCCGCTCGCTCAGCGCCTCCCAGCGGCTGCTCGGCACCGAGGAGATCGTGGTGGTGATGCACGACGGGTGCGGCCTGAACGGGGCGTCCGAGGACGAGTTCGCGGACCAGCTGAGTGCCGACGGCGTGCTGCCCACGTGGCGGCTCGGCACCTTCGATGACGTGGAGGAGACCCTGCGCCACGGACTGGAGCGCCTGGCCGCGAGCCGGGAGCTGCCGAGGCGCGATCACGTGCGCGGCTTCGTGTTCGACCCGGAGACGGGAATGCTGCGCGAGGTTCGGGCCGCCCCGCGGGTGAGGCACAATCCCGCTCTGGAGGGGTGGCAGAGCGGTTGAATGCGGCGGTCTTGAAAACCGTTAGGCGTCGTCAAGGCGTCTCGAGGGTTCGAATCCCTCCCCCTCCGCTGGCTGACGGACCGCCAGCCGACATACCTCAGCCGGTCTCGAAGCGCCGCTCAATGGGCATCGCGGCGGATAGCAGCGGTGAGGCGACGTCCGGATCGTCCTGATCGCAGACGAAGAGGAAGTCGATGACGCGCGCATCTATCGAGGCGTAGACGCCCTCGACCTTCCACCTCCTGTCGATCGTGCGCAGGCGTTTGACCATCCCGTCGCTGTCGATCGTGCCCACCACCGAGCCGCGAATGGCACCGTCGGTGCCGTGCGGATCCGAGCCGGGCTCCGCCGACGCCGTGAAGACGACCAGCTCATCCGCGAGCGGCGTGGCGTCGCTGAAGGTGAGTGGCACCCCGTCCAGCTCGCCGAGCTCGTAAGCGACGGTACTCAACTCGTGGCCACAGTCGATCCGGCCGCCCCCCAGCACCCCGGCGACGAAATCGTCGAGCGGGACTTCGGCAACGATGTTGAGTCCCTGTTCGGTGTTGCCGCGGTGGAACAGCCACAGCCGGTGACCGAGCGCTGAGGCTCCCTCGATGTTCAGCTCGGGCGCGCTCTCTCGGAGGCGCTCGTAGAGCGGGGAGAGGTCCAGCTCGATCGGTTTCCCCTCAAGCGAACCGTCTGCGGCGAGACCCCAGACGAAGCCCCGCTCGCGCTGCGGATTTGAGCCCGATCCGAGGCCGAGCAACGAGCCGAAAGGCCGACCGGTGAACGGGGGGAGCAGGGTAAGCGCCTCCAGATCGGGCTTCTCCTTCTTGCGCTTGGCACGGTCAGCGCTCAGCTCGCCACTTAGGACCGGGCGGAGGGCGCCAGGGGCCTCCTTCGAGAGGCGAAAGACGCCTAGCGCGAGCTCATCGTCGCCGATCACGTAGATGAAATCGCCGCGTCGGGCGACGCCGCTCGCCGCGGAGATGTGTGCTCCGCGGCCGGGCGCCGGAGGCGCCTCGAGCTCGAGCTCGCGCAACACGCTCAATGTCAGCGGCGGGAACTCCTCGTGTGTGGCCGACCGGCGGTCCATTCCCTCCCTCTACCCACGAAGCCGGGGTCTCCACCCGCGCCCATCAGTCGGCGCGGCGCGGCGAAGGCACCCCGGCTCGCACCGCCTCGAGCTGCGCGGCGAAGGCCAGGCCGAGGAACAGCGCGACCGAGGTGAGAAATGCCCACAGCAGCACGCCGATCGTGCCCGCCAGCGGGCCATAGGTCGCGCCGAAGGAGTCGGTGGCGTCGATGTAGACGGCGAGCAGCGCCATGAAAGCGAGCCACAGGACGACCGAAAGGCGGCGCCGAAGGCAAGCCAGGACGCTTCGGGCTGGCGCCGCCGGGGCGCATCTCGAAGAGCAGGGACACGGAGGCCACGGCGAAGACCAGCCCCAGGGGCCAGCGGGCGACCGCCACACGGCGTCGAAGCCCTCGCCCAGCCGAGCGCGTCCCGGATCGCCGCCCCGCCCACCAGCAGCGATCGGGAGAGGAGTGCGAGCAGCCCGGCGGTCATGGCCAGCAGCAGCGCCGTCAGCGTACTTGCGCGCGAAGGGCCGATCGCGCTCCACGCCGTAGATGCGGTTTGCGCCGCGCTCCACCTGGGCCATCGCGGTGGTCCCTGCCACCGCGGCGCGCAAGCGCGCCCGCCACCAGCGCGGTCTCGCCCGGACTCGCGCGCGCGCCGGTCGAGCCCTGCCGCAGCGCGTCGGTGAGCAGGTCGCCGGCGGCGCCGGGCGCAAGCGCTGCGACAGTTTCCCGCACCACGAGCGGGAAGCTCTTGGTCCAGCGCCGCGGCCAGCCCGACGACGGCGATCAGCGCCGGGAGCAGGGTGAGCGTCATCTGGAAGGCCAGCGCGCGCGAGTGGCTGAAGCCATCGGCGGCGCGGAAGCGCGTCATCGAGTCGCGATCAGGCGCCGCCGACGCCGGCCCTCCGCAGCGTCTCGAAGGCCTCGTCGCCCTCGAGCTCGTCGCGGGTCGGCGGGACCGCTGCGGCCGTCGTCACGGTAGCGCGCCAGCGTCGGACGGATCCACGCGGACCCGCTACCCGCTCGCGCCGCGAATCACACGCGGCAAGGGGCAGGTCCCTGTTCCGCAGGTCGTAGCCGACAAGGATCGCCTTCTCGTCTACCCGTTAGGCGTCGTCAAGGCGCCTAGAGGGTTCAAATCCCCGTCCGCTCGCACCACGGGCCCAAGCGCCGGGCCATGATGTCGCCGGCTTCAGGGGGTCACGGCGAGCGACCGGGCGATGGCGTCGAGGAGCGCGTCGGCATCGACCGGCTTCCCCACGTGGTCGTCCATCCCCGCCGCCAGGCACAGCTCCCGGTCGCCCTTCATCACGTTTGCGGTCATGGCGATGATGGGAATGTGGCGGCCGGGACGTTCGCGGCGGCGGATCTCGAGGGCCGTCTCGTATCCGTCGAGCTCGGGCATGTGGCAGTCCATGAAGACCGCCTTGTAGGTACGGCGGCGGCACATCTCGAGCGCCACCCGCCCGTTTACCGCCACGTCCACCTGGAACCCGTGCTTCTCCAACATGCGGACGGCCACGATCTGGTTGATCTCGTTGTCCTCGGCCAGGAGCACGAGGTCCCCCGCGCGCTCAGGGCCGCCGGTGGACGACTCGGCCGGCGCCTCCTCCTCAGGTCTCTCCTCCAGCGGAGCGAATCCCAGAACGCGCGCCATCTCCGCGTGGAGGCGCCTCGGCTGCACCGGCTTTGTCACGAAGCCTTCCGCGTCGATGTCTCTCCCGACACGGCGCCCGTCCTTCGACGAGGTGAGCATGACGATGGGCACCGGATGTCCCTGCGAGCTCGATCGAACTGCCTCGGCCACCCCGAGCGCGGTCATGCTCGGCATGCTGTCGTCGAGCAGTACCAGCCCGTAGGTGTTGGCCGAGTGGAGCATGTCGAGTGCGGTCCGGCCGTCGATTGCCGTGTCGCATTGCATTTCCCAGCGAAGCAGCCGGCGCTCCAGCAGGTCGCCGCTGGTGACGTTGTCGTCGATCACGAGCACCCGGACCCCTTCCAGACCAGGGCGCACGGGCTCGGGAGACCGGGCATCCGTCACCGCCGGCAGCGGGAGGGTGAACCAGAAGGTGCTGCCCTCGCCCTCGATGCTCTCGACGCCGATCTCACCGCCCATCAGGTTCACCAGCTTCTTGGAGATCGCAAGGCCCAGGCCGGTGCCGCCGTACTCGCGGGTGGTGGAGTCGTCCGCCTGGGCAAACGCGTCGAAGATCCGATCCACGGAGGCGGGGGCGAGACCGATGCCGGTGTCCGTGACCTCGAAGCGGATCGTCGGGCCGCCTCCCTCGGGGCTCGTCACCCGTCACACAGACCTCACCGGCCGCCGTGAACTTCACCGCATTGGACACCAGGTTGGTGAGCACCTGCCGCAAGCCGGACACCGTCACCGCAAACCGTCGGCGGCAGCTCCTCGTCGATCCACCACAGCAGCTCGACCCCCCTGCCGTGCGCCGGCGAGGCCATGATCGCGCAGACCTCCTCGACCACCGCGGGGAGAACGAACGGCCCGACCTCCAGCTCGAGCTTGCCGGCCTCGATCTTCGAGAAGTCGAGAATCTCGTCGGTCACCGCCAGCAGCACATCGCTCGAGTCCCGGACACCCTCGGCGTACTCGCGTTGCTCACCGCTCAGCTCGGTTTCGAGAAGCAGGCCGGTCATGCCGATCACGCCGCTCAGCGGAGTGCGGATCTCGTGGCTCATGGTGGCCACGAACTCGGACCGAAGGTGCGCGGCCTTCAACACCTCCTCGTGATCCTTATGGGTCAGGCGCTCTGTGCGCCGCAGCTCCTCGATCACAACCAGGTGCTCCGTGTTCAGCGCCTCGATCTCCGCGAGCTTCTTCAACAGCTCCTCACGGAGGGGGCGCGGATCGGTCAACGTCAGCGCTCGCTGTCCGCTGTGCGCGGGGCCTTATTGGTCACAGTCCAGATATCGACCCCACCCGGAGCCCGCGCGTCGAGCAAAAGACGCGTCTTTTCCGTCACCCGATCGCCTTACGGAAAGAGCACGGGGTTAATCAGCCCCGGTTAATCGGCATTTCCGTCACAGGGCGGCAACGGCAGGAGGATGCGGTGCCGGCGGGATTTCCAACATAGCAAGCGCACCCACCTGAGGGGAATCCCTCCAACCTCCGCTGGCCCCACCCGGCCCAGCTAGGGTGTCCGGCGATGAGGCTGAGGAGCGGTATCGCCGTGACCGCGCTTGCCTGGGCCGGGCTTGCCGGCTCGGCGCACGCCGAGGACATCGTCGTCAACTCGTTCGACGGCACCCCGATCGTCGCGCACTGGTTCCCCAACCCGTCGCTCGCGGCGGGCCAGCGCGCGCCGGTCGTGCTCAACGGCCCGGGCTGGAGCCAGCCCGGCGAGAACGACCCGTCCAAGGGCGCGATCAAGCGGCTGCACGACCTCGGCTACAACGTGCTCACCTGGGACCCGCGCGGGTTCGGCACCTCCGGCGGCGAGGCCACGATCAACGCCCCGCAGGTCGAGGGGCGCGACGTGCGCGCGCTGATCACCGCATGGCCACGGAGCCCGAGGTGCGGCTCGACAAGAAGGGCGACCCGCGCGTGGGCATGACCGGCGGCAGCTACGGGGGCGGCATCCAGCTCTCCACCGCCGGGATCGACCGCCGCATCGACGCGATCGTGCCCGTGGTGGCCTGGCACTCGCTCGAGACGAGCCTCTACAAGGACCGCACCTTCAAGCAGGGCTGGAACACGCTGCTCTACGACCTCGGATTCGCCAACGCCACCAACGGCGGGCTCGGCGGCGGCCCCGCGGGAGTGCAGACGGGCGGACTCGACCCGCACATCACCTCGGCCTACAACAGCGCCCAGGCGACCGGGCAGCTCAGCGCCGAGGACGAGGAGTGGTTCCGCGACCGCGGGCCCGGCGACGGCACGATCAGCAAGATCAGGGCACCCACACTGCTCGTCGGGGGCACGGTGGACACGCTCTTCCCGCTCGACGAGGACGCCAGGATCTACAGGCTCCTGAAGCTCCGCGGCACGCCCGTGAAGATGTTCTGGTTCTGCGGCGGCCACGGGCAGTGCGCCGAGGGCAACGGCGGCGAGCCGGGCGCCGGGCTGGACGTGGGCTCGATCCTCGGCAGCGGCGGCGGCGACCCGCGCCTCGAGGCCGCCAGCGCGGCCTGGCTCGCGCACTACCTGAAGGGCGACAAGAGCGTGGACACCGGCCCGGGCTTCGAGTTCCGCTCGGACGACGGCAGGTACCGCGTGGCCCCGCAATATCCGGTCCTCCCCGGCAAGCCCGTCAAGGGCCGCGGGTCGGGCACGCTCACGATCGCGCCGGGCGCGACCTCGGGTGGCGCCACGGCGGCCACCGCGGTGGCCGGCGGCGCGATCAACGTGCCCGTCACGGTGCGCCGGGCGAGCCAGCTGCTCGGGCCGCCGAAGGTCACGATCACCTACAAGGGCACGGGCACGCCCGGCACGACGCGCGTGTTCGCGCAGCTCGTGAACCTCGACCGCGGGGCCGTGGTCGGCAACCAGTCGGCCCCCGATCCCGGTGAAGCTCGACGGCAAGCAGCACACGATCTCCCGCCGGCTCGTGCCGATCGCCTCCACGGCGAAGGCCGGCGCGCGCTACCAGCTCCAGCTCGTGGCCGGCTCGGCCATCTGGGCCGGCCAGCGCGCCACGGGCACGCTGAACGCGTCGCGGATCTCGGTCGAGCTGCCGGTGGCAAGCCGGCAGCGGCCTGGGCGCGCGCGGCAGGCGCTGCAGCACCGCGCGCAGGTTCACCGTCGTGGTTCCCCGGAAGCTCAGCAGGCAGATCGTCAGCGGCCGCGTGCTCCTCCGCGGCAAGCGCGTGGCCCGCTTGGGCGCCGGCGGCAAGGGCGGGCGCTTCCGCTTCCCCCGCGCGGCCGAGGGCAAGCAGAGGTTCCGGCTCGTGCTCGAGCTGAGCGACGGCCGCACCGTGAAGCGCACGGGCGCCGCATACCTCTGCGGGCCCGGGAAGCTAGTCAGGCCGGGCTGGTGCGTCACAGCTTCCGCCGCCACGCGGGAGTGATCGCCGGCGTTCTGTGCACCGCGTGTGCGCCCTTCTTCCGGCCGCCGCGGCCGCGGACCGGCAGGGCGGCGCCGCCGGACCCTCGCTGGGAATCGCCCGCGCCAAGCTGGCGGCGGGACTGACGTGCAGCCCGGGGTTCGCGAAGAGCCGCGGCGCTCCGGTGCTCCTGACTCCGGCGTTCTCGAACGCCCCGACGTCGTACGGCTGGAACTACATTCCCCAGCTCACGGCCGACCGGATCCCCTTCTGCTCGATATCGGTGCCGGACGAGGGGTACGGCGACCTCCAGAAGACCGCGGAGTACGTCGTCTTCGCCGTCCGCCGCATGTCACGGGTCACCGGCCACAGGGTCACTCTCCTCGGCCACCAGCACGGCGGGCTCGACGAGCTGTGGGCGCTCACGTTCTGGCCCGATGTCGCGCGCTCGGTCTCCGATCTCGTGAGCCTCGAGACCCCGTACGCCGGCACCACCTCGTCGGCCGGGCTCTGCACCAGGACGGCCACTGCACCGCCGCGCTTCGTCAGATCACCAAGGGGTCGCGGTTTCTCGCCACGCTGCGCGCCGCACCGCGGCCGAAGGGGGTGGCGATCACGTCCATCTCGTCGAAGAACGACGCGCTGATAGTTCCGCAGCCGGCGGCCAGCCGCCTGCCCGGTGCTCATCACGTGCTGCTCCAGCGCATCTGCCCGGGGCGCCAGGTGGACCACTTCGCCGCCCTGGCGGACAACGTGGCCTACCGGCTGTTCCGTGACGCTCGCTCGCATCGTGGGCCGGCCTCCGCGGCCCGGCTCCGGGCCGGGGTCTGCGCGCGGCAATACATGCCGGCCGCCGATCCGGCCACCCTGTCGTTCACGGGGCTCTTCCTCAGCGGCTTCTTTGAGCGAAACGCCGCCTCCAACGATCGCGAGCCGAAGATCGCGGCGTACGCTCGCCGCCTCACGCGTTAGTCGAGTCAGCCGCCGCGCGCCCCACGGCGCCGGCCTGGCCCGCATCCATCCAGATCTCCCAGCGCCCCGAGGCTGACTCGCGCGCGCCCAGAAAGCGGTAGGGCCGGCGCCCGCCGAACTCGGTGTGACGCATGTGGGAGACGCCGCCCAGGACCGACGCGATACGCCGCCGCGGCCAGCCCAATGCGGCCTCGACCTCGGGGAACGTTCGCGCCAGCCCGGGAGTCCGCGCCAGCTCGTCGAGCAGCGCTCCCATCAGCTCGCTGCAGCGGTCGCGGAACCGCTCGATCTCCCCGGGATCCGTCATCGCGTTGGCCGGGGCGTGCTCCACGGCGCCTCAGCGGCGGGCGATCCGAAACGGCGGGTCGTAGACCGACGCGAGGCGCGCCAGGGTCAGGGCGCCGAGCATCAGGCCGAAGTCCCGGAGGGCGATGTCGTAGTAACCGGAGTAGGTGAGCAGGTTCAGGATGATGCCGCCGAGCCACCCGGCCACCACGTAGGCGCCGTAGCGTGGCTTGAGCGCGACCATGAGCCCGGCGGCGATCTCGGTGACGCCCACGAAGTACATGAACTGCTGGCCCGTGCCCGGCGCGATGTCGTTGATCCAAGGAGCGAGGTACACGGGCCAGTCGACCATCACGTTGAAGAACTTGTCCAGGCCGAAGGCGATCGGGGCCACGGTGAACGCGAGCCGCAAGAGGGCGAAGGCCTGGTAGCGCGCATCGTGCCAGTCGGCGCGTGCGCCGTCGCCGGTGCCTCCGTTCGAGGATGCGACTTGCGGGTGCCCGGAAGCTTGCTCTTGAAGTGCTGGAAGGGACATGGAGAGCCTCTCTGTATTTGTTGCCGGTCGAGAGGGTTAGCGTCGATCCGGCCGCGGTCCTTACCCCCCGGCGGGGCGGACACCGAGTCGGCTCTCGATGGAGGCAATCAGGTGGTCGTACGACTCGGCGAACGCGTGCACACCCTCGCGCTCGAGCTCGCGTGTGATGGCGTTGAGATCCACGCCCTGCCTCAGCGGCGGCCGACAGCACCGCCTCCATGGCCACGCGATCGCCGCCGAGCGTGGGCCTCACGTTCCCGTGCTCGGCGAATGCGCGCAGGGTCTTCTCCGGCATCGTGTTGATCACCCCGGGAGCGATCAGCTGCTCCACGTAGAGGACGTCGGAGTAGCTCGGGTCCTTGGTGCCGGTACTGGCCCACAGCGGGCGCTGCGGCAAGGCGCCGTGCTCGTGAGGGCCCGCCAGCGCTCCCCGTCGAAGCGCTGCGTGTAGCGCTCATACGCGAGGTGGGCGTTGGCGACCGCAACCTGGCCCCGCAGCGGCGCTCCGGGCGCGAGCACGGCGTCCGCCTTGGCGTCGATGCGCGAGACGAAGAAGGAGGCGACGGAGTGACGCGCGTCCACCGGTTCCCCGTCCGCGACACGTCGCTCGAGCCCTCGCAGGTACGCCTCGATCACCTCGTCGTAGCGCTCGACGGAGAACAGCAGGGTCACGTTCACGTTCACCCCGGCGGCGGTCAGCGTCTCGATGGCGGTCAACGCCCGCCGGCGTGGCGGGCACCTTGATGAGCACGTTGGGAAGACTCAGTCGCTTCCAGAGATCGAGTGCCTGGGCCACCGTGGCCTCCGCGTCCCCGGCCACGTCGGGGGTGCACTCGAACGACACGAATCCGTCGCGGCCGTCCGTGCGCTCGTGCACCGGCCGCAGGATCTCCGCCGCGCCGCGGACGTCGTCCAGCGCCACGGCGAAGAACAGCTCGCGACTCGGGAGCGCCCCGTCGGCCGCCAGCCCACGGAGCTGGTCGTCGTAGAGGTCGGATTCGGCGATCGCCTTCGCGAAGATCGTCGGGTTGGAGGTGGCGCCGCTCACCTCGTGCTCCTCGACCAGGCGGGCGAAGTCCCCGGTCTGCCAGCAGGTCGCGTGAGAGCGAATCGAGCCAGATCGAGACGCCCGCGTCGTGCAGCTTCCTCAGCCGGTCCATGATCGGTCATCTGGCTCATGGTTAGCGTCGCTCGAGGGGTTGGTCTTACCCCGGGCGAGGCCCTCGCGTAAGAAACGGCCGGCGGCGGTCGCAAAGAGACCATGCCACCGCCGACGCTCGCCCCGGCTAGCGTGCCCACGCAGAGAATGTTCGCCTTCGTGCCCCCTGCAGGTGCCTCGCACCTCGACCCCGAGTCGCGGGACTGGGTGGACCGGCTGAGCCCCGACAGCCCGCATCGCGACGCGGCGATCGAGGCCCTGCACGCCCTGCTCCTCAAGGGAGCGCGGTTCGAGGTGAATCGCCGCCGGGCGTCGTTCCCTCACCTGCGCGGAGACGACCACGACGACCTGGCTCACCAGAGCGCCGACGACGCGCTGGTCGCGGTGCTGCGAAAGCTCGGGGACTTCCGGGGCGACAGCCACTTCACCACCTGGGCCTACAAGTTCGCCCTGCTGGAGGCGGGGGTCAAGGTACGGCGGCGCGCGTGGCAGGGACGCGAGGTTCCCCTCGAACCCGAGAGCTGGGAGCTGATCCCCGGGCTCGGAGTCCACGCCCCATCAGGACGCCGAGACGACCGAGCTCTACCGGGCGCTGCGTGAGGCGATCCAGGAGGAGCTGAGCCCGCACCAGCGCGAGGTCCTCCTGGCCGTGACGATCGGCGACGTGCCCATCGACGTCCTGGCCGAGCGACTGGACACCACGCGCGGGGCCCTCTACAAGACCATTCACGACGCACGGCGGAAGCTTCGCGCGGAGCTCACGCGCCGCGGACTCGTCGACGACGAACCGGAGGCCCCTTCCTCATGAACCGCCAGAGCAAGGATGAGCGCGCACGCGTCCTCGCGATGCTCCTCGGGCCTCCCGGACCCGAGCTGACCTGCGAGGAGTGCTTCGAGCAGCTGGATCGCTACGTCGAGCTGGAGCTTGCCGGCGCGGACGCGGATCGCGGCGTCCCGGGCATGCGGGCCCACCTCGACGGCTGCCCCGCGTGCGCGGAGGACCACCGGAGCCTCCTGCTGTTCGTGGCGCGGCAGCGCCGGCGCTAGGCGCGTCCCGCGCCCGTGCGCTCCCGCAGCCATGCGCGCAGGTCCGCGGGAAGCTCGGCCGCCTCGAGGGCAGACCTCTGCAGCCGCGGATCGCCCAGAAGCGCGCGCGAGACGAGCACGCTCGTGACCCCGTGCTCAGGGCGGCTCACCACCTGAATCGGATCGCCGGCGCCGATGTGGCCCTCGCGTACCACGCGCAGGTACGCGCCCGGCCTGCCCGCGGCCGCGAAGCGCTTCACGAAGCGCGGATCGCCCATGCGCAACCCGAGCTTGAAGCACGGCAGCCGAGGCTGCGCGATCTCGAGCAATGCGCTGCCCACCTCCCAGCGCTCGCCGATCACCGCCTCCGACACCGGAAGCCCGCGGACCGTGAGGTTCTCGCCGAATGCCCCCGGCCCGAGTGGCTCTCCGAGCTCCGCCTCCCACAGGCCGGTCTCCTCGGCCGCATACGCGTACACGGCCTTGTCCGGCCCGCCGTGCACGCTCCGGTCGGCCTGGTCGTCACCGCGCAGGTTCACGCCCTCCACCGGCACCCGCCCCTCCACCGGGCTCTTCCAGATGGCCGTCCGGATCGTGTGGCCGTTCACCTCGACCGCGCGCGGCTCGCCCACGTTCACAGACTCCACGCGGCCGGTCGCGCTCACAGCGTGACGCTATCTCGTCAGTCGCCCGCCTCGGAGACCGGCATGTCCACCGCGTGCCCGTCGCTGTCCTGCGAGTTCCTGGCGTATGCGGTCGGCGGGCTCGCGAGCAGGAGATGACTGGTGGTCACCGCCTCGGCCACGTCGATCAGCTTGCGGCCCGTCCGCCGGGAATGGGCGCGGAGTAGCTCGAAGGCCTCCCGCTCGTCGATCGAATAGCGCTCCATCATGATTCCCTTGGCCCGCTCGGTGAGAGCGCGGCGGCCGAGGGCGCCCTCCAGGCGGTGGAACTCCGCGAAGCGGCGCAGGACGATGTCCACCGCGCTCTGAAGCTCCTCCGGATCGCCGTCGGTCACGTAGGCGAAGATCCCCCGCTTCGCCGCCTCGTTCACGAAGTCGGCGTCCTTCGTCTCGAGGATCGCTATCACCGGGCAGGCGGCCTCCTGAACGATCTGTGAGATCAGCTCGAGCGCGTGCTCGGAGCTCTCCCCCAGCCCCACCAGGGCCACGTCGGGCATGGCCTCGGCCGTGGCGGCGGCGACCTCCGAGACCTCGAGGCTGCGCGCGATCACGTGGTGACCCATGGCGGCCACCAATCCGGTGGTCGTCTGGAGGCGTTCCTTGCGCTCGTTCGCGATCAGGACGCGGAGCGGATCGTGCGGTTCGATGTTCATTGGCGGGCCCGGTCGCCCGGAACCTCCGGATAACTCGTGTTCGGCGTGTCGCTTGCGGGGTGTGACGATGCTACCCTCGAAAACGCCTCGGTCCCAATCCCTCGATCGGGCTATCTCCACCCCAGCATCCGGTCGGAGACACGTCGGCACCAGCCCTTGGCCGGCAGGAGTGTCCCGAACGCCGGAGGTCGATTGTGGCAACGCGTGCCGGTTATCGCGTACCGCCCTGGTCGAGCGATGGATTCGTCGCCTCGACCGAGCAGCTGGACAGTGGAACGCCCGTGGTATCCGTCACCGGAGAGGTGGACCTTGCCACGGTGCCGGCGCTGGAGCGCACGCTGCGCGCCGCGGCCGAGCTCCGCAGCCGGCGACGCTGATCCTGGACCTCACTCGCTGCAGCTTCCTCGACGCCGGGGGACTCGAGGTCCTGAGCGACACCCGGGCGCGCCTTGCGCGCTCCAACCGGGCACTGGCGCTCGTCCTGTCGCAGCCGATCGTCCTGAAGATCTTCGAGATCACCGGACTCGACAAGCAGTTCACGATCTACCCGTCGCTGGGCGCGGCCGTGCAGGCCGAGGCCACCCATGTCTAGCTACCGGGAGCAGGAGTCCGAGGCGCAGGTGCGCTCCCGCGTGGCCAACGAGTCCACCGCGCGCACGGATGCGGGAGCACCAACCGCCGGCCGCACGAGCTCATTCCGGTGCGAGTGCGGCGACCGGAACTGTGGATGCGCGATCGTGCTCACCCTCGCGGAGTACGAGGCCGTGCGCGCATACGACACGCATTTCGCCATCGCGCGCAACCACGAGAACCCCGAGCGCGAGGGGCTGATCGAGGAGCACGAGCGTTTTGCCGTGGTGGAGACGATTTCCGGCGAGGCCGTGAAGCTCGCCCGCAGGACCGGGCGGGGAAGCAGCATCGGAGGGAACACGGGACCCGGGTACGAGGACCCCCCGTCACGGCACCAGGTGGCCGGCGGCGGGGGGTCCTCCGCCCGGTTCGCGCGGGCCGCCGAGGGCATCGAGCTGCTGAACGGGCACTGGCACGAGTCCCCGGGCGCACCCGAGCACGCACACCTGTCCGGCGTGCGACATGGCCGTGTTCGCCACCGACGACGCGGTCCACCAGGGCGGCGAGCTCTACCACCGGGACTGCGCCCGAAGGCGGCCGGACCCGGCGTGAGCCGCGGACCCGTCGAGCGAAGGGCGTGGGCGTTGCTCGCGGTTCCGGTTCAGGTGGCCCTGTACATCGACCATATGGTGAACCGGCCCTCCCGCACGAGGCCGGTGCCGCCCGCCCGGCTGACATTCGTGGGACCGGTCGCCCGGCGGCCGCCCGAAGGGCACGTGTGAACACCGGGTCGCTCCCCAACTCCTCGCGCACCGTCGCGGAGAGCATCCCCATCGAGCACGAGACGATCGACCGGGTGGTGCGGACGCTGGTGGTGGCCGCGCCTCCCGGCCGCGCTCGCCTGGGCGGCATGGATGGCGTGGGGCGGAACCCTTCAGCCACACGACCTGCTCGTGCTGGCCATCACCTACACCCTCACCGGCATGGGGATCACCGTCGGCTATCACCGGCTGTTCACCCATCGCAGCTTCAAGACCAGCCGCCCGCTGCGCGCGCTGTTCGCCGTGCTGGGTAATCGTGTCGGTCGTGCGCTCGATCGCGGCGGGCGAGGACATGGTCGCGGTCGTCGGCGACAACCGCAAGCTGCTGGTGTTCGCGCTCGACGAGCTTCCCGAGCTCACCCGCGGGCAGGGGGTCACGCTCCAGCGCTATCGCGACGGCGGCCTGTCCGACGCTCGCACTTTCGCCTCCGCCGAGGGCCTGAGCTGGGCCCTGGGCGGCGACAGCGGCCGCACCCGCACCGAGACCGACCTGGCGCCATGGCGCGGGATGCGTGGAAGCGCCGGGCGCCTCCCGCCCATCGGCTTTCCCCGAAGCAACCGCTTCTAGCCCCGACTTTTTTCGCCGAAAACTTGGGAAAATTCCCAATTTTCAGTGCGGAAAAGAAACGGTGAATTAACCCTC
>CAVVYE010000027.1:0-19595 GCA_963752455.1 uncultured Thermoleophilaceae bacterium
TCTGTTCCGCGCCCTGCTCGGCGAGGTTCGCCCCGACTCCGGGGAGCTGAGCGTGGAGGACCGGCCGGCCTACCTGGCGCAGTCGGAGCGCACCCGCCTCGACTTTCCCGTGAGCGCCACCGACGTGGCCGTGATGGGCACGCTGGCCGCCGGGCGCTGGTGGCGCCCCGCGGGGCGCGGCGCCCGCGAGGCGGCCGGCGCGGCGCTCGAGCGCGTGGGTCTCGCGGATCGTGCCCGGGTGCCGTTCGGCGAGCTGTCGGGAGGCGAGCGGCGTCGCGCACTGCTGGCCCGGACGCTGGTGCAGGACGCGCCCGTGCTGCTCCTGGACGAGCCACTGGCCGGGGTGGACCCCGCCAGCGCCGCCCTGATCTCCCGGGTATTCGGGGAGCTGCGCGCCGAGGGGCGCACGCTGCTCGTGTCCACCCACGACGTGGCCGCCGCCCACGAGTTCGACCTGGTGCTCTGCCTCAACCGCCGCCAGGTGGCGTTCGGGCCTCCGGCCGAGGTGCTGAGCCGCGAGACGCTGGAGCAGACGTACGGGCACGAGCTGATCGTGCTCGGCCCCGGGAGCACGGACGCGGCGGTGGTGCTGCAGCACGGCCCGGACTGCGAGCACGGATAGGTGGATCTCCTCGACCCCCTCCTCGACCCGCTGCGCTCCGGGATCGGCCGGCGGGCGATCCTCGAGGTGGTGCTGCTCGGCGTGTCCTGCGGAGCGCTCGGCTTCTGGGTGGTGAGCGAGCGCCTGAGCTACGCGGCCGAGTCGCTGGCCCACGGGATGCTCCCCGGCCTCGTGCTGGCCGCGCTGGCCGGGCTGCCGTTGCTTCTGGGCGCGGTCGGCGGCGTGCTGGCCGCCACGCTCCTGATCGCCGCGGCCGCGCGCGACCCGCGCATCGGAGCCGACACCGCGACGGGGGTGGTGGTCACCGGGCTCCTGGGGCTCGGGGCGCTGCTGGCGTTGACGCCCGAGGCGCCGCAGCGCCTCCAGGAGCTCCTGTTCGGCGACCCGCTGGGCGTGTCGGACTCGGACCTCGTGGCCGCCGCGGCGCTGGCCGTGGGGGGCACGGCGGCCCTGGCGGCGCTCCATCGCCCGCTGTGCGCGCTGGCGTTCGACGACAGCGGGGCCGGGGCTCTCGGCCTCCCGACCGGACGGCTGCGACTGCTCCTCATGGGGCTACTCGCGGTGGCGGTGGCCGTGGCCGTGCAGGGACTCGGCACGCTCCTCGCCCTGGCCGTCATCGTCGCCCCACCCGTGGCCGTGCGGCGCTGGTCGCGCTCGCCGGGCCGCGCACTCGTCCTGGCCGGGGCGGCCGGAGCCGCGGCGGGGGTCGTGGGGATCTACGTGAGCTTCCACGCGGGCACGGCCGCCGGAGCGTCCGTGGCCCTGGCCCTCTGTCTCGCGGCCCTGCTGGGATCCGTCCTGCCGGGCCGGGTCAGGCCATGGCCGGCCGGAGCGCGTTCCGGCGCATCAGGATGATCGCCGTGCCCAGCGCGATCACCCCGAGACTGACGAGCTGGGGCAGGGTGATCCCGGCCACCACCGAGTCGTTGCGCCGGATCAGCTCGACCAGGAAACGCTCCACCCCCACGATCACCAGGTAGATCCCGATGAGCACGCCCGGCGCGAAACGGTCGCGCAGGCGCCAGAGCACCAGCGTCGCGATGCCCATGGCCAACGTCTCGTAGATGGGGGTCGGGTGCACCTCGTCGGTGGTGGGCACGGTGCCGTCGGGATAGGACATGGCCCACGGGAGGTTCGACGAGACCCCGTAGTCGCCGTCGCCGGAGAGCTGGCAGCCCACCCGGCCCACGGTGTAGCCGATGGCCACGGGCACGGCCGCGGCGTCCGCCAGCTGCCAGGTCAGCGCGCCACGCCACAGCGCCCACAGGATCACCCCGATCGCTCCGCCGGCCAATCCGCCGAAGAACACGAGGCCCGACCCGGAGAAGATGTTCCCGAGCAGGTCGTCGGACACCTTGTCCCAGTTCTGGATCAGGTAGTCGACCCGCGATCCGACGAGGCCTCCCACCAGCGCCGCGAAGAGCATCTCGTAGGCCCAGTCCACCGGCTTGCCGAGCTCCTTCAGGCGCCGTGCCATCGTGGCCCCGGAGGCCAGGAAGGCGGACGCGAAGCAGAGCCCGAAGGTCTGCAGGTCCAGCGGTCCCAGATGGATCTCGGGCAGCACTGAATCGGACCCTAGCGCCCTGGCCCTACCATCCCGCTCATGCGCAGAACCGCGTTCGCAGCCATTCTGTGCACCCTCCTCGCCGCTCCCGCGACGGCGGGAGCCACACGCGACGTGGTGGATCTCGCCGCGCTGCGCGACGCCCAGCGGCTCACGGCCGGCGCGGCCACCGACGGCGTGATGGCCCTCCCTCTGCCTGGCTCCACCGCGGCCCGCGCATCCACCGCGGCTCCGGGAGAGCTCACGGCCATCGCCCGTAGCTCCGGACCGGTGAGCGTGCTCGTGGGCGCTGCCTCCCACGCAGCCGTGCCCGGGATCGCGGCCGCCCTGCGGAGGCTCGGCGCCCAGCCGGAGGTGTTCACCGAAACCGGTGTGGTGGCCGCCACCGTGCCCTCGGGAGCGGCGCTCGCCCGGCTCCTGGGCGCGGACCCGCGAGTGGCCTACATCGAGCACGATCGTGTGCTGCGGACCTCCATCGATCCCTACGACACCGTGGACTCCACCCCCGGAGGCTCGGGCATCAAGTACACGTGGGGCTACGACGAGGTGCGGGCCGCGGGCGCCCTGCTTGCCGCCGGCGGCGGATCGAGACACCGGATCGCCGTGGTGGACACCGGCGCGGACGTGACCAGCCTCGAGCTGGCCGGGCGCATCGCCGGCACCTATGACATCCGCACCAAGAAGAAGGCGGTGACCGACCGGGTGGGGCACGGAACGTTCGTCTCCGGCCTGATCTCGGCCGTGGACGGCAACGGCATCGGGGGCAAGGGCGCCGCCGGGAACACGAAGCTGCTGGAGATCCGCGCGTCGCGGGACGGCAGCTTCACCGTGGGTGACCTCGTGGGCGGCATCGAGGCCGCCGTGCGAAGGCACGCGGCCGTGGTGAACCTGAGCCTGGCCGGCCAGGGATTCTCCGTCAGCCAGCTGCGGGTGCTCCGGTTCGCGTTCTACAACGACGTGCTCCCGGTGGCCGCGTCCGGCAACAACGGCGACAACGGCAATCCGCTCGAGTTCCCGGCCGCCGCCCTCGGGGGGACGCGCGGGCGCCGCGGGATCGGCCTCTCGGTCACGGCCACGCGCCCGGGCGGTGCGTACGCCTCGTTCTCCACCCACAACAACTACGTGAGCCTCGCCGGCCCGGGCGCGGGTGCCGCCGGCTGCGAGCTCGGCGTCTTCTCGATCCTGCCGTCCACGGGCACGACCGAGTGGGACGACCCGCTCTCGTGCTCCCGCCTCTTCGGGGCGGCCGGCGGGCGCTTCGCCTACGGCGAGGGCACGAGCTTCGCGGCCCCGTTCGCCTCGGCGATGGCTTCACTCGCCTGGCAGGTGCAGCCGCGCCTGGCCTCCGAGCAGGTGGCCGACGTGCTGATTCGCTCGGCCCGGCAGACCCGCGGCCGCGGCTGGAACCAGCTCACCGGCTGGGGCGTGGTGGACGGCACCGCGGCCACGGCGCTGGCCCGGATATACGACGTGAGCGCGCCGCCCTCACGCGGCAAGGCCCGCCGGCGCGGCGGGTCGAGCGTGGGCGTGCACGTCGGGAGGACCCACGACCGCACTCTCAGAGGCCATGAGCTGGCCGGCCACGTGCGCTACGGGGTGCTCGTCTCCCGCGATGGCGGGCAGACCTACAAGGCGCTGATCCGCCAGCGCAAGCCGCTGAACCGCGTGGTCCGCCTGAAGGGCTCCGGGGTCAACGTGTTCGTGGCCTCCGTCTGCGACGCCAACGGCAACTGCGGCCTGAAGCGACTGGGCCGCTACCGCCGCTACTAGGCCACGCCGGACCCTCCGCTCAAAGCGAACCCGCTGGGGAGACGTACCAGAACGCCGAGAAGGGCGGCGGTCGTGCCCGGGGGACCGTGTCAGAGCGAGCCGCTCGCGGCGAGCGAACGAGCGGCGAAGCCGCGAGAGGTCCGCACGGGGCATGAACGCCGGGCCGAAACACGGCAAGAGACGTCGGGCGTCTACAGGTAACCCATCGGGTCCACCGGCGACCCGTTGATGCGGGTCTCGAAATGCAGGTGGTCGCCGAAGCAGTGTCCGGTGCAGCCCACCGAGCCGATGACCTGGCCCTGCTGCACGGAGGCGCCGTTGGACGTGCTGAACGCCGACTGGTGGGCGTAACAGGTGGACAGGCTCGCGGTGTGCTGGACGCAGGTGTAGTTGCCGTAGCCATCGACGAAGCCCATGAGCACGACGCGGCCGGAGTCGGCGGCGTGGATGGGCGTGCCCGCGGGCACCGCGATGTCCAGGCCCGCGTGCAGGCGGCCCCAGCGCATCCCGAAGCCGGACACCACCGGGCCGTTCACCGGCCAGACCAGCTGTCCGCTTCCCTGCTTGACCGGCCCGGAGAACGCCCTGCCCCCGGCGCCCTGCAGGGCCGCGGCCACCCGGGCCTGGGCCGCCTCGAGCGCGGCGAGGTCGCCCTCGAGCTCGTGCTTCTGGGAGCGCACCTGGGCCAGCGCGCCGCGGCGGTCGCTGCGGGCCGAGGCCAGCTCGTTGCGCGATGACAGAAGCTGCTCCTGCGCGGAGGCGATCTGATCGCGCTCACGAAGGATCCGCTCCGCGGCCAGCTGCTCGCGGCGCTCGAGGGAGGCGAGCTCGTTGGCCTGGTCCTCGGCGGTGTCGCGCAGTCCCCGCACGCGGTTGGTGATCTGGCGGTCCTGGTCGGAGATGCGGTCGAGGAACTCGGCGCGCTCGAGCAGGTCGCCGAAGCCATCGGCCTCCAGCACCACGGTGAGGGCGTCGGGGGAGTCCGCCTTGTAGATCTCCACCAGGCGGGCGGCCAGCACCCGGCGGGCGGTGGCCAGGTCGTTGCGCAGGCGCTCCAGGCGGTCGCGGGCCACCTCCAGGCGGTCACGCACCCGGAGCAGCTGGTCCTTCTGCTCGTCGAGACTCGTCTGCACGCGGCCGAGCCGGCTGCGCGTGGCGGTGATCTCGCCCTTGAGCCCCTCGATCCGGTTCGAGTAGCCCTGGATGGTGGTGGTGAGCACGCCCTCCTGCCGGTCCTTCTGAGCGACCTCTCGCGCTTCTTCTCGATCTTTTGGGACAGGGGCGCGGAGAGCCCCGGGAGAGGGAGCACTAGGTACGCCGCGAGGGCGATGGTGATGGGAGCCCAGAAGCTCTTCTTCATGTCAGTCGGTCCTGCCTGCGCTTACGGAGTTAGCTGACGGGCTCGCGGCCTCGGCCGCTACGCCGTACCCGAGACGGCGATTCGCCCCCGGCCACGATGGCCACGGTTCCCCCGTTTTCCCTTTTGTGCAGGGAAATTCAGCGCTTGGGACCGCGCGACTGTATCAAAGGGCGTCGCGTTGTCTCCCCGCTTTCCCCCCTCTGCAACCCGGCGTGCAGGTCCCCTTGGCCGATCGTCGCGGCCGGGTCACTACAGTTGCCTCCATGGCCACTCAGCGTGCTGTGTTCCCCCGTGATTGGGGTCTTCAGGTCCGGATGCTGGTCACGCTGTTCCTGCTCGGCATCCTCTACGTCGTCTTCATCGGCGTGCTTGCCGCGGCGGGTGCCGGAGCGGTCCTGACGCTCGTCTTCGTGGGCGGCCTGCTGCCTGGCCCAGTTCTTCCTCTCGGACAAGCTGGGTCTGGCCGCGATGGGGGCCAAGGAGGTAACTCCCGAAGAGGCGCCCGGACTGCACGCGATGATCGAGCGGCTCTGCATCCAGGCCGACCTTCCCAAGCCCAAGATCTGCGTGGCCGATACAGAGGTCCCGAACGCCTTCGCGATGGGCCGCTCCCAGAAGAAGGCCACCGTGTGCGCCACCACGGGCATCATGAAGGCGCTGAGCCCGTCGGAGCTGGAGGGCGTGATGGCCCATGAGCTCACGCACGTGAAGAACCGCGACGTGCTGATCATGACGGTGGCCAGCTTCTTCGCCTCGCTGGCGTCGATGATCCTTCAGTTCTCGTTCTTCTTCGGCGGCGGCGACGGCGACGATGACGGCGCTCCCGCCGCCCTCGTGATCTTCCTCGTGTCGCTCGCGGTCTACATCATCTCCTTCTTCCTCATCCTCGCGCTGTCGCGCTACCGCGAGTTCTCCGCCGATCGCGGCGCGGCCATCATCACCGGCCGCCCGAGCGCCCTGTCCGCCGCGCTGGTGCGGATCTCGGACCAGATGAAGCAGGTGCCCACCCAGGACCTGCGCCAGGCCGAGAACCTGAACGCGTTCTTCATCGTGCCGGCCAGCGTCAAGGGCAGCCTCAAGACCCTCTTCGCCACGCACCCGCCGCTCGAGAAGCGGATCGCGCGCCTCCAGCAGCTCGAGTCCCAGCTGCAGGGCACCGCGGCCTAGTAGATGGGCTTCCTCGACGCCCTGCTGGGCGGCAGGGGAAAGACGCTGAAGGGCCCGGCGCCGGATCGCCTGTTCGCGATGACCACGGCGCAGGTCACGCTCGAGACCTCGCTGAACCTGATGCACCGCGGGGTGGCGGGCATCGTGTTCCAGCCGATCGGCACGGCCGACTTCCAGAGCATCGTGAAGGACACCGAGGAGCTGCTGCGGAGCAGCGCCCAGGACACCGGCAGCACGCTCGAGTCCTCCGACGACGAGTTCGGCTACCGCTGGCTGATCCTCCGGGACTCGGACTTCGAGGACCTGGTGGTGTCGCTCAACACGGTGTCCACCGAGCTGCAGGGCGGCGGCTACGGCGACCGCCTGCTGGCCGCCGTCTTCTCCTTCGAGGAGGAGGGCCGGCCGCTCTACTTCATCTACAACTTCAAGCGCGGCAAGTACTACCCGTTCGTCCCCAAGGGCAAGGGCGCCCAGGACCGCGACTCGGAGCGCGAGCTGCGCCTCAAGGCCCAGGTGGGCTCGGAGCTGCCCTTCGAGGAGGACATGGCCCGCTGGTTCCCGCTCTGGGAGATCCCGCTCTAGCGCGTCAGCCCGGCACGCCGAGCACGTCCGGCACCGGACGCGGCCGGGCGATGAGGTAGCCCTGGGCGTAGTCCACGCCGAGGTCCCGAAGCATCGCGAGCGTCTCCTCGTCCTCCACACCCTCGGCCACCGTCCGCTGGCCGAACCCCTTGGCCAGGCTCACCACCGCGGACACCACGTGCTGGCTGGCCACGTTGGTGGGCAGGTCGCGCACGAACTCGATGTCGATCTTCAGGTAGTCCACCGGGAGGCGCTTCAGGTAGCGGAAGCCGCCGTAGCCCGTCCCGAAGTCGTCCAGCGCCACCGCGCATCCCAGCGCCCGAATGCGCTGGAGGAACAGCTCCCCGGCACGCTCGTCCTCGAGCAGAGCCGTCTCGGTGAGCTCCACGACGAGCAGGGAGGGGTCCGCCCCGGTCCGCTCGAGCTCGCTGCGGAAATCGTCCACCAGGCGGGGGGCGGACATCGAGCGGGCGGACAGGTTGAGCTCCACGGCATGACCCTGGGCGGCGAGCGCGATCGCCTCCCTCACGACCCATCGGTCCACCTCCTCGATGAGCCCGTACTCCTCCGCCGCGGCGAGGAACTCGCCCGGGGCGATCACCTCGCCATCGTCCCCGAGCATGCGCAGGAGCAGCTCGTGCTGCACGGTCGTCCCGGTGGCCACCTCCACGATCGGCTGTGCGTAGAGCACGAAGCGATCCTCCGCGAGGGCGTCCCGCACCCGGCCCACCCACACGAGCGACTCCAGGTCTCCGCGCACCCGGCGCTCCCGCGCCCGGCGCTCCGTGATGTCGCCGAAGACGACCACCGATCCACGCACGCCGCCCTCGGTCTCGAACGGCTCGGCCACGATCTCCACCGGCATCTCGGTGCCGTCCTTGCGGATGAACACCTCGTCATCCAGGCGTACAGACTCGCCCTCGCGACACGCGGCCCTCAGGGGGCACTCAGCGATCGGATAGTCGGTTCCGTCGGGGTGCCGGTAGTGGGTCGCCTCGTGGACGTCGCGCCCGGCCAACTCTTCCTGGTGCCACCCGAGCAGCCGCTCGCCGGCCCGGTTCAGGTAGATCAGGCGCCCCTCGGTGTCCATCGTGAGGAGGCCCTCGCCCATGCTGTTCGTGATGGTGTGGAGGTAGTCCCGGGCGGACCTGACCTGGCGCTCGGCCTCAGCCCGCTCGGTGATGTCCACCGCCACTCCCACGATTCCCGCGGGCTGCCCGTCGAGGTCGCTGAAGGCGGTCACCTCCAGGTAGGAGGGCACGGCGGAACCGTCCCTGCGGCGTGTGTCGAGCTCGCCCTTCCACTGCCCCGTCTCGCGGACGCGCCGCATCACCTCGGTGATCTTTGCCTCGTGCTCCGGGGGGACGACCAGCTCTCTCAGCGGGTGCCCGATGGTCTCGTCACGGGTCCACCCGTACATCCGCTCCGCGCCTGCGTTCCAGTTCGTGATCAGGCCGTCCAGACCAGTGGCGATCACCGCGACGTCCACCGCGTCGAGCAGGTGCGCCTGGAGGTGGACCCGCTGCTCGGCGAGCTTGCTCTCCGTGATGTCCTGCAGGGTGCCGCGCACGCCGTACCGGCCTGTCTTGTCCTCCAGCGCCTCGAGCCGGGTGTTCGACCATCGCGTCTCGCTTCCGCGCATGTACCGGTGCTCCAGCTCCTGAGGGCTGCCGTCGTCGACCGCGGTGGCCGTCGCCGCGATGACTCGCCTTCGATCCTCCGGCGGAAGCATGGCGCGGGCCTCCTCCACGGTGATCTCGGGCTCACCCTCGATCCCGTACAGCCGGTAGAGCTCGCTCGACCATTGCGTGCTGCCGTCGCGGTAGTCGATCTCGAAGCTCCCGATCCGGGACACGCGCTGAGCCTGGGCCAGGCGGTCCTCGCTTCGCTGGAGTGCCAACTCCGCCTCCTTGCGGGCGGTGATGTCCTGAGTGATTCCCCGGAGCCGGACCACGTGACCATCGGCGTCGTGGACCGGCCGGCCGCGCGTCTCCACCCAGCGGATCTCGGGGTTCGGCACCTCCCAGGGGGACTCGAGCACCACATCCTCCTGGCGGCCCTCGAGCACCCGCGCGAAGGCGTCCATCAGCTCGCTCGCGTACGGCTCGGGCACCAGCGTCATGAGCCCGGCAAGCTTCGGATCGTCAGGCACCTCGAGGCCGGTGAGATCGATCAGCCCGGAGGACAGAGCGATCGAGTCGTCGGACGGGTCCCACTCCCAGCTGATCAGGCGGGCCACGGCATGGGCGTCATGCAGACGCTCTCGCTCTCCCTCCTCGTGGCTCACGTCGCGCACCACGCAGAGGAAGCCGGGCTCGTCCTCACCCAGCGCGGACGCTTCGATCGTCACCGGAAAGCGCTCGCCCCCCTTGCGCATGAAGGTCAGCTCGTAGTGCCCGCGATCGCCCTGCAGGGACGCGTGGAAGGCCTGCGAGTTCACATCGATGGACTCGGGCGGCCAGAACGGGCGTGGCGGCGCCGTGCCCATCAGCTCCTCGGCGGTGAAGCCGGTCATCTCGCAGAAACACTCGTTGACCTCGGTGATCCGACCCTCGCCGTCCACCACCCAGACCCCGTCTCGAAGCGCGGCCAGAAGCGCACGGGAGCGCCGCTCCCGCTGGGCGAGCTCCCCCTCGGAATCCCTCCACGCCGTCACGTCACGGGCCGTGAGACAGCAGCCGGAGGTGTCGAGATTGCCCGACCAAAGAAGCCACCGGTAGCCGCCCTGGGCGTGCCGGCAGCGCAGGGCCACGGGATCGAAGCCGCCGGCGCTCCATACCTCCTGGATGGCCTTGGCGCCCGCGAGCACGTCCTCCCGGTGCAGCAGGTCCAACGGGCTCGAGCCGAGGAGCTCCTCCACACGGTGGCCGAGCGTGCGCTGCCAGGCCGGATTCACAGAGCGGAAGTGGCCGTCCGAGTCGACGAGGGCGAACATCTCGTCCGACAGGTCCCACCAGCTCTGAAGCTGGGGTGGGCCCGGCCCGGCGCGATCAGGCGTCGAACGGCCCACTGAAGCGTCGGTCCTCTGCATCGGCATATGCCCCTGTGCAAGAGGCATCGGAACCCTGAGAGAAAGTCCGTATCCCCCATATGGCCGATGGGGCGGCCCGGGCGGCGCTAGGCCGGCGTGCCCTGCGGAGCCGCGGGCGTCCGCAACTGGCGCCACTCCACGAACTTCCCGCCGCGCGCCCGGAAGCGGACCCGCACCACGCCGTCGCACTCGGTGGCCGGGACACCGGGCCGCGGGTCGAGCGTGAAGGTGGCCACGGCGGTCTCGCCCTCGTCCCGCACCTTGGTGACCATGCCCCGGCAGGGGAGCGAGCGGTTGAAGGCCACGGCCGCACGCCTCGACCGCAGCCGGAAGCGCTCCGTCTGCTCGATGAGCGCCCCGGGCGCGAAATAGCCGGCCGCGGCCGCGAAGTCGTCGCGGTTCAGTGCCGAGGACCAGCCGCGCACCACCCTCTCGGCCGGCGACCGGCGATCCGGCGACGGGCTCTCGCGGCCGTCATCGTCCGAGCCGCCGCAGGCCGTGCACATCAACAGGGCCGCGACGGCGGCTGCGGCGGATCGCTTCACTCGACGATGATCTTGCCCTTCATCTGCTTCGCGTGCACCGTGCAGATGTAGCGGTACGTGCCCCGCTTGCGCAGCTTCTTGCTGTAGGTCCCCTTGGTCTGCGTCTTGGAGTGGAACTTGCGCGGCCCGCGCGTCACGGTCACGTCGTGGGGGGCCGCCCCCACCCAGCGCCACTTGACGGTGTCGCCGCTGTTGATGGTGATCGAGCTCTTCTTGAAGAAGAGGTCCCCCACCGTGACCTTCTTCGTCTTGGCGGCCTGTGCGTGCGGCGCGGACGGCCACCGCGGGCAGCGCCATGGCGGCCACGGCGGCGGGGATCAGGGCGAGGAGACGAGGTGCTTGCGCATGGACGAGGGTCTCCCGGTCGAGGACTCGTTCATGCATACGGACGACGACGCCGAACGGTTCGACGGACCGGCGTCGCGCTGGAAGGGCCGCGCTAGTGCTGGAGGGCCGGCGCCGGCAGCTCGGCCCCGAGCGCATCGAGCACGATCGGGTCGAACTGGCGCTCGCGGCCGTCCTCGAGCTCGCGCGCCACACCGTCGGCGGGAAGCGCCTCGCGGTAGGGCCGGTCCTCGTTCATGGCCACGTAGGCGTCCGCCACGGCGAGGATGCGGCTCTCGAACGGGCTCTGAGGTCCCTCGAGTCCGTCGGGATAGCCGCGGCCGTCGAAGCGCTCGTGGTGGTGGCGCACGATCTCCGACACACGCTCGAGGCCGGGGATGCGTCCCACCAGGTCCGCACCCCAGCTCGAGTGCTCGCGCAGCAGCTCGGCCTCCAGGGCGTCGAGGGGACCCGGCTTGAACAGCACGGCGTCGGGCACGCCGACCTTGCCGATGTCGTGCACGCGGGCCGCGTAGGCCAGGTCGCGCATCGAGTCGTCGGGGAGGCCGAGGCGCCAGCCGAGCCGGCGGGCGAGGGCCACCACGCGGCCGCAGTGCTCGCGGGTCTCGCCGTCGCGCAGCCCCAGCGTTTCGGCCAGGGCATCCACGGTTGCGTTGAGCAGGTCCTCGGGAGGGGGCGCGGCAGCGGGATTCGCCATCGTGCCTCGGTTCGCCGCGGGCGGGCGCTTCCCTTTTCCTGGACCCCGCCGGCCGGCGGCCGGCAGGGGGGCGAGCGGGGCTAGTCCGGTATGAGGCCGTCGCCCGAGAACTCGCCCTTCGCCTCGGCGAAGGTCACGTCCCGCGGGGGCATGATCACGTCGGATTCCACGAGCTCGTCGGTGTCGAGCACCTCGCCGTCGGTGCGCACGAGCTCGAGCATCTGGCTCCACAGCTCGCGGAACCCGGTCTCGTCCCCTTCGCTCACGGCGGACACGGCGCGATTGTCCAGCTCGTTGAGGCGCTCAGCGTCACTGTCGGGCAGGCGGAACTGCCCCTCTCCGGAGATGCGGACGATCATGGGGCGGGCTCTTCCTTCTCGCCCTGCTCGAGCGCGGGTGCCGTCTCGCCGCCGCCGGAGCCGAGCTCGGCCTTCATCTTGGCCAGCTCGTCGTCCACCTGCCCGCCGGCGCCGATCTGTGCAAGCTCGCGGTCGATGTCGTCCTGGCCGCCACCGAGCTGTGACAGGTCCTCGAACGTCCCGGCCGCCTCCAGCTCCTCGACCGCCGACGCGCGGGCGCGCATCTGCTCGGTCTTGTCCTCGGCCCGCTGGATCGCGAGCCCCAGGTCGGCCATCTCCTCGCCCACCCCGTTGGCCGCCTCGGAGATCTTCACCTGTGCCTCGGCCGCGGAGTACTGCGCCTTGATGACCTCCTTCTTGGTGCGGAAGGACTCGATCTTGGTGCGCAGCTTCTTCTCGTTCTCGGTGAGGGCCTCCTGCTGGTTCTGGAGCTCCTGCACCTGCTGGTCGAGCGACTGGAGCTCGGTCTGGGCGACGGTCTTGCGCTCCAGCGCGGCGCGAGCCAGGTCCTCACGGCCCTGCGCCAGCGCCTGGCGAGCCTGGGTGTCGAGCTTCACCACCTGCTGCTCGAGCTTCCCGGACTGCATCTGAAGGCGCTTCTTCGACGTCGTGACGTCGGCGATGCCCTTCTTCACGTTCTGGAGCAGCTCAACCTGCTTCTGGTACCCGTAATCGAGCGTCTCGGAGGGGTCCTCGGCACGGTCGAGAGCCTTCGAGATCTTCGCTTTGATGACGGTGGACATGCGACCGGCCAACCCTGGCATGCCGCCTCCTTCAGGCTCGAGGTTCGGTACGGGCGCCGTACACTAGCGCCGCGTGGATCCCCGCCCTCCGTCAGCCTCGCGCTCGGTCCTGACCCGCTGGATGGGCATCGCCGACTCGAACACCGCGGGCGACGTGCACGGCGGGGTGATCATGCACATGTGCGACGAGGCCGCCGGCATCGCGGCCGTCCGCCACTCGGGCATGCGGGTGGTCACGGCCGCCGTGGACCGGATGACCTTCCTGCACGCGATTCACACCGGCCAGCTCGTGACGCTGGTGGCCAGCGTGAACGCCGCCTGGCGAACCTCGATGGAGGTGGGGGTGCGCGTGGTGTCCGAGAACGTGCGCACGGGCGAGACCGAGCACACCTCCACCGCCTACCTGACGATGGTGGCCCTCGACGAGCACGGCCGGCCCGCCCCGGTGCCTCCGCTCATGCCGGAGCATCCGGACGAGGTGCGCCGGGCCCGGGAGGCCCAGGTCCGCCGCGACAACCGCCTCGCGGAGCGAGCCGGGATCGAGGCGGAGCGGGCTCAGTCCAAGCGCTAGGGGCCTCAGGACGCCGCCGCGGCGGCTCGCTCGGCCTGATCGTGCTCCTGGGCCGAGCGGTAGAAGAAGAAGGCCACCGCGAACAGCATCACCATCAGGTCCAGGCCCATCATCATGCCGCCGGCCACCTGCTGGTCGGTGAGCGGGGAGAAGCCGTGGTCGCGGGGCCGGTCGCCGTAGTAGGCGCCGTAGGCGGGCGAGCGCAGCAGGATCAGGGACATGCCCAACAGCATCCCGGGCAGCCGGGCGCCGAGCAGGTAGGGCACCTTCCACAGGTCGCCCGGCAGGCGGCGCCGCTTGGGCTCGATCACCGACCACCACACGAGCATCGCCCCGAACAGGAACGACAGGTGCTGCGCGACGTGCAGGACCGGGTGCTCGAGCGCTCCCACGAAGGCGAAGGAGAAGTGCCATCCGTAGAGGAGCACGACCCAGACGGGCACGGCCACCATCGGCTTGCGGAGGGTCCGGAACACGCGCCGCAGGCGCTTGCGCCGGGCCAGGCTGACGAGCAGGGGCCGGGGCAGGTAGAAGGCGTAGACCGGGGAGCGAAGCCCGATCAGCAGGAAGGGGGCGGCCAGATCCGCGAGCAGTAGGTGCTGGCCCATGTGGGCGAGCACCAGGTCCTCGGACAGGGCATCCACCGGGCCGATCAGACCGGCGGCCACCAGGAAGAGCCCGAGCCACCAGGCGGCCCGCTGGCCGGCCGGCACGTCGTACCCGCGGCGGCGGAGAACGGCCACCGCGCGGGCGTAGAGGGTGGCCATGAGCGCCACCAGCGCCACGGCCCCGGGTTCCAACTCGAAGGGCACCGGCTCCTATTGTGCCGAGCCCGCTGCTCCCGCGGGATCCCTCAGTCATGCGTCACGGACAGGTGCGCGTAGCGGGGGTCCGCTCCACCCACCTCACGGGCGTTCAGCCAGGCGCGGCCCGGCGGCCGGCCCGCCCGCCGGCCGCCGTGCCTCGTGGCCCGACCGTCCTGCCCGCGCCTGGAGGCTGCGCGCGACAGGTCGGTGACGTTGCCCTTCATGTCCCCATGCTCGCGCGGCGCGCGAGCCCGGGCCATGGACCGCGGTCCAAAGATGCCCGTTTGCGCCCCGACCGGATGTCGAGGCGCCGTCCGGCTAGGAGCGCAGCCCGAGCGTTGGTCGGGCGAGCACCGCAGCCACTTTTCCTAGGCGGCGACCACGTCGCCGGGGGGCGTGCCCGGAGCCTGCTCGAGCACCGCGGCGGCCTCCTCGAGCCTGCGGTTGTACTCGGCCCGCTGCATGCGCGAGATCACCATGCGCTGGACCTGGGCGGTGCCCTCGAACAGCTGGTAGATCTTGGCGTCGCGGAAGAACTTCTCGAGCGGGCAGTCCATGGTCTGGGCGTACGGCCCGACCAGGTCCATCAGCGTGGTGGTGGCCCACATCGCCGTGTCGCCCGCCTTCAGCTTGGACATCGAGCCCTGGCCGCCGGTCATCGGCATTCCGTTGCGGCCCATCCAGGCGGCGCGCCACACCAGCAGGCGGGCGGCCTCGATCTCGGTGGCCACGTCGGCCAGCACCTGCTGGATGCGCTGCTGCTCGAGCAGGGGGGTGTCGTCCTCCGAGCGGCCCTCCAGGTACTCCAGCGTCCACTCATAGGCGGCCTGGGCGATGCCCAGAGCCGAGGCGCCCACGAGCGGGCGGGTGAGCTCGAAGGTGGCGAGGGCGCCCGAGGAGCGGCCCGTGGACTGGCCCGACCGGGCGCGCTCCAGCTTCTTCTGGAGCTTCTCGTAGCCGCCAAGGAGGTTGTCCATGGGAATGCGGCAGTCGTCCAGCACCACCTCGGCCGTCTGCGAAGCGCGGATTCCGAGCTTCGTCTCCTTCTTGCCCATCGACAGCCCCGGGGTGTCCTTGGGCACGATGAAGGAGGCCTGCCCGCGGTGGCCCAGCTCGGCGTCCACGGTGGCCACCACCACCGTCACGTCGGCGATGCCGCCGTTCGTGATGAAGACCTTGGTGCCGTTCAGGATCCACTCGTCGCCGTCGAGCTTGGCGGTGGTGCGCAGCGAGCGCACGTCGGAGCCGGCGCCGGCCTCGGTGACCGCGTACGCCCCCAGCTTGATCTCATCGCCGAGGCCGAAGCACTCGGGCACCCAGCGCCCGATCTGCTCCGGGGTGCCGGAGCTGGCGATGCCCGCGGCGGCGAGGGAGCTGCCCGAGATGGCGAGCGCGATGCCGGCGCAGCCCCAGTGGAGCTCCTCGGCGTAGATGCAGCTCATGATCCCGTCGGGATCGTTGCCCATGCGCTGAAGATGGTCGAGGCCCTGGAGGCCCCACTCGCGCGCGGCCTTGATGGCCTCCCACGGCACGCTCTCCTCGCGATCGTGCTCGGCCGCCATCGGCCGCACCACCTCGCGGGCGAACCTGCGACATGTCTCCTGGAACTCGAGCTGCTCGTCGTTGAGCCTGAAATCCATGTGGGTGGCGCCTCCGGCACTGGTTGACTGACCAGTCAATCGTATGCCACACGAGCCGCTGTTCGCACGCAATTCGCCCTCAACCCGCGCTCAATCCGCACTCAATCGGCTACGCCGACCCCGTAGCTATCGTGCGCCGCGACTTGCGCCGGCCGCTTGCCACACTCGCCGCCGCTCTGGCCACCGCCCTCACGCTCGCCGGTTGCAGCCTCGGCGACGACGACACGCGGCCCGGCCAGGTGGGGGCCACGGGAGGCGACGACCGGGCGGCCGAGAAGCTCGGATTCCCCTTCACCGCCACCCGCAACACCGTCCGCATCGGCGGCGGCGACGCCACCACCGACGCCGCCGGGGTGGCCAACGCGCTGTTCCCGGCCACGAACGAGTCGGACCGCCCAACCGCGGTGGTGCTCGTGGACCGCAGCGACTGGCAGTCCGCGGTGGCCGCATCGGTGCTCGCGGGCCCGCCGATCGGCGCGCCCCTTCTGCTGGCCGACGGCAGTTCGGTGCCCCCCGCCACGGCGGACACGCTCGACCGGCTGAAGCCGCGCGGATCCGACCTCTCGAAGGACGCGCAGGTCATCCGCATCGGCGACGGGGTGGCCCGTCCGAGCGGATACAAGACGGCGGTCGTGGAGGGCGACGACGCCTATGAGCGCGCCGCCGCGGTGGACCGCTTCTTCTCGGCCGCGCGCGGGCGGCCATCGAGCAGCGTCGTCCTGTACTCGGGCGAGGACGCCGCGTTCGCCATGCCCGCCGCCGCCTGGGCCGCCCGCTCGGGAGACGCCGCCCTGCCGGTGAAGCGGGACTCCGTGCCCGCCGCCACCCGCGGCGCCCTTCGTGAGCACGGCAAGCCCACGGTCTACGTCCTCGGACCCCCGCAGGCGGTGTCGAACAAGGTGCTCGCCGAGGTCCGCAAGCTGGCGAGCACCGTGCGCCGCATCTCCGCGCCGACCCCCGTCGAGTCCGCCATCGCGTTCGCCCGCTACCGCCAGGGGAACTTCGGCTGGGGCGTGGAGGTGCCGGGCTACAACTTCACCGTGGCGAACACGGCACGGCCCATGGACGTGGCCGCCGCCGCCTCACTGGCCAGCCGGGGGGTCTTCGCACCGCTCCTGCTCACCGACCAGGACGCCGACCTCCCGCGGCCACTCGAGGGCTACCTGCTCAGCGTGCAGCCCGGCTACGAGCTCGACCCCGGCCAGGCGGTGTACAACCGCGTCTGGATCCTGGGCGACGAGGACGCCCTGTCGCTCAACGCGCAGGCTCGGCTCGACCGGATCACCGAGCTGATCCCCGTGCAGGCCACCGCGCCCTGAGTAATCTCCCGCCGGTGAGCGAGTACGAGCGTCCCGATCGCGCCCAGCGCGAGCCGACCGTGGAGGACGTGCGCCAGCTTACGGGCGCCGCCGCGCCCCACTTCGCGCTCCAGATCAGCCACCGGATCCAGAATCTCGTGGCCGGCCTACCGCCCGGTCACCCCGCGCGGGTGGAGGGGGAGCGCGAGATCCGCCGCCTCCAGGCGGTGGCTCACGGCTCGGAGGGCCGAGGTCCGATCCAGGCCCACGAGCAGGGCCTCCCGAGCTACACCGGCGAGTAGGCATGGTCCGGTGCTCGGCCGGGCGACGCGCCCGGCCTGCGCTCCTCCCCGGGCCGAGGTCGAGCTTAGGCGGGGGCGGGCTCGGCGGCCAGGCCGGTGAGCTCGGCCACGCGCTCGCGGTGCTCGCCCGCGGACCCGAAGAGGAGCCCGTCGGCCTTCGCCCGCTTCAGGAAGAAGTGCAGGTCGTGCTCCCAGGTGAAGCCGATGCCGCCGTGCACCTGCAGCGACGAGGCGGTGACGCGCCAGGCCGCATCCGAGGCGTAGGCCTTGGCCATCGACGCCGCCGCCGGGAACGTCTCGGGCTCCGCGTCCGCCGTCCACGCCGCGTAGTAGGACGCGGAACGGGCGCCCTCCGTCTCCAGCAGCATCTGCGCGCAGCGGTGGGCCACCGCCTGGTAGGCGCCGATCGGGCGCCCGAACTGCTTGCGATCGCGGGCGTAGTCCACGGCCATCTCCATCGCGCGCTGGCTCACTCCCGTGAGCTCCGCGGACAGCGCGGTCACGATCCGGTCGAGCACCGCCGAGGTGTCGCCGGGCAGGGCGTCCCCACCCTCCGCCCGCACCTTCGCGAAGCGACGGGTCGCGTCGATCGTGTGGAGCGGCTCGATCTCCGCCTCCGAGGCCTCCACCACGCGGCCGCCGTCGCGGTCCAGGAGCACGATCACGTCGGCGCCCTCCGCGTCGGGCACGAGCCGGGCCTCTCCGTTGGAGGCGAGGCCCACGGTCCCGCGCAGCTCACCGTTGGCGATGCCGGAGAGCCAGCGCTCCTGCTGCTCGTCCGAACCGGCGGTCTGGAGGGCCAGCCCGGCCGCGGCCGTGGACAGGAACGGCACGGGCGCGAGCGCGTAGCCGAGCTCCTCCATGAGGATCACCAGCTCGATGGTGCCGAGGCCCTGGCCGCCGTTCTCCTCGGACACGAAGATCCCCGGCCAGCCCAGCTCGCAGAGCTCCTTCCAGACGGAGTCGTCGTAGGTGCCGCCCTCCGCGAGCTCGCGGAGGCGATCGGCGGTGAAGCGCGCGGCCAGGAAGTCCTTGGCCGTGCGCTTGATGGCGTGCTGATCGTCGGTGAAGTCGAAGTTCACGATGGGCCTCGCTAGCGCAGCTTCGGAAGGCCGAGCACCCGCTCGGCCACGATGTTCTTGAGGATCTCGGTGGTCCCGCCCTCGATCGAGTTGGCGCGGGAGCGCAGGAAGCGGTAGGTCCAGGCGGAGTCCCAGAGCGCACCGTCCTCTCCGAGGATGTCCACGGCCAGCTCGGTGAGCGACTGGTTCGAGCTCGCCCCACTGCCACTTCACGACCGATCCCTCGGGTCCGGGGATGCCCGTCTTCATGATCGCCGTGAGGCCGCGCCAGGCGTTCAGGCGCAGCAGCTCCACCTCGATCGTGAGCTGGGCGATCTTCTGCCGGATCACCGGATCGGCGGTCACTCCGCGCTCGCGGGCCAGGTCCACCAGCTCGCCGAGGGCCACCCGCATGCCGGCGGCAGCCGATGCGCCGAGGCCGGCGCGCTCGTGCATGAGCGTGGTGATGGCCACGCCCCATCCGTTGCCCACTCCGCCGACGACGTTCTCGTCGGGGATGCGCGCCTCCTCGATGAAGAGCTCGTTGAACTCGGCCTCGCCCGTGATCTGGCGCAGCGGGCGCACCTGCACCGCGTCCTGCTCCATGTCCATGATGAAGTAGGTCAGGCCCTGGTGCTTGGGCGCGTCCTGGTCCGTGCGGGCCACCAGCATGCACCACTTGGCCTTGTGGGCGTAGGTGGTCCACACCTTCTGGCCGGTCACCACCCACTCGCCGTTGGACTTCACGGCGCGCGTCTTCAGCGACGCGAGGTCCGATCCGGAATCGGGCTCGGAGAATCCCTGGCACCAGATCTCGTCACCGGAGAGGATCGGGCGCAGGAAGCGCTCCTTCTGGGTCTCGTCCCCGTGTGCGATCACCACCGGGCCGCCCATCACCATGCCGAGCACGTTGGCCGGCTGCGGCGCCTTCGCGTGGGCCATCTCCTCGCCGAAGAGGGCCTGCTCCACGAGCGTGGCGCCGCGGCCTCCGAACTCCTTCGGCCACGAGAAGCCGGCGTAGCCCGCGTCGTGCAGCTGCTTCTGCCAGGCGCGCCGGTGCTCGAACGCCTCGTCGTCCCCGGGCGGATCCTCACCCGGGTGGTTGTCCGCGAGCCAGGAGCGGAGCTCGTCG
>CAVVYE010000028.1:0-22775 GCA_963752455.1 uncultured Thermoleophilaceae bacterium
TGTTGCGGCGGTGCGCAAGCGATCAAGGCGTATACCCCCCGAGGGTTAGGGGCTAATCTTGCTCCATGGCCTCCACCGACACCGCCAAGCCGGCCGCCGCGCGCGGGTACACCGCCACCAAGGATCAGCTCACGCGGCGCCTGCGACGAGTCGAGGGCCAGGTGCGCGGCGTGGAGAAGATGGTCGAGGAGGACCGCTACTGCATCGACGTCCTGACGCAGATCTCCGCCATCCAGGCCGCGCTCGACAAGGTGGCTCTCGGGGTGCTCGACGACCACGCGCGGCACTGCGTGGTGGGGGAGCGGCCGACGAGTCTCCCGAGCAGCTCACCGACGAGCTCATGGCCGCCGTCGGGCGGCTGATGCGGCGGGGCTAGGCGATGGCCGCTCCGAGCATCGACCTCGGCGCGTTCGACGTCCTCACCTTCGACTGCTACGGCACCCTGATCGACTGGGAGAGCGGTCTGCTCGCCGCCGCGCGCCCCGTGCTCGCCGCCCACGGGGTGGAGGCGGGCGACGACGAGATCCTCGAGACCTACGCCCGCCACGAGGCCGAGCTCGAGTCGGGCGAGTACCTCACCTACCGCGAGGTGCTGGGCCGCTCGCTCCGTGGGATGGGCGCCGACCTCGGCTTCGAGCCGAGCGACGCCGAGGTGGAGAGATTCTCGGGCTCGGTGGGCGACTGGCCCGCGTTCGCCGACAGCTCGGAGGCCCTCCACCGCCTGCACGAGCGCTACCGGCTCGCGCCCATCACGAACTGCGACGACGACCTGTTCGCCGCATCGGCCCGGCGGCTGGGGGTGGACTTCGACTGGGTGATCACCGCCCAGCAGGCCCGCAGCTACAAGCCGAGCACGAACAACTTCGAGCTGGCCTTCGATCGGATCGGCGTTCCCCGGGAGCGCATCCTCCACGTGGCCCAGAGCCTCTTCCACGATCACGTGACGGCCAAGCGCCTGGGCATGACCACGGTGTGGGTCGACCGCCGCCAGGGACGCGAGGGCTCCGGGGCCACGCCGCCCGCCGAGGCGCGGCCCGACCTCACCGTGCCGGACATGCGCACGCTCGCGGACCTCGCGGCGGGCTGAGCGCCTACAGCAGCCAGGCCAGCGCGAGGATGATCAGCGCGACGCCGAGGCCCACTCCGGTGATGCTCAGCGGCACCCTCTGGTTGCGCCAGAAGTCCGGCCGCGCGCGCGAAGCGTCATAGTGCCCCTCCGGGGGCTCTCCCACCCAGTCGTCCTCGTCGCGCACCACCGTGCGCGGACCCTACCCGGACGACATCCCCGGGACACACGATTTGCCGGCCGTTGATCGGGGTACCCGATCAAGCTGACCACGACCGACGAGAGAAGAGGAACCGAATGGCAGAACCGAACACACGCGACTCCAAGCTCATCCAGTACCTGAACGAGGCTTACGGCAAGGAGAAGGAGCTGGAGGTCGCGCTCCAGGCGCACATCGCCATGGCCGCCGGGCGCAAGCCGTACCAGAAGCGCCTGAAGGAGCACCTGAAGGAGACGAAGGCGCACGGCCGTGAGGTGGCCAAGCGGATCAAGCAGCTCGGCGGCAAGGCCGAGGCCGGACCGCTGCCCGACGCCGCGCCCGAGGCTGTGGCCGGAGCCGCCGCGAAGGTGCAGGAGGTGGCGTCCAAGGGACTCGCCGCCGCCAAGGGCCCGCTCCACGCCATCCGTGGCACCGGCGAGGCCGAGAAGCTGCTGAAGAACGCGAAGACCGAGTTCTTCAACGAGCACGAGGAGATCGCGACCTACAACGCGATCCAGACCCTGGCCGAGGCCGTGGGCGACAAGGACACCGCCAAGCTCGCCAAGGCGATCCGGCGCGAGGAGGAGCGGATGGCCAGCTTCCTCGAGCGTCAGATCAGCACGCTGGCCAAGGCCGTGGCCACCGAGGAGATCCCGGCGGCCGAGCGGCGCCGCACCTCCACGCGCAAGCGCTCGGCTCCCAGCCGCAACGGCGGCGCGCCGCGCACCGCGGCCAAGCCGGCCGCTACGCGGAGCCGCACGTCCTCGAGCGCCCGCAAGGCCTCGTCGTCGGCGGCCAGGAAGACGTCGGGCTCCACCGCCCGCAGGGCGTCCGCCACCACCGCGCGGAAGAAGCCGGCGGCCCGCAAGCGCAGCTCCTAGCCGTCCGCCGCTCAGGTGCCCGCCACGAACGCGCGCGACAGAGATAGTCTCGCGCCATCGTGAGCGGGCACCGCGGCAGCGGCCGTGACGAGACGCCGGCGGAGCGGCTCGACCGCAACCTGGAGGAACTCCTCCAGGAGCTCCGGGTCATCCTGCCCGGCGTGCAGGTGCTGTTCGCCTTCCTGCTGGTGGTTCCGTTCAACCAGCGGTTCGCCGACGTCACCGCCTTCCAGAAGGACCTCTACCTGGCCACCCTCCTGTGCGCCGCGGCGGCGTCCGCCTGCCTGATCGCGCCGTCGATCCAGCACCGAATCGCGTTCCGCACCCAGGACAAGGAGAACCTGATCTTCCGGGCCAACCAGCTGGTGATCGCCGGCGGCGCCCTGCTTGCCGTGGCCATGACCGGCGCCATCTGGCTGGTCACGGGCTTCCTGTTCCGGGACGCCCTCACCGCGGCGGCCGTGGTGATCGTTGCGGCGATGTTCGCCACGCTCTGGTTCGGGGTGCCGCTGCTGCGGCTGCGGCAGCGCTAGGCCCACGGAAGCGGGCGACGCACTGGTAGTTTCGGCGGTCTGGACGCGACCGGCACACGCAAGGTGGGGGACCACGAAAGTCTGTCCACTCAGCTCCTCCCCCGAGGGCAGAGCACGACTCCTGGCAGGCGCTCCGACGGCCGTATCGGCCAGCGGGGTCTGCAAGTCGTTCCGCCTCCCCCACCAGCACTACTCCACGCTCAAGGAGCGCGCCCTGCATCCGTTCGGACCGCTCGCACCTACGACGAGTTCCAGGCGCTCCGCGACATCAGCTTCGACGTAGCGGCGGGCGAGTTCTTCGGCATCGTCGGGCGCAACGGCAGCGGCAAGAGCACGCTGCTGAAGTGCCTCGCCGGCATCTACGGCGATCGACTCCGGGACGATCGAGGTGAGGGGGCGGATGTCGCCTTTCATCGAGCTCGGAGTGGGCTTCAACCCGGACCTCACCGCGCGGGACAACGTGCTGATCAACGCCATCATGCTCGGGCTCTCGCGCAGGGAGGCGCGCGCGCGGTTCGACGAGATCATCGAGTTCGCCGAGCTGCGAGGAGTTCGTGGACCTGAAGCTCAAGAACTACTCGTCCGGGATGAGCGTGCGGCTCGGCTTCTCGGTGGCGATCCAGGTGGACGCCGAGGTGATGCTCGTCGACGAGGTGCTGGCGGTCGGCGACGCCTCGTTCCAGCAGAAGTGCTTCGCCGAGTTCGAGCGGATGAAGGCCGAGGGGCGAACGATCCTGTTCGTGACGCACGACATGAGCAGCGTGGAGCGGTTCTGCGACCGCGGCGATGGTGCTCGAGCGCGGGCACGTGGCGGACGTGGGCGCTCCCGAGCACATCACCCGCACGCTACGGAGAGCTGAACTTCGGCGACCGTCGACGGACACCCAGGGGGCCGACGGAGACGACGAGACCGGTGCACGGTCCGCGCTGTCTGGTGCGAGCACCGGCAAGGAGGAGCGGCAGGTCGTATCGCGCCAGGGGGACGAGATCACCATCTGCTATGGAGGTCGAGCATCAACCGGGAGCTCAGCGATCCCGACTTCACGCTCACGCTTCCGCAACGAGGTCCGTCACACCATCTTCGTTGCGTCGACGAAGGTCCGCGACGCGCGGACCGGACGTTTTCGACGCGGGCGAGGTGCGTGGTGCTGCGGTTCACCTTCGTGAACCTGGCTCGCCCCGGCCGCTACACGATCAGTGCCGCCGTCGGCGATCGCGACAGCCGGCTCGAGGCGTACGCCTTCGCCGAGGACGTGGCGGCGCTGCTCGTCCAGGCCCCGCACTGCACGGGCGGAGTGGCCGACCTGCCCTTCGAGTTCGAGGTCGACGCGCCGGTGAGCGCCGAGCCCGCCGTGACGCGCTACCGCGGACCGTCGGCGATCGGCGACGACCTCCGCCGCTTCTGGGGCCTCACCTGGATGCTCGCGGCCACGGACTTCAAGCTGCGCTTCTTCGGCTCGGCGCTCGGCTACCTGTGGACGCTGATGCGGCCGCTGCTCCTGTTCGGCGTGCTCTACTTCGTCTTCACGGAGGTCGTGCGCTTCGGCGGCGGACATCAGCACTACCCGGTGATACCTGCTCAGCGCGATCGTGCTGTTCACGTTCTTCTCGGAGACCACCAGCCGCGGGGTCACGCTCGCTCGTCGAGCGCGAGAACCTGCTGCGGAAGGTCCGCTTCCCGCGGCTGGTGATCCCGCTCTCGGTGGCCCTGCACGCGCTCTTCAACCTCGGGCTGAACCTGATCGTGGTGTTCGTCTTCGTGCTCGCCTCGGGCATCGAGCCGCGCGTCGACCTGGCTCGAGGTGGTGCCCGCTCCTGATCGCTGCTCGTGCTCTTCGCGACCGGCGTGACGATGCTGCTGTCCGCGCTCTACGTGCGCTACCGGGACATGCAGCCGATCTGGGAGGTCGGCGCTCCAGATCCTCTTCTACGCGTCGCCGATCATCTACGTGACTCTCCTTCCTCCCGGAGCAATCTCGAGCGTCCGGCCATGGCCAACCCGATCGCCAGCATCGTGACCCAGTGGCGCTACGCCGTAATCGATTCCACCGGCCCCGAGCGCCGCCGAGGCCATCGGCGGAGGCGTGCGGCTGCTGATCCCGCTGGCGGTTGTGTTCGCCACGTTCGCGCTCGGCCTCTGGGTCTTCACGCGCGAGGCGCCACGGATTGCGGAGGACCTCTGATGCCGGACGAGCGACACGGCCGAGGCCGAGGCCGCTGCGCGTGCGCGTCGAGGAACTCGAGCGGGAGCGTCACCTGCGCACCGCCCGGGCCAACGCCGCCCTGGCCGCGGCCCAGGACCGCAACTACTGGCTCGACCGCTGGAACGTGGACCTGAACGCGCTCATGAGCGCCGGCGGGCGCGCGCCAGGCCCGCGCCGTGCTGGGCGGCACGCGTCAGTTCGTGAGGACGGCGCGGGCCTCCCGCGCCCGGGCCCGCCGCACCCCGCAGCTCGGCGCCCAGACGGCTCCGGTGCTTCCGAGTGCCCGCGGTGGCTCCAGCCACGGAGTTCGCTCGCACCATCTCCCCCGATCCGCTGTTCGCCGCTCCGGTGACCGAGCTCCTCCACGGCCGTCTCGAGCCGGCCGAGGTCGCGGCCATCGAGTCGCGGCTCGACGCTGGAGCAGGCGGCGCAGCTGGCAGCGCGCCGACCCCGACCGAGCGACGCCGCCTGCTGCTGGCCTTCGCCGCCCACCACGACGTGCAGGCCGCGCTGGAGCGCACCGGCCTCACGTCGGCCATGCCCGGCCCCGGCGTCCACTCGATGGCCGCAGGGTCCACTGGCCGCGGGCGGCTCCTACCTACTACGCCGACCTCGTGGTGGACGCCCTGCGCCAGAGCGGGTACGACTTCGCCCCGGGCCACGCCGGTCTCGACTTCGGATGCTCGTCCGGCCGGGTGGTGCGCGTGCTGGCCGCGGCCGGCCCGGAGATCGCCTGGTACGGCTGCGATCCGATCCCGGACGCGATCGAGTGGGCGCAGGCCAACCTGCCCGGCGTCTCGTTCGCGCGCAGCCCCGAGCGCCCGCCGCTCCCCTACGAGGACCACCGCTTCGACTTCGTCTTCGCGATCTCCATCTGGAGCCACTTCGCCGAGGGCGCCGCGCTCGCCTGGCTCGCGGAGATGCGGCGGATCATCAAGCCCGGCGGGCGGCTGCTGATCACCACCCACGGCGAGCAGACGATGGCGCACACCCACCGCGAGGGCTCGCGCTCCGCCGACCAGCTCGAGCGAGGTGCGCGACGCCCTGTACGACGACGGCTATCTGGTACGCCGCCGAGTTCGGCGAGGCCGGGCGACCACGGCGTGGCGAACCCGGACTGGGGCACGGCCTTCCTGACCGCCGGAGTGGCTGCTGGCCAGGGCTCACGCCCGAATGGCGGGTGGCCTTCTTCCGGCCCGGCCGCGTGGAGGGGAACCAGGACCTCTACGTGCTCGAGCCGAGGTAGGCGCCATGCGCTCGGTCTCGGTCGGTGATCCCCGTGCGGGACGGCGGCCCGCTGCTCCGCGGGTGCTCGAGGCGGTGCGCGCGCCAGGGCGAGCTCGAGCTGATCGTGGTGGACTCGGGCTCGCGCGACGGCTCGCGTCGAGCTCGCCGCGCCGGTGGCCGGACCGAGCTGATCGAGATCCCGCCGGCCGAGTTCGGGCACGGCCGCACCCGCAACCTCGCCGCCGAGCGCACCATCGGGGAGCTGATCTGCTTCCTGACCCAGGACGCCGTGCCCGCAGCCCGGGCTGGCTGGCCGCCTACCGCGAGGCGTTCGAGCTCGACCCGCGCGTGGGCGCGGCGTTCGGGCCGCACCTGCCCGACCCCGACACGAGCCCGATGATCGCGCGCGAGCTGATGGAGTTCTTCGCGGGCTTCTCGCCGGACGGCGGTCCCGCGCTCCAGCGGGCCGGCGGGCTCACCTTCCTCTCGAACGTGAACGCCTGCTACTTGCGGGAGTGCTGGGCAGGAGATCCGCTTCGCCGACCTCCCCTACAGCGAGGACCAGGCCTTCGGCCGGGCGATGCTCGAGGCCGGCTGGGTGAAGGTCTTCCACCCGGGCGCTGCCGTGCGCCACGCCCACGACTACGGGCCGCTCGAGTTCATGAAGCGCTACTTCGACGAGTACCGCGGGCTGCGCCAGGCCAGCGGGCACGTGGAGCCGCTGCGGCTGCGCGCTGCGCTCCACGAGGTCGCGCGCCGACGCTCGCTGGATGCGACGAGCAGGGCAAGCCGCCGCGGGAGCGCGCCGCTGGCTCGGCGCGCTCGGCAGTGCACCAGGGCGGGCGGCGGGCGGCCGCCGCGCTCGGCTCGCGCGCCGACGCGCCTGCCGGCCCGCGCTGCAGCGGCGCGCTCTCGCTGGAGGGTCGCGGCGCGGCGCGGCGCGGCGAGCCAGGACGTGCCGCCGCGGCATGCTGATTGCGCCGGCACGAACCCCTATCGAGGACGTGCTGCGCGTGACCCGGGAGGGCGCGGCCCCGCTCGACGAGCCCGGTGCCGGGAATGGCCGAGCGCCCGATGCACGTCGCCACCGTGATCCCGCCTTCGAGCCGCGGCAGCGGCGGCCACAGCACGATCTTCACGCTGCTCGCCCGACTCGAGCGAGCTTGGCCACACCTGCTCGGTCTGGCTGCACGACCCACGACGGCATGCCGAGCGGGCGCCGTGCGTCCGCGGCGCATCATCGACGAGTTCGTTCCGCTGCGCGCGCCCGCGCACATGCGGCTTCGACGACTGGAACGGCGCCGACGTGGTGCTGGCCACCGGCTGGGACACGGTGTACCCACCGTGCTGCTTCCGGGCTGCCGGGCCCGCGCGTACCTGATCCAGGACCACGAGCCGGACTTCTTCGCCACCTCCGCCGAGTCCATCTGGGCGGAGGGACCTACGGACTGGGTCTGTATCGGGATCACCGCGAGCCGATGGCTGCACGATCTGGTGCGCGCGCCGCTACGGCCAGCGCGGCACCTGGTTCCGCCTGGGCGTGGACCACTGAGGTCTACCGGCCGCGAGCCCGTGGAGCGCCGCCGCGACACCGTCGATCTTCTACGCGCGCGAGGTCACACCGCGGCGCGCCTGCCAGCTCGGCGCGCTCGCGCTGGAGGAGCTCAAGCGCCGCCGTCCGGACACGCGGATCGTGCTGTTCGGGCAAGCCGCAGCCGCTGCCGCTCTCGTTCGAGTACGAGTCGCTCGGCGTCGCGGACCCCGAGGTGCTGGCGCGGCACTACTCGGCGGCCACGGTCGGGACTCTGCCTGTCGCTCACGAACTACTCGCTGATACCCCAGGAGATGCTGGCCTGCGGCCTGCCGTGCGTGGACCTGGTCGGGGGGTCGACGGAGGCCGAGGCGGGGGACACGGGCGGGATGGAGTTCGCCGAGGCCGACCCCGTCGGCGCTCGCAGACGGCGCTGGAGGCGCTGCTGGACGACGAGGAACCTGGGCGGGCGCTCGCAGGCGGGGCTCGAGTTCGCGCAGACGGCCTCATGGGATCTCGCCGCCCCACAGGTGGAGAGCGGGCTGCGCGAGGCGCTGCGCGAGCGCGAACCGCCTGCCGGACGCGGCTTCCAGCCAGCGACAGCGCCGGCCGCAGAGGCTTCGCCACGACGCGGGCTCCACCGAGCTGCTCGGCGGCGCCTGACGGGAGGCGCAAGGCCACCGGGCCGACGAAGCGCGGCCCATCGCCGTTCCCGGGGCTTGCCGCCGCCCCGCCGACGATCCGGACCCGGTGCGGTCCCGCGCAGGTCGGACGTACCGTGTAGATCCAGCCCGGGGGCCGCGAGAGCGTCCTGTTCGGTGGAGCCTGCGGCCCGTCGAAGCTCACCCGAGCCGCCGTCCCAAAGAGCCGGCGAGCCATACCTCGTAGCTCCCCGTCGCGACGGAACGCGCACCTCGACTCGTCCCGGGCCGCCCGTCTCCACGAGCAACGGATCGTCCGTCCTCACCGTCCAGCCGGCGGGAAGCGCGTCGGCCGGGAGAGCGATCGCCACCGCGGCCGCTCGGCGCCGACGAGCGAGTACGCCGCCGTCCGCCCGAGGGCGAGCCGGTCGATGCGGGCGCAGGAGGTCCGCCCGGAAGGTCCCGCGGCACATGCTCAACCCCGTCGCGCCGGCGCCAGACTCGTAGTAGTGCCCGCTCCAGATTCGCCGAAAGTCGGCCGGCGGGGGCGCCTCGACCGGAGAGCGGCGGATCACGAGCGTGCGAAAGCGGTCGAGATCGCGCAGCGCGATCTGGTCGGCGGCGTGCCGAAGCCGAACCGCGGCGCGCCGCCCGCGCGCAGCGAAGGGACGAGCCCCGGCACCGCGAACGCCTCGCTGGCCCCGACGGGGTGGCCGTCGCGGAGGAAGTGCTTCGCGAACTCCTCGAACTCGGTGTAGAGGGTGGGCCCCCGACCGTCCACGACATCCGCGGCCCGCACGAGGTCGTCGAGTCGGTCGCGTGGGGCCAGGCTCGCCTGTGGTAGGCCTTCGCGTTGGAAGCAGGATTCCGCGGCCAGGGCCAGCGCGATCGCCGCCGCGCTCACGCGCGCTCCGATCTCCTCGAGCGCCACGGCCCCAGCCCCGCCAGGAGCACCCTGCCGGAGAGGCGATCGCCAGTGCCTTGGCGTCGGCCCAGGGCGAACCCCCGTGCGTGACGTAGAGCAGGGCCACCGCGGAGGTGGCCACGTAGAGGAGCGGAGCGAGCGCCCGGCGGCGCACCAGGAGGCCCAGGCCGAGCAGCCCGGCGGCGACCGCCACGCCGATCAGCAGGTAGGTGGCGTCCAGGTCCGAGAGCCCGCCGCCCCCCGTGGGGGACAGCCGGTAGTCCCCCTGCAGCCAGCACGCCGAAGAGCTGTAGGTCGTCGAGCGGCTGGAGAAGGTTGCCGAGCTCCTGCTGCGCGGTCACCACCTTCTTCGTGACCCTCAGGTAGTCGCCGAGGTCGAGCAGGGTGGGCAGCGACAGCACGGCCAAGCCGGCGGCGAAGGCCACCGCCGGGACGGCGACCGAGAGCAGCGAGCGCGGGCGGCGGCGCCACACCTGCCACAGCGCCACGAGCAGCACCGGGCCGAGCCACGGCAGCACGGCCACTCCGATGACCGCCACCGACGCCGCGGAGGCCACCGCGAGCGGAATCACGTCCCGGGGGCCGACCTGCGCCCGGCCGCCGGACTCCGCCCGCCTGTCCGCCCCATCCGTGATGCCGGGCACCAGCGCGACCAGCAGCGGAACCAGCCACAGCGTGGCCAGCTCCTTGATCGCTGCCCTGGAGGAAGAGGCGTAGACGAGCGCCGGCTGGGCCACCAGCGCGGCGATCAGCGCGGCGCGCCAGCGCGAGCTCACCACTCGTGACAGCAGCGCGGTGATGGTCAGCGCGAGCATCGATGCGATGTAGGCGAGGAAGGGCTGGAAGGCCCATGCCACGTCCACCCCGGCCAGCGGGCGCACGGCGCCGAGCGCGGCGTGCGCGCCGAGCGGGTAGCCGCTGGCGAAGTAGTTGCGGAGCGTCTGCTCGTACGCGGACGGCTGGAGTCCCTCCAGCCCGGTGCCGGCGTCCATGATGCGGTCGATCAGGACGAAGTGGACCGCGGTGTCTCCGAGGATCCCGTACCCGGCGAAGGTGGGATCGCCGCTCAGGACGACGGGGGCGGCGTAGACGGCGAAGACGGCGAGCGCCGCGCCCGCGGCCCAGCGATCGAGGTGCACCGCGCGTAGGCGCTCGGCGCCGGCCACCAGGCCGATCGCCGCGGCGGCCACGACCACGGGCGTGGCCAGCGGAGGCGGTGGCGTCCGTTGCCACGCACGCCCGCGCCAGCACCACGATGACCGCGAGCCCGAGCGGCAGCAGGAGCACGCCCGGGACCCTGGTGGTGGCGAGCCGGTCCACGAGCAGCCCGCAGCCGAGCGACAGCACCGCCAGCAGCGCGGGCAGGAGGAGCCAGGCCTGGACCACCGGCGGCGGCTAGCTGTGGCGGCGGAGACCGAGGATGGAGATCAGGAACGAGGAGAAGAAGATCTGGATGCCGACGATGAGGAGCGTGGCGGCGAGCAGCGCCAGGCGCTCCTCGGACAGCGCGCCGAAGCCGCGGTCGATCCAGGTCCCGACGATGATCGCGCAGAGCGCGACCCCGGCCGAGGATGAGCACGCCGCCGAGCACCAGGCCGTGCTCGAGCCGGAAGCGAGCGCGCATGCGGTCGAACCACGGGTCGCGCTCGCCCATGAAGTAGGTGCCGTAGGCATGGGCGCAGAGGCCGAGCGCCACCACCTGCGTGCCGATGATCATGAGCAGCGCGCCCGGCCACCATCGAGTGCAGGTCCCACTCCCGGCCGAGCACGTTCAGCTGGAGCAGCACGGTGAGCGAGATGAGCGTGCCCAGCGACGGCCATGATCAGCCCCGGGGATCACGAACAGGTGCGTGGGGCTGTGCACGAGCAGGTAGCGCAGGTGGCGCCAGCCGTCGCGGAAGCTGTACAGCTTCGAGTCTCCGCCGCGCGGGTGGTACTCGATCGGGAACTGGCGGATCTCGAGCTTCTCCTTGGCCGCCCGGATCACCATCTCGGAGGCGAACTCCATCCCCGTCGTGCGCAGGTCGAGTCGCGGCAGCACGTCCCGGCGGACCGCCCGCATCCCGCAGTGGGCGTCGCTTGACGCCGGTGCGGTAGAAGAGGTTGAGGACGCCGGTCAGCACCGGGTTGCCCACGTAGCGGTGCAGCCAGCGGCATCGCGCCGGGCTGGATGTTGTCCATGCGGTCGCCCACCACGAAGTCGGCGCCCTCCTCGAGCTCGCGGACGAAGCGCGGGATGTCGTCGAAGTCGTAGGTGAGGTCGGCGTCGGCCATCACGATGTAGCGGCCCGCGCGGCCATGGCGAAGCCGGCGAGGTAGGCGCTGCCGTACCCGCGGCGGCGCTCGTGCACGACCGTGGCGCCGGCGCGCCGCGGCCAGCTCGGCGCTGTCGTCCTCGGAGCCGTTGTCGGCCACGATCACCTCGCCGCGCGAGCCCGGCCGACTCGAGCGCGGCGCGCGCGCCGGCCCACGCACTCCTCGATGTTCTCCGCCTCGTTGAGGCAGGGGATGACCACCGAAACGAGCGGCTCTGGCTCGGCTTCTCGGCGAGAGGTGCTGGGCTGCTGGGTCGCCTGGGTGGAGCTCATGCTGGGCATGCGGCCTTCCGGTAGGGGCGGCCGCGCTACTGACAACACCCGCACCAGCCGGAAAGCGCGCTCGGCGCGATCGTAGCGGACGGTCAGGCGGCTTCACGGCCGCGGAGAGCCCTCAGGCGTGCGGGTTGCGAAGCACCAGCGTGTCGTTGCGGAAGCCGGCCTCGAAGGCCTCCGGGACCGCCGGGGAACGGCGTCTCGGTCTCGAGGTACACGGTGCGCACCCTGCCCAGGAGGTCCGGCCGCACTCCGCCCAGGATCTCGAGCTCGGTGCCCTCTGTGTCGATCTTGAGCACGTCGATCACGGGGGCCGACTCGAGCGCCTGCTCGAGCACTTCGTTGATGCCCAGGCAGGTGACCTCGATCGTCTGCGTCCGGTGGCCACGCCGATGCCGCCGTAGCGCCCGGTGTTCTCCACCCCGAAGCCCGCCTTGCCGGCGGTGGCGGCCACCGCCGCCTCGGTGAGCTCGAAGCGGTCCTCGAAACCGGCCAGGTTCTTCCTCAGGCGCTCGACGTTCCGTGGGACGGGCTCGTAGAGGAAGCAGCGGCACGCGGTGTCGCGGGTGAGGAAGTAGAGCGCGCTGATCCCGATGTTGGAGCCGATGTCCACCACGGTGCGGAGCCCAGGCCCGGCCGCGTAGTCCTCGCGGCAGAACACCTCGTTCACCGTGAACATGTCGTGGCTGCTGTGGAGCATCGGCGCCACCTCACCCGCCGGAGTCCGGACGCGGCACCGAGCCGGGTAGGAGCCGCGGCCGAGCAGATAGCGCCCGGCGGCGTCCCGGGTGTCCGGGAACACTCGAGCCATCCGCCACAGGGCCAGGTAGTTGCGCCTGCGGAAGGCCTCTCTCACGACGAGGGACGGTCGGCGGCCTCCGAGCATGCGCCGGCCAGGCTAGCGCGCGCGGCGGAAGCAGCCGGCTCCGGTGCGCAACTGCCGCCCGGCCCGCGATGCTCCGCCCATGCGGATCTGCCTGGTCTACGACTGTCTCTTCCCCCACACCGTGGGCGGGGCCGAGCGCTGGTACCGCAACCTGGCCGAGCGGCTCGCGGCGGAGGGGCACGAGGTGACCTACCTGACCCTGCGCCAGTGGGACGGCCACGAGCACGGCGTGGCCGGGGTGGACGTGAGGGCGGTCGGCCCGCGCATGGAGCTCTACGTGAAGGGCGTCTCGGGCCGGCGCCGGATCCTGCCGCCGCTCGTGTTCGGTGCCGGGGTGCTGCTCCACCTGCTGCGCCACGGCCGGCGCTACGACGTGGTGCACACCGCCTCGTTCCCCTACTTCTCGCTCCTGCGCGGCGGCCCTGGTCCGGCCGCTCGCGCGCTTCCGCCTGGTGGTGGACTGGCACGAGGTGTGGTCGCGGGAGTACTGGCGCGAGTACCTCGGGCGCGGCCGGGGCCGCCGGGCCATCGGTCCAGCGCCTGTGCGCACGCGTGCCCCAGCGCGCCTTCTGCTTCTCCCGCCTGCACGCCGCGCGGCTGCGTGGAGGAGGGCCTGCGCGGCGAGCCCGGTCGTGCTGCGAGGGCGAGTACGTCGGGCGCGCTCGAGCCGGCCGGTGCCCGTCGCCCGCGGAGGCCGCTCGTGGTGTTCGCCGGGCGGCACATCCCGGAGAAGCGGGTGCCCGCCCTGGTGGACGCGATGCCGGCGCTGCGCGCGCCGGGTGCCGTCGCTGCGGCTGCGAGGTCTTCGGCGATGGCCCGGAGCGGGCCGAGGTGGAGCGCCGGGTGGCCGAGCTCGGCCTCGGCGATGCGGTGAGCTGCACGGGTTCGTCGCGCCCGAGCGAGGTGGAGGAGCGCGCTGCGCCGCGCGCTCTGCATGGTGCTCCCCTCGCAGTCGCGAGGGCTATGGGCTGGTGGTGGTGGAGGCGGCCGCGGTGGGCACTCCCGAGCGTGGTGGTGGCGGCGCCCGGACAACGCGGCGGTGGAGCTGGTGGAGGAGGGCGAGAACGGCTTCGTGCTCGCCATCGGCCGATCCCGGGCGACCTGGCGGAGGCGATCGTGCGGGTGCGCGACGCCGGGCCCGCGCTGCGCGAGGCCACGGCGGACTGGTTCGCGCGCAACGCCGCGCGGCTCTCGCTGCGGGTCCTCGCTCGACCGGGTGGTGGCCGCCTACCGGCGCCGGCCGTGACTCACGGGCGCCTCGAGCAGCTCCCGGAAAAGGGCGTCCATGGTCTCCAGGTAGCGCTCGATGGAGAACTCGCGTCTCGACCCGGCTGCGCGCCGAGCGCGGCCGAGGCGCGGCGCGCTCGGCGTCGTCGCCCGCCAGCCGGACGAAGGCGTCGGCCAGCGCGTCCACGTCCCCCACGGGAACCACCACGCCGGCGTCGCCCACGGCGTCGGCGTTGCCCGGCCCCGTCCGAGACCACCACCGCCCGGCCGCGCGCCATCGCCTCGAGCACCGCGAGCGCGAGGCCCTCGCGCTCGGAGGGCAGCACGACCAGGTCGGCGGCGGTGAGCAGGGTTCCGGGTCGTTGCGGAAGCCGAGCGGCCGCACGGCCGCTCCCGCCCGCGCCGGCCACCTCCTCGGCCAGCGGGCCTTCGCCGGCGAGCAGGAGCACGATCGCGCTCGTCGCGCGCCGCCGCCAGCTCCGCCGCCGCCACGGCGTCGAGCGGGCGCTTGCGATCCTCGAGCTGGCCCAGGTAGAGCGCCGGCCACCTGGTCCTCGGCGAGCCCCAGCGCGGCGCGGGCGGCGCGCCGCTCTCCCGGGTCCTCCTCGGGCGGCGCGGAGTGCCGTTCGCCACCATGCGCAGCGGCGCCACCGGGCAGCAGCGCCTCGAGGTCGTCCCACTCGGGGCGCGAGCTGCACACCACGGCCGCCGCCGCGCGCAGCACCGACGCGCATCCGCGCGCCGGACGAGCACGCCCGCGGGGCCCTCGGCCCGGCGCAGCAGATGGAGGCCGTGGGTGCCCACCACGGCCGGGCGGCGACGCAGCGCGGGCAGCGACGATCATCGCCGCGGCGTCGCCGATCACGTGGAGCACGTCGGCGGGGCACGGCGCGCCGGCGCAGGCGAGCCCGCCCGGCCGCGATCGACGGCACGGCGCGCAGCGGCTCCCTCGCCCTGCTCAGGTGGATGCGCTCGTGCTCGAACTCCGTCGAGCTGGGCGAGCAGGTCGATCAGCGCCTCGCCTCCGCCGCCCTCGTGGGGAAGGATGTGGAGGAGGCGGGGCATCGGGCAGGCAGGCTAGCCGCAGCGCGGGCGGCCATCCGGCGGCTCGTTACGCTCGCGGACCATGAGAGAGCGAATGTCGCGACGCCTCCGGCGGGCGGGATCGGACCTGCCGGCGTCCCGCGAAGAGCGCCGCGCAGGCCGCGCTCTCGGCCGTGGACCCGTTGCTCGTGCGCCGCTACCGGCGTCGCACCGGACACACCGAGCCGATCCCGCCGATCGCGCTCCGCGCGCGGGTCGGGCTCCCCGGGGATCGACGCCTTCCTCCGCAACGGCGAGGCCTACGAGGAGCTGCTTCCGGATGCGCTCGGCACCGCCGGCCGATCGTTCGAGGAGCTCGACATCGGTGCTCGACTTCGGCGTCGGCTGCGGCCGCGTGCTGCTCCCGCTCTGGAAGCGCTGGGGCGCCGGCACCTCCTTTCACGGCTGCGACATCGACGAGGGGGCGATCGCCTGGCTGCGCGGGCCACCACCCGGGCTCGCGGTGGAGGTGAACGGGTTCCACCCGCCGCTTCCGTACGCGGATGCGAGCTTCGATCTTCGTCTACTCCGTCTCGGTGTTCACGCACCTGGACGAGCGGGGCCAGTTCGACTGGCTCGCCGAGGTGCGCCGTGTGCTCAGGCCGGGCGGCGTCGCGCTGCTGACCGTGCACGGCGAGGCGGCGTTCCAGCGGTTCGTCAGCGGCGCGTCCGTGGGGGCGATCCGCTCCGCGCCGGATCGCCTGGCGGCGGAGTCGCTCGCGGAGCGCGGGTTCATCTACGAGGCGGCGGAGTGGTCGCGCTGGAACGCCCTGCGGTTCATCGGCGACGGCGCCGGCTGGGGCCTCGCGTTCCACTCCGAGGACTACCTGCGCCGGCCACTGGGGCGAGCACTTCGGCGCGCTCGAGATCATCCGCGGGAAGGCGGCCCAGGACCTGGTGCTGCTCACGGCCGGGGCCGGTGCCGGGGAGGGCGCTGACTAGGATCGGCAGCTTGCCGGCCACATCCACCCCCCAGCCCCCCAGCGACCGCTTCACCGACAGCGATCACTGGGACGAGTACTGGAAGGGCACGCGGCTGCCCGCCGAGGCGCACCGCGATCCCAGCTCCCCGCAGGTGAACGCGATCCTCGACGTGTTCGACGCTCACGCCGCGCCCGGCCCGGGCGAGCTCGGCGCTGGAGGTGGGCGGCGGCCTGGGCCGCTACCTCGCCTACCTCGGACGAACCCACGGCTACCGCTGCGCGGCGATGGACTTCTCCCCGAGGGCTGCGCGCTGGCCAGCCGCAACTTCGAGCTTCTCGGGCTGCCGCTCGAGGTGCACCAGCGCGACCTCCTGGACCCGGGCGAGCCGCCCGGCAGCCTTCGACCTCGTGTACTCGCTCGGCCTGATCGAGCACTTCACCGACCTCACCGCGGTGGTGGCCGCTCACGCCCGCCTCGTGCGCCCCGGTGGCACGCTGATCCTGGGCGCGCCGAACGTGGTGGGGGTCAACCGCTGGTTCATGGAGCGGCTCGCCCCGGAGCGGATGGCCGTGCACAACTCCGATTGCCTCGACATCGGGCGCTGGGACGAGTTCGAGCGCCGGCTGGGGCTCGAGCGGCTGTTCCGCGAGTACGTCGGCGGCTTCGAGCCGCGGGTGTTCGCGGTCCGCGAGCGGCGGACGCTCGCGACGCTGCCGCTGTGGGCCGTGACCCAGGGGCTCGTGGCCACGGCCGGGCGCCGGCTGCCGAGCCTGCGCCGGTTCAACCATCCGCGCCTGAGCGGGTACCTCATCGGCGCCTGGCGCGTGCCCGGCGCTCCAGCTAGCCGCGCGGCATGCCGCCGGACGCTCAGCGGAGACGGCGGGTGCTGATCCTCCCCGCCTGGTACCCGCGCCGGGAGAACCCGGTGCACGGCGTGTTCGTGCGCGACCAGGCCAGGGCGATCAGCGGCCGATCACGACGTGGCCGTGCTGTTCGTCGAGCCGGCCGGCCCGCTGGGCTCGCGGCACGCTCGAGATCTCGGACGAGATCGAGGACGGTGTGCTCACGGTACGGGTGCGCGCGGCCCACGGGCGCCTGCGCAAGCTGCGCCTCGTGGCGGGGATGGCAGGCCGGCCTGCGGCGACTCCGGTCGCGCGGCTTCCGCGCCGGCGTCGTACACGCCCACGTGTTCACCCTCGGCGCCGTGGGCGTGGTGCTCGGCCGCCTGCTGGGACTGCCGGTGGTGGTGAGCGAGCACTACTCGCTGTTCCCCCGCCGCCTGGCCTCGCGGACGGACCTGGCGCTCGCCCGGGTGGCCTTCTCCGGCGCGGAGATCGTGGCCCCGGTGTCCGAGAGCCTGCGCCGGGCGATCGAGGCCTACGGGATCTCCGCCCGCTTCCGGGTGGTGCCCAACCCGGTGGACACCGGCCTGTTCCGTCCGCCGGCGGCGGCCGGAGCCCGGCGGACCCCCCGCGGCTGCTCGTGGTGGGCGGCCTGGTCCCGATCAAGGGGGTGCCGCGGCTGCTTCACGCCCTGGCCGACCTCGCCGCCCGGGGGCTCGCCTTCCGCGCGGACATGGTGGGCGACGGCCCCGAGCGTGAGGCCTGCGTCCGGCTTGCGGGTGAGCTGGGCCTGTCCGAGCTGGTCGAGTTCCACGGCAGCCGCCCCCGGTCCGAGGTGGCGGAGCTGATGCGAGAGGCCGACCTGCTCGTGCAGGCCGAGCGAATCGGAGACGCTCTCGGGCGTGGTGCTCGAGGCCCAGGCCAGCGGGCTCCCGGTGGTGGCCGGCGACGTGGGCGGCATACCCGAGGCGCTGGGGCCGGGCGCGGGCGTGCTGGTGGCACCCGGGGACGCGGACGCGCTCGCCGCCGGGATCGAGGCCGCGCTGCGCGAGCCCGAGCGGTTCGACCGCGCCGCCATCGCGTCGCGGCCGCGCCGAGCGCTTCGGGCCGCGCGCGATCGCGGCCCGCTGGGAGGAGGTCTACGCCGAGGCCGAGGAGCTGGCCGGGCGCCGGGTCGGGCGTGCGGCTCCGCGCCGCGCGCGGCTCCTGGCCCGTAGTCCGCGGGCCGGCGCGCGGCCATCATCTCCGTCGACGGCCCCTCCCGCCGCACGGAGATCAGCAGAAGCTCCAGCGGCGCGAGCAGCGCGCCCAGCACCGCGCCCGGCGCCGGGGCCAGCGCGCAGCGCTCGCGTGGTCGCGGCCCAGGCCGCGGCGAGCAGGCGGCTGTCCGAGTCCACCGGGCCGTTCATGAGCACGAAGGCCGGCCGGCGCCAGAGCGGCTCGAGGCCGGCGGCGCGCACGAGCGCCTCGATCTCCTCCAGCGGGCGGCTCACCTGATGCGCGTCCGGCCCGGCCGGGCCGTGCACGAAGTTCTCGGTGAACACGAGCAGGCCGCCGGGCCTCAGCATCCGCGCCAGGTTGGCGAACGCCCGCCCGTAGGCGTCGTCGTCGGTGATGTGGAAGAGCATGTCCATCGCCGAGATCGCGTCGAAGCTCCTCCCGAGCGAGCATGCCGTCCGGCGCCGATGTCGAGCTGGACGAAGCGTGGGCCGGGAAGCGCTGCCGCAGGCGGCCCACCGCGGCGTCGGTGAGATCCGCCCCCGTGATCGGGCGCGCGCCGAGCTCGGCCCAGCGCTCGACATAGAAGCCGCTGCCCGTGCCCACGTCCAGCACCTCCGGCGCCCGTCCGCGCACGAGCGGCCCGATCCGGCGGAGGAAGGCCCTGCGGCGAACCCGGTACATCCACCGGTTGAACGGCTCGCCCAGGCCCAGCCAGCCCACCCCGCTGAGGGTGTCGCTCTCGGCGAGCCGCCGTTCCCAGTAGGAGCGTCTCCGTCCATGGCGCGGCGAGTCTACCGGAGCGGGGCGCCGCCAGCCGCGGGTGCGGATGCGCGCGGCGAGCAGGCCGGTAGTCGTGGATCTCGTCGCGCCCGGGCCTGAGCGCGCCCGTGCCCAGGCCGGTGACCTTGCGGAAGTAGTGCCAGGCGACCACGGTCGTGGCGATGTAGGAGATGCTCGATGCCAGGGCCGCTGCCCACCGCGCCCAGCGCGGGTATCAGCGACGCGTAGAGGGCCAGCGTCACGGGCGTCACCATGAGCACGTTGTAGAGCGAGTACTGCGGCTTGCCCTTGCCCACGATGGTCGAGCTCAGCACGCCGCCGACGGCTATGAAGCGACACCCGGGGATCAGCAGCAGCCCCAGCACGACCGCCCCCTCGAAGTCCGGCCCGTACACGAGCGGGCACCAGCAGCAGGCCCAGCGCCAGCACCACGCTCATCGACGAGGGCGATGAGCACGGCGTGGCGCACCGACTTCACCAGGACCATGTCCAGGGCGCCGCGCTCCTCGGTCGGCGTCCAGCGCCGCCACGCGGGGCATGACCACCGACGCGAGCGCCCGCGGCATCAGCTGCCCCAGCGCGGTGACCGACACGGCCACGGCGTAGCGGCCGACCTCCCCCTGGCTGACCACCGCGTTGAGCACGAACAGGTCCGCCCGGTAGTTGAAGAGCTGGAGGATGTTCCCGAGGTTGGCGCGCAGGCCGAAGGACACGGCCCGCGCGGGCCTGCGCCAGGGTCTCGCGCAGCCACCCACCGGCGCGGCGCCGAAGGTGCGCGCTCCCCAGAGGTAGATGCCCAGCGCCACCACGGCGTGCGAGGCGCTCACACCCGGCCACCGCGCCCGTGACCCCGAAGGCCGGCGCCGAGCCCGCCGCCGAGCACCAGCGCCACGCCGTTCTGCGCCCCGATCGGCGATGGCGAAGGCCTCGTAGCGGTCCGTGGCCAGCGCGGCGAAGGAGCTGTACGTCCACGAGAGCGAGAAGGGCAGCGCGGCCACGCCCACCGCGAGCGCGGTGAGCGAGACGTCGCGGAAGAGGCTGTCCTGGAGGCGAAGGCCAGTCCCATGCCGAGACCGGCAGCCACCAGCGCCGAGCACGAGCGCCGCCAGCTGGGCCTGGCGCAGGGCCGCGGCCGGATTCCAGGCTCCCGCGGCTCACGCGGTAGTTGAGGCCCACCTCCACGCCGAGGCTGCACACGACCGTGAGCACGAGGGTGGTGGTGAGCACCAGGTTGAACTCGCCCGTGCCTCCGGCCCGAGCAGCCGCGCGACCACGATGCCGAGCAGGCCGCCGGTGACCGCGGACACGACCTGGGCCGCCATGGCGAGGGTGGCGCCCGCGCCGACGGTGCGCCGCGGGATGCCGGGGGGCTCGGACACCCGGGTGCTTCTAGCCGGCCCGTCACCCGCATCCGTCGCGCCGGGTGCCGTCCTGCGCCGCGACTATGCTCGCCGCCCTTGAGCCGGTTCTCGTCATCTCGTTCAGCGACCTGGGCCGCGACGCGCGTCTGGAGCGGCAGATCGGCTTCCTGCGCACCCGCCACGACGTGGTCGCGGCGGGCCTCGGAGCCCCGCCGGCGGGACGACGTGGAGTTCGTGGACCTTCGCCCGCCCGTCTCAGGGCGCGCTGACCCACGCAGCTCCGACGCGCGGCGCTGGCGGTGCGGCTGCTGGCATGCGGCGGTCGGGGCCGGCCTACTGGGGCGTCCTCCTCCACCGGACCGCGCTCGAGCGGCTCGAGGGCGTGGAGGCAGACCTGGTGCTGGCCAACGACGTGGAGGCGCTGCCACTGGCCTGCCGGGTGGCTGCCGGGGCGGCCGGTTCTGTTCGACGCCCACGAGTGGGCGCCCGCCCAGTACGAGCACGTGCGCTGGTGGCCGCTGCTGATGCGGCCGCAGGTGGACTCGCTCCTCAGGAGGTACCTGCCGCGGGTGTCCGCCATGACCACGGTGGCGCCCGGCATCGCCGAGCGCTACGAGCGCGAGTACGGCGTGGACTGCCGCGTGGTGACGAATGCCGCTCCATTGCGCGGACCTCGGCCCACGCCCGCGCACGAGCCCGATCCGGCTGCTCCACCACGGCGGAGCCCAGCCAGAGCGCAGGCTGGAGCTGATGATCGAGGCGGTCCGGCGGCTGGACGGCGGGGCCACGCTCGACCTGGTGCTGCTGCCCACCAACCCGAGCTACCTCGCCCGGCTCGTGGCCGCGGCGGAGGGGGACGACCGCATTCGCTTCCTGGAGCCGATGCCGATCGACAGGCTCACCGCGGTGGCCAACGACTACGACGCCGGGGTGATCTTCTACCCGCCACTGCACGCGAACCTCGAGCTCTCCCTCCCCAACAAGCTCTTCGACTTCCTCCAGGCGCGGCTCGCCCTGGTGGTGGGGCCCTCGCCCGAGATGGCGCGGATCGTGCAGGAGTTCGACTGCGGGGTGGTGGCGTCGGGGTTCACGGCCGACGCGCTCGCCGACGCGCATCCGGGGCCTCACCCCGGAGGGGATCGCGACGCTGAAGGAGGGAGCGGACCGCGCGGCCCGGGTGCACAACGCCGAGCGCAACCGCGACGTCGTGGTGGAGATGGTGGACGCCGCCCTCGGCTCGGAGGGCCCGCGATGACCCGCCTCAACCTGCTGGTGATCGTCCACCCCTACCCGCCCACACCGTCGTCGGGAGCGCATCGCTGGGGGGCGATCGTGAAGTACCTCCGCCGGGCCGGCCACGACGTGCGGGTGGTGACCAGCGGCTCGTTCGGCCTGCTGGCCGACGAGGCGCAGGAGCGGGACGTGACGCGAACGGCCGACCTGATGGCGTCCGCCCGGCTGCGGTCGCTGGCGGGCCTCGCGCCGCTCGCGGCTCCCGACAGCGGCGGGGCGCGGGGCGGGCGGGCAAGACCTGCCGAGCCCGCCGGGGCACCGGGACTGCCTGCCGTGCTCACGCAGGTCGTGGTGCCGGACGCCTTCCTCCTGAGCTGGGCGCCGATGGCACTGGCGGCGGCGTGGCGAAACCTGCGCGAGCGCCCCGCGGACTGTGTGATCACCAGCTCGCCGAACGAGTCCACACACCTGATCGGCCTGGCCCTGCGCCGCCGGTTCGGGCATGCCTGGATCGCCGACCTGCGCGACGGCTGGACCTTCGAGCGCTTCCTGCCCGACTTCCCCACGCGCCCGCAGCGCGCGCTCAACCGGAACCTCGAGCGACGCGCGTTGCGGGGCGCGGATGTTGTGATCGCCGCCACGCGCCCGATCGCCGAGGACCTGGAGGGCTCGCCACGGGCTGGAGGTCGCGCACGTCCCGAACGCATGGGATCCCGACCTGGAGCCCGACGCGGTCGGCGGCATCGCCGAGGGGGGCGGCGACCGCGTGGAGCTCGTGCACACCGGCATGATGAGCGGCGGCTGGGGGCGGGACCCCGAGCCCCTGTTCTGCGCGCTGCGACGGCTGCTGGACGAGCGACCCGGGCTGGGGGACCGCCTGCGCCTCACGCTCGCGGGGAACCTCGAAGAGCGGGACGCCCGCCTGATCGCCGAGGCGGACCTCGGGGCCGTGGTGTCGCACGTGGGCCGGCTCCCACGGGCCGAGTCGGTGGCGCTCCAGCGGCGCGCGAGCGCCCTCGTGCTGGTCACCTCCCGCCACTCCGGCGAGGCCACGGGCAAGCTGTTCGAGTACCTCGCGCGGGGCGGCCGATCGTGGCGCTCGGCGGGCGCAACGAGGCCGCCCGGATCGTCGCCGAGACGGGAACGGGCGTGGCGCTCGACCCGGCCGACGACGCCGGACTCGTCGCGCTGCGCGCCGCCGTGGAGCGGCACCCTGCCGTATGCCCCGCGCGGCCTCGACGCCTACCGCTACCCCGCCCCCGCGGAGCGGGTGGCCGAGCTGGCGGAGCCCGCGGTTGCCGGGCGACGTGGTGCGTAACCTCACGCCCATGTCTGCTGACACGCGGCACAGCCGAGTGCGACCTGACCGTGGTCGGCGGCGGCATCCTCGGCCTGGCCGTGGCGCGCGAGCTGAAGACCC